>NZ_CP117849.1:0-1365812 GCF_026151165.2 Cryobacterium sp. SO2
ATGCCAGACGGGGAACAGCCCATCAGCGAAACATGGCGGTCGGTCCTGACCATCCTGGAGTCCGATGATTCCATCACTCCCATGCTGTACGGCTTCCTGAACCTGGTCGAACCCAAGGGCATCGCCGCCGGCACGTTCTACCTCGAGGTTCCGAACGAGTTCACCGCGAGCATGCTCAACCAGCGGATGCGCGTTCCCCTGCTCACCGCGATGGGCCAGCTCAACGAGTCGGTCGCCGTCTCGACCTTCTATGTCGTGGTCAACCCCGAGCTCGAGCAGGAATCCCTCCGGCCGGTGCAGGAGCCTGTCCACCAGCCCGACATCGAGATGCCGGCCTCGCCGCAGTCCGTGTTCGAGAGCCCCGCACCGGAAAGCCCGCACGACACCAGGTTGAACGCGAAGTACAGCTTCGACAACTTCGTCATCGGCCAGTCCAACCGGTTCGCCCACGCCGCGGCCGTCGCCGTGGCCGAGGCCCCCGCCAAGGCATACAACCCCCTCTTCATCTACGGATCCTCCGGACTGGGCAAGACCCACCTTTTGCACGCCATCGGCCACTACGCGATGAGCCTGTATCCCGGCATCCGTGTTCGTTATGTCAGCTCCGAGGAGTTCACCAACGACTTCATCAACTCGATCGCGAACAACCGCGGGTCCGCATTCCAGAACCGCTACCGCAACATCGACATTCTGATGATCGACGACATCCAGTTTCTGCAGGGCAAGGCGGAGACGCAGGAAGCGTTCTTCCACACGTTCAACACCCTGCACGACCACAACAAGCAGGTGGTCATCACCAGCGACCTGCCGCCCAAGGCCCTCACCGGGTTCGAAGACCGGATGCGCTCCCGCTTCGAGTGGGGCCTCATCACCGACGTGCAGGCGCCCGACCTGGAGACGCGTATCGCGATCCTCCGCAAGAAGGCACAGAGCGAGAAGCTGCAGGTGCCGCACGACATCCTCGAGTTCATGGCATCGAAGGTGTCGTCCAACATCCGTGAACTCGAGGGAACCCTCATCCGGGTGACCGCTTTCGCGAGCCTGAACCGCACCCCGGTGGACATGAACCTGGTGCAGACGGTACTCAAGGACGTGATCACGCTCGACGAGGACAACGTGATCGCGCCGGTGGACATCATCACCAACACCGCGGACTACTTCAAGCTCACCGTCGACGACCTATACGGATCGTCCAGGTCACAGGCCGTCGCAACCGCGAGGCAGATTGCAATGTACCTCTGCCGGGAACTGACGAATCTGTCCCTTCCCAAGATCGGCCAGCTCTTCGGTAACCGCGACCACACGACCGTGATGTACGCGAACAAGAAGATCAGCGAACTCATGAAGGAGCGCCGGTCCATCTACAACCAGGTGACGGAACTCACAAACCGCATCAAACAGGATCACCGCTACAAGTAAGAGAAAATTTTTTTGGTTTTCGTACCTGTGGATAACCCTGTGGAAACTCATCGGACAACTTGCTCCGGCCTGTAGAAACTGAGCGGCGTCTTGTGAAAACTCTGAATTACAGAAACAACTTCCTGTCATTCATTGGCGTTAACGCTCACAGGGCGTCCACAAGTTACACGTTTGTGGTTCCCAGTCGTTCAGGGCGATCCACAGAGTTATGCACAGTTTCCACACCGGTTAAGAAGATTAACGATTAACTTAATTAGCTCCAGGTCCAACAACCTTTACTCGCCCAGGCTCACAAGAAATGGGCCGCCGATAAACCCGACTAGCATTGAGGCCGTATCCAGGTCTCCATCGACAGGAGTGACTTCGTGAGATTTCAGGCCAACCGGGACGTCTTCAGCGAAGCCGTATCTTTCGCTGTAAAACTCCTTCCCCAGCGCACCACCCTGCCCATTTTGAGCGGTGTGTTGATCGAAGCGACCGAAACCGGCCTGATCCTGTCGTCGTTCGACTACGAAGTGTCGGCTCAGACCGAAATCGCCGCCGATGTCGAAGAGACCGGCAAGGTACTCGTCTCGGGTCGCCTGCTCGCTGAGATCGCCAGCCGGATGCCCAACGCCCCGGTACGGTTCTCGACCAACGAGTCCCGGATCACCGTCAGTTGCGGCACCGCGAACTTCACTCTGCTGTCTATGCCGGTAGAGGAATATCCAAGCATTCCCCAGGTCAGCGCCCAATCGGGCCTCGTTCCTGCTGAGGAATTCGCCGCGGCGGTCTCCCAGGTCGCCGTCGCCGCGTCCCGGGATGACGTCACCCCGGTGATCACCGGCGTTCAGCTGCAGATCACCGAGAACAGCATCAGCCTCGTGGCCACCGACCGTTACCGGGTGGCCGTGCGCGAGATCGACTGGGACCCGGGAGCCAACCAGGCGCAGGAGCCGATCACCGCCCTCGTCCCGGCCCGCACTCTGCAGGAGGTCGGCAAGACCTTCGGCCACAGCGGCACCATCTCCGTGGCGATCACCAGCACCGACGACCGCGAACTGATTGCGTTCACCGCCGACAAGAAGACCGTCACCTCGCTGCTGATCAAGGGCAACTACCCGCCCGTGCGCCGGCTCTTCCCCGACAACGTCGACAACTACGCCGTGATGAACACCGCTGAACTGATCGAGGCCACCCGCCGCGTGCAGCTGGTGCTCGAGCGTGAAGCCGCCCTCCGGTTCAGCTTCACGACCGACGGGCTCACGCTCGAGGCGATCGGCTCCGAACAGGCCCAGGCCTCGGAGACCATCGACGCGATCCTCTCCGGCGGTGACACCGTGGTGTCCCTCAAGCCGCAGTTCCTGCTCGACGGCCTCGGCGCCGTGCACTCCGAATTCGTGCGGATCTCGTTCACCAAGACCGAGAACCCCAACAAGCCCGGGCCGGTGCTGATCACCAGCCAGACGTCACGCGAGCAGCCGGGCGCCGACAGCTACCGTTACCTGCTCCAGCCGAACCTCCTTCTGCGCTAGCGATACCGCCCCACCAGCACGACACGAACCACGAAGGACAGCCATGCACATCGGAATCGTCGGCCTCGGAAAAATGGGTGCGAACATGCGAGACCGGCTGCGCGCCGCCGGTCTCGAGGTGACCGGTTACGACCGCAACCCCGACGTGTCGGATGTCGCATCCACCGACGAGCTGATCGCTGCCCTTCCGGCCCCGCGGCTGGTCTGGGTGATGGTCCCCGCCGGTGCGATCACCACCGCGGTGATCGCCGACCTGGCCACCAAGCTCTCCCCCGAGGACCTCGTCATCGACGGTGGCAACTCACGCTTCACCGATGACTTCACCCACTCGGCCCTGTTGGCCGAACAGGGTGTGCACTACGTCGACGCCGGTGTGTCCGGCGGCGTGTGGGGCGCTACCAACGGCTTCGGCCTGATGGTCGGTGGCGACGCCGCCGACGTGGAACGCGCGATGCCGGTCTTCGACGCGTTGCGCCCCGAGGGTCCCCGCGAAGAAGGTTTCGTGCACGCGGGCAAGGTCGGCGCCGGCCACTACGCCAAGATGGTGCACAACGGCATCGAATACGCCCTCATGCAGGCGTACGCCGAAGGCTACGAACTCCTCGAAAAGCGCGACGACCTGATCCAGGACGTTCCGGGAGTCTTCACCGCCTGGCAGCGCGGAACCGTGGTGCGGTCCTGGCTGCTCGAACTCCTCGTACGCGCCCTCAAGGACGACCCGCAGCTGAGCGACATCGAAGGCTACGTCGAAGACTCCGGCGAGGGCCGCTGGACCATCGAGGAAGCCATCAATAACGCCGTGCCGGTTCCCGCGATCAGCGCCTCGATCTTCGCCCGATTCACCTCCCGCCAGGAGGACTCACCGGCCATGAAGGCGGTGGCAGCGCTGCGGAACCAGTTCGGCGGCCATGCCATAAAGAAGGCAGACTGATCCTCGCGTGCGGGTCACACACCTCTCACTCACCGACTTCCGCAACTATGCAGAAGCCGAGGTACCGTTCGGCCCCGGCCCGAATCTGATCGTGGGGCGCAACGGCCAGGGCAAGACCAACCTGGTTGAAGCGCTCGGATTCCTCAGCACGCTCAGCTCCCACCGGGTCTCCCAGACCGGCGCAATGGTGCGTTCGGGCCAGGACGCCGCGATCATCCGTGCCCGGCTCGAACACAATGGCCGGGATATCCTCGCCGAGGTGCAGATCAACCGTTCCGGACTCAACCGGGCCCAGATCAACCGTTCGGTGATCAAGACCCGCGAACTGCCCCGATACTTCTCCAGCGTGCTCTTCGCCCCTGAAGACCTCGCCTTGGTCCGCGGCGACCCATCCGGCCGCCGCCGGTTCCTGGACCAGCTGCTGGTACTGCGGAGCCCCCGGCTCTCCGGGGTGCTCACGGACTACGACCGGGTACTCAAACAGCGGAACACCCTGCTCAAATCGGCCCGGGCATCCGGCCTGAAGACCACCCAGCTCGGCACCCTGGACATCTGGGACGAACGCCTGGTGGCCCTGGGCTCCGAAATCATCGACGCCCGCGCCGATCTGGTCGCCCAACTGCTGCCGCCGCTGCACAACGCCTACCAGGCTGTGGCCGGCGCCGACCACGGACCGAACCTGGTTGCTTCCCTGAGCATTCTCGGCGCTGACGAGGAATCCGACGAGACCGGCTCCCCCGCCGCCACACCCCCGGCCGGCGGCAGCGACACCGCCGGCACCTTCCGCGCCGCGCTGGCCGGACTGCGCCGCAAGGAGCTGGACCGCGGCATGACCCTGGCCGGACCGCACCGTGACGACCTGGTCTTCGAACTGAACAACCTGCCGGCCAAGGGCTATGCCAGCCACGGCGAATCCTGGTCGTTCGCGCTCGCCCTCAAGCTCGCATCCGCCGAACTGCTGCGCCGGGATTCATCCAGCGGCGACCCGGTACTCATCCTCGACGACGTCTTCGCCGAGCTCGACCAGTCCCGGCGACGCCGCCTCGCGACTGCCGTGACCGGATACGAACAGGTGCTCATCACCGCGGCCGTCTTCGAAGACGTGCCCGAGATCCTGGCCGCACACGCAATTCATATTAATGCCGGCGCCGTCGTCGACGGGCCCGCGGCCGAAACCGAGCCCGACAATGGCTGAACACAGCGAGGCAGCGAAGGTCTACCTGCGGTTCAAGGACGTTTTCGGCGACCCCAACGCCGCGCGCAAGCGCACCCGGCGCAAGGCCAGCCCGCAGATCGGGTCCAGCGTGCCGTTCGGTGCCGGCCGGGATCCGCGCGGACTCGGCGAAACCATCAACTCACTGACCGCGCAGCTGGGCTGGAACTCCCCGATGGCCCAGTCCGACCTGCTCGGCTCCTGGATCGAACTCGCCGGAGAAGAGACTGCGAAGCACTCCACCCCCGCCGGCATCGACGAGGGCATTCTCACCGTGCACTGCGAGTCGACCGCCTGGGCCACACAACTGCGAATGATGAGGGTGGAGATCATGACGCACATCGCTCAGAAGTTCCCCGATGCCGGCATCGCCGCAATTCGTTTTCAAGGGCCTAACGCGCCCTCCTGGAAAAAGGGTCCCAGATCAATTCCAGGGCGGGGTCCACGCGATACCTACGGGTAGGGAGACAAATCAGGTCAACCATGCGAATAAAACGCGTCAAACGGCGGATTTGGCCTCTGGGGTCCAGGTCGTTTGGTAGGCTGAAGGGTCGCCTGTGCGACGGTCAGGAGCCCAATTTCACATGACAATTGAACCGAAAACTGAGCCGGAGCAGCACGCTTACGGCGCAGAAGACATCCAGGTTCTCGAAGGCCTCGAAGCTGTTCGCAAGCGACCCGGAATGTACATCGGTTCAACCGGTCCACGCGGTCTGCACCACCTGGTCTACGAGATCGTCGACAACTCCGTCGATGAGGCCCTCGCCGGGTACTGCGACACCATCGACATCCGCATCCTCGCCGACGGCGCGGTGCGCGTTCAGGACAACGGTCGCGGCATTCCCGTGGACATTCACAAGGCCGAGGGCAAGTCGACCGTCGAGGTTGTGCTGACTGTTCTGCACGCCGGTGGAAAGTTCGGCGGCGGCGGCTACGCGGTCTCCGGTGGTCTGCACGGCGTCGGCAGCTCCGTGGTCAACGCCCTCTCCAGCCGCCTCGAGGTCGAGGTGCGACGGCAGGGCAACGCCTGGCGGCAGAGCTTCGCGAACGGTGTGCCGAACGAGTCACTGCACCAGGACGAGGTCTCCGACGAGACCGGCACCACGATCACCTTCTGGCCGAGCGCCGAGACGTTCGAAACCATCGACTTCGACTACGAGACGCTGCGCGCCCGCTTCCAGCAGATGGCCTTCCTCAACAAGGGCCTGAGCCTCACCCTCACCGATGAGCGCCCGGAGAGCCTCGACGCCGAGGGCAAGCCGCTCACCAACACGTTCATGTACGAGCAG
Organism: Cryobacterium sp. SO2; assembly: GCF_026151165.2. Taxonomy (NCBI): domain Bacteria; kingdom Bacillati; phylum Actinomycetota; class Actinomycetes; order Micrococcales; family Microbacteriaceae; genus Cryobacterium; species Cryobacterium sp. SO2. The sequence goes on from NZ_CP117849.1 coordinate 6,367, forward strand.
GGCCTGATGGACTACGTGGCCTACCTCAACCGGGCCAAGAGGGCCGAGCTGGTCAACGACGAGATCATCTCGTTCGAGTTCGAAGACACCGAACGCAAGATCGCGCTCGAGGTGGCCATGCAGTGGACCACCGCATACACCGAGAGCGTGCACACCTACGCGAACACCATCAACACCCACGAGGGCGGCACCCACGAAGAGGGCTTCCGCGCCGCGCTGACCACCCTGGTGAACAAGTACGCCAGGGAAAAGGGCATCCTCAAGGAAAAGGACGACAACCTTTCCGGCGACGACGTGCGCGAGGGCCTGACCGCTGTCGTGTCGATCAAGCTCGCCGAACCGCAGTTCGAGGGCCAGACCAAGACCAAGCTGGGCAACACCGAGGCCAAGGCATTCGTGCAGCGCGTCGTCGGCGACCAGCTCTCCGACTGGTTCAACCGCAACCCCGTGCAGGCTCGCGAGATCATCCGCAAGTCCCTGCAGGCCGCGACGGCCCGCATGGCCGCCCGCAAGGCGCGCGAGACCGCCCGCCGCAAGGGCCTGCTCGAGGGCGGCGGAATGCCGGGCAAGCTCAAGGACTGCCAGAGCAAGGACCCTGCCTCCTCCGAGATCTTCATCGTCGAGGGTGACTCGGCCGGCGGCTCCGCCGTGCAGGGCCGCAACCCCGAAACCCAAGCGATCCTGCCGCTGCGCGGCAAGATCCTCAACGTGGAGAAGGCCCGGCTCGACCGGGCCCTCGCCAACGCCGAGGTACAGGCCATGATCACGGCGTTCGGTGCCGGACTGGGCGAGGACTTCAACCCGGACAAGGTGCGGTACCACAAGATCGTGCTGATGGCCGATGCCGACGTCGACGGCCAGCACATCACCACCCTGCTGCTCACGTTGCTGTTCCGCTACATGCGCCCGCTGATCGACCTCGGTTACGTGTACCTGGCGCAGCCGCCGCTGTACCGGCTCAAGTGGTCGAACTCGGCCCACGAATACGTCTACTCCGACGCCGAACGAGATGCCCTGCTCGCCGATGGCGCCGCCGCCGGCAAGCGCATCCCCAAGGACAACGGCATCCAGCGCTACAAGGGTCTCGGTGAGATGGACTACAAGGAGCTGTGGGAAACCACCATGGCGCCCGAGTCCCGCACCCTGCTCCAGGTGACCCTGGACGACGCGGCAGCCGCCGACGAAATTTTCTCCACCCTGATGGGCGAAGACGTCGAATCCCGACGCAACTTCATCCAGAAGAACGCGAAGGACGTGCGTTTCCTTGACATCTGACGACACCACCGGCACCACGCCCGACACCGCCGACGCGGCGGCAGCGGCGGAAGCTGCGGCCAAGTACCGCACCCAGCACGGCAAGATCGACCAGGTCGACCTGCAGCTGGAAATGCAGCGCTCTTACCTCGACTACGCGATGAGCGTCATCGTGGGCCGCGCGCTGCCCGACGTGCGTGATGGCATGAAGCCCGTGCACCGCCGCGTCATCTACGCCATGTACGACGGCGGCTACCGCCCCGACAAGGCATTCTCCAAGTGCGCCCGCGTCGTCGGCGACGTGATGGGCCAGTTCCACCCGCACGGTGACTCCTCGATCTACGACGCGCTCGTGCGCCTCGTGCAGCCATGGAGCCTTCGCTACCCGCTGGCGCTCGGCCAGGGCAACTTCGGCTCCCCCGGCAACGACGGCGCCGCCGCCCCGCGATACACCGAAACCAAGATGGCCCCGCTGGCCCTTGAGATGGTGCGCGACATCGACGAAGACACCGTCGACTTCCAGGACAACTACGACGGCCGCACCCTCGAGCCCACCGTGCTGCCGGCCCGCTTCCCGAACCTGCTGGTGAACGGGTCCGTCGGCATCGCCGTCGGTATGGCCACCAACATCCCGCCGCACAACCTGCGCGAGGTGTCCGCCGGAGCCCTCTGGTACCTGGAGCACCCCGACGCCACCCGCGAAGAGCTGCTCGAAGCGCTGATCCAGCGCATCAAGGGCCCCGACTTCCCCACCGGCGCGCAGATCCTGGGCATCAAGGGCATTCAGGATGCCTACCGCACCGGCCGCGGCTCGATCACGATGCGTGCCGTCGTGAGCATCGAAGAACTCCAGGGTCGCACCTGCCTGGTCATCACCGAACTGCCGTACCAGGTGAACCCGGACAACCTGGCGATCAAGATCGCCGACCTGGTGAAGGACGCCAAGATCACCGGCATCGCCGACATCCGCGACGAGACCAGCGGCCGCACCGGCCAGCGACTCGTGATCGTGCTCAAGCGCGACGCCGTAGCCAAGGTAGTGCTGAACAACCTCTACAAGCACACCCCGCTGCAGGAGAACTTCGGCGCGAATATGCTCGCGATCGTCGACGGCATCCCGCGCACCCTGGCCCTGGACGGTTTCATCAGCGCCTGGGTCGACCACCAGATCGACGTCATCGTGCGTCGCACCCAGTTCCGGTTGAACAAGGCCGAGGCGGATGCGCACATCCTGCGCGGGTACCTCAAGGCGCTCGACGCGCTCGACGAGGTCATCGCCCTGATCCGCCGCTCCCCCACCGTGGACGACGCCCGCGAAGGCCTGATGGACCTGCTCACGGTCGACAAGCTGCAGGCCGACGCCATCCTCACCATGCAGCTGCGCCGCCTGGCCGCTCTCGAGCGCCAGAAGATCATCGACCAGGCCGCGGAACTCGAACTGCAGATCGTCGAGTTCAAGTCGATCCTGGCCAGCCCCGAGCGCCAGCGCACCATCGTGAGCGAGGAGCTCACCGAGATCACCACGAAGTTCGGTGACGACCGCCGCACCGAGATCATGTTCGGTTTCGACGGCGACATGTCGATCGAGGACCTCATCCCCGAAGAGGAGATGGTGGTCACCGTCACCCGCGGCGGCTACATCAAGCGCACCCGCAGCGACAACTACCGCAACCAGCACCGCGGCGGCAAGGGCGTCAAGGGTGCGCAGCTGCGCGCCGACGATGTGGTCGAGCACTTCTTCGTGACCACGACGCACCACTGGCTGCTGTTCTTCACGAACACCGGCAGGGTCTACCGGGCCAAGGCCTACGAGGCCGTCGAAGCCGGACGCGACGCCAAGGGTCAGCACGTCGCCAACCTGCTCGCGCTGCAGCCGGGCGAGGAGATCGCCCAGATCCTCGACATCCGCGACTACGGTGTGGCCCAGTACCTCACCCTGGCCACCCGCGAGGGCCTGATCAAGAAGACCGCGCTGGCCGAGTACGACACGAACCGCACCGGCGGCATCATCGCGATCAAGCTGCGCGAGGGCGACGAACTCGTCTCCGCACTGCTGGTCGACGAGGACTCCGACCTGCTGCTGGTGTCCCGCAAGGGCATGTCCATCCGCTTCACCGCGTCGGACGAGGCACTGCGCCCGATGGGCCGCAGCACCTCCGGCGTGATCGGCATGCACTTCCGCGGCGACGACACCCTGCTCGACGCCTCGGTGGTCTCCGACGACGGTTACGTCTTCGTGGTCACAGAGGGCGGCTACGCCAAGCGCACCTCCGCCGACCAGTACCGCCTGCAGAACCGCGGCGGGCTGGGCATCAAGGTGGCCAAACTCAACGACGACCGCGGCGACCTGGTCGGCGCCCTCATCGTTGATGAGGAAGACGAGGTGCTCGTGGTCCTTGCCAGCGGCAAGGTGGTACGCTCTGACGTCGCCGAAGTGCCGGCCAAGGGCCGGGACACCATGGGCGTCGTCTTTGCAAAATTCGCGGACGAAGACAGGATCATCGCCATCGCGAAGAACACCGAACGCAATCTTGTGGTCGAGGAAATCGAGACTGCAACCGAGAGCGAGCCGGGGAAAGTAGAATCAGCAGATGAGTAGTGTCGCCGAGAAACTGGCCAAGAAGTCGAGTCGAGGTGCAACCACGTCCAAGCAGGTACGTCTGAAGCTCGTGTACGTCGACTTCTGGTCGGCCGTCAAGCTGTCCTTCCTAATCGCGGTGTGCCTGGCCGTCGTGACCATCGTCGCGACGTTCCTCACCTTCACGGTGCTCAACGGCACCGGCATCTTCACCCAGATCGACGCCCTGTACACCGACATCGCGGGCAGCTCTTCGCAGCTGACCACGATCCTGTCGATCGGCAACGTCATGGGCTTCGCGGTTGTCGTGGCGGTCATCAACACCGTCGTCATCACCGCACTCGGCGCTATTTTCGCCGTGCTGTACAACCTGAGCGTCAAGGTCACCGGAGGCCTGCTCGTCGGATTCACCAACAACTGATCGTCGGATGCCCGATCGGGGTCGCCTCGCGGCCTCGATTGGGACTTTTCGCCGGTTTCCGTTAGTCTGAAACCTGCCCAATAGGGGGATATAGCTCAGTTGGTTAGAGCGCTTCGCTGATAACGAAGAGGTCCCAGGTTCAAATCCCGGTATCCCCACGTAGTTCAAGAAAAGCCTTACATCTCCACCAGATCCTCGTCTACTGAGGAACCGGTTCGGGGCCATAGCTCAATTGGTAGAGCGCCTGCTTTGCAAGCAGGAGGTCCGGGGTTCGATTCCCCGTGGCTCCACAGAAAGAAACCCCAGTCGGCTCGTGCCGGCTGGGGTTTTCTCGTTCTCACGGGTCAGCCAGCCGCCTGCTCGAGGAGTTCCTCGGCGCGCTCAGGGCTGCCGCCGGCAAGGCCGGCTTCGATCGTGCGACGCGAGGCGGCCCACATCCCGATGCCGACGAGCAGCACGGCGCTCTCCGTGACGGTGAGCGCCCAGATGATGCCGGGCAGGCCGAACCAGAGGTTGCCCAACAGCACGATCGGAATGAACAGGATCCCCTGGGTCACCGACATCACCGTGGCTGCCATCGCCAGCCCGGTGGCCTGGAAGAGTGACGTGATGAGGCCGGTGAACCCATTGGCCACCATCGCCACCAGTTGCGCGGTGAGGATGCTCACGCCGATGACCAGAACAGTGGGGTCGGAGACGAAGGCGGAGAAGACCTCCTCGCGGAAGGCGAACACGGCCGCGGAGAAGAGCAAGGCGATACCGCCGACGGCGATGAAGGATGCGCGCAGCGCCGCGGAGAGCCGGGCCTGGTCGCCCTTGCCGTAGGAGTAGGCCAGGAGCGGCAGAACCCCGATGGTGACACCCATCAGCAGGAACTCCGGCACCTGTGCGATCCGCACGGCGACGCCCATGGCCGCGAGCGGCCCGTCGCCGTAGCCGGCCGCCAGGTTGTTGAGCACCAGCGAGGTGACGATCAGGAACGCGGATTGCAGCAGGGTGCCGACGCCGACGCCGAGCACAGGGCGCAACACCGTGGGCGAGAGGGTGAACCACCGGGGCGCGAGGCTGACGTGCTCGCTGTGGCGGGTGAGCCAGAAGGCGAAATAGCCGACGACACCGAGGTTCGCCAGACCCATCGACAGTGCGGCACCCGCGACGCCCCAGTGCAGCACGAGGATGAACAACACGTCGAAGACGACATTGGCCACCACCGACGCTATGAGCCCCACCATCACCTGGCGGGCGGCGCCCTCCGCCCGCACGATCTGCTCGAGGCAGACGGCCGCGGCGAGCACGGGCACGAAGGCCAGCATGACGCCGACGAATGCTGTCGTCGGTGGCACGGCGGCCGCGGTCGCGCCGAGCAGGGCCACCAGGGGGTGCAGCAGGAGCAGCCCGATGCCGCCCACCACGGTGCCGGCCATCACCGCTCCCCAGACGGCGAAGGAGGAGACCCGCTTGATGCCGTCGACCTGGGCGGGTTCCTGTTCCGCTCGGCCGAGGAGGCGAGAGATCATCGCGCCGCCGCCGACACCGAACACGTTCCCGACCGCCATGACAAGGCCCAGAATCGGGGAACCCAACGTGATCGCCGCCAGCAGGGCGGTGTCGTGGAGGGATCCGATCACGCCGGCGTTGACGAGGTTGTAGATTGCGCCCACGATCATCGCGGCGGCCATCGGCACGCAGAGGTGCACCAGGGCGCTGATGATCGGGGCCGACGAGAGGTACCACCGGTTGGTGCGGACCGGGTCTGGCATTCCTTCGGATTCGAGGTGTGTGGTGGTGTTCATGGCTGGCCTTTCCGGGCAGGTTCGAGCGCGCGCCGACGAACGCCGGCACGGCGAAGGGAGATTCAGGTTTGTCGGGGCGCGCCGAAGGTCGCCGGCACGGGGTGGCCGGCGTGGCTAGGCGGTGTGGCGGTTAGGACCGAGTTGGTTGCGGCAGTTGCGACGTGATCTTGGTCAGCAGGGCGTGCAGGGTGGCCCGCTCGTCCTGATTCAGCGGGGCGAGGATGGTCTCGTCGGCGGCGGCCATCGCGGTTTCGAACCCGGCGATCAACTCGGCGCCGGCGGGTGTGGCGTAGACCCGTTTGCTGCGCTCGTTGCCGGCGTCCGATCTGCGCTCGACAAGGCCGCGACGTTCGAGCCTCTGCAGGAGGCTCGTGACGCTCGCCGCGCTGGTGCGGCTGATCTCGGCGATGTCCCGTTGGATGGCACCGGGATTCTGGGCCAGGTACCCGAGTACGAAGCTCTGGGCGTGACTGAGCTCACGCTCCTTGATCCATTCCTCGCCGGCCTTCATCTGGGCCCAGCCGATCCAGCGGACCAGCTCGAGGCTGGTGGTGAGGGTGGGTCGCTGTTCGTCCATGATCAGAACTCTAACCGTTAGAGATCTAACTGTCAAGGATCGAACTGAGGTGGTGGCCGTTCGGTGCGGGCCCGTGAGGGTGCCGGTACTCCCCCACCGGCTCCCTGCGGGGCGCTCACGGCGTCGGGACGGCCAGACAGCGCCCTGCGCGACGGTGGCGGGCGCATCCGCTCACACCCGCGCACAGGGCCGCACAGGGCCCAGACTCGCAACAAGGCCCCCGTCAGAGACGAGGGCCTTGGGTGTTAGTGCCCTCCACGTTTGCCGCGGAGGGGTACTCAACTGTTGCGACTGGTAACCCAGGCTCCGAGAGGGTAGCTCGTTCCCTGTTCAACGGTATTGATAGTCTCGCGGCTCAAACGGGTGTCGCAGTAGACCATGTTCCAGTGCAGGTGTGCCGCGTAGTAGCCCTGGCGCCCGTAACCGGAGCCTCCGACTGCGCCGATCTTCTGTCCCTTCGCGACAGAGTTTCCCTTGTCCACGACGCTCCGACTCAGGTGTGCGTATTGAGTGCACCGGTTGTTGCCGTGGTCGATGAGCACAATGATTCCACCCGCCCCACTCCAGCCCTCGGAATAGACCTTCCCGGCAGCTGAGGCAACGACGCTCCCGCCCGAGGTGCCGTTACCGAAGTCGACTGCATTTCGGTTGTACTTGTCGGCGTGGGATGCAGTTCCCGGTGTGGTCGTGACCTTGTAGCGTGAGCCCGCTGGGAAGGGCAGAGCGAACGTTGTCGTCTGCGCCACACCGCACTTGGGCGTGACCGGATTGTTCGAGCCGGTCTCGAGATAGGCGTCGGTGACCCATCCGCCGCCGTCGATGCTGTACCAGATCGTGGACGTACCGTAGGGGCCTTTGACTGCTCCCCCGGACTGATAGCAGTTCAGGCCCACGGCTGCCCCGAACTTGATGGTTCGCAAGATTGTGCTTGTGGTGTTCGTGTTCGCTCGAACATTCACGAACTGGACACCCCGGCCGCTGATGACGTGAGCGGTGAAGACGCCTGCTTGGGCGGCCGTCGCGCCGGTGATGCTGAGGCCGATGCCGGCGACTGCAGCCAGTAACAAGGCTAGGGCCCTGCGTCCGGCTTTAGAGCGTTTTGCGTGTTGGGAGAACGTGGAATTCATCGGGTACCACCATTCCTGAGATGGTCCGACTGGACGCCTTCCAGTACGGCCACCAATTGTCACCTAAAGGTATGGGCCCCGCCCCGCTCAATGTCCCCCCACTTGGGGGGACAGAACAGGCCCGCATCCGGGAGGATGCGGGCCTGTAAACGGCGATCTGCGAACTAGACGTCCGTGGACTTCTCAATCGGGGAGTCGAGCAGCGACTCGTCCTCTGAGACCCACAGCTCGTCGTCGGCGCGGAAGGTCTGCCAGATGGCGTACGCCACACCAGCGGCGGCAGCGATGCCCACACCGATGGCGATGTACGTTCCCGCACCCAGCCCCTGCTTCTGCACCACGACGGGCTTCTGGAACCGCACCCGGTTGAGCGCGGCGACGCGGGCATCCTTGGCGATATCGCCAACGGACATGACAGTGCCCAGAGCGGTTCCGATCCCCGGCAGAACCTTGTCAGTGACCTGGTGGCGAACGCCACCGGCGAAGTCTTGGGTGGCGTGCACACCGGGGAGCAGGTAGTGCTCATATCCCTGGCGAACGCGGGGTACTACTTCTTCACGAGTGAGCACACCAGCCTGACGGCCGGCTTCACGTGCGATCTCGTTTGCGCGGTCGAGAACTTCCTGCTGATTACTCCACAGTTCGTCCGCGCTCTTGCGCAGACGAGTGAGTTCCTTTCGGCGCTTGCGTGACAGGCTCATCTGGACCCTCCATCGTTTCTTGTGGTGAACACTGCCCATCTTGCCACTGAATAGCCTGTGAGCGCTCTGAATGCCTGACAGGGAGACGGATTCGGACAATGCTGCTGTGCAAGAATTATCCCTATGTCTAAGCACACTGCCGTCGCAACGCTCAATACAACCCTCGGACCGATCAAGGTCAACCTCTTCGGAAACCACGCCCCGAAGACCGTCAGGAACTTCGTCGGGCTCGCCACCGGTGAGATCGAGTGGAAGCACCCGGCCACGGGCAAGACCTCCACCGACCCGCTGTACAACGGAACCGTCTTCCACCGCATCATCAAGGACTTCATGATCCAGGCCGGCGACCCGCTGGGCCAGGGCACCGGTGGACCCGGCTTCCAGTTCGATGACGAAATCAACCCGGAGCTCGACTTCACCCAGCCCTACGTCCTCGCCATGGCGAACGCCGGCATCCAGGGCGGCCGCGGCACCAACGGCTCGCAGTTCTTCATCACCGTCGTGCCGACCACCTGGCTGCAGGGCAAGCACAGCATCTTCGGCGCCGTCGAGGACGAAGCCTCCCGCAAGATCGTCGACCAGCTCGCCGTTGTGCCCACCGACGGCCGCGACCGTCCGCTCACCGACGTCGTCATCGAGAGCATCACCGTCGAGCAGGTCTAGGACCACTCGATCATGACCAGCCTGCCCGGAACCGCCGCCAACTTCTGTTACCGGCATCCGGGCAGGCAGAGTTTTATCCTCTGTCAGCGTTGCGGGCGCACCATCTGCCCCGAATGCCAGACGCAGGCCGCTGTCGGGGTCATCTGCCCCGAGTGCATGCGGGAGCAGCGCCAGAGCGCGCCCCGCACCAAGTCGGCCGTGCGCACCCGGCTGGGACGGATGACGGCCCCCGGCCAGCCCACGGTCACCTACGCGATCATCGCGCTGACCATTCTGGTCTTCCTCCTGCAGCTGATTCCCGGGCTGGGCGTCACCGACCGGCTGCTCTACGCCGGTCTCTACTCGTACCCCGGCTCATTCGAACCGTGGCGCATGCTGACCAGCGTCTTCGTGCACTCCACCGGGTTCATCTTCCACGTGCTGTTGAACATGTACACGCTGTGGATCTTCGGCCAGATCCTCGAGCGGATGCTCGGACGCGGCCGGTTCCTGGCCCTCTACCTGCTCAGCGGGCTGGCCGGGTCGCTGGGAGTGCTCTTCCTGGCGTCGCCGCTCACTCCGGTCGTCGGCGCATCCGGCGCGATCTTCGGCCTGATGGGCGCGTTCCTCGTGATCCAGCGGAAGCTCGGCGGCAATGCCACGCAGCTGCTGATCCTGGTGGGCATCAACCTGGTGATCGGGTTCCTGCCGGGGCTCAATGTGGCCTGGCAGGCGCATGTGGGCGGCCTCATCGGCGGCGCCATCATCGGCCTGATCTTCGTGCAGACCCGCGGTCGCTCCAAGCGCGTGCTGCAGTTCGTTCTGCTCGGCGGATTCACCGTGCTGCTGCTCGCACTCAGCCTCGTGAAGTTCTTCGTTTAGCCCGTCCGCGGCCGGCCACAACGGGGATATCCCCAGCCTGAAGAAAAGTTATCCACAGGAGTTTCCACATTGGGGATAATTACACGGCTGTAATTGACTACCCGAACGGGTGGTTAACCTGTGCGGAACAGGTGGTGAAGAGTGGGGCGGCTCAGCGCCAGCGTGTGGTCATCAGGAAGCCGATGAAGGCGATCCCAAATCCGACCAGGATGTTGAACGAGCCGAAGCTCGCAACGGGCAGTGCGCCCTGGCTCACGTAGAAGACGATGATCCAGGCGAGCCCGATGAGCATGAAACCGAACATCACCGGCTTGAACCAGGCGGCGTTCGGAGCGTCCTCGCCCGAGCGGGCCTCCGGGCGGGCGGGCTTGGTGCGGGGGTTTGTGCGTGCCATGCCTGAGATTCTAGCGTCCCAGCCTGCGGGCGCCTGCCGAATCTTCCCGGAAGAGCACCAGGGTCGGCCCGATTAGAATCGAGTGCATGACCGAGCCGGCCCTGCCCGAAGTTCCGGCCCAGCGTGGGCGCAGGGCCCTACGCGCGCCGAAGCCGCGTGCCCGGCGCCGGGTCAGCGTTGTCGGGGTGCTCGGCGAACTGCTGATCACCGGGGGCGTCATCGTGCTCCTCTTCCTCGCCTGGCAGCTGTGGTGGAACGACGCCGTCATGGCCGCGTCGCAGTCCCGGGCCGCCGAGTCGATCAGTCAGGGCTGGACCGAGGACGTGGCCCCCGACCCGGACCCCGCCCCCGCCGAGGAAGGCTACGGCGACCCCGTCGTGGCCCAGGCGCCGGGCAACGCGAGCGCGTTCGCCGTGCTCTACGTGCCGCGCTTCGGCGCCGACTACCACCGCACCATCGCGCAGGGCACGGGCACGGATGTGCTCAACAGCCCGGATCTGGGCATCGGGCACTACCCGAGCAGTCAGATGCCGGGCGAGGTGGGCAACTTCGCCATCGCCTCGCACCGCAGCGCCAACGGCGGCGGCATGCACGTGATCAACGAGCTGCAGTTGGGCGACGCCATCTACGTGCAGACCGCCGACGGCTATTACACCTACAGGTTCCGTGACTTCGAATACGTGCCGCCGAGCGCGATCGAGGCGATCGCACCCGTTCCCCACCAGCCGGAGGCCACCGCCGTGGACCGGCTGATCACCCTCACCACCTGCAACCCGCTCTTCTCCACGGATGAGCGGATCATCGCTTACGGTGTCTTCGAATCCTGGCAACCGACCTCCGCGGGGCCTCCCGCCGAGTTGGCGGCCATGATGCCCGGCGCCTGACCGACACCCCACAGCGCGACACACACAGACCGAACGAGATCGAGGACCACACCATGTACGCAGCCCTCTGGCGCATCCTGCCCGGACCGGTGTGGGTGCGCATCCTGCTCGTTCTCGTGCTGTTGGCCGCTGTGCTTTATTCACTCGCCACCTGGGTTTTTCCATGGGCGAATACGATCGTTGACAACCAGGAAGTGACGGTGGGCGCCCCATGACCCGCATTCTCGTAATCGATAACTACGACAGCTTCGTTTACACGCTCAACGGGTACCTCCGGGAACTGGGCGCGGAGACCGAGGTCGTTCGCAACGACGCTTTTCCGGCCACGGAGATCACCGAGCGCATCGCCGAGTTCGACGGCGTGCTGGTCTCCCCCGGACCGGGCAAACCGGCGGACGCCGGGGTGTCCATCGCGGCCGTGGAGGCCGCGCTGGCCACCAACCTGCCGCTGTTCGGCGTGTGCCTGGGCCACCAGGCGATCGCCGAGGCCTTCGGGGCCACGGTGACCAACGCCGAAGAGCTCATGCACGGCAAGACGTCCCAGATCACGCACGACGAGAGCGACTTCTATGCTGGGGTTCCGCAGCCGTTCACGGCCACCAGGTACCACTCCCTCGCCGTTGTGAACGGCACTGTGCCCAGCGACCTCGTCGTGACGTCACGCACCGCCGGCGGGGTGATCATGGGCCTGCGACACGTGTCGGCGCCGATCCTCGGTGTGCAGTTCCACCCGGAGTCGGTGCTCACCGAGGGCGGCTACCTGATGGTGGCGAACTGGTTGGCGCTGGCCGGTCTCCCCCAGGCTCGGGAGACCGCCAAGCACCTCACCCCGATGCTGAAGCTGGGTTAGCCCCAGCTTCGCGAGCCGTGACCTGAGCCCCGAAAAGTTCCACTTTTCGGGGCTTTGCTCACGGCTCGCGGGCGTTAGCCGGCGCAGTAGGTGAGTTCGACCTCGGACTTCTGGGGCACGTCTCCGGGCGCCAGCGACTGCTTGGTGATCGGGGAGCCGGGCTGCGCGTCGCAGGTGTAGTCGGGTTCGAGAACCGGCACCAGCTGCAGGGCGGATGCCTGCAGCAGCTGGTTGGCCGCCGTGAGCGACTGCGCCACCACGTTCGGCATCGTCACCAGGCCGCTCGACACGGTGAAGTCCACCGTGGATCCCGCGGCGGTCTGGCTGTGCGGCGCCGGCACCGTGTCGATGACGATTCCCTCCGGGACATCCGGAGAGTTCTCGGTGGTGACGGACCCAGAGATGAAGTCGCGTTCGGTGAGGAACGGCTCGGCGGCCGAGAACGGCTGGTTGGTGGTGTCCGGCATCTCCACGAGCTCAGCACCCGTCGACACGTACACCTTCACCACGGTCGCCGGCGGGGCGATGGTTCCGGACGGCGGGTCGGTGCGGATGACCTCGTCCTTGGCCACGGTGGGGCTGGCCTCTTCGGCCTTCGTGGCGGCCAGATCCAACTCGAGCAGGGCATCCTGCGCGTCGTCGTAGCTGTAGCCGGTGAGCACGGGCACGCGCCTCGACGCATCCGGCAGTTCATCGCTGGGGCTCAGGCTGAGCGCCCAGAACATCACCGCGATGACGATGACGATGACGCTTACGATGCCGGCCCAGATCCAGATCACCGGTGGGCGCCGCTGGGTGCGGTCCATGGTCTGGTCTTCGGCCAGCTGCTTGAGCGCGAGCTCGGAGGTGGAGGCCACCTCCGGCGGGGCACCGAACAGGCCGCCGGCGAGGTCCTCGGCCGTGCGACGCACAGGGATGTGCCCGGCGCCGGCGGTTTCCACATCGTTGCGGAATTCGACGGCGCTCTGGTACCGGTCGAAGCGGTCCTTGGCGAGGGCGTGCACAACGACGATGTCGAGGGCGGGGGAGACCTTGGGGTTGATCGAGCTCGGCTTGACCGGCGCTTCACTGACGTGCTGGTACGCAACGGCGACCGGGGTGTCCCCGCGGAACGGCGGACGACCGGTGAGCATTTCGAAGAGCACCACACCGCTGGAGTACAGGTCGGTGCGGGCATCCACGGATTCGCCCTTGGCCTGCTCGGGCGAGAAGTAGGAGGCGGTGCCCAGGATCGCGGTGGTCTGCGCGACCGTCGTGGCGGAGTCGGAGATGGCACGGGCGATACCGAAGTCCATCACCTTCACCTGGCCGGCCTTGGTGATCATGATGTTGCCCGGCTTGATGTCGCGGTGCACGACCCCGGCGCGGTGCGAGTACTCGAGGGCGGTCAGCACGCCGTCGATGATGCGGACGGCCTCGGTCGAGTCGATCGGGCCTTCCTTGATGATGTCCTTGAGCAGGCGACCGTCGACGAACTCCATGATGATGAATGGAATCTGAGATTCGGTGCCGTCGTCTTCGGAGATAGTCTCCTCACCGGCATCGAACACCCGCACGATGGTGGGGTGGGCCATGCGCGCGGCGGCCTGCGCCTCCTGGCGGAAACGGGTGCGGAAGGCGGGGTCGGCGGCGAGAGACGACTTGAGCAGCTTGATGGCCACTGTACGGCCGAGCCGGGAATCGGTGCCGATGTGCACGTCGGACATGCCGCCGCGTCCGATCGACGCGCCGACGCGGTATCGACCAGCAAGCAGTCGGCCCTCATCAGTCAATGCAAATCTCCCTGCTCGCAGACATTGTTGGTCATTTTACCCTTGGTCCCGCCCGTGGCCGGTTGCCCGGCCGGGCGGTACCGGTTAGCCGGCCGGCTTGGCCGGCGTGGCGGTGGGTGTGGGTGTGGCCGCCGGCGCCGTGACGTCGACGCTGGTGGCACCCGAGTATTCGGATTCGACCTGGCCACAGAAGTAGCGGAACTTGACCGTGAAGTCCCCGGTGCCGGCCGTGACGGTGGCGGTGGTGACGTCGGCGCCGGTGGGGGCGGGCGACTGGGTGCCGTTGCCCTCGGCGAGCAGTTCGTAACCGGAGAGCTCCTGACCGGCGGGGCAGGACTGGGCCGGCCACGTGACCGTGACCGTGCCGGCGGGCGCGACGGTGGCGGGTGTGGCGGTGGGCGTGCCGGACGGGGCGTCCGGCAGCGCGACGTCGCCGTAGACGCGCACGGTGATCTCGGTGCCCTTGGCGACGGACCCGGTGGGGTTGATGCCGTAGACGGTGTCGATCTGCTCGGCCGTGGTGGCGGCCTTGTCGGCGACCACGTTCGCGCTGAGTTCCATCTCGCTGAGCTTGTCTCTGGCGGCGGAGCTGGTCAGGCCCAGGAACTCGTCCTGGTTGACCCGCACGGTGGTGGGCGTGGCGGAGGGCGTGGGCGTCGGAGTCTCCGCCGGCGTCTCAACGGGTGTGGAGGACGTGGACGGAGCCGGATCCGGAGTGCTGGTCTGCTGGGTGAAGAGCGTGACCAGGGTACCGACCAGCACGAGCCCGAGGATCGAGATGAGCGCGATGAGCGGCCAGGTCCACGGGCTGCGTTTCTTCTTCTTCGGCGGCGTCTTGGCCGCTGCGGCCGCGGCCGCCTCCGCACGGGTGGCCGGCTGCGTGCCGGCCGCACCGGCGGACGGCATCAGCATGGTGGTCTGGTTGGTGCCGGCGCCGGGCATCAGCTGGGTGGCGGCGGTGGGCGTGATCCCGGCCATGACGGCGGGCACGGATGCCGCTGCCGCCGCGACGTCGCCACGGCGCAGCGCGATGGCGGCGCGCGCCAGATGCGCCGCTGAGGCGGGCCGCTCGGCCGGGTTCTTGGCCAGGCAGGAGATCACCAGGTTGCGAACCGGCTCGGACACGGTATCGGGCAGCGG
Organism: Cryobacterium sp. SO2; assembly: GCF_026151165.2. NCBI lineage: Bacteria > Bacillati > Actinomycetota > Actinomycetes > Micrococcales > Microbacteriaceae > Cryobacterium > Cryobacterium sp. SO2. The sequence continues at coordinate 21,382 of NZ_CP117849.1, forward strand.
CGGCGGCTGCTCGTTGATCTGCGCCATGGCGATCGCAACCTGCGACTCGCCCGTGAACGGGCGGCGGCCGGCGAGGCTTTCGTAGGCGACGATGCCGAGGGAGTAGATGTCGGTGGTCGGCGAGGCTGAACGTCCGCTGGCCTGCTCCGGGGAGAGGTACTGCACGGTGCCCATGACCTGGCCGGTCGCGGTGAGCGGAACCTGGTCGGCGATGCGCGCGATTCCGAAGTCGGTGATCTTGACCCGGCCCTCGGGCGTGATCAGCAGGTTGCCCGGCTTGATGTCGCGGTGAACGAGGCCGGCGGCGTGCGCGGCGTGCAGGGCGGCGGCGGTCTGCGCCACGATGTCGAGGACCTTGTCGGCGGGCAGGGTGTGCTCGCGTTCGAGGATGGTGGAGAGCGCCTCACCGGGAACGAGTTCCATCACGAGGAACGCGCTGCCGTCTTCTTCGCCGTAGTCGAACACGTTGGCGATGCCTTCGTGGTTGACGAGGGCGGCGTGGCGTGCCTCAGCGCGGAAGCGCTCGAGGAAGCCCGGATCGCCGAGGTATTCGTCCTTGAGGATCTTGATGGCGACCGTGCGCCCGATCACGAGGTCGACGGATTGCCAAACCTCGCCCATACCGCCGATGGCGATGCGGGATTGCAGCTCGTATCGTCCCCCGAAGGTGAGCCCTGCTGTGGGTCTCATTTATTCAGCACCGCCTCTAGTACCTGTTTCGCTATCGGTGCGGCAAGCAAGTTGCCGTACCCCGTCTGACCGAGTCCCCCGCCATCTTCGATGAGAACGGTGATCGCGTATTGCGGGTCATCCGCGGGAGCGAATCCGGTGAACCATAGAGTGTATGGATCGTCGTCGCCGTTCTCCGCAGTCCCCGTTTTTCCCGCCACGTCGACTCCGTCTATTCTTGCATTGCTCGCGGCACCGTCCTGGACTCCATTGACCATCATCTGGGTCATGGTGGCCGCGGTTTCGGCGCTGATCACGCGATCTGCGGCGACAGGTTCGAAGGTTTGCAATGGGCTGAGGTCGGGCGCCAGGATCTGGTCGACGAGGTTGGGCTGCATTTCAATCCCTCCGTTGGCGATCGTGGCCGATACCAGGGCCATCTGGAGCGGTGTCGCCCGCACGCTGGTCTGCCCGAATGCCGAGAGCGCCGTCTGCGCGTCGTCGGGATCCTCGGGGTAGACGCTGGCCGTGACCGACAGTGGGATGGAGAACTCGGAGTTGAATCCGAACTTCTCGGCCATCGCGCGGATGGCGTCATCGCCCAGCTGCAGGCCGAGCTCGGCCATCGGGATGTTGCAGGACAGCCGCAGGGCCGTGGCGATGGTGACGGTGTCGCCGGCGCCGCAGGTGCCGCCACCGGAGTTGGTGACGATGGAGCTGGAATTGGGCAGCTGGTACGTGGCGGGGTTCGGGAAGGTGCTCTCCGGGGTGAACTGGCCCGATTCCAGGGCGGTGGCCACCACGACGAGCTTGAAGACCGAGCCGGGCGGGTTGAGCGAGTTGATGGCCCGGTTGATCAGCGGGTCGCCGGGGGCGTTCACGAGGGCGTCGTAGGTGTCGTTGACCGCGGCGCTGTCGTGCACGGCCAGCTGGTTGGGGTCGTAGCTGGGCTTGGAGACCATGGCGAGAACCCGGCCGGTGGACGGCTCGGTGACGACCACGGAGCCGGTGAGGTCGCCCAGGGCGTCCCAGGCGGCCTGCTGCGCGACGGGGTCGATGCTGGTTTCCACGGCGGCGCCCTTGGGGTCCTGCCCGGTGACCAGGCTGGAGACCTGGTCGAAGAATTGCGCGTTCGAGGTGCCGCTGAGCTCGCCGTTGAGGGCCTGCTCGAGCCCGGTGGGGGCGCCGTTGACGGGGATGAACCCGGTGATCGGGGCGTAGAGCAGTCCGTTGCTGTAGGTGCGCTGGAACTTGTAGTTGTCGTCGACCGGCATGGACTGGGCGATCGGCTCACCGCCGGCGAGGATCGCGCCGCGTTCGACGGAGTAGCTGTCGAGCAACGTGCGGGTGTTGCGGTCATCCGCGGACAGGTTGTCGGACTGGAAGACCTGGATGATGGACGTGGAGCAGAGCAGCGCCACGAACATCAGCAGCACCACGATGCTGACGCGCTTGAGTTCACGATTCATCTAGACCACCAGCCGAGGTTGGTTGCGTACGGTGTCGCTCAGGCGCAGCAGAAGCGCCACGATGATCCAGTTGGCCACGAGCGAGGAGCCTCCGGCGGCCAGGAACGGGGTGGTGAGCCCGGTGAGCGGGATCACCCGGGTGACGCCGCCGATAACGATGAAGCACTGCAGAGCCACGACGAAGGAGAGACCCACGCCGAGGAGCTTGCCGAAGTCGTCTTGGCCGGCGAAGCCGATGCGGAAGCCGCGGGCGACGAAGAGCAAGTACAGGGCCAGGATGGCGAACAGGCCGGCCAGGCCGAGTTCTTCGCCCAGGCTGGCGATGATGTAGTCGCTCTGCGGCACCGGGGTGAGTTCGGGTCGGCCCTGGCCGAGGCCGGTGCCGATCAGGCCGCCCTTGGCGAGGCCGAACAGACCCTGCACCAGCTGGTAGCTGCCGCCGTCCGCGCCGTACACGGCCGGGTTGAGCGCATCCAGCCAGTTGGTGAACCGGCCGTTGACGTAGTCGAGGGTCTGGCTGGCGATGAGGGCGCCGCCGAGGAACAGCGACATGCCCAGCAGCACCCAGCTGAGCCGGCCGGTGGCGAGGTAGAGCATCACCAGGAACAGGCCGAAGTAGAGCAGGGCGGTGCCGAGGTCGCGCTGGAAGATGATGACCGACATCGACAGAGCCCAGACGACGAGGATCGGGCCCAGGTCGCGCAGCCGCGGGAAGCGCATCCCCAGGAATTTCTTGCCCACCATGGACAGGCTGTCGCGGTTGCGCACCAGATACCCGGCGAAGAACACGGCCAGCGCGATCTTGGCGATCTCGCCGGGCTGGAAGGTGGCGAAGTCGCCGAACCCGATCCAGACCCTGGCGCCGCTGACTTCGCGGCCGAGGCCGGGCACGAGGGGCAGCAGCAGCAGCGCGACACCGACGAAGCCGGCCACGTAGGTGTACCGGAACAGCACGCGGTGGTTGCGGATGATGAGGATCACGGCGATGGCGCAGGCGATGGCCAGGCCGCTCCACACGGTCTGCCGCACGGCGGCGCTGGCCCAGCCGCTTTCGTTGTTGGCGATGTCGATGCGGTAGATCATGGCGATGCCGATGCCGTTGAGCAGGGTGGCGATGGGCAGGAGGAACGGGTCGGCCTCGCGCGCCACGAACCGCAGCACGAAGTGCATGGCGATGACCAGGCCGGACAGGCTGGCACCGAGCAGCACCAGGGTGGTGTCGATCACCCCGAGCGCGCCCAGCTGCACGAGCACCACGGCACCGAGGTTGATGCCGCAGGCGATGACGAGCAGGAACAACTCGAGGTTGCGCAGCTTCTGCGGCAGGTGCAGGCGGCGGATCTTGCCCGTGGCCGGGGCGGATTCGCGGGCACGGGCATCCGTGGTCTGGTTACTCTGCCGGGGCACTGCTCAACCGTTCCACAATGAGTTTGGCGTCTTCCAGCGACGACGCGCTGATGGTGCGCTCCACCTGCTGGCGGTCGTAGACGCGCAGCTGGTTCAGTTCCAGGTCGGTGTCTTCGTAGACGCTGGAGAGCTTGATCGGGCCGAGGTCTTGCTGGATGCCCTGGTAGATGGCGACGGTGCTGCCCTCCACGCCCACGTAGTAGCGGCTCTGCGTCCACTGGTAGCCGAGCAGCGCCGCGCCCAAGATGGCCACGACGAGTAAGACGATGCCGGCCAGCCAGGTGACCTTGCGCCGCAACGCACGGCGGGCATCCTCTTCGATGAGCTCGGAGAGGTAGTCCTGCGAGTCGGGCTCGAAGTGGGTTTCCCGCACCGGGTGCAGCCGCAGCGAGGGGATGCGCGGGGCGCGGGTGCGCACCGGCTCCTCACCGAAGGCGAGGGGAGCGGAGGCGGAGCCCACCACGATGGGTTCGCCCCGGCGTTCCTCGCCGTCGCCGATGTCGACGACCACGATGGTGACGTTGTCGGGGGCGCCGCCGTCCAAGCTTTCCTTCACCAGCCTGTCGGCCACGGCCTGCGCGTCGATCGGGGACTTGAGGGCGTTGCCGATGCCGGTGTTCGATACCACGCCGCTGAGCCCGTCGGAGCAGATCAGCCAGCGGTCACCGGCGCGGGTAGCCAGGATGGACGTGTCGATCTCGGGGGACGCCTCGACGTCGCCGAGCACCCGCATGAGCACGGACCGGCGCGGGTGCACCATGGCCTCGGCTTCGGTGATGCGTCCGCTGTCGACGAGGCGCTGCACGAAGGTGTGGTCGGTGGTGATCTGGGACAGTTCGCCGTCGCGGAACAGATAGATGCGGGAGTCGCCGATGTGGGCGATGGCAACCTGGTCGTGCAGCACCACGAGGGCGCTGACCGTGGTGCCCATGCCGGTGAGTTCGGCGTGCTCGAAGACGGTTTCGGCCAGCTGCGAGTTCGCGGCGATGAGCGCGGCCTGCAGGGCGAATTCGGCGTCCTGCGCCGACAGGTAGGCCTTGTCGGCCTCCATGATGCGTTTGGTGGCGATGGCGGAGGCGACGTCGCCGCCGGCGTGCCCGCCCATGCCGTCGGCAACGACGAACAGGGTGTGCCCGGCGTACCCGGAGTCCTGGTTGTTGGATCGAATCTTGCCAACGTTGGACGCGGCTGCGCTGTGACTAACCGATGCCATGCACTACCGCCGGAGCTCGAAGCTGGTCGCGCCGATCTTGACGGTGGTGTTCAGCGGAACCGAGGTGGGCACCGCCACGCGTTTGCCGTTGAGGAAGGTGCCGTTGGTGGAGTCGAGGTCCTGCAGCATCCAGTCGTCGTGCCAGAGCATCAGGCGCGCGTGGTGGGTGGAGGTGTAGTCGTCCCGGATGACCAGGCTGGAATCGCTGGAGCGGCCGATGGTGATCGGCTCTGACCCGAGCGGGAAGTCGGTGCCGGCTTTGGGGCCGGAGGTGATGACCAGCCGGGTGGCGGTCTGGGTGGTGGCCATCTCCGGGCCGGACGACACCGGCGGGGCCGCTGCCTGACGGGCGAACTGCTCGGTGGGGGCGGATGCCGAGGCGGCCGGCGGCTGCGCGAACGCTCCAGCCGGAACGGGGGCGGGCGGCGGGGTGGCGAAGGGGACCGGGGCGGCGGCCGCGGCGGGCGCATCCGTGGCGAGCTTGCGCACCCGGTGGCCGAACAGGTCGCTGCGCAGGGCGTAGACGATGCCGAAGATGAACAGCCAGAGCACCAGCAGGAACGCCAGGCGCAGCACCAACAGGGTCAGTTCACTGGGATTCATGCGTTCGGCCCCCAAAATCCGCCCATGTCGTGTCGCTGGGTGGCATCGTCGACCCGGCGGGCTTCGGCCTGGTCGGCGCCGGCCTGCGCGACGACCCGGAAGACGATGCGGGTGCGGCCGATGGTGATGACCGAGTCGGGCTCGAGGATCGCCTGCTTGACGGGGGAGCCGTTGAGCTGGGAGCCGTTGGTGGAGCCGAGGTCGCGCACCTGGGCGCGGGCGCCGTCCCAGATGATCTCGACGTGGCGGCGGGAGGTGCCGGTGTCGTCGATGGTGATGTCGGCATCCGAGCCGCGGCCGATGACCGTGCGGGACTTGACCAGCTGGTGGCGCTGACCGTTGATGTCGACCACCGGGGTCCAAGCGACGGTGCCCTTGACCGACGTGGAGTCGACCTGCACCATGCCCACGCTGAGAGTGTCGTCGTTGGCGAAGGCGATCGAGACCGCGCCGGTGAACTGGTAGCCCTGCGAGGCGGCGTGCTGCTGCACGAGCTGGCTGAGTTCGTCGATGAGGGCGGGGCCCAGATCGATCATGCGGCGGTAGTCGGCCTCGGCCAGGCGCACGGTGAAGCGGTTGGGAGCCAGGATGCGGTCGCGGGAGACGACGGCGGCTTTGGTGTCGAGCTCACGACGCAGCGCTGAGGTGATCTCCACCGGCTGCACGCCCGACTTGAAGGTCTTGGCGAAAGCACCGTTTACGGCGCGCTCAAGACCTTTCTCAAAGCTGTCCAGTATGCCCACAGGTCTCCCGATCCGGTCCGTTTGGCTATCAGCATGTTACTTGCCTCACGTGTTAACTCGCCCAATGGGCGGGTCAGGGCACGGGAAGTCATCCTACGGGGGTAGTGGCGTTGAACCACCAATGGGGGTGGTTTGAGAGGATTCGTGACCGGTTGTGCCGGGATCAGTCCGGGCCGAATTGCGCCGAATGGCGTTGGGGCCCCACGGAATGCTAGGATTTCAAAGTTCGCGCGAGTGGCGGAATTGGCAGACGCGCTGGCTTCAGGTGCCAGTATTCGAAAGGATGTGGGGGTTCAAGTCCCCCCTCGCGCACAGTATGCAAGTGCACGATGGATGAAAATCTGCGCGAACAGGAAAGGCCTCCGGGAAACCGGGGGCCTTTCGTCATTCCCGGGCTGCGTCCGCGTGCCCGTCAGTCCGGCGAGTCGGAGGCGGTGTTGTCTACCGTGACCTCGATCATGTCCCGGCCCGCGGTGGTGATGGCGAGGTCGAGGTACTGGATGACAAATCGATCCGACTGGTAGGCGCTGTGGCCCAGTGACTCGGCGAAGTCGTTTGCGTGGGCGGGGGAGTCGAACCTGACGAGGCGCACACTCGTTGATTCCGCAGCCTTCTCGCATCCGTTCAGGTCCTCGCAGACCGTGTCCGACACATCCATTGGCGACTCTGAATCGCGCAGGAGGTAGACCTCGGACGCGAACCCGTCGAGCGGATCGAGGCTGGCCCGGGGGTCGACGTACGCGCAGGACGACAGTGCAGTGACAGCCAGTGCCAAGAGCACGGGGAGAAAGACCCGACGGTTCTGCACATTTCCCCCAACTAAAGTGCTCAGTGATAAGTTTTGCGGGCTGCGACGACGGCATCATTCCGTTGAAGCGGGACCTACCGAAGCAATATATATAGAGCCGATCAGAAACGGAGCCATCCGGTGGCATCAATTGAGAAGTATCAGACCAGTGCCGACGTTGCCGCGGAAGCCGCTCGTTCGGCGATCACGGTGCTGCAGCAGGCCATCGACACCTTCGGCGAAGCCCGCTGGGTACTCGCGGGCGGCAGCTCGCCAATGAGCGCATACAAGATCATTGTGAACGAGTACGCCGATTCCCTGGACTGGTCGAAGGTCACCGCCGTCATCGGGGACGAGCGAGCGGTGGCGGTGGATTCGCCCGACTCCAACTGGGGCCAGGTGACGCCGTTGCTGTTCGGCACGCCGCAGACCTCGACCGTTCGCGGATTGCGCCCCGTCACCGAGCTGGGCGCCGAGATCGCGGCCACCCGGTACAACGAGGACCTGACCGGTCTGGTCGGCGCCACCGAATCGGCGCCGCGGTTCGACCTCGTTTGGCTGGGCGTCGGCGAAGACGGCCACACCCTGTCGCTGTTCCCCGGCCACCCCGAGTTCAATGAAGGCGACGAGGCCCTGGTGGTGCCCATTCACAACTCGCCGAAGCCGCCGCCGAACCGCATCACCCTCACCACGAAAGCGCTGACCAACTCTAAGAACGCCGTCATTTTCGCCACGGGTGCCGGCAAGAAGGACGCACTGGCGCTGGCGCTGAGCGAGAAGACACTGCCGATCGCACGAGTGAGCGCCGTGCTCGAGGCCGCCGGCGCAGATGTGCGCTGGCTCTTCGACGAGGCTGCAGCGGGGTAGTTGGTTACGGGGTGGGCGGTGATTGACCGACCTCGGTTCTCAATGGCATCACCGCCACCTGTTGTACTTCTGTCGCGCGCCTCCCTAGCGTGGAGAGCACCTCTTGAAAGGACCATTTTGAAGACCTTCACCATGCCCGGAACCGATATCGTCGCGCCGAACGTTGTGCTCGGACTGATGCGCATCGCCGACAAGTCCAACGACGAGGTGCGCGAACTGGTGCGCACGGCCCGCGACGCCGGCATCGACTTCTTCGATCACGCCGACATCTACGGCCCGGAGCGGAACGGCTGTGAACGCCGATTCGCCGACGCGATGCAGCTGACCCCGTCGCAGCGGGACGAGATCACGATCCAGACCAAGACCGGCATCCGGGAGGGGTACTTCGACTTCTCCTATGAGCACATCATCGAGTCGGTCGACGAATCCCTGGCCGCCCTGCAGACCGACCGCATCGACATCCTGCTGCTGCACCGGCCCGACGCGCTCGTTGAGCCCGCCGAGGTCGCCCGCGCCTTCGACGAGCTCGAGGCCGCCGGCAAGGTGCGAGCATTCGGTGTCTCCAACCACACTCCGCGCCAGATCGACCTGCTCAAGAAGTATGTGAAGCAGCCGCTCGTGGCCAACCAGCTGCAGCTCTCGATCACGCACGCGCCGATCATCGCGCAGGGAGTCGCGGCGAACATGGCCGGCGAAGAGCAGGCCACCACTCTCGACGGCGGCGGGATCCTGGACTACTGCCGGCTGAACGACATCACCGTGCAGGCCTGGTCGCCGTTCCAGGCGGGCTTCTTCACCGGTGTCTTCCTGGGCTCACCGGAGTACCCGGAGCTCAACGCGGTCATCGACCGCCTCGCTGCCGCCTACGACGTGCCCGCCATCGCCATCGCCACCGCGTGGATCACCCGACACCCGGCGCAGATGCAGGTGGTGCTCGGCACCACCAGCCCCGAGCGCGTCGCTGCGGCCGCGTTGGGTTCGGAGATCCCGCTTACCCGCGCCGAATGGTACGAGCTGTTCCGGGCAGCGGGATACCGGCTTCCCTAACCGCGACCGCGCGGGCGGTCCGGCCGGGCTGAGTCAGTCTGCCGGGCCGCCCGAGACGGTGTCGTCGTCGGTCTCGGCCGTGCCGTCGCTCTGCGATCCGTCGGGCAGTGCGTCGGCCCGGGCCTTCTCCGCGTCGCTGATGTCGGTGGAACCGTCTGGGGTCTTCTCGGTGCTTCCGGTGTCGTGAGTCATGGCACCACTATAGGCAGAGCGTCTGTCAGTCCCGCGTCCGGCGACGGACCGGGCCTAGGCCGTCGGGGTACGCGAGTCGTAGGAGCGGAAGGTCGGGCGCATCCGCACCAGGATCGTCACCCACGCGGCGATGACCAGACCGCCGAGCAGTGGCGGGAACCACAGCGCCACCAGCGACGCCAGAATGCCGGAGTACAGGTCGCCCACCCGCGGGCCGCCGCCCACGACCACGGCGAAGACGCCCTGCAGGCGGCCGCGCATCTCATCGGGTGCTGCCGTGAGCATGATGGTGGAACGGAAGATCGCGCTGACCTCGTCGGCGGCGCCGGAGCCGGCCAGAGCGGCTGCAGCGATCACCAAAGCGACCACGATTGTGCCCGACCCAGGCTGGCCGAAGAGGCCCAGCTGGGTGGCCAAGATGGTGAGTCCGAAGACCAGGATGAATCCGCCGAAGGCCGCGATCGCCCGCGACACCGCGAGGCCGTGGTGGTGGATGTGCTGCACCGGGCCGCTGAACAGGGACGCCAGAAATGAACCGGCCGCCGTCGCGGCGGTGAGGATGCCGACGGTGACCGGGCCGCCGCCGATGACGGTGGCGCCGATCGCGGGAAACAGCACGATGGGCCGGCCGAAGGTCATCGCGATGATGTCGACGACGAAGGTCAACCGCACCGTCGGCGCCGAGCGCAGGTAACGCAGGCCGTCGCGCACGGATTCGAGCCCGGGCCGTGCCGTCGCCACGAGGGCGCCCAGGCGCGGCAGCGTGAAGATGCCCAGGAAGCCAGCGGCGAACAGCACCGCGTCCACGGCGAACGTCGCCGGAAATCCGACCACGGCCACGAGAACCCCGGCCAGGGCCGGCCCCACGGTCAATTGCAGGCCGCCGGAGATTCCGTTCAGGGCACTGGCCCGCGACACCATCTCCGGTGGCAACAGCCGGGGGATGACCGCCGCCCTGGTGGCCTGGGAGATCGTGGCCGACATGGTGGTGACGGTGGTGATCACGTAGATCGGCCAGAGCAACAGGTGCCCTGACGCCTGGCTCTGCTCGACGAGGGCGAGGATGACCATGCCCAGGATGCAGACCCAGCCGATGATCGCCGACACTATGAGCACCCGGCGGCGGTCGAAGGCATCCGCCAGCATGCCGCCCCACAGGCCGGCGATGATCATCGGGACCAGTGCGATGCCGCCCACCAGCGACACGGCCAGGGTGGATCGGGTGATCTCGTAGATCTGCAGGCCGACCGCGACGACGGTCAGTTGCGCGCCGGTGCCGGAGATCACCGAGCCGATCCAGAGCCGGGCGAAGGCGGGGGAGGCGCGCAGCGGCGACAGGTCGACGAACACCCGGCGGGACGGCTGCTGGGTCTCTGTCGTCTTCGCGTCCACGTTTCTCCTCGTTCCGGCGCGCCCGGCCTCGCCACTCACGGTGTGCGGGGAGGAGATACGGTGCTCTCTCGCCAACTCGAAAGCGGTCTCAACAATTCCCGGGGCCGCATGCACTCCCGGGTCTGGGGCGGGTGAGGCCCGCCTGTTACTGTCGATTGGTCACCTCGAACCGGGCTGACCCCAGAGTTTTCAAGGAGATCTCGTGAACCAGCCACGCATGAACGTCGAGTCGTTCAACCTCGATCACCGCACCGTCGTCGCGCCCTACGTGCGCCTGGCCGACACCAAGGTGCTGCCGCAGGGCGACGTGATCGTGAAGTACGACGTGCGCTTCACCCAGCCCAATGTGGCGCACTTGGAGATGCCGGCGGTGCACTCGATCGAGCACCTCTTCGCCGAGCACTCCCGCAACCACTCCAAGCGGGTCATCGACTTCTCGCCGATGGGCTGCCAGACCGGTTTCTACCTGATCCTGCAGGGTCAGCCGGAGTTCACCGAGGTGCTCGAGCTGATCGAGGCCACCATGACCGACATCCTCGGCGCTACGGAGGTTCCAGCCGCCAACGAGGTGCAGTGCGGCTGGGGAGCGAACCACTCCCTCAGCGCCGCGCAGGAGGCCGTCACGGTGTTCTTGGCGGGCCGCGCGGGCTGGCCCGACGTCACCAAATGAGCTCCGTCGACGCCCCCGTGATTGTGCCCGCCGCGATCGTCCCCGCCGTCATCATCCTCGTCGCGATGGAAGAGGAAGCCGCCCCGTTCCTCGCCGCCGCGACGGCCGTGGCGCCCCCGGTGGTTGTCGGCAAGTCCCGGCAGCAGCGCGTCACCCTGGCCGGGCGTGAGGTGCTGCTCGTGCAGAGCGGTATCGGCCTGGTCAACGCGGCCGGGGCGGCCACATCCGCCATTCTGGCCGCCCGCCTGGTCGATCCGGCGGCGACGCCACTGGTGATCAGTGCCGGCTCGGCCGGCGGCGTGGGCGTGCAGGTGCGCGTGGGCGAGGTCGTTGTCGGCGGCGATTGCCTGAACAGCGACGCGGATGCCCGCCCGTTCGGTTACGCCCTCGGCCAGGTGCCGGGCATGCCGGCCCGCTATGCCGGGGCGGCCGCGGCCCTGGACGCCGCCGAATCGCCGGCCCGGATGCCCGACGGCTCGACCGTGGTGGTGCAGCGCGGGCTCCTGGTCTCCAACGACAAGTTTGTGGGCCCGGAGCTGGCCGAGAGCCTGCGAGTGCTGTTTCCCGGTGTGCTGGCCACCGACATGGAGTCGGTGGGCATCGCCCAGACGTGCTTCGTGTACGGGGTGCCGTTTGTGGCCATCCGCGGTATCTCGGACCTGTGCGGACCGGTGGGGGACCACCTCACCCACGTCGACGACGCGGCCGAACGCTCCGCCGTGGTGGTGCTGGAGACCCTCCGCCGGCTCTAAGCCCTCGCGCGGACACCGCGCGCCGGCGCATCCGCCCAACTGTTGCGCACGGGGCACAGTTGGTGCTCGCGGCCATCAGTCGAAGAGGATGATCTGGCGCACGGCGTTGCCGTCGGCCAGCGTGTCCATGCCCTCGTTGATGTCCTCGAGGCGGATATGGCTGGAGATCAGGCTCTCCACGGGCAGCTTTCCCTCGCGCCAGAGTTGCGCATAGAAGGGGATGTCGCGCTCGGGCACGGCCGAGCCCAGGTAGCTGCCGATGATGGTGCGGGCTTCGGCGGTGAGGGTGAGCGGTGACACCGCCGCGAGCTGGTCGGCGCCGGGCAGCCCGACCGTGACGGTGGTGCCGCCGGCCGCGGTGATCGCCACCGCGGTCTCGAAGGCCCGCGGATGCCCGGCCGCCTCGATTACGACGTTCGCCCGGATGCCCTGCGCGAGCGCCTCCTCCGGGGTGAAGACCGCCGCCGCGCCGAGGGCGAGGGCCTGGTCGAGTTTCGCCCGCACCGAGTCGACACCGATGACGCCGGCCACATCGAGGGAGAGCGCCGTGATCAGCGCGGCCATGCCGACCCCGCCGAGACCGACCACGGCGACGGTGTCGGCCGGGCCCGGCCGGCCGGCGTTGATGACGGCGCCGCCGCCGGTGAGCACGGCGCAGCCGAGTACGGCGGCGATGTCCGGCGGCACGTCGTCGTCGACGGGCACCACGGAGAACCGGTTGACCACGGCGTGGTCGGCGAACGCCGAGACACCCAGGTGGTGGTGCACGGATGTGCCGCCCAGGCTCAGCCGCCGCGCCCCGCCGAGCAGGGTGCCGGCGTTGTTGGCGGTGCTGCCCGGGATGCAGGGCAGTTTTCCGTCGGTGCGGCAGCCGGCGCACTCGCCGCAGCGCGGCAGGAAGGCCATCACGACGCGTTGGTCGACCCGGAGATCATCGACCCCGACGCCGAGCTCGACGACCCGGCCGGCCGCCTCGTGGCCGAGCAACATCGGGGTGGGGCGCACCCGACTGCCGGTGACCACCGAGAGGTCTGAGTGGCAGAGCCCGGCGGCCTCGATCTTGACGAGGATCTCGCCGGGGCCGGGGCCCTCGAGCTGCAGATCGACGATCTGCAGGGGCCGCGACGACCGGTAGGGCCGGGCGGCTGCGGTGGCCGACAGCACGGCCCCGCGGATTGCCAGGGGCGGCCGGGTCGGGGCGGCGGGCAGGACGGGTGCGACGACGGTGTCGGAATCCACGGTGATCTCCTCGGTGAGTCAGGTGCCCTCAAGTATCCCCGAGTCGTCCGGCGCACGCGAAGCGGGCCGCGCCACCGGCGCAATTGTTGCCGTTCCGGACTTCTGCACCCGGTGTGCCGGGCGCAATTGTCCGCACGGGGAACAGTCAAGGCGCCGCCACCGGGCCACTCAGGCCGCGTCGTAGGCGCGGTGCAGCCAGTCGAGCACCTCTGGGGTGAGCTCGGCCGGGTCGGCCAGGCGCAGCCGGTGGGTGACCATGCTGTTCCAGCTGCCGGATGCCTCCAGCACGTCCGCGCCGGCGACGCCGGGCAGTTTGAGGCCCAGGTCGAGCCGGCCGGCGGTGACCTGCACGATGGCGAACTTCTTCGTGCCCTTGAGCAGGCTGATGTAGGTGTTGGTGGGCGCCAGACTCACCTCGCCGAACTGGCGGGCCAGGGCGAGCAGCGTGTCGAAGGTCTCGCGCCAGTGCGCCTTGGCGCCGCTGAACTGGGCGGCGACCTTCTCCTCGACGGGCAGCCGCTGGCCGGGAACCTGGCCCAGGGCCGAGACCAGGGCCATCGCATGGCCGGTACCGAGGCCGTAGTCCTCCTTGAGCCAGGCGACGATGCGGGCGGTCTTCACGTCGGGGCCGAGCAGGCCCTTCGCCGCCGCCGCGGCCAGGAAATCGTCGGGGCCGAGGCCGGTCTTGGCCTTGATGGTGTCCAAATAGGCCTGGGAGGTCATGGGGCTCCTCATACTCAGTGAGAACTGTGCAATTAACGTAGCAGGGCCACCCATCCGTGAAGAAGGGCGGCCCTGCTGCTGGTTGATGCGTCAGTCGAGCGTGGGCATCTGCTCGGTGATGTGCGCGATCGTGGGGATCGACGACGTGATCACGGTGCCGTCGGCACGACGGTTGCCCTCAATGAGCGCGACCGTGGGTGCACCGGGGTCGCGGGCGCCCTGGTGCGACAGCGGGATGGTCTCGGGCTGGCCGGCCGTGACGACGACCTGCAGGCCGCGCACGGTGAGCCGGGCCTCCGTGCCCTCCTCGATGCTGAGGTGCACGCTGGTCTGGGTGACCGCCACGCGCAGGCGAGAGCCCTTGAGGGTGACCCTGAAGATCAGCTCGTCCCAGTCCTCCGGCAGGCGCGGGTCGAGCGTGATGCGGCCACTGTGGTCGCGGAGCCCTCCGAAACCCATCACCAGCGCGCTCCACACACCACCGGCGGATGCGACGTGCACGCCGTCGGCCGCGTTGTGGTGCAGGTCGGCGAGGTCCACGAACAGCCCGGAGGTGAAGTACTTGAGCGCGAGCTCGTGGTAACCCACCTCGGCGGCGATGATCGACTGCACGACATCCGACAGCGTGGAGTCGCCCGTGGTCAGCGGGTCGTAGTAGTCGAAGTCGTTTCGTTTCTCCTCCGGCGAGAACTGGTCGCCCTGCAGGAGCAGCGCCAGCACCACATCGGCCTGCTTGAGCACCTGGAAGCGGTAGATCACCAGCGGGTGGTAGTGCAGCAGCAGCGGCCGGTTCTCCGGCGGCGTCGCGGCGAGGTCCCAGCGTTCCTTCTCGAGGAACTGGGCGTCCTGCGGGTGGATGCCGAGGTTGCGGTCGAAGGGGATGTGCATCGCCTCGGCGGCGAACGACCACTCCATCACCTCGGCCTCATCGAGCTTCAGCCTGGCGCACATGGAATCGAACGAGGCCCGGTCGACGGAGTACAGCCGGCGCACGCTCTTCACCGCGGCGCGCAGGTTGGAGCGCGCCATGATGTTCGTGTACAGGTTGTCGTTGACGACGGTGGTGTACTCGTCGGGCCCGGTGACGCCGTGGATGTGGAAGACGTCGTTGCCGTTGCCGCGCCAGAAGCCCAGGTCAGCCCACATTCGGGCGGTCTCCACCAGGATGTCGATGGCCTCGCGGGCGAGGAAGTCCTCGTCGCCGGTGGCCGCGACGTACTGGCTGAGCGCATAGGAGATGTCGGCGTCGATGTGGTACTGCGCGGTGCCGGCCGCGTAGTAGGCGCTGGACTCGAGGCCGTTGATGGTGCGCCACGGGAACAGCGCGCCGAGCTGGTTGAGCTCGGTGGCGCGGGCCCGGGCGTGGTCGAGCAGGCCGTGCCGGAACCGCAGCGCATTCCTCGCCGCGTTCGGCGAGGTGTAGGTGAGGAACGGCAGCACGTAGATCTCGGTGTCCCAGAAGTAGTGCCCGCCGTAACCGGAACCGGACACACCCTTGGCCGAGACGCCCTGGCCGTCGGCGCGCATGGACGCCTGGGCGAGCTGGAAGAAGTTCCACCTGGTGGCCTGCTGCAGGGCCGGCTGACCGGTCAGTTCGACATCCGTGCGGGCCCAGAACGCGTCGAGCCAGTCGCGCTGCTCCTGGATGATCGCGGCGACGCCGGTCTCCTTGGCGCGGTCGAGGGTGCGGTCGCAGCGGTCGGCGAGCTCGTGCGTTGGCACGCCGGCGGAGGTGTGGTAGCTGAGCAGCTTGGTGATGCGGATGGGGTTGCCCATCTTGGCCTTCACCTTGTAGACGTGCTTGGCGAGGTCGTCGCCGAGCTGCGAGGACTCGTCGAAGTCGTTGATGGTGTCGATGGAGTGGTCGGATGCCGTGGCGATGGTCATGCCGGAGTTGGTGCAGCGGAAGCCCAGGATGTAGCGGCCGTTGTTGGCCCGCTTGAATCGCGGCTGCAGCACCCGGTCGGTGAAGGTCTCGGCGCGGCGGGGGTCCCAGTCGGTGGTCGAGCCGGACTTGGGCCGGTCGTACTCGCCGATGCCGTCCTGCCGGTTGAGGGTCTGGCTGGAGATGACCACGGACGCGTCGGCGTCGAGCATGGTGACCTCGTACTCGATGACGGCGAGGTGGCGTTCGGTGAATGACACCATCCGGCGCGAGCGGATCAGCACCTGCTTGCCGGACGGCGTGCGCCAGACCAGCGACCGCGAGAGGATGCCGTCGGCGAAGTCGAGCCGGCGTTCGTAGCTGAGCAGCTCGGCGAGGGTGAGCACGAGCGGTTCGTCGTCGACGTAGATGCGGATGATCTTCGCATCCGGGGCGTTGACGATGGTCTGGCCGACCCGGGCGAAGCCGAAAGCCTCTTCGGCGTGCCGGATGGGCCAGGTCTCGTGGAACCCGTTGATGAAGGTGCCGTGCACGTGTCCGTCGCGGCCCTCGTCGACGTTGCCGCGGAGGCCGAGGTAGCCGTTGCCGACAGCGAAGAGGGTCTCGGTGCGGCCCATGTCGTCGCCGGAGAAGTCGGTTTCGACCAGGGCCCACTCGTCGAGCGGGAACCGGCTGCGATCCAGCGGATCGGTGAGGTTCGAGATGGCAGCGTCGATGGTCATGCGTGGACTCCACTGGGGGTCGAACTCGGGGACGGGACGGTGCTGCCGATCAGCGGCAGCAGTTCGTCGAGGTCGGCCACGACGGTGTCGGCGCCGGCCTCGAGCAGCACGTGGGCGCCGACGCCGCGGTCGACGCCGAGCACCAGGCCGAAGTCGCCGGCGCGGCCGGACTGGATGCCGGATTCGGCGTCTTCGACGACGACGCACTGGGCGGCAGTGAGGCCGAGCAGCTCGGCGCCGAACGCGTAGGTGTCCGGGGCGGGTTTGCCGGCGAGCTTCTCGGCGCGGGCGCGTACACCGTCGACGACGATGTCGAACCTGTCGCGGAGGCCGGCGGCGGTGAGCACCATCTCACCGTTGAGGGAGCTGGTGACCACGGCCACCTGCAGGCCGGCCGTGACGACGGCGTCGAGGAAGCGGAGCGAACCGGGGTACGGGCTGACGCCGTCCTCGGCGAGGGTTTCGTTGAAGGCCTTGTTCTTGCGGTTGCCGAGGCCGCAGACGGTTTCGAGCTCCGGCGCATCCGTGGGGTCGCCATCGGGCAGGGAGAGGCCGCGGGAGGTGAGCAGCGACCGCACGCCGTCGTAGCGGGGTTTGCCGTCGATGTAGGCGAAGTAGTCGGCGTCGGTGTACGGCTTGACGCCGTGGGCGTCGAGGAACGGGGTGAACAGCCTGGACCAGGCGCTCATGTGCACTTCGGCGGTGGGAGTGAGCACGCCGTCGAGGTCGAAGAGCACGCCGCGCGCGCCCAGGACGCGGTCTCGGGTCTCAGCGGGCGAAAGGGGAAAGTGGGGGGAAGTCAATATGGTGCCCTGCTTGGTAGTTGCGTGATGCAGATGGCTAAAACCGGGTAGTCGAGCTTGTCACTAGCTCCGCGGATCACGAAATTCTCCGCGGAGCCGCCGACGGACCGCGGACGGGAGCCGTTGAACGGTGCAGTTCGATCCTAGAACTTGGACCTGACCGTGGTGTCGTCCGGAGTGTTAACGTTCTGTTGCCAATCTGCGGCGCCGCTGAAGAACGGGCGCCTGCTCACGCAAGTCAGCCAGTCGGTCCGCCGGTCGGTCAGTGCGCGATCAGCGGGGCGTCGTGCGGGTCGGTGACCGACACGGCGGGCTTGCGGATGAAGAACGCCAGCGGGATCGCGAACAGCGAGATGATCGCGCCGTACAGGAACGCGCTCTGGGTGCCGGCGGCCGTTGCGGCGACCTCGCCGGCGCCGGCGGCCATCTGCGTGGCGGCCGTGGACGACATCACGGTGACGAACAGGGCCGTGCCGGCGGCGCCTGCCAGCTGCTGTGCCGTGCCGACGACGGCGCTGCCGTGCGAGTACAGCGTGGGCTTGAGCGAGGCCAGGCCCGAGGTGAACAGCGGGGTGAACAGGAACGCCAGACCGAAGCTCAGCGCCACGTGGGCTACGAGCACCCACCAGAACGGGGTGGTGGCGGTGAGCATGGTGAGGAACCAGAACGCGCCGCTGACGATGATCGACCCGGGCACCAGCAGCACCGTGGGGCCGAACCTGTCGTAGAACCGGCCGACGAAGGGGGCGAGCAGGCCCATCGTGAGACCGCCAGGCAGCAGCAGCAGGCCGGTGCTGAGCGCATCCAGGCCCAGCACGGTCTGCATGTAGATGGGCAGCAGGATGAGCGTGCCGAACAGCGCCATCATGCTCACGGCGAGCATGATGATGGCGAAGGTGAACGTGCGCGAGGTGAAGGTGCGCAGGTCGAGCAGCGCCCGGTCGGTGCGCTGCAGGCTGATCTGTCGCCAGACGAACAGGGCGATGGCCAGGATGCCGATGCCCAGCGGAACCAGGCCGGCCGCGGCGCCGCCCGTGGCCGATTCGCCGAGGTTGCTGAGCCCGTAGACGAGGCTGCCGAAGCCGAACGCGGAGAGGATCACCGAGGCGACGTCCAGCGGCACCTTGGTGGGCGTGGTCACGTTCTTGATGCGGGCGGCGCCGAGGGCGAGCGAGCCGAGGGCGATCGGCAGCACCAGGATGAACATCCAGCGCCAGTCGAGCACGCTGAGGATCAGGCCGGAGATGGTGGGGCCGATCGCCGGGGCGACCGAGATGACGATGGAGATGTTGCCCATGGTCTTGCCGCGCGCGGCGGGCGCCACCAGGGTCATCACGGTGGTCATCAGCAGCGGCATCATGATCGCGGTGCCCATCGCCTGCACCACCCGGCCCACGATGAGAACCTCGAAGCCCGGCGCGATCGCGGCGATCAGGGTGCCGGCGCTGAACAGGGTCATCGCGGCCAGGAACACCGGGCGGGTGTTGAACCGCTGCAGCAGGAAACCGGTGATCGGGATGACCACGGCCATGGTGAGCATGAACGCGGTGGTCAGCCACTGGGCGGCGCCGGCGGTGATGTCGAGGTCCGTCATCAGGTGCGGCAGGGCCACACCCATGATGGTCTCGTTGAGGATGACGACGAACGCGGAGACCAGCAGCAGCGAGATGACGAGCTTGGTGCCCGCGGCATCCGGGGTGTTGCCGGTGGTGGCGGTGGACGCGGCGGCAGGTGGGGCGGTGCTGGTGCTGATGCTGGAGTCGGTCATCGGGGTCCTAACGGAACGGGCTCAGGTGCGACCCCAACCGGGGTACCCCTGATTCAACCAAACCGCGCCGGTTATGTTCCCGAATCGGACAATTGCGCCCGGCGCACCGGGACCATTTGTCCGCACGGGGAACAGTTGCTGCGAGCGGCGGCGGGCGGGTGGCGGCGGGTGGCCGGGGGCGGGCAGCGCGCCCGCGCCTTTTAGACTGGGGGCCATGGGGGACTGGCTGGCAAGTAATTGGACCGAGGTGCTGGGATTCGGCACCGGGGCCGCGTGCGTGTTTCTGGCCGCGCGCCGCAACATCTGGAACTTCCCGCTCGGGATCGCGAACAACCTGGTCTTCATCGTGCTGTTCTTCGGCGCCGCGCTGTACGCCGATCTCGGTCTGCAGATCGTCTACCTGGTGCTCGGCGTGACGGGCTGGTACGGCTGGTCGCGGCACCGCGCGGCCGACGACCGCGCGCTGATCACCCGGATGCCGCGGCGCAGCATCCTGCCGCTGGCACTGGCCGCGGTGGCCGGCACCGCGATCATTGCTCTCGCCCTGCACTCCTACACCGATTCCACCACCGAGATCGCGGATGCCGCCACCACGGCGGTGAGCCTGGTCGCGCAGTACATGCTCAACCGGCGCTGGCTGGAGAACTGGTTCGTCTGGATCGCCGTCGACGTGGCCTATGTCGGCCTGTTCCTCTATAAAGGCCTGAACATCACCGCCGCGCTCTACCTGCTCTTCATCGGTCTCTGTGTCTTCGGCCTGCGCGGCTGGCTGCGCGCCCGCGCGCAGCAGACCGGGGCCGCGACAGCCGTCGCTCCCCGCCAGCCCGTGCCGGCCGGCTCGACAGGTGCCTGACCGGGCGCCGGGCCCCTCGCCGGGCCCCGCGACCCGCTTTCGCCACGGCCTGGTGCTCGGCAAGTTCTACCCGCTGCACGCCGGGCATTCGAGCCTGATCCGCACGGCCCTCGCCCGCTGCGACCGGGTCACCGTGCAGCTGCTCGGCGCCAGCCAGGAGTCCATCCCGCTCAGCGTGCGCGAGCAGTGGCTGCGCGAGGAGCACCCCACCGCCCACATCAGGTGCGCCATCGACGACGCCCCGGTCGACTTCGACTCCGCGGATGCCTGGGAGGAGCACATGCTGCCGATCCGGGCGCTGCTCGACGCGCCCGTTGACGCCGTCTTCTCCAGCGACTCCTACGGCGCCGAACTCGCCGCCCGCCTGGGCGCCGAGTGGGTGCAGGTCGACCCCGGCCGCCGGCACACCCCGGTCTCCGGCACCGCGATCCGGGCGGATGTGCCCGGGCACTGGTGGGCGCTGGCGCCCGCCGTGCGCGCCTGGTTGACCCCGCGGGTGGTGGTGCTCGGCGCCGAATCGACCGGCTCCACCACCCTCGCGGCGGCCCTCGCCGCGCACTACGACACCGAGTGGGTGCCCGAGTACGGCCGCGAGCACAGCGAAACGCGCGCGGGCGGCCTGGACACCCCCTGGCGCAGCGACGAGTTCGACCTCATCGTGGACCGGCAGATCGCGCTCGAGAACGCCGTCCGGCGCCGGGTTCCGCGGCCGCTGCTCATCTGCGACACCGACGTGCTCGCCACCACGCTCTGGCACGAGCGTTACGTCGGGCCGGCCCCGGCCGCGCTCGTGGCCAGGGCCGCGGCGCATCCGCCGGCGCTCTACCTGCTCACCGGCGACGAGATCCCGTTCGTGCAAGACGGGATGCGCGACGGCGAGCACCTCCGGCACGACATGCAGCAGCGCTTTCGGGACGCCCTGGCCGGGCAGTCGGTGCCCTGGCTCGAGACCACCGGGCCGGTGCCCGACCGGGTCGCGCAGGCATCCGCCGCCATCGACCGGATGCTCGCCGGCGCGTTCACCTTCGCGCTGCCGCTCGAGCAGCAGGCCGCGCACGACGCCGCGCACCGTGACGCCGCCCACCGTGCCGCCGGGCCCGCCCGGTAGGCTGCCGTCATGGGGCAGGGGAATCGTTGGACCAAGGTATCCGCATCACCGACGCGCACTGACGGTGCCGCTCTCACCGAGGAGTTGACCGCAGAGGATCTGTTCACCGAGGCGCCGGCCGTGGCCGACACCGCGCTGGACGAGAAGCTGCGGCAGGCCTACTTCTGGCTGGTGAACAGCGCGGTGATCTCGCCGTTCTACGACGTCGAATTCTCCACCGGCTCACCCGTGAGCTTCGCGCTCGGCGATGCCGGCGCGGAACTGCACCTGCCCACCGACCAGTCCTACTCCTCGAACGTGTTGCTGCCGCTGCTCACCTTCGCGGTGGGCGGCAAGTGCCTGCTCGTGGGCGGGCCCGGCCGCGGCAAGACCACCCTGGCGATCCTGATGGGCGTGCTCGCCGGGTCGAGCGCCCGCGAGGTGCGCCGGAACGTGCAGCAGGGCCAGCCGCAGATCACCGTGAGCGACCTGGTGGGGATGCCGCTTCCCCGCGACCTCGTCACCGCCGGGAGCCTGGCCGAGATCGAGATCGCCTGGCGCGGCTGGCTCACCCAGCCGGTGAAGATCATCGACGAGTACAACCGGATCCCCACCAAGACCCAGTCGGCGCTGCTCACCATGGTGGCGGAGGGCTACGTGGAGAGCCACGACCAGATGCGCTCCACGTCGCCGGCTTCCGGGGTGGAGAGCTGGTTCTTCACCGCCAACGACGACGCCGGCGGCGGCACCTTCCCGGTGATCCAGGCGCTCCGCGACCGGATGGACGTGACTGTCGCCGCGCAGGGCTTCAACAACCGGTTCTTCGATGAGCTGGTGGCCAGGGTCGAAGCCGGCGAGAGGCCTGAGGACCACCTGCCCGCCGAGCTCGTTTTCGACGCCGACGAACAGCGGCTGCTCGAGGCGGCCATCCGTGCCGTGCCGCTGCCCGGCGCCGTGCGCCGCCAGCTGGAGTTCTTCGCCAGCCACTTCGAGTTCGTGCAGCACGGCGGCCGCCGGTTCGAATACCGCACCAAAGACACAGTGCGCACCGGAGGCGGCGAGGTGGCCGAGGTGATCGAGGCCAATTCCGGCGCCGACCTGCAGGTTGACCTGGGGTCGCAGACCAGCAACAGCCTCTCGGTGCGGTCGCTGCAGACCCTCATCCGGTACGCCAAGGCCATGGCCTACTTCCGCGGCCGGCCCGTGGTGGGCCTGGACGATGTAGCCGCGGTGCTGCCGTTCGCGCTCCGCGGCAAACTGCTGCCCAATGAGCTGCACCCGCGCTTCGACGTGGGCGCCGACCGCGAACTGGCCACGGACTCGATCAGCTGGCTCGCCGACCTCTTCGCTGAATCCCGCCGGCAGTTCACCGCCCTCGGCCTGGCCGCCAACGACCCGATCACCGACGCGCTCACCCTGTTCAACCAGGGCCTTGACGGCGTCACCTCCGCGCAGGCCGCCCAGAGGCTCACCGGAATTGAGTCGCTGATCAGCGGCATCGCCAAGCAGGGCAAGCTATACGGCCGGCACTTCGACGACCTGCTCGCCCTCAAATACCTGCACCAGCGCTACACCAACTACGTCAGTTGGCTGGGGTTCAGCGGGTGACCCAGCGCCCCCACCACGTTGTGAACGACGACGTGGCCGTCACCGACCCGGCCCTGCCAGAGGTCATCGAGGTCGACCTTGCGCTCTCGGCGACTCGGATCGAGTCGCTGCACGGCACGTCGGCCGGAGCCCGCTACCGGCACTTCCTGGCCCTGGCCCTCGCCGAAGCCCCCGGCGCGGACCGTGACGGCGTGCTCACTCTCGCCGCCCTGGCCGCGTGGCGTTCGGGCGCTCCCGCTTTTCGCACGGATGCGCTCCGCCGGCTCGACCTGGCCCTGGCCGCCGACAGCCCCGCCCTGCCTGCCCTCGCGGCTGCGCTCGGCCTCGGCGAGGGTGACGTCGCCCGATTCGCCGACCTGCAGCGGCAGTCCCGGTTCGGCTGGCCCGCGCTCCAGACGCCCGGCGACCTCGTCGCGGTCCTCGGCGGCTTCCGCGGCCTCTTCGGTCCCTGGCTGGCGCCGCCGGTGGCCGTGCTGGCCGGTGACCGGCCGGGCACCTTCCTGATCCGTACCGGCACCGGCGCAGCCACCGCGGAGGACTGGCAGCTCACCGTGGATGTCTTCGGCCACACCCTGGTGCGGCTCCCGGCCGACGAGGGTGCCGGCTCCGAGTCCGGCAGTGCCGAGTCCGGCAGTGCCGAGTCCGGCAGTGCCGAGTCCGCCAGTGCCGAGGCCGCCGGTACTGCGGCCGCTGCGCCCGGCGCCGTGCTGCGCATCCACGGCTACACGGCGGAGCTCCGGGTGGAGCCCGTGCTGCAGGCAGTGCCGGAGGCGGGCGGATGACGCGTGCGCCCGCCCTCAGCCCCGACCAGCGGGCGGCCTGGCACAGCGCCCAGGCACTCTGGGGTGTCGAGCTGCACGACCCCGAGCTCAAGCCCAACGCCCAGGCGCCCTCGTTCGCGTGGTTCAGCTTCCCGCCGCAGGTGACGTTCGACCTGCCCCTGGCCGAACGGCTGGGTGTCGGCTCGTTTCTGGAGAGCATCTTCGCGCACGAGATCGGCCACCACGCCCTCTCGCCCTCGACCCGGCTGATCAGCCTCAAGATTCAGCACCAGCTGGCGCGCGCCTTCACGGCCACCGACGCCGCACGTATCCCGAACGTGCAGGACGAGGTGAACAATTTCTCGAACCTGTGGTCGGACATGCTCATCAACGTGCGCGTGGCCGAGTTGCAGCGCCGCCGGGACGGCCAGGCGACGCCACCGGAGATGGTGCGGATGTGGACGGTACTGGGCTGGAAGGGCACTGCCGACAGGCTGTGGTGGGTGATTCTGCGCGCTTACGAGATCCTCTGGGTGCTCGCCGCCGGGTCGCTCTGTGCGGTCGAGCCGCCCCCGCCACCGAGCGACCCGGTTCAGGAGCAGCAGCGCACGAGAGCCCAATACTCCACGGCCGCGCATCGCAAGATCGTGCTGGACAACCTCCGGGCCACCAAATCAGAGCGTGCGGTCGCCGAACAGGAGCGGGAGTTCCGGGCACAGGACGCGGCCGCCGACGTGCAGCGCGAGTTCGACGCGTTGGCGCTCACCGATCCGCGCGTCGATGCCGGCCTGCTGGCCGAGACCGTGCGCACCTTCGGCGACGATCCCGTGAGCGGCGCGCTGCGATTCGGGATGCTGCTGGCGCCGTACCTGGTGACGCCGTACCTGGCGGCTCAGGGCCCGTCGGCGCCGGGGACCGCACCCGTTCGGCGGGCCGGGCTCTGCGACGGCGAGTCCGGTGCGACCCCGGCGACGGCCGGCGAGCTCGTCGCCGTGCTGGGCGACGCGCGCCTCCAGGACCTCCCCGAGCATCCGGCCGTGATCAAGGCCCGCAACCTGACCGCGAAGTCCGCTGCGGCCGACGGGACCGGGCCGGGCTCGCCGGCTGCCGTATCCGCCGGCTCGACCGACCAGGGCTACGGTCTGGCCCGCACACTCGAGCTGTACCGCGACAGCGGTGCGAACGCCGTGATCGCCGCCTGGTACCAGACCCGGGCGCGCAGCTACGTGCGACCGCTGCTGCAGCGATCCACGACCGCGCCTCCGGCCGGCACCGAGATCCCCGGGCCGCTGGAATCGTGGGAGCTCGGCGACGACCTGACCGACCTCGACTGGGCAGCCTCGATGGCGCGGAACCCCACCATCGTGCCCGGGGTCACCACCGTGCACCGGGAGTACCTTCCCGACCTGCCGCCGGTCGCCACGGTGAGCCTCGACCTCGACCTGTACATCGACTCATCGGGCTCGATGCGCAGCCCGATGTTCGAATCACCCGCCGTCCTGGCCGGAAGCATCCTCATCCTCTCGGTGCTGCGCGGAGGCGGCCGGGTGCGGGTGACGTCGTTCTCGGCGGCCGGGCAGGTCGCCGGCGGCGCGAGGTTCACCCGCGACCGTCTGGAGGCGCTGCGTGATCTCACCACCTACTTCGGCGCCGGCACCGTCTTCCCGCTCGACCTCTACCGGGACCGCTACCGCGGCCTCGGCCGCACCAGCGCGACAGTGCGCCGACACGTGGTGGTGCTCTCCGACGAGGGCCTGCTCTCGATGTTCGGCACCGGCCAGCCGCAGTTCGCCGACGTGGCGGCACGGGTGCGCAGGGGACTCGACACGGCCACGCTGATCCTGCAGGATGCGCGCCGGTCGGTGGCCGCGCCGGCCGCCGCCGCCGGCTACGACGTTGAATACATCGAGCGGATGGACGACGCCCCGGCCGCCTGCGCCCGCCTGGCCCGGCGCCTGACGACCAGCGCACCGCGGGACCACAGCGCAGTTCGAGGAGGATTCCGTGGCTGAACAACCGGTTCCGTTCTGGCGGAAGATCGCGGAGGCGGTGGGGCTGTCCGAACCCGGCCTGCCGGTGGGGCCCGCTGCTCCCCGGACGGGATCACAGTCTGCCCCGGCGCCCGCGGCCCCGGCTGCTGCCGGTCCTGCTGTGGTTCCCGCGGCGCCCGCCGTTCCGTCGCCGACTCCCGCCGCCGGGGGCGAGCCTCAACCCCCGGCCGCGCCCGATGCCGAGGCCCTGCTCGAACTCTGGTTCGCCCGCGCCGAAGACGACGTCATCGCCTGGCGGCAGTGTGTCCCCGGGCCGAGCGCCGCCGAGATCGGCACGCGGCTCTCCCTGGTGCCGGCCGCATTCCTGAGCGATGCGGTCGCGATCCTGCCCCTGGCCGAACACATTCTGGAAACGGAATATGGTGCCTCGCGCGCCGCGCCCGCCGCCCGCCGTGCCCAGGACGTGCTCGCGGTCGTGGACCAGGTGCGCGCCACCGGATCGAGCGCCGCCCGCCGCGGCGCGGCCCTGGTGCTGTGGCTCTGGGCAAGCGACGACCTGCACGGACCGCTGTCGGTGCCCCTGACGATTGTGCTGCACGACAGGGCGCTGGCCGCGCTCGCCTTCAGGCTGGCGTCGGTGGTCGACCCGGCGGAGTGGGTCAGCGACGCCGACCGGCGCGACGAGGCCGCCCGCCAATTCCTCTTCTGGTCTGGGCATCTCCCGGCCGGTGAAGACGAGGCCACTGCCAGGTCGATCCTCACCATGCGCGATTCACTGCAACAGAACGCCGCTCTCGCCCAGTCCCTCGCCGACCACGAACACCGGCTCGAGGTGACCCGTCGCCTGCAGGCGGCGCGCGCTCGAGAGGCCGCCGCCCGGTATTCGAATGAGTAGCACCGCACCCGGCGGCGCCCCGGCAGCCGATCCCGACGACCCGTTGGCCCTGGCCGAATACGCCCCTGGCCTTGCGGTCGCGCTCACCGACGCGGAACGCTGGCCCACCCTCGACGCGGCCGGCGCCGCGCGCCTCGACGCCGTGCAGCGGCATCCGCTTGCCCCGGACTGGGTGCACCGCACCGGCGACCGTCTCACCGACGAGGGCGTGCGGCGCGCGCAGGCGCCTTTGCCCGTCGAGGGCTGGCTGGTCGAGCACCTCAGCACCGCCCGACGGCTGCCCGCCTACCGCCGGGTGGCCGACAGCCTCGGCGAGCTGCTCACCTGGCCCACCGTGACCCGCGACGACCTACTCGACGACGTTTCTGCGTTCGTGCCGCTGGACGCCGACCTCGATCGCATGATCGAGGGCTCCAGCTCGGGCACCACCGGCCGGGCCCTGCAGATCCCCGACGACATCGAAGAGGTCGCCCGCACCTTCCACCTGCTCGTGAGTCTCGTGGCCGATCAGGGCATCGACTGGCGGCCGGATCCCGGACGGATGGCCCTGGCCTATCTGGTGCACCAGCGGCAGGCGTTCACCTACACCTCGTCGATCAGCAGCTTCGGCCAGTCCACCATGGCCAGGCTCAACCTGCATCCGTCGCAGTGGCCGGCCTCCGGCCAGCGCACCGGTTTCCTACTGGCGCAGCAGCCCCAGGTGATCACCGGCAACCCCACCAGCCTGGCCGAACTGCTGCACCCCGAGTTGGTGGCCGGCTTGCGGCCGCTGGCCCTGTTCAGCGGGGCGATGGCCCTGAGCCTGGGCCTCCGCCGTGACCTGGAGCGGGCCTACGGATGCCCGGTGATCGACGTCTACGGGCTGCACGAGACCCGGCCGATCGCCGCCAGCGTCGACGGCGGCGCGTTCGTGGTGCTGGATCGCCGGGTGCACGTGGAGGTGCTCGACACCGACGGGCGGCCGGTGCCGGCCGGCCAGCGCGGCGAGATCGTGGTGACGGCAGGGGAGAACCCGCTGCTGCCGCTGGTGCGGTACCGCACCGGCGACTTCGCGCGCCTGGTCGACGTGGGCGGACGACCGGCGCTGACCGACCTCGAGGGCCGGGAGGCCACCCGGTTCCTGGCCGGCGACGGCACCCTGGTGCCCAGCGTCGACCTCACCCAGCAGTTGCAGGCCGGCGGGGCGCGCGGCTGGGCCGTGCGCCAGGCCGCGGACGGCACGGTGACCGCCACAGTCGTGGCCGGCGACCCCGGCCGGATCGGCGCGGCGCTCGGTCTGCTGCTGCACCGCCCGGTGACGGTGACCGCGGCGGCGACCCTGCATGGCCTCGGCGAGGGCAAGCCCCGCCGCTACGAGTCCGCGGCAACCTGAACGCAACTGTTCCCCGTGCGGACTTCTGCGTCCGGTGCGCCGGACGCAAAAGTCCGCTTCGGCAACAATTACGGGCCGTGTTGCGGCGGCCGGGGCGCGCGGGTTGGCAGGAGATGCGCGAGGATTGGCAGTCGCCAGCGCACCCGGCCGGGGCGCGCATCCCTACGCTGGGGGCATGCCGATCACCCCCGACACCAAAGACTGGACCTGGGTGCTCGAGCGCCCCTGCACGGAGTGCGGATTCTCCGCCGCAGAGCTGACCTACGACGACGTGCCCGCCCTCGTGCGGCAGAACGCGGCAGCCTGGGCGCCGGTTCTGCAGCGCCCGGATGTGGCGGTGCGGCCCGACGACGCCACCTGGTCGGCGCTGGAATACGCCGCTCACGTGCGCGACGTGTTCCGCATCTTCGCCCTGCGCCTGGGCCTGATGCTCACCGAGGACGACCCGTTGTTCGCGAACTGGGACCAGGACGCCACGGCCGTGGCTGAGCGCTACAACGAACAAGACCCGGAGATCGTGGCCGCGGAACTGGCCGCATCCGCCGCAGCCATCGCTGACGCGTTTGCCGCCGTGCCGGCCGCCGACCGCCAGCGCACCGGCCGCCGCAGCGACGGCGCGAGGTTCACCGTGACCACCCTGGCGCAGTACTTCATCCACGACCCCACCCACCACCTGCACGACGTCTCCGCCTGACGTGGAGTCCTAACTGTGTCCAATGCGGACAATTGCACCCGGTGCGCCGGGACCAATTGTCCGTATTGGGCACAGTTGCATGCGGGTGCTGGCCTGTAAACTGCGGCCATGGCGACGGACAGGAGCGTGGCGCCCACCCCGGCAGTGGTGGCGCACAAGGTGCTCAACAACAACGTCGTCATCTCCGTCGACAGCACCGGTCAGGAGCGCGTGCTGATGGGCCGCGGTCTCGGTTTCCAGCTGCAGCCCACCGACACCATCGACCCGGCCAAGGTGGAGAAGACCTTCATCCTCGAGCAGGGCCGCGAGGCCGACCACGCACGCCAGCTGTTGGCCTCCGTGCCGTACCCGGTCATCGAGGCCGTCACGACCGCGGTCGACGAAGCCGAACGCACCCTGGGCCGCAGCCTCGGCCGGCGCCTGCCGCTGGCCATCATCGACCATGTGCAGTACGTGCTCGAGCGCATGCAGAAGGGCATCCGCATCCCTAGCGCGGCGATGCCGGAACTGCGGGTGCTGCACCCGCAGGAGTTCGACGCGGCCACGGCCATGGCCCGCTCGGTGAGCGCCAGCCTGCAGACGGACCTCCCCGAGGAGGAGGCCGTATTCCTCACCATGCATATTCTGAACGCCACTCGGGATGAGCCGAACGGAACCGCCGCACTGCTCTTCCGCCGGGTGCAACACGTGGTCACGACGGTCGAGCGAGGGCTCGGCGTGCAGCTGGACGCACAGTCGCCGGACTACGCGCGATTCATCCTGCACATCCAGTTCCTGCTGCAGCGGCTGGTGGCCGAGTCGATGCTTCGCGGCTCCGACACGTCGTTCTTCGAGTTCGCCAAGATGAGTTATCCCCGCTCCTATGCGATCGCGGCCGACGTCAAGCTGTACGTCAGTGAAGCAACCGGGTCAGACCTCACCGACGAAGAGCTGCTCTACGTGATCGTGCACGTCGAGCGTTTGGCCAATCAGGTTGTCGATCGCGAAACGCCCTGATGGTGTGATAGCGTGAGCGACGCAGGGCGAAGACGACCTGTGGTAGCTTTTCGGATTGTTACTGCGCAAGCAGGCAAAACCTGAACTCGAACCGCCATACAGCGGTGACGGAGTTCAGGTCTTTTTTTTGCCCAAAATCCGGGAAACGGCTGCCATTGAGAAAGAGAAGCCGCGAGGTCGCGGCGGAAGGTGAACCAGAACGATGGATTACTCCAAAACCGCTGCTGCGGTTCTCAAGGGCGTAGGCGGCGAGGAGAACGTCTCCTCGCTCGTGCACTGCGCGACGCGACTGCGTTTTGTCATCAAGGACGACGCGAAGGTCAACAAGGCAGCGGTGAAGGCCACGCCCGGCGTCATCGCCACGGCAGAGGCCGGCGGCCAGTACCAGGTCGTCATCGGCAACGAGGTTCCCGAAGTCTTCGCTGAGATCGCCAAGATCTCCAAGCTCGCCGGCCCGTCCGCGAACGAGAAGGCGTCGGATGCCCCGAAGGGCAACCCGCTCAACCGCTTCATCGCGATGATCTCCGCGATCTTCACCCCGCTGCTCTGGGCGCTGGCCGGTTCGGGCCTGCTCAAGGCATTCCTCGCCGCGGCCGTCACCTTCGGCTGGCTCGACAACACGACCACCACGTACACGATCCTCAACGCCCTCTCGGATGCGTTCATCAACTTCCTGCCGCTCGCACTCGCGATCACCGCGGCGAAGTACTTCAAGGCGGAACAGTTCACCTCGCTGGCCATCGCCGGTGCCTTCGTGTATCCGTCGATCGTGGCGCTCAACGGCGTTCCGGACATCACCTTCTTCGGCATCCCGGTCACGATGGTCAGCTACGTGTCGAGCGTCATCCCGATCATCGTCATCGTCTGGCTGCAGAGCCACGCCGAGCGGTTCCTCTACGCCAAGCTTCCCTCCGCGATCCGCCGATTCGTCACCCCGATGCTTCTGCTCCTCGTGCTGGTTCCCCTGACCTTCCTCGTGATCGGCCCGCTGTCCAACCTGATTTCCGGTGGCCTGGCCAGCGGCATCGGCTGGGTCTTCGACGTCGTGCCGTGGCTCGGTGGCGCCATCATGGGTGGCCTCTGGCAGGTCTTCGTGATCTTCGGTCTGCACTGGGGCTTCGTGCCGCTGATGACCGCCGAACTCCAAAGCGGCGGCTTGATCTACCTCGTCGCCCCCCTGTTCGCCGCCGTCCTGGCGCAGGCTGCGGCCGTCGCCGGCGTCTGGGTGCGCACCAAGGACAAGAACCTCAAGTCCCTCGCCGCCCCCGCCGCGCTGTCCGGCTTCCTCGCCGGTGTGACCGAACCCGCCATCTACGGCGTCAACCTGCCGCTCAAGCGCCCGTTCGTGTTCGGCATCATCGGTGGTGTCATCGGTGGTGGCCTGATCTCGGCCGGTGGCATCGCCGCCAACGCTTTCGTGCTGCCGTCCCTGCTGGCCCTGCCCGCACTGCTCAGCCAGGGCAACATCGTCCTGCTGTTCCTCGGCCTTGCCGTCGCGATCGTCGTCCCGTTCCTGCTCACCGTCATCGTGGGCTTCAAGGACCCGGTCGCCGAGACTGCGGCTCCCGTTGAAGGCACCGACCTCGAGGTCCTCAGCCCGCTGGACGGCACCGCCGTTCCCCTCACCGAGGTTCCCGACGCGGTCTTCGCCGGCGGCGCCCTGGGCAAGGGTGTCGCGATCATTCCCCGCGTCGGCGCCCTGTACGCCCCGTTCGACGCCCTCGTCGTCGCCGCCTTCCCCACCGGTCACGCCATCGGGCTGCAGCATGCGGATGGTGCTGAAGCGCTGATCCACATCGGCATCGACACGGTCAAGCTCGGCGGCAAGCACTTCTCCCTCAAGGTCGAGAAGGGCCAGCAGGTCAAGGCGGGCGACCTCCTGGTGGAGTTCGACATCGCCGCGATCACCGCGGCCGGATATGACATCACCACCCCGGTCATCATCACGAACCCCAAGAAGTACCCCACCATCGGCTCGCCCGCATCGGGGCCGGTCGCGCACGGCGACTCGCTCTTCCTCGCCATCGCCGAAGAAGAACTCGCTCTCGTCTAGACAGCACACCCAGCACGTCCCGGTGGAGGGGCGGCCCGCTGCCCCTCCATCCCCTGCACTGCAGCACACTGCACTGCGTAATAAAGGAGTACACGAATGACTGTTTCATCAACTTTCCCCGCCGATTTCCTCTGGGGCGGCGCCACGGCCGCGAACCAGATCGAGGGTGCGTACAACGAGGGCGGCAAGGGCCTGTCGATCCAGGACGTCATGCCCAAGGGCATCACCACGCCGCGCACCGAGGGTCCGACGGACGACAACCTCAAGCAGGTCGCCATCGACTTCTACCACCGCTACGCCGAAGACATCGCCCTGTTCGCCGAGATGGGCTTCAAGACCTTCCGCTTCTCCATCGCCTGGAGCCGGATCTTCCCGCTCGGCGACGAGACCGAGCCCAACGAAGAGGGCCTCGCCTTCTACGACCGGATGATCGACGAGTGTGAGAAGTACGGCATCGAGCCGCTCGTGACCATGTCGCACTACGAGACGCCGCTGCACCTCACCGACACCTATGACGGCTGGGTCAACCGCGACCTGATCGGCTTCTACGAGCGCTACTCCCGGGTGCTCTTCGCCCGCTACGGCGCCCGGGTGAAGTACTGGCTCACCTTCAACGAGATCAACTCCGTGCTACACGCCCCGCTGATGTCCGGCGGCATCAACACCCCCAAGGACCAGCTCTCCAAGACCGACCTGTACCAGGCAATCCACAACGAACTGGTCGCCAGCGCCCTGGCCACCAAGGCCGCGCGCGAGCTCGCCCCG
Organism: Cryobacterium sp. SO2; assembly: GCF_026151165.2. Classification (NCBI taxonomy): domain Bacteria; kingdom Bacillati; phylum Actinomycetota; class Actinomycetes; order Micrococcales; family Microbacteriaceae; genus Cryobacterium; species Cryobacterium sp. SO2. The sequence goes on from NZ_CP117849.1 coordinate 53,408, forward strand.
AACGCCCAGGTCGGCTGCATGGTGCTCGCGATGCCCGCCTACCCGCTCACTCCGGACCCGGACGACGTGATGGCGTCGCTCACCACCGAGCGCACCAACCTCGCCTTCGGCGACATCCACGTGCGCGGCGAATACCCGGGCTACTACCTGCGGAGCCTGCGCGACCAGGGCGTCGAGCTGACCATCACCGACGAAGACCGCGCCCTGCTCAAGGAGTACACGGTCGACTTCGTGTCGTTCAGCTACTACATGAGCGTGGCCGAGACCGCCGACGACTCCAAGCGCGTCATCGGCGAGGGCAACATCATGGGCGGCGTCTCCAACCCGACCCTGAAGGCATCCGAGTGGGGCTGGCAGATCGACCCCGTCGGCCTGCGCATCGTGCTCAACCAGTTCTGGGACCGGTGGCAGAAGCCCCTCTTCATCGTGGAGAACGGCCTGGGCGCCAGGGACCAGCTCATCGAGATCGACGGCCGCAAGACCGTCAACGATGACTACCGCATCAACTACCTGAACGACCACCTCGTGCAGGTCGGCGAGGCCATCACCGATGGCGTCGACGTGATGGGCTACACGCCGTGGGGCTGCATCGACCTCGTCAGTGCCAGCACGGCGCAGCTGAGCAAGCGCTACGGCTTCATCTACGTGGACCGCAACGACGACGGTTCCGGCACGCTGGACCGGTACAAGAAGAAGTCCTTCGACTGGTACGCCGAGGTCATCAAGTCGAACGGTGCCAGCCTCACCCGCTAGCGTCGATGTATACGTATTAACCCTGTTGGTGGTCTCCGGGACATTGTCCAGTCCCGGAGACCGCCTCGTTTGGAGCTCTAGATGATTTCCCCGCGGATCGCGTTTCTCGACGTCGACGGCACCCTCATCGACTCGGGCGAGGTGATCGCCCCGTCCACCATCGAGGCGGTGCAGACCGCTCGGGCGAACGGCCACCTGGTCTACCTCAGCACCGGGCGCGCCTCGGTGGAGATCTACCCGGCCATTCGCGATATCGGCTTCGACGGCGCCATCAGCGCCGGCGGCGGATTCGCCGAGATCGGTGACGAGCTGGTGATCAGCCGCACCATGCCGGAGGCGGCGGTGGCACGGATGGTGGGCTTCTATGAGGAGTCCGGCTACGACTTCTATCTGCAGGCGTTCGACGAGCTCTTTCCGAGCCCCGGCGTGCGGGCGCGGTTCGCGAGCTACCTGCAGGATGACCAGGAGCGGCGGGGCGAAACCCGCACCGACCTGGAATCGGTCACCGACGCCCACGAGCACCCCGCGCTGAAGGCGTTCGCCGATGTGCGGCCGCTCAGCCACACCGGCATCGCCAAGTCAGTGTTCCTCGCCAGCGATCTCCTTGCCTTCGACAGGGTCACCGCGGCCCTCGGTGGCGACTTCCACGTGATCACCGGCACCATCCCGCACATGGGCAAGGGCAGCGGCGAGGTCACCCTCGGCGGGGTGAACAAGGGATCGACCATCTTGCAGCTGCTGGAGAAGCTCGGTCTCGCCGCCGCATCCGCGATCGGCATCGGCGACAGCAACAACGACATCGAGATGCTGCAGGTCTGCGGCGTCGGCATCGCCATGGGCAACGCCACCGCCGAGGTGAAGGAGCACGCCGACGAGGTCACCACCTCCGTGCTCGACGACGGCGTCTGGAACGCGTTCCGCCGCCACGGCCTGATCTAAGCCGCAACCCTCCACTCAACTGTTGCCAGAACGGACAATTGCGCCCGGCGTACCGGGCGCAATTGTCCGGACGGGGAACAGTGTGGGGTTAGAGGGCCTCGAGGATGCTCACGTAGTTGGCCACACCGACGCCGCCCATGTTCTGCACCAGTGCGCGGCGGGCACCGGGCAGCTGCATGTCGCCGGCGGTGCCGGTGAGCTGCATGGCCGAGACCACGTGTTGCGAGACCCCGGTGGCGCCCACCGGGTGCCCCTTGGCCTTGAGCCCGCCGGACAGGTTCACCGGCAGCCGGCCGCCCGGCTGCACCCAGCCCTCCTCGATGGCGCGGCGGCCCTGCCCCACCTCGGTGAGGCCCATGGCCTCGTAAAGCACCAGCTCGGCGATGGTGAAGCAGTCGTGCAGCTCGGCGAAGTCGACCTCATCCAAGCCGATGCCGGCCATCGTCAGAGTGCGCTCGAACGAGACCCGGGTGGCCGCGAACGCGGTGGGGTCGCGCCGGGCCGCCGGCAGGAAGTCGTTGGCCTGGCCGAACCCGGCCAGGCGCACCGGGTCGGTGGCCGCGCCCGACCCGCGCCGGGCATGCGTGCTGAGGATCACCGCCGCGGCGCCGTCGGAGACCGGGGAGCAGTCCGTGCGGCGCAGCTGCCCGGCCACGATCGGGTTCTTCTCCGAGACGGTGCGGCAAAACTCCTCGCCGAGGTCCTTCCGAAGTTGCGCGTACGGGTTGCTGACGCCGTTGCGGTGGTTCTTCGCGGCGATCGAACCGAGCACGTCACCGATCGCGCCGTACCTCTCGGCGTAGGCGTCGGCCACGACCGCGAACAGTCCGGCGAACCCGGTGCTGGACGGCATGCCGGCCAGGTCGTAGTCGGCGCCGAGCAGCGCCGAACCGACCTGATCGGCTGAGGCGTGGGTCATCTTCTCTGCGCCGATCACCAGCACGGTCTTGGCGGTGCCGGCCAACAGCGACTTCACGCCCTGCTGGAACGCGGCCGAGCCGGAGGCGCAGGCGTTCTCCACCCGGGTGGCCGGCACGTTCGCCAGCACCGGGTCGGCCTGCAACACCAGTGAGGCCGGGAACGCCAGCGGCACCAGGGCGGAGTTGAACTGGCCCAGGTAGATCTCGTCGATCTCGGCGGCATCGATACCGGCGCCCGCGATGGCCTCCCGGGTAACCTGCACGATGAGGGACTCGAGGGTGTCGTCGGTGAGCTTGCCGAACCGGCTGTGTCCCCAGCCGGTGAGCAGCACATCGGTGCCGAACTGGGTGGCGAGGCTCATGCGACGACCTCGCTCGGGGCGGCCGCCGTGAAGGCGGCCTCGGTGCAGTCCCGCAGCTGTTCGACGGTGACGCCGGGGGCGAGGCGGACGAGCCGGAGGCCGGCATCCGTGATGTCGAAGACGGCCAGGTCGGAGATGATGCGGTCGACCACGCCCACGCCGGTGAGCGGCAGGGTGCACTCGGTGACGATCTTGGCGGAGCCGTCGCGGGCGACGTGCTCGGTGAGCACGACCACGCGCGGGGTGCCGGCGACGAGGTCCATCGCGCCGCCCATGCCCTTGACCATCTTGCCCGGGATGGTCCAATTGGCCAGGTCGCCGGTGCCGGAGACTTGCATGGCACCGAGGATGGCGACCTTGACGTGACCGCCGCGGATCATGCCGAAGGAGGTGGCCGAGTCGAACACCGACCCGCCGGGCAGCACCGTGACGGTCTGCTTGCCGGCGTTGATGAGGTCTGCGTCCTCCTCGCCGTCGAACGGGAACGGGCCCATGCCCAGCAGCCCGTTCTCGCTCTGCAGCGTGACGCTGACACCATCCGGCAGGTTGTTGGCCACCAGGGTGGGGATGCCGATGCCGAGGTTGACGTAGTCGCCGTCCTCCAGCTCGGATGCCGCGATCGCGGCCATCTCGTCGCGGGTCCAGCTCATCGGAGTGCTCCTTCAGTTCTGAAAGTGACGCTGTCGGCGTCGCGCTGGCGCACGGTGCGCTGTTCGATCGGCTTCTCGCGGGCGGTGGCCGGCACGAGGCGTTGCACGTAGACGCCGGGGGTGACCACGTTGTTCGGGTCGAGCTCGCCGGCCAGAACGATGTGCTCGGCCTCGACGATGGTGACTCGGCCCGCGGTGGCGACGACGGGGTTGAAGTTGCGGGCGGTGTAGCGGTAGGTGAGGTTGCCGGCGGTGTCCGCCAGGTGGGCACGCACCAGCGACACGTCGGCCACGATGGCGCGTTCCTGCACGTAGCGCTCGCCGTCGAAGTCGGCGTGCGGCTTGCCCTGCGCGACGAGCGTGCCCACCCCGGTCTTTGTGTAGAAGGCGGGGATGCCGGACCCGCCGGCGCGCAGCCGCTCGGCGAGGGTGCCCTGGGGGCTGAACTCCACCTCGAGGCGCCCGTCGAGGAACTGTTCGGCGAAGAGCTTGTTCTCGCCCACGTACGAGGCGATCACCTTGCTCACCTGGCCGGCCTCGAGCAGCAGGCCCAGGCCCAGGCCGTCGACGCCCATGTTGTTCGACACGACGGTGAGGCCCCGCACGCCGGAGTCGCGCACGGCCTCGATCAGGTCGGCGGGGATGCCGCTGAGGCCGAAGCCGCCCACGGCGAGGATGCAGCCGTCGGTGAGGGTGCCGGCGAGGGCCTCCGCCGCGGTCATGTGCAGTGTTGTCATCGGATTCTCCTTGCGGATCTCGGTGCGGTGGGAGGGGTCGGCGGGCCGCTCAGGCGGTCCAGCCGCCGTCCATCACGTAGGACGAGCCGGTGACCATGGCCGCGTCGCGGGAGGCGAGGAAGGCCACTAGGGATGCCACCTCGTCGGGTTCGACCAGCCGTTTGATGGCGTTCTTGGCCAGGATCACCTCGTGCATCACCTCGTCGGCGGGGATGCCGTGCGCCTCGGCCTGCGCGGCGATCTGGCTCTCCAGCAGGGGAGTGCGCACGTAGCCGGGGTTCACACAGTTGCTGGTGACCCCGTGGTCGCCACCCTCGAGGGCGGTGACCTTGGACAGGCCCTCGAGGCCGTGCTTGGCCGTGACATAGGCCGACTTGAACGGGGAGGCGCGCAGCCCGTGCACCGACGAGATGTTGATGATGCGTCCATGCCCCTGCGCGTACATATGCGGCAGAGCGGCCCGGATCAGCAGGAACGGCACCTCGAGCATGAGGGTGAGCATGCGGCGGAACTCGGCCGGGTCGAAGGCCTCGATCGGGCTGATGCTCTGGAAACCGGCGTTGTTGACCAGGATGTCGGCCTCGAGCGTCAGCGCCTCGAGGGCAGCGGTGTCGAGCAGGTCAACGGCCCACGCTTCCCCGCGCACCTGGCCGGCCACGCGTTCGGCGGCCTCGGCGTCCCGGTCGGCGATGATCACGTGGGCGCCCTGGGCGGCCAGGGCCGCCGCGCAGGCGGCCCCGATGCCGCCGGCGCCGCCGGTGATGAGGGCCGTCTGGCCGGAGAGATCGCTGAGCATCAGTCGACCGCGACGGGAGTGAGGCCGTGCTTGTGGGCATCCACTGCGTCGACCTCGCGGAGTGAGATGCCGCGGGTCTCCTTGAGAGTCACCACGGCGACCAGGGTGACGACGCAGGCCGCGGCGACGTAGAGGGCCACCGGAATCCAGGAGTCGAATTCCTTCAGCAGCGCCGTGGCGATGATCGGGGCCAGGGAGCCGGCCAGGATCGAGGTGACCTGGTAGCCGAGGGAGACGCCGGAGTAACGCATCCGGGTGGGGAACATCTCGGCCATGATGGCGGGCTGGCCGGCGTACATCAGGGCGTGGAAGCACAGGCCGATGGTGATGGCCAGAACGATCAGCGCCGGGTTCTGGGTGTCAAACATGGGGAAGGCGAAGAACGCCCAGGTGGAACCGAGGATGGCGCCGGCGAGGTACACGGGCTTGCGGCCGACGCGGTCGGACAGCCGGCCGACCTGCGGGATCACCAGGAAGTGCACGACGTGGGCGATCAACAGCGCCAGCAGCAGGCTGCTCGTGTTGTACTCCCACACCGTGACCAGGTAGACGATCGAGAAACTCACGATGATGTAGTACAGGATGTTCTCCGCGAAGCGCAGGCCCATCGCACCGAGGATGCCCTTCGGGTACTTGCGCACTACCTCGAGCACACCGTAGTTGGCGGCCTTGTCGGCCTCCACCTGGGCGCGGGCCTCGAGGAAGATCGGCGCCTCGCTGACGTGGGTGCGGATGTAGTAGCCGACGACGACGATGATGGCGGACAGCCAGAACGCCACACGCCAGCCCCAGCTGAGGAACTGGTCGGCGGGCAGGGTCCACGACATGGTCAGCAGCACGAGGGTGGCGAGCAGGTTGCCCACCGGAACGGCCGACTGCGGCCAGCTGGACCAGAAGCCACGGGACTGGTTCGGGCTGTGCTCGGCGACCAGAAGAACCGCGCCGCCCCATTCGCCGCCGACGGCGAAGCCCTGAATGAACCGCAGAGCCACCAGCAGTGCCGGCGCCCAGTAGCCGATGGTGTCGAAACCGGGCAGGCAGCCCATCAGGAAGGTGGCGACGCCGACCAGGACGATGGTGACCTGGAGGGTGTGCTTGCGGCCGAGCCTGTCACCGATCTGGCCGAAGACGATGCCGCCCAGCGGCCGGGCGATGAAGCCCACGGCGTAGGTGAGGAACGCGGCGATGATGCCATCGAGTTGGCTGCCGGCGTTGGGGAAGAAGACCGTGGCGAAGACCAGGCTCGCGGCCGTGGCGTAGAGGAAGAACTCGTACCATTCGACGACGGTGCCGACCATGGAGGCCGCGACGATCTTCTTCAGGCCCGAGGTCTCGCTGGTGGGGGATGGGCCGCTCGTGGCGGCGGTGACACGCGAAGTCGCGCTCATGGTGATCTCCTTGAGTATCGGCATTGACACTGGATGGGGGAAAGACGAGGCCGTTCTGCACGAGGAGGCGGTGAACGGCTCCCCTGAGTATTCCTTCTCCACCATGGTGCGGCAATGACCACTTCGTCACTCCCGCTGTGCATAATTGCAGATATGACCGACTCGCGTGCCGGTGCCCCGGCCAATCCCGACGACCTCCTGGTGCTGCTCGCCGTGGCGAGAACCGGCCGGTTCACCACTGCCGCCGAGTCGATCGGGCTCAATCACACCACGATCTCCCGGCGCATCAGCGCGCTCGAGACGGCGTTGGCCGGCCGGGTGCTCTCCCGCACGGCGGGCGGATGGGAGCTGACCGACCTGGGCACCCGGGCGGTGCGCGCGGCCGAGAACGTGGAGGCTGCTCTCGACCTGCTCGGCGGGCAGGCCGACAGCAACAGGGAGCTCTCCGGCGTGGTGCGCCTGAGCGCGACGGATGGCTTCAGCGCGTTCATCGCGGCGCCTGCGGTGGCCCAGCTGCAGCGCCGGCATCCGCTGCTGCGGGTGGAGATCGTGACGGTGACCCGGCAGGCCCTGCAGCACCGGTCGGGCCTGGATATCGAGGTGGTGGTGGGCCGGCCGCAGGCGCACCGGGCCGAGGCTTTCGAGCTGGGGCGGTACACGCTGGGCATGTACGCGTCGCGGGAGTACCTGGCGCAGAACGGCACTCCGGCGAGCGTGGCCGAGCTGGTCGAGCATCCGCTGGTCTATTTTGTGGACTCGATGCTGCAGGTGGACGACCTGGATGCGCCGCGCCGGCTGGTGCCCACCATGCGCGGGGCGCTGAGCTCTACGAACGTGTTCGTGCAGATCGAGGCCACCCGGGTGGGCGGCGGCATCGGCCTGCTGCCCTGCTTCATGGCCGACCGGCACGACGACCTGGTGCGGCTGCTGCCCACGGAGTTCGCCGAGGAGCTGCCGTACTGGATGGTGCTGCGCCCCGAGGCGCAACGCCAACCGGTGATTGCCGCCGTGGTCGACGCCCTCCGCGCCCAAATGCTGACGGTGGCGGAGGCGCTGCGCGGCACAGCCCGGTAACGTGAGCGGATGCGGGAGGCTTCGGGCGAGATGCGTCGGCGGACGGCCGGGTGGGGCGTGACCCCGGCTGGACCGCCGCAGTTCACGCCGTCCAGTGAGCTCCTGCCGGGAATCCGTGACGGCCTCCCGGTGATGCTGAAGATCGCCCGGGTCGACGAAGAAGTGCGCGGCGCGGCCCTGCTGCACTGGTGGGGTGGCCGCGGTGCCGCGCCGGTGCTGGAGCGTGAGGACCGCGCCATCCTGATGGTGCGCGCCACCGGACCGCGTGATCTCACGGCCATGGCCGCATCCGGTCAGGACGCGGCGGCGACCGAGATTCTCGTGCGAACGGCCCGTGACCTGCACAACCGGCCGGTGCCGACCGTGCAGGACGGCGTGGTGCTCGTTCCCTTGCGCGACTGGTTCCGTGATCTACTGGCCGCCGCCGCCACCGACGACGCCCTGCTGCAGCGTGCCGCGGCGCTGGCCGAGCAGCTGCTCACGGCCACGACCCCGGCGGATGTGACGGTTCTGCACGGCGACATCCATCACGGCAACGTGCTCGACTTCGGCGACCACTGGGCGGCGATCGACCCGAAGGGCCTGATCGGGCACCGTGCCTTCGACTTCGCCAACATCCTCTGCAACCCGTCGGAGGAGTGCGCGCTCGACAACCTCGAGGAGCGGGTGGCCGCCATCAGCCGGCAGGCGAGCCTCATCCCACAGGTGCTCGCCAACTGGACTGTCGCCTGGTGCGGGTTGTCCCTGGTCTGGGACCAGGGCGTCGCAGTCCCGTCGTGGCATGCCCGCACCGCCCGGTCCGTCGCGGAACGGCTGCTCGCCATGCATCGCGAACCGTGAGCTGAGCCCCAAAATCCTGCGTGTGATGTCTCAACACATCGTGGACACTTCATGTCTCAATACATCGTGGAGTTTTCATGTCTCATGACTTCGTGGAGGTTTGGGTGGCCATGAATCCTCGGGGCTTGTTGTTCCCGACGTAGGGCGTGCCTTTGGGCGGTCGTGGATGGCTGAGAATCTCCGTCCCAGCATTGTCGTAGAAGGCGATTGTGGTGGCGTTGTAGCTGACGTGGAGTTCGTGGCCGGTGTAGTCCTTTCCGATTTTGAATCGGGTGCCCAGGACGGTGATTTCGCCGTCGCTGGTCACGGTGCGTTGGACTAACTCGGCGGGTTGTTCGGGGGCCGCTGGTGGGGTCGGTGGGGTGGCCACGGCGGTCGCGTCCCAGGCCTCCTGCGGCGTCATGTGGGGCAGCGATTGGTGCTCACGCTCGGTGTTGTAATACGCGTCGAAGTCGTCGAGCTGGGTTTGTAGTTCCTCAAGCGTGGCGGCGATCGGGTGGGTGTTGAGGTATTTCAGCAAGGTTCCGTGCACGCGTTCGTTTTTGCCTTGGGTGGTGGGCTTGCCGGGTTTGCCTGTAATTGGCACCACTCCGAGGCTGACGAGGTGGTTCACGAGAGCTCCTTCGTGGCCACGGCGGGTCGGGTTGAGCGCGGCGCCGTTGTCGGAGAGGAACTTCTGCGGGACGCCGTGCCGGCTGATCGCCAGGTCGACCACCCTGATCGCGGCTTCGCTGGTCTCGCCGCTCGCGGCCAGCGAGGCCAAAGCGAGGCGGGAGTGGTCATCGATGAGTTGGAAGACCACGACTTTGCGCCCGCTGGCGAGGATCCACTCGGTCGCGTCGATCTGCCAGCACCCGTTCGGGTTGGGATAAACGAACCGGCGATACGCGGACCGCGGCTTCTTCTTCGGCTCCGGGATGACGACGCCAGCCCGAGCGAAGATCCGGGCCAGCGTCGCTCGGGACGGCGGAGTCAGGCCCTGCCTGCGCAGCTTGGCCTGGACGCTGAGCGGGCCGTGATCGAAGCCGCGTCGCTTGAGTTCTGCGCGGGTCTCCAAAGCGAGCTTGACCATGCCTGCGTTCGTTTTCGCCGGGCTGTTCTTCGGCCTCGTGGATCCGAGTTCCATCGCAGCGACCGCACCGCTGGCCTTCGTCTCCGCGCGAACTTTGTGGAACCAGGACGGCGACACGTTGTGTGTTCGACAGAACGCTGCGATCGCGCCCCGAGGGGCGTCATCCGGCCACGTCGTGACCAACATTCGAACTCGGGGATCAGGATTCAGAGCGCTCATCACATGAGCAAAGCCCCTGAACTATCCACGATGTCCTGAGACACACTGTCCACGATGTCCTGAGACATAAATGTCCAATATGTCATGAGACTTCACACCCCAAAATCCTGCGATTTTCGGGGCTCAACTCACGGCTCGCGGGATTCTGTAGCCTGAGGTGACGCATCCGCTCAGTGAGAGGCACCACAGTAATGATCCACCGCCCCACCCCCAGCGACGCAGCATGAGCGCCCGGATCCACTTCGTGCGCCACGCCGAAACCCTCTTCAACGTGAACGGGCAGTTGCAGGGCTGGTGCGACGCCCCACTCACCGAACGCGGCGAAGGCCAGGTGGCGGCGTTGGGCGAACGGATGCGCCAGGTGCCGCTCGCGGCGGCGTTCATGAGTGACCTCACCCGCACCCGCACCACCATGGCGGGCGCCCTCGCCGGGCATCCGCACCTCGTGCCCACCCCGATGCGCGAGCTGCGGGAGTGGCACTTCGGCAGCTGGGAGGGCCAGCCCAACCCCTCGCTGTGGGGGCCGGTCTTCGCCGAACTCGGCACAACCTACGCGCCGGGCAACTTTGCCGGGATCACCGCGGACGGCTTCGACGACCTCATCGACGCCATCCACCGCAGCGACCCGCTCGGCCGGGCCGACTCGGCGCTGGACGTGCGCACCCGCGTCGACGCCGCCCTCGCGACTGTGGTCGCCGCCGCCGAGGACGCCGCGCTGGCCGGCACCGGCGACGTGCTTGTCGTCACCCACGGGTCCGTCCTCGGCAGTATCCTGCACGCCCTGGTGCCGGAGTCGCGGCCCCGGACCGGGTTCCCCAACTGCGGCATCGTGAGCGTGACCTGGCACGAGGGGCAGGGGATCGCGGACCCGATCGACGCATCCTGCGCGTAGGCCGAGATCGGGTGGAACTTTCAGCATCCAGGCGTAAAGTCAGGCCTACGAATAGCGCTGTTCTATCCGGTGACACTGGAGGTTGCTCGTCATGTCCCGTACCTGGCTGAAGTGGATGCCGGCCGTGGCGGTGCCCGCCGTCATCGCCGTGGGAGTGCTCGCCGTTCCCCTGCAGGCCGGCGCGGCCGTCGACCTGCCGGAGAAGACCCCGCAGGGTGTGCTCGAACTGGCCGCCGGCAGTACCGTGGACACCTTCTCCGGCACTCTCGAGCAGTCCTCCGAGCTGGGTCTGCCCGAGCTGCCCAGCACCGGGGATGCGGCGACGAGTGAGTTCTCCGACGCGCTCGACCTGCTCACCGGCGACCACACCGTGCGGGTGTACCAGAACGGCGCCGACCAGAGCCGGGTGCAGGTGCAAGACACCATGTCCGAGCGCAACCTGATCCGCAACGGCTCCGACCTGTGGGCCTACAACTCCGCGGACAACACGGCCGAGCACCTTACCCTGCCTGCCGGGGCCGGCGACGACGCCGACGGAACGAGTCACACGCCCGGCGAGCTGGCCGATAAGTTCCTGGCCGACGTGACCCCGAGCACCATCGTGAGCCTGGGCGAGAACACCCAGGTGGCCGGCCGCGGCGCCTACGAGCTCGTGCTCACCCCGAACACCGACAACACCCTGGTGGGCTCGGTCTCGATCGCGGTCGACGCCGAAACCGGGCTGCCGTTGCGGGTGCAGGTCGAGGCGAAGGACGCCACCGAACCGGCCATCAGTGTGGCCTTCACCTCGCTCAGCCTCGAGGCGCCGTCCGCCGACCTGTTCGCCTTCACGCCGCCGGCCGGGGCCACGGTCTCCGAGGAGACCCTGCCCACCAAGGACGACGCCGAACACCCCGAGGCCGAGGCTAGCGGGGCCACCGTGATCGGCTCCGGCTGGGACGCGGTCGTTTCCGTGCCGGCCAGCGCGGATGCCCAGGTCTTGACCGACCTCACCGCCTCCCCGCTGTACAACCAGCTCACCGACGCCGTCGACGGCGGCCGGGCACTGAGCACGACCCTCGTCTCCGTGTTCATCACCGACGACGGCCGGGTATTCGCCGGCGCGGTTCCGGTGGAGCGGCTGCAGGCCGCCGCAACCCAGGAGTGAGCGCCCCGACCGCTCCCCAGCGCGGCGACCTGGCCATCGAGACCCGGGACCTCACCAAACGGTTCGGCCACCAGACCGCGGTCGACGCCATCAACCTGGCGGTGCCGATGGGCTCGGTATTCGGGTTCCTCGGGCCGAACGGCTCGGGCAAGACCACCAGCATCCGCGTGCTGCTCGGCCTGGCCGCCGCCACCAGCGGCGAGGTAAGCGTGCTCGGCGAGTCGATGCCGGGCCGGCTTGCCCGGGTGCTGCCGCAGGTGGGCGCACTGGTGGAGGGGCCGGCGTTCTACCCGTTCCTCTCCGGTGCCGCGAACCTGAGCCGGCTCGACTCCGCCGACCGCGCCGCCCCCGGCCGCACCCGCCGCGCCCGGGTGCGCGCCGCCCTCGACAGGGTCGGGCTGGGCAACGCGGCCGGCAAGAAGGTGTCGGCCTACTCCCTGGGCATGAAGCAGCGCCTGGGCATCGCCAACGCGCTGCTGATGCCGCGCCGACTGCTGGTGCTCGACGAACCCACCAACGGCCTCGACCCGCAAGGCACCCGCGAGGTGCGGGCCCTGGTGCGGTCGCTGGCCGGCGAGGGCACCACGGTGTTCGTGTCCAGCCACCTGCTCGCCGAGGTGGAGCACATGTGCACCCACGCCGCCATCATGAGCGCCGGGTGCCTGGTGGCCCAGGGCACCCTCGACGAGCTGCGCGCCGGCGAATCCCGGGTGCGGGTGCGCACCCCGGATGCCTCGGCGGCCATCCGCGTGCTGGCCGCCGCCGGACTCGTGGCCGCGCTGGAACCGGCGCCGGACGACCCCGGCGCCGGTGTGGGCGACAGCTGGGTGAGCGCGCCCCTCGAGTTGCCCGTTTCCGGACGAGTTGCTCCGGCAGAGCGGGGCAACTCGTCCGGACCTGGGCAACTCGGCGATGGGGAGGGGGTCGCTCCCGAACGGCTCGTGGCCGCGCTTGTGGCCGGCGGCGTGCGGGTGCGTGGCTTCCAGATCGACGACACCAGCCTGGAGGATCGCTTCGTGGCGCTCACCGGAGAGGGGTTCAACGTTGTCCGATAACTCAGCGCTGCCCACATCCGACGCCCCCGCATCCGGCACCCCCGCATCCGGCACCGCGACAGCGCCGGCGGCCCGGCCGGGCGGGGCCTGGGCGCTGCTCGTGTCCGAACTCACCGTGCTGTTCCGCCGCCGCCGCACCTGGGCGCTGCTGCTCGCGCTGGCCGCTGTGCCCGTGCTCATCGCGGTGGCCGTGCGGCTCTCCTCGCGAGAGCCCACGCCGGGGCGCGGCCCGCCCTTCCTCGACCAGGTCACCCAGAACGGTCTGTTCGTGGCCGTGACCGGCCTGATCGTGTCGATTCCGTTGTTCCTGCCGCTCACCGTCGGCGTTGTCGCCGGCGACACCATCGCGGGCGAGGCCGGGCTCGGCACGCTGCGCTACCTCCTCGTGGCTCCGGCCGGCCGGGCCTGGCTGCTCGTGGTGAAGTACCTCGGTGCGGCCGCGTTCTGCCTCGCCGCCACCGTCACCGTGGTCACCGCCGGCGTGCTCGCGGGGCTGGCGCTGTTCCCGGTCGGCCCGCTCACGCTGCTCTCCGGTGACACGATCAGCCTGGGCGAATCGTTCCTGCGCGCCCTCCTCATCGCCGGCTACGTCACGGTGTCGCTGCTCGGCCTCTCGGCCATCGGCCTGTTCTTCTCCACCCTCACGGTGGTGCCCGTCGGTGCCATGGCCGCCACCATCGTGCTCTCGGTCGTGGCGCAGGTGCTCGACTCGCTGCCGCAACTCGACTGGCTGCATCCGTGGCTGTTCAGCCACTATTGGCTCGACTTCGCCGACCTGTTGCGCCAGCCGCTGGACTTCTCCTCGTTCGGCGCGAACGCCCTGCTGCAGGGCGGCTACCTGCTGGTCTTCGGGGCCCTCGCCTACGGCCGGTTCCTCACCAAAGACATCCTGAGCTGACCCGAACGGGGTCGAACGGCCCCGCGCGGCTATGCGGTTGCTAAGAGGTTGGTATGAGTATGGCCGATCCGGCACCTTCGGCGGACATCAGGCATCCGGAGCGCATACGGTAGTAACGTGCCCTCGAATGGGGGGTTGTTAGTGGAAGGCCGCAGCATGTCCAACGAAAGTATCCCGCCCGTCGTCAGGCCCAGCAACCCGCCGCGTGTGGCCCTGGCGGATATCGCCTCCTGCGCCCAGACGTCGGCGGATGCGTCCGACGCCGCCACCGTCGTCACCGGTATCGCCCTCTCGACCGGGTCGGTGCAGCCGGGGGATCTCTTCGTGGCACTGCCGGGCAAGAACGGCCACGGCGCACAATTCGCCGCACAGGCCGTGCAGGCCGGCGCGGTGGCCGTGCTCACCGACGCCGCCGGCGAGGAGGCCGCCAGCGCCACCGGCGTTCCGGTCCTGATCAGCGACCGCCTGCGGGAACGGCTCGGTGAACTCAGCGCCTTCATCTACGGCACCGCCGACAACGCCCCCATCATCTTCGGCATCACCGGAACCAACGGCAAGACCACCACGGCGTACGTGCTCGAAGCGGTGCTGCGGCAGATGGGCCTGGTCACCGGGCTGTCCACCACCGCCGAGCGGCACATCGCCGGCGAGGTCTTCGTCTCCAGGCTCACCACGCCGGAGGCCACCGACGTGCACGCGCTTCTCGCCCGCATGAAGGAGCAGAAGGTGGAGGCCGTGGTGCTCGAGGTGAGCGCGCAGGGCCTCACCCACGGCCGTGTCGACGGCATCGTGTTCGACTGCGCCGGCTTCACCAACCTCTCGATCGACCACCTCGACGACTACGGCACCATGGAGAACTACTTCGCGGCCAAGGAACTCCTGTTCCGGCCGGAGCGCGCCCGCACAGCGGTCGTGAGCCTGGAGACCTCGTGGGGAGCCCGCCTGCTGGCGGAGCCCACGATTCCCGTCGCCTCCATTTCGGCCGACGCCACTGCCGACCCGGACTGGCGCCTGGAGATCCTCGACGCCCTGCCGGAGGCCACCCGCTTCCGCGTCACGAACCGGGCCGGCGCCACAGTGGAGACCACCGTCGCGCTGCTCGGCGACCACCTCGTGGCGGATGCCGGACTCGCCGTGGCCATGATCATCGACGCCGGCTACGCCGCCGACCGGGTGCAGGCCGCGCTGCAGGACGGCATCGAGGTCTACATCCCTGGCCGCACCGAGAGCGTGTCCGGACCGACCGGGCCGCGCGTCTACGTGGACTTCGGCCACAGCTCGGACGCCTTCGAGAAGACCCTGCGTGCGGTCAAGGCCGTCACAGCGGGACGCGTCATCATGCTCTTCGGCGCCGACGGCGACCGCGACCCGGTCAAGCGCCCCGAAATGGCGCGCGTCGCCGCGGCCGGCTCCGACATCGTGGTCGTCACCGACCACCACCCCCGCTTCGAAGACCCGGCCAGTATCCGCCGGATGCTCGTCGAGGCCGCCAGGGAGGCCTACCCGGGCAAGCAGATCGTGGAAGTGACCCCGCCGGAAGCCGCCATCGACTACGCGGTCGACCTGGCCCGCGACGGCGACGCGATCCTCTGGGCCGGACCCGGCCACCAGGACTACCGCGACATCAGGGGTGTCCGCACCCCGTACTCCGCGCGCGCCCTGGCCCGCGAGGCCCTCACCCGCCACGGCTGGCCGGTCTAAGCCGGTTACAGGTCGCGGGGACGTCGGGCGCGCACGCCCTCGGTCCAAGTGGCGGCGCAGAGCGGCACGCCGGGCCGGTAGGCGAGATGGGCCACAGATGGCGCGTCGAGCACCTGTAGGTCGGCGCGGCCGCCGACCCTGAGCGAGCCCACCGCATCCGGGCCGTGCTCACGACCCAGCGCCCTGGCCGCACCCCGGGTGGCCGCCCACACCGCTTCGCGCACGGTGAGGCCCATCTGCAGCACCGCGGTGGCCACACCGAACGGCATCGACGTGGTGTACGAGGTGCCGGGGTTGCAGTTGCTGGCCAGCGCCACGTGCACGCCGGCATCGAGCAGCAGGCGGGCCGGCGGGAACGGCTCGCGGGTGGACAGATCGCAGGCCGGCAGCAGGGTGGCCACGGTCTCCGAGCCGGCCAGGGCGTCGATGTCGGCCGACTCGAGGTGGTTGCAGTGGTCGACGCTGGCGCAGCCGAGCTCCACGGCCAGGCGCACCCCGCCGCTGAAGCCAAGCTGGTTGCCGTGCAGGCGCAGGCCCAGCCCGGCGGCCCGGCCCGCGAGCAGCACCTCGCGGCACTCCTCAACGTCGAACGCCCCGGTCTCGCAGAAGGCATCGATGAAGTCCACGTGCCCGGCGACGGCCGCGAGCATCGGGCCGGTGACCAGGTCGAGGTAGTCCCGCCGGTCCACGCCCGGCGGCAGCACGTGGGCGCCCAGGAACGTGACCACGTCGGCCACCTCGGCCGCCGCCCTGGCGCTGCGCAGTTCGCTGGCCAGGTCCAGACCGTACCCGGTCTTGGTCTCCAGGAACGTGGTGCCCTGGGCTTCGGCCTCGTGCCGGAGGCGCCGGGCGTTGGCGACGAGGTCCGCCACGCTGGCGGAGCGGGTGGCTGCCATCGTGGTGGTTATGCCGCCGGCGGCATACCGTTGGCCGGCCATCCGTGCCTCGAACTCGGCGGCCCGGTCGCCGGCGAAGACCAGGTGGGTGTGGCTGTCGACCCAGCCGGGCAGCACGGCCCGGCCGCCCACGTCCACCCGGGTGTCGGATGCGGGAGCGTCGGCGGCCGTGCCTATCCAGGCGATCCGGCCGTTCTCGATCACGAGGGCGGCATCCCTGAGCCTGTCGTTGTCGTGGCTGGTCTCGGCGCCCTGGGTGGTCAGCTCGCTGATTCCGGTGAGCAGTTCGGCGGTCATAACGCGGCCTTCCGGTTGGTGTGAGCGGCGGATGTCGGGTCGCCGTGCAGCTTGCCCGTACGCGCACCGCGCCCTACTGTGCCCGTTCCGGACAATTGTGCCCGGTGTGCCGGACGCAATTGTCCGCACGGGGAACAGTAAGCGCGCGTGGGGGTGATCATGTGGGAGAGCGCCGTGTGTTGAGGGCCGCCAGGGCCTCGCGCAGGAGCCGCGCCGGCGAGCCGTTGGGTGTGGCCGCCGCCGCAAGGGTGCCCACCAGGCGACCGGTGTCGGCCACGATGCGGCCGGCCACGATCACCCGTTGCACATCGGCCGCGGTGGCGGCGAACACCAGCTGGTCGGCCTCAGCGCCGGCGGTGCGGATGCTGTGTGCATCGATCTCGACGAGGTCGGCCGGGTCGCCCGGCACCAGGCGGGCCCGGCCGAGGCCGAGGGCCGTGTAACCGTCGGCACTGGCCGCCCGCAGCAGCTGGGCCGGGCTGAACCGGCCGCGGGAGCCGGAGGCCAGGCGTTCGCCCATCTCCAGGCCGCGCATCTCGAGGAACGGGTCGGTGACGGCATTCTGGTCGGAGCCAAGGGCGATCGAAGCGCCCGCGTCCGCCAGGGCGCGCGCCGGGCCGATGCCGTCGCCGAGGTCGGCTTCGGTCGTGGGGCACATCACCACGTTGACCCCGGCGCTGCCGAGACGGGTGAGGTCCTCGCTGGAGAGGTGGGTGGCGTGCACGACACTCAACCGCGGGGTGAGCGCGCCGAGCCCGTCGAGCACGGCGGTGGGTGTGGCACCGTAGGCGGCGAGGCAGTCGGCGTTCTCCTGCGGCTGCTCAGAGAGGTGGATGTGCAGCGGCACGGTGGCGGGCAGCCCAGCGAGGATCTCGCGTATGGCGTCGCGCGGCACGGCCCGCACCGAGTGCAGCGCCGCGCCGACGGAAACCAGGACGGGGTCGGCCGGCCGGGCCGCGGCATCCGTCTCGATCGCCGTGCCCAGCGCGGCCCAGCGGCCCAGCCACCCGGCAGCGGAGCCGTCGCCGAAGCCGCGTTGTTCCGGCCGCAGCGGGGTGCCGAGACCGCCGGCCAGGTAGCTGGTATCGAGCAGCACCAGGCGGATACCGACCTCGCGGGCCGCCGTCGCCAATGCGAGTTCCATCGCATGCGCCTGCGGGTATACGCTGCCGTCCTCCTGGTGGTGCAGGTAGTGGAACTCGCCGACCGCGGTGTAGCCGCTCACGAGCATCTCGGCGAAGACGGCCCGGGCCAGCTCGAGGTAGAGCTTCGGGGTGAGCGCCTGCGCCACCTGGTACATCGACTCGCGCCAGCGCCAGAAGTCGCCGCCCTGGTTGTGCGTGCGGCCGCGCAGTGCTCGGTGGAAGGCGTGCGAGTGGGCGTTGGCCAGACCGGGCAGCACGGTGCCGAGGCGGACGTCGGCGGGCTCGGCGGGCACGTCGTCGGCCCGGCCGGTGATGCGGCCGTCTGCGCCCGCGGTGAGGCGCACGCCCGGGACGGCGACGCCGTCGACGAGGAGCGTCTCGCACCAGTAGGTCACCGGCCCGCGGTCCACCGCGGCCGTGGTCACAGCAGCTCCCGCAGCAGGGTGTCCAGCGCCTCGACACCGGCGAGGCAGTCCTCGAGCGTGGCAAACTCCTCGGGCGAGTGTGAGATGCCGGTGGGGTTGCGCACGAAAAGCATGGCCGTGGGCACCCGGGCGGCGAGCACGCCGGCGTCGTGCCCGGCGCCGGTGGGCAGCGCCGGGATGCCGCCGAGCGCGAGGGCCAGGCGGGCGGCGAGCTCCGGGTCGAAGGTGACGGTACCCGTCCAGGACTCCTCGGTCACGGTGGCGGCGCAACCGGCGTGGGGTGAATCGAGCCGGGCGGTGATGTCGGCCACGACGGCGCGGGCCTGCCCGTCGGTCTCGGCCCGGGCGTCGAGCCAGGCGTGCACCGCCGAGGGGATGACGTTGGTGCCCCCGGGCACGGCCTCGATGCGGCCGACCGTGGCGCGGGCGCCGGGGCTGTCCAGAGCGGCCTGCTGCACGGCCACGATGGCGTGGGCGGCAGCGACCATGGGGTCGCGGCGGTCGGTCATCAGGGTGGCGCCGGCGTGGTTGCCCTGGCCGGTGAAGCTCAACCGCCAGCGGCCGTGCGCGAGGATCGACGAGGCCACCGCGAGCGGCTCGGCCAGGTCAATGAGACCGCGACCCTGCTCCACATGCAGTTCGAGGAATATGCCGATGCGGTCCAGGGCCTCCTGGTCGCGGCCCAGGTGGGCGGGGTCGAGGCCCGCCGTGACGGCGGCCTCGGCAAAGGTGATTCCGCCCCGGTCGGTGAGACCCCGGGCCTTGTCGGCGTCGATGGCGCCGGAGAGCAGCCGGGAGCCCAGGCAGGCCACCCCGAAGCGGGAGCCCTCCTCCTCGGCGAAGACCAGCACGGCGCACGGCCGGGTGGGCACGACACCGGCGGCCTGCAACCGGGCTACGGCGTCGAGGGCGGAGACCACCCCGAGTGGTCCGTCGTAGGCGCCGCCGCCGGGCACCGAGTCGAGGTGGCTGCCGACGACAACGGCATCCCGCCCCGGGGCACCCCACCAGGCCCAGATATTGCCGTTCCGGTCGGTCTCGACGGCCAGGCCCAGCCGCTCGGCGCGCTCGGTGAACCAGGCCCGCAGGTCGAGCTCCGCGCTCTGCCAGAGGTGCCGGGAGTAGCCGCCGGCGCGCTGGTCGCGGCCGGTGCCGGAGATCTCGTCGAGGCCGGCGAGCACACCGTGGGCGACGAGGTCAGGCATCCGGCGCATCCGTGGCGGCCGGCGCCGGCGCATCCGTCTCCCACATCGGTACCCGCAGGCCGCGCTCCCTGGCCACCTCTTCGGCGCGTTCGTAGCCGGCGTCGACGTGGCGCATCACGCCGGTGCCCGGGTCGTTGGTGAGCACGCGGGCGATCTTCTCGGCGGCCAGCGGGGTGCCGTCGGCCACGATCACCTGGCCGGCGTGGATGCTGCGGCCGATGCCGACCCCGCCGCCGTGATGGATCGAGACCCAGGTGGCACCGGACGCGGTATTGAGCAGCGCGTTCAGCAGCGGCCAGTCGGCGATGGCGTCTGAGCCGTCTTTCATGCCCTCGGTCTCGCGGTAGGGCGAGGCGACGGAGCCGGAATCCAGGTGGTCCCGACCGATCACGATCGGG
Organism: Cryobacterium sp. SO2; assembly: GCF_026151165.2. Lineage (NCBI taxonomy): Bacteria > Bacillati > Actinomycetota > Actinomycetes > Micrococcales > Microbacteriaceae > Cryobacterium > Cryobacterium sp. SO2. The sequence goes on from NZ_CP117849.1 coordinate 73,217, forward strand.
GCGCTCAGCTCACCGGAGGCGACCATCTCGTTGAATTTGAGGCCGGCCAGGTGCCGTTCCTGGTAGCCGAGCCAGCAGATGCGGGCGGGCAGGCCCTCGAACTGCACCTTCTCGCCGGCGGCGGTGATCCATCGGCGCAGGTGCTCGTCGTGCGGGAAGAGCTCGACGATGGCCTGGTCGGTGGCCGCGATGTCTGCCGGGTCGCCCGAGAGGGCCGCCCAGCGGAACGGGCCCTTGCCTTCGGCGAAGAGCGGCCGGATGTAGGCCGGCACGAAGCCGGGGAAGTCGAATGCCCGCTCGCAGCCACCGAGCAGCGCCTCGGCGCGGATGGAGTTGCCGTAGTCGAAGACCTCGGCGCCGGCATCCTGGAAGTCGACCATGGCCTGCACCTGCTTGGCCATGGTGGCGCGGGCCTGGCGGGTGAATTCCTCGGGGTTTTCGGCGGCGTAGGCGTGCCACTCGGCGACCGTGACGCCCTCTGGCAGGTAGGCCAGAGGGTCGTGCGCGCTGGTCTGGTCGGTGACGATGTCGATGGGCACCTGGCGGGCCCGCAGTTCGGCGAAGACCGTGGCGGCGTTGCCGACCAGGCCCACCGAGAGCGGCCGGCGTTCGGCCTTGGCGGCGAGCACCCGGGCGATGGCGTCGTCGATGTCGGCGGTCATCTCGTCGAGGTAACCGCGCTCCACCCGACGCTGAAGCCGGGTCGGGTCGACGTCGACGATGAGCACCACTCCCTCGTTGAGGGTCACGGCCATCGGCTGGGCGCCGCCCATGCCGCCGGCGCCGCCGGTGAGGGTGAGGGTGCCGGCCAGGGTGCCGCCGAACCTCTTCGCGGCCACGGCGGCGAAGGTCTCGTAGGTGCCCTGCAGGATGCCCTGGGTGCCGATGTAGATCCAGGACCCGGCGGTCATCTGGCCGTACATGGTGAGCCCGAGGGCCTCGAGCTTGCGGAACTCGGGCCAGGTGGCCCAGTCGCCGACGAGGTTGGAGTTGGCGATCAGCACCCGCGGCGCCCACTCGTGGGTGCGGAACACGCCCACCGGCTTGCCGGACTGCACGAGCAGGGTCTCGTCCTTCTCCAGCGTGGTGAGGGTGCGCACGATGGCGTCATAGGCCTCCCAGTTGCGGGCGGCCTTGCCCGTGCCGCCGTAGACGACGAGCTTCTCCGGGTGCTCGGCCACCTCGGGGTCGAGGTTGTTCATCAGCATCCGGAGCGGGCCCTCGGTCTGCCAGCTCTTGGCGGTGAGGGTGGTGCCGCGGGCGGCGCGCACGATGCGGGGCGGATGCGCGTCGGTGGGCGGGGCATCCGTCGCTGTGGTCATCGTGGGGCTGGTGGGGCCGGTCTCGGTCAGGTCGGGCATGAGCGGGGTCTGCTTTCTCGAGAGCTGAAGGGAGGGGTCGGTGAATCAGTACAGGTCGCCGGTGGCGCTCTGGGCGGCGGAGAGCACGGCGCCGCTCCGCACGGAGGCGGCCACGGACTCGATCTCGGGGGAGAGGAACCGGTCGGGGCCGGGGCCGGCGACCTCGCGGCGCACCTCGGCGAGCACGGCTCCGGTGGCCGGGCCCGGCGTGAGGGGCGCGCGCAGGTCGAGGGCCCGGCTCGCGGTCATGACCTCGATGCCGAGCACCCGGGCGAGCCCGTCGATGCCGGTGCGCAGCTTGCGGGCGGCGTGCCAGCCCATCGACACGTGGTCCTCCTGCATGGCCGAGGAGGGGATCGAGTCGACCGAGGCGGGCACGGCCAGGCGCTTGAGCTCGGAGACGATGCCCGCGGCGGTGTACTGGGCGATCATCAGGCCGGAATCGACTCCCACGTCGTGGGCGAGGAACGCGGGCAGGCCGTTGTTGCGGGCCGGGTCGAGCATCCGGTCGGTGCGGCGTTCGGACATGCTGGCCACGTCGGCCACGGCGATGGCGAGGAAGTCGAGCACATAGGCGACCGGGGCACCGTGGAAGTTGCCGTTGGATTCGACCCGGCCGTCGATGGTGACGACGGGGTTGTCGATCGCGCTGGCCAGTTCGCGGTCGGCGATGCGGCCGGCGTGGTCGATCGTGTCGCGGGCGGCGCCGTGCACCTGCGGGGCGCAGCGCAGCGAGTAGGCGTCCTGTACCCGGGTGCACTCCGGGCCCTTGTGGCTGGCCACGATGGGGGAGCCGGCGAGCAGGTGGCGGAGGTTCGTGGCGGAGGCCTGCTGGCCGAGCTGGGGGCGGAGGCTCGCGAGGTCGGCGGCGAAGACGGCATCCGTGCCGAGCAGGGCCTCGATGCTCATCGCCGCGGCCACGTCGGCGGTGGCGAGCAGGGTGTGCAGGTCGTGCAGGGCCAGGCTGAGCTGGCCGAGCATACCGTCGGTGCCGTTGATCAGCGCCAGGCCCTCCTTCTCGGCCAGCAGCACGGGCTCGAGTCCGGCGGCGGCGAGGGCAGCGGCCGCGGGCAGTTCCACGCCGGCCCGGTCGCGCACGCTGCCCTCACCCATCAGGGCCAGGGCGCAGTGAGCCAGCGGGGCCAGGTCGCCCGAGCAGCCGAGCGAGCCGTACTCGCGAACGATCGGGGTGATGCCGGCGTTCAGCATGCCGGCGTACGCCTCGGCGGTCGACAGGCGGATGCCGGTGCGGCCGGTGAGCAGCGTCGACAGGCGCAGCAGCATGAGGGCGCGCACGGTCTCCCGTTCCACCTCCGCGCCGGAGCCGGCCGCGTGCGAGCGCACCAGGCTCTGCTGCAGCCGGGTGCGGTCGGCGGCGGTGATGAAGGTGGTGGCGAGGGCGCCGAAGCCCGTGGAGATGCCATAGTGCGGTGCCACGTCGGTGGCGAGCACCTCGATGATGGCGCGGCTGGCGGCCACGGCAGCGCGGGCGTCCTCGCCGATGAGCACGGGGGCGTCGTGGCGGGCGACGGCCACGACATCCGCCACGGTGACCGGCCCCGTACCCACGGTGACCGGGGTCGGGGCAATGGTGGCGGCGGGAAGGACGGTGTCGACGGTGTGCATGCTCCTATCTGACTCCTGCGCGGGCGGCGGCGCAGCGCCTTTCAACCGGTTGGTGTCTCGTATACGAGACAGTTCGCCACGCCGCAGGAAACTTGACGTCGGGTTTAGGGTGGGCAGTGAGCCAGTGGAGGTACCGGGATGCTTTCGACCGACCTGATGACGGATGCCTTCGGCCGGGTGCGCGAAGCCGTGCATGCGGTGCTCGTCGGCGCCGGCCCCGCGCTGCTCGAGTACCGCGCCGATCACGAGGCCAACACCATCGGCTGGCTGATCTGGCACCTCACCCGCGTGCAGGACGACCACGTCGCCGACCTGATGGGCGAGCCCCAGGTCTGGACGACCGGCGGCTGGCAGAAGCGCTTCAACCTGCCGTTCGCGGCCGCCGCGACGGGCTACGGCCAGAGCTCGGCCGACGTGGCCGCGGTGCGCGCCGGCGCCGACCTGCTGCTCGGCTACTTCGACGCCGTGCACGAACGCACGATCGACTATCTGGGCACTCTGCACGAGGACGACTTCAGCCGCATCGTCGACACCCGCTGGACGCCAGCGGTGACCCTGGCCGTGCGGTTGGTCAGCGTGATCGGGGACGACCTGGAGCATGCCGGCCAGGCCGCCTTCGTGCGGGGGCTGGCGATGCGGGCCGGCCTGCACTGACCCCACCCACGCCCGTACCCGCACGCGAGTTCCGCGAGAGCGGTCATACGGCTGCTTCGCTGCGCTGTGGTGACCCTTTCCCCGCTCTCGCGAGATGCTGAGTTCGCGAGAGCGGTCATGTGGCTGCCTGGTTGGGCTGTGGTGACCATTTCCCCGCTTTCGCGAATGGGGCCGCGGGGGCACCCGGCTAGGCTCGGGGGCAGCACCTCGACCCAGGAGAGCCCGTGGCCCACTCGTATCCGCTGTACGTGAACGTGCTGGCGCAGTGCTTCTGCTGCCAGTCGCTGCAGCCGTTCCACTTCACCTCGGCGACCGATCAGGTGGTGTGCACACACTGCCTGCGTCACCTGGGCGCCGAGAAGGCCGAGCAGCGTGACACCGATCACATCAAGCTCTGGCTGGGACAGTTCGCCGCGCAGCAGGAGACCCTGCAGGAGCTCGCCACCACCACCACCGCCACGATCGCCGAGCGCGACGCGGAGATCGCCGCGCTCGCCGCGCAGGTGGCCGAGCTCACCGGCATCGTGGCCGGCCGGTTCGACCGCGGCCCCGATGCGGCCCTGCGCGGCCTGCTCGAGACCGAGGTGCTCAAGCGTGCCGAACGCAAGGCCGAGCTGGGCCAGCGCCGCACGGATGCCGCGATGGCCGTGCTCTGGCAGATCGACAGGTTGCACCAGGTCACCCCGGCCGACCCACAGCGCTGCGGATGCGGCAAGTCGACCGCTGCCTGCCCCGAAACCCGGGCGTTGGGCCCGGTGCGCCAGGCGCTGGGTGACTGGGAGGCGAAGAACCAGAAGCTGCACGCCGCCGGCCAGCGGCACGCCCTGCCGGCCGGGCATCCCGACCTGCCCTGACCCGCCCGGCCCCGACAAGGGTGGCCCATTTTCGCTAGTGAGGAGCCCGCCACCACTAGCAAAAATGGGCCGGTCTCTGGTTCGGCCGCGCGCGCTCCGCCCGGCCCCAACAAGGGTGGCCCACTTTCGCTAGTGCGGGGGTGCCGCTCACTAGCGAAAATGGGCCACTCATGGGGTGGGCTGCCGGGAGAAGGTCAGACCGCGGGGCGGGCGACCGAGGACCGGCCGGGGTCGCGCGCGCCGAAGCTGGAGGAACCGGGGCTGGGCGTGAGGCCCAGGCGGCGCACGATCTCGGCGGCCTCCTCGGCGGGCTTGCGGCCCGCGTCGATGGTGATCGCGTTTTCGTCGGGCCCGGGCACCTCGAGCGTAGCCACCTGCGAGTCGAGCAGCGAGGTGGGCATGTAGTGGTCGTGCCGGGTGGCCAGGCGCCGCCCGATCAGGTCTTTCGATCCGGTGAGGTGCACGAAGATCACGTTGTGCTCGCGCAGCACGTCGCGGTAGCGGCGCTTGAGCGCCGAGCAGGTGATGATGCCGGGCACGCCCGCCATGGTGTGCTCGATGATCCACGACGAGATGGTGTCGAGCCACGGCGCGCGGTCCTCGTCGTTGAGCGGCTCGCCGGAGGACATCTTGTCGATGTTCTCCTGCGGGTGCAGGTCGTCGCCCTCCTCGAGGTCCCAGCCGAGCTGGCCGGCGAGGATGCCCGCCACGGTGGACTTGCCGGATCCGGAGATGCCCATGATCACGAGCACGGGCTGCTGATTCTCATACATGGCTAGATCACAATGTTCAGCAGGAGGACACCGGCCAGGCCGGTGACGGAGATGATGCACTCCATGAGCGTCCAGGTCTTGAGGGTCTGCGGCACGTTGGTGCCCAGGTACTCCTTGACCAACCAGAAGCCCGCGTCGTTGACGTGCGAGAGGAACAGCGAACCGGCGCCGATGGCGAGAACCATGAGCGACACATCCGTGGCCCCCAGGCTGGCGGCGACAGGGGCGAGGATGCCGGCGGCCGTGACGGTGGCGACGGTGGCCGACCCCGTGGCGACGCGCACGAGTGCGGCAACGACCCAGGCCAGCACGAGAACCGAGATGCTCGAGCCGTTGACGGCGTCGGCGATGACGGTACCGATGCCGGTGTCGATGAGGACTTGCTTGAAGCCACCGCCGGCGCCGACGATGAGCAGGATGCCCGCGATGGGCGGCAGGGAGTCGGAGAGGGACTTCGACACGGCCGCGCGGTCCATGCCGCCGCCGCGGCCGAAGACGATCATGGCGTAGATCACGGCGATGCCCAGGGCGATCATCGGGGTGCCGAGGAAGTCGAGGGCGGAGTTGAGCGGGTCGGTCGAACCGGGGTTGAGGGCGTCGGCGATCGAGCGGGCGAGCATGAGCACGACGGGCAGCAGGATGCCGGAGATCGTGGCGATGAAGCTCGGGCGCTTGATGTTCTCTTCCAGGCCCTGGTCGGCGGCGGTGATGAACATCTCGGGAACCGGCACCTGCACCCAGCGGCTGGCGAACTTGCTGAACAGCGGGCCGGCGACGATCACGGTGGGGATGGCGATGAGCACGCCGATGGCCAGGGTGAGGCCGAGGTTGGCGCTGAGGGTGGTGACGGCCACGAGGGGGCCGGGGTGCGGCGGCACGAGGCCGTGCATGACCGACAGGCCGGCCAGCGCCGGGATGGCGATGCGGATGAGCGACTGGCCGCTGCGGCGGGCCACGAGGATGATGACGGGGATGAGGAGGACCAGGCCGACCTCGAAGAACATCGGCAGGCCGATCAGGCCACCGATGAGCGCCATGGTCCACGGCAGGGTGCGCACGCTCGAGCGGCTGACCAGCGCGTCGACGATGCGGTCGGCTCCACCGGAGTCTGCGAGCAGCTTGCCGAACATGGCGCCGAAGCCCACGAGCACGCCCACGCCGGCCATGGTGGCGCCGAAGCCGGCGCCGAAGCTGGTGACGGCGGCGTTCGGGGCCATGCCGGCGCCCACGCCCACGCCGACGGCGCCGATGGAGAGGGCCAGGAACGGATGCACCTTGAGCCAGGTGATGAGCACGATGATCACGGCGACGCCGATGACCGCCGCGAGAATGAGTTGCAGGGTGCTGCCGGCCGGAACCACTGGTTCCACGGCCTGAATTGCGCGGGTCACGTTCATCTCGAAATCCGTTCCGAGGCCGCGTCCCTGCGACCTCATCGTCATAGTGCTGAACACGCGGTCCCCTCACGGCGCGTGATGCGGCATAGTGAAGGAGGAAGCACGTGATCCGATTAATCTGATTAATCGGATTTATGAAGTGTTACACAACGATGGCGATGCGGTCAAGATCGCCGCGGGTGCAGTCTGCGATGCCGCAGACGAGGATGGATCGGCGCGGCGGGCTCGCGCCGGATGAGCGAGGGTGTGACAGTGGCTGCAGTGGGCGATGAAACCTGGCGCGACCGGGGATTGCACGCACGAGTGGTGAACGCCCTCGGTCAGGAGATCGTGGACGGCAGTTACGCGCCCGGCGACATCCTCAATCTCGACAGGCTGAGCGAACGGTTCGCCGTCTCGCGCTCGGTGCTGCGCGAGGCCCTGCGGGTGCTGCAGTCGGTGGGCATGGTGGAACCGCGCCAGCGGGTGGGCACCCAGGTGCTGGCCCGGCGGTCGTGGGACCTGTTCAACCCGCAGATCATCCAGTGGCGCGGCCAGGGCGACTACTTCGCCCAGATGCGCGAGATGCTCGAGTTGCGCCTGGGCATCGAGCCCGTGGCCGCCAGGCTCAGCGCGCGGCTGATGACAGCGCCCGAGCGCGCCGCCGTCGCCCGGGCCGCCGCCGTCATGGTCGAGGCCGACACCGCGCAGGACGGCCGGCGCTACCTCGAGGCCGACGTCGACTTCCACACCCTGATCCTGCAGGGCTCCGGCAACGCCGTGATGGGGCACTTCGCTGGCACCGTGGCGGCGCTCTTGCGCACCAGGGAGCAGGAGAAGCGCTTCACGATCACCGAGTACACCCCGGCCTCAGCGCACCGCCACAACGACCTGGCCGCCGCCATCGTCGCCGGCGATGAGGATGCCGCCTACGGCTGGGCGTACTCCACCATCGAGGCCACCCTCATCGAGTTCGTGCAGGAGTCGGCCGGCTCAACCCTTCGCGAGCCGTGAGGAAAGCCCCAAAAATCCGGGATTTTTAGGGCTCAACTCACGGCTCGCGAAGGGTTACTGCAGGCCGTCTACCGAAACCAGACCGTCGTGGCGGCGGCCGTCGAAGATGATCGTGGGGATCTTCACGGTGGCGATGTCCTCTTCGACGAGGGTTTTATTGGCAGTGATGATGTCGGCCACGGTGTCGGAGGCGGCCTCGGCCACCACGACGTCGATCTGGTCGGGGCTCAGGCCGAATTCGTCCAGCCAGTCGGTCAGGGTCGCGGTGGCTTCCGTGGCGTCCATCGCGTTGATGGTGTCCTGCCAGGGCAGCCCGGTCTCGGCCTTCTCGGTGAAGATACGCTCGAGGATCTGCCAGTCCACCGGGGTGTCCGCGCCGTCCAGCGGGTGCAGCCGGAGGGCCTCGAGGTACTGGGTGACCAGCAGCGAGTTGGGGAACTTGTACCCGTCGGTGCCGGCAATCGGGTACGCGATGTAGGTGAGGTTGTGGGTGGACTCGAAGCCGGACTCCTCAATGTTCTGGAAGAGCGCCCGGCAGAAGGTGCAGCCGGGGTCGATGACCTCGACCGCGGTGGGGTTCGCGTCGTCCTCGGTGAGGTAGCTGGCGTTCGCGGGCAGGTAGTCCTCGGCCGTCCAGGTCTGGAACCGGGCCGGGATGGCCGCGAAGGTCTCGCCGAGGCTGGCGAACTCGTTGCCGAACGCGCCGATGACGTCGAACGCGCCGAGCGACTCCATGAAGCCGGGCGTCTCATCCGGGATCGAGCACGCCTCGGCGCCGAGGGTGCAGGATGCCGAGTCCTGCTTGTTGCAGGTGCCGTAGACGTAGAGGTTGACGGCGCTCTTGACCACCGTGTAGCCCGACCAGATGGTGGTGACGAGAACGAGCACGGCCAGGATCTCGAGGCCGATGCTGGCCGGGCGCACCAGGCCGGGCCGGCGGGCGGCGATCGGGGCGAGCAGGTGGTCCTTCACGTCCTGCTTGAAGGTGGTGTCGCAGGGGCGGAAGGTGACCCGGCGCCAGGTGCAGTTCCAGGCCTTTCCGACGTAACGCCGGTACCGGGCCGAGAAGGCGGCCATGACGACGAGGATGATGAACGCGGCGATACAGAACACTTAGTGGAGGCCTTTCATCAGCCGTGCGAGGGCCTGGGTGGCCGAGTCGATGTCCGACTCGGTCGAGTGCAGGCCGAGGGAGAAGCGCAGCAGCGGGCCGAACCCGAGCTGTTCCTTGAGGTAGTGGTGGGCGCAGAAGTAGCCACTGCGCACCATGATCTGCGAGTGCGAGAGGAACACCGCGAGCCGGTGCGAGTCCTGCGCCGGGGCGTAGACGCTGATCACCGGGCTCACCTCGGTGCCGAGCAGCGTGAGCCCGGGGATGTCGGCGAGCCCGTCGTGCAGCCGCAGGGACAGGCCGCTGATGTGCTCTGCGGGGGAGAGGCCGCCGGGGCGCACGCTGCCGAGCCACTCGATCGCCAGGCCGAGCGCGATGATCTCGCCCCAGGCCTGCAGGCCCGGCTCGAGCAGCGCCGCCGGGTCACCCTGCACGAGGTCGAAGTCCTCCTCGCGAGCGTCTGCCACCATGCCGCCGCCCACGAAGGTGAGCTCGAGGGAGGTGAGCAGCTCGTGCCGGGCAACGACGACGCCGAGGCTGGCGCCGTACATCTTGTGGGCGGAGAAGCAGACCGCATCCGCCTCGGTCTTCTGCAGCAGGGCCCGGCCGTGGCCCATGGCCTGGGCCGCGTCGACGATCACGATGCCGCCGCGGGCGTGGGTGTCGCGCACGAGGTCGGCCAGGTTGGTGAGCTGGCGGCCGTCGATATTGGAGACGGCGTTGACGACGACAACGGCCTTCTCGAGCTGCGCGGGCTCGTAGAGCAGGGCGCCGTCGGTGGCCCGGTCGAGCACCAGGCGTTCCACGCCCAGCCGGCGGGCAGCGGTGATGGTGGGCAGGAACACCGAGTTGTGCTCGATGTGGCTGGTCACGACCCTGTCGAAGCGGCCCAGCGGTAACTGTTGCAGGAGCAGGTTGAGGCCGTAGCTGGTGTTGAGGGTGAACGAGACGGCGTGGCTTCTGGCGGAGAGCCCGAGCAGGCCGAGCACAGCCTGGCGGGTGTCGGCCACGGCCGCGTCGACCTTCTGGCCCCAGGCGTATTTCACCCGGCCGCCGCAGGCGTTGTAACTCGTGTAGTAGTCGGTGAGGGCGTCGATCACGGGCTGCGGGCGCAGGCTCTGGCAGGCAGCGTCGAGGTAGATCTCGCCGGGTTGCAGATAACCGAAATCGCCCGCCCGGCTCGTGTCGAGCGGTGCGGCGGCGGGCCGGCGGAACAGCGTGCTGCGCTTCATTGATCTCAACTCCCGGCTCAGCTTAGATTCGGTGCTGAGCCGGGAATGGGGACTTAAGTCCCGTTTGACCGGGGCAAGCGCTCTTTACACAGCAGGCTCCAAGCGTGCGGCGAGATACGGCGCCGTGCGACTGTGCGGATGCGCCGCGACGACGGCCGGAGTGCCCTCGGCCACGATGCGCCCGCCGGCGGTTCCGCCGGACGGGCCCAGGTCGATGACCCAGTCCGCGGCGGCCACCACGCCCATGTCGTGCTCCACCACGACCACGGTGTTGCCGGCGTCGACGAGCCGGCCCAGCTGGGTCATCAGCAGCTCCACATCGGCCGGGTGCAGGCCTGTGGTGGGCTCGTCGAGCAGGTAGAGGGTGTGGCCACGGCGGGCGCGCTGCAGCTCGGTGGCCAGCTTGATGCGCTGCGCCTCCCCGCCGGAGAGCTCGGTGGCGGGCTGGCCGAGGCGCAGGTAGCCCAGGCCCACCTCGCGCAGGGTCTGCAGGCTGCGGGATGCGCTGGGCACGTCGGCGAGGAACTCGGCGGCCGCGTCGACCGTGAGGCCGAGCACCTCGGCCACGGTTTTGCCGTTGTAGAGCACAGTGAGGGTCTCGGCGTTGTAGCGGGAGCCGCCGCAGGCCGGGCAGGGTGCGTAGCTGCCGGGCAGGAAGAGCAGTTCGACGGCCACGAAGCCCTCGCCCTGGCAGGTGTCGCAGCGGCCGCCCGGCACGTTGAAGGAGAACCGGCCGGCGGTGTAGCCGGCCGCCTTCGCCGCAGCCGTGGCCGCGAAGGTGGCGCGCACGGCGTCGAACAGGCCGGTGTAGGTGGCCAGGTTGGACCGCGGGGTGCGGCCGATCGGCTTCTGGTCCACGCGCACCAGCCTGTCGATGGCGCCGGCGCCGGTCACGGCATCGACGATCGTGGCGGCCCGGTCGGTGCCGGCCTCGTCCTCGTCGGTCGACTCGTCGTCGGCAACGGCCGCGACGGCGGGCACGGCGTCGACAGAGCCCTCGCGGAGCTCCCTGCCCACGGCATCCGCGAGCACCTTGCTGACCAGGGTCGACTTGCCCGACCCGGAGACCCCGGTGACGGCGGTGAGCACGCCCAGGGGAACCCGAACGTCGAGATCGACCAGGTTGTGGCGGGTGACGCCGGTCAGGCCCAGCCAGGCGGCGGCCTGGCGCGGTGCCGGTGCCGCCTCGCCCGGGCTGGTCGGGAACAGGTAGCCGCGTGTGACCGAGGTCTTGACCTCGGCCAGGCCGGCGACCGGCCCGCTGTAGAGCACCTCGCCGCCGCCGTCGCCGGCCTTGGGGCCCACGTCCACGAGCCAGTCGGCGCGTCGCACGACGTCCATATTGTGTTCGACCACGAAGACCGAGTTGCCGGATGCCTTGAGCTGTTCGAGCACCACCAGCAGTGGTTCGGCGTCGGCGGGGTGCAGGCCGGCGGAGGGTTCGTCGAGCACGTAGATCACGCCGAACAGGCCGCTGCGCAGCTGGGTGGCGATGCGCAGGCGCTGCATCTCGCCCGGGGAGAGGGTGGGGGTGGAGCGGCTCAGGCTGAGGTAGCCCAGCCCGAGATCGATGAGCACCGTCAGCCGACGCACCAGGTCGCCGGCCACGGTGACGGCCACCTCGGTGACCTCGCCGGACTGGATGGATCGGTGTGAGCCGGCTGCATCGGTGAGTTCCGCTGTGGGGCGGAGGACGTCGGCCAGCTCGATGAGGGTGAGTGCGTTGAGCTCGTTGATCGGTCGACCGGCGAACGTCACCGCGAGGGCCTCGGCACGCAGGCCGCTGCCGCCGCAGAGCAGGCACGGCCCGGTCTCCACGAACGGGAGCACCCGCTGGCGCATCTGAGCGCTCTTTGAGTCGGCCAGCGTGTGCATCACGTAGCTCTTCGCGCTCCAGAACCGGCCCTTGTAGGGCTTGGCCACCCTGTCCCGCTGTGGGGTGACCTCAACGACGGGCTGTTCCTCGGTATAGAGGAGCCAGTCGCGGGCCTCGCGGCTGAGCTCTCGCCAGGGCAGGTCGATGTCGTAGCCGAGCACCGCGGTGACGTCGCGCAGGTTCTTGCCCTGCCAGGCGCCCGGCCAGGCCGCGATGGCGCCGTCGCGGATGCTCAGACTCGCGTCGGGCACCAGCAGCGGCTCGGTGACGGTGTGGGAGATGCCCAGCCCGTGGCACTGCGGGCAGGCCCCCGTTGCCGTATTGGGTGAGAAGGCGTCGGAATCCAGGCGCAGGTCGGACCCGGCTGGATAGGTGCCGGCGCGGGAGTACAGCATCCGCATCGAGTTGGACAGCGTGGTGACGGTGCCCACCGTGGAGCGAGAGCTGGGTGAGCCACGGCGCTGCTGCAGCGCGACCGCGGGCGGCAGGCCGGTGATCAGGTCGACGTGCGGGGTGTGGCCCTGCTGGATGAGCCGGCGAGCGTATGGGGCGACGGACTCGAAGAACCGGCGCTGCGCTTCGGCGAAGATGGTGCCGAACGCCAGCGACGACTTTCCGGAGCCGGAGACGCCGGTGAACGCGACGATGGCGTCACGGGGCACGTCCACGTTCACGTCGCGCAGGTTGTTCTCCCTAGCCCCGCGCACGCGCACGAAGCCGTCGGCGCCGGGATGGGCGGCGAGGGCCGCGGGTAGGGGCGAGGAGGAGGCGTTGGAGGTGGGCATTCGACCGACTCTAGTTCGACCCCCTGACATTCCACCCGTCGGGGCGCGTATCGTGGAGAAGTTGATCCTCGAAAGGCCTCGCTCCCATGCGCCGCACCATGTTCAAATCCAAGATCCACCGCGCCACCGTGACGCACTCCGCCCTGCACTATGTGGGGTCTCTGACCGTCGACCTCGACCTGCTCGACGCGGCCGACCTGCTGCCGGGCGAGTTGGCGAGCATTGTGAACGTCAATAACGGCGCCCGCTTCGAGACCTATCTGATCGCCGGCGAACGCGGCAGCGGTGTGATCGGCGTCAACGGCGCCGCGGCCCGGATGGCGCACGAGGGCGATCTGGTGATCATCATCTCCTACGCCCAGATGAGCACGAAGAAGGCCAGGGCGTATCAGCCCACCGTGGTGCACGTCGATGGGAACAACGCCATCATCAGCGTGGGAACCGACCCGGCCGCCGCCCACGGCGACGACCTGGAGCGCCCGCCCCTCGCCGTCTGACCGCCCGCCGGTTTGCGGTCGCCAGCACACGCTGGTCGAGCTTGTCGAGACCTCGCGAGGCTGTCCGCACGACGCAGGCACGACGCGCGGGCCGGGTCGCCGGGTCTCGACAGGCTCGACCAGCGAGGCGGGCACGACGCGCGGGGCCGGGTCGCCGGGTCTCGACAGGCTCGACCAGCGAGGGGGTCGCCAGCACACGCTGGTCGAGCTTGTCGAGACCTCGCGAGGTCGTCTGCACGACGCGGGCACGGCCCGCCGGTCTGCCGGCACGACGAAGCCCCGCCGGCCACGGTCGCCCCGAGGTATCGGGACAGTCGTGATCGGCGGGGCCGGTCGAGCGGGTGTTACGCGGTGGCGAGGATGTCGACGACGAACACGAGGGTGTCCGTGCCGCTGATGCCGGCAGTGTCATTGCCGGTGTCGCCGTAGCCCAGGTCCGGCGGGATGACGATGACGACCTGCGAGCCGACGGTCTGGCCGACCAGGCCCTGGCCGAAGCCGGCGATGACCTCCGAGGTCGAGAACGACGTGGGTCCGCCGCCGCCCCAGCTCTGGTCGAACACCTTGCCGGTGCCCCAGATCACTCCGGCGTACTGCACGGTGACGGTGCCGCCATCGGCAACGACAGCGCCGTCGCCCTTCTTGAGCACCTCGACTGCGAGTTCGGTGGGCGGGTCTGTCTCCGGAACCGTCACGGTCGGTGCGCCGTCATCGGCGAGTTCCACCGTGGGGAAGCCGTCCAGCGGCTTCTGGTCTTCGCCGGTGGCGCGGGTGGGCACCTTGTCCTTGACGTCGATCACGAAGAGCATCTGGTCGGTCGCGGCCACACCCAGGTCGGTGTTGCCGGTGTCGCCGAAGCCGTCGGCGGGCGGGATGACCACGGCCACCCGGTCGCCCACGTTGGAGCAGGCCACGCCCTTGAGGATTCCGGAGATCACGCTCTGGTTGTCCACGACGTTGACCGTGAGGCCGGCCTCGTCGCCGTAGCCGGCAGCGCTGAGCTTGGCTCCGGTGGTGGCGTTGTACGCGGCGTAGGAGATGGAGACGGAATCGCCCTCGACCACGGCGTCGCCGGTGCCTTCGGTGACCACGGTGCGCTCGGTCGCCTCGGCAGCCAGGGGCGTGTCGAAGGTCACGGTCGGCTCGACGCCGGCGTCACCGGTCACGGTCACCGCATCCGAGGTAGTGCCGGGGTCTGTGCACTCGATCGCGGCGGTCGTCGCCGTGGGCGTCGCCTCCGTGTCGGGCGACGCAGCGCATCCGGTCAGGGCGATGGCGGCAACTGCCGTCAGGGTGAGAAAAGTAGGAACAGTGCGCACGCAGGAGTCTCCAGTCAGGGTCGGGCCTCGTACAGTCTGGCCCCTCCACCTATGTATGTGCTGAATCGAGGGTCTCACCGACGGTTTTTCTGGCCGATTCTGGAGGGGACTTTGGTCCCTGGCGGGACCCAAGCGGAGTTCTAGACTGGATTCACGGCCTCGAGAATTCATCGGGCCGAGCTGGTCGATGGTGACCGAACCCACCGACAGTGGCGCCACGCTTCATCACGGCAACGTTCTCCTTTGATTGACGCCCTGCCTCACCCAATCGAACGCCGCTCGATCCGGTGAATGCATGTCAACAGAAAGAGCCATTCGTGTCCGACACCAAGTCGACCTCCGCAAACGCCGTCTCCATGGACCGCTGGGAGAGCCTCAAGCGCGAGTACTTCATGCGCACCCACCGCAGTGCCCCCATCGGTTCCCTCCCCGCCGCCGCAGCAACGGCCACGGTCGCCGACCCGAACGCCGAGTAGACCACTGGTCAGCGGCGTTCCTGCCGGAGTCCGCCACGCAAGTGGATGGCCGGGAGAGCGAGTACCGCCGCGGTCGCCGGCACGACCATGAGGGCCGAGAGCCCGAAGATGATCGGCATGCCCACGAGGTAGGCCTCTGACCGGGTCGACCCGGCCGCCTGCATCAGGTCCACCTGAAAGGTGAGCACGGAGCCGAGGACGACCAGGCCGATGGTGCCGCCCAGGGACAGGAAGAACGACACCGACGAGCTCATCGACCCGACCGTGCGGTACGACACCGTGGTCTGCGCGGTGAGGATCAGGTTCTGGATCACCGCGCCCAAGCCGCAGGCGATGAGCACCGTGCCGATGACGGCCATCGGGATGGGCGCGACGTGCATCTGGGAGAGCACGGCATTGCCGGCGAAGAGCGCCACCGCGCCGAGCACTATGACCGGACGCACCCGGCCGGTGCGGCTGATGTACCGGCCGGCCGCGAAGGCCGTGGCCACGGTTCCGAGCGCCATCGGGGTCAGCAGTACCCCGGCCGTGGCCGGCGAGAGGCCCACGCCGAACTGCAGGTACTGGGTGATGAACACCGAGCCGCTGAAGAGGGTGGTGCCAGAGAAGAACGCCGCGACGATGCAGAGCAGCGGCACTCGGGCGGCCAGCAGGCGCAGCGGCAGAATCGGATCCTCGGCGCGCAGCTCCACCAAGACGGCCACGACGAGGGCGATCAGCCCGATCGCGACCGTCACCGCGACCAGCCACTCCGAGGCGGCCGCGTGCGTGAGCGCCGAGATGCAGATGAGCGACGAGGTCACTCCCAGGGCGATCAGGCCGGCGCCGGCGAAGTCGGCACGCATCCGTTGGTGCGGCGTGCGCACGATCCGCAGGGTCGCCGCGATCACGATCACCGACACCAGCGCGCCGGGGATGCTGAGCAGGAAGCACCACTGCCAGCCGAGGCCGGGGGTCTGCACGATCAGCCCGCCGAGTACGGGCCCGCTGAGGGTCGCGGTGGTTTGCATGCTGCTCAGCCAGGCATTGACCCGGCCGCGCTGGCGGGGTTCGACCAGCGCGGCGACCACGATCACGACGAGCGAGAGGATGCCGCCCAGGCCGACGCCCTGCAGCGCGCGGCCCACGATGAGCTGCGTCGTGTTCAGGGAGAGGGCCGCGACGAGGGAGCCGACCGCGAAGAAGACCAGGCCGGCCTGCAGGATGGCCTTGGGGTTGAAGCGATCGCCGAGTTTGCCCCAGATCGGGGTGGTGGCGGTGTTGCCGAGGATGGTCGCGGCGACGATCCAGGTGGAGTGCGAGGTGGGCCCGGGCAGGTTCTGCATGATGGACGGAATCGAGGTGGCGACGATCGTGGCGCTCAACCCGGCGACGAACTGGGCGATGAGGAGCCCGCTGAGCGGGACCACGATCGGGCGGAGGGTCGGGCGGGGGATCTGGTCGCCCTGCGGCTTCACTATGCTCACGATTCTCCTCATTCGAGAACGAGTTTTGCAGTGTCATGTTGCGGCCGGATTGCGCCGCCCGGCCGCCGGGGCCCGGTGTGTATCGGGAGCATTGCGCCACACCGGCGCCGGGTGCGGCCGGCAGTCGGCGCGGCCGGCCCGGCTGCGGAGCGGGACCTTCGACCTCGAAGTCCGGCACGGCTGAGCGATATGATGAATTTATGGAATCACTGATTCAGGATGTCTCCGACCCGTTCACGGACGCGAACCGCCCGCTCTATGAGGTGAAGGCCAACCTCTTCAAGGGCCTGGCCCATCCGGTGCGCGTGCGGGTGCTGGAGGTGCTCGCCAACGCCGAGACCGACCTGTCGGTGTCCGACCTGCTCAGCGATACCGGGCTCGAGGCCTCGCACCTCTCCCAGCACCTGTCGGTGCTGCGCCGGCACAATCTGGTGATGGCCGAGCGGCGCGGCAGCCTGGTCTTCTACCGGCTGGCCTACCCGCAGGTCGCCGACCTCCTCGCGGTGGCCAGGCAGCTGCTGGTGGAGATCCTCGACACCACGCAGAAGAACCTGGCCGACACCGTGGGCCTGCTCCGGATCACGCCGACGGATGCCGCGTCCACGAGCGCGGTGACCCGATGAGCACGATCGGCACCGCCGCATCCGCAACCGGCCGCTACATGCGCGCCCTGCTGCCCAGCTGGCAGGACTACCGCGATGTGAAGCGCACCTGGCGCGGGGACATCGTGGCCGGGCTCACGGTGGGCATCATCGCACTGCCACTCGCCCTCGCCTTCGGCGTCAGCTCCGGCGCCGGCGCCGAGAGCGGCCTTATCACAGCCATCGTGGCCGGCGTCATCGCGGCCGTGTTCGGCGGCTCCAACATCCAGGTCTCCGGGCCGACCGGCGCGATGGTCGTGGTGCTCGGCCCGGTCGTCGCCGCCCACGGCGTGGGCGTCGTCGCCGTGCTCAGCCTGATGGCCGGCCTCATCGTGATCGCCGCCGGCGCGCTCAAGCTCGGCCGCGCGGTCACGTTCATCCCCTGGCCGGTGATCGAGGGGTTCACCCTCGGCATCGCCGTCATCATCTTCCTCCAGCAGGTGCCCGCCGCGATCGGGTCCAAGGCCGGCGCGAGCAGCAACGCCTTCGTGGCCGCCGTGCAGTCGTTCCAGACCGTGGACTGGTCTACCGTGATCATTCCCGTGGCCATGGTGCTCGTCGTCGCGGCGATCATGCTGTTGGCCCCCCTCGTGCACAAGAAGCTGCCGGGGTCGATCGTGGCCATCATCGTGGTGACCGCGATCGCCAACCTCGCCGACCTGCCGCTGGCCCGCATCGGCGAGCTGCCCAGCTCGCTGCCGTCGCCCATGCTGCCGCAACTGGATGCCGGCGTGCTCGGCTCGCTGGTGGGCCCCGCGCTCACGATCGCGGCGCTCGCCGCCATCGAGTCGCTGTTGTCGGCCCGGGTGGCCGTCACCCTCTCCGACACCGGTCCGTACGACGCCGACCGCGAGCTGGTGGGCCAGGGCCTGGCCTCGATCGCCTCCGGCTTCTTCGGCGGCATGCCCGCCACCGGCGCGATCGCCCGCACGGCCGTGAACATCCGCTCGGGCGGCCGCACCCGGCTGGCGGCCATCGTGCACTCGATCGTGCTGATCGGCGTGGTCTACCTGGCCACTGGAGTGGTCTCGCAGATCCCACTCGCCGCGCTGTCCGGCGTGCTCATGATGACCGCGGCCCGGATGATCTCCATCGCCACCGTGCGCAGCATCATCGGCTCCACCGGCTCCGACGCCACGGTGTTCATCATCACCGCCCTCGTCACGGTCTCGGTCGACCTCATCGTGGCCGTGGGCATCGGCATCGCCGTTGCCGCGTTCTTCGCGCTGCGGTCGGTCTCGGCCTCCAGCGGTGTGCACCGCGAAGAATTGCCGGGCGAACCGGTGCCCGGCGACGAACGAATCGCCCTGTTCCGGCTCGACGGCGCGCTGTTCTTCGGTGCGGCCGAGCGGATGCTCGAACGCGTCAATCAGACCAGCCACATCACCGTCGTGATCATCCGGATGTCGCAGCTGCAGATCCTCGACGCCACCGGCGCCCGGGTGATCACCGAGATGATCCAGGCGCTCGAACGCCGCGGCATCACGGTGCTCGTCAAGGGCATCCAGCCGCGGCACCTCAAGCTCGTCACCCGGGTGGGCGTGATCACGTCGTTGCGGCACCGCAACCACCTGTTCACCGACCTCGAGGCCGCCATCGAACACGCCCGCAGCCACGTCACCAGGGCCGCGACGGCGGCGGGCAGCACGGATGTCGGCGACTTCGGCTGGACCAGCGCCATCCGGCTGCCCAGGGACTAGCTCAGCGGGCCAGCGAGGCCAGCTCGGCGCGGGTGGAGGCACCCACCTTGCGCAGCAGGTTGGCAACGTGGAACTTCACCGTGTTCTCGCTGATCAGCAGCTCGGCCGCGATGGCCTTGTTGCGTGCGCCGGAGGCGACGAGGGCCAGCACGCCCTGCTCGCGCGGGCTCAGCCCCCACTCGGAGGCCGGGGTCAGCGGCGCCAGGGGAGCGTCGAGCGGCAGCGACACCGTGAGCTCAGAACCCCAGCCGACCGTGGCCCGCACGCCGAAGGTGCCGCCGAGCGCGGCGACCCTGGCCGTGAGCGGGCCGACGCCGGGGGAGTCGGCGGTGAGGTTTCCGGCGCCGTCGTCGCGGATCTGGATGAGCAGGTTGCTGCCGTCGCAGTCCCACTGCACCCGCACGCGGCTCACCCCGGCCTGCTCCACTAGAGCCAGCACGGAACCGCGCACGATGGCCCGGCCCGCGTGGGCGACCTCGCCGGGCAGGGCGCGTCCGTTCGCCGGCGGTTCGACGAACTGCACGTCGAGGTCACCGAATCGCACCAGCGGCCGCAGGTCGTCCCGCAGCCGGGCGAAGGCTGCAGCGACGGGCTCCTCCGCCAGCGACCGGTCCCGGTCGGAGACCGCCCGCAGGCTCACCATGGCGCTCGCGGCCAGGTCGGTGGCCGTCTGGCGGGCGGCCTCTGCGCTCACTGTGGGGGAGCGCAGCACCGCGAGCATCGACTCCAGGGCCGTCGAGTGGGCATCCGTGAGATCGGCGATGAGTTTGGCACGGTCGGCCGACGCGGCCCGGGAGTCGAGCAGATAGGCGGGGGTGGCCGCGGCGACCTGCTGCCGGATGCTGGTGGCCACGAGCTGCCAGAGCCGGCCGACCAGCGCGAGGGTCGACTCCGGATCGGCGCGGCCGGCCGGGGTGAGTCCGGGGTCGGTGAGCACCAGCAGGGCACCCGTCGAGGCCAGCCACGCTGTGATCGGCCGGTCGGTTCCGCCGATCACGGCCCGCAGGCCCCAGGGGTCGGAGACCTCGGTGGTGAGGGAGCGGCGCACGGCGTCGAGTTCGAGGAGGGTGACCTCGTCGATGATCGCCGGGTCGCCGGCCTTCTTCTGCGGCCGTCCCGTGCAGTCCTCGGTGAAGATCACCAGGGCGGTGTGCCCGATGAGCGGCTGCAGCAGGGTGGAGAAGCCGCCGGCGATGTCGAGCAGGGAACTCGCGACGACGGCCTGCAGGGCGTCAAGCAGCTCGATGGAATGGGGGTTGGCTATCGACTTCACCGGTTCAGCCTATCCGGATCCGCCGATTCCGCCGGTCATGCCTACCCGTCCGGGTAGGGCAGCTCCCCGTTCGGCGGGCCGCACCCGGCCGCCGCTGCGGCAACCATGGAGGGATGGCCAGCACCGACTCCCTCCGCTCCGACTCCACCGGCTCCGAAACGACCGGCACCGAAACGACCGGCGTGCTCCCGGCCCTCCAGATGATCCTGGCCGAGAACGCCGCCGTGGTCGGCCGCCTGGCCGCGGATGCCGGCGCTGCCACCGGCCTGGACGCCGTGGCGCACCGGCTCCTGGCGGCCGACCGGGTCTTCGTGCTCGGCGCCGGCCGGTCGGGGTTGGCGCTGCGGATGACGGCCATGCGGCTGATGCACCTGGGCCTCGTCGTGCACGTGGTCGGCGACGCCACCACCCCGGCGATCACCGCCACCGACGCGCTGCTGGTGGCGAGCGGCTCCGGCAGCACCGCCGGCATCGTGCGCGCCGCCGAGACCGCACACGCGCTGGGAGCCACGGTTCTCGCGTTCACCACCGCGCCGGCCTCCCCGCTGGCCGGACTGTCCGACGTGACCGTCGTCATCCCGGCCGCCCAGAAGCAGGACCACGGCGGAACCCTGTCGGCGCAGTACTCCGGCGGGTTGTTCGAGCAAGCGGTGCTGTTCGCCGGCGACGCCGTCTTCCACACCCTGTGGCAGGCATCCGGTGTCGCCGCCGACGAGCTCTGGCCCCGGCACGCCAACCTCGAGTAGCGCTCGAGCCTCTCACCCACCCGCGGTATCCACCGCTCCACAGATACAGAAAGCAGTCCCCATGAAGCTTCAAGTTGCAATGGATGTCCTCACCACCGCCGACGCGCTCGCGCTCGCCGGCAAGGTCGCCCCGTACGTCGACATCATCGAGCTCGGCACCCCGCTGATCAAGGCGGAGGGGCTGCGTGCCGTCACCGCGATCAAGCAGGCCCACCCCGACAAGATCGTCTTCGCCGACCTCAAGACCATGGATGCCGGCGAGCTCGAGGCAGACATCGCCTTCACGGCGGGCGCCGACCTCGTCACCGTGCTCGGCACGGCCGGCGATAGCACCATCGTGGGCGCCGTCGCGGCGGCCACCAAGCACGGCAAGGGCATCGTCGTCGACCTGATCGGCGTCGCCGACAAGGTGACCCGGGCCCGCGAGGTCACCGCTCTCGGCGCCGTTTTCGTGGAGATGCACGCCGGCCTCGACGAGCAGGCCGAGGAGGGCTTCTCGCTGGACACCCTGCTCACCGCCGGCGAGACCGCCCAGGTGCCGTTCTCGCTGGCCGGCGGCGTCTCCGCCGCCACCATCGCCGCCGTGCAGCGCGCCGGCGCATCCGTCGCCGTCGCCGGTGGCGCGATCTATGGCGCCGACGACCCGGCCGCCGCTGCTGCCGAGCTGCGCGCAGCCATCAACTAACCCGGCGAGTTACGCCAAAAAGCCCCTTCAGCGTGTCTGAAGGGGCTTTTTGCGGCAAGTCGACACCGGCAAGCAAACGGGAGGCTCAGCCCAGCAGCAGTTTGGCGAGCTGGTCGGTGGAGTGCACGACAGCGGTGGCCAGCGCGGCCTCCGCGGGGGAGCCGTAGCCCCACTCGACGAGGATCGTGGGCACTCCGTTGGCCGCGGCGCCCTCGGCGTCGTAGCTGCGGTCGCCCACCATGACGACCGCGGAGGTGTCCACGCCGGCCGAGGCGAAGCGCACGAGGGCCTCCTCGACGATGTCAGCCTTGGCGCTGCGGGTCTCGTTCTCGGTGGCGCCGACCATGACGGTGAAGTACTGGGCCAGTTCGAAGTGCTCGAGAATTGCGATGGCGGTGTGCTCGGGCTTGCTCGTGGCCAGCCCCAGCGGGATGCCGGCTTCGTGGATGCGCTCGAGCAGGCCGGCGACGCCCGGGTACACCGCGGTGTCCAGCGAGGCGGGGCCCTGGTAGTCGGCGCGGTAGACGGCGAGGGCCTCGAGGGCCTCGTCGGGGGTCATGCCGGCGTACTCGCCGAAGGCGGCGAGCAGGGGCGGGCCGACGTAGGCCATCAGCTCGGTGTCGGAGGGAACCGGACGGCCGAGCAGGGCGAAGGTGCGGGCCAGCGAGTTCGTGATGGCCGGGGCGGAGTCCGTGATGGTTCCGTCGAGGTCGAAGAGGATGGCGCTCCAGGTGCGCGTCAAGGTGGGGTTCACTCGCAACATCTTAGGGCCGTAAGGAGCAAACCCTTGCATGTGAGGCTTGATCAGGGTAAGAGCGACACGCCATTCCCAGCCGTCTCCCGCCCGCGACCTGCGGTAATTGTTGCCAGTCCGGACTTTTGCGCCCGGCGTGCCGGGCGCATTTGTCCGCGCGGGTAACAGTTTGCGCTAAAAGAGTTTGGAGGCGGTGTCGTCGAGGCCGCGCATGGCGTCGTAGTCGAGCACCAGGCAACGGATGCCGCGGTCCTCGGCCAGCATCCGCGCCTGCGGTTTGATCTGCTGCGCGGCGAACACGCCCACGACGGGCGCCAGGTGCGGGTCGCGGTTCATCAGCTCGAGGTACCGGGTGAGCTGTTCGACACCGTCGATGTCGCCGCGGCGCTTGAGCTCCACGGCCACCGAGGCGCCCTGCGCATCCCTGGCCAGGATGTCGACCGGGCCGATCGCGGTCATGTACTCGCGGCGCACCAGGGTGTGGCCGTCGCCGAGGAGGTGGATGTGCTCGGCCAGCAGCTTCTGCAGGTGCGCCTCGACGCCGTCCTTGATCAGGCCGGGGTCGATGCCGAGCTCGTGTGCCGAGTCGTGCTGCACCTCGTAGATGCTCACGATGAGCTGGTCGTTGGTCTTGGCGTGCGTCACTGTCCACAGCTCGGTGACGCCGGCCTCCACCTGCAACTCGTCGGGCGCGGACACCGCCAGGCTGCACGGCGGGCTCATCCAGTTGAGTGGCTTGTAGGAGCCGCCGTCGGAGTGCACGAGCAGACTGCCGTCGGATTTGAGCATGAGCAGGCGGGTGGCGAGCGGCAAATGCGCGCTGAGCCGTCCGGCGTAGTCAACTGAACATTTTGCTATAACGAGGCGCACTGAACGAGCTTAACCGGCGGCGGGGGTGCGGGTGCGCTCGCGGGCGGCCGGCGCGGCCAGTCCGGCCAGCGCCATGAGCACCACGATCACGAAGAGGGCGTTCAGGATGCCCACCCGCTCGCCGATCAGGCCCAGCACCGGTGGCCCGACCAGGAACGCGAAATACCCGATCATGGCGACGGCGCTCACCCGGGCGGCCGCGTTGGCGGTGTCGTCGGCGGCGGCGGACATGCCAACGGGGAAGCCGAGCGACGCGCCGATGCCCCACAGCACGGTGCCCACGACGAGCAGCCAGATGGCCGGCGCCAGGATCACGAGCAGCAAGCCGGCCACACCCAGCACCGAGCAGGCCCGCAGCACCGGCACCCGGCCGAACCTGTCCAGCACCGGTCCGCCGAGCACCCGGCCCACCGTCATCGCCGACACGAACACCCCGAAGACCAGCGCCCCGGTGGCGTCACTCTGGCCGTGCCCGTCGACCACGGCCAGGGCCAGCCAGTCGCTGGCCGAGCCCTCGGCGAACGTCATGCCGAGCACGATTACCCCGATGAGCAGGATGCTGGAGTCCCGCCACACGCCGAGGCTCGTGCGCATCCGCTCACGCCAGTTCGGTCGCACGAGGGTGTGGTCCCCGGCGTCGCTCGCATCGCCGAGCGCCGGCCGCAGCGGCACGAAGCGCACCGCGGCGGCGGCCGTCGCCAGCGCCAGGGCGGCGATGCCGGCGAGGTGCCAGCCCACGGGCAGGCCGAGCGCCGCCGCAGCGGACCCGGCCAGCGCGCCGACGACCGTGCCCAGGCTGAAACAGGCGTGCAGCAGCGGCATCAGGGTGACGCCGAGCTCCCGCTCGACGGCGGCCCCCTCGACGTTCATCATGACGTCGGCGGCGCCCATGCCGAAGCCCACCAGGGCCAGGGCGGCGAAGGCGAGCGGCGCTGACCCCCAGACCGATGCGGCCGCGCCCACCAGGACCAGGCCGGCCGAGGAGGTGGCGATGCTCAGGAGCAACGCGCGGCGGGCGCCGAAGGCCGAGAGCAGCCACACCGCCGAGAGCAGCCCGATGACCGAGCCCGCGGAGAGCCCGAAGATGAGCAGGCCCACCTGGTCGGTGCGCAGCGCGAGGTCGTCGCGAGCGGTGGGGATGCGCGACACCCACGACGCCAACCCGAGCCCGCTCACGAAGAACAGGGCGAAGACGCTATTTCGCCATCCCACAGTCGTTGTGCTCACCTCCTCACGCTACCAAGCCCGCGAGCCGTGAGCAGAACCCCGAAAAGCGGGAGTTTTTGGGGTTCAACTCACCGCTCGCGGGCGCCCAGGTGCACCCAGCGGGTGCCGCGGGAGCGCAGGGACAGTGTCACGGCGCGCGAGCCGAGGAACCCGAAGGCGAACGCGGCCATCAACCAGGCCAGGCCGGCGGCACCGGCGGGCGCCCAGAGCAGCACGAGGCCGGCCAACGGTACGAAGGTGGCCAGGTTGACCAGGCCGGTGAGGGCGAGGTACCTGGCGTCGCCGGCGCCGATGAGCACGCCGTCGAGAACGAAGACCAGACCGCCGAGCGGCACGGACAGGCCGAGCACGACCAGCGTCGGCGGCAGCAGTTCGGTCACCTCAGGGGCGCTCGTGAACACGCCGCCCAGCACCCCGCTGGCGGCCACCACCATCAGGCCGAGCACCACCCCGCCGCCGATGCCCCAGTCCAGGCAGCGGCGCAGCACCTGGCGCACCTGCGGCGCGTCCCCGGCGCCGAGCCCCCGGCCCACCAGGGCCTGGGCGGCGATGGCGAGGGCGTCGAGCGCGAAGGCCAGGGTGGCGAAGAGGGTCATCGCGATCTGGAACGCGGCCAGCTCCGCGGACCCGAGGCCGGTGGCCACGAACACGGCCAGGAGCATGGCCGCGCGCAGGCTCGCGGTGCGCAGGAACAGCCAGCCTCCGCTCGTCGCACCGCGGAGCATCCCGGCGCGATGCGGCCGAAGCGGCGCCCGCTCACGGCGGGCGTGCCGCACGACCACGACGACGTAGACGGCCACCATGCCCCACTGGGCCAGCACGGTGCCGAGCGCGGAGCCGATCAGGCCCAGCCCCAGGCCGTAGATGAACCAGAGGTTGAGCAGGATGTTGACCAGGAACCCGAGGCCGGCGACCCAGAGCGGGGTGCGGGTGTCCTGCAGGCCGCGCAGCAGCCCGGTGGCGGCGAAGACGAGCAGCATGGCCGGCACGCCGAGCATCGACAGGCCCAGGTAGTCCGCGGCCGCCCGGGTCACGGCGGGCTCAGCGCCGATCGCGGCGACAAGGCCGGGGGCGGCGAACCAGCCGGCCACGGCGAGCAGCAGGCCGAGGCCCAGCGCGAGCCAGAGCCCGTCCACACCCACCGACACCGCCCGGCGCCGATCGCCCGCGCCCAGCCAGCGTGCCACGGCGGGGGTGGTGCTGTAGGCGAGGAACACCATCAGACCGATGATGGTCTGCAGCACCGCGCTGGCCAGGCCGAGCCCGGCCAACGGCACCGCGCCGAGGTGCCCGACCATCGCCGAGTCGGCCAGGAGGAACAACGGCTCGGCGATGAGCGCGCCGAGGGCAGGCACGGCCAACCGGAGGATCTCCCGGTCGATGGGTTGGGGGCGTAGAAGTCTGATTCCTCGACTCTAGTTAGCCGACAGGGCCGGGCGCGCACGGGCGGGGTTCGGGCGTAGTCTCACCGGTATGGACCCTGTTGTTCAGACGCGTGACCTCACCAAACGATTCGGCCGGGTGCAGGCCCTCGACGGCGTGAACCTGGCGGTGGCCGCCGGCGAGGTGCACGGCTTCGTCGGACCGAACGGTGCGGGCAAGTCCACCACCATCCGCATCCTGCTCGGCCTGATGCGGGCCGGCGGCGGGTCGGCCACGGTGTTCGGCGCCGACCCCTGGGCGGATGCCCCTGCCCTGCACCGCCGTATCGCCTATGTGCCCGGCGATGTGAGTCTGTGGCCCAACCTCTCCGGCGGCGAAGTCATCGACCTGCTCGCCCGGCTGCGCGGGGCGCATACCGCCGACCCGGCCTACCAGGCCCGCCGCCGACAGCTGCTCGAGAGCTTCCAGCTCGACCCCACCCGCAAGGGCCGCACCTACTCCACCGGCAACCGGCAGAAGGTTGCACTCGTGGCGGCGTTCGCCGTGCCCGCCGACCTGCTGATCCTCGACGAACCCACCTCAGGCCTCGACCCGCTGATGGATGCCGTCTTCCGCGCCGAGATCAGCGCGTCGGTCGCGGCCGGGGCCACCGTGCTGCTCTCCAGCCACATCCTCAGCGAGGTGGAGCGGCTCTGCGACCGGGTGAGCATCATCCGCGCCGGCCGCATCATCGAGACGGGCACGCTGCCGGAGCTGCGCCATCTCACCCGCACCGAGGTGTCCTTCGCCGCCGACGGGGTGGCCGAAGCGGGCCCGGCCGGTCTGGCCGCCAGGCTCCCGGGCGCGCACGACCTCACCGTGGAGGCGGGCCGGGTCAGTTTCAGCGTCGACGGCGCCACCCTGTCGGCGCTGCTGCCCACGCTGTCCGATCTGCGGGTGCAGGCGCTCACGGTGGCGGAGCCGACCCTGGAGAGCGTGTTCCTGCGCCACTACCGCGAAGACGCCGACAGCGGCACGCCCCAGGATCGCGACGCTCAGCCGGCTCAGGAGCAGGAGCCCGAGCCCACCCACCATCGGCACCGCCGATGACGACGGTGTCCGCGCGGCCCGCGGCCCCTGCCGTTCACGCCGGCCCGGCGGGCACGCTCTGGCCCGTGCTGTGGCTGCGGTTGCGCCGCGACCGGATCCAGCTCCCGGTCTGGATCCTCGCGCTCGCGGCCTTCGCCCTGCTCAGCGCTACCGCGGTTCCCGCCAGCCTCGGGGCCGCCAACCAGCGGGACGACCTCATCCGGGTGATCGTCGGCACACCGACCATCCTGATCTTCCGTGGCGAGCCGCGCGGCACGGGCACGGGCGCCGTGGTCTTCTTCCAGGTGTTCGCCAATCTCGCCGTGGCGGTGGCGTTCATGAGTACCTTCCTCGCCGTGCGGCACTCCCGCGCCGAGGAGGAATCCGGTCGCTCTGACCTGCTCGGCGCCACGCCCGTCGGCCGCGTGGTGCCTCTCATCGCCACGGTGCTGCACGGCGTCGCGGCCTCCCTGGCGGTGGGCGTCGCCGTGGGCCTCGCGGTGGCCCTGAGCGGCCTGAACCCCACGGGGTCGGTGCTGATGGGCGCGGCGCTGACCGGCACCGGCATAACCTTCCTCGGCGTCGGTCTGGTCGCCGCGCAGCTGATGCGCACCTCCCGCGGCGCCAACGGGCTCGCCGCCGCTTCGGTCGGCGTCGCCTATGTCCTGCGCGCGCTCGGCGACGCCGGTGGCACCCCGGCGGCGGACGGGTTCAGCCTCACCAGCGCCTGGCCGAGCTGGCTCTCGCCCATCGGCTGGGGCCAGCACACCCGCGCCTTCACCGAGAATTCGGCCGGGCCGCTCGCGCTCGACCTGGTGGCGGCGGCCGTGCTCGTGGCCGTCGCCCTGCTGCTGCAGTCCCGGCGCGACACCGGGTCGAGCGTGTTCGCCGAACGCCCCGGCCGGGCGGCGGCCGCGGCGCGGCTGAGCGGCTCCCTCGGGCTGACCTGGCGACTGCAGTGGCCGGCCATCCTGGGCTGGGCGCTCACCGGGCTCGTGTTCGGGGCGTTGGCGGGCAGCCTGGGCGAGAGCGTCGTCACCGTGATGGAGGACAACCCGGTCTTCCAGGACGTGCTGGTGGGCCTGGCCGGCGGACGGGGTGCCATCATCGACCTCTTCACCGCCACCCTGTTCAGCCTCGTCGGCGTGCTCGCCGCCGCCGCGTCCATTCAGACGATGCTCCGTGCGCGCCAGGAAGAGGCCGCCGGAGTGGCCGAGGTCCTGCTGAGCACGCGCCTGGGGCGCATCCGGTGGTTGTTCGACACGGTGCTCGTCGGGCTCGCGGCCATCGTGCTCGTGCTCACGGCAGCCGTCGTCGGTGGGGCCGCCGGGCTCATCCGGTCGGCAGATGCCGCCGATCGGATCACCAGCGTGCTGCAGGCCGGCCTGGCCCAGCTGCCCGCCGCCGCGCTCCTGCTGGCGGTCACCGCGCTGCTCGTCGCGGTACTCCCGCGCTGGAGCATCGGCCTGAGCTGGGCCGTGCTGGTAGCCGCGGTGGTGTTCGGCCAGTTCGGTGAGCTGCTCGACCTGCCCGAGTGGTTGCGCGATCTCTCGCCGTTCACCCACACCCCGGCCGTGGCGGCGGCCGCACCGGACTGGAGCGGGGCCTGGTGGATGAGCGCGCTCGCCGTGGTGCTGGCCGCGGTGGCATTCGGCGGCATCCGGCGGCGTGACCTCGCCCCCTGACCTCGCCCCGTGAACCGGGCCGGCACCGGCCGGGCTAGCGGATGCCGATCCGTCGGCGGCGGTCCTTGGTGCTGCGCACGTCCCTGGCCAGCCGGCGGTCGCCGTGGTACAGGATGCGCTGCCAATCGACGGGCGCGCTCGGGTCGACGAGAGACGCCGGATCGAACGGCTTCTTCTTGGGCTTCCTCTCGTCGACGTAGAGGAAGTTGAGGAAGCCGAGCCAGGTGTCCACGATGGAGTTGCGGATGCCGATGTAGCTGCGGATCGCGCCGGCGGCCATCACGGCGTTGAAGCCCGCGAACAGGGCGTTGCCCCAGTTCTGGTGGATGACGTCGCGGTAGAGCGTGAGCAGCGAGAACAGCACGATCAGGTACGGCACGATCACGTAGAGCGCCGGTGCCGCGGTGCGGTCCTTCACCTTGGGGGTGCGCACGAACGGGATCTTCTCGCCGGTGAGCATCTGCTGGAAGGATTTCAGCACGCCGGCCAGGTTGACCGGCAGCAACACCAGGTTGAACCCGTAGATGCGGAAGATGTCACTGAAGCGGTGCCCGGCCTCACGCAGGTCGAAGCCCATGGCGACGAAGTACGGCATCGCGGCGAGGAACACGAACGGACTGAGCAGACGGCTGTCGTAGGGATAGGCGAGCAGGAACAGCAGGCCGAAGCTGCCCCACGCGATCGAGGCCATGTAGTTGCCGCGCAGCGCGATCTCGGCCAGCAGCACGTGCTCGCGGTTGAACCGGCGGGTGCGCAGCTGGTCGAAGAACTTGGGCAGGATCAGCAGGCCGCCGTTCGCCCAGCGCCGGCGCTGCACGATGAGGGAGCCGAAGTCCGGCGGGGTGGCGCTGTAGCTGAGCCGTTCGGGATAGTTCACCAGGGTCCAGCCGTGCCGGCCCAGGTCGATGCTCGACTCGGTGTCCTCGATCACGGTGCGGTCCTGGATGAAGGTCTTGATGGTGAACCCTGCCACCACCTCGGTCTCGACGATGTCCTCGAGCGCGCGCTTGCGGATGACGGCGTTGGCGCCGACCCAGAAGGTGGCGTTGTAGTAGGTCATGCCCTGGTGCAGCATGTGCTGCAGGTCGGTGCTCGCCCCTGCCACGCGCTCGATGCGGGTGGGCGCGCCCCGGAACGCCGAGTATGGCGTCTGGGTCACGGCCACCTGCGCGTTCTCGGCCTGTTCGAGCAGGTAGACCAGGCGCACGCAGTAGTCGCGCAGCAGCAGCGAGTCGGCGTCGAGGGTGAGCAGGTAGGTGGTGTCCGGCAGCACCAGGTCGCCGATGTCGCCCTCGGCTGTCTCGCGCAGCACGACGCCGTCCGAGGTCTGTTCGGTGGTCCAGGACCGGCCCATCAGGCCGATGTAGGAGTTCAGGTTCATGGCCTTGTTCGCCTCGTGCGAGAGCGACGAGAACATCTTGCGTTCGAAGGAGCCCACCTGGCAGCTGAAGATGCGGGCCAGGCGCAGCCCGAGGGTGATCAACTGGTCGGCGTCGGGGTACGACTCCTGCACGAGCGACCCGTTGAGGGCCAGCAGGCTCAGTCGCAGCTCTCTGGCCAGGCCCATCACGACCTGGTCGACGAAGAACTCGTCCACGTGGTCGGCGACGGGTTCGGTGTCGGCCAGTGTCTCGAGCCAGTCCGCGGCCGCGGCGTAGTCGTCGGCGAGCAGCTGCACATCGGCCCGCCGCACGACCTTCTTCTTGGTGTTGAACCGTTTGGCGCGGGCAGCCACGGATGCGATGAAGCGCTCGGCGGGTTCACGCAGCGCCGCCTCGATCTGGCCGGGCAGCGCCCTGGTGGCGTTCAGCGTCGCCAGCTTGTCCGGGTCGGTGGGGAACGGCGGGTCGTCGAGCAGGAGCACCACGTTGAGGTGGGGGAATTCCTGCAGCGCGGCCGACCACAGGGTCGCGCGCACGACGTTGGTCTCCTCCGCGTAGCTCGGCACGAGCACTGTGATGGCCTCGTCGTAGTCGGCGAAGTGCCGGTCCAGCTCGCCGCGCGGCACCCTGTCGTGGCTGCGGAACCTGTAGAGGGCGCCCTGGCGGGCGACGAGGTACATCAGCGCGGAGAAGGTGAGGATCGTGACGACGGTGAGGTACCCGATGGCCTCCACGGTGAACCTGAACCCCGAGCCGGGGTTGTTCACGAATTCGCGAATGACGGTCGAGAACACGTACAGCACCCAGAAGGTGACCGTCGAGAGGATGGCAAGCCGGCCGAGCGTGATCGTGCGGTTGGACGGCCGGGCGTGCACAATCGACAATGGCTCACTACGCCGTTCCGCGCCCCACTGCCGGCGCCGACCGCTCGAAATCTCACCCGTCAGGTCCATGATTCTTTCCCCAGTTCCCCGTACGGCGAGTTTGTATGCAACTGTATCTAGATCGTAGTGAACCATGAGTGGGGGGCAATTGTCCAAGCGTTTTCCCGGCCGACGCTTGTCGGTTCTTCGACTGACCGGCGTGTTCGTCGTCGTCGCCGGCCTGCTCTTCTCCGGCTTCCAGGGCTGGCGCTGGTTCCAGGACTCCAACACCGAGCGCCCGACGGCGTGGATGGCCGGATACGTGGACGTCACGGCGACGCCCAACTACGCTTTCGAGAACCCGGTCTCCGCCGCCGGTGACCACGTGGTGCTGTCCTTCGTCGTGGCGTCGACCGAGGACGCCTGCGAACCGTCCTGGGGCACCTTCTACTCACTCGCAGAGGCCGACGCGGCGCTGGACCTCGACCGTCGCATCGCCCGCCGCGACCAGCAGGGCGGCGACGTGATCGTGTCGTTCGGCGGTCAGCTCAACGATGAGCTCGCCACCGGCTGCACGGATGCGTCGGCGCTCAAGGACGCCTACGAATCGGTGATCGACCGGTACGACCTGAACACCATCGACCTCGACCTCGAGGGCGACAACCTCGCCGACACGGCGGCCGGCGAACGGCGGGCCGGCGTGATCGCCACCATCCAGAAGCAGCGCGCCTCCACCGACACCCCGCTCGCGGTCTGGCTCACCCTGCCGGTGCTGCCGACCGGCCTCACCCCGGAGGGCACTGACGCCGTCGCGAAGATGCTCGACGCCGGCGTGGACCTGGCCGGCGTGAACCTGATGACCATGGACTACGGCGACAGCCGCGGCACCCTGAGCATGGTGGACGCCAGCGAGGGCGCCCTGAACGGCACCCACGCCCAGCTCAAGACGCTCTACGGGCGGCAGGGCATGACCCTGGGCTCGAAGCAGCTCTGGAACAAGATCGGCATGACCCCGATGGTCGGCCAGAACGACGTCGCCGGTGAGATCCTCACCCTCGACGACGCGGTGGCCCTGAACGCCTTCGCGTTGGACAACGGCGTCGGCCGGGTCTCCCTCTGGTCGTTGAACCGCGACCAGACCTGCGGCTCGAACTACCCGGACGTCACCAGGGTCTCCGACTCGTGCAGCGGCGTGCAGCAGGGCGACCAGTCCTACGCCACCCTGCTCGGGGCCTCGTTCACCGGCACGCCGCACGCCAACGCGGCCGCCGTCACCACCGCCGAACCCACGGCCTCGGCCGCCGACCTGCTGGACGACCCTGACGCGAGCCCGTACCAGGTCTGGTCGGAAGAGGTGGCGTACGCCAAGGACACCAAGGTGGTCTGGCACAAAGAGGTCTACATCGCCAAGTACTGGACGCAGGGCGACCTGCCGGACAACCCCGTGCTGCAGTCGACCGAGACCCCGTGGACCCTGCTCGGCCCGGTGCTGCCGGGCGAGACGCCGGTTCCGCTGGCGACCCTGGAACCGGGCGCGTTCCCGGAGTGGGACGGAACCGCCGTCTACACCGAGGGCGACAGGGTGATGTTCGAATCCATCACCTACGAGGCGAAGTGGTGGACGACCGGCGACAGCCCGCAGGCTGCCGCCGTCGACGCGGACTCGTCGCCGTGGCGGCAGCTCACCGCGGCGGAGATCACCGCGCTGCTCGACGCCGACGTGGCCGGGTAGCCGCCGCCGGAGAGTTCTACGGCAGGATGACGAGCTTGCCGCGGGCGCCGGCGTCGAACGCCTCGAAGGCGTCCGCCACATCCGCCAGCGCGTAGCTGCCCTGCACGGAGACGCTCGTGCGCCCCGCGGCCAGGCTCTCGGCCAGGCGCGCCAGCACGACGGGGGTGGGATCGGCGAAGACCGGCAGCACCTCGATGCCGTCGGCGGAGAGCTGGTCGGGCGAGGCGACGAGGGTGGAGACGAACCGGCCGCCCGCACGCAGCGCCGGCAGCACGGTGGCCGGGTCGCCGGCGAAGTGCAGGATCACGTCGACGCCGTCGGCGTGGTCGGCCAGCACCGCCTCGGCGATGTTCTGGGTGTGGTCCACGATCTCGGTCGCGCCGAGCAGGCGCACCTGGGCGATGCCCAGGGCGGTGCGTGCGGTGGCGATGACCGTGGCACCGGCGGATGCGGCGAGCTGCACGGCCTGGTTGCCGACGCCGCCGGTGGCGCCGACGATCAGCACGGTGCTGCCCGGTGCCAGCTGGGCGGCATCAATCGCGGCCTGTGCCGCCGTGCCGGCCAGCCCGAGGGCGGCGCCGCGGGCGAAGTCGATCTGGGCGGGAAGGACCGCCAGTCCCGTGGACACGGGGACGACGACGAACTCGCCGAACGAGCCGTCGCCGAGGTGCGCCTTGGTGACGACGCCGAAGACCCGGTCGCCGACCGCGTACTCGGAGACGCCGTCGCCGATGGCGTCGACGATTCCGGCGAAGTCCTTGCCCAGCACCACCGGGAAGCGGTGTTCCATGTGGTCCTTGAGGTACCCGGCGGCCACGGCCAGGTCGAAGCCGTTCACGGAGGCGGCGTGCACCCGCACCCGCACCTCGCCCGCGGCCGGCTGGGGGGTGTCGATCTCGGCCAGCTCGAGGGCGGAGCCGAACTCTGGCAGTGTGATGACGCGCATGGGGATCTCCTGGGTCAGGGTCACAAGCGACCCGTCTGGAGCGCCGTATTAGCTCATGGTCCCACGGCCGGCGCATCCGCCACCACGGCCCATAGTCCCAGACCGGTCGCATCCCTTCCCCCAGCACGGCACGACGAGGTTAGGGTGGTGGGATGACTGATCAGGCGACTGCATCCGGAATCGACACCGACGAACTCGACCCGGGCGTGCGCCCGCAGGACGACCTCTTCCGCCACGTGAACGGCAAGTGGATCGCCCGCACCGAGATCCCGAACGACAAGGCCCGCTGGGGCTCGTTCTACCTGCTCGCCGAAGAAGCCGAGAAGGCCGTGCAGGACATCATCCTCGAGGCGCAGACCGCCGCCGAGGGCACGGAGGAGCGCAAGTTCGGCGACCTCTATGCCAGCTTCATGGACGAGGAACGCATCGAGAAGCTCGGCGCCACCCCGCTCGCCGCCGACCTCGCCACCGTCGACGGCATCAGCTCGGTTCCGGTGTTCCTGGCCACCCTCGGCCGCCTCGAGCGCGCCGGTGTCGCCGGCGCCTTCCAGCTCTACGTCGACAACGACCCGGGCAACCCCGAGCGCTACCTGGTCTTCGTGGAGCAGGCCGGCCTCGGCCTGCCGGACGAGTCCTATTACCGCGACGAGAAGTTCGCCGGCGTGCGGGCGGCCTACCTGCCGTTCGTCGAGCGGATGCTCACCCTCGCCGGCATCGACGACGCCGCCGGCCGGGCCGCGCGCATCGTGGCCCTCGAGACCGAGCTGGCCAGCCACCACTGGGACAACGTGCGCACCCGCGACAGCGAGAAGACCTACAACCTCAAGACCTGGGACCAGCTCTCCGCGCTCGCCGCCGGCGCCGACCTCGACCTCTGGCTCGAGGGCCTGGACGCCCCGGCCGTGGCCTTCACCGAGGTCGTGGTGCGCGAGCCCAGCTTCGTCGTCGGCCTGGCCGAGATGCTCACGGATGACAGGCTCGACGCGTGGCGGGACTGGCTGCGCTGGCAGGTCATCCGCTCGAGCGCCGCCTACCTGTCGAGCGATTTCGTCGAGGCCAACTTCGACTTCTACGGTCGCACCCTCACCGGTACCCCGCAGATGCGGGCCCGCTGGAAGCGCGGCGTCTCTCTCGTGGAGGGCGCACTCGGCGAGGCCGTCGGCCGCATCTACGTGGAGCGGCACTTCTCGCCCGACGCGAAGACCAGCATGGACGTGCTCGTCGGCTACCTCGTCGAGGCCTACCGCGCCAGCATCACCGGACTGGACTGGATGACGGCCGAGACCCGCCAGCGGGCGCTGGAGAAGCTGGACAAGTTCACCCCCAAGATCGGCTTCCCGGTGAAGTGGCGCGACTACTCCACCCTGGCCATCGACGCCGGCGACCTGATCAAGAACGTCCGCGCGGCCGGCGAGTTCGAGTTCCACCGCGAGCTGGGCAAGATCGGCAACCCGCTCGACCGGGACGAGTGGTTCATGACCCCGCAGACCATCAACGCCTATTACAACCCGGGCTTCAACGAGATCGTCTTCCCCGCCGCCATCCTGCAGGTGCCGTTCTTCGACGTGAACCGGGATGCCGCCGCGAACTACGGCGCCATCGGCGCTGTCATCGGCCACGAGATCGGCCACGGCTTCGACGACCAGGGCTCCAAGTACGACGGCGACGGCAAGCTCACCGACTGGTGGACCGAGGCCGACCGGGCCGCGTTCGAGGAACGCACGGCGTCGCTGATCGAGCAGTACGACGCCCTCGCGCCGGCGCAGGTGCCCGACCACCACGTGAACGGCGCGCTCACCATCGGCGAGAACATCGGCGACCTCGGCGGTCTGTCCATCGCTTGGAAGGCCTACCTGCTCTCCCTCGAGGGCGCGGAGCCGCCCGTGATCGACGGTCTCACCGGGGCGGAGCGGTTCTTCCTCTCCTGGGCGCAGGCCTGGCAGATGAAGCTGCGCGACGAGGAGGCCATCCGGCTGCTCGCGATCGACCCGCACTCGCCGAACGAGTTCCGCTGCAACCAGATTGTGCGCAATATCGACGAGTACTACACGGCGTTCGGGGTCACGGAGTCGGATGCCGCCTGGCTCGCTCCTGAGAAGCGCGTCACGATCTGGTAGCGTCCTGCGCAGTGTCACACCCGGTGGGTTAGGGTGTTCGCGGAGGCTGAGAACAGCCCGGAGATCCAGAGGATACAAGCAGTAGTGGTCGCGCCAGCACAGGAATCCGAACGACGTTCCCGGCATGGGGTCGAGCGGCGAGGCAAGCACCGCGAGGCCGCAGCGCCGTCCAGCTTCGAGCGCGGCTTCCAGCACCTCGGTGAGCTCGCCATGGGCGGCGCCCAGGTGTCGGCCAGGGCCACTGACCTGGCCACCGGCCGGGTGCTGTTCTCCGTCGACGACCACGTGGTGATGCCCATGGCCGGTGTCGGCACCGTGCTTCTGCTCATCGAGGTGGCCTCGCGGCTGCGTGACCCCGACTTCGGCGCGTATACGATCCTCGACCGCACGGTGAACGACTCCGTGGCCGGCTCGGGGCTCTGGCAGCACCTGCAGGCGCCGTCGCTGCCCGTCGCCGATCTCGCCGCCCTCGTGGGCGCCACCAACGACAACCTCGCCACCAATGTGCTGCTGCGCGCCGTGGGCCTGGAGGCGGTGCGCCGCCGTACCGTCGAGCTCGGCCTGGACCGCACCGGCCTGCTCGACCTGGTGCGCGACGAGCGCGGCCCCGACGATGCCCCGAACCTGTCCATCGGCAGCGCCAACGAGCTCACCTGGCTGTTCACGGCTCTGGCCCGCGGCGAGATCCTCGACGACGAGGGCAGCGAACGGGTGCTCGGTTGGCTCTCGCTCAACTCCGATCTCTCCATGGTCGCCAGCGCCTTCGGCTTCTCGCCGCACGCGCACCGCGAACCCTCGCACGGGGTGCTGCTGGTGAACAAGACCGGAACAGACACCGGCGTGCGCAGCGAGGTGGGCGTACTGCGCGGACCGCGCGCCGGAGTGGCCTACGCCGTCTCTGTGTTCTTCGAAGACCACTCGCTGTCGTCGCGCCTCTCGGTGCTGGACGGCATGCGCTCGGTGGGCCTGGACCTCCTCGAATACGTGCACTAACCATCCGCGAGCCGTGAGAAAAGCCCCGAAAACCTCGAGTTTTCGGGGCTTTTCTCACGGCTCGCGGACGCGTTTGTTCAGGGATGCCGCCTCTGCCGTCGCCTGGATGCGCGCGGCGCGGGTCTCCGGGCGCTTGGCCAGCACGATCCACTCCAGGATGGCGCGGCGCGGGGAGCGCGGGAACGCGTCCCAGTTCGCCCTGGCACCAGCGAAAGCGGCCAGTGCCGCGGCGAGGTCCGGTGGCACGATCAGGTCCTCCACCTCGTCGAGCCGGGTCCAGGAACCATCTGCTTCGGCGGAACGCACCGCGGCCTCGCCGGCCGGGCGCATCAGGCCCTCCTGTCGCAGCCTCTCGATGCGGAGCTTGTTGGGCCGGGACCAGGAGCTGCCGCGCCGGCGCGGGGCGAAGTAGAGCATGGTGCGCCGGTCATCCAGGCGGCTGCCCTTGCTGTCGACCCAGCCAACGGCGAGGGCCTCGAGCACGGCCTCGTCGTAGCCGAGCACCGGCATGCCTGAGGCCTGCCGCCAGGTGACCAGCCAGACGCCCGACCTCACCAGGTGGTGCTCGGCCAGCCAGGCGCGCCAGGCGAGCCTGTCCTCCGGGTGCACCCGCTCGACTTCGTCACTCACGCCGCGAGCATACCCGGGCGGCGCTAGGTGGTCGTGTCGTAGGCGTGCTTCAGCCAGGCGGCCACGTCGGCGTCGACCTGGCCGGGGGCCGTGAGCGGGATGAACGAGGGGAACGCCGGGCCCAGCTCGGCGCTGCGCCGCAGCCGGGTGCTGGGCGCGGTCGGGGGCAGCTCGATGCGAAGGCCCAGGTCGACCCGGTGCTTGGTGGTCGGCTGCACGATCGCGAAGGTGCCGTGCGGGCCCGTCAGAGCCACATGGGTCTGGCGGGTCTGGATGCCGACGTCGTCGAGGTCGCCCGCGTAGAGCAGCACGGCGTCGAGGATCGGCCGCAGCGCCGGCCGGTCGTCGTACTGAGCGTCGAGCATCTCGTCGGCCACCCGCACCGCCGAGTCCGGATAGCCGAACGTCTCGTGCACGAGCAGGGCACGCGGGTAGCCGGAGACCCCCTCGCGGGTGAGCCAGTCGCGCAGCACGTGTTCGCCGGGCGGGTCCAGGTCACGGATGCGGGCCAGCCAGTGTTCGAGGCCGTTGCCCGTCGAACGCTCGAGAAGCCCGATCTCCCACAGCCGGATGTCCGCCCAGGAAAGCGGCTGCGCATCGGTCATGCACGCACAGTACCCCGAGAGAGGGGTTAGTCGATGAGGCCGGATGCCTGCAGGCGGGCTAGGACTTCGGCGCCGGCGGGGGGACAGCGGTGCGCATCGGCCGCGGTGGCCCAGTGCAGGGCGCTCACCTCGGCGCTCGCCGCGGGGTTGTCCGCTGTGTCGGCGCCGAACACGGCCATCCGCACCAGCCGGCCCTCCGGCTCGCCGTGCGCTTGGATCAGCACGGTGAACAGTGGAACGAGGCTGGTCGGGTCCAGGCGCAGCGCCACCTCTTCCCAGGCTTCGCGGGCGGCGGCATCCGCCTCGGTCTCGCCCGGATCGATCTTGCCGCCGGGCATGAACCACACGTCGCGGCCGCGGGCGGTGACCATGAGCACCCGGCGGTCGCGGATGAGCGCGATCGCCGCCACCAGGATGTCGGGGTGTGCCGCGGAGGCCGGGCCCGCTCCGGCCGCCACCGCGGTCACGCGCGGGCGAAGGCCGAGGCGGCCTGCACCTGCTCCGGCGTGGGGCGCACACCGGTGTAGCGCTCGAACTGCTCGGCGGCCTGCAGGGCGATCACCTCAGCACCGGTGATCACGGTCTTGCCGGCGGCGCGGGCGGCCAGGATCAGCGGCGTCTCGGCGGGCAGCGCCACGACGTCGAAGACCGTGTCGGCGGCCGCGATGGCCGCGGCCGAGAACGCCAATTCAGCCGCCTGCGCTCCGCCGGCCATGCCGATCGGGGTGACGTTCACCAGCAGCGGTGCGGTCGCGGTGCCGGGCTCGGCCAGCCAGGTGTAGCCGAGCTCCTCGGCCAGGGCGCGGCCGCGGGTCTCGTTGCGGGCCACGACGGTGCCGGCCGTGAAGCCGGAGTCGCGGAGGGCCGCGCCGACGGCCTTGGCCATGCCGCCGGAGCCGCGGAGCAGCAGCGGGGTGGCCGGGTCGAGGTTGTTGCCACGCACCAGGTCGACAGCGGCGATGTAGTCGGTGTTGTATGCACGCAGGTAGCCGTCGTCGTTCACGATGGTGTTCACCGACTGGATGGCCGTGGCCGAGGCGTCGAGTTCGTCGACGAGCGCGATCACGTCTTCCTTGAACGGCATCGACACCGAGCAGCCGCGGATGCCGAGCGCGCGCACTCCGGCAATGGCCCCGGCCAGGTCGGTGGTGGTGAAGGCCTTGTAGACGAAGTCCAGCCCGAACTGCTCGTAGAGGTAGTTGTGGAACCGGGTGCCGAAGTTGCTGGGTCGTGCGGCCAGCGAGATGCAAAGCCTGGTGTCCTTGTTGAGCGGGGGTTTCGTTGAATCAGTCATCACCGTCAATGTTACGGCCCGCCCGGATCGACGCCCGGGCGGGCCGCGGTGCTGTCGGGGCGACGTCGTGAGCTTCTGCCGCTCAGCAGCACCGGCCCTGCGGGTTGGTGTCCTGCCGGTCGGTCTGGTCGCGCCAGAACTCCCGTTCGGTCATCGCCGGCACCCGGGCACCCGTGCCGTGCACCGACTCATGGTGCGCCAGGTACTTGTCGTAGGCATCCTCACCCATGACGCCCTTGACGTACCAGGCGAGCCCGGCCGCGGCGGTGCGCACGGCGGTGACGACGCTCATCGGTGCCCGCCCCTCAGTGCCCGCGCGTCGTGCGCTTGCCCGTGCTCGGGCGGGCGTCCCACAGCGCCTGGGTTGCCTTCTCGGCCGACGTGGCCGCGAGGCCGGACGGCGCGAAGATGCGCGACGGCACGGCGAGGTCTTCGTTGGTCGCGTTCGAGTGCGTGCGCCAGGCGTTCCAGGTGGCCTGGAGCGCGGTGAAGATCACGATGACCGCGAGTGTGACGAAGATGATCGACAGGATGCCCTGCACCATGGTGTTGCGCACAACGGCCTCCATCGCCTCCACCGAGGTGGCCGTGCCGAAGCTCGTCTCGCCGGCGGCCAGGGCCTTGCTGAACGCGGCGTTCTGGGCGAAGTAACCCACGGACGGCACGCTGGAGAAGATCTTCAGGATGGACGCCGTGATGGTGACGACGGCCGCGAAGGCCAGTGGCACCGCGACGATCCAGAGGTACTTGAACATGCCGCGCTTGGCGACGATGGCCAGGCACACGGCCAGAGCGATCGCGGCGAGCAGCTGGTTGGCGATGCCGAACAGCGGGAACAGCGTGTTGATGCCGCCGAGCGGGTCGGTGACGCCCATTACGAGCACAGCGCCCCAGGCCAGCACCATGATGCCGGTGGTGAGCCAGGCGCCGGTGCGCCAGGAGGTGTCCTTGAACTTCGGGAAGAAGTTGCCCAGGCTGTCCTGCAGCATGAACCGGGCCACGCGGGTGCCGGCGTCCACTGCGGTGAGGATGAACAGCGCCTCGAACATGATCGCGAAGTGGTACCAGAACGCCATCATGCCGCTGCCGCCGGCCACCTGCTGCATGATGTGCGCCAGGCCCACCGACAGGGTGGGCGCGCCGCCGGTGCGGGAGACGATGGAGGCTTCGCCGACGTCCTTGGCCGTCTGGATGAGCATCTGCGGGGTGAGGTTCACGCCGGTCAGGCCGAGGCTGTTGACGAAGGTGACCGCGCCCTCGACGGTGCCGCCGGTGAGGGCGGGCGAGGAGTTCATGGCGAAGTAGATGCCGCGGTCGATCGACAGGGCGGCCACGAGGGCCATGATCGCCACGAACGACTCCATCAGCATGCCGCCGTAGCCGATGAACCGGGTCTGGCGTTCCTTCTCGATCAGCTTGGGCGTGGTGCCGGAGGCGATCAGGGCGTGGAAGCCGGAGAGGGCCCCGCAGGCGATGGTGACGAAGAGGAACGGGAAGAGCTGGCCGCTCACCACCGGGCCGGTGCCGCTGGTGGCGAATTCGCTCACCGCGGGAACCGTGATCTCGGGGCGCACGATGATGATCGCCAGGGCGAGCATGCCGATGGTGCCGATCTTCATGAAGGTGGAGAGGTAGTCGCGCGGGGCCAGCAGCAGCCAGACCGGCAGGATCGCGGCCACGAAACCGTAGATGATGATGCCGATGGCCAGCGGCAGCTTGTCGAT
This sequence comes from Cryobacterium sp. SO2, assembly GCF_026151165.2. NCBI lineage: Bacteria > Bacillati > Actinomycetota > Actinomycetes > Micrococcales > Microbacteriaceae > Cryobacterium > Cryobacterium sp. SO2. The sequence goes on from NZ_CP117849.1 coordinate 113,955, forward strand.
GTGGAACATCGCGGAGCCCCACTCGGTGCCGGCGATGGCGCCGCCGCCGACGATTGCGGCGATGAGCAGCACGAAGCCGATGATGGAGATCTCGGTGACCTTGCCCGGCCGGAAGAAGCGCAGGTAGCAGCCCATGAACAGGGCGATCGGGATGGTCATGCCGACCGAGAAGACGCCCCAGGCGCTTTCGGCCAGGGCGTTGACCACGACGAGGGCGAGGATGGCCACGATGATCACCATGATCGTGAGGGTGGCGATGAGGGCGGCGGTGCCGCCGACCCGGCCGAGCTCGTCGCGGGCCATCTGGCCCAGCGAGCGGCCGCCGCGGCGCATCGAGAAGAACAGCACCAGGTAGTCCTGCACGGCGCCGGCGAACACGACGCCCACGATGATCCAGATCGTGCCGGGCAGGTAGCCCATCTGGGCGGCGAGCACCGGGCCCACCAGGGGGCCGGCGCCGGCGATGGCGGCGAAGTGGTGGCCGAAGAGCACCCGGCGGTCGGTGGCGGCGTAGTCCTTGCCGTCGGCCTTGTACTCGGCGGGGGTCGCCCGGCGGTCATCCGGCCGGAGCAGGTGCTTCTGGATGTAGTTGGAGTAGAACCTGTAACCGATCAGGTAGGTGCAGATCGCGGCGAAGACGAACCAGATGGCGTTCACGGTCTCGCCGCGCACCACGGCCAGCATCACCCAGCTCAGCCCGCCGAGCAGCGCGATGGCCACCCAGATGGCGATCTTCAGCGGCGTCCAGTGAGCCTCTTCGGCCTCGTGGATGGTGGGATCCAACGCCACGGGCGGCAGCGCCGGGTCCTGGGTCAGGTCTGGTTCGTCGATAGCGTCGTGCGGAATGCTGGACGTGGCGCCCATTGGTACTCCCCTTTGAGATACACAGTGAAACTCACAGCAGTTTGCCGGGTAACTACGTAACGGTAACAGCCGAGAACTTCTCAGGCGGGGCCTTAGGTCCCGCGCGTGTCGCCCGGACGGCTCCGCACCGGCCCCGCTCAGGGGTGCGCGGCGCTCGTGAACACGTCGTTGAGGGTCACCGTGGTCAGGCCCCGATCGTGCAGCAGGCCGCGCAGTTGCGGGAACACGTTCGTCACCGGTTCGAAGTTGAGGTGCCCGATTACGATGTGCTGGGGCAGGAACCAAGTGGTCGCGAAATCCACCACCTGTTGCTCGGTGATGAGCCCTGAGTCGGACAGCGAGCCGTACCAGGTGGTGGGCGCGGAGTAGCCGAGATCGGCGGCCAGCGCATCCACCCTGTCGTCGTGCACCCCGAACGGCGGCCGGAAGTACGGGCGGGCATCCGTGCCGAAGGTGTCGGTGATGAAGTCGTGGTTGCGGCTGAGCTCGCCGGTGATGTCGGCGTCGGCCAGGGTGCTGAGGTCTGGATGCGACCAGGTGTGGTTGCCGAGCTGGATCTGGCCGGTCTGCACGAGCGGGCGCAGCTGGTCGGCGTTGTCGGTCCAGGCGTCGTAACAACCGGTGACGAAAAAGGTGAGCCGGATGCCCGTCTCGGCCGCGAAGCGGATGTACCGGGCCACCACCTCACTGTTCGAGCCGTCGTCCACGGTCCAGGCGAGCAGGGCGCCCTCGCCCGGCAACCCGGAGAGGGTGCCGGCCGGCACCGGAACCCGCACGAGGTTCGGCGCCGGCTGGAGCGCCGGCACCGGCGGTGGCGGAGTGCCCGGCAGCGGCCGGGGGAGTGCGCTGGGAATGGAGGTCGTGACGGCGGCCCGGGTGGCCGGCGTCGGGGTCTTCGGTGCCGCGGCCGCGCAGCCGGCCAGGGCGAGGGAGAGGCCGAGGGAGGCGAGCATGGTGCGCCGGGTGAGGGCGCCGGGGCCGGTGGCCGGGTCCTGTCGCACGCGGACCTCCCCCCAGAGCCGGTCGATGGAGCTGATGGAACAGCGGAACGAGCGGGCCGAGCGGAGTGCGAGTCGACCGACTCGAAGATAGCGCCGCCGGCAGCGACGGGCAACGCCCGTAAGCGGGGGACGTGCCCGCGTCGCTAAAATGGACGAATCCGTACCCGGGCGCTCGTTCCGGTGTTTTGACCATCCTTTTGGACCATTGGAGCCACCGTGGCCGCACTTTCCCGTCTTGATTCCGTCATCGCCCTCGCCCGCCACCGCGGCTTCGTCTTCCAGGCCGGTGAGATCTACGGCGGTAGCCGGTCAGCCTGGGACTACGGGCCCCTCGGTGTGGAGCTCAAGGAGAACATCAAGAAGCAGTGGTGGCGTTTCATGGTCACCAGCCGCGACGACGTCGTGGGCCTGGACTCCTCCGTCATCCTGCCGCGCAAGGTCTGGGAGGCCTCCGGCCACGTCGAGGTCTTCTCCGACCCGCTGGTGGAGTGCACCAGCTGCCACAAGCGTTTCCGCGAGGACCACCTGGTGGAGGAATTCGAAGAGAAGAAGGGCCGCCCGCCCGAGGGCGGCATCGACGGCATCGCCTGCCCCAACTGCGGCAACCGGCACACCTGGACCGAACCGCGCGCCTTCTCCGGCCTGCTCAAGACCTTCCTTGGCCCGGTCGACGAAGAGGCCGGCATGGTCTACCTGCGCCCCGAGACCGCGCAGGGCATCTTCGTGAACTTCGCCAACGTGCTGCAGGCCGCGCGCATGAAGCCCCCGTTCGGCATCGGCCAGATCGGCAAGAGCTTCCGCAACGAGATCACCCCCGGAAACTTCATCTTCCGCACCCGCGAGTTCGAGCAGATGGAGATGGAATTCTTCGTCGAGCCCGGCACCGACGAGGAGTGGCACCAGTACTGGATCGACCAGCGGATGGGCTGGTACACCGGCCTCGGCATCAACCCGGAGAACCTGCGCCTGTTCGAACACGCTCAGGAGAAGCTCTCGCACTACTCCAAGCGCACCGTCGACATCGAGTACCGCTTCGGCTTCTCCGGCAGCGAGTTCGGCGAGCTCGAAGGTGTGGCCAACCGCACCGACTTCGACCTCAAGACGCACTCCGAGGCCTCCGGCAAGGACCTCTCCTACTTCGACCAGACCAAGAACGAACGCTGGATCCCGTACGTGATCGAGCCCGCGGCCGGTCTCACCCGCTCGCTGATGGCGTTCCTGGTGGATGCCTACCACGAGGAGGAAGTGCCCAACGCGAAGGGCGGCGTCGACAAGCGCACAGTGCTCAAGCTCGACCCGCGCCTGGCCCCGATCAAGGCCGCCGTGCTGCCGCTCAGCCGCAACGAGGCCCTGTCGCCGATGGCGCGCTCGCTCGCCGCGCGCCTGCGCGAATCGTGGAACGTGGACTTCGACGACGCCGGCGCCATCGGCCGCCGGTACCGCCGCCAGGACGAGATCGGCACCCCGTACTGCATCACGGTGGACTTCGACTCGCTCGAGGATCAGGCCGTCACCGTGCGTGACCGCGACACCATGGCGCAGGAGCGCGTGCCCCTGGCCGAGCTCGACGCCTACCTGGCCGTGCGCCTGCGCGGAGCGTAACCCGCCCCGCCACCTCCGGCGCCTGACCCGCTGGCACGTCGCGCGGGTCAGGCGCCGTTGTGCTGGGTGGGCAGGGTCAGGTCGATCAGGGTCACGCCGGCCGCGGGCTGGGGTGCCGACATCGCGGCCAGCGCCGCCGGGGCATCCGCCAGCGGGATGCGGGCAGCGATCAGGTCTTGTGGGCGCAGCCGGCCGCTCGCCACGAGCGCCATCAGCTCGGGGTAGTCGCTCGCGGGCATGCCGTGGCTGCCGAGCACCGCCAACTCGCGGCCGATCACCAGGCCCAGCGGCAGCCGCGGGTCCTCGGCGAGCAGACCGATCTGCACGTGCCGGCCCCGGGTGGCCAGCGAGCGGATGGCGATGCCCACGGTGTTCTCCCGGCCGAGGGCCTCGACCGACACCTGGGCGCCGCCGGCGGAGAGCAGGCGCACCTTCTCCACGACCTCGGCGTCGGTGAGGCCGCTGGAGTTGACCGTGTAGGTGGCGCCGGCGCGGGCCGCGGCGGCGAGGGCGTCCACGCTGATGTCCACGGCGATGACCCGGGCTCCCAGGGCCTGGCCGATCATCACGGCGGACAGCCCCACTCCGCCGCAGCCGATCACCACGAGGGTTTCGCCGGCCACGAGCTTCGCCTGGTGCACGAGCCCACGGTACGAGGTGGCGAACCGGCAGCCGAGCAGCGCCGCGGCGCCCGCGTCGAGGTCGTCCGGCACCGGGATGAGGTTGACGTCGGCGTTGTGCAGCGCCACCCGCTCGGCGTAGGAGCCCCAGTGGGTGAAGCCGGGCTGGGTCTGGTTGCGGCAGACCTGGGCGTTGCCGGCGTCGCACTCCGGGCAGTCGCCGCAGGCGCAGACGAACGGCACGGTGACCCGCTGGCCCACCGTGAACCGGGTGACCAGGGGGCCGGCGGTCTCGATCACACCGACGAGTTCGTGGCCGGGAACGTGCGGCAGGGTGATGCCGTCGTCGTGGCCCAGCCAGCCGTGCCAGTCGCTGCGGCAGAGTCCGGTGGCCTCCACCCGCACCACCACGCCGGCGGCGCTGGGCTCGGGGTCGGCCACCTCCCTCAGCTCGGGCAGACTGCCGAACGCGTCGAACCAGACCGCCTGCACGTCAGGAGGCCGCGTCGGCCGCGCCGGGCAGTTCGACGGCCGCGGTTGCCTCCGGCAGGGTCACGTCGATGCCGAAGAGGGCGTCGAGCCCGCCGAGGAACGCGGCCTGCTCGCCGGCCCTGGCCAGCTCGCGGGAGCGCACCATGGGCGTGTGCAGGAGTACCCCGGTGAGGTGGCGCAGGGCCGCCTCGGTCTGTTCGCTGTTGTCACCGCGGGCGTGCGCCCGCTCGATCTCGGCGTCGAGGATGTCGAAGACGTAGGAGCGCAGCGCCACGACGGCGGGGGCCAGGCTCTGCTCCTCGGCCACGGCGGAGAACTTCTTGGCAGCCCGGCCCACGAGCTTGCGGGCCTCGCTCGTGGCGTTGAGCTGCTCGAGCGGAGCGTGGATGCGGATGGTCTCGAGGTCGAGCAGCTCGACGCCGGGCACCTCGCTCACGTCCGGGTCGACGTTGCGCGGCAGGCCGAGGTCGATGACCAGCTGACGTGCGGTCTCGGTCTCGCCCATCGGGCAGGAGCGCAGGCCGGTCGCATCGGCGGCGGGGTGCACGGCGGGCGCCGCGGCGGCCTTTCCGGCGGCTACGAGCGCGCGGCCCGCGGTGAGGATGCTCGCGTCGATGACGTGGTGCTCCACGGTGGTGCAGGTGAGGATCAGGTCGGCCAGCGCGGTCTCGGTGGCCAGGGCGCCGGCATCCGTCGGCACGGCCGCGATGTCGTGCGCGGTGGCGAACTTCACGGCCCGGCCGGACGGCGAGTACACCCGCACGTCGGTGACGCCGAGGTCGCGGAGGGCGGCCAGCGAGGCGCCGGCGTACCGGCCGGTGCCCACCAGCAGCACCCGGGTGTGCGCCCAGTCGGTGACCCGGCTCTCGGCGAGTTCGAGCGACAGGCGCACGAGCGAGCGCCCGGCGGCGCCGATGCCGGTGCGGTTCTTCACCCCGCGGGAGGTCTGCGAGGCCCGCTGGAACAGGCGCTCCAGCTCGGGGCTGGTGGTGCCCTGGGCGCGGGCCTCCTCGAGTGAGCGGCGCACCTGGCCGGCGATCTCGCCCTCGCCGACAACGACGGATTCCAGTCCGCTGGTGACAGCGAAGAGGTGCTCGGCGACGCCGTTGCCGTGCACGAGGTCGAGGGTGTCGCGCAGCAGGTCGGCGCTCACGCCGGTGCTCACGCTCACGGCCTCGATGGCGGCATAGACGGCGGGGAGCGGGGACACGCCGAACGGTTCGTCAAGGTCGAGGTAGGCCTCGAAACGGTTGCAGGTCGCCACGACCACGGCTCCGCTGAGGGCATCGTGCCCGGAGAGCATGCCGCCGGCTGCGGCGTCCGCGCCGACAGAGAGCTTTTCGAGCACGTCGAAGCTGGAGTTCTTGTGGTTCGCGGACAGACAAATCAACACCGCTTGATTCTACGTTGTGTAGCAGTGCGGCCAGGAATCGATCTGGTCTCGCATTTAGGAGAGAATTGATGGTGATGAACCTCGACGAGTTCCACCCACTTTCCGCCGGACGCACCTCCGACTCACGCCTCATCAGGGCCTACCAGGGCACACGCCCCGCCGTGACCCCGGTCTGGTTCATGCGCCAGGCGGGCCGGTCACTGCCCGAATACCGCGAGTTGCGCGTGGGCACCCGGATGCTCGACGCCTGCCTCGACCCCGGCATGGCCAGCGAGATCACCCTGCAGCCCATCCGCCGGCACGGCGTGGATGCCGGCATCCTGTTCAGCGACATCGTCGTTCCGCTGAAGCTCGTGGGCGTCGACGTGGAGATCGTGGCGGGCAAGGGCCCGGTGCTCTCCCAGGCTGTGCGCACGGCCGCGGATGTCGAACGCCTCATCGCGCTGGACCCCGCCGTGCTCGACACCGCGCTCGCACCTATCCGGGAGGCCGTGGCCCTCACTGTCGCCGAGCTGGGCTCGACCCCGCTGATCGGTTTCGCCGGGGCGCCGTTCACCCTGGCCGCGTACATCGTCGAGGGCGGTCCGTCCAAGGACCACATCCATGCCCGCACGCTCATGCACTCGGACCCGGACGCCTGGGCGGCGCTGATGGCCTGGACCGCCGAGGTCACCGGCCGGTTCCTGCGCGCCCAGGTGCTCGCCGGCGCGAGCGCCGCGCAGCTGTTCGATTCCTGGGCCGGTGCGCTCTCGCTCGACGACTACAGCCGTTTCGTCGCCCCGGCGTCTACCGCCGCGATCGCGCATGTGCGCGACCTCACCTATGCGGAGCCCGTCGATGACGAGGCCGCCAACCCCGAGTCGATCCGCCGCAACGTGCCCGTTGTGCACTTCGGCGTGGGCACCGGCGAACTGCTCAAGGCCATGCACGGCATCGGCGCCGACGTGGTGGGCGTGGACTACCGGGTTCCGCTCGACGAGGCCAGCCGTCGCCTGGGTGGGGTGGTGCCCGTGCAGGGCAACATCGACCCGGCCCTGCTCAACGCCCCCTGGCCGGTTCTCGAGGCGCATGTCCTCGACGTTCTCGAGCGCGGCCGCACCGCGCCGGCACACGTGCTCAACCTCGGCCACGGCGTCCCGCCGGAAACGAACCCCGACGTGCTCACCCGGTTGGTCGAGTTCGTGCACGAAACCAGCTCAACCCCCTCGCTCGCGCTCTAGCGCGACGTCAGCCCGGCGGCACGTGTCGCCCGGGCGGAAGGCACGGTCATGAAAGACGTCTTGGTCATCGGCGGCGGTGTCGCCGGCCTGGTGGCCGCTCGCGAGTGCGCCCACCTCGGCCTCAGTGTCGAGGTGCTGGAGGCGACGGGTGCCGTGGGCGGTGCCGTCGGCAGCCACGAGGTGGCCGGGCTGGTGCTGGACAGCGGGGCGGAGAGCTTCGCCGTGCGCGGCAACACGGTGGCGGCGTTCATCGCCGACCTCGGCCTCACCGATCAGATCGTCGAACCCAACCCGGCCGGCGCCTGGCTGCACCTGCCCGCGAATCGCGCGGGCGGCGCCCCGGTGACGGTGCCGCTGCCCGCGGCCGGCGTGCTCGGCATCCCCGGCTCGCCCCTGGCCGACGACGTGCGCAGGGCCATCGGCTGGTCCGGCGCCCTGCGGGCCTATGCCGACAGGCTCATGCCCGTGCTCAAGATCGGCCGCGAGCACAGCCTCGGCGAACTCGTCGAGAAACGGATGGGCAAGAAGGTCCTCGACCGCCTCGTCAGTCCGGTCGCCGGCGGGGTCTACGCCACCGACGCGAACGACCTCGAGGTGGATGTTGTCGCGCCGGGCCTGAACAACGCCCTCACCACCGTCGGGTCGCTCTCCGGCGCCGTCCTGGCCCTGCGCACAGCGGCGCCGGCCGGATCGATGGTGCGGGGACTGAACGGCGGGATGCACACCCTGGTCGACGCCCTCGTGGCCGACCTCGAACGGTTCGACGTCGCGATCCACACGTTGGCCCCTGTCACCGCGTTCCGCCCCGTCGACACGGAGACCGTGGCAGACGACGGCAGTCTCACCAGCACCCGCACCTGGCTCGTCGACGTTGCGGTGACGGATGCCGGTGACGACGCCGCCGAGGACGCCGCGCCGCGCACCATCGAGGCTCGCCACGTGATCCTCGCCGTCGCCGCGGCGCCGGCGCTCGCCCTCCTGGCCCCGCTCGGCCCCGAACTGGCCGCCATCGCCGCCCTCGACTGGCCGGCCCCCGCCTCGGTGGAACTGGCGACGCTCGTGCTCGACGCCCCAGCCCTCGACGCGCACCCGCGCGGCACCGGTGTGCTCGTCGCCGTCGACACCCCCGGCGTCACGGCCAAGGCGCTCACTCACGCCACCGCCAAGTGGGCCTGGCTGGATGCCCTCACCCCGCCCGGCCGCCATGTGCTGCGCCTCTCCTTCGGCCGGGCGGGTGCACCGGTGCCCACCCTCGGCCTCAGCGACGACGAGCTGCGTGACCTCGCCCTGCACGACGCCGCGGCCATCCTCGGGATCGACCTCGCGGCGCACCAGGTGCGCGGCTTCGCACGCACCCTGTGGAGCGACGGACTCTCACCCGCCACGATCGGCGCACCCGATCGCATCCGCCGGGTGCGCGAGGCGATCGAGCAGACGCCCGGGCTCTCCGTCACCGGCGGGTGGCTCTCCGGCACCGGACTGGCGTCGGTGATCCCCGATGCGATGAACGCGGGTATCCGCGGCAGACGGGCAGTGCTAGACCTCTGATCAGGACTGTTCTTCCTGCCGTCTTGCCCCGGCGCACATGTTCCTCGCCGGTTCGGGGGGTTACGCTGGGAAAAACATGAACGTACAGGAATGGAGTCACAATGCGGGGAAAACTTCTTTTCATCACGGGTGGGCTCGTCGGTTACGTCCTCGGCGCACGCGCCGGTCGTAAGCGCTACGACCAGATCGCGTCGGCCGCCTCCGACCTGTGGAACCGGCCGCCAGTGCAGCGGCGCGTGAACGACGTCAAGGACTTCGCGCTCGAGCGCGTCGGCGACGTTCCCGGTGTGCTGTACGAAGCCGGCAAGAAGGTCGTTTCCGCCGTGCAGAACAAGACCGAGGCCAAGAAGACGGCGACCGTCACCGAGACGCCCGCCGCCGAAGCCGGCAGCGCCACCGCGGCCGGCAAGGCAGCGGCAGCCGCTTCCAAGTCCGCCAAGTCGGCAGCGGCGTCGGCCACCTCGGCGGCCAAGGCCGCCGCCACCGACACGCCGTAACCGTAGTCGAGACAGTCCAGGAAGGATGCCAGTGAGCACCAGCGGGTACAACCCCAAGAGCAAGCAGTCCCTGTTCGCGCTCCTCAGCGAGCTCCCCGGCCAGATCGTCGACCTGGTCAAGGCCGAGATCGACGCTTTCAAGGCCGACATCTCCGGCAAGGCCAAGAACGTGGGCATCGGCCTCGGACTCTTCATCGGCGCAGCGGTGTTCGGATTCTTCGCGATCATCGTCTTCATCGCCCTGGCCGTGATCGCCCTCGATCTTGTGTTGCCGCTCTGGCTGTCGGCGCTGATCGTGGCCGTCGCACTGCTCCTGATCGCGGTGATCCTGGCCCTGATCGGCCTCAACCGGGTCAAGAAGGGCACCAGGCACGATCCGGAGGGTGTGACCGCGAGCATCCAGAAGGACGTCGACGCATTCAAGGGAGTTGGCCAGTATGAGCACTGACAAGACCCCGGAGACCACACCGGAACACCGAAGCACCGCCGAGCTGCGGGCCGACGCAACCCGTGCCCGCGCCGCGCTCGCCGGCACGCTCGACGCCATCGAGTACAAGCTCAACGTGCCCAAGCAGATCAAGATCAACACCAGGCGGTTCACGCTCGGTCTGCACAGGCTCGGCGACGACAACCCGGCCGCGCTGGCGGGCATCGCCCTCGCGGCGGCGGCCACCGTGGGTACTTGCGTGTGGTGGGGAGTCAAGACGGTCCTCGACCGCCGCTGACAGATTGTGAACGTCCGATGGCGTGATTGCCATCGGTGAGAGGGTGCCCGGCTTCGGCCGGCACCCTCTTTTTGCGTGCCCGGCCAGCCAGTTAATATTCCTGCTTGACAGTTGTCGCGCCATAGGCGAAGCTTTCTCATGCAGATGGTCAGACCATCTACCCAACACAAACTTCACCCTCCGATATCAGCCCCCACCTACAAAGGAGTAGACAGTGAATCTGTTTTCGCTACTGCAGAAGCGCACCGAGACGCAAGGCCCCATCCGGGTCGGCGTCATCGGCGCCGGCAAGTTCGCCTCGATGTTCCTCACCCAGGCGCTCGGTTCCGCCGGCATCCACGTCGTGGGCGTCGCCGACATCAACGTGCCCAAGGCCAGGGATGCGCTCGCCCGCACCGGCTGGCCCGTCGAGCGGTACGCGGCCGCCTCCTTCGATGAGGCGATCCGCACCGGCGGCACCTACGTCACCGCCAGCGCGGATGACCTCCTCGAGCGCGGCGAGATCGAGGTCATCCTCGAGATCACCGGAAACCCGCTCATCGGCACGTATCACGCCGTGAAGGCCATCGACAACGGCAAGCACGTCGTCATGGTCAACGTTGAGGCCGATTGCATGGTCGGCCCGCTCCTGCAGCGCCGCGCCCAGGCCGCCGGGGTCATTTACGCCATGGCGTACGGCGACCAGCCCGCGCTGATCTGCGAACTCGTCGACTGGTGCCGCACCGTGGGCTTCGACGTCATCGCGGCAGGCAAGGGCACCAAGTACCTGCCGGAGTACAACTACTCCACGCCCGACACCGTCTGGGACTACTACGGCTTCACGCCGGAGCAGCTCGCCTCCGGCGACTACAACCCGAAGATGTTCAACTCCTTCCTCGACGGAACCAAGTCGGCCATCGAGATGGCCGCCGTCGCCAACGGCACCGGGCTCATCCCGCAGGAGGAAGGCCTGCTCTTCCCCGCGGCGAGCAAGGACGACCTGCCGCGCGTCTTCCGGGAGAACACCTTCCCCGGCGGCAGCCTCACTCGCCGCGGCACCGTCGAGATCGCGTCGAGCATGTACCGCGACGGCACCGAGGTGCCGGACAACCTGCGCTGGGGCGTCTATGTCACCTTCGAGGCCACCACGGACTACGCGGCCCAGTGCTTCAAGGAATACGGCGTGCATACCGACGAGACCGGCCGCTACGGCTCGCTCTACCGGCCGTACCACATGATCGGCCTCGAGCTGAATGTCTCGATCGCCGCCGCTGTGCTCCGCAATGAGGCCACCGGTTCGCCCACCGGCTTCCGCGGCGACGTCGTCACGACCACCAAGAAGGCGCTCCGCGCCGGCGACACCCTGGATGGCGAGGGCGGCTACACGGTCTTCGGCAAGCTCGCCCCCGCCCACCTCTCCCTCGAGCGCGAGGCGCTGCCGCTGGGCCTGGCCCACGGCGCCAAGCTCATCCGCGACGTTCCGGCCGACACCACGGTGTCGTGGAACGACGTGGAGCTTGACGAGTCCCAGCTGGCCGTGCAGTTCCGCCGCGAGCTCGAGACGGAGTTCCGCGCCGAGCAGAACGCCGCCCTCGCCGCGGTCTGACGGTCAGACCCGAGTCGTGGAACCTAGGATGAGCGGTGCGGAGGCATCCAGTCTCCGCACCATTCAGGCCCAGGGGTGCAGATATCGTGACGAACGCAAAAGGGTGGGAACCCGTCCAACGGCTTCGCACGTACGAGCAGGTCATGTCGCAGATCGAGGAACGCATCCTCGACGGCCGGCTGAAGGCGGGCGACCATCTGCCCAGCGAACGCGACCTGGCGGTGCTCCTCGGGGTGTCCCGGCCGTCGCTGCGGGAATCGCTGCGGGTGCTCGAAGCCCTCGGCGTGGTGGACATCCGCCGCGGCGGGGGAGCGGACGGCGGCGCGGTTCTCGTCGGGATCCCCGGCCCGGGCTTCGTCAACCTGCTCAAGTTGCAACTCGCTCTCGGCCACTTCAGCTCGACCGATGTCCTCGATACCCGCACGGCGCTCGAGACCTGGTCGTGCACGGAAGCCGCACTCAGATCCACCGGCGCTGACCACCAGGAACTCGCCGCCATCCTCGACGAGATGGATGACCCGTCCATCGAAGCCAAGGACTTCAACAGACTCGACACCGCGTTCCATGTGCGGATCGCCGAGTCCACCGGAAATGCCCTCACCGCCCACCTGATGGGCTCACTGCGCACCGCGATCAACCGCCAGATGGTCGCGGCCTACGAACGGCTCGAGGACTGGCACGCGACCGCTGTGGTCGTGCGGAGCGAACACCGCACCATCCTCGACGCCATCACCAGGAAGGACGCCACCGCGGCGTCCCGCCTGGTGAGTGAGCACATCCACAGTTTCTACACCATCGGCAACGTCGGAGGCACGTACCCTCCCGGATAGCCCCGGCCCCCGGGAGTCGTCCCGGGCTCCTTCGACGGTGTTCACCAGCGGGCCCACCCCGCCGACCTATCAAAGGAGATATCTCGAATGACCGCCACCATGACATCGCCCGTCCCGCTCTCCCAGAGGGCCAGAGACGGTTCGCCGGACAAACTCAAAACTGCCGTCGGCAGCGCCGTCGGCACCACCATCGAAAACTACGACTTCCTCGCCTACGGCACGGCAGCCGCCCTCTACTTCGGGGATGCGTTCTTCCACGCCGAAGACCCGGTCGTCGGTGTGCTGCTGGGCTTCCTCACCTTCGGTATCGGCTTCGCCATGCGCCCCCTGGGCGGCATCATCGGGGGCCACCTGGGCGACAAGTACGGCCGCAAGCCCGTGCTCGTGGGCGCCCTGCTCATCATGGGCTTCGCCACCGTGCTGATCGGCGTGCTGCCCACCTACGAGCAGGTCGGTCTGCTCGCTCCGCTGCTGCTCACCCTCATCCGAATCATCCAGGGCCTGGCCTTCGGCGCCGAATGGGGCGGGGCCATCCTGATGACCTTCGAGCACGCGCCGTGGAAGAAGCGCGGCCTGTACACCGCCATCCCACAGGCCGGCGTTCCGCTGGGCCTCCTGCTGGCCAACCTGGTGTTCCTCTTCTCGGTCGGACTCGACAACGAACTCGCCTGGCGCCTGCCGTTCCTGCTCAGCGCCGTGCTCATCGTGGCCGGACTCATCATCCGCCTCAAGGTCAGCGAGTCTCCGGAGTTCGAGGAAGCCAAGGCGTCTGGCGCACTCGAAAAGAACCCGGTGCTGTCGGTCATCAAGAGCGACTGGCGCAACGTGCTCCGTGCGATCGCCCTCCGCCTGGCCGAGTCTGGCGGGTTCTACGTCATTGTCACCTACCTGATCTCCTACATCTCCAGCGGTGACGCACCCATCGCAGAGCGGTCGACGGCACTGACCGGTCTGGTCATCGCCGCAGCGCTCGGTGTGGGGGCCACCATCCTGTGGGGCCGCCTGGGAGACAAGATCGGCCGCAAGCCGGTGTACATCCTGGGCACGCTGCTGCTCATCGCGTTCGGCTTCCCGCTGTTCGGGCTGGTCAACACCGGCAGTGCCATGCTCATCGTGTTCGCGTACGTCTTCGGCCTCACGGTGATCCACGACATGCTCGCCGGCACCCAGGGCGCCTGGTTCTCCGAGCTGTTCCCCGTGGCAACCCGCAACTCCGGTGCCTCCCTGGGCTACCAGTTCTCTGCCGCGATCTCGGGGTTCATCCCTCTGATCGCCGCCGCCATCGCCGTGCCACTCGGTTTCGGCGGAGTCGCCCTGGTCTACATGGGCTGCGGAGTGATCGGTCTGGTCGGCGCCCTGCTCACCAAGGAGACCTGGGGGCGCAAGGAACGCGCTGCCGTCGACGCCATCATCGCCGGCGACAAGTAACCCTCCTGCGGCGGGCCGGGACGACATCCCGGCCCGCCTTCACGCCATCACGACCCGTTCCAGCAGAGGAATCCCCATGAAGACCATCGTCCTCGACGACGACCCCACCGGCACCCAATCGGCCAGCGACGTGGTCGTGCTCCTGACCAGCAACGCCGACCTCATCGGCCAGGCCCTCACCGAGGCCGACAGCGTCTATGTGCTCACCAACTCCAGGGCCATCCCAGAGGAGGAGGCGGTGGCGCTGATGCGGGCCATCCGCGCCGACGCCCGCACGGCCGGCGCGCGGCTGGGCGAAGACATCCAGATCGTGCTGCGCGGCGACTCCACCCTGCGCGGGCACGTGTTCTCCGAGACCCTGGTCTTCGCGGAAGCCGATTCGGTGGTGCTGTTCGTGCCGGCGTTCCCCGACGGCGGCCGCACGACCGAGAACGGTGTGCATTACGTAACCCAGGCCGGCCAGCGGGTGCCGGCGCACCTCACCGAATTCGCCGATGACCCGGTGTTCCCGTTCGACACCGCGGTGCTGGTCGACTACGTGCGGCAGAAGTCCGGGCGCGACGCGGTGAGCGTGCCGCTCGAGCTGGTCCGGGCCGACGCGGTGCACGAGGTGCTGCTGACGGCCGCGGCCGGCTCCGTCGTGGTTCCGGATGCCGTGACCAACGACGACATCCGCCGCATCGCCCGCGGCGTGGAGGCCGCCAGGGCCCGCGGCGCCAACATCGTCGTGCGCAGCGCGTCGCCCCTGGCCGCGGCGCTCGCCGGAGTCGAGAGCGACGGTCTGCTCCCCAGCCCGCTCCTGGCGGTGCCGGTGCCGACGCTCCTCGTCTGCGGATCGCACACCCAGGGCGCCACAGCCCAACTGGACCTCGTGGCCGCCGGCCACGGCCCCGCCGTCGTCATCCCCACAGCAGACGCCCTGCGCGACCCGGCCGGCACGGGCTCCACCGTGGCGCGCACGGCCGCCGCCGAACTCGCCGGCCGGGGAGTGAGCGTCGTCACCACGGAGCGCGCCCGCTCCGCCGCACACAACACCCTCGAGCACGGCCGGCTCGTCATGGAGGCCCTCACCTCGACGGTGCGGGCGCTGCTGCCGGCGGTCGAGGTCGTCGTCTCCAAGGGCGGCATCACCTCGGCCGACGTCGCCCGGGTGGGCCTGGGCGCCACCAGGGCGGTCGTGCTCGGGCAAGTGCTGCCGGGAGTGTCAGTCTGGCGTCTGGTGGCATCCGACGGGCGCGAACGCCTGCACGTGGTGGTGCCGGGCAACGTCGGCGAGCCGGATGCACTCGTGAAAGTACTCGCAGCGCTGCGCCACTGACGGTTTACTTTTGGCTCTCCGAGCAAAGCGGTGGAGACTAGTACTCATGACTCACCCGGCTGCCGGAGAGGCAGTAGACATGACCATGCCCACCCCCGATTCACACACCTCCTCAGAGGCTGAACCCACCGAGGCTTCCCCCTCCGGATTCACCCTCTTCACTGTGCTGCGCAAGGACCCGTCCAACCCGGACGACCTCGACGGCCACGACGTGCCGCGGTTCGTGGACGAGCTCGACGACATCGTGGCGCTGGTCGAGGCCGAAGGTGTCACCATCCGCGGGTTCTACGACGTCTCCGGCCTCCGCGCCGACGCCGACGTGATGATCTGGACCCACGCCGACGAGGCCCAGACCCTGCAGTGGGCCAACCGCGAGCTGCGTCGCAGCCGTCTGCTCAAGAGCTTGCTGCCTACCTGGAACGCCATGGGGGTGCACCGCGACGCTGAGTTCAACAAGAGCCACGTGCCCGGCTTCCTGCGCGGCATCGATCCCAAGGCCTGGCTCACCGTCTACCCGTTCGTGCGCAGCTACGAGTGGTACCTGCTGCCGGAGGCCGAGCGCAGCAAGATGCTCGCCGACCACGGTCGCAAGGGCGCCGCGTTCCGCGGGGCCATCGCCAACACCGTCTCCTCGTTCGCCCTGGGCGACTACGAGTGGTTGCTGCCGATCGAGTCCGATGAGCTCACCGAGCTCGTCGACCTGATGCGCGAGCTGCGCGCCACCGACGCCCGCATGCACGTGCGCGAAGAGGTGCCCTTCTACACCGGCCGCCGGATCACCACCGCCGAGCTCGTGGAGGTCCTGCAGTAATGACGAACTACGACGCCATCCTGCTCGCCGGTTTCGGCGGGCCAGAAGGCCAGGACGACGTGATCCCGTTCCTGCGCAATGTGACCCGTGGGCGCGGCATCCCCGAGGAACGCCTCGAAGAGGTGGCGGTGCACTACCGGCACTTCGGCGGCATCAGCCCGATCAACCAGCAGAACCGCGTGCTGAAAGCAGCCCTGCAGGCCGAACTTGACCGCCGAGGCATCGAGATCCCGGTGATCTGGGGCAACCGCAACTGGGCGCCGTACTTGCCGGACACCATCGCCGAGGCCCACGCCAACGGCCAGGACCGTCTGCTCGCCATCGCGACCAGCGCGTACAGCTCGTACTCCGGCTGCCGCCAGTACCGCGAGGACTTCGCCCAGGCGTTGGACTCGACCGGCCTGACCGGCGTCGTGCAGATCGATAAGATCCGCCAGTTCTTCGACCACCCCGGCTTCGTCACCCCGTTCATCGACGGTGTGCGCGCGGGTCTGGCCGAGATCGAGGCCGCGAACCCCGGCATCAACCTCGCCACCGAGGTCGAGGTGCTGTTCTCCACCCACTCGATCCCGTCCACGGATGCCGCCAAGAGCGGCCCGGCCGCCCGTGGCTTCGGGCCGGACGGCGCATACGCCGCCCAGCACCTGGCCGTGGCGGATGTGGTCATGCAGGGCCTCGACAGCCCGTGGCAGCTGGTCTACCAGTCCCGCAGCGGGCCGCCCAGCATGCCGTGGCTCGAGCCCGACATCAACGACGCCATCGCCCTGCTGCCCGCCCGCGGCATCCGTGCCGTGGTGATCGTGCCGCTCGGTTTTGTGAGCGACCACATGGAGGTCATGTGGGACCTCGACAACGAGGCCACCGAATCGGCCAAGGAACACGGCCTGTACTCGGTGCGCGTGCCCACGCCCGGGGCCGACCCGGTCTTCGTGAGCGGGCTCATCGACCTGGTCGAGGAGCGCTTGAACGACGTGCCCGCCGAGGACCGGCCCGCACTGACCGACCTGGGGCCCTGGTACGACATCTGCCGGCCGGGCTGCTGCGAGAACGTGCGCCTCGGCTTCAAGCCGGCGGTCGCGGGTATCGCGCCGTGAGCGCCATCAGAGTCGGCACCAGGGGCAGCGCCCTCGCCATGGCGCAGACCACGGCCATCGCCAACCGCATCCAGGCGGCAACCGGCGGCGAGGTGGAGATCATCCCGATCACCACGCACGGTGACGTGTCCCGCGAGTCCCTCGCCAGCCTGGGCGGCACCGGAGTCTTCGCCAGCGCGCTGCGCGAAGCCCTGCTGAACGACGAGTGCGACGTTGTCGTGCACTCCTTCAAGGACCTGCCCACCGACCCGTACGCCGGCCTCGTCATCGGCGCGACCCCCAAGCGTGCCGACGCCAGGGATGTGCTCTGCGCCCGCGCCGGCCTCACCCTCGCCACCCTGCCCGAGGGCGCCAAGGTGGGCACCGGGTCGCCGCGCCGCGCCGCCCAGCTGCGCGAGCTGCGCCCGGACCTCGAGGTCGTCGACATCCGCGGCAATGTCGACACCCGGCTCAAGCTGGTCGCCGACGAGACCCTGCACGCCGTGGTGCTCGCCGCCGCGGGCCTCGGCCGCCTCGGCCTGCTCGAGAACATGGCCACCGACTACCTCGAACTCTCCGACTGGCCCACGGCGCCCGGTCAGGGCGCGCTGGCCATCGAGGTGCGCACCGGCAAGCCGGAGCGACTGCTCGCCAAGGCCCTCGCCGTGCTCAACCACGCCACCACCCAGGCCACTGTCACGGCCGAGCGCCACGTGCTGGCCCGGCTCGAGGCCGGCTGCGCCGCGCCGATCGGGGCGACCGCCGTGATCGACGACGGCCTGCTGTTCCTCACCGCCACGGTCTACAGCCCCGACGGCACCCGCCGCATCACCGCGTCGCACGCGGCGACACCCGAATCGCACTCGGTCGTCGACCTGCAGGATGCCGCCCTCGACGTCGCCGACCGCGCCGCCAGGGAACTCCTCGCCGGAGGCGCCGCCGAGTTCGCCCCGCTGTCGGTGACCCAGTGAGCGCCCTCCGGCACAACCCCGACAAACCGCTCGCCGGTTGGCGCGTCCTCGTGCCCCGCGGCGGCCCCTGGGGCGACCAGGTCGCCGCCAACCTGCGCTCCCGCGGCGCCCTGCCGATCGTCGCGCCGATGATCAACTTCGCGCCCACCGACGACGCCGCCGCCCTCGAAACCGCGCTGGCCAAGCTGGCCGCCGGGGACTTCGACTGGATGACCGTGACAAGCGCCACAACCGTGGACGTGCTGTCCTCGCACCGGGCCGTCGTGGCGCCCGGCACCCGCATCGCGGCTGTCGGCGAGACCACCGCCGCGGCCCTCGTCGCGGCCGGCTACCACGTCGACATCGTGCCCTCCGAGGACAACTCGGCCAAGGGCCTGCTCGCCGATTGGGAGGCCGCCACCCACGGCGTCATCCCGTTGCGGGTGCTCACCCTGCGCTCCGAGATCGCCAAGCCGTTGCTCACCGAGGGTCTGCGCCGCATCGGCCACGACGTCGAATCCGTCGTCGCGTACCGCACCGTGGGCGTGCCCGTCTCCGACCGCGTCGTCGCCGACGTCAAGGCCGGCCGGGTGCACGCCGTGCTGGTCACCAGCGGCAGCGTGGCCCAGCAGGTGCAGGAGCAGCTCGGTCCGATTCCCACGACCACGCTGATCGCCTGCATCGGCCCGCGCACGGCGAAGGATGCGGCGGCCATCGGCCTCCGCGTCGACGTCATCGCCGACGAACGCAGCGCCGAGTCCCTGATCGAGGCCCTCGTGCGCCTCGCCCCGCGCGACCTGTAACCCTCCGCTCCACCCTCGACCCGACCGGCCGCCGCCCCCGCACTCAGGCGGGAGGCCTAGGCTGGTCGGGTGATAAACCCCGTCATCCGCCCGCGACGACTGCGCAGCACCCCCGCACTCCGCCGCCTGGCCAGCGAAACCCGTCTCCACCCCGCCGAACTCGTCCTGCCGCTCTTCGTGCGTGAGGGCAACGAATCCACCGCGATCTCCTCGATGCCCGGTGTGGTGCAGCACAGCATCGACGGAGCCCGCCGCGCCGTGGCCGAGGCCGCCGCAGCCGGCATCGGCGGCGTGATGCTCTTCGGCGTGCCCGCTGTGCGCGACGCCACCGGCACCGGGGCCACCGACCCCGACGGCATCCTGAACGCCGCCACCCGCGCCGTCGTCGCCGAGGTGGGCGACGCCCTGGTGGTGCAGACCGACCTGTGCCTGGACGAATTCACCGACCACGGCCACTGCGGCGTGCTCGCCGCCGACGGCCACGTCGACAACGACGCCACCCTGCTGCGTTATAACGAGATGGCCATCGCGCAGGCCGAGGCAGGCTCGGCGCTGCTGGGCCTCTCCGGCATGATGGACGGCCAGGTCGCCTCCGTGCGCGCCACCCTCGACGCCGCCGGCTACGCCGACACCGCCGTGCTCGCCTACTCGGCCAAGTACGCCTCCGCCTACTACGGCCCGTTCCGCGAGGCCGTGCAGTCCACCCTCGTCGGCGACCGCCGCACCTACCAGCTCGACCCCGCCAACCGCCGCGAGGGCGTGCGCGAGGCCCGCATCGACATCGACGAGGGCGCCGACGTCGTGATGGTCAAGCCCGCCGGCAGCTACCTCGACGTGCTCGCCGAGGTCGCCGCCATGAGCTCGGTCCCGGTCTGGGCGTACCAGGTCTCCGGCGAGTACGCCATGATCGAGGCTGCCGCCGCGCAGGGCTGGATCGACCGCCGCCGCGCCATCGAGGAGTCGGTGCTCAGCATCCGCCGCGCCGGTGCCGACGCCATTCTCACCTACTGGGCGGTCGAACTCGCCGCCTGGCTCACCGAAACGGATGCCCGATGACCGCCAGCACACACAACGACGAGCTCTTCGCCCGCGCCCAGCTCTCCATCCCCGGCGGCGTCAACTCGCCCGTGCGCGCCTTCAAGTCGGTCGGTGGCACCCCGCTGTTCCTGGTGAAGGCTGCCGGTGCTTACGTCTTCGACTCCGACGGCCGCGACTACGTCGACCTGGTCAGCTCCTGGGGCCCTGCGATCCTCGGCCACGCCCACCCCGCCGTGGTCGCCGCCGTGCAGGAGGCCGCAGCGCTCGGGCTCTCCTTCGGCGCCTCGACCCCCGGCGAGACCGTGCTGGCCGAGCTGATCAAGGGCCGCGTCGCCGCGATCGAGAAGATCCGCCTGGTCTCCACCGGCACGGAGGCCACCATGACGGCCATCCGCCTGGCCCGCGGATTCACCCAACGTGACCTGCTGATCAAGTTCGCCGGTCACTACCACGGTCACTCCGACGGCCTGCTCGCCGAGGCCGGAAGCGGCCTGGCCACCCTCGCCCTGCCCGGCTCGGCCGGCGTCACCGCCGCCACCGCCGCGCAGACCCTGGTGCTGCCGTACAACGACCTGGACGCCGTGCGTGCAGCGTTCGAGGCGTACCCCGGCCAGATCGCTGCCGTGATCACCGAGGCCGCCGCGGCCAACATGGGCGTCGTCGCCCCGGATGCCGGCTTCAACGCGGCACTGTGCGACCTCGCGCACGAATACGGCGCGCTGCTCATCGTTGACGAGGTCCTCACCGGCTTCCGGGTCAACCCCGGCGGTTACTGGGCGCTGCAGGCCGACGACGGCGAGAGCTACACGCCCGACCTGTTCACCTACGGAAAGGTCATCGGCGGTGGCCTGCCGGTGGCCGCGCTCGGCGGCCGGGCCGACGTGATGGACTTCCTCGCCCCGGCCGGGCCGGTCTACCAGGCCGGAACGCTCTCCGGCAACCCGGTCGCCGTGGCCGCCGGCATCGCCACCCTCACCGCGGCCGACGCCGCCGTCTACGCGCGCCTCGACGAGACCGCCGAGCTGCTCTCCGACGCCGTCTCCAACGCCCTGTACGCCGAGGGTGTCGCCCACAGCGTGCAGCACGCCGGCAACCTGTTCAGCTTCGTCTTCGGCCAGGAGGCGGCGATCACCCCGCCGCGCACCTACGCCGAGGTGCAGCGCCAGGAGGGCTACCGCTACGCGCCGTTCTTCCACTCGATGCTGGAGAGCGGTATCTCGCTGCCGCCCTCGGTGTTCGAGGCCTGGTTCGTCTCCGCCGCCCACGACGGCGACTCGATCGGCCGCATCCTCGAGGCCCTGCCGGCCGCCGCGAAGGCCGCCGCCGAGGCCCGCCCCACGGTCTGACCGATCCGGCGGTAGCCCGCGCGACGGTCGGCCTGCCGCCAACTGTTCCCGCAGCGGACAATTGCGCCCGGTGCGCCGGGTGCAATTGTCCGCACGGGCAACAGTTGCCGGCTGATTCCACCGCGGCGGCGTTATGGCTTTGTGAGTTACCGACAGGGGGATTTCCAGCCGGACCGGGCAGACTGGGGGAATGGCTTCCTTGCGCGTACACCCCGACCGGCTGGAGATTCACCTGACGCCCGCGGAGAAGACGCTGGCGTTCCGCCGCGAGGATCTGGTGATCGCGCGTGACACCATCCGTTCGGTGACGATCACCGACGACCCGTGGATCTGGGTGCGTGGCATCCGTGCCCCCGGCGCCCTCGTGCCCCTCGTGCTGGCGGTCGGTGTGTGGAAGTTCCACGGCGGCAAGGACTTCCTCGCGATCAAGCGCAAGCGCCAGGCCGTGGTGATCGACCTGATCGGCGACGAGTTCGCCAGGGTGATCCTCTCCACCAACCACGCGCCCGACCTGATCGCCTCACTCAAGCTCGAAGCCACCGACGCGACCGACGTGCCGGAGCTGAACGAGCCTGTCGAGCCCGAGAGCGCCAAGCCCGCCAAGCCGGCCAAGCCGGTCAGGCGTGCCCGCACCGCGAAGCCGGCCGCACCGCTCGCGCCTGTCGAGCCGATCGAGTTCACCGAACCGGCCGAGCCGGTTGCCCCGGTGAAGCGCACCAGGGCCGCGAAGGCGGCCAAGCCGGTGGACTCGGCCGACGCCGGTGACGCGACAACGCCCGCCACGCCCGCCACGCCCGCGAAGCCGGCCAAGCGGGTGCGTACAGCCAAGGCCAAGGTGGCCGCGCCCACGGCGGATCAGCCCGAGACCCCGGAGACCCCAGAGGCCCCCGAGGCTCAGGAGGCGACCGCGTAGGTCGCTCCCGTCATCCGGCTGGGTCAGCGAATGGTGCTGGCCCGCACGTGGATGCGTTCGCCGGTCTGGCCGAACAGGCTGAGGATCTCCGTCGGCTCCGGCCCGGCGCTGCCGAAGGCGTGCGGCACCCTGGTGTCGAATTCGGCGACCTCGCCCACTCCCAGGATCATGTCGTGCTCGCCGAGAGCCAGGCGCAGTCGCCCGCTGAGCACGTAGAACCAGTCGAAACCCTCGTGGGTGCGCTGCTCCAACGGCTCGTCGCCGGTGCGGCCGGGGATGATCACCTTGAACGCCTGCAGGCCGCCGGCGGTGCGGCTGAGCGGCACGAAAGTGCGGCCGTGCCGGGTGAACGGGCGCTGGTCCAGGCGCGGGTCATCCTCGGCCGGGGTGCGCACGAGGTCGTCGATGGTCACGTCGTGGGCGGCCGACAGGGCGAGCAGCAGCTCCAGGGTGGGTTTGCGCTGGCCGGACTCGAGCCTGGACAGGGTGCTCTCCGAGATCCCGGTGGTCGCGGAGAGCTGCGCCTGGGTGCGTCCGCTGTGCAGGCGCAACTCACGCAGCCGGGCTCCCACTGTCTGCAAAACGGATGGTGCGTCGCTGGTCATCCCCTCATTATGCCAGATCAGCAAGCGCCCTTGCTATTGCTGCTCGGTCCGCGCGCCCGGTAGCTCGCGAAAGCGGTCGTGCGGCTGCCTCAGCGAGCTGAAGTGACCGCATGGCCGCTCTCGCGGGGTCAGGCGAGGCGGTCGAGGAACTGGATGGAGCGCTCGAGGATGAGCTCGGCGATGTCCTCGTCGTACTCGCCGAGGCTGGGATCGGCCACAAGGTGCCCCGAGCCCGGGTAGATGAAGAGCTCGGCCTGGCCGGCGTCTCCGGCCAGCTCCTCGACCTCGTCGAGCTCGACCCAGTCGTCGCCCTCGCTGACGTGCATCTGCAGGGCTGCGGGCGCCGGCCACGCCGACCCGAACATCGCCGCGGGCACGCCGCCGTGGTACAGCAGCGCGCCGAGCGCGCCGGCCCGGCTCTGGGCGAGCTTCTGCGCCGGAAGCGTGCCGAGGGAGAAGCCGGCGTAGACGGTGTTCGCCGGGAGGGCCTCCGCCGCCGCGCGCCCGCGTTCGATGATGGTGTCGAAACCGATGGACTCGGCGTTGGCGACCCCGGCGTCGATGGTGTCGAAGGTGCGGCCCTCGTACAGATCGGGAACGACGACCTCATGGCCGGCATCCCGCAGCCGTTGGGCGAACTCCGCCACCCCGTCGGTGAGTCCCTGGGCGTGGTGGAAGAGGATGACGTGGGTCACAACGGTCCTTTCGACGGGGCCGCCCGGGCCTGAGTGCCTAGGCGAACAGGAAGAGGATGAATCCGATCAGGGGCAGCGTACCCTGCGTCAGCGCCGACCTCACCCGGCCGGGCCCCGAGGTGGTGAGCACGATGGCCGCCACGAACATCGAGGCCGTGCTGAACAAGATCAGCGCGGCACCGGCCTCTTCGGGGCCGCCGAAGTACAGGAACAGCCCGATGACGGCGCCGACGGCCAGGAAGAGGTTGTAGAAGCCCTGGTTGTAGGCCAGCACCTTGGTGGTCTCGGCTTCGGCCTGGTTCGCCAGGCCGAAGCGCAGCCAGGTCTTCGGTCGCGTCCACCAGGCGCTCTCCATCAGGAAGATGTAGACGTGCAGAACGGCGGCGAGAGCGATGAAGACTGAAGCGAAGAGGGCCATTCCTGAAGCCTAGCCGTGTACCGCCGGCGCGCCAGGGGTCAGCGGCGCACGTCCACGACCGTGCGACCGTGCACCTGGCCCGCCAGGATCCGCCCGGCCGCCGCGAACGAGTCCTCGAGGGAGATGATCGCGGTGAGGCCGTCGAGGAGCTCGAGGTCCAGGTCGGTGGCGAGGCGGCCCCAGGCCTCCTCGCGGAGTGCCAGCGGCGCCTGGACCGAGTTGATGCCGGCCAGGGTGACGGCCCGCAGGATGAACGGCATCACCGTGGTCGGCAGGTCGGCGCCCTGGGCCAGCCCGCAGGAGGCCACGACGCCGCCCTGGTGGGTCTGGGCCAGGATGTTGGCGAGCGTGAAGCTGCCCACGGAGTCGATGGCGCCCGCCCAGCGCTGCGCCTGCAGGGGCTTGCCGGCCTCGTCGATGGTGTGCCGGTCGAGCAGCTCGGCGGTGCCGAGTCCGCGCAGGTAGTCGCCGAGCTCGGCGCCGCGCCCGGTGGAGGCGACCACCCGGTAGCCGCGAGCCGCGAGCAGTGCGATCGCGATGGATCCCACCCCGCCGGCCGCGCCGGTCACGAGGATGTCGCCGGAATCCGGGGTGACCCCGCCACGCTCAAGGGCGAGTACGGCGAGCATGGCCGTGAAGCCGGCGGTGCCGATGGCCGCGGCGCGGCTGGCGCTCACGGCATCCGGCAGGCGCACGAGGGAGGCGCCGGAGACGCGGGCCCGTTCGGCGAGGCCGCCGTGGTGGCTCTCGCCGATGCCCGCACCGTTGAGGATGACGCGGTCGCCGGCCGCCCAGCGCGGGTCGCTGCTCGACTCGACCGTGCCGACCAGGTCGATGCCCGCGATCAGCGGCCACACCCGTACTACGCCGGGCTTGCCCATCAGGGCCAGGCCGTCCTTGTAGTTGATGCTGGAGAACTCCACCGCCACGGTGACGTCGCCGTCCATCAGGGCATCGTTCCCGACCGTGGTCAGGGCCGCGGATTGGATGCGTGCGCCCGACTCGTCCTCGGTGCGGGTGACGACGATCGCGCGGAATTCGGTAGCAGACATGCATTCACCCTAGACCCGCGGCAGTTGCCGGATCCGGTCGCACACCGGGCCTTTCTGCCCGCACAGCGCCTAGGTGACGTCGCGCTTCCAGCTGATGAAGTACCCGCCGACGGTGGCCGCGAGGCCGTAGGCCAGCAGCACCAGGCCGCCCTGCCAGCTGGTCAGCACTGCGCCGCCGGGGCTGGCCAGGGTGAAGAAGCTCGCGCCGACGAGCGCGTCGGAGGCGGCGCCGGGCAGGTACTTGCCGATATCCGCCGTCACCTCGGTGAACGCGGCGGCGAAGCGCAACAGCGGCTCGACGAACTGGGTGAAGGCGAGCACGATCACGATCGACGCCACCTGGCTGGGCACCAGGGCGCCCAGACCCACGCCGATCACGGCCCACAGCGCCATTGCCAGCACGGTGCGCCCGATCAGCGCCCAGGTCTCGGCGTCGGCGAGCAGCGGGTCGACGCCGAAGCCGCCGAGCACGAGTGCGCCGACCCCCACGGATGCCGCGAGCCCGACCAGGCCGAGACCGGCGCCCACCACGAACAGCGCGATGGTCTTGGCGCCGAGGACTCGGCCGCGCTTGGGGGTGGCGAGGAAGGTGGGAGTGAGGGTCTGGTGCCGGAACTCGCCCGTGGTGGCCAGGGCGCCCAGCAGCACCGGGAAGACATACCCGACGGAGGCCGCGAAGCTGTAGATGAGGGGAGGCAGGCTGCCGAGCCCGGCGAGGCCGCCGGTGCCGCCGCCGGTGTTCATCGAGTCGGGGCTGATCGCGCCGCTTTCGACACCGCCGAACAGGGCGGAGAGCCCGCCGGCCAGTAGGGCGATGTAACCGAACAGCACCAGGGCGAGGATCCACCACATGCGGGTGGTGAGGATCTTGCTGAATTCGGCGGCGACGGGGCGCAGGATCAGGTTCACAGCGAGTCGCCTCCTTCGACGAGGGCGAGGAAGGAGTCTTCCAGGCCCGCCTTCTGCCGGTGCAGCACATTGAGTTCGACGCCGGCGGTGAAGGCGATGTGCCCCACCTGGCCGGGGTCGGGCACCGCCACGATCAGCCCGGTGCGGCCGGAGGTGAAGGCCAGCCCTGCGGCGGTGAGCGCCGTCACGAGGGAGTCCCGGTCGGGCGAGTCCACGATGACCTGCGGGGCGATGTTGGTGTCCAGGCTGGACAGCGGGCCGGAGTGCACAAGTTCGCCCTTGGCGATGATGATGACGTCGTCGACGCTCTGCTGCACCTCGCTGAGCAGGTGCGAGCTCACCAATACTGTGCGCCCCTCGGCGGCCATGCTGCTGAGGAATCCGCGGATCCACTTGATGCCCTCGGGGTCGAGGCCGTTGATCGGTTCGTCGAGCACGAGCACGCCGGGGTCGCCGAGCAGTGAGTAGGCCAGGCCCAGGCGTTGGCGCATGCCCAGGGAGTACCCGCCGACACGCTGGTTGGCGTGGTCGGCCAGGCCGACGGTGTGCAGCACCTCGGTGACCCGGGTGCGGGGGAGGCCGGCGGCGAGGGTGTACACGCCCAGGTGGTTGGCGGCGGTGCGGCCGGGGTGGAAGCTGGCGGCCTCGAGGGCCGCCCCGACGGTGTTCAGCGGCTGGGGCAGGTCCCGGTAGCGCAGTCCGCCGAAGGTGGCGGTGCCCGAGCTGGGGGCGACCAGGCCCAACAGCATCCGCAGGGTGGTGGTCTTGCCTGCGCCGTTCGGTCCCAGAAAACCGGTGACCCGGCCGGGCTCGACAGTGAAGGAGAGGTCGTTGACCGCCGTGACCTGGCCGAACCTCTTGGTGATGTTCGTGAATTCGATGACAGCGCCGATTGGCATCCGTGTCCCCTTTGTTGCTTGATGCACAGCTTATTGGGGGAACGGGCCGGTCCGCCCGGGTTTTTTCCGCCAGACCGGCAGAATCCGGACTACGGGCGTTCAGTCGAGCGCGAACTCCGTCACGGCGGCAAGCACGGCGTCGATCTCGCCGGCGGTGCTGTACGGGGCCAGGCCGATGCGCAGCGCCCCGGTGTCGCCCAGACCCAGGTGCCGGGAGGCCTCCAGCGCGTAGAACGAGCCGGAGGGTGCGAGGATCCCGCGCTCGAAGAGGAACTCGGTGGCGTCGGCGGCCGCGCGCCCCGCGAACCCCACCAGAATCGTCGGGGTGCGCTGATCAGCCCGGGAATACACGGTCACGCCGGGCAGGGCCGCGAGCCCGGACTCCAACCGTTCGCGGAGGGAATCTTCGTGCGCCTCGGCCAGCCGTAGGGAGGTGCGGAGGCTCTCCCGTCGGCCGACGCTGGGGCGCGGGGCAACCCCGGTGGCCAGTTCGCTCAGCCCGGCGATGAAGTCGACGGCCGCGGTCACCCCGGCCAGGGTCTCGTAGGGCAGGGTGCCGAGTTCGAAACGTTCCGGCACCACATCCGTTGACGGCAGCAGCTTGTCGGGGCGGATGCCCGCCAACAGCGCGGGGTCGGCCGCGAGAACGCCACAGTGCGGGCCGAAGAACTTGTAGGGCGAGCAGACGAAGAAGTCGGCGCCGAGCGCGCCGAGATCCACGAAGGCGTGCGGCACGTAATGCACACCGTCGACGAAGAGCAGCGCCCCTGCCCGGTGCACCACTTCGGCGATCTCGGCGATCGGCGGCCGGGTGCCGATCAGGTTGGAGGCGGCGGTCACCGCAACGAGGCGGGTGCGCTCGGTGAGCACCGCGGCCACAGCCGCTGCGGGCAGTTCCCCGGTGGCGGGGTCGAAGTCGACCCAGACCACCGTGGCGCCCGCCTGTGCCGCCGCCTGCACCCACGGGCGGATGTTGGCGTCGTGGTCAAGGCGGGAGACCACGATCTCATCGCCGGGCGCCCAGTCGAGGGAGAGGTGCCGGGAGAAGTCGTAGACCAGCTGGGTGGCGCTGCGGCCGTAGACGATGCCGAGCGGGTCGGCGCCGAGCAGGTCCGCCATCGCGGTGCGGAAGCCGGTGACGGCGTCGTCGGCGTTCCGCTCGGACACGCTGCGCCGGCCGCGGATCGATAGCGGGCCGGTGAGGGTGTCGGCAATGGCCTGGCCCACACCGCGCGGGGTCTGGGTGCCACCGGGGCTGTCGAAGTGCACGGTGCCGGCGGACAGGGCGGGAAAGTGGGCGCGGATCGATTCGACGTCGTAGGTCACCCCGCTATCCAAGCATCGATAGCCGTGCAGCCACCGGTGGCGCGGCGACCGAACTAGCATGGCGCCATGACAGAGGCGACGACGGTGCCCGCCGGCCGCCGGCGCGTCTCGCCGGGGGCCATGCTCGACTCGTTCTTCTTCGTGCTGGCCGGCTTCGCGTCGGTATGGCTCGCGGTGCTGCTGGCCACCGAGAGCCTGGGGCTGGGCTGGGGCCTGCTCTGGTTCGCCGTGCTGTTCTGGGCGCTGTTGGCCTACCTCGTGCTGCCGCGCCTGCACCGCATCCTCACCCGGCTCTACGTGCCCGACTACTTCATCGGCCGCACCCGCACCAGCGACGGCCTGCTCGGCGACCCGGTCAATCTCGCCCTCATCGGCAGTGCCGACCAGGTGCATGCGGCGCTCGCCGCCGCCGGCTGGATCCGGGCGGACGACGTGACCCTGGCCTCGAGCTGGCGCATCGTGACCGCAACGGTGAGTCGGCGCAGCTACCTCCGGGCCCCGGTGAGCCCGCTGCTGCTCTTCGACAGGGTGCAGGACTTCGCCTATCAGCAGGAGGTCGAGAACAACCCGGCCAAGCGCCACCACGTGCGCTTCTGGCGGTGCCCGGACGGCTGGATGCTGCCCGGCGGGCACCGGGTGGACTGGGTAGCCGCCGGAACCTTCGACCGGGCGGTGGGCCTGTCGCTGTTCACCCTGCAGGTCACGCACAAGATCGACGAGCACACAGATGTCGAGCGCGATCACATCGTGGCGAGCATCCGGCAGGCTGTGCCGGAGACCCGCCTCGTGCTGATCCGCGACTTCGCCACCGGATATCACTCCCGCAATGGCGGCGGCGACTCCATCCAGACGGATGGTGACCTGCCGGTGCTCGACCTGCGCGCGGTGCCGGGTGAAGCCGGCGCCGTCGTCGAACTGACCGGGCTGACATGACGGCGGCGGATGCGCGGGGCCGGGTCAAGCGTCCTCCCTCGGTGACCGGCGGGGTGCTGCTGATGGCGGTGCGGGCGCTGTCCGGCGGGTTCGTCATTCTCACGGTGGTCGGGTCGTGGGACACGTTCACGGCCACGATCGTGCTCAACGGCGAGAAGCTCGCGCAGACCGACCCGCCGGCCGCCGGCGCCCTGCTCGGCGGAGTGCTCGCGGTCTACGGGCTCTACCTCCTGCTCTACC
Source organism: Cryobacterium sp. SO2 (assembly GCF_026151165.2). Lineage (NCBI taxonomy): Bacteria > Bacillati > Actinomycetota > Actinomycetes > Micrococcales > Microbacteriaceae > Cryobacterium > Cryobacterium sp. SO2. The sequence goes on from NZ_CP117849.1 coordinate 143,089, forward strand.
TGGGCCTGGCCGCGTTGGTGTTCACCGGTCGCAACTGGGCCAGGGTGGTGGCGATGTCGTTCGCGTCGGTAAGCATCCTGGTCTCGTTCGCCGACTACGAGCTGGGCGGCGCCCAGATCACCCTGCGCACCTCGCTGGTGAGCGTCACGATCGACATCCTGATACTCCTGGCGCTCTCCAGCACCAACGCCAGGCACTACGCCAGGGCCGTGCGGGACGCCCGCACCGCACGGTCCGAACCAGCTGCCCGCTGATACGGTGCAGACATGGCACTACGGGGTAGCGATCCGAATGATTCGCCTGCCGACCCGAGTGCAGGTGAGGCTGGTGCTGCCGTGCCTGCCGCGGGCGATGCCGGAGTCGTTGACGATCTCATCCTGCTCAAGAGCGCGCCCCTGCGGATCCGCGAGTGGGTCGTGCCGCCGATTCTTCTCGCACTGGCGGGCACAATTCCTACTGTGGTCCTGTCTGGGCTGGCCGTGCGGCAGGAGCTCTCCAGCGCCGGATGGGCCGCCATGGCGGTGAGCGTACTTACGGTGTCCTTCGCCGGCGCGCTGGCCTGGTTCGGATATCGGGCCTACGCGCGAGCCACGGCCCCCGCCGCAAGGTCATTTGTCATCTTCCGGACCGCGGGATTCCTGTCCTTGGCGTCGTGCTCAGTACTCGTCGGCATCGTCGGCCTCATTCTCCCTGTGGTCTATGCCGGGCTCGCCGCGCTTGTCGTGACGTTCTGGGCGTACGCCCACGCACAACCCGACGAGGAACCGGCAGCAATTCGCGTGGTACTCGCCCGTATTGCGAAGCAGGTGACTCTGGCGAACGGGATCGTGCTGGTGATACTGCCCGTGGGCGCCGCGTTCATGGCCCTCAGCGGATCGTATTCGGGAGGCGACATGGCCGCACGGTACGTGGCCCAGGCCTTCGTGCTCCCAGCCGTCGGCGTGTTCCTCATGATCTGGGTGCTGCGCGGCAGACGTGCTCTCTCAGCGCCTTAGCTCGTCGGCTCAGCCGCTGAGCCGTGCCGGGTGGGAGCCTAGGAGACTGCGGCGGCCGTGACGAGAGTGGCGGCGCTCGCCGGAGCGAGCGTGCTGCGCCGGGTCGCGGCCCCGATCATCACGAGCGCCGCGGCCGCGGTGATCGCGGCACCGGCCCAGAGCGGCGAGGTGTAGCCCAGGCCCACGCTGATGGTGATGCCGCCGATCCAGGCGCCCAGGGCGTTGCCCACGTTGAACGCGGCGATGTTGGCGCTCGAGGCCAGGGTGGGCGCGGTGTCGGCGTAGAGCATGATGCGGGTCTGCAGGCCGGGCACGGTGCCGAAGCCGAAGCCGCCCATCAGCACGAGCGCGATGACCGTGGCCACGGGGTTTGCGGCCGTGAGCGCGAAGAGCGCCATCACGATGGTGAGCCCGATCAGCAGCAGCACCAGGGTGAGGTCGAGGCGGCGGTCGGCCGCCTTGCCGCCGAGGATGTTTCCCACGAACAGGCCGGCGCCGAAGACCACGAGCAGCCACGGCACCGCCGCGCTGGAGAACCCGCTCACCTCGGTGAGCGTGTAGGCGATGTAGGTGAACGCACCGAACATGCCGCCGAAGCCGAGCACCGTGACAATCAGGGAGAGCCAGACCTGGCTGGAGCGGAAGGCGCGCAGCTCCCCGCGTAGGTTGCTGACGTGCGCGGTCTCGTCGGTGGCGCGGGGCACCAGGGCCGCGATGCCGGCCAGGGCGATGACGCCGATCACGGTGATCGCCCAGAAGGTGGCCCGCCAGCCGAAGCTCTGGCCGATGAAGGTGCCGAATGGCACGCCGAGCACGTTGGCGAGGGTGAGCCCGGTGAACATGATCGCGATGGCGCCGGACTTCTTGCTGGCCGGCACCAGGCTGGCAGCGACGACGGCGCCGATGCCGAAGAAGGCACCGTGGCAGAGCGCCGCGAGGATGCGGCCGAGCAGCATGATCGGGTAGCTGGGGGCCAGGGCCGAGACCAGGTTGCCGAGAATGAAGAGCACCATCAGGCCCACGAGCACGTGTTTGCGGGGCAGCCGGGTCACGGCGGCGGTGAGCAGGATGGCGCCGACCGCGACGCTCAGGGCGTATCCGGAGATGAGCCAGCCGGCGGCGGCCTCGCTGACGGCGAAGTCGGCGGCCACCTCGGGCAGCAGGCCGGCGATGACGAATTCGGTCAGCCCGATTCCGAAGCCGCCCAGGGCGAGTGCGATCAGTCCAATGGGCATACGAGTGACTCCTTCAAGCGTGTGGGATGAGCGCCAGTGGTCGAGCCAGTCGACAAGACAAACAGTCAACGGTAGTTGCAGGCGCGCTATAAATGATTGCACGCGCTAGGTACCTGCGCAAGCAACTACCCGGAGGGAGTCGTGAGCGCCACCAACTCCGGACGGGCTCAGGCCGCGTGTGCCGCGCAGGCCGGGGCGGCCACGGCCACGCACGCCGGGCACGCGACGAGCTGCTCCCGGCACGACAAATCCCGGCAGTTGAGCATGTTCTTGGTGGCCTCGCCGCAGACCATGCAGTGGCCGAGCACCGCGGTGTGGTCGCTGAAGTCCACCGACATCCGCTGGTCGAACACGTACAGCGAGCCGTCCCAGAGGCCGTCGTCGCCGTAGGCCTCGCCGTAGCGCACGATGCCACCCTCGAGTTGGTAGACCTCGCCGAAGCCGCGGTCCTTCATGAGCGACGAGAGCACCTCGCAGCGGATGCCGCCGGTGCAGTAGGTCACAACGGGCTGGCCCTTGAGATGGTCGTATTTGCCGCTGTCGAGCTCTGCCGCGAAATCCCTGGTGTTGGCCACATCCGGCACCACCGCGCCGCGGAACCGGCCGATCTCGGCCTCGAAGGCGTTGCGGCCGTCGAAGAACACCACGTCGTCGCCGCGTTCGGCCACGAGGGCGTGCAGGTCGGCCGGGGCCAGGCGCGTGCCGCCGCCGACCACGCCGCCGGCATCCACGCTCAGCGACTCCGGCGAGCCGAAGCTCACGATCTCGTCGCGCACCTTCACCACCAGGCGGGGAAAGTCCAGGCTCGCGCCGGAGTCGTCGAGGCCGGTGCCCTCGCTCCACTTGAAGTCTATGCCGGCGAACGCCGCATACTGGCGGGTCTTGCGCACGTAGCGCTTGAGGGCGGGCAGGTCGCCGCCCACCGTGCCGTTCAGGCCGTCCTTCGAGATGAGGATGCGCCCGCGCAGGCCGAGCGACTCGCAGAGGTCGCGCTGCCAGAGCCGAATGGCCTCCGGGTCGCTCAGCGGGGTGAAGACGTAGTAGAGCAGGATCTTCGGAATGGCCACCCCCACATTTTAGGTGGCGGTGCGGGGCGTGGGGCGGCCCACGTAGGCTGGGCCAACCAGACCACCAACCAGATCCATGGAGTGTGTGCATGACCACGACTGATCCCTTCGCCCGCTTCGGTGAAGTGCCCCTGTTCAGCTTGACCAGTTCGGTGATGACCGACGGTGGCCCGCTGGCTGCCGCGCAGTACGGCACGGGCGCCGGCGGGGCGGATGTCTCGCCCGACCTGCACTGGAGCGGCTTCCCCGCCGAGACCAAGAGCTTCGCGCTCACCGTTTACGACCCGGATGCCCCCACCGGCTCCGGGTTCTGGCACTGGGCGGTGTTCAACATTCCCGCGGACGTGGACGGCCTGCCCACCGGTGCCGGCGTGGAGAACTCGGTACTGCTTCCCGCCGGCGCCGTCGTGATGCCGAATGAAGCCCGCAAGCTCACCTTCATCGGCGCCGGTCCGCCGCCCGGAACGGGCACGCACCGCTACCAGTTCGTGCTGCACGCCCTGGATGTCGCCGACCTCGGCGTCGACCCCGCCGCGACCCCGGCCGTGCTCGGTTTCAACGTGCACTTCCACACCCTGGCCCGCGCCGTGCTCGAGGCCACCGGAGTCGCAGGGGGCGCCGCCGCCTAAATCGGTCGCCCCGGCGGTGCGCGGGCGCCGCGCCCGCGCACCGGCCTCAGCTGACTTGAGAGATTCTCAGGTCATCTCAGGGTTGCGCGCCTATGGTCGTCAGGCGGCAAAAAACTATGCAAGCGCTACCATGCCAGATCGGCATTTCGAAGCCGCATCCGGTAGCGCCCCGTCGGCAGTAAGGCACGTCGGCAGTAAGGCACCATGTTCCACGCTTCCCCTCACGTTTCCCCCCGTTCCAGCACCGGCTTCGACCCCGCCGCCGGCCCCGCCCCTGGCGCGCACCTCAGCCACAGGGAGACCGGGCTCTCCAGGGTTCCCGTCTGGCTCTGGAAGGCCATCATGACGAGGATCGCGCCGGGCGAGCTGCACAAGTTCAACGCCGACCCGATCGACGCCGTCGACTACAACTTCGACCTCGACTACGTGGGCGACGGTATCCGCGACCACCGCCTCGATGTGCTCGTGCCGCACGCCGCCGCCGACACGACTGGCGCGACGGACGCCGCGCCGCTGCCGGTCTACATCTACTTCCACGGCGGCGGCTGGACCTCCGGCGACAAGGCGCCGCTCACGAAGTACGCCGCCAGCCAGGCCGTGGAGGGCATGGTCGTCGTCAACGCCAACTACCGTATGGCCACCCGTTTCGGCATCAAGCACATGCTGCACGACGCCAACGCCGTTCTCACCTGGGTCAAGCGCAACATCCTCAACTACGGCGGGGACCCCACCCGCATCGTGATCGGCGGCGACTCGGCCGGCGGCCACATCGCGGCCCTGATCACCGCGGCGGCCAACGACGAAGCCCTCGCCGAGCACTACAACATCGACCTGCAGATCGAGCCAGGGCACCTGCGCGGTCTCGTGCAGCACTGCAGCATCGCCGATTTCTCGGTGATGTTCGACCGCGGTTTCGTGCTCAGCCTCAATTTCCTGCGGATGCTGCTGCCCGAGCGGGGCCGCGGCATGTCCCTGCGCGACGCGTCCAAGTTCCTCTCGCCCATCGAGTGGCTCGACAAGGGGTTCCCGCCGGTGTTCGTCACGACCTCCGAACGCGACTACTTCTACCGCGCCAACCTCAACTTCATCGAGGCCCTGCGCCGCCGCTCGGTGCTCGTCGACACCGTGATCTACGGCCGTCACCGCACCAACACCCGGCACACCTGGCAGCAGGATGCCCGGCACCCCGAATCGCAGGAGGTCTACCGCCGCCTGGGCTCATTCGTGCGCTCCGTGGCGGCGATTCCGGCCGCGGCGCAGAACCTGGTCACGACGGCGCTGGCCCAGCCCGCGCCGGCCGAGCCCGCCCTGGCGTAGCTCCTCACCTGCGGCGCCCCTCAAGCGCTTCCCGGCGGCACGCCCCACCTGCGCATGGTAGACAAGTTCGACACCTGCCAGGCCACCAGGGCCGCGCCACCCAGAGGAGCACAGATGACCCAGGCCGACACGTTCCCGGTGACCGGACTTCCCCGAACCGGCCTGCCCACCCGTGCCCTCGTGGTCGGTGACCCGTTCCGCGCCGAGCGCATCTCCCACCAGCTCACCAATGTGCGGGAGGTCGCCCATCAGCGCGAGTACCGCTCGTTCGTGGGCGAGTGGAACGGGACGCCGGTCGTGGTCGCGTCCCACGGCGTCGGGGCCCCCGGCGCCATCTGCCTCTTCCAGGAGCTGATGGACGCCGGCGTCGACACCATCATCAGGCTCGGCACCGCCGGGGCCATGCTCCGCGGGATCGGCGATGGCGACCTCATCATCGCCGAGTCCTGCGTGCGCGACGACGGCGTCACCCACCAGCTCGTGCCGGAGAGCTACCCGGCGGCCGCCACCCCGGAGGTTGTGGTCGCGCTTGCAGACGCCGCCCGCCGTCATGACGCGCCGCACCACCGCGGGGTCGTCTGGACCAGAGCAGCGTTCTACCCCGGGATCATCGACCTCAACCAGGACGGCTACGTGAAACTGGGCGTGCTCGCCATCGAGATGGAGCTCTCCGCCCTGCTGGTGCTGGCCTCCACCCGCGGCGTCCGGGCCGGCGGCGGCCTGGTCATCGACGGCGCGAACGCCGACGACCTCGTCGACGGCGCCGGCTACGACCCGCACCGCACCGTCGTCGCGGACGGCGTCGCCCGCGGAGTCCAGGTCACCCTCGACGCCCTCGTCGCCCTGCCAGAGCTCGCCTGATGGCCACCGAACCCGTCGACCTGATCCTCACCGCGGATGCCGTGCTCACGGTCGACGCCACCGGCACGATCGTCGAGGCCGGCGCCGTCGCCATCCGCGCAGGGCTCATCGTGGAGGTCGGGCCTGCCGCCGAGCTGCTCGCCCGGTACCACCCCGCCGAGCTCATCGAGAACCCCGGCTGCGTGCTCGCGCCCGGCTGGGTGAACACCCACACCCACCTGGCCATGAACCTGTTCCGCGGCGCCGCCGACGACGTCACCCTCGAGGTGTTCCTCGAGCGCATGATCGCTGCGGAGATGCGCACCCTGAGCGCGGCGACCGTCGCGGTCGGTGCCCGGGCCGGCATCGCGGAATGCCTGGCCGGCGGCACCACCACGGCGCTGGACATGTACTGGTTCCCGCGCGCCACCCGTGCCGTCGCCGCCGAAGCCGGTTTCCGGCTGCTGAACGGACCCATCTTCATGGGCAACCAAGACCCGGAGGGCCGTGATTTCGCGGGCATGCTCGCCGAGGCGCGCGCGATCCTCGCCGACAACCGCGCCGAGACGCCCGACGACGACCTGTGGGTGATGCCGCACTCCGCCTACCTGCTCGACCGGCCGCAGCTCGAGGACATCCGCGCGCTGGCCGCCGAGGCCGGCGCCCGGGTGCACACCCACGCCTCCGAAAGCCTCGGCGAGGTCGCCATGGCCGGGCAGGTCAACGGCGACCGGCCGATCGCGGTGCTCGATGCATCCGGGCTGCTCACCGCCCGCACGGTGCTGGCCCATGCCGTGCACCTCACCGACGCCGAGATCGACCGCATCGCGGCCAGCGGCGCCGCCGTGGCGCACTGCCCGGTGTCGAACCTCAAGCTGGGCTGCGGCATAGCGCGGGTGCCCGAGCTGCTCGCCGCCGACGCCGCGCTCGGCCTCGGCACCGACGGGGCCGCATCCGCCGGCGCCCTGGACATGTTCGCGGCCGTGCGGATGGCCGCGCTGCTTCACAAGGGCACCACCAACGACCCCACCATGGTCAGCGCCGAACGGGCCGTGCGGCTCGGCACCGTCGACGGCGCCCGAGCCCTGGGCCTGAGCGACGTGGGCACGATCGAGGCCGGCATGCAGGCCGACCTGCAGGTGGTGCGGGTCGACACCCCCAACGCGCAGCCCACCCGTGACCCCTGGTCGGCGCTCGTCTACGCCGCCACGGCCACCGACGTACGGCACACCGTTGTGCGCGGCCGCGTCCTGCTGCGAGACCGGGTGCTGCAGACCATCGACGAGGAGTCGGCCCTGCGCGACCTTACGGAGGCCGTCGCCCGCTAGCATCATCGGGTGCACATGTTCTTTCGAACCCTGCTCCACTCCCTGCTGTCGCGCTTCGGCCGCCGCCTCGGGCACTACGACGTCGCCCGCACGCGGTTCATCACGCTGCCCAGCGACCAGGACATCCTGCGGCACATGAACAACGGCGTCTATCTGTCGATCATGGACATCGCCCGGTTCGACATGCTGCACCGCACCGGCATCTGGGCGATCTTCCAGGCCAAGGGCTGGTATCCGGTCGTGGTGTCCGAGACCATCAGCTTCCGCAAGTCGCTCACCCTCGGCCAGCGCTTCACGGTTGAGTCGCGCATCCTCGGTTTCGACGAGAAGGCCGTCTACGTCGAGCAGCGCTTTGTGCGCCCCGTCGACGGTCCGGATGCGACGCCCGGCGAGGTCGAGGTCTACGCGCGCGGCTTCATCCGCGGCCGGTTCCTCAAACGCACGGGCGGCGTGGTGACCATCGCCGAGCTCACGGCCGCCGTCGGCGCCGCGCCGGACGAACTCACGGTGCCGGCCTGGCTGCTCGACTGGAGCGCCGACGTGGCGATGCCGGCCACTCGGGCGCCGGCCCCCAGCGTCTGGGAGTAACGCTCTCGCGGTTCAGACCGAGTCGGCGTTCTGGGGCGGATGCGTGTGCTTGGGCACGATGAGCTCCTGGTAGTGCCGCTTCAGCGCCGGGTAGTACCGGCTGAACGCCGGCAGCGTGTGGTGGGTGCGCGAGGCGACGAGGCGGTCCAGGTAGTAGTCCCAGACCGGCCCGAATGTGGCCGCCTCCGCCGCGGAGTGCAGGCGCAGCCCGAAGGTCAGCACGGTCTTCCCCGACCCCTCGGTCAGGTGTGCCAGGACCCGCCAGGCATCCTCCCCTTCGCCGATGTCCAGCGCCAGCCGGTTCGGCGGGGTGCATTCGAGGATGCTCACGTATTCCCACTGGGAATCGTTCTTCGACTCCATCCGGAAGCGCACCGCCCCGGTCAACGGCGACCCTGTGTAGGTGCCGATCCAACCGTGCAGGGCCTCTGGCTTGGTCAGGCCTTCCCAGACATACTCGGGGGCCGCCGAGAAGATGCGGTCGAAGAGCAGGTAGAGGCCGTCAGCCCGGTGGGCGAACCGCCCGGTGGCGTGGGCGATATCCGGCGGACCCGGCATAGGTTGGGTGGGCATTGTGACCTCCACGGTGAGTGAACACGAGCCTTCTCTCTGAGGCTATGCCTTCTTCAGGGTCGCCGCCAGAGAGCCCCCGTGCTGGGCTCACTCGGCCTCGAGCACCGCCATGGCGGCGTTGTACCCGCCGATCCCGCTGACGCCGCCGCCACGACGCGCACCGGCGCCGCAGAGCAGGATCCGGGGGTGGCCGGTCGCGACGCCCCAGCGCTGGGCCGGGGTGGTCCGAGCGTCGTCGTCCTCCAGGAACGGCCACGACAGCAGGCCGTGGAAGATGTCGCCGCCGGGCATGTTCAATGCCGCCTCCAGGTCCGCGGTGGTCTTGGTCTCGATGCAGGGCGCCCCGGCGGCGTCGGTCATCAGCACGTCCTCGATGGGTTCGGCGAGCACCGAGTTCAGGGAGGCGAGCACGGCCGCCTGCAGCTGGGCGCGTGTGGCGGTGTTGTCCGCCGTGGTGAGGCGGTCGGGCGTGTGCAGGCCGAACACCGTGAGAGTGTGGGCGCCGGCGGCGACGAGGTCGGGGGAGAGGATGCTCGGGTCACTGAGTGAATGGCAGTAGATTTCGCAGGCCAGCGTGCCGGGGATGCGGCCGGTGCTCGCCTCGGCGTACGCGGCCTCGAGTTGGCTGAGGGTCTCGTTGATGTGGAAGGTGCCGCCGAACGCCGCCTCAGCCGAGACCGAGGGGTCGAGCAGCCGGGGCAGCCGGGTCAGCAGCAGGTTCACCTTCACCTGGGCACCCTCCGGCTTCACCCCCGGGCTCTCACCCAACAGTCCCCGCAGCACCCAGGGCGCCACATTCGCCAGCACGTGTCCGCCGACGACGCTGTCGTCCCATCCCGCCACGGTGTACCGCACGGTCCCGTCCGGGTCGATCCCGGTCACGGTCGCCCCGGTCAGGATGCGCGCGCCGGCCTGTCGGGCCACCCGCTCCAGTTCCGCCGTCACCGCGCCCATCCCGCCGATCGGCACGTCCCAGTCGCCGGTTCCGTTGCCGATGGAGTGATAGAGAAAACACCGGTTCGCGTCGAGTGACTCGTCGTGCACCGAGGTGAACGTGCCGATGAGTCCGTCGGTGGCCACGACACCGCGCACGAGGTCGTTGCCGAACCGCCGGGTGAGCAGGTCGCCGAGGGGGCGTTCGATGAGTTCGTTCCACAGCTTGTCGTCGCCGAGCAGCCGCCTGGACTCCGACCGGGTGGGCAGCGGCTCGCAGACCGTGGGGAAGAGGACACGGGCCAGCTGGGCGAGATCCTCGCCCAGCGTCTCCCACGCAGCGAGGTCGCCGCCGGCCCCGATCCGCTCGAAGGAGGCCCTGGTGGCAGCCGTGTCGCCGGAATCGATCAGCAGGCCGTGTGCCGGATTGGCGGGATCCGGCGTGTACGAGGAGAAGCGGCGCCGGGCCAGGCGGATCGACAGGCCGAGCTCGTCGATGATCCGGGCCGGCAGCAGGCTCACCAGGTACGAGTATCTGGACAGTCGGGCATCCACCCCGGCGAACGCCGTCGCTGAGACCGCGGCGCCGCCCACGTGGTCGTCGCGCTCGAGCAGCAGCACGCTCTTGCCCGCCCTGGCTAGGTAAGCGGCGGCGGTCAGGCCGTTGTGGCCCGCCCCGACGATGACGATGTCGTGTGTCTTATCCATGGAGGGACCCTTTCTGGACGGCGGCGATGCCTGGTCTCGACCCTAGCTTCGCAGGGCCGACACGCCCGGGATGTGGATGGGATTTGCGACCCCCTCAGAATCCCCGTAATGTCATCTCTCGTCACCCCACAGGTTCGGAAAGCCGCAGAGCTTCCGGCCTCAAGCGGGACCAAATCCAAGCAGAAAAGAAAGCGATTCTTCGCTTTGTACAGCTTGATGAAGTTCGCTTCGAATCCAGTTTCTGGAAACCAAGCGGGCAACAAGAACAACATCGAAGTGCCCCGGAGCGACAGCCATTAGGCCTGAAGTCGGGTGCGTCCGATCCTTGAGAACTCAACAGCGTGCACAATGTCAAATGCCAAAAACCTCGGTCGTAGGGCTCCTTTCTAGGGAGTACCGCGGAAGAGATTCCTTTGGAAAACATTTAAACAACAAAGCAAGTCAGTAATGATTTGTTCTGTCAGTTTCAAACTTGTGTCTTGTTCGCCTATTCCGGCGGCTGGACACACTAGATGTGCCCACTGAGCTTGCTTGGTGAGGCTATTAAACATTTACGGAGAGTTTGATCCTGGCTCAGGACGAACGCTGGCGGCGTGCTTAACACATGCAAGTCGAACGGTGAAGAGGAGCTTGCTCCTTGGATCAGTGGCGAACGGGTGAGTAACACGTGAGTAACCTGCCCCAAACTCTGGGATAAGCACTGGAAACGGTGTCTAATACCGGATACGAGCTTCAGCCGCATGGCTAGGAGCTGGAAAGAATTTCGGTTTGGGATGGACTCGCGGCCTATCAGCTAGTTGGTGAGGTAATGGCTCACCAAGGCGACGACGGGTAGCCGGCCTGAGAGGGTGACCGGCCACACTGGGACTGAGACACGGCCCAGACTCCTACGGGAGGCAGCAGTGGGGAATATTGCACAATGGGCGCAAGCCTGATGCAGCAACGCCGCGTGAGGGACGACGGCCTTCGGGTTGTAAACCTCTTTTAGTAGGGAAGAAGCGAAAGTGACGGTACCTGCAGAAAAAGCACCGGCTAACTACGTGCCAGCAGCCGCGGTAATACGTAGGGTGCAAGCGTTGTCCGGAATTATTGGGCGTAAAGAGCTCGTAGGCGGTTTGTCGCGTCTGCTGTGAAAACCCGAGGCTCAACCTCGGGCCTGCAGTGGGTACGGGCAGACTAGAGTGCGGTAGGGGAGATTGGAATTCCTGGTGTAGCGGTGGAATGCGCAGATATCAGGAGGAACACCAATGGCGAAGGCAGATCTCTGGGCCGTAACTGACGCTGAGGAGCGAAAGCATGGGGAGCGAACAGGATTAGATACCCTGGTAGTCCATGCCGTAAACGTTGGGAACTAGATGTGGGGACCATTCCACGGTCTCCGTGTCGCAGCTAACGCATTAAGTTCCCCGCCTGGGGAGTACGGCCGCAAGGCTAAAACTCAAAGGAATTGACGGGGGCCCGCACAAGCGGCGGAGCATGCGGATTAATTCGATGCAACGCGAAGAACCTTACCAAGGCTTGACATATAGAGGAAACGGCTGGAAACAGTCGCCCCGCAAGGTCTCTATACAGGTGGTGCATGGTTGTCGTCAGCTCGTGTCGTGAGATGTTGGGTTAAGTCCCGCAACGAGCGCAACCCTCGTCCTATGTTGCCAGCACGTAATGGTGGGAACTCATGGGATACTGCCGGGGTCAACTCGGAGGAAGGTGGGGATGACGTCAAATCATCATGCCCCTTATGTCTTGGGCTTCACGCATGCTACAATGGCCGGTACAAAGGGCTGCAATACCGCAAGGTGGAGCGAATCCCAAAAAGCCGGTCTCAGTTCGGATTGAGGTCTGCAACTCGACCTCATGAAGTCGGAGTCGCTAGTAATCGCAGATCAGCAACGCTGCGGTGAATACGTTCCCGGGCCTTGTACACACCGCCCGTCAAGTCATGAAAGTCGGTAACACCCGAAGCCAGTGGCCAAACCCGCAAGGGATGGAGCTGTCGAAGGTGGGATCGGTGATTAGGACTAAGTCGTAACAAGGTAGCCGTACCGGAAGGTGCGGCTGGATCACCTCCTTTCTAAGGAGCACAGCAGTGCCGTCTGTATACAGCGGAGTAACACTGCCAAGTCATACGAAGACGAATGTTCTTCGATGGCGCTCATGGGTGGAACATTGACATTGATGCGCAGAGTAATGGTTTGAACTAAGTACGCTTCTTCGGGGGTTGGAAAGGTTTGGGCCGGCATGAAACGCATATGCACGCTGTTGGGTCCTGAGGGACCGGAACGATCAGGGCAACCTGGTTGGACTTTTCCTCTGGACCTTTTTCGGTCAACAGTCGTACCTCTAGGGGTCGTTGGTCGTAAGGGGTACCGCCCGTACTTTGAGAACTACACAGTGGACGCGAGCATCTTAAATTTGAACCCTTCGGGGTCAAATTACAAAGATCAACACACTCTTTGAGTGTGTGATCATTGGTCAATTTCGGTCGCGAATTTATTCGCGGCACTTAATCGATTCAAACTCATGTGATTTCAAATTTCTAAGAGCAAACGGTGAATGCCTTGGCATGTAGAGCCGAAGAAGGACGTAGTAATCTGCGATAAGCCTCGGGGAGTTGATAAACGAACTGTGATCCGAGGATGTCCGAATGGGGAAACCCCGCCAGGCCCGCAAGGTGACCTGGTGACTCCCGCCTGAATATATAGGGCGGGTAGAGGGAACGTGGGGAAGTGAAACATCTCAGTACCCACAGGAAGAGAAAACAATAGTGATTCCGTTAGTAGTGGCGAGCGAACCCGGATGAGGCTAAACCGATCATGTGTGATAGCCGGCAGGCGTTGCATGGTCGGGGTTGCGGGACTTTTCTGCTGATTCTGCCGAACAGTGAGCGTTACAAAGTTGTATAGACGAACAGGATTGAAAGCCTGGTCATAGAGGGTGCGAACCCCGTAGTCGAAATGCAGCGATGGCGCGAAGAGTATCCCAAGTAGCACGGGGCCCGAGAAATCCCGTGTGAATCTGTCAGGACCACCTGATAAGCCTAAATACTCCTACATGACCGATAGTGAACAAGTACCGTGAGGGAAAGGTGAAAAGTACCCCGGGAGGGGAGTGAAATAGTACCTGAAACCGTTTGCTTACAAACCGTTGGAGCATCCTTTGTTGGTGTGACAGCGTGCCTTTTGAAGAATGAGCCTGCGAGTTAGTGATATGTGGCGAGCTTAACCCGAGAGGGGAATGCGTAGCGAAAGCGAGTCTGAATAGGGCGATTCAGTCGCATGTCCTAGACCCGAAGCGAAGTGATCTATCCATGGCCAGGTTGAAGCGACGGTAAGACGTCGTGGAGGACCGAACCCACTTCAGTTGAAAATGGAGGGGATGAGCTGTGGATAGGGGTGAAAGGCCAATCAAACTTCGTGATAGCTGGTTCTCTCCGAAATGCATTTAGGTGCAGCGTTGCGTGTTTCTTGCCGGAGGTAGAGCTACTGGATAGCCGATGGGCCCTAAAAGGTTACTGACGTTAGCCAAACTCCGAATGCCGGTAAGTGAGAGCGCAGCAGTGAGACGGTGGGGGATAAGCTTCATCGTCGAGAGGGAAACAACCCAGACCACCATCTAAGGTCCCAAAGCGCGTGCTAAGTGGGAAAGGATGTGGAGTTGCATAGACAACCAGGAGGTTGGCTTAGAAGCAGCCACCCTTGAAAGAGTGCGTAATAGCTCACTGGTCAAGTGATTCCGCGCCGACAATGTAACGGGGCTCAAGCACGCCACCGAAGTTGTGGCATTGATATTTTTGGTAAGCCGCACCCTTGTGGTGTTGGTTCAGCCGTGTTGATGGGTAGGAGAGCGTCGTGTGGCCAGCGAAGCGGCGGTGTAAACCAGCCGTGGAGGCTACACGAGTGAGAATGCAGGCATGAGTAGCGAAAGACGGGTGAGAAACCCGTCCTCCGAAAGATCAAGGTTTCCAGGGCCAGGCTAATCCGCCCTGGGTAAGTCGGGACCTAAGGCGAGGCCGACAGGCGTAGTCGATGGACAACGGGTTTATATTCCCGTACTGATGAAAAACCGTCCAAGCTAATCCAGTAATGCTAAGCATCTGAATCCTCTAGATGGATCCCTTCGGGGTGAAGCGTGAGGCCTAGCGTGCGACCCTATGCTGGTGCGGTTAGCGTATTAACAGGTGTGACGCAGGAAGGTAGCTGAGCCGGGCGATGGTTGTCCCGGTCTAAGGATGTAGGGCGAACGATAGGCAAATCCGTCGTTCATTAAGCCTGAGACCCGATGGGTAGCCCGTAAGGGCGAAATCAGTGATCCTATGCTGCCAAGAAAAGCATCGACGCGAGGTTTTAGTCACCCGTACCCCAAACCGACTCAGGTGATCAGGTAGAGAATACTAAGGAGATCGAGAGAATCGTGGTTAAGGAACTCGGCAAAATGCCCCCGTAACTTCGGGAGAAGGGGGGCCTGAGGCGTGAAGGGATTTACTCCTGGAGCGTTCGAAGGCCGCAGAGACCAGTGGGAAGCGACTGTTTACTAAAAACACAGGTCCGTGCCAAGTCGCAAGACGATGTATACGGACTGACGCCTGCCCGGTGCTGGAAGGTTAAGAGGAACGGTTAGCCGCAAGGCGAAGCTGAGAATTTAAGCCCCAGTAAACGGCGGTGGTAACTATAACCATCCTAAGGTAGCGAAATTCCTTGTCGGGTAAGTTCCGACCTGCACGAATGGCGTAACGACTTCCCAGCTGTCTCAACCGCGAACTCGGCGAAATTGCATTACGAGTAAAGATGCTCGTTACGCGCAGCAGGACGGAAAGACCCCGTGACCTTTACTACAGCTTGGTATTGGTGTTCGGTGTGGCTTGTGTAGGATAGGTGGGAGACTTTGAAGCTTGGACGCTAGTTCAGGTGGAGTCATCGTTGAAATACCACTCTGGTCATATTGGATACCTAACTTCGAACCGTGATCCGGTTCAGGGACAGTGCCTGGTGGGTAGTTTAACTGGGGCGGTTGCCTCCTAAAAAGTAACGGAGGCGCCCAAAGGTTCCCTCAACCTGGTTGGCAATCAGGTGTCGAGTGTAAGTGCACAAGGGAGCTTGACTGTAAGACTGACAAGTCGAGCAGGGACGAAAGTCGGGACTAGTGATCCGGCAGTGGCTTGTGGAAGCGCTGTCGCTCAACGGATAAAAGGTACCTCGGGGATAACAGGCTGATCTTGCCCAAGAGTCCATATCGACGGCATGGTTTGGCACCTCGATGTCGGCTCGTCGCATCCTGGGGCTGGAGTAGGTCCCAAGGGTTGGGCTGTTCGCCCATTAAAGCGGTACGCGAGCTGGGTTTAGAACGTCGTGAGACAGTTCGGTCCCTATCCGCTGCGCGCGCAGGAAATTTGAGAAGATCTATCCCTAGTACGAGAGGACCGGGATGGACGAACCTCTGGTGTGTCAGTTGTTCCGCCAGGAGCACCGCTGATTAGCTACGTTCGGAACGGATAACCGCTGAAAGCATCTAAGCGGGAAGCCGGCTTCGAGATGAGATTTCCATCCCTTAGGGGGAGAGGCTCGCAGCTAGACTACTGCGTTGATAGGCCGGATGTGGAAGTGGGGACTAAAGACCCACGGAGCTGACCGGTACTAATAAGCCGATAATTTGATAACACTCAGTTTGAATAAGCTGCTATGCGTCCACTATGTGGTTCTCGATGTACGGTCGAGAACAAACACACTCCTCATGGGAGTGTTCTATAACTAAAAATATAGATTCGATTCACCATCACCAGGTGTTTCGGCGGCTATAGCAAGAGGGAAACGCCCGGTCACATTCCGAACCCGGAAGCTAAGACTCTTTGCGCCGATGGTACTGCAGGGGGGACCCTGTGGGAGAGTAGGACACCGCCGGACTTAACTTAGCAACACACAAAATGGCCACCCCTCAGGGGTGGCCATTTTGCGTTTAACCCACCCCACCCCACCCCGCCCCGCCCGTCCCGCGACCCGTGAGTCAAACCCCCAAAACCCCCGGTTTTCGGGGTCAAACTCACGGCTCGCGATGTTGGTACCGTGGGGATTCACCTGAACCGGGGGAGACACCTATGAACGTTGGCACCTGGCCCGTCGCAGAACTTCACGTGCACATCGAGGGCACGCTCGAGACCGAGCTTCTCGTGACCCTGGCCCGCCGCAACAACGTGCCCCTGCCCAGTTACGACCCCGACGCGCTCCGTGAGCTCTACAGGTTCACCGACCTCCAGTCGTTCCTTGATATCTACTACGCAAACCTCGCCGTGCTGCGCACCGAGGAGGACTTCTACGACCTGGGCCTGGCCTACCTCGTTCGTGCCGCCCGCGCCGGTGTGCGCCGGGCCGAGATCTTCTTCGACCCGCAGACCCACCTGGCCAACGGCATCCCGCTCGCGGTGGTCTTCGGCGGACTCACCCGCGCCCTCACCGAGGGCCGCGAGAACCTCGGTATCTCCGCCGACCTCATCCTCTGCTTCCTGCGCCACCTCGGTGGCGCCGCTGCGCTGGAGACCCTCGACGCGGCCATCCCGTTCCTCGACCAGTTCATCGGCGTCGGACTCGACTCCGCAGAGGTCGGCTTCCCGCCGTCGCTCTTCACCGAGGTATTCGCCAAGGCCCAGGCGCTGGGCCTGCACCGCGTGGCGCACGCCGGCGAGGAGGGCGGACCCGACTATGTGCACGAAGCTCTCGACCTGCTCGGTGTTGAGCGCGTCGACCACGGCATTCGCGCCATCGAAGATCCCGATCTGGTGCAGATACTGCGCGACAGGCAGATTCCGCTCACGGTGTGCCCGCTCTCCAACGTATGCCTGCAGGCGACCCCGACGCTCGGAGCACATCCGCTGCCGGCGCTGCTTGCCGCGGGTCTGCTCGTGACCATCAGCAGCGACGATCCGGCCTATTTCGGTGGTTACGTCGACGACAACCTCGCCGCCGTCGAACACGAATTCGGCCTGGACCCGCACGAGATGGCGACCCTCGCCCGCAACTCCTTCCGGGCGTCGTTCTTGCCCGAGGCTGAGAAACGCCGGCACCTCGCCGCCGTGGACGAGCACCTCGAGGGGTTGCTGCGACTAATCTCGTGAGCATGACCAATCCCACTCCGAACGTGCAGCAGGACCTCGGTGCGGAGGTCGTGAACCTCGTCACCAAGTGGCTGGCCGACAGCGCCACGATCCCCGCGGACCAGTCTGCGGAGCGGTTGGCCGGGGTGCTGAAGGACCCGAACGGACTGGACTTCACGGTGGGTTTCGTGGACGGTGTGATGCGTCCGGAAGACGTCATGGTGGCCGGCTACAACCTGCAACGGGTCGCCAAACTGGCACCGGCCTTCCTTCCCCCTGTGCTCCGCGGCGCCATCGGCGTGGGCGGTGTGATGGGCCCTGTGCTGCCCTGGGTGGTCATCCCGGCAGCGCGCAAGGTCCTGCGCCAGATGGTCGGGCACCTGGTGGTGGATGCCACACCGGAGAAGCTCGGTCCGGCCATCGACCACCTGCGCGCATCCGGCAACCGGTTGAACATCAACCTGCTCGGCGAGGCCGTGCTCGGCGAGAAGGAAGCGTTGCGCCGCCTCGATGGCACCCGCGACCTCCTCGCCCGCGATGACGTGGACTACGTGTCGATCAAGGTCTCCGCGATCGTGAGTCAACTCTCGATGTGGGCGTTCGACGAGGCCGTCGACCGGGTCGTGGAACGCCTGACCCCGCTCTATGAATTGGCCGCAGCGTCGCCGAGCCCCAAGTTCATCAACCTCGACATGGAGGAGTACCGGGACCTGGACCTGACCATCGCGGTCTTCGAACGCATCCTCGACCAGCCGGCCCTGCAGCACCTCGAAGCCGGCATCGTGTTGCAGGCCTACCTGCCGGATGCGCTCGGCGCGTTGCAGGACCTCACCCAGTGGGCCCATGCGCGCCGTGCCGGCGGCGGTGCCCCCATCAAGGTGCGCATCGTCAAGGGCGCCAACCTTGCCATGGAGCACGTCGACGCTGTCGTGCACGGCTGGCCGCTGGCCACGTACGCCAGCAAGCAGGACACCGACACCAACTACAAGCGGGTGCTCAACTGGGCGCTCACCCCCCAGAACACCGACGCCGTGCGCATCGGCGTGGCCGGCCACAACCTGTTCGACGTGGCCTACGCCTACCTCCTCGCCCAGCAACGCGGCGTGGACGACCGCATCGAATTCGAAATGCTCCTGGGCATGGCCACGAGCCAGGCCGAAGCGGTGAAGAAGGACGTGGGCCGGCTGCTGCTGTACACGCCGGTGGTGAACCCCGCCGAGTTCGACGTGGCCATCAGCTACCTGATCCGCCGCCTCGAAGAGAACGCCAGTGACGACAACTTCATGTCCGCCGTCTTCGAACTAGTCGACACCCCCGCCCTGTTCGACCGGGAGAAGCAGCGCTTCCTCGCCTCGCTGGCCGCCCTGGAATCCGGCGCAGCCATGCAGCGCGGCGTCATCCAGGCGCCGGCGCCCAACCGGCGGCAGGACCGCTCGGTCGTCGTCCCCCTCGAACCGGCGCCCGGCCAGACTGATACGCCCGCACTGACCACGCCGCCGGCTCCGGACGACGACCCCAACCTCACCGCCATGGTTCTCGGACTCACCCGGGGGTCGGTGTCCAGGAGCCTGTCGGTGCTGGGCGGCTTCCACAACGAACCCGACACCGACCCGTCCCTCCCGGCGAACCGGGCCTGGGGGCGCGAGATCCTCGCCCGCGTCGAGGACTCCCGCCTGGGTGCGGACACCATCGCCCAGGCCCGCATCGACGACGCCGACAGGCTCGACGAGGTGATCACGACTGTCACCGATGCCGCCGCCGTCTGGGGGCGGAAGACCGGCGCCGAACGCGCCGCCGTGCTGCACCGGGCCGGCCAGGCCCTCGCCGCCAACCGGGGTCGCCTGATCGAGGTAATGGCCGCCGAAACCGGCAAGACCATCGCGGAGGGTGACCCCGAAGTGAGCGAGGCGATCGACTTCGCGCACTACTACGCCGAACGCGCCCGCGACCTCGACCGGGTGCAGGGCGCCACGTTCGTGCCCGCCCGGCTTACGGTGGTCACACCGCCGTGGAACTTCCCCGTCGCCATCCCCGCCGGAGGGGTGCTCGCCGCCCTGGCCGCCGGGTCCGGCGTGATCATCAAGCCCGCCACCCTCGCCCAACGCACGGGCGCCGTTCTCGTGGAAGCGCTCTGGGAGGCCGGCGTGCCCCGGGACCTGCTGGCCATCGTCGACCTGCCCGACCGCACCCTCGGCAGCCGGCTGATCGCGAGCCCCGGCGTGGACCGGGTGATCCTCACCGGAGCGTACGAGACCGCGCAGCTGTTCCGCGGGCTGCGCGAAGACCTGCCGCTCCTGGCCGAGACCAGCGGCAAGAACGCCATCATCGTCACCCCGTCCGCCGACCTCGACCTGGCCGCCGCTGACGTGATCAAGAGCGCGTTCGGTCACGCCGGCCAGAAGTGCTCCGCCGCCAGCCTGGTCATCCTCGTCGGGTCGGTCGCCAGGTCCACCCGGTTCCTCGGCCAGCTCGTGGATGCCGCGACCTCCCTGCGCGTGGGACGTCCCGCCGATCCCACCAGTCAGATGGGCCCCATCGTCGAGCCTGCCGCCGGCAAACTGCTGCACGCGCTCACCGAGCTCGGCGCCGGCGAACGGTGGCTGGTCGAACCGAAACTGCTCGACGACCCGCTGGAAACCGGCGTCGGGCAACTGTGGTCGCCGGGCATCCGCTCTGGCGTCGCCCCCGGCTCCTATTTCCACCTCACCGAGTTCTTCGGTCCCGTGCTCGGCGTCATGCACGCCCGCACGCTGGCGGAGGCCATCCGCTACCAGAACGCCGTCGACTACGGGCTCACCGCGGGGCTGCACTCCCTCGACGCCGACGAGATCGCCGAATGGGTCGACACCGTGCAGGCCGGCAACCTCTACGTGAACCGGGGCATCACCGGCGCCATCGTGCAGCGCCAGCCGTTCGGCGGCTGGAAGCGCTCCGCTGTGGGACCGGGCAACAAGGCCGGCGGACCCAACTACCTCTTCGGGTTGGGCGGCTGGGTCACCGACCCTGGCCGCAACAGCTCCACCCTGCACCTGCGGGGACTCGAAGACCGGATCACCGACCTGATCGAGGCCTCCCAGCCGTCGCTGCCCTATGAGGACTTCGACGTGCTCCGGCGCTCGGCCCTGAGCGATGCGCTTGCCTGGCGGGAGGAATTCAACACCGTGACCGATGTCTCCGCCCTCGGGCTGGAGCGCAACCTGTTCCGGTATCTGCCCCTGCCCGTCACCGTGCGCCTGGGCGAAGACGGCAACCTCGCGCTCCTGTTGCGTGTGGTCGCCGCCGGCCTGTTGTCCAAGTCGAAGTTCGTGGTCTCCAGCGCCCTGGAGGTGCCACAGCGGGTCCTCGCCGTGCTGGCGCCGCGGGGCATCCAGGTGATCATCGAGACCGATGCGGGCTGGCTGGCCAGGGCCGCCGCGGGCGAGATCTCCACCAGCCGGGTGCGCCTGGTCGGCAGCGACCCGCTGGCCGACGCCACCGAGGCAGCGGCATTGGCCCATGCGCTCGGCGGCAGCCCCGACATCGCCGTCTACGCCCAGCCGGTCACCCAGGCCGGTCGGGTCGAGCTGTTGCCGTTCCTGCGGGAACAGGCCATCTCGATCACCGCCCACCGTTTCGGCAACCCGAGCACCCTCACGGATGAGGTCATCTAGCGCCATAATGGCTGCGGTCGGAGGCGAGGTGATCCAGTGGCGGCACCGAAGTACCTCCGCCTGCGCCGCGAAGCGTGGGGATTCATCGTCGGATCGGCCCTGTTCATCGTGGGCGCCGTGCCCGGATACCTGCAGGCGTTGGGATCCACGGTCGACAACGCCACCTTCTTTATCGGCTCGGTGTTCTTCACGGTGGCGGCGTACATCCAACTCAACCTCAGCGGCCGGCGCCCTCCGCGCGCCGCGACCAACCGGCCGGACCGGTTCGACTGGTGGGCCGCGGCCATCCAATTCGCCGGCACCCTCTTCTTCAACCTGAGCACGGCGGCAGCCCTCACGGCCAGCCTCGGCGGCGCATCCCGCACCGGCTGGCGGCCGGATGCCTATGGCTCGGTCTGCTTCCTGGTGGCCGGAATCCTCGCCGTCGTGGCGACCACCGGGCGGGATGCGCTCTGGGATCCCAAGGCGCGCACCTGGCGCAGCACGTGGCTGAACCTGCTCGGCTCCGTCGCCTTCGGCGTCGCGGCGATCGGGGCGTTCCCAGTCGCGGCGACCGGGCAGGAGCTCATGGCGGGCTGGGCCACGGGCGGCACCATCGTCGGCGGAGTGTGCTTCCTGGCGGCGGCGGCCCTCGCCAGACCGGGGCCCGCGCGTCTGGCCTGAACCGCCTAAACGCGGTACACCGGTCTCAATGCCGACATGCCCGGAGAAAGGGCTGATAATGGAGGGTAGCCGTGGCGGAATCCAGGGAACGAGCGGTCGTTGCGGGTATCAGCTACCGCACGGTTGCCACTCAGACTTCTGAGAGAAAATCGATAGGACATGATTTGTCGCCACTCATAACTCGACAGGGGACCCCGTTGGACGGAAACGCAACGACGATGCACCGCAATGTCGCGTTGTTGTCGGTCGCCACCACGATCGCCCCCCGCATCACGACGTCTGAGGACATCGACCGGCGCCTGCAGCCGGCGCTCAAACGGCTTCGGCTGCCCAAGGGGCTCCTGCAGCGTGTGGCCGGCGTGCACGAACGCCGCAACTGGGCCGAAGGCCAGGCGTTCGACGACGCGGCCGTTTCCGCGGGTAAACGTGCCCTCGCCGAGGCCGGGGTCGACCCCAGCGAGGTGGGGCTGATGATCAACACCTCGGTCACCCGCAAGCACCTGGAGCCGTCGGTCGCTGTGCGCATCCACCACGGCCTCGGACTGCCCTCCTCTGCGACGAACTTCGACATCGCCAACGCCTGCCTGGGCTTCGTCAACGGCATGACCCTGGCCGCCCAGCTCATCGACTCCGGCCAGATCAAGTACGCGGTGATCATCGACGGCGAGGACGCCGACGAGATCCAGACCAACACCATCGAGCGTCTCGGCCGGCCCGACATCGGCCGCAAGGACTTCATGAGCGAGTTCGCCAGCCTCACCCTGGGCTCGGGCGCCGCCGCCGCCGTGCTCGGCCGGGCCGACGCGCATCCGGAAGGCCACCGCATCCTCGGCGGCGTGACCCGCGCCGCCACCCAGTTCAACGACCTCTGCGTCGGCAGCGTCGACGGCATGTTCACCGACGCGAAGGCCCTGCTCAAGGGCGGCATGGAACTGGTCGTGTCGGCCTGGACCGAGGCCAAGCGGGACTGGAGCTGGTCGAACATGGACCGGTACATCCTGCACCAGGTCTCCGACGTGCACACCAACGCCATCGTGAAGGCCACCGGCCTGGACCGCACCCGGGTTCCGCTGACCTACCCCGGTTACGGCAACGTCGGCCCTGCTTCGATCCCGATCACCCTGTCGGAGGAGGCCGCCCGCCTCGAACCCGGCAACCGGGTGCTGCTGATGGGCGTCGGCTCCGGCCTGAACACGGCCATGATGGAGATCCAGTGGTGAGCTACCGGCTGCCGCGTCCTGCGACGGCTCCGGCTCCGGCGAGCATTCCCCCCAGCGGCCTTCCCGGGCTCGACCCGGACTGGTCGCGCATCGTGGACGTGGTGGAGAGCGGCAGCGACACCAGCCACGCCTGGCACCTCCTCGACAACGGGGACCAGCTGGCCGCGCTCGGCGCCGAGCCGGTGGGCACGGTGCTGTGCGTGCACGGCAACCCCACCTGGTCCTACCTCTGGCGTGACCTGGTGGCCCAGGCCACCGCGGTCGCCGCCGCCGGAGGGCCGGCCTGGCGCATCCTCGCCGTCGACCAGCTCGACATGGGCTACTCCGAACGCACCGGCGTCGCCCGGCCGCTCGCCCGGCGCGTGCAGGACCTCGACGACCTCACCCGCACCCTCGGCCTCACCGGCACCGTCGTCACCTTCGGCCATGACTGGGGCGGCGTGGTCTCGCTGGGCTGGGCCGTCGACCACCCCGAACACCTCGCGCGGGTCATGCTGCTGAACACGGCCATCCACCAGAACGACACCGAACCCATCCCGGCCCCGCTGCGCCTCGCGCTCGCCCGCGGGATGCTCAGCGCCGGCACCGTCTTGACCCCCGCGTTCCTCGACACCACCCTTGCGCTCGGGCATCCAGCCCTCGCCACCGACGTGAAGAACGCCTACCGGGCGCCGTACCGCAGCAGCGCCCGCCGCGGCGGCATCGGCGGGTTCGTCGCCGACATCCCCGTGGATGCCCGGCACGACAGCCACGCGGAGCTCGACCGCATCGCCGACGCCCTGCGCTCCCTCACTGTGCCCACCCTCATGCTGTGGGGCCCACGGGACCCGATCTTCAGCGACCGGTACCTCGACGACCTCATCGACCGGCTCCCGCATGCCGATGTGCACCGCTTCGAAGGCGCCGGCCACCTCATCGCCGAGGACGTCGACTACGCGGGCGCCGCACTCACCTGGCTCGGCACGGATGCGTCGGGGCCGCTGGTCGAGCTTGTCGAGACCCCGCAGGTCGAACTCAAGACCCGGCCCCTCTGGCACTACCTCGACGAGCTCCAGGACAGCGACGAGACCGCCCTCATCGACATGGCTCCGGCCTCGGGTGACGAGCCCCGGATCGTCAGTTGGCGGCTGCTCTCCCGCCGGGTACACGAGATCGCGGCCGGCCTGCACCAGGTCGGTGTGCGCCGCGGCGACAGGGTCTCCCTGCTCGTGCCGCCCAGTGCCGACCTCACTGCGGTGCTCTACGCCTGCCTCCGCATCGGCGCGATCGTCGTCGTCGCCGACGCGGGTCTCGGCCTCACCGGTCTCACTCGCGCCGTGCGTGGCGCCCGCCCCGACCACGTCATCGGCGCTCTCCCCGGCCTGATGGCTGCGCGCGCGCTCGGCTGGCCCGGCCAGAAGATCTCCACCAACCGGCTTCCCGCCGCGAGCCGCCGTGCGCTCGGCGTGTCCTACGCGCTCGCCGACCTCATCTCGCTCGGCCGCGACCTGGAACTGCCCGACCCGCCGCAGCCTGCCGACGTGGCCGCGGTGCTCTTCACCTCCGGCTCCACCGGCCCCGCCAAGGGCGTCGTCTACACGCACGGCCAGCTGGCCGCCGTGAGCCGTGCGCTGCACGACCAGTACGGCGTCGGCCGCGGCACCGGTCTGGTCGCCGGTTTCGCACCGTTCGCGCTGCTCGGCCCGGCGCTGGGTGCGCGCTCGGTGACCCCAGACATGGACGTCACCGCGCCCAAGACCCTCACCGCCACGGCCGTCGCTGCTGCAGTGGCCGCGATCGACGCCACTGTCGTGTTCCTGTCTCCGGCAGCGCTCGCCAACGTCGTGGCCACCCAGGGCGACCTGGGCCCCGCCGACCGTGCCGCCCTGGCCGGTGTGACGAGCTTCCTCTCTGCCGGCGCCCCGGTGTCCGAGCCGCTGCTCGCGTCGGCGGCCGCGCTCATGCCCGGCGCCAGCGCCCACACCCCCTACGGCATGACCGAGGGGCTGCTGATGACCGACATCACGCTCGAGGGCATCCGCGAGGCCGCCCGCGACGACGTGGCGCGCGGCCCCGGTGGAGTCTGCGTCGGCCGCCCCGCCGCGACCACCCGGGTGCGCATCAGCGCCCTCGACGAGTCCGGCGCCGCCGTCGGCGCCCTGTCAGAGGCCGCCGGCGTCACCGGCGAGATCGTGGTCTCCGCCCCGCATGTCAAGGACCACTACGACAGGCTCTGGCTCACCGACCTGGCCGCCACCCGCGAGGTCACCCCCGGCGAACGATGGCACCGCACCGGCGACGTCGGGCACCTGGATGCCGCCGGCCGGCTCTGGGTCGAGGGCCGGCTGCCGCACGTGATCACCACGCCGCACGGGGTCGTCACCCCCGTCGGCCCGGAGATCGCCGTGTCGGCGCTGGCGAACGTGGCCAGGGCCGCCGCCGTGGGCGTCGGCCCCTCCGGCAACCAGCAGATCGTCATCGTCGTCGAGACGATCCCCGCGGCCGGCCGCGTCGGGCTCGCCGACCCGGCCGTGGCCGAAGACGTGCGGATGGTCGCCGGCCAGCGGATCGCAGCCGTTCTCGTCGTGCCGCACCTGCCCACCGACATCCGCCACAACTCGAAGATCGACCGCACCCGTCTGGCCGGCTGGGCGCACGGCATCCTCACCGGCGCGAGGCTGACACAGCCGTGAGGGAAGCACAGTCGTGAAGGTGCTCGTCACGGGCGCGAGCGGTTTCCTCGGCGGAGCCGTCGCGGCCGCGATCATCGCCGCCGGCCACGAGGTGCGCTGCTTCCAGCGCCGGTCGAGCGGCGTTGCCGGCGCCACGGATGTGCTGGGCTCGATCACCGAACCGGCCGAGGTCGCCCAGGCCGTCGCCGGTGTCGACGCCGTCGTGCACCTGGCCGCGAAGGTCTCGCTGGCCGGGCCGCCGGCGGAGTTCGACACCGTGAACGTGGGCGGCACCCGCACCCTGATCGACGCGGCCCGCGCCGCCGGGGTCAATCGTCTGGTGTTCGTGTCGTCGCCGTCGGTGGCGCACTCCGGTGCCTCCATCACGGGCAGCGACGCGCTGCCCGCCGACCCGGCGCAGGCCCGCGGCGACTACGCCCGCACCAAGGCCGCCGCCGAGTTGCTGGCCCTCGCCGCCGATTCGCCGGAGCTGCGGGTCGTCGCCGTGCGGCCGCACCTGGTCTGGGGCCCCGGTGACACCCAGCTGATCGCGCGCATCGTGGAACGGGCCAGGGCCGGACGGCTGCCGCTGCTCGGCCACGGCGCCGCCCTCATCGACACCACTTACATCGACAATGCCGCCGCCGCCATTGCGGCCGCCCTCGAGCGGGTGGATGCCGTGCACGGCAACGCCTACGTCGTCACCAACGGCGAACCCCGGCCGGTGGCGGAGCTGCTGGCCGGCATCTGCGCTGCCGCCGGCGTGCCGGCACCGGCCTGGAGTGTTCCCGCCGGTGTGGCCCGCGCAGCCGGTTCGCTCATCGAGGCCGCCTGGCGGGTGTTCCCCGGCGAGGACGAACCGCCGATGACCCGTTTCCTCGCCGAACAGCTCTCCACAGCCCACTGGTTCGACCAGCGCCGCACCCGCGCCGACCTGCACTGGACCCCGTCGGTCACCCTCGACGAGGGCCTGGCCCGCCTGGCGGACCACTACCGCACCGCCTGAATATTCGCCGACTTGCCGTAAAAGTCCCCTTCGGGTGCGCTGAAGGGGCGTTTTGCCGCAACTCGGCGCTCGGTTGCCGCCGCCCGGCGCCGGCCGCATACTCGGACTATGGACTTTCGCGCCGTCATCGAGCAATCCGGCCAGACCGCAACCGGCATCCCGGTGCCGGAGGAGGTGGTGGCGGGCCTCGGCCCGGGCAAGCGCCACGCCATCACGGTGACGATCAACGGGCACAGCTACCGCAGCTCGGTCGCCCCGTACCGGGGCAAGTACATGATCGCGCTGAGCGCCGAGAACCGCGCCCAGGCCGGTGTCGCCGGCGGCGAGGAGGTAGACGTGACGATCGAGCTCGACGACCAGCCCCGCACCGTCGAGGAGCCGGCGGCCCTCACCGCCGCTCTCGCCGCAGACCCGGCCGCTCGAGCGGCCTTCGACAGGCTCTCTTTCAGCAACCAGCGTCGACACGTGCTCGCCATCGACACCGCCAAGACGGATGCCACGCGGCAGCGGCGTCTGGACGCCGTGCTGGTCGAACTCAGCGGGGCCTGAGCAGGTCAGCCGGGCAGCCCCAGCGCCGCCCGCACGATTGCCAGCGCCTCGTCCGAGCCCACCCCGAGCGACTTCGCCCGGTCGGCGTAGGAGACCGCGGCCAGCTGCAGCTGCCGGTGCGTCGCATCCCCGGTCGCCGCGACGAACGAGCCGAGCCGCCCACGGGTCTCGATCACTTCGTCCTGCTCCAGGGCGCGATAGCTGCGCGCCACGGTGTTCGGCGCCAGGCCCAGTTCCTCGGCCAGCCGGCGCACTGTGGGCAGCTTGTCACCGGGGGCGAGGGCGCCGGAGCGCACGGCCTCGATCACCAGCACGCGGATCTGTTCGAACGGCGGTGTCGCCGCATCCGGGTCGACCTGGAGGCTGAGGGAGGGCGCCATCGGGCTACTCCGGACCGCGGTGGATCAGCCGGGTGAGCACGATCGCGCTGCGGGTGTGGTCGACGTTCGGAGCCAGCCGCACCTTCTCCAGGGCCGCCTCGAGGCCCGGGATGTCGCGAGCCCTGATGTGCACGATGGCATCGGCGCTGCCGGTGACGGTGCCCGCGTCGACGACCTCCGGCACGCCGGAGAGGATGCGGAGCAATTCGTCGGGGGCGACGGTGCCGCGGCAGAACAGCTCGACGTAGGCCTCGGTGCTCATGCCGTCGATGGCCGGGTCCACCTGGATGGTGAAACCGCGAATCACGCCGTCGGCGACGAGCCGGTCAACCCGACGCTTCACGGCAGAGGCCGACAGGCCGACGACCGACCCGATATCGCCGTAGCCCGCACGGGCATTCTGGCGGAGGAGGTCGAGAATGCCGCGATCGAGGTTGTCCATTTGATCAGTGTACGCGGCGAACTTGCGCGGACCTCGGTGGCAACGCGCGTTCCCTGCGCCGATTCGCATGAAACGTTGATTCGTGCTGTGTGACACTAGAAGCGGCGTCCCTGTTCGATCGGTGCCATCGATCGTTCCGGGCTCACGAGAGCGACCTGGTCCGCCATCCACCCGCGTTCCGCCTCGCGCCCGCCGGCGGAGCGCCAACAGAGGAGCTCCCGTGTCAATAGATCTCGCGGCCACCCCGAACGAGTCTGCGGCAACAGTCGCGCCCGTTCGCACGCCGGTCACCCGCACCATCCTGATGTGCAAGCCCGACTACTTCACGGTCGTCTACCGGATCAACCCGTGGATGGACCCGGCACTGCCCACCGACACCAGCCTGGCCGTGGCCCAGTGGCAGACCCTGTACGACACCTATGTCGGCCTCGGCTTCGACGTGCACCTGATCGACCCGATCGACGGCCTGCCCGACATGGTCTACGCCGCCAATGGCGGATTCGTCATCGACGGCATCGCGTACGGCGCCAAGTTCACCTACCCGCAGCGCCAGCCGGAAGGCCCGGCCTACATGGACTGGTTCGGCGCCAACGGCTTCGATGTGCGCGAGCCCGTCGAGATCAACGAGGGCGAGGGCGACTTCCTCCTGGTCGGCGATGTCATCCTGGCCGGCACCGGATTTCGCAGCGCCTCGAACAGCCACGAGGAGGTGTCGACGATCTACGGTCGTCCGGTGATTACCCTCACGCTGGTCAACCCGAGTTTCTACCACCTCGACACCGCGATCGCCGTTCTCGACGACACGAACATCGCCTACCTGCCCAGCGCGTTCGACGAGGCCAGCCTGGCGATCCTGCGCCAGCGCTACCCCGACGCCATCATCGTCACAGAAGAGGATGCCGCCATCCTCGGGCTCAACTCTTATTCCGACGGCTACAACGTGGTGATCGCCGCGAGGGCCAAGGACTTCGAACGCCAATTGCGCGAGCGCGGCTACAACCCGATCGGCGTCGATCTGTCCGAGCTGCTGCTCGGTGGCGGGGGCGTGAAGTGCTGCACTCTGGAGCTGCGCCGATGAGCGCCCTGACCGATGCGACCGGCCTGGCCGCCCAGGTGGGCCTGACCGACCAGACCGCGGCGATCGCGCTCGAGAATGAGCACGCCGCGCACAACTATCACCCGCTGGCCGTCGTGGTCGCCTCCGGCGACGGCGCCTGGGTCACGGACATCAACGGCAAGCGCTACCTCGACTGCCTGGCCGCGTACTCCGCGGTCAACTTCGGCCACTCCAACCCGGTGCTGCTGGATGCCGCGCGCGCCCAACTGGGCCGCATCACCCTCACCAGCCGGGCGTTCCACAACGACCAGCTCGGCCCGTTCGTGACCGCGCTGGCCAAACTGGCCGGCAAGGACATGGTGCTGCCGATGAACACCGGCGCCGAGGCCGTCGAATCCGGCATCAAGGTCGCCCGCGCCTGGGGCTACCGGGTGAAGGGCGTCGTGGCGGGGATGGCGAACATCATCGTGGCCGGCGGCAACTTCCACGGCCGCACCACCACCATCATCAGCTTCTCCGACGACGAGTCGGCACGCGCCGACTTCGGCCCCTTCACCCCCGGGTTCCGCACCGTTCCCTACGGGGATGCCGGCGCGCTCGAGGCCGCCATCGACGAGAACACCGTGGCCGTGCTGCTCGAGCCCATCCAGGGCGAGGCCGGCATCGTCGTTCCGCCCGCCGACTACCTGCCGGCGGTGCGGGAGATCACCAGCCGCCACAACGTGCTCTTCATCGCCGACGAGATCCAGTCCGGCCTCGGCCGCACCGGAGCCACCTTCGCCGTGGAGCAGGCCGGCGTCGTACCCGACCTCTACCTGCTCGGCAAGGCCCTCGGCGGCGGCATCGTGCCGGTGTCCGCGGTCGTCGGCAACACCGACATCCTCGGCGTGCTGCGTCCGGGCGAACACGGCTCCACCTTCGGCGGCAACCCATTGGCCGCCGCCGTCGGCCTGGCCGTGGTGAACCTCCTGGCCACCGGCGAATACCAGCAGCGCGCCAGGGACCTCGGCGCGCACCTGCACGAACGGCTGCTCGGCCTGGTCGGGCACGGCGTGCTCGAGGTGCGCGGCGCGGGCCTCTGGGCCGGCATCGACATCGACCCGGCGCTGGCCAGCGGCCGCGCGGTCTGCGAGGCGTTGATGGAGCGCGGGGTCCTGGCCAAGGACACCCACGGCTCCACCATCCGCCTCGCCCCGCCGCTGGTGGTCTCGGCCGAGGACCTGGACTGGGCGGTCGACCAGCTCGCCGCCGTGCTGGAGGAGTTCGGCGCCGCCTAGACCTGCGCCTACAGCCGGCCGGGCAGCGCCTCGACGGCCTGCGCGGCCAGCGGGTCGATGCGGCCGAGCCGGGTGAGCTGGGTCACGTGAGCAGGTTCGAGCTCCTCGAGCGCGTTCACGCCCAGCAGCCGCATGGTGCGGGCAACCTGGTCGGAGAGGATCTGGATGGCCCTGTCCGCTCCGGCCTCACCGCCGGCCATCAGGCCGTACAGGTAGGCGCGGCCGATCATGGTGAACCGGGCGCCGAGGGCCACGGCGGCCACGATGTCGGCGCCGCTCATGATGCCGGTGTCCAAGTGCACCTCGAGGTCGTTGCCCACCTCGCGGGCCACGCTCGGCAGCAGGTGGAACGGGATCGGGGCCCGGTCGAGCTGCCGGCCGCCGTGGTTGGAGAGGGTGATGCCGTCCACGCCGAGGTCGGCGAGTTTTTTTGCGTCGGCGAGGTTCTGCACACCCTTCACGACCACCTTGCCCGGCCACTGCGCCTTGATCCAGGCCAGGTCCTCAAAGGTCACGGTGGGGTCGAACATGGTGTCGAGCAGCTCGCCGACGGTGCCGCTCCAGCGGTCGAGGCTCGCGAACGCGAGCGGCTCCGTGGTGAGGAAGTTGATCCACCATTCCGGCCGGGGCAACGCGTTCACCACGGTGCCGAGGGTGAGCTGCGGCGGGATGGAGAAGCCGTTGCGCTTGTCGCGGAGGCGTGCGCCGGCCACGGGCACGTCCACGGTCACGAGCAGAGTGTCGAAACCGGCCGCGGCGGCGCGCTCGACGAGGGCCATCGACCGGTCGCGGTCCTTCCACATGTAGAGCTGGAACCAGTTGCGGCCCTGCGGGTTGGCCGCTTTCACATCTTCGATGGCCGTGGTGCCCATGGTCGACAGCGAGAACGGGATGCCCGCCTTCGCGGCGGCGTGCGCGCCGGCGATTTCGCCCTCGGTCTGCATCATCCGGGTGAAGCCGGTGGGAGCGATGCCGAACGGTTGGGCCACGGGGGCGCCGAGCACGTCCCAGCCGGTGGAGACCGTGGACACGTCGCGCAGGATGGACGGGTGGAATTCGATGTCTTCGAAGGCCTGGCGGGCGCGCTGCAGTGAGATCTCACCCTCGGCGGCCCCCTCGGTGTAGTCGAACGCGGCCTTGGGGGTGCGCCGCTTGGCGATGGCCCGCAGGTCGTTGATGGTGAGCGCGGCATCCAGCCGACGCTTCTTCGCGTTCAGCTCCGGCACCTTGAACTGCATCAGCGGGGCGAGGTCTTTGATCTTGGGGATGCGGCGGTCAACCATGGGTGGGTCCTGTTCTCGGCGTTGGGTCGGCTGGGTCAGTGCGAACGGGGTCAGTCTTTACGAAACGGGGTGGAGCCGGGTCTCGGCGTAGTAGCCGGAGATGTGCGCGTGCACGAGGGAGTGGGCTTCGGCCGGGTCAGCGGCCTCGATCGCGGCCAGGATGCCCCGGTGCTCGGCGCGCAGCCGCACCGAGGTGGCGCTCCAGGAGGTCAGCCGGGTCACGCCGGCCCGCACGTAGCCCTCGATGGCGGTGCGCAGCCCGGCCATGGTGGCGATGACCACCTGGTTTCCGCAGGCCTCGGCCAGCGACAGGTGGAACGCCGCGTCGAGGGCCAGGAACTCGTCTTCGGTGAGTCCGTCGGCATCCATCGCGTCGAGCAGCTGCACGCAGCGGGTGAGATCCGGGTCGAGCCGGTCGGGGTGCAGGAGGGCGGCGGAGAGCACGGCCTCGGCGAGTTCGGCCGCGACCGCGGTCTCGAGAATGAGGCGTGTCTTGACGATGTCCGCCACCGGGAAGCCCTGGGCCGCGACCTGCAGGCGCATCAGGGCGCTCATGCCGCCACCGGGCAGGGCCACGATGATGGCACCGGCGGTGGGACCGGAGCCCACATTGGTGCGCACCAGCCCGAGCACTTCGAGCACCCGGATGGCCTCACGCACGCTCGAGCGGCCCACCCCGAGGTCGGCGGCGAGGGCGCGCTCGCCGGGGAGCCGGTCACCGGGCTTCAGCCGCCCCCAGAGCAGGTCGTTCTCGATGTGGGCGAGCACGGTCTCCCAGGCGCGGCGGTCGTCGACGGTCACGGTGTCCTCCTCCATTGGCGGGCTGTGGGTCTGACGTGCTGTGGGTCTGACGTGCCGCGGGTCTGACGTGCGGTGTTCTATGTGGTCTGACCACACAGCCTAGCCAGCCCGAGCGGCGAAAGCTACCCCGAAATTTCGGCTCAGCGGGACTGGCGGCGCTTGCCAGGCGCCGATTGGCCCTTGACCGCGGGAGCGCGGCCGCGGCCCTTGGACGCCTTGGCCTTGCCGCCGCCGGTGCCCGAACTGTTGCCGGAACCTTGCGACGGACCGCCGGCCGGCGGCATGTGGGCGAGCAGTCCCTTGGACTCGGCGAGCAGGGCGATGCCGGCCTCGGTGAGGTACGGGTTGTCGGCGGCGGGCTCGAACAGTGCAACGCCCAACTCGTTTTCCAGCGCGGCCACGGACTTCATCAGCGTCGTGCGCGACACGTTGAGGTTCTTCGCGGCGCGGGGGATGTCCAGCTCTTCGGCGACGGCGACAAAACGCCGGAGCAGTGTGGTGTCCACGGGCATCCCCTCGCCGCACGCGCGAATCGCGTGCCTACAGTACAGGCTACGCGGTGGCGACGGCCTCCACTGGCCGGCTCTGCACCCGGGCATCGTCGAGGAGCTTCATGAATTCGCGCATCCACTCGGGGTGGTCGGGCCAGGCGCGCCCGGAGACCAGGTCGCCGTCCACCACGGCCGCGCCGTTCTCGAAGGTGCCGCCGCCCAGCTCCACGTCGAGTTGCAGGGCCGGGTACGCCGACGAGGTGCGTCCGTGCAGCACCCCGGCCGCAGCGAGCAGCATGGGGCCGTGGCAGAGCGCGGCGACGGGGGCGTTGATCTCGAAGAAGTGCCGCACGATGCGCTTGGCGTCTTCGTCGTTGCGGATGTACTCCGGCGCCCGGCCGCCGGGAACCACGACGGCCAGATAGTCCGCGGGGTCGACGTCCTTGAACGCGATGTCAGCCTCCCACATGTGGCCGAGCTTCTCGGTGTAGGTGTCGAAGCCGTCGACGAAGTCGTGCACGACGAATTGCAGTTTCTTCTTCTCCGGTGCGGCGATGTGCACCTCGTAGCCGGCCTCGCGCAGGCGCTGGTACGGGTAGAACACCTCGAGGGTCTCTGCGGCGTCTCCGGTGAGAATGATGATCTTGTCCATGGCATACCTCTCTGTATGGGGGTTCTGCATCTCGGTGGGTCCCGTGATTGAGCGGGTCCGGAATCATGATCGGCCGCAGAGGGCCTTTAGACAACCCGGTTTCTCCCAGGACCGAGCGGGGCTCAGACGAAGAGCAGCACGATCCCCAGGATCGCGGAGCCGACCCCGATTCCGGTCAGGATCAGCCCGGTCAGACGCAGGGCCTTGCCGTCGTGGTCGGGCGAGTGGGTGCGGCAGCGCGCGGGAGAGCGCGGGCGGAACCACACCGTGATGTCATCACCCGGGTCGAGGTCGGCCGACTCGTGGCTGTCGGCCAGGGCCTCGTGCACGTCACCGGTGGTGTCGAACCAGCGGATCACCGGGCCCTGCGCGGTCTGGGCGATGACGCCGTCGGTCTGTTCCCAGCGGCCGCCGAAGCCGCGCATCGACAGGCCGGCGATGTAGAGCGGGATGCCGACGAGCAGGCCGACGATCGTGAAGATCTCGCTGAGCATCGAGACGATGTCGTGAAGGTCCACCCGTGCCCGCCGTTTCCGTCGCTCTGCCTAGGGTGAAATGTTATCGTGCGGAACCCGTCCGGACGGTTCCGGGCGAAAGCTCCGCGGCGGAAACGCCTGCTGCACCAGGGCACGCAGGCTCTCCAGGCTGCCGGTCGCGTATCCCTGGGTGCGGGCTTGCACCAGGATGTTGCCGATGGCCGTCGCTTCCATCGGGCCGGCCTGCACCGACAGCCCGGTGTGGTTCGCGGTGAGCTGGCAGAGCAGGTCGTTCTGCGAGCCGCCGCCCACGATGTGTACTGTGCGCACGACCTGCCCGGAGAGCTCGGTGATGGTGCGGAGTGCGCGGGCGTATGCGGCGGCGAGGCTCTCCACGATGACGCGCACAAGCTCGGCTCGGCTGCCCGGCGGGCGGATGCCGCGCTCGAGGCAGTAGTCGCTGATGCGTTCCGGCATGTCGCCCGGTGGCAGGAACCGGGCGTCGTCGACATCGAAGAGGATGCCGGGGCCCGGCAGCGCGGCCGCCTGAGCGAGCAGGGCGGCCAGGTCGATCTGCTCGCCGCCGCGTTCCCAACTGCGGATCGACTCGCTGAGCAGCCACAGTCCCATCACGTTGCGCAGGTAGCGCACCCGGCCGTCGACCCCGCCCTCGTTGGTGAAGTTCGCGGCCCGGCTGGCCTCGGTGAGCACGGGCGACGGCAGCTCCACACCCACGAGCGACCAGGTGCCGCTGGAGATGTAGGCGCAGTCGTCGGTGAGCATCGGCACCGCGACGACGGCGGAGGCCGTGTCGTGCGATCCCACCGCGACGAGTTCGAGACTGTCGCGCCCGATCTCAGCGGCTACGCCGGGCAGGAGCGCCCCGATCGGCTCGCCGGCCGAGACGAGGTCGGGGAACAGGGCGCGGGGCAGCTGGAGCCTGGCGATGAGAGCGTCGTTCCAGCCGGCGGATGTGCCGCCGACGGCGTGCAGCAGCCCGGTGGTCGAGGCGTTGCTGCGTTCGGCGACCCGGCGGCCGGTGAGCCAGAAGCCGAGCAGATCGGGGATCAGCAGCAGGCCGTCCGCCGCCTGGAGGTCGCCGGCCGCCCGGTCGGCGGCCAGCTGGTACAGCGTGTTGAAGGGCAGCACCTGGAGGCCGTTCTGGCGATACAGCTCCGCCGGCGGCACCAGGGCGTGAGTGGCCGCGGCGCCGGCCGGGTTGCGGCCGTCCCGGTAGTGGAACGGGGTGCCCAGCACCCGGTCGCCGCGCAGCAGCGCGTAGTCGACGGCCCAGGAGTCGATGCCGATGCTGGCCAGCCCCGGCGCTTCGCGCACCGCGGCCTGCAGCCCGCTCAGCGCGTTGCGGTACAGCTCCAGGATGTTCCAGTGCAGCCCGTCGATGGTGCGCACCGGGTTGTTCGGGAACCGGGCCACCGAGTGCAGGTCGAGCCGGTTGGGGCCGACCTCGCCGAGCATGACCCGGCCGCTCGACGCGCCGAGGTCGACCGCCGCGACGGTGCCGCTGCCCCCGCCGCCGACCGTGGTCACCGGAGGAAGGCGGCGGCGACGCCGGCGTCGACGGGGATGTGCAGGCCGGTGGTGTGGCTCAGGTCGCTTGTGCAGAGCACGAACACGGCGTTGGCCACGTTCTCGGGCAGCACCTCGCGCTTGAGCAGCGTGCGCTGGGCGTAGTACTTGCCCAGGTCGTCTTCCTTCACTCCGTAGACCGCGGCGCGTTTGGCGCCCCAGCCGCCGGCGAAGATGCCGGAGCCGCGCACGACCCCGTCGGGGTTGATGCCGTTGACCTTCACGCCGTACTCGCCGAGCTCAGCGGCCAACAGCCGCACCTGATGCGCCTGGTCGGCCTTGGTCGCCGAGTACGCGATGTTGTTGGGCCCGGCGAACACCGAGTTCTTCGACGAGATGTAGATGATGTCGCCACCCAGCTTCTGGTCGATGAGCACCTTCGCAGCCGCCCGCGAGACCAGGAACGAGCCCTTGGCCATCACATTGTGCTGCAGGTCCCAGTCGGCCACCGTGGTCTCGAGCAGCGACTTGGACAGCGACAGGCCGGCGTTGTTCACGACCAGGTCGAGACCGCCGAAGGCGAGCACGGCGGCGTCCACGGATGCCTGCACCTGGGCCTCGTCGGTGACGTTAGCCTGCACGCCGATCGCCACGTCTTCGCTGCCGATCTCGGCGGCGGCGGCCTGCGCCTTGGCCAGGTCGAGGTCGGCGATGACGACGCAGGCTCCCTCAGCGGCCAGCCGGGTGGCGATGGCCTTGCCGATACCGGACGCCGCTCCGGTGACGAGGGCGACGCGGGTGGCCAGCGGTTTGGCCTTCGGCATCCGCTGCAGCTTGGCCTCTTCGAGGGCCCAGTATTCGATTTTGAACTTCTCGGCCTCGTCGATCGGCGCGTAGCTGGAGAGCCCTTCGGCGCCGCGCATGACGTTGACGGCGTTGAGGTAGAACTCGCCAGCGACCCTGGCGGTCTGCTTGTTCGCACCGTAGCTGAACATGCCCACGCCGGGGATGAGCACGATGAGCGGGTCGGCGCCGCGGATGGCGGGGGAGCCCTCCACGGCGTTCCGGTCGTAGTAGTCCTGGTAGTCGGCGCGGTAGGCCTCGTGCAGCTCCTGCAGGCGCGCGATCGAGTCCTCGACCGAGGCGTCGGCCGGCAGGTCGAGCAGCATCGGCTTCACCTTGGTGCGCAGGAAGTGGTCGGGGCAGCTGGTGCCGAGCGCGGCCAGGCGCGGGTGCTCGGTGCGGGAGAGGAAGTCCAACACCTCCGGCGCATCGGTGAAGTGGCCCACCTTGGCGCTGTCGGTGGAGACCAGGCCGCGCAGCACCGGAGCGAGAGCCGCGGCCTTGGCCCGGCGTTCCGCCTCGGCCAGCGGCCCGTAGCCGGCCAGCACCGCGCCAAAGGGCTCGGCGATGGAGTGCTCGGCGATGTAGGCGGTCGCGGTGGTGATGATCCAGAGCGAATTGGCCTCGCAGGTCGCACTGGTGTCGCCCCACGCGCTGATGCCGTGGCCGCCGAGGATACAGCCGATGGCCTGCGGATTGGCGGCCCTGATCGCGGCGATGTCCAGGCCCAGCTGGAAACCGGGGCGGCGCCAGGGCACCCAGACCACGCGGTCGCCGAAGATCGTGCCGGTGAGGGCCTCACCGTCGGCGACGGTCGCGATCGCGATGCCGGCATCCGGGTGCAGGTGGTCGACGTGGGCGGCGTCGACGAGCCCGTGCATGGGGGTGTCGATCGACGGCGCCGCGCCGCCCTTGCCGTGCAATGTGTAGTCGAGCGCGGCGACCATCTCGTCTTCGCGGTCCTCACCGAGGTAAACGTTGACCAGGGCCCGCATCCGGTCCAGCCGCAGCACGGCCAGCCCGGCCTCGGTGAGGGTGCCGAGGTCGCCGCCGGAGCCCTTCACCCAGAGCAGCTCGATGGTCTCACCGGTGACGGGGTCGATCTCGGTGCCCTTCGCGGAGGTATTGCCGCCGGCATAGTTGGTGTTGCGGGGGTCGGCGCCGAGCCGGTTGGAGCGAGCGATGAGCTCTGCGGCAGTGGGGTTGGTCATGGCGAAACTTTCTCTCTCTGGGTCGGAAACGGGGGCTCAACTGTTGCCAATCCGGACATTTGCGCCCGGTGCGCCGGACGCACTTGTCCGTTTTGGGAACAGTTGGTGCAGGTCAGGCGCCCCAGCCGGCCTGCTGGCCGCCGGCGCGGTCGGCGGCGATGGCCTCCTGGTAGCCGGATGCGGCGTAGGCGGCCATCGGGTCGGCCGGCAGCCCGCGGGTCTCCCGCCAGTTGGCGAGGTGCGGGCGCACATCGGTATAGAAGGCATCCATCAGGATGCCGTTCGCGCCGAGTACGTCGCCGGCGTCCTGAGCGCTGGTGAGTGCGGTGCGGTCCACGAGCAGCGCGCGGGCGGTCATCTCCTGTACGTTCAGCACCGACCGGATCTGGCCGGGGATCTTGTCTTCGACGTTGTGGCACTGGTCGAGCATGAAGGCGACGGTGGAGTCGGGGCCGAAGCCGCCGCCGCGGATGACCTCGTAGAGGATCCGGAACAGCTGGAACGGGTCGGCGGCGCCGACGATGAGGTCGTCGTCGGCGTAGAAGCGGGAGTTGAAGTCGAACGAGCCGAGCTTGCCGAGCCGCAACAGCTGCGCGACGATGAACTCGATGTTGGTGCCGGGGGCGTGGTGGCCGGTGTCCAGGCAGACCAGGGCGCGCTCGCCGAGGGCCGAGACCTGGGCGTAGGAGGTTCCCCAGTCGGGCACGTCGGTGTGATAGAAAGCGGGCTCGAAGAACTTGTACTCGAGCACCAGGCGCTGGTTCTCGCCGATGCGGGCGTAGATCTTCGCGAGCGAGTCGGCGAGGCGGTCCTGGCGGCCACGGATGTCGCCCTGGCCGGGATAGTTGGTGCCGTCGGCCAGCCATACCTTGAGGTCCTGCGACCCCGTGGCGTGCATGATGTCGATGCACTCGAAGTGGTGGTCGATGGCCTTCTGGCGCACAGCGGCATCCGTGTGGGTGAGGCTGCCGAACTTGTAGGCGTCGTCCTGAAAGGTATTGGAATTGACCGTGCCGAGGGCCAGCCCGCGCTCGCCGGCGAAGTCCCGCAGGGCGGCGTAGTCGTCGACCTTGTCCCACGGGATGTGCAGTGCCACCGACGGGGCCAGGCCGGTGTGCCGGTGCACGGTGGCGGCATCCGCGATTTTCTCCTGGATGGTGCGGGGGGTACCGGGGGTGGAGAACACCTTGAACCGGGTGCCGGAGTTACCGAATGCCCAGGAGGGCAGTTCGATGGCCTGCGTGGCGAGTTGGGGGGTGATGGAATCGAACGTCGTCATGAGGTGGTCACTTCTCTGTGATCGCTGGTGGAACTGGATGTCAGGGTGGGCCGCCACGGCTGCGACGGCCCACCTCTGTGAGCGCGGCTAGAAGTCGAAGTCGCCGATGTTGTCCTTGTCGAAGACGAACGGGTCGCCGAGGAGAACCACGCCGTCGGCGCCCACGGTGAACTCGCCCAGTTCGCCGGCGTCGAAGCTGTCGCCGTCTTCGCCGGTGATGGTGCCCTCAACGAGAGCCTTGGCCGCGTAGGCGGCCAGGTAGCCCAGGTCAGCCGGGTTCCACAGTGCGAAGGAGGTGACGGTGCCGTCTTCGACGTAGTCACGCATCTGGTTCGGGGTGCCGAGGCCGGTGAGCGCCACGGTGCCCTTGTACTCAGACGTCTGCAGGTACCGGGCCGCGGCCGCGATTCCGACGGTCGTGGGCGACATGATGCCCTTGAGGTTGGGGTGGCTCTGCAGCAGCGCCGCCGTCTTGTCGAACGATGTCTGGTCGTCGTCGTCGCCGTACACGGTCTCGACCAGGGTGATGTTCGGGTGGTTGGTGGCCAGCTCGTCCTTCATCAGCTCGATCCAGGCGTTCTGGTTCGTGGCGTTGGCCGATGCCGAGAGGATGGCGACCTCGCCGGCGTCGCCGATCTGCTCGGCGATCAGGTCCACCTGCACCTTGGCGATGCCCTCGGCATCGGCCTGGTTGATGAACACGTCGCGGTACTCAGGGTCGGTGTCAGAGTCGAAGGTGACGACCTTGACTCCGGCGTCACGCGCCTCGGTCAGGGCACCGCCGATGGCCTTGGGGTCGTTGGCCGACACGACGATCGCTCCCACTCCCTGCTGGGTGAGGGTGTTGATGTAGCTGACCTGGCCGTCCGGCGTGGCTTCGACGGGGCCGACCTCGGCGTAGGTTCCGCCGAACTCGTCGATGGCCGTCTTGCCACCGTTGTCGGAGGTGTCGAAGTACGGGTTGCCCAGGTTCTTGGGCAGGAAGGTGATGGCAAGGTTGGCGTCTCCGCCGGCCTCATCGGTTCCTCCGGAGGAGCTGGTGTCTGACGAGCAGCCGGTGGCGACGAGAGCGAGGCTCAGGGCGACGGCGGCGATGGCCGCCGTGCGGCCCTTCCGGGTGCCGTGGGTGCGAAACAACATCATTGTTCTTCCTTTCAATGCGGTGAGTGTTGGGCTGTGCGATTGCGGAACTACGCCGATGGTGCGGCGCCCCTGCCCTTTCTGGATCTTCCGGCCCGCTGCACGGTGTTCTGCAACCAGACCAGAAAGCTTGTTGACACCACGGAGAGCACGAGGAGCACTCCGGTGATGATGTTGATGACGTCGGCGGTCACGTTGGCGAGGCGCAGAGCGCTGCCGAGGACCCCGATGAGCAGGACCCCGGCGATCACGCCGTGCAGGGCGCCGCGGCCGCCGAAGATGGAGACCCCGCCCAGCAGCACCGCGGCGATCACCTGCAGCTCGAGGCCCGTGGCGTTGTCGCCCCTGGCGCTGCCGAATCGCAGCGTGTAGTAGATGCCGGCCAGTGCCGACACGGCGCCGGCGAGCACGAAGAGGATGAACTTGGTGCGGTTCACGTTGACGCCGGAGAAGGTCGCCGCCTCCGAGCTCTGGCCGATCGAGTAGATGCCGCGTCCGAACGGTGTGAAGTGCAGCAGCAGCGCGAAGATCACCAGCAGGATCACGAAGGGGATCATGATGCTGGGCACCGCCGTTCCGGTGATCTTCGACTTGGCCAGGTCGGTCCAGAACTGGGGGAAGTCGGTGACGGCCGTCGTGCCGAGCAGGCCGACCGCCAACCCGCGGTACAGCGCCAGCGACCCGATGGTGACGGCCAGTGACGGCAGGCCGACGACGGTGACCAGGAATCCGTTGATCGCCCCGCCGACGCATCCGACCAGAACGGCGAGGAGCCCGGCGACGGGGACGCTCAGGCCGCCCTGGTGCAGGATCCCGACGAGCACGCTGCTGAGCCCGACCATGCTGGCCACGGACAGGTCGATCTCACCCGTGATGATGATGAGGGTCATCGGCAGGGCGATGAGCAGGATCGGGGCGACGTCCAGCAGCAGGTAGGTCATGGTGAGGGGGCTGCCGAAGTTGTTCACCCGCAGCATGGCGACCACGATCACGATCACCAGCAGGACGATCACCGCGCTCTCCCTGGTGAGGAGCAGGCGGCGCCAGAGCGGGTGCCCGTAGTCGCGGTAGGTGCGGGTGGCGGCGGTGCCGGCGACTGTCGTGTCACTCATGGGCGTCGTCCCTTTCTTCCCGGAGCTTGCGCGATTGTCGGAGAGCCAGAATGCGGTCGAGCACGATGGCGCCGATGATGAGGGCGCCCACCACGGCTCGCTGCCAGAAGTCGGGCACGCCCAGGATCGGCAGGGCCCGGTTGATGGTGAGGAGCAGGGCGGCGCCGAGGGCGGCACCCCAGACGGTTCCGCTGCCGCCGAAGATGGCGACACCGCCGATCACGGCCGCGCCGACCGCGTCGAGTTCGAATCCGCTGCCGGCCTGGGAATTGATCGTGCCGTACCGGGCGGCGTAGAGCACACCGGCCAGACCGGCCAGGCTGCCGCAGGCGATGAACGCGATCAGGATGCGCCGGGTCACCTTGAGCCCGTAGAGCTCGGCGGCGGCAGGTTCGGAGCCGATCGCGTAGAACTCGCGGCCACCCCTGGTGTTGCGCATGTACCAGCCGGCGGCGGCTAAGACCACCAGGGCGATCAGGGTCAGCAGCGGGATCCCCAGGAGTGAACCGGTGCCCAGCGCCAGGAAGTCCTTGGGCATGTCCGACGCGTTGATCCGGTCGCTCCCGGCCCACAGCACGTTGATGCCCCGATAGGCATAGAGCGTGCCCAGGGTGATCACCAGGGCGGGCACCCGGGCGAAGGCGACGAGTGCGCCGTTGATGAGCCCGAGCAGCCCGCCGAACACGATGCCGGCGACGAAGACCGCCACGACCGGAATGCCGGGGATATCGATGAACAGCCGGCCGGTCAGGTAGGCGGTGAGCCCGAGCACCGACCCCACCGAGAGGTCGACGCTGCGGGTGATGATCACGATCGCCTGGCCGATGGCCACAAGGATCAGGATGGCCGGGGTCAGCAGCAGGTCGCGCCAGCCGTCTGAACTGAAGATGAAGTTCGGGTTGACCGCCGTCGCGGCCACGATCACCACGATCAGGGCGAGCAGGATGCTCGTCTCGCGGGCGCCGATGAAGGACTTGAGCAGGCGCACGGCCGGCTCGCCCCTGGTGGGTGTCAGTGTGGTCACTTGGAGTGCTCCGTTGCGTGGGTCGCGGCGTACATGACGGTCTCAGAGGTGGCGTCGCTGCGGCTGATGTCGGCGGTGATGCGTCCCTCGCACATCACGAGCACCCTGTCGGCCATGCCGAGCACCTCGGGCAGCTCGGAGGAGATCATGAGGATCGCCAGGCCCTGGCCGGCGAGCTCGGAGAGCAGCCTGTGCACTTCGGCCTTGGTGCCGATGTCGATGCCGCGGGTGGGTTCGTCGATGATGAGCACCCGCGGGTCGGTGGCCAGCCATTTCGCCAGCACGACCTTCTGTTGGTTTCCGCCGCTGAGTGTGCCGGCGACGGCGTCGAGGGCGTTGGTCTTCACCTCCAGGCGGCTGGCCCAGATGCGGGCGGCGGCGTTCTCGGCGGCCGCGGAGATCAGGCCGGCCTTGGTGAGCGTCTGCTGGATCGACATCGTTGTGTTGCGGGCGACGCTCGAGTCGATGACCAGACCCTGTTTGCGTCGATCCTCCGGCACGAGGGCGAGGCCCAGGTTCATGGCCGCCACCGGATTGTGTTTCGGTACCCGGCGCCCGGCCATCGTGACGGTGCCGGAATCGTAGACGTCCA
Source organism: Cryobacterium sp. SO2 (assembly GCF_026151165.2). Classification (NCBI taxonomy): domain Bacteria; kingdom Bacillati; phylum Actinomycetota; class Actinomycetes; order Micrococcales; family Microbacteriaceae; genus Cryobacterium; species Cryobacterium sp. SO2. Next base: position 185,709 of record NZ_CP117849.1, read on the forward strand.
CCCCGAAGACGGCCCTGGCGACCTCGCTGCGGCCGGCGCCCACGAGTCCGGCCAGGCCCACGATCTCGCCGCTGCGCACCGAGAAGGTGATGTCGTGGAACACTCCGGCGGAGGTGAGGCCGGCCACGTCCAGGACCGTCTCGCCGATGACCGCTTCCTGCTTGGGGAAGAGGTCGGTGATGTCGCGGCCCACCATGCGGCGCACGATCTCGTTCACGCTGGTGTCGTCGATGGCGTCCGTGGAGATGTAGCGGCCGTCGCGCATGACCGTGATGGTGTCGCAGAGTGCGAAGACCTCGTCGAAGCGGTGCGAGATGAAGACGATCGCCCGACCCTCGTCGCGCAGGCTGCGGGCCACCGCGAACAGCCGGTCGACCTCGACGCCGCTGAGGGCCGCGGTGGGCTCGTCCATGATGAGCACCCGGGCATCCAGCGAGATCGCCTTGGAGATCTCGATGATCTGCTGGTCAGCGATCGACAGGCCCTCAGCGGGGCGATCGGGGTCCATCCGCACGGCCAACCTGGCGAAGAGTTCCTCCACCTCGGCGCGCATCCGCTTGCGGTCGATACGCCCGAACCGGTTGGTGGGCTGACGCCCCATGAAGATGTTCTCGGTCACCGACAGGTCGGGGAATAGCGTCGGTTCCTGGTAGATCACGGCGATGCCGGCCGCCTTGGATTGGGCCGTCGAGGTGAAGTCGACGCTCTCGCCGCGCAGCAGGAGCTCACCGGCGTCGCGCTGGTAGAGCCCGGCGATGATCTTGACGAGCGTGGACTTGCCTGCGCCGTTTTCGCCGACCAGGGCGTGAATCGAGTTCATCTGCACGGTGAGGTCGGCAGACGCGAGGGCCACGACGGGGCCGAAAGACTTGGCCACGTTGCGGAGTTGGAGGGCGGCGGGACCGGACGTGCCGGAGCTAATCGTCATTGACGTGACCTATTCTTCGGCGCTGAAGGATGGGGAGTAGTTGAATCGTTTTAATCGACTGGTGAAGAATATATGTCGACGACGAGACAGTGTCAAGCAACGACTTGGTCACGGATGCGCCGCGGGCGCGCGGCGTCCGGAAAACCGGGTCAGGCGTTGAGGGCGGCGAGTTGGCTCTCGAGGTTGAAGGCCTCGGTCAGCTGCAGGAATCCGGTGTCGGGTGCGCCGTCGAGGGCGACGAAGAAGTCACCCATCTCGGCCTGCCAGCGCTTGTTGACCTCGGTCGCCGCCATGCCGGCCTGCGCGGCCGCGAGGTCGTCGGTCTCGAGGTAGCCGATCAGCAGGCCGTCTGCGCGCAGGAACAGGGAGTAGTTGTGCCAGCCGGTGGCGGCCAGGGCGCGCAGCATGTCCGGCCAGACCGCGGCGTGCCGCCGGGTGTATTCGGGAATGAGTTCAGGCTTCACCTGCAGTTGGAAGCACACACGCTCGCGGTGGCTGACGCTCGTCATTGAGGACCTCTGCTTCTGGGGGAAAATGACATGAATCGATTCAATCATGACGTGTCGATGTGCTCTCCGCAAGCCGCGGCGGGCCAAAACGAATCGTTTCACTGACCGGCCGCTAAACTGCAATCGGATTCGCGGCGAAGGAGAACCGGTGGCATCAATCAGTGTGCGCGAGGTTGCGGCCGAGGCCGGAGTCTCGGTGGGCACGGTCTCCAATGTGCTCAACCGGCCGGACAAGGTCTCGGCAGGTACGGTCGCCAGGGTCCAGGCGGCGATCGAGCTGCTCGGCTTCGTGCGCAACGACGCGGCCCGCCAGCTCCGCGCCGGTCGCAGCCGCAGCATCGGCCTCGTCGTGCTCGACGTGGGCAACCCCTTCTTCACCGACCTCGCCCGAGGCGCGGAAGACCGCGCCGCCCAGGCTGGGTTGACCGTGTTGCTGGGCAACAGCGACGAGACCGTCGAGCGCGAAAGCGCCTATCTCGACCTGTTCGAGGAGCAGCGGGTGCACGGCGTGCTGATCTCCCCCCTCGGCGACAGCGGCGAGCAGCTCAAACGGTTGCGACGGCGCGGCACCCCCACGGTTCTCGTGGACCGGCAGACCGAGGATCGCAGCTTCTCGTCTGTGGCGGTCGATGACGTGGCGGGCGGCTACCTGGCCGCGAGCCACCTGATTGCCGTCGGGCGCACCCGGCTGGCCTTCGTCGGCGGGCCCCACAGCATCCGTCAGGTGACCGACCGGCTGGAGGGCGCCCGCAAGGCGGTCGCCGAACATCCGGGCGTCTCGCTCGAGTCGCTTGACACCGCGTCACTCTCGGTTCTCGAAGGCCGCCGGGTGGGCGAAGGCCTTCTGGCGCGGCCGGTGGATGCCCGGCCGGACGCTGTTTTCGCGGCCAACGACCTGCTCGCCCTCGGCGTTCTGCAGGCGCTGAGCATGTTCGGCGATGTGCGCGTGCCGGAGGAGATCGCCCTGATCGGCTACGACGACATCGCCTTCGCGTCAGCGGCTGTCGTGCCGCTGTCGTCGATCCGGCAGCCGAGCGCCCTGATCGGCTCGACGGCCGTCGACCTGCTGCTGCGCGAGGCCGAGGCCGGCGAGGCCTTCGTGCCGGAGCAGATCGTGTTCCAGCCCGAGCTGGTGGTGCGCGCCTCCACTGGCGGCTGACGCCCAGAGCCGAACGGGGCTGGGGCGATCGCGAGGATCGGCGACCCGTTTTCGGGTGCACACGGGCCTCTGTCGAGGGCTGTTCGGCGTGCGCCGCGGCGGAGTTGACCCGCTCCGGCTTCCGGGGTTATGCTCCTTGTGTTGAAACGATTCAATCAAAGGACGAGGATTCCCATGAGCAGGGCAAGCAACGAGCTGAGAGAAGAGATTCTGTACTGGTGCCGCGAGTCGGTGCGCACCGGACTGAACTTCAACACCCAGGGCAACATTTCCATCCGGCTGCCCGAGCACGAGGCGATCGTCATCACCCCGTCCGGCATCCGCTACGACGTGCTGACCATCGATCAGATGGTCGTCGTCGGCTACGACGGCGTCGTACTCGAGGGTGACCTGTTCCCCTCCACCGAAACGGATGTGCACCTCGCGCACTACCGCCGCCGCCCCGACGTCAACGCCATCGTGCACACCGAATCGCCCTACGCCAACATGTTCGGCGCCGTCGGCAAGACCATCGACCCCGTGCTGCTGAACATGGTGCTCTACGCCAAGGGTGCCGTGCGGATCATGCCGTTCGAGTTCTCCACCAACACCGACTTCGGCGAACTGAGCGCGGCCTTGATGGGCGACGACACCAACGCTGTCGTCTGGGGCAACCACGGCATGCTCTCGGTCGGCGAGGATGTCGCCGGCGCCTTCAAGGTCGCCGTTGCGGTCGAAGCCAACGCTCAGGTGCTGCACGGCGCACTCGCGCTGGGCACGCCGAACATCCTGCAGCTGGACCACATCGTGATCCCAGAGGGCGCACGCCTGCCATGACGCTCACCCCGGAAACTCTCTCCCTCCTGGAAACCCAGGCCATCGAACTGCCCTCCTGGGCCTTCGGCAACTCGGGTACCCGGTTCAAGGTGTTCGGCACCCCCGGCACTCCGCGCACCCCGCAGGAGAAGATCGCGGATGCAGCCCAGGTGAATGCCTACACCGCGCTCTCGCCCAGCGTCGCGCTGCACATCCCCTGGGACAAGGTGGACGACTACGACGAGCTCGGCCGTTTCGCCGAAGACCACGGCGTGAAGCTCGGCACCGTCAATTCGAACACCTTCCAGGACGACGCCTACAAGTTCGGCAGCCTCACCCACATCGACGCGGCCGTGCGGCAGAAGGCCATCGACCACCACTTCGAGTGCATCGACGTGATGGACGCGACCGGCTCCCGCGACCTCAAGGTGTGGCTGGCCGACGGCACCAACTACCCCGGCCAGGGCGACATTCGCGGCCGCCAGGACCGCCTCGCCGATTCACTGGCGAAGATCTACGCCCGGGTCGGCGAGAACCAGCGCCTGGTGCTCGAGTACAAGTTCTTCGAGCCCGCTTTTTATCACACGGATGTGCCCGACTGGGGAACCTCCTACGCCCAGGTCTCGGCCCTCGGCGACCGGGCGATGGTGTGCCTGGACACCGGTCACCACGCCCCCGGCACCAACATCGAGTTCATCGTCGCGCAGCTGCTCCGGCTCGGAAAGCTCGGCTCGTTCGACTTCAACTCCAGGTTCTACGCCGACGACGACCTCATCGTGGGTGCCGCCGACCCGTTCCAGCTGTTCCGGATCCTCTACGAGGTCATCCGAGGCGGCGGTTTCGGCCCCGACTCCACCGTGGCGTTCATGCTCGACCAGTGCCACAACGTGGAGGAGAAGATCCCCGGCCAGATCCGGTCGGTGCTGAACGTGCAGGAGATGACTGCCCGCGCTCTGCTGGTGGACGCCGACGCCCTCGCCACGGCGCAGGCGAACGAGGACGTGCTCGGCGCCAATGGCATCCTTATGGATGCCTTCTACGCCGATGTGCGCCCCGACCTCGCCGCCTGGCGCGAGTCCCGCGGTCTGGCCGGCGACCCGATGAAGGCGTACGCCGCATCCGGCTACCAGGAGAAGATCTCGGCCGACCGGGTCGGCGGCCAGCAGGCCAGCTGGGGCGCCTGATGCCGCACGCCGTCGTCGCGGCCGTCGACCTCGGCGCCACGAGCGGCCGGGTGATGCTCGGCCACGTCGGGCAGAACGAGCTGCGCCTGCGGTCGGTGGCCCGCTTCCCGAACGGGCCCACCCCGGTGAACGAGAACGGCCGGGTGTCGCTGCACTGGAACATCTCGGAGCTGTACCGCAACGTGCTGGCCGGGCTCACGGCGGCGGTCGCCGCGGAACCCGGGCTGGTCGGCATCGGGGTGGATTCCTGGGCCGTGGACTACGCGCTGCTGCGGCAGGGCCGGATGCTGCAGGTGCCGTACCACTACCGCGATGACCGCACCCGGCCGGCCGTCGAGACCGTGCACGCGCTGAGCGGCCCGGCCGAGCTGTACGAGGCCAACGGGCTGCAGTTCCTGCCGTTCAACTCGCTCTACCAGCTTCGGGCTGACCTAGACGCGGGCACCCTGGACCTGGCTGACCAGGTTCTGCTCGTTCCCGACCTGCTCACCTATTGGCTCACCGGTGTCAGCGCCGCCGAACGCACCAACGCCTCCACCACCGGGCTGCTCGACGTGCGCACCGGTGACTGGAACGAGGCCCTGATCAGCCTGCTGGGCTTCAACCGCAGCCTGTTCCCTCCGCTCGTGAACGCCGGCACTCGGATCGGCAGCCTGCTGCCCAGTGTGGCGGCCGAGATCCGCTCCAGCCGCCCGATCGAAGTCACGGCGATCGGCTCGCACGACACCGCCTCCGCCGTCGCCGCGGTGCCCGCCACCGGCGACGACTTCGCCTACATCTCCTGCGGCACCTGGGGCCTGGTGGGTGTCGAGCTCGACGGGCCCGTGCTCAGCGCCGCCAGCCGGGCGGCGAATTTCACCAACGAGGGCGGCGTCGACGGCCGCGTGCGCTACCTGCACAATGTGATGGGCCTGTGGCTGCTGAGCGAGTCCATCCGCAGCTGGGAACTGGACGGCGCACCGATCGTGCTCGCCGACCTGCTGCGGGAAGCCGCGGCCGTGACCGGGCCCGTCGCGGTGTTCGACGCCGACGACCAGCGTTTCCTGGCGCCGGGGGACATGCCCGCCCGCATCCGGGCGTACTGCGTCGAGAACGGCCTCGAACCGCCCCGGTCGAAGGCCGAGATGGTGCGCAGCATCCTCGAGAGCCTGGCGGATGCGTTCGCCCGCGGTGTGCAGCAGGCCAGCCTGCTCTCGGGCAAGACCGTTCGCGAGGTGCACATCGTGGGCGGCGGCTCCCAGAACCGCCTGCTCTGCCAGCTCACCGCCGACCGCCTGGGCCTGCCCGTGCTGGCCGGCCCGGTGGAGGCCACGGCGATCGGAAATGTGCTGATCCAGGCCCGCGCCCAGGGGCTCGTCAACGGATCCCTCGAAGAACTGCGCGCCCTCGTGGCCCGTAGCTTCGTACCCGTTGCCTTCACCCCGGCCCGGTCGCTGGTTCGGCAGTAACCGCAACAACACGAAAGCGTCCGGCCCTCGCGGGTCGGACGCTTTTCGGTGTGCTGGCCGGGCCTAGTAGATCGACGTGTACAGCGCCAAAATCTGCTCCACGGTCACGTCGCGCGGGTTGCCGCCGGTGCAGACGTCGTCGAAGGCGGACTGGGCGAGGGCCGGCAGGTCGGCCTCCTTGGCGCCGATCTCGCGCAGCGTGGTGGGGTTGCCCAGCGCGCGGGCGAACGCCGACACGGCCTCGACGGCCGCGGTGCGGGCATCCTGGAGAGGCAGCTCGGCCGCGCCGGCCACCCGGAAGGCCACCGCGATGTCGCGGAAGCGCTCGCCGGTGGCCTCGGCGTTGAACGCCATCACCGGCGCCAGCAGGATGCCGTTGGCCACGCCGTGCGGGGCGTTGTAGAACGCGCCGAGCGGGTGGGCCATGCCGTGCACGAGCCCGAGGCCCACGTTGGAGTAGCCCATGCCGGCGATGTACTGGGCGAGCGCCATGCGGTCGGCGGAGTCCGGGTCGCCGTCGGCGGCGGCGCGGAGGGATTCGGCGATGGTCGTGATGGCCTTGAGGTGGAACAGGTCGGAGAGTTCCCAGGCGCCCTTGGTGGTGTAGCCCTCGATGGCATGGGTGAGCGCGTCCAGTCCGGTCGCGACCTTGAGCGAGCGCGGTGCGCTCGACATCATCTCGGAGTCGACCACGGCGACCACCGGGATGGCGTGCGGGTCGACGCAGACGAACTTGCGTGAGCGCTCGACATCGGTGATGACGTAATTGATCGTGGTTTCAGAGGCGGTGCCGGCGGTGGTCGGCACGGCGATGATCGGCACGGCCGGGTACTTCGTGGCGGCGACGCCCTCGAGGCTGCGCACATCGGCGAACTCGGGGTTGCGGGTGATGATGCCGATCGCCTTGCAGGTGTCCTGCGGCGAGCCACCGCCGATCCCGATCAGCACGTCGGCGCCGGAGGCGGCGAACGCGGCAACGCCCTTCTGCACGGCTTCGATCGGCGGGTTCGGCGTGACGTCGGAGTAGACCTCGTACGGGAAGCCGGCGGCGTCGAGCAGCGCGGTGACCCTGCCGGTCACGCCCGTGTCGACGAGGACCTGATCCGACACGACAAAAGCCCTGGTGAATCCGCGGTTAGCGAGTTCGCCGGGGATCTCCCGAATCGCCCCCGCACCGAAGTGGGCGGTCTGGTTCCAGATCATTCGATTGCTCATTAGTCGTGACTTCCTTATCGTCGACACCGATTATTGAATCGTTTCAGTGTTCGAAGTCTACTCCCGGAAGCCCCCGGAATCAGCGCGGAATCAGCGCGGGCTGGTCGCCTCGACGACCGCGATTTCGCGGGTCGCCGTCTCGCGGTCGCGGTCGCGCCTGGCGGCATCCGCCTTGTCCGAGACGACGCGGATGGCCGAGGTGAGCGGGTGCCCGTCGCCGCGGTGCCGCACGAGCAGCCGGGCGGAGCGGGACGACGTGCGCGGGCGGATGCGCACGCGCAGGCGTTGGTACCTGATCATCCAGAACAGCACGGCGGCGGCGGCGAGCAGGCCCGAGACCGCGGCCACGCCGATGGCCCAGCGCGGGCCGTACTGGTCGGCGACCCAGCCCACCAGCGGGGCGCCGAGCGGGGTGCCGCCGGCGAAGATGGCCATGTACAGCGCCATCACCCGGCCGCGCATGGCCGGTTCGGTGGTGGTCTGCACGTAGGCGTTTGCCGTGGTCATCAGGGTGAGGGAGGTGAGCCCCACGAAGGCCAGGGAGATCGCGAAGGTGATGTAGCTCGGCATCACGGCGGCGATCGCGCAGGTGAGGCCGAAGAAGAAGGCGCCGCCCACCACGAGCCGCATGCGGGGCCGGTTGCGCCGGGCCGAGAGCAGGGCGCCGGCGACGCTGCCCACCGCCATGATCGAACTGAGCATGCCGAACTCGCTGGCTCCCATGCCGAATTCAACGGTGGCCATGGTCGAGGTGAAGATGGCGAAGTTGAAGCCGAAGGTGCCCACCAGGAACACGGTGACCAGCACGGCGACGATGTCGGGGCGTTTCCAGACGTAGCGGAATCCGGCCATCAACTGACCGCGCTCGCGGGGGCCCTGGGTTGGGAGCGGAGTTGCTTGGTACGCAGCAGCGTCATCGCGAAGACCGTGAATCCGAAGGTGATGGCGTTGATCAGGAACACCCAGCCGGCGCCGACGGCGACGGTGAGCAGGCCGGCGGCGGCCGGGCCGATCAGTCGCGCCCCGTTGAAGGAGGCTGAGTTGAGCGCTACGGCGTTGGACAGGTTGTCGTCGGGCACGAGCTCGGAGACGAAGGTCTGCCGGGCGGGCGCGTCGATGGCAGCCACGACGCCCAGGCCGAACGCGAAGAGGTAGACGTGCCAGAGCTCGACGACGCCGGTCACCGTGATGAGCCCGAGCCCCAGGGCGAGCAGGCCCATCAGGGTCTGGGTGAGCATCAGCAGCTTGCGCCGGTCGAACCTGTCGGCGATAAGCCCCGACCAGGGCATCAGCAGCAGCTGTGGCCCGAATTGCAGGGCCATGACGATGCCGACCGCGGTGGCGTTGTGGTCGGTGAGCTGGGTCAGCACGATCCAGTCCTGGGCCGTGCGCTGCATCCAGGTGCCCACATTGGACACCAGGGCGCCGGCGAACCAGATCCGATAATTGACCACGCTCAGGGAGCGGAACATTGCACTCAACTGTTGGAGAGCTCCTTCATGATTTCGGTGGCGGCGGCCAAGACCTGGCGTTGCTCGGGAGTGAGGCGCAGGATGCGCTGGGCGATCCAGTCGTCCCGGCGCTTGCGGGTCTCACGCACGATTGTCATCCCGGTGTCGGTGACCGTGAGCACGACCTTGCGGCCGTCCTCGGCCGACCCGGCCCTGTCGACCAGGCCGGCTTCGACCAGGGCGTTGACGGTGCGGTTCATCGACGGCGGGGTCACCCGCTCTTCGTCGCTGAGCGCGCTGAGGGTCATCGGGCCCAGCCTGAACACGGCGCCGAGGGCCGAGAACTGGCCGCTGGTGAGTTCGTTGTCGGCCTGCTCCTGTCGCACCCGGCGGGCGAGCCTGCCGTTGGCGAGCCGGAAGTCATGGCTCAACTCCGCGACGGTGCGTCGCTTGGCGTGGGGGGCAGCGGCGGGGGCGGTGTGCCCAGGAAGAAGAGTCATGATTACTTAGCCTAACAAATTAGCCATGCTAATGATTCCCCGCTCGTCTGATTGCGCTATCTGTTCCCGTTCCGGACAACTGCGCCCGGTGTGCCGGACGCATTTGTCTGCATGGGGAACAGTTGGGACGAAAACGGGGGCGGGACAGGTGCGGGGGTTGTGCGGCAGAATGAGGCCGTGCCCACCTTCACCGATGAATATGGCGTTCCGATCGTCTACTACGCCTGGCCCGTTGACCACCCGCGCGCCATCGTGCAGCTCGTTCACGGCGTGGGGGAGCACGCCCTGCGCTACCGGGAGGTGGCCCGCGCGCTGAACGCGGCCGGCTACTCGGTCTACGCCGACGACCACCGCGGCCACGGCCAGACCGGGATGCTGCAGCACGGCGGCGACGCCGGCCGGCTCGGCCGGCTCGGCCCCGGTGGACTACGCGCGGCGGTGGCCGCCGTGCACAGATTCACGGACGTGATCCGGCAGGCCGCGGCCCCTCAAGCACAGCAGGGACATCCGCCGGTACCCCTGGTACTGCTCGGCCACAGCTGGGGTTCGTTCATGGCGCAGATGATCATCAACCGGTATCCGCAGGACTATCAGGCCGTCGTGCTCACCGGCACCGCTTACCGCTGGCCCGGCTTCCTCAACAGCGGAGACCTCAATGCCAGGCACAAGCACCTCGGCACGACGGGCGCAGAGTGGCTGAGCCGTGACCCGGCCGTCGCGGCGGCGTTCGTGGCCGACCCGCTCACCACCAGCGTGCCGCTGGCCAAGCTCTTCGGCCTGCGCGATGCCGCCCGCATTCTCGGCCGTCCCGCCAGGCGGCTGCCCCCGACCCTGCCCGTGCTCATCCAGGTCGGCGGCGACGACCCCGTCGGCGGAGAGCGCAGCGCCAGGAAGCTCGTGGACGCCTACACCCGCCGCTCAGGCGTGCGTGATGTGCGCCTGATCGTGTACCCGGGCGCCAGGCACGAGGTCTTCAACGAGACCAACCGCGACGAGGTGCTGGCCGACCTGGTCGGCTGGTTGGACAGCCACCTTCCCGCCTCCGTCCAGGACGGTTCTGTCGACGATTAGGCTGGGCTCCATGCATGGTGAATACAAGGTTCCTGGCGGCAAACTCGTTGTGGTCGATCTCGACGTTGTCGACAACGTCATCACCGATTTCCGCCTGGCCGGTGACTTCTTCCTCGAGCCCGACGATGCCCTCGAAGACATCAACGCCGCGGTGAACGGCCTGGCCGCCGACAGCGACGCCGCCACCATCGCGGGTGTGGTGCGGGCTGCGCTGCCGCCCCAGGCCACCCTGCTCGGCTTCTCGCCGGAGTCGGTGGCCGTGGCCATCCGCCGTTCGCTCGCCCACGCCAGCGGCTGGCGCGACTACGAGTGGCAGCTCATCCACACCAAGGCGGAGCGACCGGTGATGCAGATGGCGCTCGACGAGGTGCTCGCCGTCGAGGTCGGCGAGGGCCGGCGCAAGCCCACGCTGCGCATCTGGGAGTGGAACGAACCTGCCGTCGTGATCGGCAGTTTTCAGTCGCTGAAGAACGAGGTCGACCAGGTCAACGCCGAGAAGCATGGATTCACCGTGGTGCGCCGGGTCTCCGGCGGCGGCGCCATGTTCATGGAGGCCGGCTCGGTGATCACGTACTCGATCTACGCGCCCACCGATCTTGTGCACGGGATGACCTTCGCCGACTCCTACGCGTTCCTCGACGAGTGGGTCATCACAGCGCTCAAGTCGCTCGGCATCGACGCTCACTACCAGCCGCTCAACGACATCACGAGCCCCACCGGCAAGATCGGCGGAGCGGCCCAGAAGCGCCTCGGCAGCGGCGCCGTGCTGCACCACGTCACCATGAGCTACGACATGGACGGCGAGAAGATGGTGCAGGTGCTGCGCATCGGCCGTGAGAAGCTCAGCGACAAGGGCATCACGAGTGCAGCCAAGCGGGTGGACCCGCTGCGCAGCCAGACCGGCCTCAGCCGGGCCGAGATCATCGACCGGATGAAGCAGACCTTCACGAGCCTCTACGGGGCCGTTCCCGGAGAGATCACCGAGGCGGAGTACGCCAAGGCCGCCGATCTCGTGGAGAGCAAGTTCAGCACCGACGAGTGGATCGGCCGCGTTCCCTGACCGCTACCGGCCGCGGCTGAGCAGGTCCTGGTATTCGGCGTGCTGGTCGATCCAGTCGGCGACGAACGGGCAGGCCGCCACCACGGTGAGGCCGGTGCGGATGCGCACGTCGTCAAGCGCCTGCTCGACGAGGATGCCCGCCAGACCGTGCTCCCGCTTGGCGGGGTCCACCTCGGTGTGCGTGAACCGCATCTCCTGGCCCACGATCCGGTAGTCGGCGAGCCCGGCGGGTTCTCCGTCCAGCCACAGGGTGTATCGCGATAGATCGGGTTCGTGCACAACCTCGGCGGCAGCGTCCCCAGCGGCAGAGCCCTCACGTGTCATCTTGTCGATCGTCATCGGATCAGCGTAGGCCGACTGACAGAATGAGGGAATGCCAAACGCGTGGACTCAGTTCTCTCCCAGCCGCGTCATCCAGGCCGACAACCTGGAGATCCTGCCCACGCTGCCCGACGGCGCGTTCACCCTCATCTACCTCGACCCGCCGTTCAACACCGGCCGCACCCAGAAGCGGCAGGCCACCACCTCGGTGCGGAGCACCCTGGCCAGTGGGGCGCACGCCACCGGAACCATCACCGGGTTCAAAGGCCAGCGCTATGAGCGCATCAAGGGTGACCTGCTCGGCTACGACGACCAGTTCGAGGACTACTGGGCCTTTCTCGAGCCCCGGCTGATCGAGGCCTGGCGGCTGCTGGCCGAGGACGGCACGCTCTACCTGCACCTGGACTACCGGGAGGCGCACTACGCCAAGGTGCTCCTCGACGCCCTCTTCGGCCGGGACTGCTTTCTCAACGAGCTCATCTGGGCCTACGACTACGGCGCGAAGTCGAAGAACCGCTGGCCCACCAAGCACGACACGATCCTGGTCTACGTGAAGGATCCGCGAGCGTACTATTTCGATTCCAGCACCGTCGATCGCGAGCCGTACATGGCGCCCGGGCTGGTCACGCCGGAGAAGGTGGCCAAGGGCAAACTGCCCACTGACGTCTGGTGGCACACCATCGTGTCGCCGACGGGCAAGGAGAAGACCGGCTACCCCACCCAGAAGCCCGTCGGCATCCTGCGCCGCATGATCCAGGCATCCAGCCGCGAGGGTGACTGGGTGCTGGACTTCTTCGCCGGCAGCGGCACGACGGGCGCGGTCGCGGCCGCCCTGGGTCGCCGATTCCTGCTGATCGACCAGAATCCGGAGAGCCTCGCCGTGATGCACGAGCGGCTGGGCGCTCTGCCCGACGTCGATTTCGTCGACGACGACCGGGCCACAAGACTGGGAGCATGAGACTCCGCATCTTCACCGAGCCCCAGCAGGGCGCCAGCTACGACGACCTCCTGGCGGTGGCGCAGGCCACCGAGAAGCTGGGCTTCGATGCCTTCTTCCGCTCAGACCACTACCTCGCCATGGGCGACCACGTCTCCGGGCTGCCCGGGCCCACGGATGCCTGGACCACGCTGGCCGGCCTGGCCCGCGAGACCGAACGCATCCGCCTGGGCACCCTGGTGTCGTCGGTCACCTACCGGCCGCCGGGGGTGCTGGCGATCCAGGTGGCCCAGGTCGACCAGATGTCGGGCGGCCGAGTGGAGCTCGGGCTGGGCACCGGCTGGTTCGAGCAGGAGCACCTCGCGTACGGCATCCCGTTCCCGGCCAAGCGGTTCGGCATGCTCGAAGAGCAGCTCGAGGTGATCACCGGCCTGTGGGGTACTCCCGTCGGCGAGAGCTACAGCTTCGCGGGCGAGCACTACACCCTCGTCGATTCACCCGCCCTGCCCAAGCCCACCCAGGCGCGGGTGCCCGTGATCGTCGGCGGCGGCGGTGCCAAGCGCACCCCGGCGATGGCTGCCCGGTTCGCCACCGAGTTCAATCTGCCGTTCCCTGACTTCGCCGATATCCCGGCCAAGTTCGCCGGGGTTCGGGCCGCCTGCGAGGCGGTGGGCCGCGACCCGAAGGAGCTCGTCTACTCCGCGGCGCTCATCGCGGTGGCCGGAGCCGACGAGGCCGAGTTCACCCGCCGGGCCGCGGCCGTGGGCCGGGAGCCCGCGGAGCTGCGCGAACACGGGATCGCCGGAACCACCGGCGAGGTCGTCGACAGGCTCGGTGCCCTCGCGGCCGACGGCGTGGAGTGCGTCTACCTGCAGATCATGGATCTGGCCGACCTCGACCATCTGGATTTCATCGCCCGCGAGGTCATGCCGCAGCTGGACTAGCGGCGCGAGCCAGCCAGGTCAGGCGGATTCGCGCAGCACCAGGCGGGTGGGCATGAAGTTGTGGTGCGGAACCGTCTCGTCGTCGGCCAGGAGGCGCAGCAGCAGGTCTGCCATGGCGAAGCCCATCTCCCGCGACGGTTGGCTCACCGTGGTCAGCGAGATCGGGCCGGAGACGGCCGCCGGGCTGTCGTCGAAGGAGACCACGGCGATGTCTCCGGGCACGGACCGGCCCTGTTCGGCCAGCACGCCCATGGTGCCGACCGCCATGAGGTCGCTCGCGACGAACAGGGCGTCGATGTCCGGGTTCTCGGCGAGCAGGCGGCGGGTAGCGGCCGCGGCGCCGGCAGCCGTGAAGTCGCCGTGCTCGACAGCCGCGGCCACGAGGCCGGCATGGTCGAGGGCCTGGGTGAAGCCGGTGAGCCTGTCGATTCCGGCGGGCATGTCAACCGGGCCGGTGATGGTTCCGATGCGGCGCCGGCCGATGTCGATGAGGTGCTGCACGCCACTGATCGCCCCGGCGACGTTGTCGACATCCACGAAGTAGTTGTCGGCGCCCGAGTGGTTCGTGGGCCGGCCACCGAAGACCACGGGCATGGTGGACTCGAGGTTGTCCACGAAGTCGTCCCCGGTGTGGTGGGAGATCACGAGCGCGCCGTCGACGTTGCCCGACCGGAGGTAGCGCATGGTCTTGTGCCGCGGGTCGCTGGATGCCACCAGCAGGTTCAGTGTGTAGTCACTCTCGTCCAGGCGGTTGGTGATGCCCTGCACGACCGCGGCGAAGTAGGGGTCGCCGAAGAACTTCGTCATGTCTTCGGGCACGACGAGGGCGACGGACTGGGTCTGGTGGCTCGCGAGGGATCTGGCGGCGCGATTGGGCACGTAGTTGAGGCGCTCGATCGCGGCGTTGACCGACTCGACCACCTCCGGCCGCACCTTCGGGGAGCCGTTGACGACCCGGCTGACCGTGGCCCGGGATACGCCGGCAGCGGCGGCGACCATCTCGAGGGTCGGCTGGGGCGGACGCGCACTCCGGGTTCCCAATGTCATGGCGTCATTCTATTTGCGCTGGCACCGCCGGTGTCGCGCGCACGGCGCGCGTCGGTGGTCGCGGGTGCGACGCGCCGGTGGATCGCCCGCGCAGAGCCGTCGCCTTGACAAGCTCTGCACAACTGCCCTAGGGTGACGGTGATTGATGAGAGCGCTCTCACGATGCGAAATGAGAGCGCTCTCACCACGGCACGTATGTCTTGCATTCGCAGCACACGCACACAAAGGAGTGAAAGTGAAGTTCTCACAACGCACCAAGGTTGGCGCCGCAGTAGCCTGCGCCGCATCCTTCGCCCTCATCGCAACAGGCTGTTCGTCGGCAGGCACCGACACCGCCGGCGGCGACGACGCGATCGAGTTGACCGTCACCACGTTCGGCAGCATGGGCATGGACGACCTCTACGCACAGTACGAGGCGGACAACCCCGGCATCACGATCAAGGCCAACAACATCGACACCGGCGGCAACGCCCGCACGGATGCCTTCACCAAGATCGCCGCCGGAAGCGGACTCTCCGACGTCCTGGCCGTCGAAGAGGGCTGGCTCGGCTCGATCCAGACCGTTTCCGACCAGTTCGTCGACCTGTCCGACTATGGCGCAGACAAGATCAAGGACCGCTGGGTTCCGTGGAAGCTCGAACAGGGCACCGACAAGGACGGCCGCATCATCGCGTACGGCACCGACATCGGCCCGGAGGGCCTCTGCTACAACAGCGCAGCTTTCGCCGCAGCCGGCTTGCCCACCGACCGCACCGAGGTCGCGGCTCTGCTCGGCGGCGCGGACGCCACCTGGGACAGCTACTTCGCCCTCGGCGAGCAGTACCAGAAGGCCACCGGCAAGGCCTGGTTCGACCAGTCCGGCTTCATCTGGAACTCCATGGTGAACCAGATGGACGAGGGCTACTACACCGCTGACGGCGAACTGAACGTCGTCGACAACCCCGACCTCAAGGCGGCCTGGACGAAGCTCGCCGACGCCAACGCGGCCGGCCTCTCCGCCAAGCAGACCCAGTGGGACTGGAACAAGGGCTCGTCGTTCACCGACGGAACCTTCGCAACGTTCATGTGCCCGGGCTGGATGCTCGGAGTCGTCCAGGGCCAGGTTGAGACCGCGGGCGGCGACGCCACCGGCGCGACCGCAGGCTGGGACTTCGCCGACGTCTTCCCCGGCGGCGCAACCAACTGGGGTGGTTCGTTCCTGACCGTTCCGACGCAGTCGAAGCACCCGCAGGAAGCTGCCGACCTGGCCGCCTGGCTGACCGACGCCGACCAGCAGGTCGCCGAGTTCAAGGCCCAGGGCCCGTTCCCGAGCGTCACTGCCGCGCAGACGGATCCCGCCCTCGCCGAGGCGACCGGTGTCTCCGCGTTCTTCAATGACGCGCCGATCGCCGAAATCCTCACCAAGCGTGCCGATGGAGTGAAGGCCCAGTTCAAGGGCCCGGATGACTCCACGATCCAGGAGCAGGTCTTCGGACCGTCCGCGATCTCGCTCGACCAGGGCGTGGCCGGAGACAAGGCATGGGATGACGCCATGACCCTGTTCGACCAGCTCATCACCAACAAGTAGTAGCAAAAATCCGCTCTTGCCGGGCTCCCCGGCGCCGCACGCAGGCACCGGGGAGCCCGGCTCGAAGGCAGAAAGCCACCATGACACGAACACTCGAACCAGAGATCAGCGCTCCCGCGCCTCTCAAGCGTCCCGGCCGCGCGAGCGCCCTCACCTATAAGCACCGGCTCAGCCGCCTGGATGTGAAGCTCTCGCCCTACCTGTACATCTCGCCCTTCTTCGTTTTGTTCGGTCTGGTGGGATTGTTCCCGCTGGTCTACACCTTCGTGGTGTCCCTCAACAACTGGAACCTGCTCAGCGGACCGGGGGAGTGGGTCGGCTTCGACAACTACAGCGCAGAACTCGCTGACCCTCTGTTCTGGAACTCACTGTTCAACACCATGAGCATCTTCCTGCTCTCGAGCATTCCGCAGCTCGTCGTCGCCACGGCCATCGCCGCTATCCTCGACCAGAACCTGCGCGCCAAGACCTTCTGGCGCATGAGCGTGCTCATCCCCTACGTCGTGACACCGGTGGCCGTCGCCCTGATCTTCTCCAGCATGTTCAGCGAGCAGAGCGGCCTGGTGAATCACCTGCTCAGCTTCGTCGGCGTGGATCCGATTCTCTGGAAAACCGATGTGCTGCCCAGCCACCTGGCAATCGCCGGAATGGTGAACTGGCGGTGGACCGGGTACAACGCCCTCATCCTGCTCGCTGCGATGCAGTCTGTGCCCCGGGACATCCACGAATCAGCCGCCCTGGACGGGGCAGGCTTCGTGCGCCGGTTCTTCTCGATCACCCTGCCGAGCATCCGCCCCACCATGATCTTCGTGATCATCACGGCCACCATCGGCGGCCTGCAGATCTTCACCGAGCCGCGCCTCTACGACGCAACGAGCTCCACCGCGGGCGGAGCGCACCGGCAATTCCAAACCACCGTGCTCTACCTCTGGGAGATGGCTTTCCAGAGGCAGAACTTCGGCAAGGCCTCAGCTGTGGCCTTCATCCTCTTCCTCATCATCGTGGCGTTCGGTCTGCTCAACTTCATGATTTCGAACCGCATTGCGACGACGGACTCACGCTCAGAGTCCAAGAGACAGAAGCGCGCGTTGCGTCGCACGCTCCGAGACGGCGCTAAGGAGCCCCGCGCATGACCGACACCATCACCCGCCCAGAGAGCGCGTCGGGCGTGCCCGCTTCGGTGCCCGCCACAGCGCCCAAGAAGACCAAGCACAAGGGCCTCGGAATCGACCGCCGGCCGGGCTTCCTCACCTACGGCATCCTGATCGCCCTGTTCGCCGGCGGCACCTACCCGCTCTGGTGGTCGGTCGTCGTGGGCGCGAGTCCCTCGTCGGTCCTGTCGCAGGACTGGCCGCCCCTGCTGCCGGGCGGGCAGTTCTGGGACAACGTCGCCGTCGTCTTCGACACCATCCCGTTCTGGCAGGCCCTGCTCAACAGCGTGATCGTGTCGACGATCATCACGGTCTCGGTGGTGTCGTTCTCCACCCTCGCCGGTTATGCCTTCGCCAAGCTGAGGTTCCGCGGCAGCAACGGCCTGATGGTCTTCGTCGTCGCGACGATGGCGATTCCCACCCAGCTGGGCATCATCCCGCTGTTCATCCTGATGCGTCAGTTCGGCTGGACCGGGTCCATCGGCGCCATCATCGTCCCGACTCTCGTCACGGCCTTCGGCGTGTTCTTCATGCGCCAGTACCTCGTCGATGTCATCCCGGACGAACTCATCGAGGCAGCCCGTGTGGACGGCGCGAACATGATCACGACCTTCTGGAACGTGGCCGTGCCCGCCGCCCGTCCGGCGATGGCGATCCTGTCGCTGTTCACCTTCATGATGGCCTGGACCGACTTCCTCTGGCCGATGATCGTCTCGCCGCAGAACCCCACCCTGCAGGTCGCGCTCAGTCAGCTGCAGTCCGCTCGCTACATCGACTACTCGGTCGTGCTCGCCGGTGCCGTGCTGGCCACTCTCCCGCTGCTCGTACTCTTCGTGCTGGCGGGCAAGCAGCTCATCTCGGGCATCATGGCGGGAGCCGTCAAGGGCTGATCGAGAGAGCCGGTCAACGGCTCACTAAAGCTAGAACGGTGGCGGGCCCTCATCCTCACGCGGGGGCGGAGGAACAACGGGTACCGCCACCGTTCTATTGACCCGGCCGAGCGGACGTCCGGGGTAGTTCGCGGGGTCGGTTTTCGCGGGTGCGAAGGTGTATTTCTTGCCGCCGGGGGTGGTCCAGGTGAGGGCGCCGCCGGGGCCTTGGCTGGTGCTGAAACTGGACTGGTGTTTGAGCCGGTGGCAGGGTTTGCAGAGGTGCACGAGGTTGTCCACGCTGGTCGCGCCGCCGGTGTTCCACGGCTGGGTATGGTCGATCTCGCTGAGCGTGGCCCGTCGGCTGCAGCCGATTCCTTGGCAGGTTTGGTCGCGGATCTGAAGGTAGCGGCGCATGTCCGCCGGCGGTGCGTACTGCTCGCGGCCCACGCTGAGGCGGCAGCCGGTCTCGGGGTGGGTGAGGACCCGCGTCCAGCTGGTCGCGGTGCCCGCGATCTGCCGCGCGGTCTCGGGGTCGATGGGTCCGTAGCCCTCGAGAATCGCCGGTTCGTCGCTCCGGTCCAGCAGCGTCAGCGCCGGCACCGTGAGGCGCACGGTTCCGCGGATGCCGTGGCCGAGCCCGGTGGGGCCGACGCCGTCCAGGAGCAGGTCGCGGTAGGCGTCCGCGCGGCGCTGGTCCTTCGTGCGACCCGGAACTGTTGCGTCGGTGCCCGTCGCCGGGTCGGTATCGGCGTCGTCTGTGACCTCTGTGGCGATGAGGGTCAGCCGGTCGTAGATCGCCTGAGCGTCGTCGGCCTTGAGGTACGCGTTCAGCCAGGCCATGCCGTCCACGTCGGGCTTCATCACCACGCGACGCTTCACGAAGCCGGCGTTCGCGCGCTCCTGCAGGGGCACCGGGTGCATGCGGTCGAGGATGCGGCCGGCGACCCGCACGAACTGGGTGGAGGTGAGTGTCTCCGCTGCGGGCAGCACCGTCGCTTCGAAGACGGGCAGGATCTCTTCGGGCAGACCCTCGGTGAGGTCGAGCATCTTCATCGCGTGGCCCCAGGTGATGCTGCCCCGGGTGAGCGCGGCGTGGAAGAGGGGGAGGTCGTCGGTGAGGCGGGCGGCGTTGAAGACCATGCTGCCCGCGGTGGTCGCGGTGACCCGCAGCACCCCGGCGGCTTCGGCGGCCATGCAGCGGCGGGAGAGTTCCTCGTCGTTCCAGGCCGGCCCGTGGGCCTGGGTGTCGGGGTCGTCCCGGCCGGACTCGACCGGGTCACCGCAGAGCCCGCGGATGATGCGGGGCTGGTGGCCGAGCCGGTCCAGTTCGGCGAGCAGCCGGGCGCGTTCGGCGTACCCGGCGGCGATCACCTTCTCGTTCTCGATCAGCGGGTCGATGACCGCGCGGATCGCCACCACCGTGGGATCCTCCATGGGATCCCCGGCGGCGTTTGTGCTGTCTTCGGGTGTGGCATCTGGGGTGGCCATAGGAACAGCGAACCACCCACCACCGATACTTACAGGCCCGAAAACCCAGGTGGGGAAAGGTCGTTCACCCTCACCCTGTGGAGGAGAGGCGCCCGCGACTCAGGCGAAGATTTCCACGGCTTCGGCCACGGTGGCCGGCCCGGAAATGAGGTGCAGCGTGGTGCGCGCGCCGGCTCCGGTGCGGATGAGTTCGGCCAGCACCGCGGCCACGTCGGCACGGGGGATGCTGCCTTGCGGTTCGGGGTGAACGGCGCCGCTCTCGTCCGGACCGGTGCGCTCGAGGCGGACCAGGCCGGTGGGTTCGTCGTCGGTGAGGGTGCCAGGGCGCACGATGGTCCAGGCCAGGTCGCGGCGCACGAGGTCCATCTCGGCGCCGAGCTTGGCCTGCAGGTAGGTGACGAAGTCTGCCGGCACATCGTCGGGGATGGCGCCATCGCGCACCAGGTCGGCGCCGGTCGAGGAGATCTGCACGAACCTGGGCACGCCGGCGGCTTCGGCTGCATCGGCCAGCAGCACCGAGGCGCCCAGGTCGACGGTGCCCTTGCGGGCGTCGCCGCTGCCCGCACCGGCTCCGGCCGCGAAGACGGCCACATCCGCGTCGGCCAGAACGGCGGCGAGTGCGTCAACCGAACTGTTCTCCAGGTCGAGCACCACGGGCTCTGCGCCATCCAGCAGCAGGTCGGCGCTCTGCTCCTCCGACCGGATCAGTCCGACGACGGTGTGTCCATCGCCCGACAAGGCCCGCGTGAGGAAGCGCGCGATTTTTCCATGTCCACCAGCTATAACAATTCGCATACTCGGTACAACAGGAGGTCGGCCGGCGGAATTCCCCCGACGCCGGAACGGGCACCACGAGGTCGCCGACCCAGGATAGGCTCTGCAACGTGTCAGAAGAATCGCGCCGGGGGGCGTCACCGCGCGTGCGCCGTCGTCGCGCTCTCGCCGCAGGAGTCGGCCTTGTCATCGTGGCGGTCATCACCGTCGTGGCTGTGTCCGCTCTGACCGGGCCGAACAGCACCGTTGCCACGGCCGGACACTCGCCGGCGTCCACGTCGGCGTCCACGGCGCCGACCGAGCCCCCGCGACCGTCTCCCACGGCGTCGCCGGAACCCGCTCCGGCGCCCACCTTCGACCGCGCGGCCCACTCGATCGACGATCCGAACAGCATCTGGGTGGTCGTGGACAAGCTGCGCCCGCTCAACCCGACGGACTACGCTCCCGCCGACCTCGTCGACGTGCCCGTTCCGTTCGCCAACCCGCCCAAGCTCCGGCAGGAGGCATCCGACGCTGTCGTTGCTCTCTTCGCCGCGTTCACGGCCGAAACCGGGCTGGCCCTGCAGTCGCAGAGCGCGTACCGCAGCTTCGAGGCCCAGACGCGGGTCTACGACGGCGACGTCGCCAACCTCGGCCAGGCCGGCGCCGACCTCAGCACCGCCCGCCCGGGAACGAGCGAGCACCAGACCGGGCTGACCATCGACATCAGCGCCCAGCCCCCACAGTGTTCGCTGGATGCCTGCTTTGGCGATACCCCGCACGGCCAGTGGCTGGCCGCCAACGCCTGGCGATTCGGTTTCCTCTTGCGGTACCCCGCCGACAAGGTCGGGATCACCGGGTACGAATTCGAGCCCTGGCATTTTCGCTACATCGGGATCGACCTGGCCACCGAGATGCACAACACCAATGTGAGTACTCTCGAAGAATTCTTCGGCCTGCCGGCCGCGCCGTCATACGGCTGACTCCATACCCACGCATGGACTGTGGAGGTTTTCCACAGGGTTTTACCATCGGCGGATGTTTCCCTAACGGGTCCCCACCCCGCCGACGAGAAACGATTCTGTGCGCCCCGTTCTACCTCCTGCCTCCCAGCCCGCCACCAGACGCCAGCTCAGCCGCCAACGTAAAAGGACCCAGCGCAGAGTCCACCTCGCCATCGTGGCGAGCCTCACGGCCGGCAGCACCATCGTGGCGATCATCGCCGGACTCTCGATCGCTCCTGGGGATGTGCGGGCCGCGGCCGGCGCTGATGTTGCGGTGGCCAGCGCGACGCCCACGCCCACGCCCAGCGCCACCATCACGATGCCCACCGTGGTGGAACCGGCGCAGCCGATCGTGCGCAGCGCCGTTGTCGCCGCCGACGGCAGTCCGGCCGGCCCGGTCACCGGCGGCACCGTCGTGACCGTCACCGGCACCGACCTGGCCGATGTCACGAGCGCGAGTTTCGGCGAGAATCCAGCCCAGGTGGTGTCGGCGACTACGGACACCGTGACCCTGCAGACCCCCGCCGCCACCGGCCTCAGCACCGGTTCGGTGGCGGTGAGCCTCTACGCCAGCACCGGCGAGGCCGTCGCGGTGGCCGGTGGGGCCGGCGTCGACACCACCTCTGCCAGCGCCGCCGCCACGGCCGCCCTCACCGACGCGATCGAGCCGACGGCCGACGCCGCCATCACCGTGCCGTCGACGTCCGCCGCCACGACCGACCCGCCCGTGCTCACCTTCACCTATGTGCCCGACCCGCGGATCACCGCACAGATCGACTATGTGCTCGCGCACTGGCAGAACTACAACTCGGCCGCCTATGGGTCGATCTCCGGCAACGACTGCGTCAACTTCACCAGCCAGTCGCTCATCGCCCGCGGCTGGACCATGGATGCCGACTGGTCGTACGTCGCCGGAAAGTACAGCTCGGCCTGGGCCAGCTCCACGGCCTTCGCCGCCTACCTCGCCGCGCACCCGGAGCGGGCCACCCCGCTCACCGCCGCGCAGCGCGCCGAGGTGAAGGTTGGCGACATCGTGCAGTTCGACTGGGACAACTCGGGCGACAAGGACCACACGGGGATCGTGACCCGGGTGGAGCAAACCTCGACCGGGGTGGACATCTACTACGCGGGACACACCAACAACACCGACTACCGCTCGGTCGACGAATCGTTGGCGCTGTCGGGCGGCAGCGTCACCTACTGGAGCGTCGCCTAACCGGCCCACCTCATCGGCGGCTCATGGCGTGGTCCCAGACACTTCTGAAGATCATGTGGTTGGCTTGAGAATTCGCCCCCCCGAATAGAGGTAGTTGTGGCTTTAGCTCGACCAGCACGGATCGGTGTCGTCGCCCTCGTTATAGGCGGAATCTGCGTCGGAGGTGTGGCCCTGGCCACATCGGGCCAGGACCGAGTCTCCACGGCACAGACCGACGCCGCGGCACCGGCAACCGACACGACCACGGCCACCGCCGAGCCCCGCGAGACGCCGGCGGCGACAGCGGAACCCGTCGCCGTGGACACCGCCGTGCAGGCGCAACTGAACTACGCGCTCACCTACTGGTCCGACTACAACACCGACGAATACGGTGTGGTCACCGGCACCGACTGCGTCAACTTCACCAGCCAGTCGCTGATCGAACGCGGCTGGGCGATGGACGACGCCTGGTGGGCATCCGGCACCGGCTCGGACTTCGACTTCTCGTCACCCTGGGTGAGTTCAACGGCCTTCATGAACTACCTGGCCGACTCCGGCCGTGCCACCGCCCTCACCGACGACCAGCGCGACCAGGTGAAGCTCGGTGACGTCGTGCAGTTCGACTGGGACAACTCCGGCGACCGCGACCACACCGCCATCGTCTCCAAGATCGAGGGCAGCGGCGACAACATCGTCATCTACTACGCCGGGCACACCGACGACACCGACTACCGCTCGGTGGACTACGCGATCACCGAGAAGCACCCGGGCGGCACCGCGTACTACTGGAGCATCCCCTAGCCCCACCCGCACACACAAGAGTGGCCCATTTTTGCTAGTTGAGCGGGGTCCCGCACTAGCAAAAATGGGCCAGTCAGTGGTTCGGGCTAGCTGATCGCGGCGTCGACGATGGCCTTCGCCTCGACCTGCACCTGCTTGAGGTGTTCCGGGCCCTTGAACGACTCCGCGTAGATCTTGTAGACGTCTTCGGTGCCGCTGGGCCGTGCGGCGAACCAGGCGTACTCCGTGAAGACCTTCACGCCGCCGATCGCGGCGCCGTTGCCCGGCGCGTTGCTGAGTGCGCCGATGATCTTGTCGCCGGCGAGCTCGGTGGCCGTGATGGCGGCGCCGTCGAGCTTGCCGAGAGCGGCCTTCTGCGCGGGCGTGGCCACGGCGTCGATGCGCTCATAGGACGGAGCGCCGAAGTGCTCGGCGAGCTCGGCGTAGCGCACACTGGGGGACTTGCCGGTGACGGCCACGATCTCGGCCGCGAGCAGGGCCAGCAGGATGCCGTCCTTGTCGGTGGTCCACACGGTGCCGTCGAAGCGCACGAAGCTCGCACCGGCGCTCTCCTCGCCACCGAAGGCGACCGAGCCGTCGATCAGGCCGGGGACGAACCACTTGAAGCCCACCGGCACCTCCCACAGCTCACGGCCGAGGAAGCCAGCGACGCGGTCGATCATGGTGGAGGAGACGAGAGTCTTGCCGATCGCGGCATCCGCCCGCCAGCCGTCGCGGTGGCTGTAGAGGTACTCGATGGCCACGGCCAGGTAGTGGTTCGGGTTCATCAGGCCGGCATCCGGCGTGACGATGCCGTGCCTGTCGGCGTCGGCGTCGTTGCCGGTGAGGATGTCGAAGTCGTCCTTGTGCGCCAGCACCGAGGCCATGGCGGAGGGGCTGGACGGGTCCATCCGGATCTTGCCGTCCCAGTCGAGGGTCATGAACGCCCAGGTGGGGTCGACGTGCGGGTTGACCACGGTGAGGTTGAGCTCGTAGCGGTCGCGGATGGCGCTCCAGTAGTGCACACTCGCTCCGCCCAGCGGGTCGGCGCCGATGCGGATGCCGCTGGCCTTGATGGCCTTCATGTCGATGATGTTCTCGAGGTCGTCGACGTAGTGGCCACGGAAGTCGTAGGTCTCCACTGCGCTGGGCTCTGCCATGAGCACGGCGCGCATCTCGTCGGCGATGATCTCGTTTGCACGGTTGGCGATCCACGAGGTGGCGTCGCTGTCGGCCGGTCCGCCGTGCGGCGGGTTGTACTTGAAGCCGCCGTCCATGGGCGGGTTGTGGCTGGGGGTGACGACGATGCCGTCGGCCTGGTCGTCGTTCCCGGCACGGTTGTAGGCCAGGATCGCGTGCGAGAGGGCCGGGGTGGGCACGAAGTCGGCAAACTCGTCGACCAGCACCCGCACGCCGTTGCCCACCAGCACCTCGAGCGCCGAGGTGGTGGCCGGTCCGCTGAGTGCGTGCGTGTCCGCTCCGATGAACAACGGCCCGGTGATGCCCTGGCCGGCTCGGTACTCCACGATCGCCTGCGTCGTGGCGAGGATGTGGTTCTCGTTGAATGCCGTGTTCAGCGAGCTTCCGCGGTGGCCGGAGGTGCCGAAGACGACCCGCTGGGCGGCGACGGAGACATCCGGTTTCAGGTCGTAATACGCCCTGATGAGAGCCTCAACGTCGATCAGATCGGATTTCTGGGCCGGGGTGCCTGCGCGTGCGTTCATAGTGCCCAGTCTTGCACTCCAACTAGGCTGTGAGCCATGCCAGAGACTCCCGATGTGCACTACAGCTTCCTTGGGCCGGCCGGGACCTTCACCGAGGCCGCCCTCGCCCAGGTGCCAGAGGCCCAGGGCCTGCCGTGGCGAGCCGTCAACAATGTGGGTGAGGCCTTCGCCGACGTCGTGAGCGGCCGCAGCGTCGCCGCCATGATCGCCATCGAGAACTCCGTCGACGGCGGCGTGAGCGCCACCCAGGACGCCCTCGCCAGCGTGCCGAACCTGCGGATCATCGGCGAATACCTTGTGCCGGTCAACTTCGTGCTCGTCGCCCGCCCCGGTACCACCCTGGACGACGTCAAGATCGTGAACGCGCATCCGGTGGCGTACGCCCAGTGCCGCAGCTGGCTGGAGAGCACCCTGCCCAAGCACGGCCACATCCCCTCGTCGAGCAATGTGGCCGCCGCCGCTGCCCTGTTCGAGCCGGGCCCGGCGGATGCCGCCGTGGCGCCGCCCGGCATCGAGAAGCACCACGACCTCGTTGTGCTGGCCCGCAACATCGGCGACAACCCCAACGCCGTGACCCGGTTCGTGCTCGTCGGCCGCACCACCGTGATCCCGGCGCCCACCGGCGCGGACAAGACCAGCGTCATCGTGGAACTGCCAGAGGACCGGGCCGGAGCCCTGCTCGAGATGCTCGAGCAATTCGCCACCCGCGGCGTCAACCTCAGCCTGATCCAGTCCCGACCGATCGGCGACTCCCTCGGCCGCTACCGGTTCGTCATCGACGCCGACGGGCACATCCTCGACGAACGTGTCGCCGACGCCCTGTTGGGCCTGCGCCGGTTCAGCCCCAAGGTCATCTTCCTCGGCTCCTACCCGCGGGCCGACAAGGCGCCCAATGTGTTCACCGACCGGTACGACGACGAGGTCTTCATCGAAGCCAGGGACTGGCTGCGCGGTCTGGTGGCGGGGGAGCCCACGGCCTAACCGTCCAGGGCGCCCGGCTCAGGCCGCGCTCACCTGGCGTGCGGCGGGCACCCGCACCAGCAAGGCGCCGGCGTCAGCGCGCAGGAACACGCTCTTCACCAGGCCGAACTCGTCACCGTCCAGTTCGAACTCCTGCGGTTTCTCCGGCACGATCCGGATGTCGGTGCCGAGCAGGGTGGTCATGGCGCGTTCGTTGTCGGTCTCGGTGAGTTCGATGATGCGCCGGCCCACCGCCGAGCGTCGCAGCACGCCGTTCTGCCAGGTGACCCGCCGCCAGATCTTCAGCCAGCCCAGGAAGCCCTTGGGCTGCAGCACGGCGATGTCGAGGATGCCGTCGTCGATGAGCGCGTCGGGCAGGAACTGGATGTTGCCGGGCAGCAGCCCGCAATTGGCGATCAGGATCGTGCTCACCGTCGCCTGGTGCTCGCTGCGGGTGCCCAGGTTGTAGCGGATCCGGAACGGTTCGGCCTTGGGGATGGCGCGCATGCCGGCGTCGACGTAGGCCAGCCAGCCCACCTGCTTCTTCAGGTCGGGGCGGGTGGCGGCGATCATCTGCGCGTCGAGGCCGAGGCCGGCCATGACCAGGAAGACATGGTCGTCGATACGCTCATCGGGGAAGGTGACGGACGCCACCCCGAGGTCGATGGCCTTGGTGTCGCCGGTGAAGGCGATACCGATCGCGTCGTCGAGGCTGTTCAGGGGCAGCTGCAGGTTGCGGGCCAGCAGGTTGCCGGTTCCCACCGGCAGCACGCCGAGCGGCACTTCGGAGGCGCGCAGGGACTCCGCCACGGCGCGCACAGTTCCGTCGCCACCCGCCACCAGCACCAGATCCACGCCGTGGCGCAGCGCCTGACGGGTCACCCGCTGGCCCGGGTCCGCCACCGAGGTCTCGAACCACAGGGTTTCGGCCCACCCGGCCGCCTCGGCGACAGCGGTGACGCCGGCCATCAGCCGCACGGCATCCGTCTTCACCGGGTTGTAGATCACCGCGGCGCGGCGCTCGGCAGGGCTGTCATCACTGGAGGTCGATTCAGAGGCCGAACTGGAGGGCTGCACCCGCACAGGCTATAGCAAGGGGGTGCGGGCTGCGCTTGTAGACTGGCCGAGTGATTGATCCGGTGCTGTTACGCGAAAATCCCGACCTCGTCAAGCGATCGCAGGAGGCGCGGGGGGATTCCGTCGACGCCGTCGACGAGGCGCTCGCCGCCGACGCCGAGCGACGAGCCTCGATCACCGCGTTCGAAGCTCTGCGCGCGTCGCAGAACGCCTTCGGCAAGACGGTGGCCCAGGCCCCGCCAGCCGAGAAGAAGGCGCTCGTCGCCCAGGCTCAGAGCCTCGCCGCCGAGGTCAAGGCGGCCGGTGTCGTCGCCGCAGAGGCCGAGGCCCGCTTCACCACCGTGATGCGCACCATCGCCAACCCGATCATCGACGGCGTGCCCGCCGGCGGCGAAGACAACTTCGCCACCCTGCGCACCCACGGCGAGATCCCCACCTTCGACTTCGAGGCCCGCGACCACCTCGAACTCGGCGAGATGCTCGGCGCCATCGACATGAACCGGGGCGCCAAGGTGTCGGGGGCCCGCTTCTACTTCCTGCGCGGTATCGGCGCCAGGCTCGAGATCGCGCTGATGAACATGGCGCTCGACCACGCCCTCGCGGCCGACTTCATCCCCATGATCACGCCCACCCTGGTGCGCCCAGAGATCATGGACGGCACCGGGTTCCTCGGCGAGCACGCCGACGAGATCTACTACCTGCCCGCGGACGACCTCTACCTCACCGGCACCAGCGAGGTCGCGCTCGCCGGGTACCACAGCGACGAGATCCTCGACCTCACCGACGGCCCGCTGCGCTACGCCGGCTGGTCCACCTGCTACCGCCGCGAGGCCGGTTCGGGCGGCCGGGACACCCGCGGCATCATCCGGGTGCACCAGTTCAACAAGCTCGAGATGTTCACCTACGTGCTGCCGGAGAACGCCGAGGCCGAGCACGCCCGCCTCGTGGCCCTGCAGGAAGGCATGCTGCAGGCCCTCGGCCTGAGCTACCGCGTGATCGACGTCGCCGCCGGCGACCTCGGCTCCAGCGCCGCCCGCAAGTTCGACATCGAGGCCTGGGTGCCCACCCAGAACGCGTACCGCGAGCTCACCAGCACCAGCAACTGCACGAGCTACCAGGCGCGCCGCCTCGACATCCGCTACCGCACCGAGTCGGGCAAGACCGCCCCGGTCGCCACCCTCAACGGCACCCTGGCCACCACGCGGTGGATCGTCGCGATCCTGGAGACCCACCAGCAGGCCGACGGCTCGGTCATCGTGCCGGAGGCGCTGCGACCGTACCTCGGCGGACTCGACGTGCTCACGCCCATCCGATGACCGTCGTCACTGACGCCCCCTGGCTCATTGCCCTCGACATCGACGGCACGACCCTGCACGAAGACGGCTCCATCAGCGAGGCCGTGATCAGGCAGATCCGCCGGGTGTCAGAGGCCGGGCACGAGATCATGCTCGCCACCGGACGCAGCGCCGCCGCGACCCTGCCCGTGCTGGACAGGCTCGAGATCACCCCGCAGTTCGTGGTCTGCTCCAACGGCGCCATCACGCTGCACCGTGACGCGGATGCGCCAATGGGCTACCGACGCGAATGGGTGGAGACGTTCGACCCGAGCGACGTGCTCCTCTCCATCCGCTCACACCTCTCCAGCGCCAGATACGCCGTCGAAGACGAGCACGGCTACTACCGCTACACCGAGCCGTTCCCGGACGCCACCATCGGCATCGACAGCGAACACGTCGACTTCGAGGAGCTGCTCCTGCACGACGCCACCCGCGTCGTCGTGGTGTCACCTGACCACGACATGGAGGACTTCCTCCAGGTGGTGGAACAGATGGGCCTCAACCGGGTGAGCTATGCGATCGGGTGGACCGCCTGGCTCGATATCGCGCCGGACGGCGTGAACAAGGCCACGGCCATGGAGCGGGTGCGCGCGGAGATCGGCATCCCGCGCAGTCGGGTGATGGCCGTCGGGGACGGTCGCAACGACATCGACATGCTGCTCTGGGCCGGCGCCCAGGGACGCGGTGTGGCCATGGGACAGTCGCCGGAGGACGTGCTCGAAGCGGCCAGCGAACTCACCGTGAGTGTCGACGACGACGGCCTCGCCGTGGTCCTGAGCAGCCTCTAGCAAGGAGCCGTACGCCTGTGCAGGACCTTGCCAGACTGGCGTGTCAGGCTGCACATTCCGTGATCGGCTAAGATCGGGCGCAGTTCGAAGTTGGATCACGCCCCGCACGGGACGCCTCCGGCGACGAACACGGGAGGGCTGTCCGAGCGGCCGATGGAGCCAGTCTTGAAAACTGGTGGGCAGAAATGTCTCGTGGGTTCGAATCCCACGCCCTCCGCGCCGCGAGGCGCTGCACCTGCATAATGACGAAAGGATCTGAGTGAGCGACCAGTTGCGCCCCCGCTCGAAACGATCAAAGCAGATCAGCACCATCGCCAGGCACGGCAGGCTCAAGCGGTCCAACGCGTTCGCCAACGTCGCCAAGGTCCTCGCCGGCGCGCTCGCCGTTGTCATGGTCAGCGGGGTGTCCGTCGCGGCTCTCGCCACCCTCAACGTGGCCTCCAGTGTGAAGCCCGCCGTCGTGCTCGAGAACGAGACCGACGGCCCCGCTCCCAAGATCGACTCGATCGACGGCGGCGCCAACCTGCTGCTCGTCGGCAGCGACAGCCGCGAAGGCCAGGGCGACGGCTTCGGCGATCCCGCCGAGGAAACCGCCGTGCTCAACGACGTGACGATGCTCATGCACATCGCCGAAGACCACAGCAGCGCCACGGTAATCAGTTTTCCCCGGGACACCTTCGTGCCGATCCCGTCCTGCCCGGATCCCAACGGCGGCGACTTCAGCGCCATGAGCAGCCAGAAGATCAACACCACGCTCAACTACGGCGGCCTGGCCTGCACGGTCAAAACCGTCGAGGCGCTCACCGGCCTGTCGATCCCCTATGCCGCGCTCATCCAGTTCAACGGTGTGGCCGCGATGTCCGAGGCGGTCGGCGGAGTGCCCGTGTGTATCGCCGAGCCCATCGTCGACGAGTACACCGACCTCAACCTCAGCGCCGGCGAACACGAGCTCAAGGGCCTCGAGGCCCTGCAATTCCTGCGCACCCGCCACGGCGTCGGCGACGGCAGCGACCTGGGCCGCATCAGCAACCAGCAGGTGTTCCTGTCCTCGCTCGTGCGCACCCTGAAGAGCGCCGAAACCCTCAGCGACCCGCTCAAGCTCTATTCCATCGCCAAGGCCGCCGTCGACAACATGGAGCTGTCCACGTCACTGCAGAGCATGGACACCATGGTGTCCATCGCCATGGCCCTCAAGGACATCCCGCTCGAGAAGGTCGTCTTCGTGCAGTACCCGGTCAACTACGTTGACGGGGGCGTCGAACCGGACGAGACCGCTGCCGCCGACCTGATCGCCGATATCAACGCGGATGTCTCCCCGACGCTGGATCCCGGCGACGCCAGCTACCTGTCGGTCGCCGATCCCGCGGCGACTGCGGACCCCGCGGCGACGGCGGACCCTGCTGCCACTGCCGACCCCGCTGCGGACCCCGCCGCGGAACCGACGGACACGGCGACTGCCCTCCCGTCGAACGTCTACGGGCAGGACGCCTCGCAGCTCACCTGCTCGGCCGGACGGGCCGTCGAGGACCAGTAAGACCTCCGTCCGCGGCATCCGTTGAGCCAATGTGCAAACGGATGCCGCGGTGCCGTTAGTATGGTGGATGTGCGTTTGCGAAAGCTCTCGCTCGGGAGACGTCGCATAGCCCGGCTTAGTGCACCACCCTGCTAAGGTGGAGTGCCCCTCACGGGGCACCGAGGGTTCAAATCCCTCCGTCTCCGCTCTTCAAAAAACCCGCCTCATCACTCCGATGGGGCGGGTTTTTCGTGCACGAGGTGCCCGGCGAGTCTGCCGCGTCATGGAACTCGCGAGAGCCTGACGACGGTCACCGGAGTGAGGTCCACGGTGACCCGCTCCGGGTCGACGCCGGCCGCGGCCAGCGCCGTTTCCAGCTCAGCGGTCCCTGGCGCCGGTGGGGTGCCCTGCACGTGCAGGATCACCTCGGTGCCCTGCGTCGAGACGCCGGTGACCGACCAGCCGACGCCGGCGGCCCAGTCCCGGCCCACGGTCTGCACGGTGCCCTCGAGGTTGCTCTGCGCGGTGACGGTGACGCTCGTGACGGTGAGCGGAATGCCGATGAGCACCAGCATGCCGGCGAGCAGGGCCACGGGGGCCAGCAGGCTCGGTGCGGTGTGGTCGCCTGGCGCTCGCCGGCGGGTGAGCCGGCTCACGCCGTAGACCGACATCACCACGATGCCGGTGCCGAGGATCGCGACGACGTTGGTGAGGAACAAGAGCAGGGCGCCCAGGAACTGGGCGACCGACCCGGATTCGAGCACGAGGCCGGCTACGGAGAGTGGCGGCACGAGGGAGATGGCGATCGCGACGCCGGGCAGCGTGTCGGAGATGTCCCGGCGCACCAGCGCCACCGAGCCGACGACGCCGGTGCCCAGCGCCGCCAACAGGTCGATCAGCCGGGGGCTCACCCGGGCGGCGACCTGGGCGTTGGTGGCGGCCAGCACCGGTGTCTGCACGAGCAGCCCGACCGCGAAGCCGATCAGCACCGCGGCCGCGGCGCCGCCGAGCACGAGCAGCAGCGACCGCCCCAGGTTGGCCCGGTCGCCCAGCACCGTGGCAAGCATGGTGCCGAGGATCGGCGTCATCAGGGGTGCCACGATCATGGCGCCGATGACGGTGGCCGTGGAGTCGCCCACGATGCCCGCCGAAGCGATGATCGAGGCCAGCACCAGCAGCATCCAGAACCTGGAGTACCGCGCACCGGACGACGAGCCGTCGAAGAAGACGGCGTCGCGCATGTCAGCTGAGGTGTTGAACCGGTCGGCCACGCTGTGAACCTATCCCCGCAGCGCTGTCGGGGGTAGGCGCGCCAGAATGGGGCATGGCCACCAGACTGCTGCTGATCTCGGACACCCACGTTCCCCTGCGTGCCCGGCGCCTGCCCGAGCAGGTCTGGCGAGCCGTGGACGACGCCGATGTGGTGCTGCACGCGGGCGACTGGGTCGACCTCGCCCTGTTTGACGAGCTCAGCGCGCGGGCCAGGGCGCTGCTGGGCGTGTACGGCAACAACGACGGCGCCGGCCTCCGGGCGGTGCTGCCGGAGATCGCCAGGGACACGATCGAGGGCATCCGGTTCGCCATGATCCACGAGACCGGCGCCGCCGCGGGGCGGGAGGCGCGCGCGGATGCCGCCTTCCCCGCCACGGACGTTCTCGTGTTCGGGCACAGCCACATTCCCTGGGACACGGTCTCGCCCGGCGGCCTGCGCCTGCTCAACCCCGGCTCGCCCACCGACCGGCGGCGGCAGCCTGTGCACACCTATCTCACGGCCGTCGCCGACGCCGGGCAGCTCACCGAGGTGACCCTGGTTCCGGTCACTCCGGACTAAGGCCGCCGAATTTCAGGACCGGGAGGTGGACCGCAGATCAAGGAACCTGGCCACGAAATCCTCGGACGGCACCGGCCGTGAATACAGGTAGCCCTGCGCGAATTTACAGCCTCTCACCCGCAGCCATTCGGCCTGCGCCTCGGTTTCGACACCCTCGGCGATCACGTCGAGGCCGAGCGACGCCGCCATCTTGATGGTGAGGTCGGCCACCGGCGAATCACGGTCGGGGGTGATCAGGGCCACGAAGGACTGGTCGATCTTGATCACGTCCAGGTCGATCTCGGTGAGCCTGGACAGGCTCGAGTGGCCTGTGCCGAAATCGTCCATCGAGATGCGCACGCCGGCGTCCCGCAGCACCCGGATGTTGGCGCGCACGTCGGCGGCGTCGGTGCCGAAGTCGGTTTCGGTGACCTCGATGCGCACCAGGTCGGCCGGGAAACCCACCGCCGCGCACTCGGCGAGCACAAAATCGCCGTAGCCGGCGGAGGCCAGCTCCCGGGCCGACGCGTTGATCGACACGCTCACCGCTTGGCGGTCCCACCGGCGCAGCCGCCGCCAGGTCGCCGCCTCGGCGATC
Source organism: Cryobacterium sp. SO2 (assembly GCF_026151165.2). Lineage (NCBI taxonomy): Bacteria > Bacillati > Actinomycetota > Actinomycetes > Micrococcales > Microbacteriaceae > Cryobacterium > Cryobacterium sp. SO2. Next base: position 218,895 of record NZ_CP117849.1, read on the forward strand.
GACTCGCGCACCACCCACTGCCCCAGCACCTGGATCGAGCCGCTCGCCTCGCAGAGCGGGATGAATTCGGCCGGCGACACCAGGCCCCTGGTGGGGTGTTGCCAGCGCACCAAGGACTCGGCGCCGACCGCGACTCCGGTGGCCAGGTCGATCACGGGCTGGAAGCGCAGGAAGAACTCGCCGTTGCGCAGCCCGTCCCGCACGGCGGATGGGGAGGCGTAGTAGCCGCCATGGGTGATGATCTTGCCGCGGCCGACCCGCTGCGCCTCGAACAGCGCCTTGCCTGCCCGGCCGAAGAACTCGGTCTGCGACTCGTCGCCGTCCCGGGAAGAGATTCCGGCCGAGAACCCCGCCACCTGCCCCTGGATGCGCACCAGCAGGTCGCGTGCCTGGGTTGAGGTGTGCGCGGGCAGCAGGATCGCAAACGCGTCACCCTCCATCCGCGCCATGGTGGCGGTGGCCGGTAGTGCCGCGGAGACCCCGGTGACGAAGGCCACCATGGCCGCGTCGCCGCCCTCCAAGCCCTCGCGCCGGTTGACCAGGGCGAACTCGTTGATGTCCAGCCGCACCAGGGAGAGCAGTTCCGTGGGCGCGGCGTCCCGCATCGCGGCGCTGAGGATCTGCTCGAAGCCGCCGAAGTTGGGGATGCCGGTGAGCTCGTCGGTCTCGGCCAGGAGCGCGCTGCGGGCGAACCAGGTGAGGCCAAGCCCCGTCGCCAGCATGAGGAGCGCCGACATGGCGACATCGGCCGGGGCGGCCCCGGGGTGCACCGCGAGGGTGATGAGCGACAGCGGGATGAAGATGATCGGGTAGAACAGTGATTGCGCCGCGGGGATCACCGCGAAGGCGATCAGCGCGAGCAGGCTCGGGGTCCAGGCGAAGGTGAACGTGATGGCCTGATCGCCGGTGGCCGCCTGGCAGAGGAGGCCCATGACTCCCATCCAGCACAGGACGAGGTGGCGGAGCGGCACGCGCATCCGGCGCCGGAAGCACACCGTGATCGCCCCGGAGACGAGCAGGGCTGCGCCGACGACGAGAAGCACGCCGTCTCGCTCGTCGTTTTGCAGCATGCCATGAACGCCGTACAGGAACAGGGGAAGGCCGAATCCGAACTGGGCGATGCCCAGCAGGATTCCGGCGGAATCGGCGGCGTTGAACAGGCCGGGACGATAGCCCACTCCGGGGCGCCGAGCAGAGCGCGCCATGCCCCCACCCCCTGCCCCACAATCATCGGCTTCTTCACCGGGTTGACCTCAATCTACTGCCAGCGCCCCCAACCGCGGGACAACGATTATTCAGCGGGCTTGAGCACCTCGTCGGTGAACCCCTCGAGGCGGGCGAGCAGCCCGGCGCCGCGGGTCGCGACCATCTCGGCGGGGTTGGGCTGCATCTGCGACGGCGGCGGCAGAATGCGGATGAGGGTTGAGCAGGCCAGGTCGGAGCAGATGTAGGTGCCGACGGTGTTGCCGTCCCGGCCGGCCTGGCCGGCCTTGGGCACACTGAACAGGCTCACCTGGTGCGCCGGCTGTTGCGTGCGGCACAGGGAACAGAACGCCGACATGGAGCGGCCCGGCCCCCCGGTTGCGGCTCGCAGCACCATGCCCAGCGGGGTGTCGCCGCGCCAGAACACGATGTAGCCACGCTGAGGCGACTGCGGGTCGCGCCAGCCCAGGTACTCGCGTTCGGACCAGATGGTCTCGTGCAGCCCGGGGAGCGGTATCCGGGCGATCTCGTCGGCCGTGGCGTTCACGAAGGAACCCCGGATCTCGGACGCGGTCAGTGGTTTCATGATCTCCCTCCGATGATCCGTACAGCGTAGTCGAGCCTTTCGGCAGGCTCAATGGCAGCGCCCCCGGCGCGCTGGGCGGGCCGGGGGCGGATGCGAAAGGGTTGCGGCGGGAGCGCCGCCGTGGGTTACGCGACCGCGCGCAGTCCGTCCACCAGCGGGGTGGTGGGGTGGCCGATCAGGGTGGCCAGATCGTTCGATCCGCCGGCCAGCAGGCCGTCGCGGGTGTTGCCGTCCAGGGCGACGACGAAACCGACGGTGCCGCCGTCCAGGCCCGCGCCGGTGAGGATGGCGGTGTGCTCCTCCGGAGAGACGGCCGTGAAGACGACCGGGCGGCCGACGACCTCGGTGAGGGCCTCGGCCATCTCGGTGCCCGACCAGGCGACATCGCCGGCGAGCTCGTAGACCGTGTTCTCGTGGCCGGGGGTGGTGAGAACCACGGCGGCGGCCTCGGCGTAGTCGCTTCGCGAGGCGCTCGCGACGCGGCCGTCGCCGGCGCTGGTGAGGTAGACGCCGCTGTCGCGGGCCTGCTGGACGGCGGCGGCATAGTTCTCGGTGTACCAGCCGTTGCGCAGGATCGTGAAGGGAACGCCGGACGCTACCAGGGCCTCCTCGGTGGCCTTGTGCTCCGGGGCGAGGATCAGGGCCGAGGTCGTGGCCTTCGGAGCGCTGGTGTAGACGATGCGGCCCACGCCCGCGGCGGCGGCGGCGGTGATGGCGTTGGTGTGCTGCGCGACACGCTGGCCCACCTCGCTGCCGGAGACGAGCATCAGAACGTCGGCGCCGGTGAACGCGGCGACGAGGCTGGCCGGGTCGGTGTAGTCGATGACCGCCGTGGCCACACCCGTCGCGGCCAGATCGGCAAGCTTGGCGGTGTTGCGGCCCACTGCGGTGATCTCGGACGGGGTGACGCCGCGGTTGATGAGGTGCTCGACGATGAGGTGGCCGAGCTGGCCGGTGGCTCCGGTGACGACGATAGACATGGGGTTTCCCTTCGTAGCGCGCAGTCGCGCGCCTTCTGGGAGGTGTAACCGGCACCCCCGCCCATTACTTCCCAACCGCAGGTACCCACCTTTTGGTAAGCTACTTTCCATGACCACCGACCTGACCGCTCCTGCCGCCCCGCCCGCCGCCGAGGGTGCCGTGCGCGACCGCCTGGCCCGGCTGGTCGGCGACGTCGTTCCGGCCGACGGCGAGGCGCCGGCGGCGAATGTCTTCGCGGCGGGATGCGCAAGCCGGGTGGTCCTCGACCACGTCACGAGCAAGTGGGGCGTGCTCGTGATCGTGGCCCTGGCGGAGACCAGCCTGCGCTGGGGCGAACTGCGCCGCGGTATCGAGGGCATCAGCGAGAAGATGCTCGCGCAGACCCTGCGCACCCTCGAGGCCGACGGTCTGGTGCACCGGGAGGCGCAGCCGACCATTCCGCCCCGGGTGGACTACAGCCTTACCGACCGCGGGCACGAACTCGCGGCCCACCTCATCCCGCTGGTGCGCTGGGTGGGCGCGAACGCCGGCGACATCGTGGGCGGGCGCTGACCCGGTTCGGGCTCAGAGGTCCGGCAGGAACTGCAGCCACGCCACCCGGCGCTCGCCGCGGGGATCTGACTCCACCCGGTCGGCCTCGTCGAAGATCAGGGTGAGCCGGTCGCCCTCGGTGTAGGCCGGCCAGCCGACCCCGGTCAGGCCGGTGCTGGCGAAGCGCAGCCAGTGGGCGCGCATCCGCTCGCCGGTGCCGAGGAAGCTTTCGCGGCCGCCGAGGGCGGTGAGCGTGCGCATCCGGGGCTCGGTGCCGCGGCCGAAGAGGGCCAGGAGTTCAAGGCCGTGGGTGGCGTCGAGGCCCAGCAGCCGCATCAGGCGTGGCGCCAGGTCGAAGCGGTACAGAAAGACCGGCGCCACCCTGGAGTGCAGTTCGGCCACCTGCACGCTGGGGAACCAGAACGCGTAGTCGCCGCTGAAGTCGGCCTCGGCATGCGCGGCCGGCAGGGCGGAGTACACCGAGCGCATGATCGGGTGCGAGTGCGGCGGAGCGCTGTCGAAGAGCGACTGGATGCGCCGGGTGGAGCGGGGCAGGATGTCGACCCGGCCGCGGAAGATCGACCCCTCCCTGTCGTTCGTGCCGATGATGAGCGGCACCGGGTGGGCGCGGCCGTGCCGGAAGGCGTCCAGCGGCCGTTCGGGCAGGAAGGCGCCGTCGACGACCGGGGCCATGCAGAAGGTGCCGGGGTCGACATCCGGAGTGCGACGTTGCAGCACCAACGCGGCGCGCACCAGCGCGGGCCAGGACGCGGCGGCCAGTAGCTCGGCGGCGGGCCGGCGACCGCCGGCGAGCTCCGGCGCACGGGAGTGCCGCAGCACCTCGACGAACTCGGCCGCCCACCGCCCGGCCAGCTCCGGCGTGTACGCGGCGTTGGACGGCGGGCTCTGCGCGATGGCCTGGGCGAACAGGCCGGCCGCCGCCGGGGTGGCGAGCAGGGTGATCACGGCGTTGCCGCCGGCGGACTCGCCGAAGACCGTGACGTTGTGCGGGTCGCCGCCGAAGGCGCGGATGTTGTCCCGCACCCACTCGAGCGCGGCGACCTGGTCGCGCAGGCCCAGATTGCTCTCGAACGGGCGGGCCGGTGTGGCGAACCGGCTGAAGTCGAGGTAGCCCAGGGCGCCGAGCCGGTAGTTGAAACTCACGTAGATCACCCGGCCGGTGCGCACGAAACTCTCGCCGCGGCCGGAGTGGTCCTGGGAAGACCCGGCGCTGTAGCCGCCGCCGTGGATGAACACCATCACCGGCAGGCTGGTGTCAGGGGCGGTGTCTGCCGGGCGCTGCACGTTCACGCTCAGGCAGTCCTCGCCCATACGGGTGCGCCGGTCGACGCCCTTGAACTGGGTGCCGCGGTCCTGCGGGGCGACGGGACCGAACTCGCCGGCCTGGCGCGTGCCCGGCCAGGGGCGCACCGGCTGCGGGGCGCGGAACCGCAGCGGCCCGACCGGCGCCGCGGCATAGGGGATGCCGCGCCAGCTCAGGATCCCGTCGTTGGAGACTCCCCGCACCAGGCCTCCGGTCACGCGCACATCCAGCGGCCACGAGGGGGCCGGCCGGGTCAGGCCGTTCCTGGCCGGGTTCGGGGACAGGCCGCGCACGGTGTCTCCCTCCTTGCCGGGGTGGTCCCGGACGTCTCCCGGCGGTGCTGCTACCGGTATTCCGGGTTCGGTTCGAACCCGAACCTCTCGCCGGCGTCCCACTCCTGCCGCAGGTTGCCGTAGGCGGGGATGCCCCGGTTGGCCTTGAGGATCGCCGCGAGGTGCATGAGGTTCCAGGTCATAAACGTGGTGTTGCGGTTGGTGAACTCGTTCTCGGGGCCGCCGGAGCCCGCATCCAGATAGCTGGGCCCCGGGCCGATCTCGCCGATCCAGCCGGCGTCGGCCGCGGGCGGGATCGTGTAGCCGATGTGCTGCAGGCTGTAGAGGATGTTGGACGTGCAGTGTTTCACGCCGTCTTCGTTGCCGGTGATGATGGCGCCGCCCACCTTGCCGTAGTAGATGTACTGGCCCTTGTCGTTGAACTCGCCCGACATCGCGTAGAGCCGCTCGATGACCCGCTTGGTGACCGAACTGTTGTCGCCGAGCCAAATCGGACCGCCGAGCACCAGGATGTCTGCGGCGGCGACCTTGTCGAATAGCGCCGGCCAGGCATCCGTGGCCCAGCCGTGCGTGGTCATATCGGGGTAGACGCCGGTGGCGATGTCGTGGTCGATGGCGCGGATGACCTCGACGTGCACGCCCTGTTCGCGCATGAGGTGCGCGCTGAGGGTGATGATGCCCTGGGTGTTGCTGATCTCCGGGCTGCGCTTGAGGGTGCAGTTGATGAACAGGGCGCGCAGACCCTGGTAATCGAACGAGGCCTGCGTGTTCCTGGTCGTGTGCGGCATGGGGGCAGTCAAGCACCGAACCCCCGGCCTCGTCTAGGCCGGTGCGCGCGCCGGTTCAGCGTGGGTGGCGGCGATGCGGATGGCGCGCAGCCGGCTGCCGCGGAACGCCACGAGCAGCAGTAGGGCGGCGCCGTCGGCGGCGAGACCCCATCCGTTGATGTCTATGGTCAGGGCGGTGGTGAACAGGGAGGCTACGCCGAAGATGAGCAGCAGGGCGGCGTGGACCGCAGTGAGCGTGACCAGCAACCGCCAGGCGACCTGACTGCCGCGCCAGATGCCGGCGAGGATGAGAGCGTGCAGGACCAACCATGGCGAGAACGACGTCTCCCGCACGACGTGACCGGCGGCCGAGAGCGCCAGCGCGCACCCGAACCAGATCCGCGCGTCGACCTGGGCGATCCTGTTCCGCAGCTGCGTCATGGCCTCACCCTAGCGAGCAGCGGATGCCTCCCGAGCGTTCATTCCGTTCAATTGCGGACTTCGCACCTTCGTTTCGGAAACGAAGGTGCGAAGTCCGCAAATGAAACGTCTCAACCCTGAGTCAGGCCGCGGGGAGGGCCGCGTGCCGGGCGCGGAGGACCTGCCGGAGCGTGGTCGCGACCAGCGCGAGGAGGGCTACGGCGCTGATGGCGTACAGGAGTGCTCCCCAGGGAGCGTGGTCGCCGCCGCTGATCCCGAAGGTATCGGCGAGCGACATCCCAGCCCCGAAGGCGACGAACATGTGGGCTGGAGCGGCCAGGACAAGCAGCCAGAGATCCGTGGCGAGGACCACCGGCGCTGGCATCGCGGGGAGCAGGGCGGCGAGAAGGACCACGAGAGCGGCCAGAACCACGCCGATGATTGCCCAGACGAGCACCAGTGGCTCGCCGAGCGACTCATTCGCCCGCCCGAGTGCCGCGCGAATCTCGTCGAGGGTTGTGCCGGGGGCGGCGGCGAGTGGGTTCCACACGAGGGTCTGCGTGGCGCCGACCGCGGCATACGCGGCGATCGCCACCAACCCGACTAGGCCGGTGACGATGCTCTGGCGCGACCTGTGTGCTCCCGGGTTCCCCATGTCGCGAGCCTAGCGAGCGGCCCGCCGGGTGGGCGGCATTCATTCGCACACTTCCACCCTGAGTTTCCGCGACGAGGGGTCGAAGTTTGCGAACGAGTCGCGCGACATCCGTGTGCGGCGGATGCGGCGCGCCGCGAGCGCGGTCAGGGGGTGGGGGTCGGCGCCAGTGCGCGCGCGGGGCGCGGGCCGAAGCGGCGGGCCAGGAACAGCACGGGGATGAGCAGCGCCATCGGCAGGAGGAACGCGTGGGCGAGTCCGGTGCTGTCGGCGAGCAGGCCCACCAGCACGGCGCCGAGCACGGCCCCGGCGTAGTTGAACAGGTTGACCCTGGCGATCACCTCGTCGCTGCGGGCCTCGTGCAGCTCACCGGCTGCGCTGAACGCCAGCGGCACCAGGGCACCCACGCCGAAGCCGGCCAGGGCGAAGCCGGCCACGGCCGCCCAGGTGGAGGGCACGGATGCCACGACCAGGCAGCCGAGGATCGCCAGCACCGTGGTGACCACGGCCAGGATCACACGGCCGAACCGGCGCACCAGCATGTCGGCGCCGACCCGGGTCACCAGGATCGCGGCCTGGTAGGCGGCGTAGCCGAGCGGGGCGATCGCGGCGCCGGTGAGCAGCACGTCGTGCAGGTACACGGTGCTCCAGGTGCTCACCGCGGAGTCCACCACGAACGCGGCCAGCACCACGGTGCCGAACAGGGCGATGCCCCGGTGCGGCAGCTTGCCGTGCGGCGCCGCATCCGGTGCGGGCGGCAGCTTGGTGAGCCGTGGGTCGAAGCCGCGTACCCCCACGATGGCGATGGCGAGGGCCACGATCGCGCCCACGACCAGGGCGATGCTGGCGTTGGCCGCGGTGCCGGCCACGGCCGACATCAGCAGGGCGCCCAGGATGGCGGCGCCGGTGTACCAGGCGAAGAAGCCGGCCATCACCGAGACGCCCACGCGTTGCTGCACGAGCACGCCCTGCATCGCCCCCGCGGCGTCGACGATGCCCAGGCCGGCGCCGTAGATCGCGAACGCGGCGATGAAGGCGGGCAGTCCCACCGGCGAGGCGATCAGCGGCAGGGCGACGGCCTCGAGCAGCAGGCCCACCACCAGGGCCACGCGGCTTCCCCAGCGCAGGGCGAGCCGGTCGGCCAGCAGCGAGCCGCCGGCCGCCGCGATGCAGACCAGCAGCACGATCAGCGACACCACGGTGTCGTCGATGCCGTGCCGGGTCTTGAGGTTGGGCAGCGAGGTGACGACCACGGCGTAGCCGAAGCCCTGCGCGGCGTAGCTGGCGCTCACGGCCACCCGGGATCGCCGGAGACTGACGGGTGTGCGGATGCTCGTCGGTGCGCTCATGCGGTCAGCTCCAGTTCGGGGTGGTGGGAACGCACGATGCCGAAGGCCTCGTGGGCGATCTCGAGCGTGCGGGTGATGTCGTTTTGGGTGAGGGCGGCGTTGAGGAAGTGGTTGTGGTGCGAGGTGAAGAACACCCCGCGCCGCACGCATTCGGCCACCCACTCCTGGTGCAGCATGAGCGAGTCGTCGTCGGCGATGCGGAGGTAGAACAGGGCGGGTGCCCCGGAGGCTATCAGGCTGAAGCCGTGCTCGGCACCTGCCTGCACGAGTCCCGTCGTGAGCTCGGTGCCGAGGCGCTGGAACTGCGCCGGCGCATCCAGCTGCTTGAGCTTGGTGAGGGTGGCGATGCCGGCCGCGAACGGTATGGCGCTCATCCAGTAGCTGCCGGTGTAGTGCAGGCTGCTCACGGTGTCCTTCAGCGATTCGCGGCCACAGAGCGCCGAGACGTTGTAGCCGTTGGCGAGGGCCTTGCAGAAGCAGATGAGGTCGGCCTTGAACCCGAAGTAGTGGTCGGACCCGGCCAGGTCGAGGCGGAACCCGGCGCGCACGTCGTCGACGATGAGCACCACCCCGTGCGCGTCGCAGAGCGCCCGCACGGCTTGCCAGTAGCCCGCCTCCGGGAGGGTGTTGTCGGTGAAGTTGCCGTGCATGTACGGCTGGGCGATGAGGCCGGCGATGCTGCCACGGTGCTCACTGAACAGGCGCTCCAGGGCGGGCAGGTCGTTGAAGTCCACGTAGAGGTTGTTCGCCACCTCCTCCTCGAGCACGCCGGGGTAGTCGAGCTTCTGGGTCCACGGTGCAACGCCGTGATAGAAACCGTTGATGAAGACAATCTTCTTGCGCCGGGTGGCGGCGCGGGCGGTGAGCACAGCGAGGGTGGTGGCGTCGCCGCCGTTCTTGGCGAAGAAGGCCCAGTCGGCGCTGGCCACGGTGTCCACGAGCAGCTCGGCGAAGTCGACCATGATGGCGGAGGGGATCGTGACCACGTCTTCGAGCCTGGCCTGCTTGGCGGCGGCGGCGTCGACATCCGGGTCGCCGTAGCCGAGCACATTGGGGCCGTAGCCGCACATGTAGTCGATGTACTCGTTGTCGTCGAGGTCCCAGAATCGGGTGCCTTCTGCCCGGGAGGAGAACAGCGGGAACGAGGTCTGCGGGATGTAGCAGCCCTCGGTGGGGCCCTGGTGGCCGTAGATGCCGGAGGGGATGACGTTCAGCGCGCGGGCGAATGCGGCGCGGCTCTTCTCGAAGGTGTACGGGGTGGTGGGCGCGGTGCGCGCGGGAACGAGGCTCATGGTGCTTACTTTCCGAGGTAGTGACCGACGCGGTCGAGGATGCGGTTGACGTTGTCGACCATGGAGATGACGCCGCGCATGGCCAGGCGGCCGTCGCTCATGCAGGCGATGGCGCTGAGGTCGCCGGCGAGGATGCCGCCGGTGACCTCGAGGGTGGAGAAGGTGAGGGCGCCGCGCGGGTGCGGCGACGGCGCGGCAACGAAGGTGGCGTGGTGGTCGCGCAGTTGCAGGTGGTAGGCGAGGGTGCCGGTGACCTCGAGGGCGATGTCGCCGTCGGGGATGTGGTGGGCGCTGAACTTGCCGCTGCGGTCTTCGTTGGCCACCTGGGCGAGGGCGGCCGCGGCCACGTGCAGGGTGAGGATGGTGCTCGTCTCGCGGAATTCCGGGTCGGCCAGGTCGGCCTCCGTGGGCTGCAGGTAGCGGCCGAGCAGGTCGGTGAGGGGCGCGAAGACCCCGGTGAGGAAGCGCAGCCGGTGCGGGGCGGCGAGCGGGATCGGCTGGGCGGTGCCGTCGATCATCTTGTTGAAGTGCGCGACCGAGGTGAAGGCCAGGGTGAGCAGCGGTGCCTTCGGCGCACGGTCCCAGCGCACGCCGGTGGCGTCGAAGGTGAGCACGGGCCGGGGCATCCCGGGGATGACGAAGCGGATGCCCACCGGGGCCGGTGTGCCGGCGAGCAGGGCGCGGGCCGCTGGCACGCGGTCGACCAGCACCGGCAACGTGCCGAGCACGGCGAAGAGGTTGATGTGCGCCTGGACGCGCGGGTCGGTGTCAATCAGCACGGGGCTGCTCCTTGAGGGACGGGGTGGTGTCGGTGGGTATGGTCATGTCGGCCTGGCCGGCCAGCCGGGCGAGGGCATCCGCTGCGAAGACAATGGTGTCGCGGGCCGCCGCGGTGTCGCGGTCGGCGAGCCAGGTGCTGGTGATGCCGTCGGTGAGGGTCACGAGAAGCCGCGCGGCCCGGGGCAGCGGCACCGACCACTGGGCGCCGCACGCGTCGGCCGCCAGGGTGAGGCTGCGCTCGGCCGCCGCGTAGTAGGCGCGGTACTGGCCGGTGGTCTCGGGGGAGGGCGTGTTCTGCCGCATCGCGTACAGGCTCAGCTCCAGCAGGGCCTGCTCGCGCTGCGGGTCGGCCACAAGCAGGTCGAGGTAGCGGTCGAGGCCGTGCCGCAGGATGCCGGAGAGGTCGGTACCTGGCTGCCCGGCGGCCGGAAGGGCCGACAGTGCGGCCTCGAGCTCCGCGTGGGTGACGGTCTCGATGACCGCCGTGATCAGGTCGTCACGGGAGTCGAAGACGTAGTGGAAGCTGCCGAGCGGCATACCGGCCTCGGCGACGATGGCGCGGGTGGTGGCCGCGGCCAGGCCGGAGCGGGCGATCACTCGTACGGCGGCGCTGATCAGGGCCGCCCGGCGGTCGGCGAGGGGGAGGCGGGCCATGGGACGCCGAATCGGCGTGGTTGTGTGCGGTGCGGCGCTCATGCGGTGAGCCGGGCGGAGACGAGCAGGGCGAGCCGGGCCGGGGCCAGCCGGGCGAACATCGCGGTGGCCCGGTTGCGGCTGCCGACCACGAGCGAGGGTGGCGAGGAACGGCGGCCGAGGGCGACGAAGGCGGCATCCACCACCTGGTCGACGGTGAGCATTTGCCCCACCTTGAACCGTTCGGAGCCGGCCGCGGCGAAGAACTCGGTCTGGGTCGGACCGGGCGCGAGGGCCAGCACCTGCAGCGACGTGCCGCGGGACTCCTGCCAGATGGCCTCGGTGAGCGCTGTGACGAAAGCCTTGGTGGCGGCATAGACCGCGATGTTGGGCAGTGGTTGGTAGGCGGCGGTGCTCGACACGTTGAGCAGCAGGCCGGCGGGCGACGCGGTCAGCTGGGGCAGGAGCAGCAGGCTGAGCTGGGTGAGCGCCATCACGTTGACCTGGATCTCGTCGGTGATGCGGCCCAGGTCTTCCTCGGCGAACGGGCCCGCCGTGCCGAAGCCGGCGCTGTTGACGAGGGCGTCGACGGTGATTCCGCGCTCGCCGAGGTCGTCGACGAGGGCTTGCGCGGCGCCGGGCTGGCTGAGGTCGGTGGCCATCACCGTGGTGGTGGTGCCGAACGCGGCAGCCAGGTCGCGGGCCAGGGTCTCCAGGCGGTCGCGGCGACGGGCCACGAGCACGAGGTCGGCGCCCTGCTTGGCGAAGCGCCGGGCGAAGGTGCTGCCGAAGCCGGAGCTGGCTCCGGTGATGAGCACAACACGGCGGGGAACGGCGGGGGTCACGGAATCTCCAGTGGGTCAAACGACTTGGACACTTGTCCAACTAGCTCAATCTCCCGCACCGCAGGCCAAGCCACAAGCGATTTCGGCGGGCTTTACCGGCTCGAAACACAACCGTTCGACGGCGGACATGCGGCCGCGCCCTAACCTGCCCGAAACATCCGCCTCGCACGCTGTGAGATCTCGGCGGCCGCACAGTGCGGCACCGCCGACTGGAACGCCGAACTGGAAGGCTCTCATGGAGACCGAATTCACCCTGTCCCTGCCGCCGTGGCTGACCGAGCTGGTACCGGGACTCCCGCGCATCCTGCCGACCCTCGACGAGCGGATGGCCTTGGTGAACTCGCTGGCCGACCGCAACTACCGCGAAGGCAATGGCGGCCCGTTCGCCGCGATCGTCGTCGACGCCGTCACCGGTGAGCTCGTCTCGGTGGGTGTCAACGTGGTGCTGAGCTCTGGTGTCGCCGGAGCGCACGCGGAGATCATGGCGCTGGGGCTGGCGCAGCGGAGCACCGGCTCCTGGGATCTGGGCGCCGACCCGGCCCGGCCGCTCGAACTCGTGGTCAATTGGCGCCCGTGTGTGATGTGTTACGGCGCCACCATGTGGTCGGGGGTGCGCCGACTGGTGGTGGCCGGCTCTGGGGCCGAACTCGAGGCTCTCACCGGCTTCGACGAGGGTCCCATGCGCGAGGACTGGGCCGAACAGTTCGAGGCCAGGGGCATCACCGTGGTGCAGGGTATTGGCCGGGACGAGGCCCTGCGGGTGTTCCGCGACTACGGCGAGGCGGATGTGCTGGTCTATAACGCCCGCGGCGGACTCGGCTGATCGGGCCCGCCCGGCCGCCTGCGCGCCGGGCATGCCTCTGACCGGCTGCCGACGGAGAGCGTCGGGCAGCCGGTCAGAGGCTCTGTCAGTCCGTTCCGATCAGGCCTGGCTCGTCGGCCAGGTCGAGATCCCCTGTCGGCGTCGCATGCCGGCCAGCAGGATCAGCAGCAGTGATCCCACAGCAATCGGGATCAGGGCGATAGTGAGCACAAGTGTCGTGTTCGCCCCGGTGTTCGCCAGCGCGGTCGGCAGGAAGCCGGCAGCTGTGGAACTCGCGACTCCTATGGTCGTGCCGGCCGTGTTCGGGCCGGTCGGAGCCGGGATCACCGTGGCGCCGGGCACGGTCGGCTGCACCGGGGTGACCGGGGTGACGGGACTTACCGGGGTGACCGGGTTGGTCGGTGCGATCGGGTCCACCGGGGTGACCGGGGTGACGGGTGTTACCGGGGTCACGGGCGTGACCGGGGTGACGGGTGTGAGCGGGTTCACCGGGGTGACAGGCGTGACCGGGGTGATGGGTGTGACCGGGTTGACCGGGGTGACAGGCGTCACTGGTGTGACCGGGGTCACCGGCACCGTGGTCGTGCTGCCGGAGGTGGTCGAGTCACCCACCACCGAGATCGAGTTGCCGGTCACGGTGACGGGAAGTAGACCGCCGAGTACAGCCTGGGTGCCGCCGAGGAGGCTGTCGCTTCCGGCGGTCGCGGCGTCCGGTTCGGAGACACCGGCACCGGGACCCGCCGTAGTGGTGTCGGTGCTGGCCGAGTCGCCGACCACAGAGATCGCGTTGCCGGTCGCGGTGACGGGTGCCACTGCGTCGACGACCGCTTGGGTGCCGCCGAGGGTGCTGTCGTTTCCGTCGGTGCTGGCGCCATCCGTCGGGGTCGCTGCGGTGGTGCCGGCCGGCGCTACCGCAGTGGTGGTGTCAGAGCTGGTGGAGTCTCCGACCACGGAGATCGCGTTGCCGGTCGCGGTGACGGGTGCCACTGCGTCGACGACCGCTTGGGTGCCGCCGAGGGTGCTGTCGTTTCCGTCGGTGCTGGCGCCATCCGTCGGGGTCGCTGCGGTGGTGCCGGCCGGCGCTACCGCAGTGGTGGTGTCAGAGCTGGTGGAGTCTCCGACCACGGAGATCGCGTTGCCGGTCGCGGTGACGGGCGCCACCGCATCGACGACCGCTTGAGTACCGCTCAGGGCCCCGTCGCTTCCGTCTGTTGTGGCCGCCTCCGTCGTTTCCGGTGCGGCTGTCGTCGTTGCCGGGGCAGTCGTGCTGGTGCCGGAGCTGTTCGAATCCCCGACTACGGAGACCGAGTTGCCCGACTCGACGACGGGTGCCGCCGCGTCAACCACTGCCTGGCTGCCGCCGAGGATGCTGTCGCTTCCGCTGGTGGCGGCACCGTCTGATGTGCCGGCATCCGTGGCACCGGCCGCAGGAGCGGAGGTGCTGGTGGCGGAGCTGCTCGAGTCGCCGATGACGGCGATCGAGTTGCCGGTCACGGTGACGGGGATGGCGGCATCGACAACGGCCTGAGTGCCCGACAGGATTCCATCGGAGCCCGAGGTGTCTGGTGCTTCTGCGGCGTTGGCAACGCCGGCGCCGATGACCGACAGGCCTCCGGCGAGGAGGGCGCAGTAGAGGCCCTTTTTGACGTACGAGAACATGGTTTTACTCCTTGATTGAATGATGTTGTGCTCCCTGACGGGAGACTGTGGTCGCGGTCTGCGGGAATTCAGCAGCGCGACCCATCAATCAGGAGTGGACCCGGGGTCGAACGAGGGGTTGATCGGAAGCGCGTCGCCGGCGTCCGGCGACGAGTGGAATCGGCTGGAGGGCACGGGGAGCAGACCGGACGGCGTGGTGGTCGCAGCCAGAGGGCCGTTGCCCGTGCCGGAACTCGTGATTGAGCCACCCGGGGACGCGGGAAGCGCCACAGGGGCGAGCGGGGAACCGAACGGCGCCGCCGGAGCGGTGGGCTCCGGTGTGCCCGTCATTGTGGGCACGGCGGCGAACGCATCACTGCCGGAGTGAGGCGCGGAGAAGGTGGCCCCCACGATGCTGAACGGGTTCGTTAGAGCCGGGGTCGACGCTGCGGCGGAGGAGTCAGGAGCCACGGGAAGCGCAGCCACCTCGCCGGGAACGGGCACTGCCGGGGCGGCGATGCCGGTTGCGGCATCCGGCACGATCGCAGGGTCGAGCACGGGCGTGACGACTGCATCCAGGATGGGCGACGCGACAGGGGCGATCGCACCGTTGACGGCGGGTGGCACGACGGTGTCGATGACCGGGGTGACGACGATGTCGACGACCGGAGTGACGACGATGTCGACGACCGGAGTGACGACGGGGGCGACCACCGTGTCCACGACGGCGCCGGTTGTGGGAGCCACAACTTCATTCACGACCGGCGCAACCACGGTGTCGAGCACCGGGGAAGCGATCTGGTCGACAATCGGTTCGAGAGCGGGCTGGGCGATCGGTTCGACAACGGTAGCGACGACGGGCGTCACCACGGCCTCCACGGCGGGAACAGCAGCCACGACCTCGGTGATCGTCGTGTCGACGGTCGTGACAACCTCGGCGACCTTTACGGCGTCCCGCACCGGCTCCGGTACCGAGACGACGGTGCCCACGGTGTCGACGTGGTCATCCACGGCGTCGACGACCGGGGCCGCCGTGTCCAGAATGCCGCCTATAAGCGAGTCATCGGTGTCGGCGGGACTGGCCGCGGACGGCTGGGTCGAGGCGGATGCCGATGACGCGGTGGAGAGAAAATCCACGACAAGCCAGGCGAGGACAACCATGGCGGCGGCGAGCAGAACGCGCAACGGAAGCATGAAATGCATTTCACGTCGTTGTTCCACGTCATTCACCCCCCGGTGACTTCGTCTGAATGTCAGAACACCACAGGTTTCGCGCAAAGTCCAGCAATTGTGCACAACCCGGGTCCGGCGGCGTTCGGGTGGCGGTGCCAAAACGGCCGGTCCGCCGCCACTCGCGACTGCCCCCGAGGAGAGTTAACTAGAGGAATGACACCCAGCCAGCGGCGCATCCTCGTCGTCGCCATCCTGTCGTCGTTTGTGGCGTTCCTCGATGGCTCGATCATCAACGTCGCGCTGCCGGCCATCTCCCGGGAGCTCGGTGGCGGCCTCGCCCTGCAGCAGTGGGTGGTCGACGGCTACCTGCTCAGTCTGGGCGCGCTCATCCTTGTCGCCGGGTCGCTCTCCGACACCTTCGGCCGGGTGCGGGTGTTGCGGGCCGGGCTGCTCTGGTTCGGCATCACCTCGCTGGCCTGCGGGCTGGCGCCCACCGGTGTCGTGCTGGTCATCGCCCGGTTGCTGCAGGGGGTGGCGGCGGCACTGCTGGTGCCCAGCTCACTCGCCCTGATCACCTCGAGGTTCAGCGGTGTAGCGCAGGGCAAGGCCATCGGGGCGTGGACCGGTTGGACCGGAGTGGCCGGCATCGCCGGACCGCTGCTGGGCGGCATCCTGGTGGACTCGTCGAGCTGGCGGCTGGTGTTCTTCATCAACGTGATCCCGATCGCGGTCACGATGTTCCTGCTGCGCCGGGTGGAGGAGCCGGCACGGCCCGCAGGGCGCGCCCGCGTCGACGTGCGCGGTGCGGTGCTGGCCGTGGTGGGGCTGGGCGGGCCGGTCTTCGCCCTCATCGAGCAGGGCCGGTTCGGCTGGGCCAGCCCGGTCGTCTACCTGCCGATGGCGGTCGGCCTCGTCTCGTTCGCGGCCTTCGTCTGGTGGGAGGCCAGGGCGCCGCAGCCGATGATGCCGCTCGGGCTGTTCCGGGTGCGCAACTTCGCCGTGGGCAACATCGCCACCGTGGGCATCTACGCGGCCCTCAACCTCGGCTTCTTCCTCTTCGCCCTCTACCTGCAAGAGGTCGGCGGCTTCTCGGCGACCCTCGCCGGATTCGCCGGCATCCCGGCGACTGTGATGATGATCCTGTTCGCCACGACCTTCGGCACCCTGGCCGGCCGGTACGGGCCGCGCCTGTTCATGACCGTGGGCCCGTTCGTCGCCGGCACGGGATTCCTCATCCTGCTCACCGCGGTGCCGCCGGTCGACTTCTGGCTGCACGTGCTGCCGGGGATCGTGCTGGTGGGTCTCGGCCTGTCGATCACGGTGGCGCCGCTCACCTCGGCGGTGCTCGGATCGATCCACCCCGGCCAGGCCGGCATCGGATCGGCCGTCAACAACGCCGTCGCGCGCGTCGCCGGCCTCATCGCCATCGCCATGACCGGCACCATTGTCGGGTCCACCCTCGATGTCGCCGGCTTCCAGCGCGCGATGGTGGTCGTCGCCGCGTTGATGTTCGCCGGCGGCATCGTGTCGTGGCTGGGCATCCGCACGCCCGCACCGACGTCGGATGCGCCGGCCGCGGCCATCGGGGAGCCAGCGTGACCATGCCGCACCCGTTGTTGTTCGACGAGCCGGATGCAGCGCTGGACCGCCTGCGCGCCGTCTGCCTGGCCCTGCCGGAGGCGGTCGAAGTGCTCGCCTGGGGCCGACCCACCTTTCGGGCCGGCAAGAAGATCTTCGTCACCGCAGGCGCGAGCATGGACCGGCCGCACAGCCTGGTTTTCAAGCCCGATCCCGACGAACGGCGGGCGCTCGTGCAGGACGACCGCTTCTTCATCCCGCCGTATTTCGGGCCGGCCGGCTGGCTCGCCCTCGATTTCGACTCGCCGCACACCGACTGGGTGGAGCTGGCCGAATTGGTCGAGACGTCGTACCGCCAGGTGGCACTCAAGCGTCAACTGGTGCAATTGGAGCGCTGGAGGGCAGAATCGGCGTCCGACGGCTCCGAATAGCTGCTATAGTTTTCAAGTTGTCTTCGAGCGTTTACGCTGCAGAAGTCACCACTGCGCCCGTAGCTCAACGGATAGAGCATCTGACTACGGATCAGAAGGTTGGGGGTTCGAATCCCTTCGGGCGCACAGGTTGAAAGCGGTTCACTTCGGTGGGCCGCTTTTTTCATTTCTCCGATCCGGGTACTCTCCCCAATGCGTTGCCGCTGACCACCGCGCGGCGGCCGGTGACGCGCTCAAAGCACCATGCGAGATCCCAGACCGAGGAGGAGCAGCAGATGAGCATCACCGAACCATCCGCCACCAAACCGACGGTAGTACTCGTGCACGGCGCGTTCGCCGAATCCTCGAGTTGGAGCGGGGTGATCACCGGTCTGCTCAACGAGGGATACCCCGCGGTCGCGGTCGCCAACCCGTTGCGTGGCGTGACATTCGACTCGGACTATCTGCGGGACACGCTGGCCGACATCACCGGCGACATCGTGCTTGTCGGGCACTCCTACGGCGGCACCGTGATCAGCGGCGGCGGGGCTGGTAATCCCAACGTGAAGGCTCTCGTCTTCGTCGGTGCCTTCGCTCCGGAGGCCGGCGAGACGCCGGGCGAGCTTGCGGCCAAGCTGCCCGGTTCCAGCCTGGGCGACACTCTCACGCAGGTGAAACTCGCCGACGGCGGCGTCGACCTCTACATTCGGCAAGACCAGTACCATGCCCAGTTCGCCGCCGACTCGCCGGCCGCGGTCGCCGACGTCATGGGGGTCACCCAGCGCCCCATCCGGGAATCCGCTTTCGGTGAGGCCTCCGGCGAACCCGCCTGGAAGACCGTGCCGTCGTGGTTCCTGTTCGGGGCGCTCGACAAGAACATCCCGGCGGCCACGCACCGATTCATGGCCGAACGCGCCGGCTCACGCAAGACGGTCGAGCTGGCCGGCGGCTCTCACACCGTCGGTATCCCGGAGGCGGCCAAGGTCATCCAGCACGCCGCGTCGTCCATCCCGGGCCGGGACATCGTGCAGGTACTCACCGAGATCCCCGTCGACGTGTCTTCCGGCTGGCACCACCACCCGGGTGAGGAAGTGGGCTACATCGTCGCCGGCCGGGTGCGGATGGAACGTGAAGACGGGGAAACTCAGACCCTCAACGCGGGCGACGGGTTCCTCATCCCGCCCGGAGTGCCCCACAACGCCACCGACCTGGGCCCGGCCACCGGGCAGATGCTGTCCACCTACATCGTGGAATCGGGTCGGCCCGTGGCCACCCTGGGCAGGTGACCCTGCCCAAGAGCGATGGGGGATGAGCTTCGCCTAGGCTGTCGCGGCGTTCTGCTGCTGGTGCGCGAGCTCGGCGAGCACGCCGGCCAGGCGCCGGCCGAAGTGCGGGGGCACATTCGCGGGCAGCGCGTCGACGGGCCACCAGGCCACATCCTCGCTTTCGGCGCTTGCCACCGGCGCAGCCTCGGGTCTGGCGATCGCGGCGAAGCCCACATCCCAGTGCGCACTGCAGCGAAACCCTCCGCCCAGTTCGTGCCGGTCAAGGTCGAGGATTCCGTCGTCCGTCGGCACGAGGTCGTCGATGCCGCACTCCTCGCGAGCCTCCCGATAGGCGGCGTCGGCCACGGAGCGGTCGGTCGGCTCGACGTGGCCGCCCAGCTGCACCCAGAACTGGCCCTTCTTGTGGAAGCAGAGCAGCACCTGGGCCAGATCGGGGGTGAAGACGAAACAGCTGCCGGTCACGTGCTCCGGGCCGCCGTCCCGCTCCAGCGCGGAGGCCGGCGAGCCGGTGACGAACCATAGGTAGTCCTCCCGCAGCGTGGCCTGCTCGGCGCGCAGCGGCATCCACCCTCGAAGCCGCGCGATCAGGTCGTCTGCGGGGGTGGGAGATGCGGCGGGGAGCGGCGCGGGAGGCCCGTCTGTTGAGGTGAGCGGCGCGGCTGGGCGGGGTAAGGAGGCCATATCTGAGGGTAGCCGCCGCCAACTGTGCCCCGTGCGGACAACTGTTACCGGCACACCGGGTGCCAATGTCCGAAGGGGCAACTATTGCGTCGGCGCCGATCGGGATATCGTGCGCGTCAGTCACGACGGCCGCCGCAGCCACGCTCGCGCCGCTGCCGAGACCAGCCGCAACACTCCAGCTCCATCGAAGCGAAGTGAGGCTCCTCGTGATTCCAGACACCGCTCCAGCCCGCACCGGCTGGCATCGGCGGGCCGCAGCCGCGGTCGCGCTGCTGCTCTCGGCCGGCCTCGTCGGCTTTGCGGCCGCACCTCCGGCGCTGGCCGCCACGACAGGCACGGCAGACGTGACAATCACGGGTGGCGGTGCCGACTTCTACTTTGCCAACGTCCCGGCTATGTTCATCGGTCAGGTGAGCCCCGTCGAGCGCTCCCTGGGCTGGCCGACCGGCACCGTGAGAGTCATCTCCAATGAACCAGGCAATCCCACGGATGAGACAGAGCTCTTCTTCCAGGGCGAGGGGGGCCTTTTTTCGAGCTGGGCGTATCCCACAGAGGTTGGCGTTCGGCAGGTCACCGTCGAGTATTCGGGCGATGCCACTTTTGCGCCCAAGACTCAGGTTCTCGACTACCGTGTGCCGCCGGGCCCGCTGACAAAGACCACACTCACTGCCAGCTCGACGGGACCGGTGGCTGTCGGCCAGACGGTCACTTTCACGTCGAACACAACAGACGACGAGGGCAGGACGCTGGAGGCAGGTGGCGCCACGGGCCGGGTCTCCTTCTTCGATAATGGCGTGCTCTTCGGTGACCAGATCGAGGTGACATCCGGGACGGTACCGGGCAAGACGCTCTACGCCACGAAGTCCAGAACGTTCACTTCGGCTGGCGTGCACACAATCACGGCTCTCTTCGAACCGGGGTATACGTTCTATTACGAGTCGACATCGGCACCGGTGGTGATCACGGTGACCGGAACGCCGACGCCGAAGCCGACGGCCACTGCGACGCCCAAGCCCACCGCGACACCGAAGCCGACCGCCACTCCCGCTCCGCCGGCCACGCCGGCGGCAGTCGGCGGCTCGTTCACCGTCACGCCTCGCGGCACCGTCAAGGCGGGCGCCACCGTGCGCGCCACGGCCGAGATCCACGCCCGGGCGACCGGTTCGGCCGTGACCGGCTCGGTGCAGTTCTACGACGGAAAATTCAAGGTCGGCAAACCGGTGGCGCTCGTCAAGGGCCAGGCATCCGTGAAATACACGAACCTGACGGCTGGGCAGCACGTGCTCAAAGCCAAGTACCTGGGCACCGGCGCCTTCGTCGCCGCTTTCACCCGCAACGTGACCGTCACGGTGCGCAAGTGACCCGCTGACTGTGCCCCGTGCGGACAACTGTTACCGGTGTGCCGGGTGCAATTGTCCGCACGGGGCACTTTTGCGACCGGCGCGCGGTCACTGGGCGTGCTGGATGATGAAGTCGGTGCCGGGGAACACCAGCGACTCGTGCCCGTCGTCGAAGGAGACCAGGTAGGGCGGCTCTCCGTCCGGGCCGCGAACCTCGCGAACGGTTCCGTGCCGGTCCGGTGTCGAGTCGGTCTTGCCTCGAATGATGATGCGGTCGTTCTCTGCTGCGCGCATGGCGCTCACCTCCTGACGGGCAGGCTACGCTCGCACTCACCCAATGCACAGGGCCTCCACGCCGGGCAGAGCCGGTCCCGACGGCAAAATGAGATAACCTTAGTTCCGTTGTGCGAACGAGGCCTACTGTCAGCGCGGGTTCACACCCCTGGCCCGAATGCGGCGGTCCGGGCCTCGTTCGCCACAAGGATTCTCGGCCAGGCAACGTTCGGGTCGCCAGACCGGGAAGGCAATCCTGCAAGGGAGTGCCACGGCGGGGTGAGGGGTAGGGCCCTTACCTCGCCGCTAATCCGCCGCTAACCTCGTCCGGGCTCCTGGTCAGAGCCCAGGCGCAGCCGGTCGCAGAGCGCCGTGAGCTGCACCAACTCGTCGGTGCTCAGGCTGTCGCCGATGCGCGCCGTGATCGTCGACATGTGGTCCACCGCCACGCGCCGGAACAAAGCGAACCCGGCATCCGTCAGTTCGACGATGGCGCCACGGCCATCGTCGGGGTCGGCGTGCTTGTGCACGTACCCGCGAGAAGCCAGCCGGTCGACCAGACGACTGACGCTCGGCTGGGTGAGCAGCACATGCTTGTTGAGTTCGCGAAGGCGGATGCTGCGCTGCGGCTGACGGGACAGGTTGAGCATCACGTCGTACTCGTTGAAGGAGATATCCCGCGAAGGGAAGTCTTCGGCCAGGCTGCGCATGATGGCGACCTGGGCACGAAACAGCGACTCCCACGCGTCGACGGCCACCGCTCGATCCACCATGGCGCCTCCTCGTCCTGCCCAGGGGGCATCCTGTGTTCAACACTATTGGACGTGCGTAGTGCCTCGCCGCAGCCTAGCCCGATCGATCAGCCAATGCGCCGCGGGGGATGTCGTGACCGCGGGCGTAGTGCGGCCTATAGTGCGCGTATGGATGCTTCGTCGAGTCGGCGCCGCAGAGCCGCCGTGATCATCAATCCGAGCAAGTTCGGCGACCTGGCGGGAACCCGAAGCCTGGTGGACGCCTTCGCCGACAGGTGTGGCTGGGCCGAGCCGGCGTGGTTCGAAACGAGCAGGGACGATTCGGGCGTTGCGGCCGCCGTCGCGGCGGTCGCGGATGATCCGGATCTGGTGTGCGTGATGGGCGGGGACGGCACGGTGCGGGCCGTTGCCAGCGTCTTGCGCGGCACCGGACTGCCGTACGGCCTGCTGCCCGGCGGCACGGGCAACCTCCTTGCCCGCAACCTGGGAATCCCGGTGAATTCGCTGCCTGACGCCCTCGAGATCGCCTTCCTGGGCCAGGACCGGGCCATCGACGTAGGTCTCGCGACCTTCGACGACGGTGAAGAGCGCGCATTTCTCGTGATGGGAGGGGTGGGGGTGGACGCCGACATCATGGAGCAGACCGACGGCGCCCTGAAGAAGAAGGTGGGCTGGGGCGCCTACGTCGTGGCGGGCGGAGCGACCATGTTCCGCGGCGGCTTCGGCGCGACCCTGTCGGTCGACGGCGAGGAGCACGCGAGCAGCGACAGCCTCATGGTGCTCGCCTGCAACTGCAGCTCCGTCGTGGCGAACATCGAGCTGGCCACCGGAGCCCAGGTGGACGACGGCAACCTGGAGCTGGTGATGCTGCGCCCGAATGCCGTGGCCGGCTGGGTGGGGGTGGCCATCGATGTCGCCACTGGGATGCGCAACGGGATGGCCTCGCTGGGCCAATGGTCCGGGCGACAGTTCCACTTCGAACTGGACCGGCCTGTGCTCGCCGAGATCGACGGCGACCCTGTGGGGGAGACCCGCTCCGGCCGTTTCGGCGTGGACCCGGGCGCCCTGCTGGTGCGCCTGCCCGTGCCCGCCAGGCTCGGGTGATGCTCGGCGTTCAGTCGGGATGGTGGGGTTAACCCGCCCCGGGTCCGGGAGCCAGCTCGCTAGTGCGGGGTGGAACGCGTCCGTAGCGTCGGAGACAACGAAGTCCAGCCCCATCGTCATCCCGTGGGGCGGCCTTCCCGACAGATTGGAACCCGTGTGGAGGCGCTCAACGAGCTCATCGTTTCCTGGGCGGCATCCCCGTTCGTTCTCGTCGTCATCTTCCTGCTGGTCGCGCTCGACGGGTTCTTTCCACCCGTTCCCAGCGAACCCACCGTGGTGGCCGTCGCGGCGGTAGCGATCGCCACCGGGAGTCCGAATCCCTGGGCGGTGTTGCTCGTGGCGGCGATCGGCTCGTTCGTCGGCGACAACCTCGCCTTCTCCCTCGGCCGCCGGGTCGACCTCGAGAGCTTCCGCTGGACGAGCAGCCCGCGGGCGGCACGGCTGCTCGACCGCGCTCGCGGCGCACTCGAGCGTCGCGCGGCATCCGTCATCCTCACGGCTCGTTTTGTGCCGGTGGGCCGCGTCGCGGTGAACGTCATGGCGGGCTCGAGCGGGTTCCCCCGACGCCGTTTCGTGCCGCTCAGCGCGGTGTCGGGTGTGGCGTGGGCCGGCTACTCGGTTCTCGTGGGCGTCTTCGCGGGAGCCTGGCTTCGCGACCAACCTGTGCTGGGCGCGGGGATGGCGGTTGTCATCGCCCTCGGCGGCGGGGTGCTCATCGACCTCGTGCTCAGACGAGTGCGCCGTCCCTACGCGGGCAGCACCGCCGCGATCGCGCTCACCTCGATGAGCGCGCCGGGCACGCCGAGCCCGGCCACCCGTGCCGCGGTCACGAGCGGCGGAGCGCCCGCCCCGGCGAGTCGTGGGGCGATGGCGCCATAGGCGGCGCCGAGGTCGGCGTCGGCGACGATCAGCACGGTCCACTGCACGACGTCGGCCAGGGATGCACCTGCCGCTTCGAGCGCCACGCTCGCGTTGTCGAGGGCGCGGCTCGACTGCGCGGCGACGTCGGTCGAGACGAGGGCGCCGTTCTCGTCGACCCCGTTCTGCCCGCCCAGGTAGATGGTCGTGGCGCCGGCCGGCACGATGGCGACATGGCTGAACGCCGGGCTTCGCACGAGACCGGCGGGTTGCAGGCGGATGATTTCCATGATTTCTCCTTCGCGTGCACTCGGCTGGTGGGCGGGACGACCGCCTGTTGGAGTGAAACTACGCCGCCGAAAGGGGTGTCCACCAGGGCCTTAGCTCACCCAAAGCGAACACAAGGTGAACTCGCAGGAAAATAACGATTAGATAACTGGCGCTCCGTTACCGCTTCGTTATATATTCGTAGTGCGTCAACCGTTTGCTGTGGCGGAAGACGCGAATGTGATTGCAGGACACTCTTGGTGCAAGGGAAGAGGGTCGGTCGTTTGCCTCTACGACCGGCCCTCAATCACGTTAACGGCCGGTAGGCGCGCCCGGGTTCTGCGAACGCCGCCATCCCGTCAATCGAGCTTGTCCAGACCCCGCGAGCAGGCCTGCGAACGCGACGACGGGGTGCGACACGCACACGCGTCACCGGGTCTCGACAGGCCCGACCTACGATCGGGCGCGACCCGAGGCCACCGAGGGCTAGAAGCGGTCGGGGCTGGGCGTGCTGGCCTGGCGGATCGACACGTCGGCGTGACGGTCGAAACGGTAGCCGACGCCGCGCACGGTGCGCACGATGTCTTCGTAGCGGCCCAGCTTGGAGCGCAGGCGGCGCACGTGCACGTCGATGGTGCGCTCGTTCGGCGCATCCTCTTCGCTGTCGGCGTCCCACAGCTTGGAGATGAGCTCGGCGCGCTCGATGGTGCGGCCTTCGCGCAGCACCAGGTACTGCAGCAGCTCGAACTCCTTGTAGGTGAGCGCCGCGGTCTCGTTGTCGAGGATCACGCGCTTGCGGGAGATGTCGACGACCACGCCGCCGGGGGCGCGGTCGGCGTCTTCTGCCGAGTTGCGGTGCTTGGCGAGGGCGGCCGGGTCCTGTAGGGCGAGGCGCACGACGTCCACGTCACGGCCGCCGACGCCCTCGGGTGCCAGGGCAACGGCGGCGTGGGTCTCGGCCGACGGGGCGATCGCTTGGGTGAGCTTCTTCAGCTCCTCGACGATGCGGTGCAGGCTCGTGCCGGCGGCAGCGGCCTTGGCCTCGTCGATGCCCACGTAGAGCACGAAGCCGCGGGCCTGGGTGCCGTCCGGCACGGCGCGGATGCGCGGTGCGGCCGGTGCGGGCGCCGGGGCGAGGGTGAGCTCGGGGCGGTAGGACTGGACGGAGCGGGCTGAGTCGATGTGTGCGAGTGACATTGGAGGAATCCTTGGATGTGATGATGCGCGTGACCCGGCGCCGAGGCGCTCCTGGGTTCAAGAAAGGGCGGCCGCAGCGGCCGGTGATGCGGGCGGACTCGAAGAGTGCCCTGGAGTCGGGCCTTCAGCGGCTACAGGAGAGCGGGTGAAGGACTATCGACTCGGCGTGAGTGTCAGTTGATTAGCGACACATTCGGCAACACGCCATCACGCTGCCGGGCATCATCATGCCGGCAGTCCCCAAAGCCTCGAAGGAGGTCGGGATGCGTGTGGAGGAAGTCATGTCTGTGAGTAAAGCCGACTATGACGAGTTGTGTCAATTCACTGAGACACGCTGCCCCGGAATGTGATGCACCACGTTCACGGTGATCCGGCGAAATCGGAGGATCTCGCAAAAAGGCCACTTTTGCAAAAGAAAACCCCTCCAAAAGGAGGGGTTTCAAAGTTTCGTGAATTTATCCACGATCGGCGTGGCGTGCGTCGCAGGATCTGCGGTAGTCCGGGCGCGCCGGAGTCGGCGACGCCCGTCACGCTGTCGGTCTAGACCAGGCCGTACAGGCGGTCGCCGGCGTCGCCGAGGCCGGGAACGATGTAGCCGTGCTCGTTGAGGTGGTCGTCGACGGCGCCGAGCACGATGGTGACCTCGCGGCCGGCCAGCGCCTTCTCAACGGCCGCAAGGCCCTCGGGGGCGGCGAGGATGCAGATGGCCGTGACATCCACGGCGCCGCGGTCGAAGAGGAACTCGATGGCCGCGATGAGTGAGCCGCCGGTGGCGAGCATCGGGTCGAGCACAAAACACTGGCGGTCGGACAGGTCGTCCGGCAGACGCTCGGCATAGGTGGTGGGCTGCAGGGTCTCTTCATTGCGGGCCATGCCCAGGAAGCCGACCTCGGCGGTGGGGAGGAGCTTGACCATGCCCTCGAGCATGCCGAGCCCGGCGCGCAGGATGGGGACGACGAGCGGCTTCGGGTCGCTGATCTTCACACCGTGGGCGATCGACACGGGCGTCTGCACGGTGACCTCTTCGACGCGCACGCCGCGGGTGCCTTCATAGGCCAGCAGCGTCATCAGCTCTTCCACCAGCGCCCGGAACATCGGCGACGAGGTGCTCTGATCACGCAGCACGGTGAGCTTGTGGGTGATGAGCGGATGGTCGGCTACGTGGACTCGCATAGGCTCAATCTACTAGCTCACGCGGGCATCCGGCTCTAGTGGGGCGGCCAGGAACGAGGTGACGTGGTGCGGCACAGCGACGAACACGCGGCCTGGATGCGGCTGGCCCTGCACGAGGCACACGGCGCGCTGGCCAGCGGGGACGTTCCGGTGGGTGCTGTCGTGCTGGATGCGGCGGGCCGGGTGATCGGCCGGGGCCGCAACGAGCGGGAACTCCACCAGGATCCAACCTTGCACGCCGAGGTCGTAGCCATCCGCGAGGCCGCCGCCGCGACCGGCGACTGGCACCTCACCGACTGCACACTCGTGGTGACCCTGGAGCCCTGCGTCATGTGCGCCGGCGCCATCGTGGCGGCCCGAGTGGCCCGGGTGGTGTTCGGCGCCTGGGATGAGAAGGCCGGGGCCGCCGGCTCGCTCTATGACGTGCTGCGCGACCGCCGCCTCAATCACCGGGTCGAGGTCGTCTCCGGGGTGGCGGAGGCCGAGTGCGGACTGCTGCTCAGGGAGTTCTTCGAGGATCCTCTGCGGCGTCCGGCAGGGCCGACAGCCACTCGCTGAACAGCGCACGGGAGGCCTCCTGCATGGCATCGGAGTGCAGTGCGCGTTCCCGACGCAGGTCGTCGGGGTCCAGGCCTTCTGCGCGCACTTCCTCCTCGGAGGAGGCCAGCCACTCTTCATGCATCTCCGCGGTCAGCTCGGGGTGGAACTGCACGGCGAGGGCCCAGTCCTCGATGCCGAACGCCTCGTTGCCGTATGCGTCGGAGCCCGCCAGCCGGGTCGTGCCCGCCGGCAGGTCGAAGGTGTCGCTGTGCCACTGCATCATCGGGATGCCACTGACGTGGCGGAGCGGCGAGTCCTGGCCGGCCTCGGTGGGCTCCACGAGGCGGAAGCCGATCTCGTTGCTCGGGCCCCGGTAGACCGGCGAGCCGAGCGCGCTGGCCATCAGCTGGGCGCCCAGGCAGACGGCGAACACTGGCCGGCGAGCCTCGATCCGGCCGTTGATCAGGTCGATTTCGTCGGCGAGCACCGGGAAGAGGTCGGTTTGGTACGCGCCCATCTCGCCGCCGAGCACCACCAGCAAGTCGGCCTCGGCCGGGTCGATGCCCCGCACGCCGTCGGCGCCGAGAGTGTCGACGTACCGCACCGTGTAGTCGTGTTCTAGGAGCACCTGCTCAAGGTTGCCGAGGTGGATCTCGTCGGCGTGCCGCAGCACGAGCGCGACGCGGCTCACGCGGTCACGCTCACTCACGGCCCTTGATGACGATGGTGTCGGTCGGAGGGCTCACGCTGGCCGGGTCGATGTACACGTCGGGCTCGAGGTAGATCACCCGCGCGCTGGGCACGGCCGCGCGCACCCGGGCTTCGATGGTGTCGATCCCCGCAGCCACGTCGGCGAACCGCTGGCTGGAGTCGAAGGACAGCTTGGCGGCGACGAGCAGCTCGTCCGGGCCGAGGTAGAGGGTCTTGAGGTGGATCACGGTGCGGGTCTCGGGGCCGGCGAGGATCGCGGCCTTGATGGCCTCGACATCCTTCACGCTGGCGCCCTCGCCCACCAGCAGGCTCTTGGTCTCGACACCGAGCACGATGGCCACCAGCACGAGCAGCACACCGATCGCCAGGGTGCCGAGGGCGTCCCAGGTGGCGTCGCCGGTGATCACGGTGAGGCCGACGCCGGACAGCGCCAGCACCAGGCCGGTGAGCGCCGCGACGTCTTCGAGCAGCACGACGGGCAGCTCTGGAGCCTTGGCATGGCGGATGAACTGCACCCAACTCTCACCCTTGCGGGTGTGGTTGGACTCCTTCACCGCGGTGCGCAGCGAGAACGACTCGAGTCCGATCGCGATGAGCAGCACCAGGATCGGCAGCCAGGCGTTCTCCAGCTCGTGCGGATTCTGCAGCTTCTCGATGCCTTCGTAGATCGAGAACACGCCACCGACGGAGAACAGGATGATCGACACCACAAAGGCGTAGACGTACCGTTCGCGCCCGTAGCCGAATGGATGCTCGATGTCGGCGGCCTTCTTCGACTTGCGACCGCCGATCAGCAGCAGGATCTGGTTGCCGGAGTCAGCGAGCGAGTGCACGCCCTCCGCCAGCATCGAGGACGACCCCGAGACGAACCACGCGATGAACTTGGTGATCGCGATGCCGAGATTGGCCAGCAGTGCAGCCACAATCGCCCTGTTACCGCCTGATGCGCTCATGCCCACAATCCTAGAACCGTCGGGGCGGTCCTGCGGCCCCGCTGCCAGGAGCACGGGCCGCACCCGGGCGCGAAAACTACACTGGGGGGATGACCTCGACCACACCCGTCACCTTGCCCGCCATCGCCTTCCTGGGCGCAGGTTCCATGGCCAGGGCCGTCCTGGCCGGCCTGCTCAAGCCCACCGTCACGGTGACCGGCGGCATCCGCACCACCAACCGCTCGGCGGCCAAAGCGGCCGAGCTGGCCGGCACCGCCGGCGTCACCGCCTGGGCCACCGAGACCGAGCCCAACGCGAATCGTCTCGCGGTAGCCGGGGCCGGCATCGTGATCGTGGCGGTCAAGCCCGCCATGGTGCCCGACCTGCTCGCCGAGATCGCCGACAGCCTGGACCCCGGCACCCTCGTGGTGAGCGTGGCCGCCGGCGTCACGATCGCCACCTTCGAGAAGCACCTGCCGGACGGGGTCGCGGTGATCCGGTCGATGCCGAACACCCCGGCCGTGGTGGGCATGGCCGTCACCGGGCTGAGCGCAGGCACCCGCTCGACGACCGAGCAGATGGCGCTGGCAACGGCGCTGTTCGAGACCGTGGGGGAGGTGCTCGTGGTGCCGGAGGACAAGATCGACGCGCTGAGCACCATCTCCGGCTCGGGCCCGGCCTACGTGTTCTACCTGATCGAACAGCTCACCCGCACGGCCATCGACAAGGGCTTCACCCCGGCGGAGGCGGCCACCATGGTCAACGGCACGTTCCTCGGCGCGAGCGCGCTGCTGGCGATGTCCGACCTCACGCCCTCAGAACTGCGCCGCCAGGTGACCAGCCCCAAGGGCACCACCGAGCGGGCCGTGCAGCAGCTCGAGACCGGCGACCTCAAGGGCCTGTTCGACCGGGCCACGGATGCCGCGCTCGCCCGGGCCCGGGAGCTCGCCGCCTCCTAGGACCCCGGAGTACTAGGAGCCGAGGGCGGCGAAGCGTTCGATGTCGCTCTCGGTGCCGGCGACGATGATGAGGTCGTGGTCGGAGACCACGGTCTCCGCCGTGGCGTAGGAGAACGGCCGACCGGGGCTCTTCACGCCGACGACGGTCACGTTGTGCTTGGTGCGCACGCCGGACTCGGTGAGGTTGAGGCCGCGGATGGGCTTGGGCGGGTACATCTTCACGAGCGCGAAGTCGTCGTCGAACTCGATGAAGTCCAGCATCCGCCCCGACACGAGGTGGGCGACGCGCTCGCCGGAGTCGGCCTCCGGGTAGATCACGTGGTTGGCGCCGATGCGCTCGAGGATCTTGCCGTGCGTCTGCGAGATCGCCTTGGCCCAGATCTGCGGGATCTTGAGGTCGACCAGGTTCGCGACGATCAGCACGCTGGCCTCGACCGAAGAACCAACCGCGCAGACGGCCACGGAGAAGTCCTGCGCGCCGATCTGGCGCAGGGCGTCGATGGACTTGGCGTCGGCCTGCACAGCGTGCGTGACGCGCTCAGACCACTTCTGCACGAGGGCCTCACTGTTGTCCACGGCCAGCACCTCGCGGCCCAGCCGGTCGAGCTTGCCGGCCGTCGCCGCACCGAAACGACCCAGCCCGATGATGAGAACGGGGGCGTCGTGCTTGATCCGGTCAACCAACGATGGGCCTTTCCTCGGGGCGTTTGAACAACTGTCTGCTCTGGCTCGCTGCCAGCGCCGCCGCGAGAGTCACTGTACCAACCCGGCCCATGAACATCGTGGCGGCCAGCACGTACACGCCCTCCGGCGGCAGTTCGGCCGTCAACCCCGTCGACAGCCCCACGGTGGCGAACGCCGAGATCACATCGAAGAGCACCACATCCAGCGCCTGCTTGGAGATGTGCAGAATCAGGATGGTGGACACGGCCACCGTGGTGGCGCCCCACAGCACCACGCTGACCGCCAGACGCAGGATGTCGCTGGGGATGCGGCGGCCGAACGCCTCCATCTGCTCCTTGCCCTGGGCCTCGGCGAATGCGGCCAGGAACAGCACCGCGAGGGTGGTCACCTTGATACCGCCGGCGGTGGACGCCGAGCCGCCGCCGATGAACATCAGCATGTCGCTGAGCAGCAGGCTGGAGCCGTGCAGGTCGGCGATGTCGATGGTGGCGAAGCCGCCCGACCGGGTCATCACCGACATGAACAGCGATTGAAAGATCGTGTCGCCGGCGTTCAACGAGCCGAAGGTCAGCGGGTTGTCGAACTCCAGGATGATGTAGAAGATCATTCCGACGACCATCAGCACGGTGGTGGTCCACAGGGTGAGCTTCACGTGCACCGACCAACGGCGCGGCCTGCGCCAGCTGCGGGCGAAGGTCATCAGCACCGGGAAGCCCAGGCTGCCCAGGAACACGCCCACCATGAGCGCGCCGAGGAACCAATAGTCGTTGGCGAATTGGTCGATGCCCGCGGCGTTCGGGCTGAACCCGGTGTTGGTGAAGGCCATCGCGGCGTAGTAGATGCTCTGCCAGAGGGCTTCGCCGGTGGGCACGCCGTCGATGAGCATCCGTGGGAACAACAGCAGCGTGACGGCAGCCTCGATGGCCAGGGTGCTGATGGCCACCGTGAGCAGCAGGCTGCCGACCTCGCCGAGGCGCACGGCCTGGCCCTCGTTGACCGGCCCCATATGGATGCGCGACGGGTTCGAGTCGCTGGCGGCCATGAGCTTGGCGCGCAGCCCCAGGCGCCGGGAGATGACCAGGCCCATCAGGGAGGCCAGGGTGAGCACACCGACGCCACCGATGTTGACGCCGACGACGACGAGCACATTGCCGAACGGCGACCAGTGCGTGGCCATGTCGACGGTGCTCAGCCCGGTGACGCAGATCACCGAGACCGCGGTGAAGACGGCATCGTGCAGCGGGGTCTCCGTGTCGCCCGCCGAGGCGATCGGCAGCGAGAAGAGCAGGGTGAAGAGCAGGATCAGGGCGGTGAAGACCAGAAGGGCGAATCTGGACGGAGACCGGCGCACCAGACCGTCAACGGAATCGCGGATCCGGCCGTACCAGGTGTCGGAATGGTGCGTGAATCGCACGTTGGGGGCCTGCGTTTTCACTCGAAGCCCCTTGCCTGGCCTGTGGGTCGCTGACAACTTGTCATATTACCCGCACCGGGAATGACTAGCCTTGGGGCATGGCAGACATCTTTGGCGTGGTGGCGGACTCGACCCGACGCGATATCTTACGCATTCTCCTCGAGCGCTACAACCAGTCCAGCGCCGCCCAGGGGGAGTTGAGTGTCTCCGACATCGTCAGCTCGCTCGGGCTGAGCCAGCCCACGGTGTCCAAGCACCTCAAGGTGCTGCGCGAGGCCGGGCTGGTCGGCGTGCGCGAAGAGGGACAGCACCGGTACTACCACCTCGACTACGCACCGCTGGAGGAGATCGAGGATTGGCTCATCCCGTTCCTCAGCATCGACGTGGCCACCACGGTCCCCGGCGCGTCCGACGAGACCGAGGTTCTCAAGGACGAGCAGCGTGCGTTCGCCGCGGCGATCGGCAAGGCGTTCGCCGACACGTCCTTCCAGATGTCGCACGTGGTCAAGGACAAGGCCGTGACGAAGAGCGTCAAGAAGTGGCGCAAGAACGACTAGCGATCAGGTGGGCTTCGTTTTAGAGTTGCGGCACCAACACCCGCCCAGCCGAGGGAGTCGCCGATGTCACGCGAGCTCTCCTCCGACGCGCGATTCGACGACCCCCGGTTCCTGACGGTCGCCGAGGTGGCGCTTCTCATGCGGGTCTCGCGGATGACCGTGTACCGCCTCGTGCACGCTGGCGAGCTGCCCGCCGTCAGGTTCGGCCGCTCCTTCCGGGTGCCGGAAGCGGCGGTGCTGAAGGCCATCGAACCACCGATTGCGCCAAGTGCGTAGGACACGACTTTCTTTATCCGTTAGAATGGGGTTTTCGTGTCGGTCGCGAATCCCGCGGCTAAACCAAATCTTTGTGAGGTCCGTGTGGGTTCTGTAATCAAGAAGCGACGCAAGCGTATGGCGAAGAAGAAGCACCGCAAGCTGCTTCGTAAGACTCGCCACCAGCGTCGTAATAAGAAGTAGACGGTCTCGACCGTTTTTATGAGCTGAGCGCTAGGTCTGTGACCTAGCGCTTTTTGCTTGCGTGGGCGGCCTTGAGCTGGGCGACCTTCATCTGCATGATCGGCCAGCCGCGCGCAGACGCATACCGGCGCAGAATCGCATCCGGGTTCACGGCGACGGGATTGCCGACGAGCTCGAGCAGCGGAATGTCGTTGTGCGAGTCGGAGTACGCCCAGCAGTAGGTCAGGTCGATGTCGCGAGCCTCGGCGAGGCCGCGCGCGACGACCGCCTTGCGGTCGCCGTGGCAGATGCCGTCCATGATCTGACCGGTGAAGATGCCGTCGACGGTGTCGAGCCGGGTCCCGAGCGCGCCCGTGAGGTCCAGGCGCTCCGCGATCACGTCGGCGACCTCCTGGGCCGTCGCGGTGACCAGCCACACCTCCCGCCCGGCGCGCAGGTGGGCGTGCGCCACGGCGACGGTCTCCGGCCAGAGCCGTTGGGTGAGCCTGGAATCGAAGATCTCATGGCTGAGGGAGACGAGTTCGTCACGGGTGTGGCCGGTGACGATTTCCATCGCCCGCAACCGGAGCCTGGCGATGTTGATGCCGTTTTCCCCGACCGCCAGGAACCGGGCCTGGTTCCAGCCGAAGGACAGGATATCGGCGAGGGTGATGAACCGCCGCCGCCAGGCGCCGACGCCCACGTGGTACAGGCTGGCGCCGCGCAGCAGGGTGTTGTCCACGTCGAAGAACGCGATCGCGCGGGGGCCGGATTCGTCGGACATTGCGCCTGAGTCTACCCAGGGTCGGGGTCGCCCGGCGGCCTAGGCTGGGGGCATGTCCACAGCGCACCTGACCCTTATCGGCAAGCCGGGGTGCCACCTCTGCGACGACGCCAGAACCGTCGTCACGACGGTTCTCACGGACCTGGCGGCCGAACCCGGTGCGCCCCAGGTGGTGCTCGAGGAGAAATCGATCCTCGACGACCCGGAGCTGCACGAGCTCTATGTCGAAGACATCCCGGTGCTGCTCATCAATGGGCTGGTCCACAACTATTGGCGCATCGATCCGGTGCGCCTGCACACCGCACTCTTGGAGGTTCGATGACCATTCTGCATATCGTGTCGTGGAAGCTGGCCGCATCGGACCCCGCAGAGAAGGCCGAGCATGCCGCCCAGATGACGGCCAGGCTCGGCGGACTCGTCGGTGTCGTCGACGAGATCCGCACGCTGCGCATCGGCCCCGACGTGGTCGGCGGCGCGAACTGGGACATCGCCCTCGTCGCCGAGTTCGACGACGAGGCCGCACTGGGCCGCTACCAGGTGCATCCGGCCCACGTCGAGGCGGGCCGCTACGTGAAGGCGGTCACCGCCGAGCGGATGGCCGTCGACTTCGTCGTCTAGTCGAGGTCGCGCTCGTCCGGGGCCGTCGCGCGCCCCGTTGCCCGCGCATCGTGCACCGCGGCCGCGAGAGCGGTGTTGTGGTTGCTTCGTAGCGCTGAGGTGACCGTTAACCCGCTCTCGCGGGAGGTTCGCGTCGTCATCGGGGCGGGTGCGGGGGTGCGGGCGCGAAAAAACGGCCGAGCGGGTGCTCGGCCGTTTTTCGGGTGGTGCTGGGTGTTACTTGGTGGCGACGGTGATGGTGGCGATGCCGACGAGGAGCTGGTCGGCGACGGCGTCGGTGTTGAAGGTGCTGTTGAGCAGGCCGGCGGCTTCGGCGGAGATGTGCACGGTGGTGCCGGTGAGGATGGCGTTGTCGCCGTCCATCTGGAGGGGCTTGAGGGTTCCGCCGTAGAGGTTGAAGAGGAGGACCTGGGTGGCGGCGGATTCGCCGTTGACGGTGACGTCGCCGAAGAGTTCGGAGGTGCCGGGGTCGATGGTGAAGTTGGTCAGTTCGACGACGGTGTCTCCGGCGGTGAGGGAGAAGCCGCTGCCTTCGTGTTCGATGTTGCCCTGGACGTAGGGGCGGTAGTCCTCGGCGGGGTCGTAGTAGTCGACGTTGCCGCCGGTGATGGGGAAGTGGAGGCTGCCTTCTTCGAGGGTGGCGGTGCCGACGGTGCCGGGGGTGAGTCCGAGGCTGGTGAGGGCGGCGGCGAAGTCGGCGTCCAGGAGGACGGCGGTGTCGACACCGGTGAGGCTGGGGATGGAGGCGACGGGGGTGGGGGTGGCTTCGGCGGAGCTGCTGCTGGAGCTGCTGGACGAGGAGGACGTCGACGTCGAGGCCTCGGTGGAGCAGGCGGCGAGGCCGGCGACGAGCAGGCCGGCGGTGGTGAGTCCGAGTGCGGTCTTGGTGAAGCTGCGCATGATGTGTTCCTTTGCTGTGGGGATGGTCTGCGGGGTGTTGCTGGTGTTGCTTGGTATGCAGGTGGTTCGGCCCCCCGGCAGAAACGGTTTGGTCGATGTGGAAAAAAGATTGACGGCAACAAAAATCGCGCCTGTCCAGAGGACAGGCGCGACTTGTGAAGCGGGAGGTGCGGGTTACGGCTCCAGGCGGGTCGGGCCGCGGAACAGGTAGGTGACCTCGCGGATGGACGCCTGGTGCAGCATCAGCATCAGCACGCGGGCCAGACCCATGCCGAAACCACCGTGCGACGGAACGCCGTAGCGGAAGAAGTCGAGGTAGCCAGCGATCTCGGCCGGGTCGACGCCCTTCTCGATGGCCTGCTCGGTGAGCACGTCGATGCGGTGCTCACGCTGGGCGCCGGTGGAGATCTCGGTGCCGTTGAAGATCAGGTCGTAGCTGTTGGTGAGGCTCGCGTCGCCCTCGTGGCGCATGTGATAGAACGGGCGGATGCTCGATGCGTAGTCGGTGAGGAACACGAACTCGTGCCCGTAGGTCTCGGCGACGTACGCCGCGATCTGGCGCTCGCCCTCCGGGTCCATGTCGTCGTCGTCGCGGGGAACCTCGTAGCCGCGGCTCTTGACGATCTCCTTGGCCTCGGCCAGCGGGATGCGCGGGAACGGCGTGCTCGGAACGGTGACCTCGACGCCGAACAGCGCGAGCACCTCCTCGCCGTGCTTCGCCTTGACCGCGGTGAACGCGGCCACGAGCAGGTCCTCGTGCAGCTGAATGACGTCTTCGTGGCTGTCGATCCAGCTGATCTCGGAGTCGACGCTGGTGAACTCGGTGGCGTGCCGGCTGGTGAACGACGGGTCGGCCCGGAACGCCGGCCCCACCTCGAAGATCTTGCCGAAGCCAGAGGACTGCGCCATCTGCTTGAAGAACTGCGGGCTCTGCGCGAGGTAGGCCTTGGTGTCGAAGTACTCCACCTCGAACAACTCGGCGCGGGACTCGCTCGCGCTGGCCATCAGCTTCGGGGTGTGCAGCTCGATGAAGTCGTGCTCGATCCAGTACGTGCGCAGCGCGTGCTCGAACGTGGTCTGGATGCGGAAGATGAGGTTCGACTTGGGCTGGCGCAGGTCGAGGAAGCGCCAGTCCATGCGCTTGTCCAGGCTGGAGTCCGCCGCGATCGGGGTCTCGGGGATCGCCAGGGTGACGACCTCGAGGGACGCCAGCTTGATCTCGATGCCGCCGAGCTTGACCCGCTCGTCGTGCTTGAGCTGGCCCGTCACGGTGACGAAGCTGCCCTGGGAGAGGCCGGAGATGGTGGTGGCCGGCTCGTCGTCGACGACGACACCCTCGGCATCCGTGGTGCGCGGATTGACCAGCTGCACCGCGCCGGATTCGTCCCGCAGAACGACGAATTGCACCTTCTTCTGGTCTCGGACGGTTTCGACCCATCCGGACACGGAAACGAGACCGTCGTCGAGGGCGGCAAGGTTCTTTATCAGTACGCGAGCATTCACCCGGCAAGTTTAGCCGCACAGCTCTCGGCGAATTCGCGGGTGACCTCTCCGTAGACTGGACGGCGTGGTAGCTAGCCAAGTACATCTCGTGCGTCACGGTGAGGTTTTCAACCCCCAGCGCGTGCTTTACGGCAGACTTCCCGGCTTCAGGCT
This sequence comes from Cryobacterium sp. SO2, assembly GCF_026151165.2. Taxonomy (NCBI): domain Bacteria; kingdom Bacillati; phylum Actinomycetota; class Actinomycetes; order Micrococcales; family Microbacteriaceae; genus Cryobacterium; species Cryobacterium sp. SO2. The sequence continues at coordinate 255,297 of NZ_CP117849.1, forward strand.
GTCCGATTTGGGACAGCAGATGGCCGAGGCGGCTGCCGCAGACCTCGTCGCGCGTGCGCGCCCCGTCGTGCGGGTGATCGCGTCGCCGCTGCAGCGCACCCAGGAGTCCGCCGCCCCGATCATGGCGGCCTTCGGCCTGCCCATCCACCTGGACGAGCGCCTCATCGAGCCCGCCAACCGGTTCGAGGGCAAGCGGATGCGCGGCCCGGGCGGCGCCCTGCGTGACCCGCGCAACTGGCCCAGCCTGATCAACCCGGCCCGGCCCAGCTGGGGCGAACCGTTCCGATCTATCTCTACCCGGATGCTCGCGGCGATCGATGACGCCTTCCATTCCGTCGACGACGGTGACGTTGTGCTGGTCAGCCACCAATTGCCGATCTGGATGGTGCACCGCAGCCTGGCCAAGGAGCGTCTCGCCCACGACCCGCGCAAGCGCCGCTGCGACCTGTCCAGCATCACCACCCTGACTCTGCGCGGCAACGTGCCCGCCGAGGTCGCCTACGCGAGCCCTGCCGCCGCCCTGCTGGTTCCCGCCAATGACGTGGGTGCAGTGTGAGCCGGCCGCGCCGCATTGCGGCCATCCTCGCCGGGTTCGCTGTTGCTGCCCTGGTCCTCTCCGGCTGCTCGAGCGACGATTCCCTGGCCAACCAGTATCGGGAAGGCAACAGCAAGGGCTACATCGCCGGCGATGGCAGTGTCACCGAAATCCCCGCTGACGAACGCGGTGAGGCCATCGAGTTCGACAGCACCCTCGAAGACGGCTCAGCGGTCAGCTCCGCCGATTACGCCGGCGAGGTGCTCGTGGTCAACTTCTGGTACGCCAGTTGCGCCCCCTGCCGCGCAGAGGCCCCCGATCTCAAGACCATCAGCGAGCAGTTCGCCGGCGAGGGCGCCAGCTTCCTGGGAGTGAACGTGCGCGACCAGCCCGCCAGCGCCATCGCCTTCAACGAGGCCTACGAGATCAGCTATCCGTCGGCGATGGATGTCGACGACGGCGGCATGCAACTCGCCTTCAGCGGCAGCATCCCCCCGAACGCCGTGCCCACCACGCTGGTGCTGGACTCCTCCGGCCGGGTCGCCGCGCGCATCCTCGGCCAGGTCGACTCGCCGTCCATCCTGGAAACCCTGATCAAGGACACGATTGCCGAGGACGGCTAGGCGTGGGCAATCCCTTCGGTGAGATCGTCTTCAGCGGGCAACTGTTCCTGGCGATCCCGATCGCAGTGCTGGCCGGCCTCGTCTCGTTCGCCTCACCGTGCATCCTGCCGCTCGTGCCCGGCTACCTGGCCTACATCGGCGGGTTCGCCGACGGACGCACCGGCTCCGCGCTCAGCGCCCGCCGCGGGCGGAGCCGGCTGCTGCTCGGCGTGGCACTGTTCGTCCTCGGGTTCACGCTGGTCTTCGTGCTCACCGGCGTGGTGTTCGGCTTCGCCGGCTTCTGGCTCAACCAGTACCGCGACCTGATCACCCGCATCGCCGGCGTCATCGTGATCCTGCTCGGCCTGGTCTTCGTCGGCCAGTTCGGCGCGATGCAACGCACCATCAAGTCGTCCTGGCGGCCGCGGATGGGCCTGGCCGGCGCCCCCGTGCTCGGCGCGGTCTTCGCGGTCGGTTGGACGCCCTGCACCGGCCCCACGCTCACGGCCATCAACTCGCTCAGCCTCAGCACCGGCTCGCCCTGGCAGGGCGGCCTGCTCGCGCTGTTCTACGCGCTCGGCCTGGGCATCCCGTTCCTGCTCATCGCCCTCGGTCTGAACTGGGCCACCGGGGCCGTAGCCTTTCTCAAGCGTCACATCCGGGCAATCAACCTGTTCGGCGGCGTGCTCCTGATCGTTATCGGGGTGCTCATGGTGAGCGGCGTGTGGAATGCCTGGCTCCTGAACCTGCAAGGGGTGATTGGCAGTTATGTCCCGGCCATCTGACCACATCGACTCCGCCCCGGCGCCCTCCGGCGACGGCATCACCCAACCCAAGCTCGGCTTCGTCGGCACCCTGCGCTGGTTCTGGCGCCAGCTCACCAGCATGCGCACGGCCCTGTTCCTGCTTCTGCTGCTCGCGATCGCCGCCGTGCCAGGCTCCCTGGTGCCCCAGCGCAGTTCAGACCCGAACGGCGTCACCCAGTACTTCACCGACAACCCGGACCTCGCACCGTTGCTCGACAAGATCCAGGCGTTCGACGTGTACTCCTCGGCTTGGTTCTCCTCTATCTACCTGCTGCTGTTCATCTCGCTGATCGGCTGCGTCATCCCGCGCACCAAGCATCACCTGCAAGCCCTCCGTGCCAAGCCGCCGAAGACCCCCGCGCGCCTCGGCCGGCTGGCCGGCTTCACCACCCGCACCGCCCCGGCGGGCACGGATGCCGCCACCGCCGTCGCATCCGCCCGCACCCTGCTCAAACAGGGCCGCTACCGGGTGGCCCTGTTCGACAGCCCCACAGAGTTCTCGGCCTCCGCCGAACGCGGGTACATGCGCGAGACCGGCAACCTGGTGTTCCACTCCGCCCTGGTGGGACTGCTCGTGGTCGTCGGCTTCGGCAGCGGTTTCGGCTTCAGCGGCCAGCGGGTGCTGGTGGAGGGCCAGACCTTCGTGAACACGCTGTTGGCGTACGACTCGTTCAACCCCGGCCGGTTCTTCAACGACACCGGGCTCGACCCCTACAAGCTCACCCTCGACGACTTCGAGGTGAGCTACGAGACCCAGAACCTCGAGGCGTTCGGCCAGCCCGTCGACTTCACCGCCGGAGTCACCGTGACCCCGCGCGGCGGCGACGCCCAGGCCGGCGAGGTTCGGGTCAATGACCCGCTCCGCACCGGCGGCACCAGCGTTTACCTGCTCGGCAACGGCTACGCGCCCACCATCACGGTGCGGGATCCAGAGGGCACCGTGGTGTTCACCGACTCCGTGCCGTTCCTGCCGCAGGACGCCAACCTCACCTCGCTGGGCATCGTGAAGGTGCCGGACGGCCTGGCCGAGCAGGTGGGCCTGGTCGGCTTCTTCTACCCGACCCAGGACGAGACCACCACCGGCTCCTATTTCTCCAGCTTCCCCGACCTCGAGTACCCGGTGCTCACCCTCAACGTGTACGCGGGTGACCTGGGGCTCAACGACGGCGTACCCACCTCGGTGTATGCCCTCGACACCGACACGATGGAGCCGCTGGCCACCCGAACGAGCGACATCAAGCCGCTCGAGCTGAAGCCGGGCGAAACGCAGGAACTGCCCAACGGGCTGGGCTCCGTGACCTTCGAGAACGCCACCCCGGATGCCGCCGAAGGCGACTATTCGGGTTCGGTGCTGCGGTTCGCGTCGTTCGACATCCACCACGACCCCACCCAGGGCTGGGTGCTCCTGTTCGCCGTGCTCGTGCTCGGCGGGCTACTCACCTCGCTGTTCGTGCCGCGTCGCCGGCTCTGGGTCAAAGCCATCGAACAGGCGGATGGGTCGGTGCGGCTCGAATACGCCGGACTCGCCCGCGGTGAGGACCCCGGCCTGGAGTCCGCGGTGACGGCCCTCGCGGACCGGCACGCCGCCCTGCTCGAGCGCGGCTCTGCTGAGCGCACAAGTCCGGCTCCTAAAACCGCTGATCCCGCTTAGGCTGTACAAGTGAATCTGAACGAGCTCTCGATCCTCAGCCTGTACTCGGCCATGGCTGTCTACGCGCTGGCGTTCATCGCCTACTCCATCGACCTGGCCAGGCGCAGTTCCGCCGTGGGATCGGCAGAGATCGGCTCCGCCGATGTTGCCGGCGAGAACTCGGTGGCCGGTGTTGTCGCGGCGGGCGGCACCACGACGCTCACCCGCATCAGCGCCCGGATCGCCAACGACGCCGCGACGCCGTACGGCCGCTCCGCCAGCCTGCGGGTCGGGGTGTCCCTGACCGTGCTGGCCTGGGGCCTGCACCTGGTGGCCGCGGTGTTGCGCGGCATCGCCGCCGAGCGGGTGCCGTGGGCCAATATGTACGAGTTCGCGATGACGGGCACCTTGCTCATCGTCACGGTGTTCCTCGTTGTGCTCACCCGCGCCGACCTGCGCTTCCTGGGCACCTTCGTCACCGGCCTGATCCTGATCCTGCTCGGCATCGCCGCCCTGCAGTTCTACGTGGAGGTCGCCCCGCTGCCGCCGGCGCTGCAGTCGGTGTGGCTCGTCATCCACGTGTTCGTGGCGTCCCTGGGCACCGGGTTCTTCGCGCTCGGCTTCGCGCTGTCGTTCGTGCAGCTGCTGCAGTCCCGCCGGGAGGAACGAGCCGACACCGCCAAGCCCGGCCGGCTCAAGTTCCTCTCGACCCTGCCGTCGGCGTTCACGCTGGAGAACCTGGCCTACCGGGTCAACATCATCGGGTTCATCCTTTGGACCTTCACCCTGATGGCCGGCTCGATCTGGGCCGAGCGTGCCTGGGGCCGGTACTGGGGCTGGGACACCAAGGAGGTCTGGACCTTCATCATCTGGGTGATCTACGCGGGGTACATCCACGCGCGCGCCACCCGCGGCTGGCGCGGATCGCGCTCGGCGTGGCTGGCCATCATCGGCTTCGCCGCCGTGATGTTCAACTTCGGCATCGTGAACGTCTTCTTCAAGGGCCTGCACGCCTACTCCGGCCTGTAGCCGCCCCGCCGCCCCGGGTGGGCGGATCCCGGTGCGCGGGTGCCACGCCGCTCCGCGGGTGGCGCGCCACCCGCGAAGCGGCGCCTGACCCGCGCATCGCGAAACCGGCGGGTTAGTCGGCGAGCAGCGCGTGCACGCGTGTGATGCGGGCGAGCCACCAGTCGCGGCGCTCAGGCGCGGCCGCGTAGGTGTCGAGCAGGTCGGCATCCGGCACCACCCGGCGCACCGGGATGCTGCCGCCGACCGGCAGCAGCGGGTCGTGCGTCACATCGGCGGCCAGCAGCGACGCCGTGGCCAGGCCGCAGTCGTAGTCGAGCTCGGGCAGGGCCGCGGCGAGGAACGCGCCCATCGAAATGCCCACCGAGGTGTCGAGGGCGCTGGAGACGATCAGCGGCAGTCCGGTCTCGGCCTGGATGGCGAGCACAGCGCGGATGCCGCCGAGCGGCTGCACCTTCACCACCAGGAGGTCGGCGGCGCCTGAGCGCGACACCAGTAGGGGGTCGGACTCTTTGCGCACGCTCTCGTCGGCCGCGATCGGCAGGTCGAGGTAGTCGGTGCGGCGCCGGATCTCGGCGAGCTCGTCGATCGTCGCGCAGGGCTGCTCGACGTACTCGAGGTCGAACTCGGCCAGGGCGTGGATCGCGTGCTCGGCTTCATCGAGGTTCCAGAGCCCGTTCGCGTCCACCCGGATGCGTCCCTCAGGGCCGAGCACCCGGCGCACGGCGCGCACCCGCTCCACGTCTTCGGCGAGGGTCTGGCCGGCGTCGGCGACCTTCACCTTGGCGGTGCGGCAACCGGGGAAGCGGGCCAGCAGGGCGGGCACGGCGTCGGCGTCGATGGCCGGCACCGTCGCGTTCACCGGCACCCGGTCGCGCACGAGCGTCGGAGTCTCCTGCCAACCGAACTCCAGGGCGGCCCGCAGCCAGGCTGCAGCCTCCTCGTCGTCGTACTCCACGAACGGGGAGAACTCGGTCCAGCCGGCCGGACCCTCGATCAATACAGCCTCCCGGCTGGTGAGGCCACGAAAACGGGTGACGAGAGGAAGGTCGACCACTCGGGCGGTCGCGAGCACGTCGTGCAGTGAGGGGAGCATGGCTCTAGTGTGCCAGCATCCGCGCGCACCGCCCGGTGCGGGTCACGGGCTGGGCCGGCTCACTCGGTGGAGTCGGCGACGAAGGTCTGCTCGTCGGTCAACACCACGTCGGGGCCGTTCGGCTGCACATCGACGATGGCGATCGCGGTGCTGGCCGAGATCAGGAGGTACGCATCCTGATATCGGCCGGCACCGCTGTTCACGCGCAGCCAGCTGGGCACCCCGGAGGTCACCGCGGTGGTGATCTCGGCGCGCAGTGACTCCATCGTGCGATCGCCGAGGGTGTACGGCTTGCCGCCGTAGACGATATCGATGCGGGTCACGAGTCATCCTTCACGGTCGAGGTGGATCCCAGCCGGTGCGGTTCTGGCACGATCTGCAGGCCGCCGGATGAATTCGCCGTGAGCATGAGCGCTTCGATCCAGTCCCGGTTCAGGCTGGGCGAACGACCCCCGAAGTACTTGTAGGCCAGCGGGATGCTCGGATGCATCCAGATCGTGCTCCGGCCATCACCACCCTGGGGGTCGTCCCGCCACGTGAAATAGAACGCCTCGCCCCGGCGGAGTTTCGCGCCGATGACGACCTGGATGTGCGCGAGGACACGATCATCGAAGTCCGCCGTGAGGCTCGAATCGTACGTCAGCTTGCCCATTGCACCACTCCGTCATTAGGGTTTGCTGTCACGGTACGCCGGTTTTGGCTTCTAGTCCCTGAGATAACGTTCGAGTCGTGGCACCTTTAGGAGGGCCAAGGCGCGCTTTTCGATTTGGCGGACCCGCTCCCGGGTGACGCCCTGGATGACGGCGATCTGGTCGAGGGTGCGGGGCTCGTCGCCGGTGAGGCCGAATCGTGCCGTGAGGATGGATCGCTCCCGATCCGGCAGGGCGTCCAGGTAGAACGTGATGTCCGCGGCCCGCAGGGTGATCGTGGCGCACTCGTCCGGCTGGGGCAGGTCGTCGTCGATGATCAACTCGGCGATGTCGCCGATGCCGTCGCCGACGGGGGCGTGCAACGAAATGGGCTCGTTGTCGTACTGCAGCAGGCGGGATACGTCGCGCACCGCGATCTGCGACAGCTCGGCGATCTCCTTCAGCGTCGGCTCACGGTCGAGCGTGCTGGTGAGGTCGCGGCGGATGCGCTTGATCTTGTTGAGCTTCTCGGCCGTGTGCACCGGGATGCGGATCATGCGGGACTTGTCGGCCATGCCGCGGTGGATCGCCTGGCGGATCCACCAGGTGGCATAGGTGGAGAACTTGAACCCGGTCATGAAGTCGTACTTCTCCACGGCCCGCACCAGCCCGATGTTGCCGTCCTGCACGAGGTCCATGATGGGCACGCCCCGGCCGGAGTAGTGCTTGGCGATGCTGACCACCAGGCGCAGGTTGGCTTCGATGAAGTGGTTCTTCGCGCGCCGACCCTCGAAGACCAGGGTCATCAGTTCGCGCTTGAATTCGGGGTTCACGTCCGCGCCTTCGGCGGCGGCCCTGGCGATCTTCTCTTCGGCGAAGAGGCCGACCTCGATCTTGCGGGCCAGATCCACTTCGTCTTCGGCGGAGAGCAGCGGGCCCTTGCCGATGCGGCGCAGGTAGTCACCGAAGGCATCCGTCGACGCCCGGCTGTACCGGGAGGTGGCCGCGGCGCTGGCCGCCGCAGACGGGGAATAGGAGGAGGTGGTCGGTTCGGCGACGGGCCGCTCCGACGGGGTGGTGGACCGCGTGGCGGTGCGGGCGTCGGTGGTGGTGCGGGTGTCATGGGTGTGGACGATGGTGCTCATGCGAGTACCCCCCGGTTCAGAAGACTGGCTGTGGCGCGGTCAAAGGAAGTGAAATACGCCCGCTCACGCGGACGACCGAGGTTGGTGACCTCGAAGGCGCTGCCCACTGTCTGGATGAAACCCAGCAGGGCGGATGGATCGTCATGCTCGATGGCCTGGTCGGCGACCCGCCATTCGGTGGGGGAGATGGCGGTGATCTGAACCTCCGCCGGATCGGCCTGTGCGGCGGTGACATCTCCCAGATCCGCGTGTCGCGCGACGCCGACTGGATGGCTGTGATGCTGAATAGAGTGGTGCGGGGCTTCGGCGCTGATGACGGCTGCGTGTTCGGGTAACGCGGTGTCGGCTGCCGAGGGGCTGTTATCAAACATGACCACCTCCGGGTCTTTCGGGTGAGATAAGTAGACAGCCGGGCGTCAGACCCGTTCAAGGGGTTGACGTGAGCGCCGCCGACGAGGTACACCTGAAGAGCCCTCATCTCTTGTGTGAGCGGTTACAGCCTGGTTGGCCCCGCGTAGGCTGGATGCATGCCCGAACAGGTTTCAGAGATCTTCGACCCCAGCCAGTGGCGATCAGTGCGCGGCTTCGGCGCGCTCACCGACGTCACCTATCACCACGACGTCACGGGCCGCATCGCCCGGGTGGCGTTCAACCGCCCCGAGGTGCGCAACGCCTTCCGGCCGCACACCGTCGATGAGCTGTACGCCGTGCTCGAAGACGCCCGCACCAATCCGCAGATCGGCGTGGTGCTGCTCACCGGCAACGGCCCGAGCCCACGCGACGGCGGCTGGGCCTTCTGTTCGGGCGGTGATCAGCGCATCCGTGGCCGTGACGGCTACAAGTACGGCGAGGGCGAGACCGCCAGCGGCATCGACAAAGCCAGGGGCGGTCGCCTGCACATCCTCGAGGTACAGCGGCTGATCAGGTTCATGCCCAAGGTCGTCATCGCGGTCGTTCCCGGTTGGGCGGCCGGTGGCGGGCACTCCCTGCACGTGGTCTGTGACCTCACCATCGCCAGCGCCGAGCACGGCAAGTTCAAGCAGACGGATGCGGATGTCGGGTCCTTCGACGGCGGTTACGGCAGCGCATACTTCGCCCGCCAGGTCGGCCAGAAGGCGGCCAGGGAGGTCTTCTTCCTCGCCCGCGAGTATTCGGCCGAGCGCGCACTCGAGATGGGGGCGATCAACGCAGTCGTTCCGCACGCCGAGCTGGAGAACGAGGCCCTCGACTGGGCCCGCACCATTTTGACCAAGTCGCCCACGGCCATCCGCATGCTCAAGTTCGCCTTCAACGCCGTCGACGACGGCATGGTGGGTCAGCAGATCTTCGCCGGCGAGGCGACCCGCCTCGCCTACGGCACCGACGAGGCCGTTGAGGGGCGGGACTCGTTCCTGGAGAAGCGCGAGCCCGACTGGGCGCCGTACCCCTGGCAGTTCTAGGGATTCCGGTGAGACCAGTACGGGTCGTGCCGGTCGACGACCCGGCCGCGTTCCTGATCGAGCTGCGCCGGGCCCTGTCGGCGACCGAAGAGGCTCTGCTGCCGGTGCCCGCCGGCGAGTCGCCACTCGCACACGGTCGGGACCGGCTCGGCCGGGTGCCGCAGGGCGTGGCCGTGGTGATCGAAACATCCGGCTCGACCGCCGCGCCCAAACGGGTGATGCTCAGCACCGACGCCCTGCTCGCCTCCGCCGCCGCGTCGAGCGTCGCGCTCGGCGGCGACGGGCAGTGGTTGCTCGCCCTGCCCGCGCACTACATCGCCGGGGTGCAGGTGCTCGTGCGGTCGATCGCCTCCGGCACCGAACCCGTGCTGCTGCCGCCGGGCCATTTCGACCCCGCCGTGTTCGCCGAACACGCCAACCGGCTCGTCGAACCGCTGCGGTTCACCTCGCTTGTGCCCGTGCAACTGGCCAGGCTGCTGGATGCGGCGGCGACCGACCCGGCGATCCTGGCGGTGCTCACCCGGTTCACCGGAATCCTGGTGGGCGGGCAGGCCGTGTCGGCGGACCTGATCAGCCGGGCCGAGGGCCTCGGGATCCGGGTTCTGCGCACCTACGGGTCGTCTGAGACGGCCGGCGGCTGCGTGTACAACGGTGTGCCGATCGGGAACACCGTTGTGCGCGCCGTCGACGGGCAACTCGAGATCAGCGGCTCGGTGCTCGCCGAGGGCTACCTGGGTGACGAGGAGCGCACCGGAGACCGGTTCGTCGAGGAGCACGGCGTGCGCTGGTACCGCACCGGCGACCTGGGTGCCGTGGCCGCTGACGGAACCGTGAGCGTCTCCGGCCGGGCCGACAACGTGATCATCTCCGGTGGCGAGAAGGTGTCACTCGATGCCGTCGAGACCGTGGTGCGCGGTCTGCCCGGACTGGCCGAAGCCGTGGTCGTGCGCGCCGTCGACCCGGTGTGGGGCCAGGTGCCGGTGGTGGTGCTGGCGGCCGGTGCCGGGCAGACCCCTCTCGACGCCGTGCGCCGCGCCGTGGCGGCGACCCTCGGCCGGCCGGCCAGGCCGGCCCGCCTCGTCGAGGTCGACGCGATCCCATTGTTGGCCTCCGGCAAGCCCGACCGCCAGGCGCTGGCGGCGATCGTCGGCGGCTGAGCCGGCCGGCGGTCAGGGCAGCTTCAAGGCCGGGGCCAGTAGCATGAAGTCGTGGCACAAGGAGCGCGGCCGAACGGCCCCAAACAGCAGAAATCCCCTCAGAGCGGCAACCCGGCCAAGTCCGGCAACCCGGCCCGCAAGAACGGCAGCGTGACGGGCGCCGTGCGCGCGCCCGGCCCGGTGGGCCTCGGTACCTGGATCTCGGGTGCGCGGCTGCGCACCCTGCCCCTGGCGATCGCCCCCGTTCTACTCGGAACCGGCGCGGCCATCGTGGCCGGCGACGAGGGCGAGTTCCACTGGGTGCGCGCGCTGCTCGCGCTGGTGGTGGCCGTGAGCCTGCAGATCGGCGTGAACTACGCCAACGACTATTCCGACGGCATCCGTGGCACCGACGATCACCGCGTCGGACCTGCCCGCCTCACCGGCGGCGGAGCGGCCCGGCCGCGCGCTGTGCTCACCGTGGCGCTGCTGTTCTTCGGCCTCGCCGCCGTGGCCGGTCTGGTGCTCGTCGTGCTGAGCCAGCACTGGTGGCTGCTGATCGTGGGCGCGGCGGCCATCGTCGCGGCCTGGTTCTACACCGGCGGCAAGCGACCTTACGGGTACCTGGGCCTCGGCGAGATCTTCGTCTTCGTCTTCTTCGGGCTGGTGGCGACCACCGGCACCACCTACGTGCAGGTGGACGTGGTCACCATGGAGAGCTGGCTGAGTGCCGTGGGCATCGGCCTGCTCGCCTGTGCGGTGCTGATGGTGAACAACCTGCGCGACATCAAGCCGGACAAGGTCTCCGGCAAGCGCACCCTGGCCGTGCGGATCGGTGCCACAGCATCCAGGGTCGTGTTCTGCGTTTTCCTGCTGCTGCCGTTCGGCATCGCGGCGTTCTTCGCGCTGCTCTACCCGCTGGCCTGGTTCACGATGTTCGTTCTGCTGCTGGCGCTGCCGGCCTGCCTGATCGTGGCCACGGCGAAGACCGCCAGGGAACTGATCCTGGCGCTCAAGCTCACCAGCATGGCGGCGTTGCTGTACGGCGTGATCCTGGGCCTGGCCTTCGCCCTGTAACCCGTCGTCGGGCGCTCACCCTCGCGGCAACTGTTGCCCGTGCGGACAAATGCGCCCGGCGCGCCGGGACCAATTGTCCGCTTCGGGAACAGTTGACCCGCGGTCTGGCGACCTACGTGCGGTCGGCCTTGTTCGCGGCGGCGCTGGCGGCGGCACTGTCTGTGGCGGCGGCGGCGTCGACCGCGGCATCCTCTGACTCGGCGTCGGGGTGCACGGGCTCCTTCGTGCGGTGCCGCACCTCATAGAGGCCGCGGGCCACGGTGTCCCGGGGCTTCCGCAGGAAGATGTAGGACAGGCACAGGCCGATCACGGCGGCCAGGATGGCGGCCAGCCAGCCCTCGATGGCCAGGGCGAGCAGGAGGACGAACGGGATCGCAAACGTCAGGACCCGGAGCACCGTGAACACCAACCACGCTGGAACAGCTTTCATAGACCCAGCTTAAGCCGTGCTCCAGACGGTACTCACCGATCTCTCGGCTGACCGGCCTACAATTGGGGCATGTTCCGCCTGTTGTTCGGCCTCGGAGTCGTCGTCGTCATTCTCACCATCTATACGTTGGTGGATTGCGCGGTGTTCGACCGCAACCGCATACGCGGTGTGCCCCGGTGGGTGTGGATCTTCGTGATCATCCTCATCCCGGTGATCGGACCTGTGCTCTGGCTGCTGATCGGCCGCGGACGCCGCGGCAACGCCGGCCCGGCCGGCGGCCGGGTCATGCGCTCGATGGCGCCGGACGACGACCCCGACTTCCTCCGCGGCCTGGACCGCGTCAAGGACCAGGACCAGCGCATCCGCGACCTCGAGAAGGAACTGGCGGATTTCGACAAGACCGACCCGGAGGATGACGGTCCCGGCCGATCGGGCACGGCCGGCGTCGACCCCAAGAAGACCGACCCCGGTGAGGGTGACCAGCCGGGCCGACGGGATGCCTGAGGCGGCTCAGGAAACCACGTCGACGACCCCGCCCGAGGCGGCGGGGTTTGCCCTGTTCCAGAACGTCGCCCCCAGCGGTAGCCCCGCGACCGACTTCAGCGTGGCCCTGCTGGCCGAATTCGTGGCGCTCGGCGTGCGCGACATCGTGCTCAGCCCCGGCTCGAGGTCGCAGGCGCTTGCACTGGCTGCGGCCGAATTCGAACGCCTCGGTCTGCTGCGGCTGCACGTGCGCATCGACGAACGCGGTGCCGGGTTCCTCGCGCTCGGCCTCGCCATCGAGAGCGGGCAGCCCGCGCTCGTGGTCTGCACCTCCGGCACCGCCGTGGCCAACCTGCACCCCGCGGTGCTCGAGGCACACCACTCCACGGTGCCCATGATCCTGCTCACGGCGGACCGGCCGGCCGAGCTGCGCGGCATCCGCTCGAACCAGACCACCGTGCAGCCGGGCATCTTCGCCGGGGCGGTGCGACTGTGCGACGACGTGGCCGCACCGACCGGAGACCCGGCAGAGGCCGCCGCCGCGGTGGCGATTGCGCGCCAGGCACACCGGGCCGCTGTGGGCGCCGAGACGAGCAACCCCGGGCCCGTGCAGCTCAACCTGGCCTTCCGGGAGCCGCTCTCGGCCGCGCTCGAACTGGTGCCCGTCACCGGTGGTGACGAGGCGGCGCACCGGCCGGATGCCGCGGCGCCCGCCGCCGCCGACGTCAGTGCCGCTGCCGTGCCGGAACCCGCGCTGCTCCTGGCCCCCGGCCCTCTGACCGTGGTGGTCGCCGGAGCCGGCGCCGGCGCGGCAGCCGAAGAACTCGCCCGCACCGCCGGCTGGCCGCTGCTGGCCGAGGTGTCCAGCGGCTCGCGGTTCGGGCCCAACCTCGTGGTGGCCTACCGCGAACTGCTCGGCGACCCCGACTTCGGCGGTCAGGTGCAGCGCGTGATCGTGTTCGGCCATCCCACCCTGAGCCGGGAGATCCCGGCGCTCGTGATGCGCGACGGCGTGGAGACCATCGTCGTGGCCCCGGTGGGCGCCGAGTGGTACAACCCCGGCCATCGGGTGCACAGCTTCGTGCGCGCCGTGGCCGCCGCCGACGAGACGGTCGCGGCGGCGAGCACCAGGGACGCGCGGGCCTGGGCCGGCCGGTGGGTGATGACGAGCCGGGCCATCCTGGCCGCCGACACCCAGCTGGACGCCCCGGCGTTTGGCGCACACGGCATGACGAAGGCCGAGTTCGCCGCCATGAAGGCCCCGGTCACCCGCGCAATCCTTGCGGATGCGGTGTGGCGGGCCTCCTGGCCGCACGACCGTCTGGTGCTCGGCGCATCCCGGCTGATCCGCGAACTCGACACCCGGGTGACCGGCAAGAAGATCCCGGTGCACGCCAACCGCGGGCTGGCCGGCATCGACGGAACCGTGGCCACGGCACTGGGCATCGCGCTGGCCAGCCAGGCCGGCGCGCATCCGCGGTCGACGGGCACCACGCGCCTGCTCGTCGGTGATGTGACCCTGCTGCACGACGCCGGTTCGCTCCTGATCGCGCCGGGCGAGACCCGGCCCCGCCTGCAGGTGATCGTCGGCAACGACGGCGGCGGCACGATCTTCGACGGCCTCGAGGTGGCGGCGACGGCCAATCCCACCGCCATCGACCGGGTGCTCTTCACCCCCCACAGGGTGAACCTGGAGGCCCTCGCATCCGCCTACGGCTGGAGCTACTCCCGAGCCGCCACCCGAAGCGCCTTGGAGTCCGCCCTGACGGCCCCCGTGACCGAGCCAACTCTCCTAGAGGTCCCACTAGCCCGCGAGCCGTGAGAAGAGCCCCGAAAACCTGGAGTTTTCGGGGCTCAACTCACGGCTCGCGAGAGGTGGGTGGGGTTAGTGGGTGGGTTCCAGGAGGGTTGCCTGTTCTTGGGCCAGCTCGGCGGCGATCTGCTGCTCGAAATCCTGCTCGCGCTGGGGGCGGGGGTGCAGGATGGCCACGAGCACGAACGAACCAATGCCCACCGCTGCGGAGATCATCGTTGTCCAGCCATCGAGGTCGGCCGTGATCAGGGTGTTCGGCACGTAGAACAGGTCGTTCGGCACGCCGTACATGGTGGGGGTGAGCGCCAGCAGGGTGATCCGCACGACGAAGCCCAGCAGTACGCCCACGATCACGGCGCTGGCGCCCGGCCGCTTCCAGAACAGCCCGAGCACCAGCGGCGCCGCGAGGCAGGCCAGCATCAGGTCGAACGCGAAGGTGAGCAGGATGCCGGTCTGGCTCACCCGGATCGCCAGCAGCACGCCGATCACCACGATGGGAACCATCGCGATCCGGGTCCAGCGCAGCAGCGGGTCGGCGCCGCCGGAGACGATGCGGCGCACGCCGAAGATGTTACGCACGGCGATCGCCGAGGTGGCCAGGATCGCGCCGGCCGCGGTGGAGAACGACGCGGCGACGATGCCGGAGAGCACGAGGACGGCCAGCAGCGGCGGTGCGTAGTCGCCGAGCAGGGTGTACAGGATGGGCCCGTCCGCGGTGGAGAGGCCGAGCGCCGCCGTCGTGGTGAGCGCGACCAGTGCGTAAATGATGCCGATCACGAACGTGCCGCCGGCGGCGTAGAAGCAGGACTTCTGGGCCACCTCCGGCGACTTGGCGGCGAAGATGCGCTGCATGAAGTCGATGGCCACGAGGTCGCCGATGCCCAGCGAGATGAGGGTGGCCCAGTTGATCGGGGCGCCCTGGGCGGGGTCGGTGAGCTGGCCGAGGTCGAACGGGCCCATGCCGGCCGGCACGATGATGCCGAAGTTGATGACCACCCAGCCGAGCAGGGCGATGGAGGCCACGACGGTGATGACGGTCTGGATGGCCGCGGTGTAGGCATCCGAGAACAGGCCGCCGGCCAGCGTGTAGGCGAGCACGAGCGACACCGACAGGATGATGCCCCAGACGTAGGAGATGCCGGCGAAACGTTCGAGCAGGAAGCCGACGGCCACGAGGTTGCCGGCGAGGAGAATCGTGAACGAGAAGATCATGATCACCGAGGAGCCGACCTCGACGACGCGGCCGTAGCGGCGGCGGAAGAAGTCGGCGAGCGTGTACAGCCCGAGTTTGTTCATCGGCTTGGCCAGGAACAGGCCCGAGATCAGGAGGCAGATGGCCAGCCCGATGGCCAGCGACGCGCCCGACCAGAAGCCGTAGCCGGAGGTGAGGTCGGTGTTGCCGACGGTGGCGTTGCTGTCGACGGCCGCTGCCATCAGCGAGACCGCGACGAGGGGCACGCCGAGGCTGCGCCCGGCGACGAGGTAGTTGGCGCTGTCGCCGTCGACCTTGCGGGCGACGACTATTCCGACGATGAGGACGATGAGGACACTGATGCCCACGCCGATGACGATCATGGATGCTCCTGACTTGGCTGGCGGAAGGGAACGCTGAAGGGAGTGGCTGGCGGTGATAGGGCCTGGCTGAGCGAGTGCGATGCGGTGCGGGTTCGCGGTCGGCTGACATTCCGGTCGACTGATCGATAAGGCAATTCAGCCCGCTGAGTGTCACAGCGGCGCATCGAATTGACGACGATTGTGTTAACTCGCACCGTCGGCGTCGCGACCGGAGCACCCGCAGTGGCGTTCGGGAAAGGCCGGTCGCCGGCGCCCCGTAACACGCTCTTAACACGGGAGACACGGCGGCGACACCCCGCCGCGGTTTAGTTTCTATCAGTTGATCGAAAACCGTGGTCGACGGACAGGGAGAAGCCACCGTGACAGCAGACACAGCGTCGTCGAGCACGTCGACCACCGCGGGTGCCCGGGCACACGCCAGGGCACAGGAGGGCACCGTCGTGGCCGCCGCCCCCGTGCGGCCGGCGACCGCCTGGCCCGCCCCGGCGGCCGACGTCGCCGCCGACCGCCTGGTCTGGGCCGAGACCGTCGCCGGTGGCGGCTACACCCAGAAGGTGCTCGCCCGCGGCACCACCCTGCGGCTCACCGACCTCGCCGGCGACGCCTGCGCCCACGTGCTGCTCTTCAACGCCGACCAGCCGTTCGAACGCCTCAACGTGGCCGACACCGTGAAGGTGCAGTGGCAGGTATACACCGCCGCCGGCCAGCTGCTGCTCTCCGACCAGGGCCGGGTGCTCGCCACCGTCGTGGCCGACAGCGCCGTGGCCGACGGCCCCCGCCGGCACGACACGATCTTCGGCACCAGCACCCTCGCGCGCAACACCGCCCGCTACGGCGACGGCTCCGCTCAGGGCCCCACCCCGGCCGGCCGGGAACTGCTCACCCTCGCCGGGGCCAAGAACGGCCTCACCCGCCGGGACCTGCCGCCGAGCGTCTCCTACTTCCAGGGCGTCACGGTCGACGCCGACGGCCGGCCGGGCTTCACCGGCAGCGCCGGCCTCGGAGCCAGCGTCACGCTGCGCACCGAGATGCCGGTGATCGTGCTCATCGCCAACACGGCGCATCCGCTCGACGACCGCACCGAGTTCGTCTCGACGGCCCTCGAGGTGCTCGCCTGGGCGGATGCGCCGACCACGCCGGAGGATCCGCTCTGGGATGCCAGCCCTGAGGGCCGCCGCGCCTTCGTGAACACCGCAGACTACCTCGCCGCAAGGGGACTGAAATGACCACCACCACCGCTGCCATCGTCGGCGCCGAACTCTCCCGCGAGACCGTGGCCGCCCGCGCGCCCTGGTCCGCCGTGCTGAAGGCCGGGCAGGTTCTCACCATCGTCGACCTCGACGGCAACCAGGCCGTCGACTTCCTCGCCTACGCGGCCGACGACACCGCCAGGGCCTACAGCGCCCAGGCCACCCTGCAGGAGCAGGACAGCGTCTACCTCACCGTGGGCAGCGTGCTGCGCGACAACGAATCCACCGCCCTGCTCACGATCATCGCCGACGACTGCGGCCGGCACGACACCCTCGGCGGCGCCTGCTCCAAGGAGTCCAACACGCTGCGTTACGGCCTGCACACCTGGGCCCAGCACGCCTGCGTCGAGAACTTCCTGGCCGAGGGCTCCCGCCGCGGCCTGGGCAAGCGCGACCTGGTGTCGAACATCAACTGGTTCATGAATGTGCCCGTCGACGCGGATGGCGCGCTCGGCATCGTCGACGGCATCTCGGCGCCCGGCCTGTCGGTGTCGCTGCGCGCCGAGGTCGACACCCTGGTGCTGGTCTCCAACTGCCCGCAGATCAACAACCCGTGCAACGGCTTCAACCCGAGCAGGGCCGAGATGATCATCAGCGCGGGGGCGCCGGCGTGAGCGCTGCAGCGGCACCCTTCGACACCCTGCTGATCGCCAACCGCGGCGAGATCGCGGTGCGCATCATCCGCACCGCCAAGGCCATGGGCCTGCGAACCGTGGCCGTCTATTCGGAGGCCGACCGCGGCGCCGCGCATGTGCACCAGGCCGACACCGCCGTGCTCCTCGGCCCGTCGCCCGCCGGCGAGAGCTACCTGCGCGGCGACCTGATCATCGCCGCCGCCCTGGAGACCGGCGCCGGCGCCATCCACCCCGGCTACGGATTCCTCTCCGAGAACGCCGACTTCGCCCGCGCCTGCCAGGCCGCCGGCATCGTCTTCGTGGGCCCCACCCCCGAGCAGCTCGACCTGTTCGGCACCAAGCACACCGCCCGCGACGCCGCCACGGCGGCCGGAGGGCCGCTCTTGGCCGGCACCGGCCTGCTCGACAGCCTCGAGCACGCCCTCGCCGCGGCCGAGACCATCGGCTACCCGGTGATGCTCAAGGCCACCGCCGGCGGCGGCGGCATCGGCATGCAGGCCTGCCACGACGCCGCCGAACTCGCCGGCTCCTGGGAGAACGTCACCCGCATCGCCGGAGCCAGCTTCTCCTCGGCCGGGGTGTTCCTGGAGCGCCTCGTCGTGGGCGCCCGGCACGTGGAAGTGCAGGTGTTCGGCGACGGCCTCGGCACCGTCGTGAGCATCGGCGACCGGGACTGCAGCCTGCAGCGCCGCAACCAGAAGGTGGTCGAGGAGGCCCCGGCCCCCGACCTGCCCGCCCACGTGCGCGCGGGCATCGCCGACGCCGCCCGCCGGCTGTGCGCATCCGTGGACTACCGGTCGGCCGGCACCGTTGAATACATCTACGACCCGGTGCGCCAGGAGGCCGCCTTCCTCGAGGTGAACACCCGCCTGCAGGTGGAGCACCCCGTGACAGAGGCGGTCTACGGCATCGACCTGGTCGAGTGGATGCTGCGCCTGGCCCTCGGCGACACCGCCGTCGTGGCCACGCCGCTGGTCGCGGCCGGGTTCGCGGTGGAGGCCAGGGTGTACGCCGAGAACACCGACCTGGGCAACCTGCCCAGCGCCGGCACCATCACCCGGGTCGTGCATCCGGACGCGTCGTCTGACCCGGCCGCCCGCGTCGACACCTGGCTGGAGCCCGGCGCGGAGGTGAGCACCCACTACGACCCGCTGCTGAGCAAGGTGATCACCCACGGTGCCACCCGCGAGGCCGCCTGGCAGGCCCTCTCCGACACCCTCGCCGACGTGCGTGTGGACGGGGTCGCCACCAACCTGGGGATGCTGCGCTCGATCGTGGTCGACCCGGCGGTGCGGGCCGCCACCCACTCCACCGACACCCTTGCCGGCATCCGCAACACCAGCCCGCGGTTCGAGGTGGTGAAATCCGGACTGCTCTGCACCATCCAGGACTGGCCGGGCCGCACAGGCTACTGGGCCGTCGGCATCCCGCCGTCCGGCCCGATGGACGACCTCTCCTTCCGGCTCGGCAACGCCGCCCTGGGCAACGCCGAGGGCGAGGCCGGCCTGGAGATCACCATGCAGGGCCCCACCCTGCGCTTCCACACGGCCGCAACCGTGATGCTTACCGGAGCGCCCACGCCGCTCACCGTCGACGGCGCCGACCTGCCGCAGTGGACGCCGGTGCGCGTGCCGGCCGGCGCGCTGATGGCCATCGGCACGCCCAGCATCGGCATGCGCAGCTACCTGCTCGTAGCCGGCGGCCTCGACGTGCCCCTGGTGCTCGGCAGCGCCGCCACCTTCGACCTCGGTGAGATGGGCGGCGCCGCCGGCCGGGCCCTCCGCACCGGCGACATCATCGCGCTCGCCGGGCGGATGCCGGAGACCGACCCGCAGGCCGTGGCCGTGCGCGACCGCCCGGTGTTCACCTCCGAGTGGCGCATCGCCGCCCTCGAGGGCCCGCACGCCGCCCCGGAGTTCTTCACGACGGCCGACATCGAGGTGTTCCACAGCACCCGCTGGGCCGTGCACTTCAACTCCGCCCGCACCGGCGTGCGCCTGGTCGGCCCGAAACCCGAATGGGCCAGGAACGACGGCGGCGAGGCCGGCCTGCACCCGTCCAACATCCACGACACCCCGTACGCGGTGGGCGCCGTGGACTACACCGGCGACCTGCCGATCCTGCTCGGCCCGGACGGACCGAGCCTGGGCGGCTTCACCTGCCCGGCCACGGTGCCCAGCGGTCAGCTCTGGAAGCTCGGCCAGTTGCGCCCGGGCGACACCGTGGAGTTCGTTCCCGTCGACGACGGGCAGGCGCACGCCCTGCGCCTCGATCCCACCCTGGCCGTCACCGCCGGCCGCGCGCCGACCGTGGACGGCGGCATCCTCCGGAGCCTCCCGGCCACCGCGACGAGCCCGGCCATGACCTTCCGCCGCAGCGGCGACGCCAACCTGCTCGTGGAGTACGGCGAAATGGTGCTCGACCTGGCCTCCCGGATGCGTGTGCACGCGCTCGCCGCCGTGCTGCAGCAGCGCTGGGACGACGGCGAATTGCCCGGCATCATCGACCTGACCCCGGGCATCCGCTCGCTGCAGGTGCACGTGAACCCCGACGTGCTGCCGCTGGCGGAGCTGCTCGACATCGTCGCGGCCGTCGAGGCCGGCCTGCCCGCCACCAGCGAGCTCACCGTGCCCAGCCGCACGGTGTCGCTGCCGCTGTCCTGGGACGACCCGGCCACCCGGGAGGCCATCGAGCGGTACATGTCGGGCGTGCGCGACGACGCCCCGTGGTGCCCGTGGAACATCGAGTTCATCCGCCGCGTCAACGGCGTGGCCTCGGTGGACGACGTGATGCGCACCGTGTACGAGGCCGAGTACCTGGTGTTGGGCCTGGGTGACGTCTATCTCGGCGCGCCCGTGGCGACGCCGCTGGACCCGCGGCACCGCCTGGTGACCACCAAGTACAACCCGGCGCGCACCTGGACGCCCCAGAACGCCGTGGGCATCGGCGGCGCCTACCTCTGCATCTACGGCATGGAGGGCCCTGGCGGCTACCAGTTCGTGGGCCGCACGGTGCCGATCTGGTCGACCCACTCGCAGCGCGGACCGTTCGCCGCGGGCGTGCCGTGGCTGCTCAAGTTCTTCGACCGCATCAGCTGGTACCCGGTACTGCCGGAGGAGCTGCTGGAGATGCGCGCCGAGATGAAGGCCGGCCGGCTGCCGATCCGGATCGAGGAGGGCGAGTTCTCGATGAAGGAGTACGAGGCCTTCCTCGCCGAGAACGCCGAGTCGATCGCGGACTTCCGTGCCCAGCAGGGCGAAGCCTTCGCGGCGGAGCGGGACGCCTGGGAAGAAGCGGGGGAGTTCGACCGTGACGACGCCGCGACGCTGGCCCCCGTGGTGGCCGCCGGCACCGTGCTCGTGCCGGAGGGCTGTGAGGGAGTCGAAGCGCCCTTCACCGCGAGCGTGTTCAGGCTCGACGTGGCCGTGGGCGACACCGTCGCCGCCGGCCAGACCCTGGTCTCGCTCGAGGCCATGAAAATGGAGGCCCACGTCGTGGCGCCCTTCGACGGGCGAGTGGTGCGCATGGTGGCGGCCGCCGGCGACAGCGTCGCGCCCGGCTCGGTACTGGTGATCGTGGAGCGGAAGGATGCGGCATGAGCGGGTTGGTGACGGAGACGGGCGCGGCTGACGCGGTGTTGGATGCGGTTGCGGCCGCCTACGACCGCATCGCGGCCGCCGACCGCCCCGAGGTGTGGATCCACCTGCGTCCCCGGGCCGACGTGCTCGCCGACGCGCAGGAGGTGGCGCGGCTGCTCGCCGACGGCGCCGACCTGCCCCTGGCCGGGCTGTTCTTCGCGGCCAAGGGCAACATCGATGTGCGCGGACTGGTCACCACAGCCGCCTGCCCGGCCTTCGGCCAGGTGGCCCAGACGGATGCGACCGCCGTGGCCCGGCTGCGCGCCGCGGGGGCCGTGTGCCTCGGTGCCACCAACCTCGACCAGTTCGCCACCGGCCTGGTGGGCACCCGCAGCCCCTACGGCGCTGTGCGGAACGCCTTCCGGCCGGACTACATCTCCGGCGGCTCGAGCAGCGGCTCCGCCGTTGCCGTGGCGCTCGGCCTGGTGGACTTCGCCCTGGGCACCGACACCGCGGGCTCCGGACGGGTCCCGGCCGCATTCCACGGCCTGGTGGGCATCAAGCCCACCCGCGGCCTGGTCTCGGCCGCCGGCGTCGTGCCGGCCTGCCGGTCGCTGGACTGCGTGAGCGTGCTCGCCGCCGGCCTCGACCTGGCCGACCGGGTGCTGCAGGTGCTGGCCGGCTACGACGAACGCGACCCGCTGTCGCGGGTGGCTCCGGCCGGGTCCTCGGCCAGCACCGCAGCCGGCGCGCGCATCGGTATCCCGCGCCCCGGCCAGCTCGGCGAGCTCGCCCCCGGCTGGGCCGACGCCTTCGAGGCCGTCGTTGCGCGGCTGCGCACCGACGGCGCCGACCTCGTCGAGGTCGACATCGAGCCGTTCCTGCGCACCGCGCGGATGCTCTACGAGGGCGCGTTCGTGGCCGAGCGCTACGCCGCGGTCGGCGCGTTCGTCGACGCGCATCCGGATGAGGTCGACCCCGTCGTCGGCGCCATCGTGACCGCAGCGCGGGAGGTGCCGGCGTACCGCCTGTTCAGCGATCAGGAGGCCCTCGACGCCGAACGCGTCCTGAGCCGGCAGGTCTTCACGACCATCGACGCTCTGCTGCTGCCCACCACCGTTGAGCACCCCACCCTGGCCGAGGTCGCCGCGGAGCCGTTCGCGGTGAACGGCCGGCTCGGCCGGTTCACCAACTTCGCCAACCTGCTCGACCTGGCCGCCGTCGCGGTGCCGGGCGGCATGGTCGGCGAGACCCACTTCGGCGTGCAGCTGGTGGGCCCGGCGTTCACGGATGCGCGTCTGTCCGCCCTCGCCCGCCGCATCGTCGGCACCGACCCGGCCGGCCTGCCCGCGCCCGCGACACCCGCGCCCGCGACACCCGCGGCCGGGGGCGCACAGGCCGGCGAGATCGTGCTCGCGGTGGCCGGCGCGCACCTCTCCGGGCAGCCGCTCAACCACCAGCTCACCACGCTGAACGGCCGGCTGCTCGCCACCACGACCACCTCGGCCGACTACAGGCTCTACGCCCTCGACACCGTGCCGCCCAAGCCCGGCCTGGTACGGGTGGCCGAGGGCGCAGGGGCGCCGATCGAGGTCGAACTCTGGGCACTGGGAGAGGCGGCCTTCGGCCGGTTCGTGGCGGCCCTGCCGCAGCCCATGGCCATCGGCCGGCTGCTCCTGGCCGACGGCAGCCAGGTCGAGGGGTTCCTCTGCGAGCCGATCGCCACCCACGCCGCCGCCGACATCACCGCCACCGGAGGCTGGCGGGCCCACCTCGCCCGCCCGTCCCGTCCCTGACCCGCGGCCTGACTCGCCCAGCCGCCGGCAACTGTGCCCCGTGCGGACAATTGCGCCCGGCACACCGGGCGCAATTGTCCGGAACGGGAACAGTTGCGGCGCGCGAGCGGGTACCGTTGCAACGTCCCGTCACGTCGTGTCGGACAGGCCCTCAGGAGTGCAGCATGACCGGCAAGTCCTCGTCCGCCCGGCCGACACCGGCCACCACCGCGCCGGTGCGCCCGCGCGCCGACTCGCTCGCCCTCTGGGCCATGATCGTGGGCATCGTCGCGTTCCTCGGCGGCTGGCTGCCGGTGCTGGGCTTCATCCTCGGCGCCGCCGGTGTGATCCTCGGCGTGCTGGCCAAGCGGCGCTCCAACCGGCCGGAACTCGGCCTGACCGGCCTGATCCTCTCGACCATGGCGGTGCTGACCAACATCGTGATCGACGTGATCGTGGTGGTCTCGATCGTGACCCAGTTCAACAACCTGCCCGCGTAGCGCAGCCCGCGCCGACTGGCCCGCGCCCAGGCATCCGCTGACTGTTGCCGAAGCGGACAACTGCGCCCGGTGCGCCGGACGCACTTGTCCGGAGCGGGAACGGTTGCGGCGCGAGTTAGGCGAAGGCCTCGACTATGGGGCGAAACTTCATCTTCGTTTCGGCCAGCTCTCGGTCCGGCTCCGAGTCCAGCACGATGCCGCAGCCGGCGTACGCGGTGACGTCGCCCGCCGGGGAGACCTGCGCGCAGCGCAGCGCGATGGCCCATTCGCCGTCGCCGTCGGCGCCGACCCAGCCCACCGGGCCGGCGTAGCGGCCGCGGTCGAACGGCTCCAACTCGCGGATGAGCGCGAGAGCGTCCTGAGTGGGCGTTCCGGCCACGGCCGCGGTGGGATGCATCGCCGCAATGAGGTCGAGCGAGGTGGACCCGTCGCTCAGGGTGCCCTCGACATCGGTGGCCAGATGCCAGAGGTTGGGCAGCTTGACCGTGAACGGGATCTCGCTCGTGGTGAGCACCGAGGTGTGCGGACGCAGCGCAGCCAGCACGCTCTGCACGGCGAACTCGTGTTCGTCGCCGTCCTTGCTCGAGGTGGCCAACGCGAGCGCGGCCTCGATGTCGGCCGCGGCATCCGCCCCGCGGGAGATGGTGCCGGCGAGCACCCGGGCGTTGACCTCGTTGTGGTCGGCACGGATGAGGGTCTCCGGGCTGGACCCGACCAGGCCGTCGACGGCGTAGGTCCAGCAGTCCGGGTAGCCCAGCGCGAGCTCGGTCAGCAAGCGGCGCAGGTCGGATTCGGCCGGCAGGTGGCCGACGAGGTCGCGGGCCAGCACTACCTTGCTCACCTCGAGCGCGCCGATGCGCTCGACGGCGGTGGCCACGGCCTCCCGGTAGCCGGCCGGCTTCAGCGCGCCGGGCAGCAGCGCGATGCGGTACTCGTCGCCGAGCGGGCGCAAAGCCAGCGGGATCTCCGGGGCGGCCTGGCCGGTGGGCCAGATGCGGGTGACCCAGCACTGGCCGTCTTCGCGGCCCACGATCACCTCAGGCACGATCAGCACGCTGGTCTGGCTGGAGGAGTCGTCGAAGGCGAAGGTGCCGAACGCCAGCAGACCGGTTCCCGTGCGCGCCAACGGGTCCGTCACGGTGGCGGCCGCAACGACCTCGCTCCACGCGGCGGCGGCATCCGTCATGCGGGTGGGGCCGGAGAACTCGAGACGCAGAGCCGTGCCGATGCCGGCGAGGCCCTGGTTGCGGCGCATCCAGAGCAGCGGCTTGCGCTCGTCGAGCAGCAGGACCAGTTGGCGAATGTCGGCAATCGGGGAGGTCTCAACCGTTAGAGCAGGCGCATTCACTCGTCTACCCTACGCCCGCGCTCGTTGATACCCGGTCGCGCCGCAGTGCGGGCGCCGCAATCTAGACTGGACCGGTGAGTAGAGCAGATCTTAATAAGCAGCCAGCACAGGTCGCAGCCATGTTCGATCTGGTCTCGACGCACTACGACCGCACCAACGCGGTGCTCTCCGTGGGCAACGCCTCCCTGTGGCGCGTCGCGACCACCCGGGCGGTGAACCCGAAGGCCGGCGAGCGGATCCTGGACATCGCGGCGGGCACGGGCACCTCGAGTGTTGCCCTCGCGCACACCGGCGCGCATGTCGTGGCCGCGGACTTCTCCGAGGGCATGATCAACGTGGGACGCGAGCGCCACGGCGACAACCCCAACGTTGAGTTCGTGCAGGCGGATGCCACCAAGCTGCCGTTCAAGGACGGCGAGTTCGACGCCGTGACCATCTCCTTCGGCCTGCGCAACGTGGTGGAGCCCAAGAAGGCGCTCGCCGAGTTCTACCGGGTGACCAAGCCCGGCGGCCGCGTGGTCATCTGTGAGTTCTCCACCCCGCCGTTCACGCCCATCCGGGTGGGCTATTTCGCCTACCTCAACCACGTGATGCCGCGCATAGTGAAGCTGGCCTCCTCCAACGCCGAGGCCTACGACTACCTGGGCGAGTCCATCGCCGCGTGGCCGAATCAGCCCACCCTCAGTGCCTGGTTGCGCGACGCCGGATACGATGCCGTCGCGTACCGCAACCTGAGTCTCGGTATCGTGGCTCTGCACCGCGGAATCAAGACCGCAGACGCCCCCGCTGCAACTTCCTGAAACTCCCAGATCCGATCGTTAGGCTGACAGAGTGAAATTGACCGCCCCCGTGGCCCGCCGGAGCCCGTCGGTAACGTCGCAGCTGGGCCTGAGCGATCGAATCTTCTCCACCGCGGCCGACCGCGGCCTGGCCGCGAGCCTTGACAGCGGCCTGGAGCAGGTGACGAAGACCCTGCTCGGCGAACTCGTCTTCGCCGACGAGATCGCCGCCGTCACCAGCCGGTACCTGCTCGACGCCGGCGGCAAGCGTGTGCGCCCGATGCTCGCCCTGCTCACCTCGCACCTCGGTGACGGCACTGTCCCCGATGTCATCCGCGCGGCAGCCGCCATCGAGATCACCCACCTCGCCTCGCTGTACCACGACGACGTGATGGACGACGCCGAGAAGCGCCGCGGGGTGCCCAGCGCCCAGGTGGTCTGGGGCAACTCCATCGCCATCCTGGCCGGCGACCTGCTCTTCTCCCGCGCCAACCAGCTGATGGGCCGGCTCGGCGAACGCGCCGTACGCCTGCAGGGCGACACCTTCGAGCGTCTGGTGCTCGGCCAGCTGCACGAGACCGTCGGCCCCAAGGACGGCGAAGACCCCGTCGAGCACTACATCCAGGTGCTCGCCGACAAGACCGGCTCCCTGATCGCCGCCGCCGCGCAGGCCGGCATCATCTTCTCCAACGCGCCCACCGAGTTCGAGGAGCCCGTCGTGCTCTTCGGCGAGCGGATCGGCGTGGCCTTCCAGCTCATCGACGACGTGCTCGACCTCTCCCCGCAGCCCAAGGAGACCGGCAAGGTGCCCGGCACCGACCTGCGCGCCGGCGTGGCCACCCTGCCGCTGCTGCGGCTGCGCGAGCGGGCCGCAACGGATGCGCGCGCCGCCTCGCTCGTTGGCCGCCTCGAGGCCGATGTGATGAAGAGCCAGGGCGTCGCCACCGAGGCCGCCGACGCCGCCATCACGGCGCTGCGCGAACACGATGTGACCACCCAGACCCTCGCGGAGGCCCACGGATGGGCCCGTGATGCCGTTGCCGCCCTTGCCCCCCTGCCGAACGGCTCGGTCAAGAAGGCGCTCACCCGTTTCGCCGAGACCATCGTCGAGCGATCCAGCTAGAAAGGCTTCCATGACCAAGTTGCGATTGGCCATAGTCGGTGCGGGCCCCGCCGGCATCTACGCCGCAGACATCCTCCTCAAGGCGGAGCGGAACTTCGACGTGTCGATCGACCTGTTCGATCACCTGCCTGCCCCGTACGGACTGGTGCGATACGGCGTGGCCCCTGACCACCCCCGCATCAAGGGCATCATCAACGCGCTCCGCGATGTGCTCGACCGTGGCGACATCCGCCTGTTCGGCAACGTGCGCTACGGCACCGACATCACCCTGGACGACCTCAAGAAGCACTACAACGCGGTGATCTTCGCCACCGGCGCCGTGCACGACGCCGACCTGGCCATCCCCGGCATCGAACTGGAGGGCTCCTACGGCGCCGCCCGCTTCGTGAGCTGGTTCGACGGCCACCCCGACGTGCCCCGCACCTGGCCGCTCGAGGCCGCCTCCGTGGCCGTGATCGGCAACGGCAACGTCGCCCTCGACGTCTCCCGGATGCTCGCCAAGCACGCAGACGACCTGCTGCCCACCGAGATCCCGGCGAACGTCTACGAGGGCCTCAAGGCCTCCCCGGTCACCGACGTGCACGTGTTCGGCCGCCGCGGCCCCACCTCGGTGAAGTTCACCCCGCTGGAACTGCGCGAGCTCGGCGAACTGAACGACGTGGACATCATCGTGCACGACGAGGACTTCGACTACGACGACGCGGCCCGCGCGGCCGTGGCCAGCAACAAGCAGGTCTTCGTGATCGACAAGGTGCTCAACCAGTGGCGGAAGCGCGAGACCGGCACCGCCTCGCGCCGGCTGCACCTGCACTTCTTCGCCCGCCCGGTGGAGGTCACCGACGACGGCAACGGCCACGTCGGCGGCTTCAGGTACGAGCGCACCGCACCGGATGGCCAGGGCGGCGTCGTGGGCACCGGCGAGATCCGCGAGGTGCCGATCCAGGCCATCTACCGGGCCGTCGGCTACTACGGCTCCTCACTGCCGGGCATCCCGTTCGACAAGAAGCGCGGCGTGATCCCCAACCGCGAGGGCCAGGTGCTCTGGAAGGGCGAGCCCGGCTTCGAGTCCAGCACCGCCAGCCAGCAGATGTACGGCGTCTACGCCACCGGCTGGATCAAACGCGGACCGGTGGGCCTGATCGGGCACACCAAGTCCGACGCGATGGAGACCGTGCGGCACCTGATCAACGACGTCGGCAACTGGTGGCGCCCGGAGTCGCCCGCCGAGGACAGCATCGTGCAGCTGCTCGACGAACGCGGCGTGGCCTACACGAACCTCGACGGCTGGCACCGCCTCGACCAGCACGAGCTGGCGCTCGGCGCCGAGCAGGGCCGCACCCGCGTGAAGGTCGTCCCCCGCCACGAAATGGTCGAGGTCTCTCGCGCCCAGGTTCCCGCCGAGCTGTAACCCATCCCTCCTCCCGCGAGCCGTGAGTTGAACCCCGAAAATAACGAGTTTTCGGGGTCAAGCTCACGGCTCGCCTGGCGTGCGGACCTCTTGGGGAGCGACTATCAGCAGGCCACACTGCCGCTGGGGAGTGACGAAGAGGGGGAGGTCGTCGCGACGATCGTGCGGTACCGGCCGGCGCTGAGGGACCTGGTGTCGCCGTTCGCCCCTGCACACGGCACCGACGTGCTCTATCTGCACGGATGGTCGGACTACTTTTTCCAGACCGGGCTCGCCGAGTACTGGCACAGCGTGGGCGCCCGTTTCCACGCCCTCGATCTGCGCAAGTACGGGCGCAGCCTGCGCGAGCACCAGACGCCCGGGTACGTGGCCGACCTGGCCACCTACGACGCCGACATCGAGGCCGCCCTCGCCGCCATGGGCCACGGCGAGCACGCCGACCGGCCGTCGCGGCGGCGCCTGGTGCTGATGGGGCACTCCACCGGTGGCCTCACCCTCAGCCTGTGGGCGGCCAGGCATCCCGGCCGGGCCGGTGCCCTGGTGCTCAACAGCCCGTGGCTGGAATTCCAGACCGGCGGCGTGGGCCGGGCGTTCATCACGCCCCTGGTGCAGCTGGGCGCCCGCGTGCAGCCGCTGGGCACCCTGCCGCAGGTGGACCTGGGCTTCTACAGCCGGTCGGTGTCGGCGAACCTCGGCGGCGAGTGGTCCTACGAGCCGCAGTGGCGGCCGGTGCGCGGTTTCCCGGCGCACCGGGCCTGGCTGAACGCGGTGCTCGAAGGCCACGCGGCCGTGGCCGCCGGCCTCGACATCGACGCGCCGATCCTCACCCTGCTCTCGAAACGGTCGACGATCCTGCCGCGCTGGAACGAGCAGATGCGCCACTCCGACAGCGTCCTCGTCGTCGATGACATCGCGCGCGCCGCCATGCGGCTGGGCGGCACGGTGACGGTCGCGCGCATCGACGGCGCCTTGCACGACGTGACCCTCTCCGCGGAGGCTCCCCGAGCCGCGGCGTATGCGGAAGTAACTCGTTGGCTACGCGCCTACGCCCCCAAATAATCCCGCGAGCCGTGAGAAAAGCCCCAAAATCGCGTCGATTTTGGGGCTTAACTCACGGCTCGCGAGAGTGAGAACCTAGCGGAAGTTGACGAACTGGAGGGCCACGTCGAGGTCCTTGCCCTTGAGCAGGGCCATGGTGGACTGCAGGTCGTCGCGGCTCTTGGAGGAGACCCGGAGTTCGTCGCCCTGGATCTGGCTCTTGACGCCCTTGGGGCCCTCGTCGCGGATGATCTTGTTGATCTTCTTCGCGTTCTCCTGGTCGATGCCGGCCTTCATGCTGGCCTCGATGCGGTATTCCTTGCCGGAGGCGTACGGCTCGCCGGCGTCGAGGCTGCGCAGGGAGATGCCGCGCTTGATCAGCTTCGACTCGAACACCTCGAGGATCGCCTTGACGCGCTCCTCGGTGTTCGCCTTCATGAGCACCTTCTCGCCGCTCATCTCGATGGATGCCCCGACGTTCTTGAAGTCGTAGCGCTGGGCCACCTCTTTGTGAGCCTGGTTGAGCGCGTTGTCGATCTCCATGGGGTCGACCTTGCTGACGATGTCGAACGTTGAATCTGCCATGGGAGCCATGTTACCGAGAAGCCCGCAATGATGCGCCGTCAGGCGCGGCCGGGCCGGTGAGCGGCAACAGGCCGGTGGCGGCGCATATTCATACCCCGCCGATAGCTTCGGCATGCTCCATCCATAGTTCCGCTCCCTAGGTTCGATCGAGTCGGCCGGCGTGAGCCGTCCCCGGACGCCCGCCAGGCCCGTTGAACCCAGCTATGAGGAGATCATGAAGCTCAAGACGTTTCTCACCCGAATCCGACCCCGCACCTGGGTGATCGCCGGGGTCGTTGTCGTGGCGCTGGCCGGCGGCGGCGTCTACTGGTTCGTCATCGCGGCGCCGGCCTCCAGCGCCACCGCCGAGGTGGCGCCGACCACGGTGGCCGCGTCCCTGGAGACGATGGAACAGACCGTGGCGTCCTCCGGCACTCTCGCCGCTGCCGTGCAGGAGGATGTCTCCTTCTCGGTCTCCGGCACCGTGACCGCCGTGAACGTGCAGGCCGGGACCGTTGTCGCCGCCGGTGACGTGCTCGCCACCGTCGACACCCTCACCGTGGACAGCGCCCTGCTCACCGCGAAGGCGACCCTCGCCTCCGCCGAAGCCAAACTCTCCGACAGCGAGGACGCCAGCGACGGATCCGACTCCGACCTGGCTCAGATCGCCGCGAACGGGGCATCCGTCACCGTGGCGCAGACCGCCGTCACCGACGCGGAGGCCGACGTGGCCGCCGCCGTGCTCACCGCGCCCGTCGCCGGCCTGGTCACCGCCGCCACCGTCGAGGTCGGCGACGTCATCTCCGGCTCCGGCTCGAGCGGCTCCTCAGGGTCGGCCGCCGGCTCCACGACCGGCGCCACCACCACGACCACCGCCAGCAGCGCAGCGTTCACGATCGTGGGCACCGACAGCTGGCAGATCGACCTGGCCGTCGGCGAGACCGACATCGCGGATGTCTCGGTCGCCGACCAGGTGGAACTCTCGTTGGACGACGGTACTGCCTTCTTCGGAACCGTCACCGAGGTCGGATTGCTGCCGTCCACGACCTCCGGAGCGGTGACCTACCCCGTGGTCGTGACCGTCACCGGCACCCCGGACGGGCTCTTCGACGGCATCGCCGTGACGGCCTCCATCGTGTACGAGCGCCGCACCGACGTGCTCACCGTGGCCAGTAGTGCCGTGACCACCACGGGCGACACCACGACGGTCACCACCCTCGACGACGACGGCAACGAGGTGGAGACACCCGTCACCGTGGGCGAGACCGTGGGCAACCTGACCGAGATCGTGGACGGCCTCGAAGAGGGCGACGAGGTTGTCGTGACCGTCTTCACCCCGGCCGGCGGCACCAACGACAGCGGCACCGACACCGGTGAATTCCCCAGTGGCGGTATGCCAGGCGGCGGCACGGGCGAGATGCCCACGGATATGCAGGCACCGACCGGGACGGGGAACTGATCGTGAGTAACGCAGCCCAGCCCCTGTCCTTCGACGACTCCTTCGACAACGACTACACCGGCGACGAGTACGCCGACGAAGACTATGCCGACGAGAACAACGGCGACGACTCCTACGCCGGCACCGCGCCGGGGGAGCCCCGCCCGGTGATCGAACTGGTCACGGCCGGCAAGACCTACCGCTCCGGCACCATCGAGTTCGAAGCCCTGCGCGGAATCGACCTGGCCATCCACGAGGGCGAGTACGTGGCCATCATGGGCCCGTCCGGGTCGGGAAAATCCACCATCATGAACATTCTCGGCTGCCTGGACACCCTCACCCGCGGCCGCTACCACCTCGGCGGCGTCGATGTGGAAGACCTCGACGAGATCGAACTGGCCGCTATCCGCAACCAGCAGATCGGATTCGTCTTCCAGGGCTTCAACCTGCTGCCGGCCCTGTCGGCCTGGCGCAACGTGGAGTTGCCGATGATGTACGCCAGCGTGCCGGCGGCCGAACGCCGTGGCCGCGCCGAACGCGCCCTCGAACGGGTGGGCCTGGGCGACCGGCTGGAGAACCGGCCGGGCGAACTCTCGGGCGGCCAGCAACAACGGGTGGCCGTGGCCCGCGCCCTGGTGGGCGAGCCGACCATGATCCTGGCGGACGAACCGACCGGAAACCTGGACTCGGTGTCGACCAGGGACGTGCTCGAGCTCTTCGACGAGCTGCACGACCTGGGCCGCACCATCGTGCTCATCACCCACGAACTCGAGGTGGCGCAGCGTGCCGCCCGCATCGTCTGGGTGCGCGACGGGGAGATCGTCCGCGACGAGGTCAACGACCTCGCCGCGGTGCAGGCCGCCCGGGAAGCCAGCGCAGCATGAGCTGGCTGGAGACCCTGCGCACGAGCTGGAGCGCCGTGCACTCGCACGCGCTGCGGTCGACCCTGACGGTGCTGGGCATCCTGATCGGAATCGCCGCGGTGATCCTGACGGTGGGCCTGGGCCTGGGCACGCAGAAGGACGTGAGCGCCCAGATCAGCTCGCTCGGCAGCAACCTGCTCATAGTCTCGCCCGGCAGCAGCACCGACACCTCAGGCACCAGGGGCGGGTTCGGCACCAGCGCGTCGCTGACCATCGCGGATGCCGAGGCGCTGGACTCCGACGTCAACGCCCCCGACATCTCGGGGGTCGCCGCGGAGAAGACCACCTCGCTCTCGCTCGAGGCCAACGACACCAACTGGACCACCACGGTGACCGGCACGACCACCTCGTGGCTGGACGTACGGCAACGCACCCTGGCCTACGGCGACTTCTTCACCGAGGACGACGACACCGACTCCGCCGCCGTGGTGGTGCTCGGCTCGGAGACCGCCGACGAACTGTTCGGCACCCAGAACGTGGTGGGCCAGTCCGTCGTGATCGACGCCAAGTCCTACGAGGTGATCGGGGTGCTCGAATCCGCCGGATCGGACTCGTCCAGCAACCTCGACGACGTGGCCGTCATGCCGCTGAGCACGGTGGCCAACGACCTCGTCGGCGGCACCACCAGCAGTGCGGTGTCGACGATCTACCTGCAGGCGGCCAGTGACACCCAGTTGTCGGCGGCCTACCAGGAGGCCGAGACTTTGCTGCTGAACCTGCACGCCATCTCGGACACCGAGGATGCCGATTTCGCGATCAGCAGCCAGGACGCCCTCGTGAGCACCGCCACCGCGGTCTACGCCACCCTCACCATCCTGCTCACCGGCGTGGCCGGCCTGTCGCTCCTGGTGGGCGGCATCGGCGTGATGAACATTATGCTCGTCTCCGTCTCCGAACGCACCAGGGAGATCGGCCTGCGGAAGGCCTTGGGGGCGCCGCCGTGGGCGATCCGCCGCCAGTTCCTGATCGAGGCCGCGATCCTCGGCCTCTCCGGCGGGCTCCTCGGCGCCGCCCTGGGCGTGGTCGCGGCCGTGACCCTGCCGGGGGTGATCGGCAGCTCGATCGTGGTGTCGCCGCCCGCCGTCGTCCTGTCCATCGGCGTGGCCATCGTGATCGGCCTGGTGTTCGGGGTCTACCCGGCCACCAGGGCGGCCAAGCTCGCGCCCATCGACGCCCTGCGCAGCGAATGACCGGCGCACCCCCACCCATCCACCCGACCGCTGCCACAACGGCACCCAGAGGAGCTTCCATGACCAGCACACCCACCACCCCGCCCACCACCAGCCGGATGCCCGGCGCCCGGCGCTCGCCGCTCGGCCGCCGCCACGGCGCGAAGATCGGCCTGGCCTTCGCGATCGGCGGTGCGCTCCTGCTCAGCGGATGTGCGGCATCCGCCGACGCGACGACCGACTCGGCGGCGTCGACCGCGGAGGCGGCCCCGGCCGACGGCCAGACGGCCGGCGGCATGATGGGCGGCGGGATCACCGGCGAGATCGCCGCGGTCTCGACCAACCTGCTGCAGGTGCAGGACGCCGACACCCAGACCGCCGTGACCTACACGGACAGCACCACCTTCACCGCCACGGTGGCCGCCGCGCTCGCCGACGTGACGACCGGGGTCTGCGTGAGCGTGAGCACAGCATCCACCGACACCGACACCGACGCGGATGCCGCCGCCGCTGTCGCGGCCAGCGCCGTCGTGGTCAGTGCCGCCGTGGACGGGGCGTGCGAGTCCGGCGCCGGGATGGGCGGCGGGGAGCCGCCGACCGGCGGCGGCACCGACGTGCCCAGCGACATGTCCACGGATGCGCCGACGGACATGCCCACCGACATGCCGACGGATATGCCCACCGACATGGCCGGCGGGGGCGGCGGCTTCGGCGGCCGCACCTCCGGCCTCGTCACCGCGGTGACCGGCACCGGATTCACCGTCGAGAGCACTGGCACCGACGACGCCACGGAGACGATCGAGGTGACCGTCGACGACACCACGTCCTACACGCAGACCGTCGCGGCGGACTCCAGCGCGATCGCCGTGGGCAGCTGCGCCACCGCAACCGGCGAATCCACCGATGACGGCGGGTACGCCGCCACCACGATCGCACTGTCAGAAGCCGGCGACGACGGCTGCGTGACCGCCATGGGCGGACGCGGCGGCGCCGGAGCCCCGACCGGAGACTCGGCCGATGAGTAAGCGCTCGGGCGGCTGGCGCGGCTGGCGCATCCCGGCCGGCCGCCGGGCCGCGCCGGCGGACACCACCGAGCCTGCCTTCACGCTGACCGACGCCGACCTCGCCACCGGAGCGCCTGTGCCCGCATCCGCGGCTCTCTCCACCCCTGCCTCCGAGCCTGCAGCGCCGGCCACGCCGCCGCGCAAGCCGAAGGCCAAGGCCCGCACCGCCCGCCGGCGCCGACGCATCGTGGCCGTCGGCGCGGCCACCGCCGTGCTCTGCGCCTCCGGCGGCGGCGTGGTCTACGCCCTCGCGCAGGACAGCTCCGGCAACTACCGCACGGCCCTCGCCACGACCGGATCGGTCAGCGAGTCACTCAGCCTCACCGGCACCGTCGCCTCGGTCAGCCGCCACGACGCCGCCTTCGCGGTGGACGGCACCGTGAGCGCGGTGAACGTGGTCGTCGGCGACACCGTCACGGCCGGACAGACTCTGGCCACCCTCGATACCGAGTCCCTCGAGGACGCCGTGGCCTCCGCTGAGGAGGCGGTCACGGCCGCCGAACAGACCTTGGCCGACGACCTCGACTCCCAGACCGCGACCACCACCACGACGACCGACAGCTCCGCCACGGCCGCCGCGGGCGACGCCGCATCCGGAGCCTCAGGCGTCGGCGGAACCGGCGGT
This sequence comes from Cryobacterium sp. SO2, assembly GCF_026151165.2. NCBI lineage: Bacteria > Bacillati > Actinomycetota > Actinomycetes > Micrococcales > Microbacteriaceae > Cryobacterium > Cryobacterium sp. SO2. The sequence continues at coordinate 289,936 of NZ_CP117849.1, forward strand.
ACCGGCACAACCGATGCCACCGGCACCGGCGCTGACGGCGCGGGCACCGGAACCGACGGCTCGGGCGGCACCGGCTCCGGCGCCAGCCCGACCGGCACGCCGACCGATTCCTCAACCGCCGCACCCACCGACGGCGCCACCGGGACGCCGACCGCCAGCCCCACGGCGACCCCGACCCCCACGGCCACGCCGACGCCCACCGCGACGGCAACGCCCGACGAATCGACCGACGACGACGCTGCGGTCACCGCCGCGCTCGCAGACGTGTCGGCCGCCCAGGATGCCCTGCTCGCCCAGTCCGAGGTCGCGAGCACCTCCCTCACCGCCACCCAGGGCATCATCAGCACGTCGGCCGAGACCTGCCAGCCCTTCCTGGAGGCCGCTGTGCAGACGGCGGCCACCGACGACACGGCGTCGACCGACGCCGCCGCCGCAACGCCGGAGGAGGAGGCCGCTGCCGCTGCCGCCGCGGCCGAGGCGCTGGCCGTGTCGCAGGCCGCGATGGCCACCGCGCTCACGGATGCGCAGACCGCCCTGGCCGAGTGCCAGAGCGCCATCACCGAGGTGCTGGCCGGCCAGACGGAGACCAACGACGCCCAGAGCGCCGTCGTCACCCTGATGACCGCCCTCGACGACGCCGTGGCGGCACTGCAGGCCGCCGTCGCGGAGGCCGCCGCAGCCGACGACACCGACTCGAGCGACAAGACCGACGCCGCCACCAGCTCCACCTCCAGCACATCGGATGGTGCGGCCACGGCCGCGACGGCATCTGCGACGGTCTCAACCGACGCGACGATCTCGCTCGCGAGTCTCACCACATCCGTCGTGGCGGTGACCGCCGCGGTCGACGACGGGGCGACGTCCGGCGCCACGGACAGTGCCGCAGCCAGCGGCACCACGACCGTGGCGTCCGCCGCCACGATCGTCGCCGACACGGCAGCGATCGCCGCAGCCGAAGCCGAACTGGCGATCGCCCAGCAGCAGGTGAGCCTGGCCGTCCTGACCAGCCCGCTGGCCGGGACCGTGGCCGCCGTGAGCCTCGCCGCCGGTGACAGCGTGTCTGCCGGATCCACGACGGCCCTCATCACGGTCATCGGTGGCGACGGCTACTCCGTCACCTCGACGGTGACCCTCGCGGACATCGCCGGGGTGGAGGTCGGCCAGAGCGCCACGGCCGACATCATCAGCTCGAGCGCCACCCTGGCCGGGGAGGTGAGCTCGATCGGCGTCGTGAACGTGGCGACCGACTCCACCACGCCGTCCTACTCGGTCACGATCGCCCTGGACAGCGCCGACACGGCCCTGCTCAACGGCGCATCCGCCCAGCTCGAGGTGGCCGTGGCCGTCGAGGACGGCGTGCTGACCGTTCCGACCAGCGCCGTGCACCGCGCGGGAACGGTCTACACCGTCGACGTGCCGAAGGACGGCGGAACGGCCCCGGTGACCGTCGAGATCGGAGCGCTGGGCACCGAACTGACCGAGATCACGTCGGGACTGGAGGAGGGCGACACCGTTGTGCTCGCCGACCTCGACGCGGCTGTGACGGAGGAGGAGACCGAGGAGACCAGCCTGACCGACCTCGGCGGCACGACCGACGAGCAGCAGCAGATGACCCCGCCGGACGGCTTCACCGGCGGCGGCATGGGCGGCGGCCCGCAGGGGTAGCTTCTGCGGTAGCCGCGCGGCCCGGCGTCAGTCGCCGGGCCGCGCCGTGCTCGAGCGCACGATGAGTTCGAACGGCATCGGTGTGTTCAACGCGGCCTGGTCGTGCTGGCCGGGGTGCAGCTGGTCCATCAGGATCTCCACGGCCGTGGCGCCCTGGCCCTGCGGGAATTGCGCGATGGTGCTCAGGCCGAAGAAATCAGCGAGTTCGTGGTCGTCGATGCCGATCACCGAGACGTCCCGCGGCACCACCAGGCCCAGATCGCGCGCCGCCAGGATGCTGCCGATCGCCATTTCGTCCGACGCGGCGAAGATGGCGGTCGGACGGTTGTGCGGGCTGCCGAGGAGCTGCTTGGCGGCCTGGTAGCCGCCGCGGATGGTGAAATCGGCGGGCTGGAACAGCTCGGGGGCGATCCCGATCCCGGCGGCCTCCAGCGCGGCCTCGTAGCCGTACCGGCGGTTGGTGGGCAGGTGGAAGTCGAGGTCGAAGTCCTTGTTGCCGCCGATGTGCGCGATCCGGGTGTGGCCGAGGGCCAGCAGGTGCTCCGTCGCGAGCCTGGCCACGGCCACGTCGTCGATCGTGAGGGTGCGCACACCGGTGATCGGGCCGCCGACGCCCACGAGGGGCTTGCCGAGGGCGTGCAGCCTGGCCACCTCGCTCTCGGTGAGTTCGAGGGAGATCGCGATGACGGCATCCACCCGCTGGCGCAGCAGGAAGTGTTCGAACACGCTGCGCCGCTCGTCGCCGCCGCCGGTGAGGTTGTAGAGGGTGAGGTCGTAACCGTTGTGCAGCAACGCGGTCTGGGCGCCCTCGACGACGCTGGAGAAGAACCAGCGGCTCAGAAAGGGCACGACGACGCCGATGTTCTTCATGCGGCCGGAGGCCAGGCTCGACGCGTTCGACGACACGACGTAGCCCATCTCGAGCGCCGCGGCCTTGACCTTGAGCCGGGTCGCAGGCGACACGTGGCCGTTGCCGCTCAGGGCGCGCGAGACCGTGGCGGTGGAGACGCCCGCTCGACGGGCGACCTCGTCGATTCCGACCATTCGGGTTCCTTACCGGCGTACAAGAGGGGTGTGAAGTGATCATATCCACCGGTTTGGATGCCTGCTGCCCCCGCTGATTTCGCACTTGGGCCCTCTGGCTTGTATTCTGTCTGAGCGTCTCCGGTCACGTGGCTACATATGGCCGGGTATGCACTGGCGAGTTACCCAAGCGGCCAAAGGGATCTGACTGTAAATCAGACGGCGTAGCCTTCGTGAGTTCGAATCTCGCACTCGCCACAGCAAGAATGCAGCACCAGCACAACAACGAAACGCGCCGGGCTCCGGCGCGTTTCGTGCGTTAACAACCACCGTGCGCCTGTCGCCGCGGGGCAGCGGGGCGTACCGTGGGCGGATGACCACTCCCGCTTCGACCGAACTCCTCGCCCTCGCCCAGAAGACGGCCATCACCGCGGGGGAGCTCGCCCGCCGGCGACGCGCTGAGGGCGTGGAGATCGCCGCGTCGAAGTCGTCGCCGGAGGATGTGGTGACCCTGGCTGACCGCGAGACCGAGACGCGCATCCGGGAGCTGCTGGCCGACGCGCGGCCGAACGACGGCTTCTACGGCGAGGAATCGACCGCTACCGCCGGGACCTCCGGGCTGACCTGGGTGGTCGACCCCATCGACGGCACCGTGAACTACCTCTACGGCATCCCGTTCTACGCCGTGAGCATCGCCGTGGTCGAAGGCGACGCCGACCCGGCCACCTGGAACGCGCTGGCCGGAGCGGTGCGCAACCCGGCCATCGACGAACTCTTCTCGGCGCGGGCCGGCGGAGGAGCGGAGCTGAACGGGCGCCGCCTGCAGGTGAAGACCGGCGTGCCGCTGTCCCTGGCCCTGTTCGGCACCGGCTTCTCCTACGACTCGGTGCGACGCACCCGCCAGGCGAAGGTGCTGCACGGCCTCATCCACCGGGTGCGGGACGTGCGCCGGATGGGAGCGGCGTCGCTCGACCTGTGCTCGGTCGCCGCCGGTCGGCTCGACCTCTACTACGAACGCGGACTCAACCCGTGGGACCACGCGGCCGGCGGACTGGTGGCGGCGGAAGCCGGTGCCAGGGTCGGCGCGTTCGGCGACGACCGTGAAGGCCTCAACCTTCTCATCGCCGCGGCTCCCGACCTCTACGCCACCGCGGAGCCGCTCCTCGTGAATCTTTTCAATGAATTTATGGCGGACGACGACATATAGGGTTCCGGTCCGCCGGCGACGGTTTTCCGTCGCGCGATGGCAGGCCAGAAGGCGGTTCCAGGCCCGGTCCGAGGTTTCGCGACACGGTGTCGGGCCGGCCCGATCTGCCCCGTCAGTGGGGGCGATCCGGCATCGCCGGATGGAGATTTCGCGGCTCGCCCGCTAGCCTTTATCTATTCGTTACTTTGGCCTGGCCTGAATGACGAGCATCTCGCCCCGTCAATCGCGCCGAAAGTACCGTTACTTTGTCACCTCACTCCCCGCAGTCGGATGCCTCCGCACCCGACCCGAGTGACCCCACACAAAGCGACCTGGCAGTGGCCGGCAGCACGCCTGCACGCGTGCTCACGCGCCGCGAACTGCGCGATCTGGAACGCCGAGCCGCGACGCCCGCTGCCGAGCCGAGCCCCGCTGCCGCTCACCACGGAGCCCACACCGACGACGCCTTCGAGTTCCCCGCCGCGGAGCTCAGCGCCGAGGCTCAGGTGCTGGTCGGCGCCGAGCTGGCCGAGCCGCACCTCGAACCCGTTGTCATCAAGGCGCCGGACCTCGCCCTGCCGGCCGAGCCGGCTTACGAGCAGCTCACCAGCGATGTGTCGCCGAACACCACCACGACCACCATCGTCCTGCCCTCCCGCGCGGCTCTGCGCGCGCAGCTGCGCGCCGAACAGGCCAGCACCGAGGCGCCTGCCCCTCTGGCTCCCGTCGAGGCCGCAGCGCCCCGCACAACGCCGGCCGAACCTGAGCGCGTGCTGCCGGCCTACGTGCCGCGCACCCGTGCCCGCACCGGCACCGCGAACCGGGCTCCGGTCTCCGTGCGCTCCGGCCACCACCGCATGCGCCTGCTCGCCACCAAGGGCGGCTCCATCGTCGCGATGTCGATTGTGGCCCTGATGGCCGTCGCGACCTCCCTTCCCGCCGACGCGCTGCTGTCGTCCAGTGACGTGCGCGCCGCGGCGCTCGAGGCGCAGAAGCCGGCCAGCAGCGAGCCGGCGCAGACGATCGACCTCGCCAACGGCACCGACACCATCACGGTGGAGCAGGACAGCTACCAGGCCAAGTCCATCGCCGAGGTCGCCGCCGCCAGCGGCATCCGCTTGGAAGACTCCTTCACCAACAACCCGAACGGCACCATCCAGTGGCCGTTCGCGGTCGGCGTGCACATCGGCGACCAGTTCGGCTACCGCAACTGCGCCGGCTGCTCGGTGAACCACGGCGGCCAGGACTTCAACCCCGGCGTCGGCGCTCCGATCCAAGCGATCGCCGACGGCGTGGTGAGCTTCACCGAAGACGGCGAAGGCAGCCTGGGCGTGCACATGGTCATCGATCACATGATCGACGGCGAACTGGTCTCCAGCGTCTACGCCCACATGATCCACGGCTCGATGCTGCTGAAGACCGGCGACGTCGTCAAGGTCGGCCAGGTCATCGGCCAGGTCGGAACGACGGGCATGTCGACGGGCCCGCACCTGCACTTCGAGATCCGCATCGGCGGCATCAAGGGCACCAAGGTCGACCCGCTGGTCTGGCTCTACGCCAACACCAACTAGCGCCCGCAGCAAGACGCGAAAGCGGTCATAGGGATGCTTCGCGGGCACCGAGGTGACCGGATGCCCGCTTTCGCGACGTCCGGGTCAGACGGCCTTGGCCAGGAACGCCTCGAGGATGCTGCGGGGGAGCGGGAACGGCACCAGACCGTCGGCCGCATGCGGCGCCGACGGCGGCGACCCCCGGGTCGCCAGCGCATCCTCAGCGGTGCCCAGTGACAGCACCTGGTCGTGCAGGCGCTCCATGTCGATGTCCAGCCGGTTGGCCACGTCGGCGGCCTGCTTGAGCTCACCGACCAGGGCGCTGGGCACGGCTCCGTCGTACTTGTAGAAGATCTTGTGCTCGAGGCTGGCCCAGAAGTCCATCGCCACGGTGCGGATCTGCACCTCGACGGTCACGGGCTGCACCCGGTCGGACATGAACACCGGGATCGCGACGATCAGGTGCAGGCTCTTGTAGCCGTTCGGCTTGGGATCCTTGATGTAGTCCTTGACCTGCAGCACCGTGATGTCCTGCTGGCTGGTGAGCATCTCGAGCACCCGGTAGGTGTCCGAGATGAAGCTGCAGGTGATGCGGATGCCGGCGATGTCCTGGATGTTCTCCCGGATGCCCTCGAGGTCGAGCGGGTAGCCCTTGCGGTTCGCCTTCTTGAGGATCCCCTCCGGCGACTTCAGCCGGTGGCTGACATGCTCGATCGGGCTGTAGTCGTGGATCGCGCTGAACTCTTCCTTGAGGATGTTGACCTTGGTCATCATCTCGTCGGTCGCGAACTTGTACGACATCATGAAGCGCGTGAGCTCGGTGCGGATGGCCTGGAGGTCGTTCGGCCATTCGACATCCTGGTCGGTCAACGAGTGCTCCCTTATCGGCGGTGGCCCCGCGAACGGCGACGGCCACCTTGAGTCTGCCACCCCCCGCATCCGGACTCGCTGGGAGCGGGCTGGGAGAGGGGGTGGCAGACCCGGTGAACGGTACGCGTCGGCGTTCTGTGGATCAGCCCTGCAGCCAGGCGGTGGTGTCGCCGGGCAGGGTGCGGTCGACCAGGACCTCGCTGGCCACGAGCACCTCGCCGGCCGGAAGCTCGACGGGCGTCTGGCCCGTGTTCGCCACGACAATGACATTCCCGTTTCGGAATACGAGCACGTCGGGCCCGGGGGAGGCGAGCCATTCCACCGAACCGAGGCCGAGGCCCCGCTCGCGGCGCAGGGCGAGCGCCCGCGTGTACAGGTCGAGCGTGGAGCCGTCGACGCCCTGCTGCGCGTCGCGGGCCAGAGTGGCCCATTCGGCGGGCTGGGGCAGCCAGCTGTTCGAGCTCGGGCCGAAGCCGTACGACGGCGATGCCGACTCCCACGGGATCGGCACCCGGCAGCCGTCGCGGCCGTAGCGTTCTCCGTTGGTGCGGAACCAGGTGGGGTCCTCGCGGGAGGAGTCCGGCAGGTGGATGACCTCGGGCAGGCCGAGCTCCTCACCCTGGTAGATGTAGCTGGAACCGGGCAGCGAGAGCATCAGCGCCGAGGCGGCGCGGGCGCGGCGCAGGCCCACCGCGGTATCGGGCAGCCCGACGGTGTTCGGGCCGATGCCGTGACCCTGCAGGTTGTCCGCCGTGAGGGCCAGCCTGGAGGCGTGTCGCACGACATCGTGGTTGGAGAGCACCCAGGTGCTCGGGGCGCCGACGGCGCTGAACGCGGCGAGGGAGTCGTCGATGACGCGGCGGAGCGGAGCGGCCTGCCACGGGGTCTCCAGGTAGGCGAAGTTGAACGCCTGGTGCATCTCGTCCGGGCGCACCCACTGGGCCACTCGGTTGAGCGGGTCGACCCAGGCCTCGGCGGCGAGGATGCGGTCGCCGTCGTACTCGTCGAGCACGAGGCGCCAGTCGCGGTAGATGTCGTGCACGCCGTCCTGGGCCCAGTACGGGGCGCCGGCGACGGGCTCGGCGACGACGCCGGGCTCGAGCGACGTTGCGCCGCCCATGCTGCCGCCGTCGACGGGCGGGGTGTAGTCGGGCAGACCCTTGGCCTTGATCATGCCGTGCGCGACATCCACCCGGAAGCCGTCGACGCCGCGGTCGAGCCAGAACCGGAGGACGGCGCGGAACTGCGTGCGCACCCACTCGTTGTCCCAGTCGAAGTCGGGCTGGGTGGTGTCGAAGAGGTGCAGGTACCACTGGCCGGGGGTGCCGTCTGGGTCGGTCGTGCGAGTCCAGGCGTTTCCACCGAACACGGACTCCCAGTTGTTCGGCGGCAGTTCGCCGTTTTCGCCGCGACCGTCGCGGAAGATGTAGTGCCCGCGCTCCTCGCTGCCGGGGCCGGCGGCCAGAGCGGCCTGGAACCACGGGTGGTCGCTGGAGGAGTGATTGGGCACGATGTCGACGATCACCCGGATGCCGAGCGCGTGCGCGGCTGCCTGCATGCTGTCGTAGTCGGCGAGGCTGCCGAAGAGCGGATCGACGTCGCAGTAGTCGGAGACGTCGTAGCCGGCATCCCGCTGCGGCGACGTGTAGAACGGCGACAACCAGATGGCGTCGACGCCCAGTTCGGCCAGCTGCGGCAGGCGCGACTGGATGCCCGCGAGGTCGCCCATGCCGTCGCCGTTGGCGTCAGCGAACGACCGTGGGTAGATCTGATAGATAACGGCGGTACGCCACCACTCTGTGCCTGTCATGACGCACACACTACGGCATTCCGGCCTATGTGCAAGCGCTTCCACTAATCGGCTGTTTCAAACGCGCTCGTGAGCTGTAGATAACCACACACTGGGTTGCCATTCGAAGAATTGGCAGGTATACATGTAACCGCTTGCACAAATGTCAATGTTGATTATGAAAGGCACACCAATGATGGTGAAGAAGAATGGCCTGCTCGCCGCCGGCGCGATAGCTGTCGCCGCGTCCCTGGCCCTAGCCGGATGCTCGGCGGGTTCGAGCTCGAGCGGCACCACGTCCGATGCCGATTCGAGCACGTTGACCGTCTGGGTGGACGCCGACCGCGCCGCCGTGCTGAAGGACGCCGCAGCGGCCTTCACCAAGGAGTCCGGGGTCAAGGTCAAGCTCGTGCAGAAGGACTTCGCCAAGATCCAGGAGGAGTTCATCGCCCAGGTCCCCACCGGGAAGGGCCCGGACATCACCATCGCCGCGCACGACTGGCTCGGTAACTTCGTGAGCAACGGCGTGGTGCAGCCCGTCGAGCTCGGCGACACCGCGGCCGACTACCAGCAGGTCGCCGTCACCGCCATGAGTTACGAGGGCAAGACCTACGGCGTGCCGTACTCGATCGAGAACATCGCACTGCTGCGCAACACCGCGCTGGCTGCCGAGGCCCCGGCCACCTTCGACGACATGACCGCCGCGGGCGTCGCCGCCGGCACCGAATTCCCCTACCTCGTGCAGATCGGCCCCGAGGCCGACCCGTACCACCTGTACCCGTTCCAGACCTCGTTCGGCGCCCCGGTGTTCGGCACCAACGCCGACGGCAGCTACAACCCCGACGACCTCACCGTGGGCAATGCCGGGGGCGAAGCCTTCGCCACCTGGCTGGCCGCAGAGGGCGCGGCGGGCCGGATGAGCGTGAACCTCACCGGCGACATCGCCAAGGAGAAGTTCTACGCGGGAGCTTCCCCGTTCCTGCTCACCGGACCGTGGAACGTGCCGGACGCCCAGGCTGCCGGCATCGACGTCTCCGTCGACCCGATCCCGTCCGCCGGGGGCCAGGTCGCCCAGCCGTTCGTGGGCGTGCAGGGCTTCATGGTGAGCGCCAAGACCAAGAACGCCATCGCCGCGAACGAGTTCCTGGTGAACTACATCGGCAGCGAAGAGGTGCAGACCGCACTCTACGACGTGGGTGGCCGCCCGCCGGCACTGACCGCCGCCTTCGAGGCCGCCAGCTCCGACCCGATCACCGCCGGTTTCGGCGCCGTCGGCGCCACCGCCGTGCCGATGCCCAACATCCCGCAGATGGGCAAGGTCTGGCAGTTCTGGGGCGTCACCGAGGCCGCGATCATCAGCAACCAGGGCGACCCGGTTGAGCTCTGGCAGAAGATGACCGCGGACATCGCGGCCGCCATCCAGTAATCAGCACCACCAAGCACCACCAAGCACCACCGGGTGCGCCCGGCCTCACCGGGGCCGGGCGCACCGCACCATCCGCAGCACCCGGCCTTCGGGCACGCCGGCACCGATGCCGGCAGAGAGCAGACAATGATGACTACCTCCGCACCCGAGCGCGATCGGGCCCAGATCGTCGCAGCCAAGAAGCAGCGGCAGGCGAGCCGCATCGCGGAGGCCGCATCCGCCGGCATCAAGGTGCTGTTGCTCAAGGTGCTGCTGCTCGGCATCGTGGACGCGATCAGCGTCTATGCGCTCTTCGTGCTCTTCATCAAGCAGGACTGGCTGGTCTTCGGCCTCGTGCTGCTGGTCACGATCATCGTCAATGTGATCTACTTCCGCGCCAAGGGTCTGCCGGCCAAATACCTCACGCCCGGCCTGATCTTCCTGCTGATCTTCCAGATCTTCGTCGTCGGCTACTCCGGCTACATCGCCTTCACCAACTACGGCACCGGCCACAACAGCACCAAGGATGACGCGGTCAACTCCCTGATCCTCTCCTCCCAGGAGCGGGTGCCCGACTCGCCCAGCTACGCCGTCACCGTGCTCGAACAGGCCGGCGCCTACAGCTTCCTGGTCACCGACCCCGACGGCGAGATCAGCGTCGGCAACCCGGATGCGCCGCTGAAGCCGGTCACGGACGCCGAGACGGATGCCTCCGGCCAGGCCATCAGCCTGCCTGGCTACACCACGCTCAACTTCGCCGACATCGTGGCCAACCAGGAGGCCATCGCGGCCCTCGCGGTGCCCGTCTCGGACGACCCCAACGACGGCAGCCTCCGCACCCCGGACGGCTCCGCCGCCTACCTCTACCTCTCCGACCTGGTCTACGACGAAGCGGCCGGCACCATGACCGACGCCGGCACCGGCGTGGTCTACACCGAGGACCCCTCCCAGGGCTCCTTCGTCGCCGAGGACGGCGCCGACCTGCAGCCCGGCTGGAAGGTGGAGGTGGGACTGGCCAACTTCGCCAAGGCCTTCGGCACCGACTCCATCCGCGGCCCGCTGATCAGCGTGACCCTGTGGACCTTCGCGTTTGCGTTCCTCTCGGTGGCCACCACCTTCGCGCTCGGCCTGTTCCTGGCCATTGTCTTCAACGACCTGCGGATGCGCGGACGCAACGTCTATCGGGTCGTCATGATCCTGCCGTACGCGTTCCCCGCGTTCCTCTCCGCCCTGGTCTGGGCCGGCATGCTCAACCCGCAGTTCGGCTTCATCAACCAGGTCTTGTTCGGCGGGGCGGAGATCCCCTGGCTCACCAACGAGTGGCTGGCCAAGTTCAGCATCATCTTCGTCAACCTCTGGCTGGGCTTCCCCTATATGTTCCTGGTCTGCACCGGCGCGCTGCAGTCGATCCCCGGCGAGTTGCAGGAGGCGGCCACCGTGGACGGCGCTCGGCCCTGGCAGGTCTTCCGGCTGATCAAGCTGCCCTTGCTGCTGGTGTCGGTCTCGCCGCTTCTGATCGCGTCGTTCGCGTTCAATTTCAACAACTTCAATCTCATCTACATGCTCACCAACGGCGGGCCCAGAGACGTCACGGCCGGGGTGAACGTCGGCGCCACCGACATCCTCATCTCGATGGTCTACAAGGTGGCCTTCGTCGGCGCCAACCGCGACTACGGGCTGGCCAGCGCCTTCTCGATCCTCATCTTCGTGCTCGTCGCGCTCGTGTCGATCATCAGCTTCAGACAGACCAAGGCACTAGAGGAGTTGAACTGAGATGGCGACCACGACTATCGCAGCCCCCACCGGCACGGACTACATCCCCGCCAAGCACCCGTTCAACGTCGGCCGCTGGTTCCGCGCCACCGGCTGGCGCCATCTGGTCGGCGCCGTCATGGTGGTCTTCTCCGCCTTCCCCCTGCTGTACGTGCTCTCGGCGTCGCTGCACCCCGGCGGCACCCTGATCACCGCCAACGGCCTGTTCAGCGAGGTGGACCTGGGCAGTTACGTCACCCTGTTCAACCTGCCGCAGCAGCCGTACGCGGCCTGGTACGGCAACACCCTGCTGATCGGCGGCATCACCTCGGCCGGCACGGTGTTCCTCGGCGCGCTGGCCGCGTACTCCTTCTCCCGGATGCGTTTCGTCGGCCGTCGCGCCGGCCTGCTGATGCTCGTGCTCGTGCAGATGTTCCCGCAGCTGCTCGCCGTCGTGGCGATCTTCCTGCTGCTCAACGGCATCTCCGACATCTTCCCGGCCATCGGCCTGGACACCCAGATCGGCCTGATCATGGTCTACCTCGGCGGCGCCCTCGGCGTGAACACCTACCTGATGTACGGCTTCTTCAACACGATCCCGGCTTCCATCGACGAGGCCGCCAAGCTCGACGGCGCCGGCCACGCCCGGATCTTCTTCACGATCATCCTGCGGCTGGTCGCGCCCATCCTCGCCGTGGTCGGGCTGCTGTCGTTCGTGGGCACCACCAACGAGTTCGTGATCGCGAGCATCGTGCTGATCACTCCGGAGAAGCAGACCCTCGCGGTGGGCCTGTACCAGTTCGTCTCGCAGGAGTTCTCCAGCAACTACTCGGTCTTCGCGGCCGGCGCGGTGCTCGCCGCCCTGCCCGTGATGGCGCTGTTCCTTTGGCTGCAGAAGTACATCGTCGGTGGCCTGACGGCCGGATCGGTCAAGTAATTTACCCAATGCGCCCGGCCCACTTGCTCCCGCACTACCTGCTCCCGCACCATGACGGCTCGCCGCTCTACGTCTCCACCCAGGCGCCCATGCTCGGCGACACCGTCACCGTGCGGCTGCGCATCCCGCTGACCTTCGGTGACGTCACGATGGTGCGCACCCGCTCCAACCCCGACCGGGAGCCGCGGTTCGACGAGGCGCGACCGATCGGGTCGACCGGCGCGGGCGATGACGGATACGCCTGGTGGGCCGCCGACCTCGTGGTGGAGAACCCGGTGCACGGCTATAGGTTTCTGCTCAGCCTGGCCGACGGCAGCCACTGCTGGCTGAACGCCAGCGGGCTGCACGACATCGAGACCCTCGACGCCGAGGACTTCAAGCTCGTCGCCCACCCGGCACCACCGGACTGGGCTGCGACGAGCGTGATGTACCAGGTCTTCCCCGACCGGTTCGCCCGCTCCGCCGCCGCCGGCCAGCGCCAGGCGCCGGACTGGGCGATGCCCGCGGAGTGGGACGACGCCGTGGACCAGCTCCCGCCGGGCCGCTCGCACCAGTTCTACGGCGGGGACCTCGACGGCATCACCGAGCACCTCGACCACCTCGAGCGGCTCGGCGTCACCCTGCTCTACCTCACCCCGGTGTTCCCCGGCCGCTCCAACCATCGGTATGACGCGTCCGGTTTCGCCGAGGTCGACCCGCTACTCGGCGGCGACCCCGCGCTCATCCGCCTCGTCGAGGCCGCCCACGCCCGCGGGCTCCAGGTGATCGGCGACCTCACCGCCAACCACTCCGGCGACGGCCACGAGTGGTTCCAGGCCGCGCACCACACCCCGGATGCCCCGGAGAGCTCCTTCTACTACTGGCTCGACCCCGAGCAGCACGACTACATGTCCTGGCTGGGCGTGCCCGCACTGCCCAAGTTCAACTGGACCTCCCCGGAGCTCCGCCGCCGGTTCATCGACGGCCCGGACTCGGTGGCGGCCCGTTGGCTGAAGCCGCCGTTCAATCTGGACGGCTGGCGCATCGACGTGGCGAACATGACCGGCCGGCTCGGCGACGACGACCTCAACGCGGAGGTGCGCCAGACCATCCGCCGCACCATGATCGACGTGAATCCCGACACCATCCTGCTCGGCGAATTCACCAACGACGCCTCCGGGGACTTTCAGGGCGACGCCTGGCACGGCGCGATGACCTATGCCAACTTCACCCGGCCGCTCTGGTCGTGGCTGGCCCGGCCCGACCCGGTGTCGTCGTTCTTCGGGCTGCCGCTGGGCAGCATTCCGGCGCACACCGGCGAGCAGTTCCACCGGGCGCACACCCGCTTCGCCGCAGGCTTCCCCTGGCGCACCCGGCTGGCCACCATGAACGCTCTCGACACCCACGACACGGCCAGGTTCCGCACCCACGCCGACGCCGAGGCGGTGCCCGTGGCCGTGGGCCTGTCGGTGACCCTGCCGGGCATCCCGGTGGTCTTCGCCGGCGACGAGTTCGGCCTGGTCGGCGTCGACGGCGAGCACTCCCGTACCCCGATGCCGTGGGGGAGTGCGGCCGAGCCGGCCGTCGCCGCGACCATCGACCTGTACGCGGAGCTGATCGGCCTCCGTCGCAGCCACGAGGCGCTGAGCACCGGTGGTCTGCGCTGGTTCCACGTGGGCGACGACGCTCTCGTGTACGTGCGCGAGAGCGAGCAGGAGACGGTGCTGCTGCTGGCGGCCCGCGCCGCCGCCGACGTGACCCTGCCCGGCTGGGTGCTGCCCGTCGGCGGCGGTGCCGGTGCAGTGCCGCCCGAGGTCGGAACGGCCGTCGCCACGGTGTCCGACGCCGGCCTCCGCCTCGTCGCCACCGGCGCATCCTTCACCGCCTGGGTGCTGCCCGGCGTCACAATTCCGCCGGATGCCCACCTCGTGTCGCCGAGGGGTCTCGCGAGGTGATAATGTTTACCGGTTGCCAAAAGCACGGTTTAGCTTCAGAACTATGAAGTTTTGCCCCCTTAGCTCATTGGTAGAGCACTTCCTTGGTAAGGAAGAGGTAGTGGGTCCGATTCCCACAGGGGGCTCAGGCTTGAGAGCTAGGCTCTGAAAGTCGCGGCGGGGTAGCTCAGTTGGTTAGAGCACACGGCTCATAATCGTGGTGTCGCGGGTTCAATTCCCGCTCCCGCTACACACAAAGGCCCTTTGATCTGGATTTCTTCCGATCACGGGGCCTTTCTCTTTGGCGTTGCATTGCGCCGCGCCGCTCTGGATCCCGGTCTAGGCCTGGAATTCGGGTAAGCCCACAAGGTCTCAACCGTTTCGGCAGGCATGGCATCCCTTTTCCCGAGACTCATGCACTGACCATTGACATATATAGTCCTACATGGGACTCTTTCTGTATGCACATGTCCACCTCTCAAGCCGCCAGCGAACTGGGAATCAGCGCGCGCCAGGTAAGGCGATCCGCGGCCAATGGACGCATCGTTGCCACCAAGTACGGCGCATCCCACGCTTTTTCCCAGCGTCAGGTGCAGGCTCTCGAACGCACAGCGCACCGAGGCCGCAACTGGACTGACACGGTGCAAAAGGCTGCGCTTGACCTTCTCGCGACTGGTACAACCACCGAGCTGAGCAGCACTGAACGAAGCCGCCTCAAGCAGCGCATCCGAACGTCCGACGTGGGCGCGCTGGCGGGTCAGATCCTGCGAGGGCGGGTGTCTCTGAGACGAGCCGCAAGCGACGAGGCCAAGAGCCGTTTCCTAGCCGGGCTAGCCAGCGAGCTTGGCCTCTCTGGAGGCGGCGGATTAGGTGTGCTCGTCGCACAAGACGCCAATCGCGCGGCCAGAAAGGCCCGTCTGGGCCTCGATGATGCAGGCGACATCGCAGTCGTTGAAGGCGAAGAGATGCACCGAAAAGCTCTTGAGGCCCTGGCGTTGTATGCGTATGGCGACTCGCGCGAAAGCTCGGCCGCGTCCCACTGGCTCGCATTCGCGCAACAAGCGCTATGAGCGAACTGCCGATGGTCGGCCGTCCGCTGGTCAACCTCTATGCTCGCTCCAGCACATGGGAAGAACCCCCATGGCCCTCAGCGTTCGAGCTCGCGCGACTGCTGCCGCACAGCTCCTGGACTCTGGTCGGCGGCCTCATGGTGAAGTTGCATGCCGAGTTGGCTGAGCTCCCCGCCCCACGCACGACAGTAGACGTGGACGCTGCTCTCCACCTCGAAACTGAGGCGACCACATTTCCCCAGGCCGCCGCGCTCCTACAGGGGGCCGGCTACGTTCTGGATAGATCCACCAAACACGCATATCGCTTCGATCGCGGCCAGGATCGGGTGGACCTCATGTGCGCCGACCGGCAGATCATCATCAAGCACCCTCGATACGACGGCCGGCCACTCTTCGGAATCCCCGGGGGGACCAGGGCGCTCCAGCAGACGATCAACATAGACGTGCTGACGGCGGTGGACACCGTCCGGCTCGTCGTCCCCACCGTTCGCGGCGCGCTGGTGCTCAAAGGAGCCGCCTATCTAGCGGACTCCCGACATCGAGGCCGCCACGCTGAAGACGCCGTGGTGCTCCTGGCCTGCATGGACGATGCCAGCGAAGCGCTGCTCGGGCTGAGCCAACAGAGTCGGGGGCGGCTACGCGCGCTCGTGAAAGTGCTGACCGAGCAGACAGCGCCTTGGGCGAACCACGATGCCGTGGTCCAGTCGCTTGCACGAGAGACGCTTGATGAATTGGCTGAGTTGCTTGGCACGTAGTCCGATGCGTGGCGCTGGATACTCGCTGGAACGGGCAACGTCTTCGAGCTGGCGCAACGATGCTCGACCTGCCAGAGTTTTGAACCGGCTGGTGCTGGTTCATCACCGCCTTGGAGGTGCTGGCCACGAGAGGCCCCACTCATTGTTCTCGCTTGACCTCGTGGTCCGACCGCTCGCACCGCTCGATGGATAGGCTCACTGCATGATCGACGTTCCCGATGACCTGGACAGGTGCGAACTCGTCCCGGGTGTCTCGGAGCATCGATGGTCACGCATCACGCGGGTGGTGGTGGGCGTGCTGAGCATCATGTCCGGTGTGATGATCTTCGTCGTCACGAAAGCTCTTCAGAATCAATCCGGGGTGAGCACGCAGGGCCTCGTCGCGGTTGCGGCGGGGTTCGGACTTCCCGTTCTGGTCCTCATCGGCCTCACTATCGTCCGTGGTCGCCGCGGAAACCTCGAGGCGGCCGCTGGCTACACAACGCTGACGAACGGTCGTCTTGATCTCAATCAACTCGACCCGATCACCGGCGTCGTCCTACGCAGAGCCGGCTCGGTCATCTTCCGGAAGCCCAAGCACGATGCTGCCGCTGGGGGAACGACCTCCGGACCGTCTACCTACGCGCCACAGCCCGACAGTGTCGTGCGGTTCGTCGATGATCCTCCGTCCCCGCTGAAGACCGTAGCCATCTGGGGCCTCGTGACCATTGGGATTGGGATGATCGCCGTCGCCCTCAGCCTGGTGAACGGGAGCTCACACGGCCAGAGCGCCGATGATCTGTCGTTCCCGCAGCTCGGCCGCATCGTGCTCGGAGGGTGCGGAATTCTCGTGGCCCTCACCCTCGGGGGTGCCGCCGTGTCTCACCGCGCCAAATTGCGGGCAGCCAGGAGGGTTCGACCAGACGCCTGTGTCTTCCTGACGCAGCGCACCCCGCAACTCCTCGACGCGCTGAGGAACATTCGTGCCGACCGACCACGACTGCCTCAATACTTCGCCGTCACACTCGGAACGCAAGGAATCGAATTGTGGGGTCGCAAACGATCTGAGGTGCCCCGCTTTGTATTGCCTTGGAAGGACATCGAGTATGTGCATCCCGGCCGTCTTTCCGTTGAGTTCGCA
Organism: Cryobacterium sp. SO2; assembly: GCF_026151165.2. Taxonomy (NCBI): domain Bacteria; kingdom Bacillati; phylum Actinomycetota; class Actinomycetes; order Micrococcales; family Microbacteriaceae; genus Cryobacterium; species Cryobacterium sp. SO2. Next base: position 306,971 of record NZ_CP117849.1, read on the forward strand.
CAAGACTTCAGTGTCACGGTTCAGGCCCTCCACTTCTTCCAGAGTGTCGATGGGCGCCCCATAGACCTACCGTTCACGATGCTCGGCCCACGCGGATTCAATCGAGCCGCAACTCGGGATGCCAATAAGATCCTGAGCGCCTGCTCCCGCTTCACAAAGATCCGCTGACTGATCCACGGCCGCGATCGCGGCGTCGACGTGGCCGTGCCGGAGTCATGCCCTCACAGTCAGCCATTCGGGGCGGGGCGTGAGGGGCACGGGGGTGGGACGCTCGGCCGTGGTGGTCAGGTCGACGCGGCGGCCCTCGGTGGCGGCGCGCTGCAGCGACTCCATCACGTCGAGAACGTGCAGGGCGAGTTCGCCGCTGGCGCGCGGCGCGGTGCGGTGCGGCGTGCGGATCTGGTCGAGCAGGCCGATGCCGCGGGCGCCGTCGGCGTAGCCGGCCAGCGGGTCGAGCAGGTGGAAGCCGCCGTCGTTGACGCGCCGGAGGCTGGTGGGGCCGTCGAAGGTGTTCGGGTCGCCCACGGCGAGGGTGCCGTCGGTGCCGTGCACCTCGAGCGGCGACGCCACGGTGGCGCCGGAGTCGAAGCTCATCGTGATGGTCGACAGGGCACCGCTGTCGTGTTCGAGCACGCCGGTGACATGGGTGTCGACGAAGACCGGGATGCTCTCGCCGGCCCGCGGCCCGGTGCGGATGATCCGGTGGTCGTGCGGCCGGCTGGACGAGCCGGTGACCGAGCGGATGGGTCCGAGCAGGTGAACCAGCGCGGTGATGTAGTACGGGCCCATGTCGAAGAGCGGGCCGCCGCCCTCGCGGTAGTAGAAGTCCGGGTGGGGGTGCCAGAGCTCGTGCCCGGCCGTGACCATCACCGCCGACGCAGCCACCGGGCGGCCGATCAGGCCGTCGTCGATGGCGGCGCGGGCGGTCTGGATGCCGGTGCCGAGCACGGTGTCCGGTGCGGAGCCGACGCTCAGGCCGGCATGGGTCGCGGCCGCGAGGATGCTGCGGCCCTCGACCAGCGTCACCGCCAGCGGCTTCTCGCCGTAGACCTGCTTGCCCTGGGTCAGGGCCCCGAGCGCGATTTCGGCGTGCGCGGCCGGGGTGGTGAGGTTGAGCACGGTGTCGACCTCGTCGCTGGCGAGCAGCTCGGCCACGGTCATCGCCTGGGCCGCCGGCAGGCGGGCGGCTACCGACCGGGCGCGCTCGGCATCCAGATCGGCCACGGCCGTGATGACCACGGCGTCGCTGGCCGCCAGCGTCTCGAGGTAGGCGGCGGAGATGACGCCCAGGCCCACGATGCCCACGCGGTGCGGTGTCAGGTCTCGATTGGTGTGCGACTCGCCCACAGCATTCCCCTTTCGATGATGGTGCGAACAGAGGCGTCTTCGAGCACGTCCAGGCTGTGCCCGGGCGTCGTCACGACGATCCGGCCCTCGCCCCACCGCCGGGTCCAGACCACCGGTGACGTCACCGGCCGGTGCCACGGCTGCCAGGGCTGGGCCGGATGCGTCGTCGTCGCGAGCACGTCGCACAGGTCGTCGTGCAGCACCCAGTACTGCTCGGTGGTGAGGCTGAAGTCGGCCAGGCCCGCGGTGACCGGATGCGCGTGGCCCGCGGCGGTGACGCTGACGCGGTACTCGAGGTAGTTGTCCTCCTCGCCGCCGACCACGAACTCCGGCGCTTTCGACGGGTGCGTCACGAACTGGCCGCCCACGAGCTGCAGGTAGTCGGAGGACGCCCGGTAGGAGTCGGCGATGCCGCCGTGCCAGCCGGTCAGGCCCGTGCCGGCGGCGACGGCATCCCGCAGCCCGGCCACCTGCTCGGCCGTGATCTCGCTCATCGTGACGCACTGCACGATGAGGTCGATGCCGGCCATCACCCCGGCGTCGGCGTAGACGGCCGGGGACTCCTCGATCCGCACCTCGTAGCCGTGCTCTCTGAGGAACGGCACGAACAGCTCGGTGCTCGCCACCGGATGGTGGCCGTCCCAACCGCCGCGCACGATCAGTGCCTGCATGCTTGCCTCCTCATCGTTGAGCCGGGTGAAAACGTCAGCCGTGCGGTGGTGCCGTCGTGGCCCGGCGCACCAGCCCGGTCGGCAGCCGAATGTGGTTCTGCGGCAGCGTCTCCCCGTTCAGCAGTGCCACAAGCATCCCGGCCGCCGTGGCGCCGAGCTTCTTCATCGGCTGCCGGATGGTGGTGAGCGCCGGATTCATCTGCGAAGCCTCCGGAATGTCGTCGAAGCCGATCACCGACAGGTCGCCCGGCACCTCGAGGCCGAGCTCCGCGGCCACCTGGATGATGGCGATGGCCGAGAGGTCGTTGGCGGCGAACACCGCCGTGGGGCGGTCGGTCATCGACAGCAGCGATGCGGCGGGGGCCTTGGCCGTGTCTCGCTTGTACAGGCCCACCCGCACCAGGGCGGGGTTGAACTGGATACCCGCATCCGCCAGCGCCTGCCGGTAGCCGGCTTCGCGCAGCGTGGCCGAGCGGAGGTCGGGGCGGCCGGCCAGGAAGCCGATCCGGCGGTGGCCGAGTTCGATGAGGTAGCGGGTGGCCTGCAGGGCGCCGCCGAAGCTGTCCGACTCCACGGTGGGAAGGTCGGCGCGGCCGGTGTGCGGGTCGATGGCCACGACGGGGATCTCGGCCGAGGTGGTGTCGACGGTGGGCGTGACCATGATCGCGCCATCGATCAAGGTGCCGCTCAGCCGGCTGAGTGATCGCCGCTCCCAACCGTTGGTCTCCCGCTGCCGGGAGCCGCTGTAGGCGAGCAGGTCATAGCGGGAATCCGCCAGCGCGACGCCGACGCCCTTGAGGATCTCGGCGCTGAACGGTTCGAAATCGGCCACCAGGATGCCGATGACGCTGGTGCGGCGCGAGCGCATGCTGCTGGCCACGAGGCTCGACTCGTAGCCCAGCTGTTGCACGACGTCGAGCACCCTGGCGGTGGTCGAGGCCGAAATTCCGTAGCGGCCGTTGACCGCTTTGGACACCGTGGCCACCGAGACGCCGGCCGCGGCGGCGACGTCATGGATGGTGGCACGGGGAGTCATGGGATCAGCATAGGCGAGATGGAAACTGATTTCGAAAACGTTTGACACTTCTTTTTGCCGCTGTGACACTGAGGCAATTCCCCACCACCTCAACGAAGAGAAAAAGGTTGAACCAATGAAGGTGAACCACACCACGGCGAAGAGAATCTTCGCGGGAACCATGGTCCTGGGCCTCGGCGCCCTGGGCCTCACGGCCTGCAGCGGCGCGTCAGACGGAGCGTCCTCCGGCGGCGACGTCACGATGAGCCTCTGGCAGAACTCCACCACGGGCCCCGGCCAGGAATTCTGGGACAAGACCGTCGCGGACTTCGAGGCCGACAACCCCGGCGTCACCATCGACGTGCAGGCGATCCAGAACGAAGACCTCGACGGCAAGCTGCAGACCGCGCTCAACTCCGGCGACGCACCCGACATCTTCCTGCAGCGCGGCGGCGGCAAGATGGCCGCCATGGTCGCGGCCGGCCAGCTGATGGACATCACCGGTGGCATCTCCGACCAGGTGAAGGAGGAGATCCCCGAGGGCTCGTTCATCGCGAACAGCCTCGAGGACAAGATCTACGCCATGCCCGTCGCGGTTCTGCCCGGCGGCATCTTCTACAGTCAGGACCTCTTCGACGCGGCCGGGATCACCGAGACCCCCACCACGATTGATGACCTCGAGGCCGACGCCGCCAAGCTCAAGGCCACCGGGGTCGCTCCGATCGCTCTCGGCGCCAAAGACGCCTGGCCGGCCGCGCACTGGTTCTACTTCTTCGCCCTCCGCGAGTGCAGCCCTGACGTGCTGGCCGAGGCCGCCGACACCAAGGACTTCAGCGACGGCTGCTGGATCAAGGCCGGCGAAGACCTGCAGAGCTTCGCCGACACCGAGCCCTTCAACGACGGCTTCCTCACCACCGCCGCTCAGCAGGGTGCCGGCAGTTCCGCCGGTCTGGTGGCCAACCACCAGGCGGCCATGGAGCTGATGGGTGCCTGGAACCCCGGCGTCATCGCCTCTCTCACCCCCGACACCAAGCCGCTTGCTGACCTGTCCTGGTTCCCGTTCCCCGAGGTGTCCGGCGGCGACGGTGAGCCCGGCTCGATCCTCGGCGGCGTGGATGGCTACTCCTGCTCGGTCTCGGCCCCGCCGGAATGCCTCGACTTCCTCAACTACATCGGCAGCTCCGACGTGCAGAAGGAGTACTACGCGGCCTTCAACGCCCCGCCCGTGAACACCGTGGCGCAGGAAGCCGTCACCGAGCCCTACCTCAAGGAGATCATCGCGGCCTACAACGCGGCCCCGTACGTCTCGCAGTGGCTCGACACCGTCTACGGCCAGAACGTCGGCAACGCCCTGAACGTGGGCGTGGTCGACCTGCTCGCCGGCAAGGGCAGCCCGGAGCAGCTCATCCAGGCGGTCAACGACGCAGCCAAGAAGGCCTAGGCGCGCTCATGTCGGTTCGCGAGAATACTTCAACGCGATTAGAGGTGGATCTCGCGAAGGGCGGGGTCGCGGGCGTCACGCCCGCGGCCCCGCCCGTGCGGCGCCGCCGCCGCACGTCAGTGGGGGCCAGGGTCGAGATCGCGGTTCTCGTCGGACCGGCCCTGATCGTCTTCCTCGGCTTTGTGATCTTCCCCGTCGTCATGGCGGCCTACTACGGCTTCTTCAGCTGGCAGGGCTACGGCCCGCCCACCGTCTTCGTCGGGTTCCGCAACTACATCACGATCATCCAGGACCCCACCTTCCAGGAAGCCCTCACCCACAACGGCATCATCGTGGTGCTCTCCCTCCTGCTGCAGGGTCCGGTCGCGATCCTCCTGGCGCTGCTGCTCAATCGCAAGCTGCGCGGCCAGTCCCTCATCCGGGTGCTCATCTTCGTGCCGTACGTGATCTCCGAGGTCGTCGTCGGCACCGGCTGGAGCCTGATGCTGCAGTCCAACGGCGCCGTGAACGGCCTGCTGGAGAAGCTCGGGCTTGGGGCTTTCACCCAGGACTGGCTGTCGAACCCGGACATAGCCATCTGGACCCTGATGGTGATCATCACCTGGAAGTACGTCGGCTTCGCCGTGATCCTCTTCCTTGCCGGCCTGCAGGGCATCCCGGAGGAGCTGCCGGAGGCGGCCGCCATCGACGGGGCGTCGTTCTGGCAGATCCAACGGCACATCACCTTGCCGCTTTTGGCACCCACGCTGCGCATCTGGGCGTTCCTGTCGATCATCGGCGCCCTGCAGCTCTTCGACCTCGTCTACATCATCTGGGGTCAGTACATCTCCTCCACCGCGGGAACGTCGACCATGGCGACCTATCTCGTGGCGAACGGCCGGAACGCCGGCAACTACGGCTACGGGAACGCCGTCGCCGTGGTGCTCTTCCTGATCTCGCTCGTGGTCGCGCTGATTTATCAGCGTTACGTGCTGCGCCGGGACACCGAGGGTGCCATCACAGACAAGGGGACGGAAAAATGACCGCGCTCATCACGCCCGCTGTGGCGCTGCCGCCGGCCAATCCGCCGGCCCCGATCAAGACGAGCCGGCGGTGGGGAACCCCCGTGGCCTACGTCGTCGCCGTTCTGGTGATCGGCCTGATGCTCGCGCCGGTGCTGTTCATCATCATCGGCGGTTTCCGCACCAACGCCCAGATCACCACCGACCCGTCCGGCTGGCCCAGCGTGTGGAACATCGGCAACTACCTCGATGTGCTCACCGGCGGCATGTTCTGGCGGCTGGTGGGCAACTCCCTGATCGCCGGGCTGGCCACCACCGTCGGGGTGGTGCTGTTGGGCCTGATGGCCAGCTACGTGCTCGCCCGGTACTCGTTCCGCGGCCGCGGCATCCTGTATGCCATGTTCGCGGCCGGGCTGATGTTCCCGATGACCGTGGCCATCACACCGCTCTACCTGGTGGTGAAGAACCTGGGCCTGATGAACTCGTTGGGCGGGGTGATCTTGCCGCAGATCGCGTTCGCGCTGCCCACCACGATCATCATCCTGGTGCCGTTCCTGCGGGCCATCCCCGACGAGATCCAGGAGGCCGCCTTCATCGACGGCTGCAGCCGGCTCGGCTTCTTCTGGCGGATGATTGTGCCCCTGGCCATGCCCGGCGTCATCACCGTGGGCATCCTGGCGTTCATCGCCAGCTGGAACAGCTACCTGTTGCCGCTGTTCATCCTGAACAACGAGGCCGTGTTCACGCTGCCGCTGGGCGTGCAGTCCTTCGCGTCGCAGTACTCGGTGGACACCGCGAAGGTGCTGGCGTTCACGTCGCTGTCCATGATTCCCGCCCTGGTGTTCTTCGCCCTGTTCGAACGCCGCATCGTCGGCGGGCTGACGGGCGCGGTCAAGGGCTGACCCGCGGCCCTGCGGGGTCGCTGTCTTGCTGTTGTTGTGTCGAAGTGGAAAGAGAACGTTGTGAGCAATCCAGAACTGCCGCCGGTGTCCGAACGTGTGCGGACCCTGTTCGCCCAGATGACCCTGGAGGAGAAAGTCGCCCAGCTCGTGGGCTACTGGGTCGACCAGGGCGGTGAGGTCGTGGCCCCGCTCGCCGGGGAGATGGGCTCCTCGACCCGGTATGACGAGGCGACGGTGCACGGGCTCGGGCATCTCACCCGGGTGTACGGCACCCGCCCGGTGCACCCGGTGGAGCGGGCCGAGTGGCTCTGGGCCGAACAGCGCCGGCTGAAGTCGGAGACCCGGCTGGGCATCCCCGCCATCGTGCACGAGGAGTGCCTGACCGGCCTCGCCGCGTGGAAGGCCGCGACCTTCCCCACCCCGCTCGCCTGGGGCGCCGCCTTCGACCCCGGCCTGGTCGAGCAGATGGGCGGCCTGATCGGGCAGTCGATGCGTGAGCTCGGCATCCACCAGGGTCTCGCGCCGGTGCTCGACGTGATCCGCGACCCCCGCTGGGGCCGCGTCGACGAGTGCATCGCCGAGGACCCGTATGTGGTGGGCACCATCGGCACCGCCTACGTCACCGGGCTGCAGGCGGCCGGGGTGCACGCCACCCTCAAGCACTTCGTGGGCTACTCGGCCTCGCAGGCCGGCCGCAACCACGCTCCGGTGCACGCCGGACGGCGGGAGATCAACGACGTGTTCCTGCCGCCGTTCGAGATGGCTGTGCTCGACGGCGGGGTGCGCTCGGTGATGAACTCCTACGCCGAGATCGACGGCGCCCCGGTGGGCGCCACGCCGGAATACCTCACCGAGATCCTCCGCGACCACTGGGGCTTCGACGGCGTCGTCGTCTCCGACTACTTCTCGGTGGCGTTCCTGCACCTCATGCACGCTGTCGCCGCCGACAGGGGAGAGGCCGCCGAGCTTGCCCTGGCCGCCGGGATCGACGTGGAACTGCCGACCGGGGATGCGTTCCTGGCGCCGCTCCTGGACCGGATCCGGGCCGGGCAGACCGACGAGGCGCTCGTCGACCGCGCCGTGTTGCGGGTGCTCGCGCAAAAGGAAGACCTGGGCCTGCTCGATGAGACCTTCAGCATGGCGCCCACCGAGGTCGACCTCGACTCGCCGGAGCACCGCCGGGTGGCGCGGCTGCTGGCCGAGGAATCGCTGATCCTGCTGACCAACGACGGGGTGCTGCCGCTTCGCTCCGGCGACGGGCCGCTGCCGCGCACGATCGCGGTGCTCGGGCCGAACGCCGACTCCACCGAGGCGCTGATGGGCTGCTACTCGTTCGTGAACCACGTTCTCGCCCACCACCCGGACGTGCCGGCCGGGCTGAACATGCCCACAGTGCTCGACGCCCTGCGCGGCGAGCTGACCGGCACCGAGATCCTCTACGCCGCCGGCTGCACGGTCGAAGGCACCGACACGGCCGGTATCGCCGCCGCCGTCGCGGCCGCCCGCGCCGCCGATGTGGCCGTGGTCGTGGTGGGTGACCGCGCCGGCCTGTTCGGCCGCGGCACCGTCGGCGAGGGCAACGACGTGGAGAGCCTGGAGCTGCCCGGCGTGCAACGCGAACTCGTCGAAGCCGTGGTGGCCACGGGCACCCCCGTCGTGATGGTGCTCATGACGGGCCGGCCCTACGCCGTGGCCTGGGCGGTGGACGGCCCGACCGCCCCTGCGGCGCTGCTGCAGGCGTTCTTCCCCGGCGAGGAGGGTGGCGTGGCTATCGCTTCGGTGCTCTCCGGCGCCGTCTCGCCCACCGGGCACCTGCCCGTGTCGTTGCCGCGGTCGGCGGGCGCGCAGCCGTACTCCTATCTGCACCCGATCCTCGGCGGGCCGAGCGATGTGACCAGCGTGGACAGCACCCCGGTGCTGCCGTTCGGGCACGGCCTGGCCTACACCACGTTCGAGCGCACGGCACTGGATGCCGATGACACGGTGGCCGCCGGCGGCACGTTCTCGGCGAGCGTGCGCATCCGCAACACCGGTGAGCGGGCCGGCACCGACCTCGTGCAGTTCTACGCCAGGGATATCCACGCGAGCGTGACCCGGCCGGTGGCCCAACTGCTTGGCTACCAGCGGGTCGAGCTCGAACCGGGCGAGGAGGCCCTGGTGCGCTTCGAGGTGCCGACGACCCGGCTGGCGTTCACCGGACTGAACCACGAGCGGATCGTGGAGCCCGGCGCCGTTCACCTGTGGGTCGGCTCGTCCTGTGCCGCCCAGGAGACCGAGGCGGAGATCAGTATCACCGGGGCGGTGCACCGGGTGACGTTGGCCGACGCCCGGCTGGTGCAGAGCTCGGTCGAGCGGCTGGTGGAGCCCGTGCGGGATGCCGAGGTGGTGCCGGCGTAGCCCGGTGCGCGGGTAAGGCGCCGATGCGCGGGTGGCGCGCCACCCGCGCATCGGCGCGCCACCCGCGTATCGCGGATCGCACGTCGGCGAGGGCAGGAGAAGGGGCAGGCCACCCCGATGACGGCCCGCCCCATGCGGAGGTGCTTCGGGTGTGACCTCGGTCGGGCCCTATCAACGGTGCCTCAGGGTCACACTTCGGGGAACACCCCCGTATGGGGGGATACTAGCCCCGAATTCACGGCTTCGTAAGGCCGGGCCGGCACTGAATGCGAAAGGAGAGGCTCGCGGTTTGGCAGGATGTTCTGACAGACGTCGCGGTGCGCCCCGGGAACCGGTGCGACGCGGCGCGGGGACCAGGGGAGTGACATGACGAGGCAGCCATCCGAGGCGGAATCCGCTCGGGCTGTGCGGGTGCGCGGGGTACGGCAGCGTGGGCCCGCGTCGCCCGCTGCTGCGGCCGACCTGGCCGGGGTGGCCGCGGCCGCGTGGGCGGTGGACGGCGACGCCGCCCGCGCCATCCGGTTCGCCCTCGACACGGCACCGAAGCTGCCGATGCCGGGCTCGGGCCGCACGATCGAGCTGTTCGACGCACTGGCCACAGTGGCCGCGGCCGACCTCACGGCCGCCCGGGTGATCGAGGCGCACGCCGATGCGCTGAGCATCCTGCACCAGGCCCCTGCCGGGTCGGTACCCGCCGGTCCCTCAGCATCCGCAGAGGCCAGCTGGGGCGTCTTCGCGGCCGAGGGTCCCGCGCAACGGCTCGACGCGACCCGGCAGGGCGACGTCTGGGTTCTGCACGGCCGGAAGCCCTGGTGCTCGCTGGCCGGGTCACTCAGCCACGCCCTCGTCACCGCGCACACCACGCCCGAGGGGGCGACGCCCGCACACCGCCGGCTGTTCGCCGTCGACCTGCGCCACCCCGGCGTCGCCGTGCACGACGGCGCCTGGGTCGCCACCGGCCTCACCCAGGTGTCCAGTGGCCCGGTGGACTTCGCCGCGGTTCCGGCCGTGCCGGTCGGCGCCGACGGCTGGTACCTCAGCCGGCCCGGCTTCAGCTGGGGCGGCATCCAGGTTGCGGCCTGCTGGTGGGGCGGCGCCGTCGGCGTGGCCCGCCGGCTGCGCGCCGCGGCGGGCAGCCGGGAACCCGACCAGATCATGCGTGCGCACCTCGGCGCGATCGACCTGGCCCTGGCGGCCGCCGGCGCAGCGCTGGCCGATGCGGCGGCCGCGATCGACGCCGGCGAGGCCGCCGGCGAGGCCGTCGGCGCGGACGGATCCCTGCTCGCCGCCCGGGTGCGCGGACTCGTCGCCCGCAGCGTCGACGAGGTGCTGACCCGGGTCGGGCACGCGCTCGGCCCGGCGCCGCTCGCCCTCGACGCCCGGCACGCCCGCCGGGTCGCCGACCTCACCCTGTACGTGCGGCAGCATCATGCCGAACGCGACGATGCCGCGCTCGGCGCCACCCTGCTCGACGAGGAGAGCACGACATGGTGACCTTCACCCACAACGGCGACGGAACCAGCGAAGAGGTGTGGCAGGGGGCCGACTGGGCGGCGCGCGCCCGGCCGCTCACTCTGTCTGGGTGCGACCGGCTCGTGGTCGTCGCCGCCCACCCCGACGACGAGTCCCTCGGCGCCGGCGGCCTGATCGTCGCGGCCGCGGCTCAGGGGATCCCGGTCACGGTGATCGTGGCCAGCAACGGTGAGGCCTCGCACCCGCACTCCACCACCACCACACCCGCCGGCCTTGCCGCGGTGCGCCGCACCGAGGTGGTGGCAGCCGTGCGCGCGCTGACGCCGGCGGCGCGCATCCGGCTGCTCGACCTGCCCGACGGCCGGCTCGCCGCCCACCGCACCGAGCTGGCCGACGCGCTCCGGGCCGAGGCGCGGGCGGATGAGCCCGAGCGCGCCACCGGGGTGTGGCTGGTCGCCCCGTGGCGGAGCGACGGGCACCCCGACCACACCGCGGCCGGCGAGGCTGCAGCGCTCGTGGCCGGCCTCACCGGCGCCCGGCTGCTGGAGTACCCCATCTGGGCCTGGCACTGGTCGACCCCGGCGGATGCCGTCTGGCCGGTCGGCGACGGCGCGGAGGCGCTGTACTCGATCGCCCTCGGCGCGGCGGGTCATGCGCGCAAGAGCGCCGCGATGGCCGCGCACGTCAGCCAGGTACGCCCGCTCTCGGCCCTCCCCGGCGACGAGGCCATTGTGCAGCCGGGTTTCGCCGCGCACTTCGAACGATCCTGGGAGATGTTCCTGGGGGCGGCGCCCTCGATCACGCGTGCACCCGACGCGGCCGCGCCCGGCCGTGCCGCGCCCGATGATGCCGCGCCCGATGATGCGGCGGCCGACAGCCTGACAGCCGAGTTCTTCGATGAGTTCTACGCCGGGTCGCATGACCCGTGGGGCTTCGAGACCCGCTGGTACGAGTCCCGCAAACGCGCAGTCACTTTGGCCGCCCTGCCGTTGGCGCGTTACACCGCCGCCCTCGAACTGGGTTGCTCGATCGGGGTGCTCAGCCGGGAACTCGTCGACCGGTGCGACACCCTGCTCGCCACCGACATCGCCGAACAGCCGCTCGAGGTGGCCCGCCGCCGGCTGGCCGGCCTTCCCGGCGTCACCGTGGAACGTCGCACCCTGCCGGCGGAGTGGCCCGACGGGAGTTTCGACCTGGTGGTGCTGTCGGAGATCGGCTACTACTGTTCACCGGCCGATCTGGGGCTGCTGCTCGAGCGCTGCCGGCAGAGCCTGCGTCCGGGGGGATCCCTCGTGGCCTGCCACTGGCGGCACCCGGTGGGCGAGTACCCGCTGGGCGGAGACGACGTGCACGCCGCGCTCGCCGCGCTGCCCGGCCTGGAGCGCACAGTGCAGCACCTGGAACGGGACTTCGTGCTCGAGGTCTACGAACCGGCGCCGGCCCGCTCGGTGGCCGAACGGGAAGGCCTGCTGCCGTGAGCATACGGATCGACAGCGTGATCGTGGTCGTGCCCGCTCGCAACGAGGAGAGCCGGCTGCCGCGCTGCCTGGCCGCACTGGCCGACGCCGTCGCGGCCGTGCGCGAGGAGTTCGGCGGTGACGCCCCCGCCATCTCGGTGCTCGTGGTGCTCGACCGGTGCACCGACGGTTCGGCCGAGGTCGTGGCCCGGTGGCCCCAAGTCCAGGCGCTGGCGAGCGACGCAGGGTCGGTCGGCTCCGCCCGACGACTCGGGGTGTCCCGGCTGCTGGCCGGCGCCGTTCCCGAGCACACCTGGGTGGCGACGACGGATGCCGATTCCGCCGTGCCCCGCCGCTGGCTGAGCGTGCAGCTGGCGCTCGCCGAGGCCGGCACCGAGCTGCTGCTGGGCACGGTGCTGCCCGATGCCGAACTGCCCGCGGCCGACCGCACCCGGTGGCACGACGAGCACACCCTGGTGGACGGGCATCCGCACGTGCACGGCGCCAACCTGGGGGTGCGGGCGGACCGCTACCTCGCCGCCGGCGGATTCAGCGACGTGGACTCCGACGAGGACGTGCTGCTGGTGCAGGCGCTGCGCGCCCTGGGGGTGCGCGAATGCCGCACGGCCCTAATCCCGGTGCTCACCTCCGGCCGGCTCGATGGCCGCGCGCCCGGGGGATTCGGCGGGTACCTGGCCGAACAGGTGGCGGCGAACGGCTGAACCGACCGGTTGAACCGGTCGGTCAGACCGTCGGGACGATGACCTGGGTCAGCTCGGGGCGCTTGGGCGGGCGGCCGTCGCCGGAGGACCGGCCGGTGAGCCGGCGGCCGATCCAGGGCAGCACATAGGCGGCGTAGTACGCCGCGGTGTCCTGGATGCGTTCGCGCGGCGGGGCCTCGCCGGCCTCGCCCTGCGCCCAGCCGGCCGGGATCGGCACGTTCAGGGCGCTGAGCACGTTCGTGGCGACCCTGGTGTGCCCGCAGGCGTTCAGGTGCAGCTTGTCGGCCGACCAGAACCGGCTCTGCGACAGGTCGGTGTCGACCCAGTTGTCGACCAGGGTGACGCCGGGCTTGCCGAAGGTGTCCCTGGCGGCCTCGGCGAGCTTGTCGCCGCGCTTCTGCATGAGCGAGCCCAACGGCAGGTGCCTGGACGGGTTACCGCCGCTGAGCACCACCACGTGGATGCCGTCGGCCACGGCCTTCTCGACCACGTGGTCGAGCAGGTCGATGACGTAGGAGATCTCGACCCGGGGCCGCATCATGTCGTTGCCGCCGCCGCACACCGTGAGCAGGTCGGGCCCCAGCGCCAGGGCCGGCTTCAGCTGTTCGGTCACGATCGGTCCGAGCAGCTTGCCCCGGATCGCGAGGTTCGCGTATGACACCGGCTCTGGGGTCGCCGCGGCCAGCCCGAGCGCGACGAGGTCGGCCCAGCCGCGTACCTGGCCGTCGGGCAGGTCGTCGCCGACGCCCTCTGTGAAGCTGTCGCCGATCGCCACGTAGCGGCGATAGGGCTGGTTGCCCGGCTGCGGCGTGCTCTGGTGCGGAGCGGGAATGGCGTTCGTGGGTTACTCCTTGGGGAGGTTGAGCCGGGTCACGATGGCGTCGCGGGCCTGCTGCGCGGCGCGGCGGACGTCCTTGTCGGGGTCGCGCAGACGCACCGAGATGGTGGGGATGTCCTGCTCGCGGCCCTGCAGGGCGAGGGCGTTGAGGGCGGCGACGCGCACGCGGGGCACCTCGTCTGTGGTGGCCTTCACGAGCTTGGGCGCAACATCCAGCTTGCGGAGCATGACGACCTTCGCGCACATCTCGCGGATGCGCCAGGCCTCGTTGTTGAGGCCGACGACCACGTAGGGGGCAGCGGAGTCGTTCCAGACGTGCAGCAGGGCGCGGGCGCCCCACAGCTCGGGCCAGTACAGGGCGGGGGCACCCTCGAGGATGCCGAGAGCGTGCCGGCCGCCCACATAGAGCAGGAAGTCCTTGCCGGCGTTCTTGCCGCGCATCAGGGCGACGGAGTGGTCGACGACGACGGACTCGCCGTAGTGCTCGACGGCCTTCGCGAGGCGTTCGTCGGTGGGCAGGTCGATCGGAAGATCGGGGTGGGGGGTCAATTTGTTATGCATAACGTGTCCACGTTATCCCTCACAGCGGGCCGCCGACGAATGCATTCGCCAGTCGGCGTGGGCAATCGGGGGCTCTGGGGTACCTGAAACATTCCGTCACAGTGATTTGGTCTCCGGCGTTGCGGTTGACACACTCGGAAGCACTGCGGTAATAGGCCGCCGCGAACCCTCAGGACCACCGTGATATCCGTACAGAATGTTTCCAAGACCTTCCGCTCAGGGGGCACCGTCACCGCTGCCCTGCGGGAGGTGTCCCTCGAGGTGGCCGAGGGCGAGATCTTCGGCGTGATCGGCCAGAGCGGTGCGGGCAAGAGCACCCTCATCCGCGCCGTCAACCTGCTCGAACGCCCCGACTCCGGCACCGTGACCGTCGACGGCGACGAGCTCACCGCCCTCTCGCCGGCCGCGCTGCGGGCCGCCCGCCGCAAGATCGGCATGGTCTTCCAGCACTTCAACCTGCTCGCCGGGCGCACGGTGCGCGGCAACGTGGAATTGGGCCTGGAGATCATCGGGGTCGACGGCGAGACCCGCCGGCGCCGGTCGCTGGAGATCCTTGAGCTGGTCGGCCTGGACGACAAGGCCGGCGCCTATCCTGCCGAACTGTCCGGCGGGCAGAAGCAGCGGGTGGGCATCGCCAGGGCGCTGGCCGGCAACCCCAAGGTGCTGCTCTCTGACGAGGCCACCAGCGCGCTCGACCCGGAGACCACCCGGTCGATCCTGGACCTGGTGAAGAAGATCAACACCGAGCTGGGGCTGACGGTGCTGCTGATCACGCACGAGATGGATGTCGTCAAGCGCATCTGCGATTCCGCCGCGCTTATCGAAGACGGCCGCATCATCGAGCAGGGCCGGATCGTCTCGCTGATCTCCACGGCCGGGTCCCGCCTGGCGCACGAACTGTTCCCGCTCGGTGATGCCCCGTCGCTGCCGGGCGACACCGTCATCGACATCACCTTCAGCGGCGGCTCCGCCGACCGCCCGGTGATCGCGCAGCTGGCCCGCACCTACGGCCTGGACGTGTCGATCCTCGGTGCCGCCATCGAAACCATCGGCGGAAACCAGGCCGGTCGCACCCGCCTGGCGCTGCCGGGCAGCCCGGCCACCAACGCCAGACCTATCGAGGACCTGCGCAGCCAGGGCATGCTCGTCGAAATCGTGGGGGAGTAACTTGTGATCGATCCATCCGCACCCGGCTTCTGGGCCGGCTTGTTCCAGGTGTTGCTCGTCGGCACCGGCCAGACCCTGTATATGGTCGGCGTTTCGCTGTTCATCACGATCATCGTGGGCCTGCCGCTGGGCATCCTGCTCGTCGGCACCGAGCCCGGCGGCCTGTTCGAGAGCCCGTTCGGTTCCCGCAAGCTCGGCCGGGTGATCAACCGGGTGCTCGAGTTCGTGGTGAACCTGGGCCGGAGCGTGCCGTTCATCATCCTGATGGTCGCCCTGATCCCGTTCACCAGGCTCGTGGTCGGCACCTTCATCGGCCCAACAGCCGCCATCGTGCCGCTGGCCGTCGTGGCCATCCCGTTCTTTGCCCGGATGGTGGAGATCGCCATCAAGGAGGTCGACACCGGCCTGATCGAGGCGGCGGAGTCGCTCGGCGCGACCCGCTGGCAGATCGTCTCCAAGGTGCTCGTGCCCGAAGCGCTCTCGCCGATGATCCTGGGCCTGTCCACCACGGTGACCTCGATCATCAACTTCTCGGCCATGGTGGGCACCGTCGCCGGCGGTGGCCTCGGCGATGTGGCCGTGCGCTACGGCTACCAGCGCTACAGCACCATCCACATGGTCGCCGTGATCATCGTCATCTTCGTGATCGTGATGGTGCTGCAGGGGCTGGCGACGTTGCTGGCCAAGCGCTTCGCCCACAAGTCCCGGCCGTCTCGCGCCGAGCCGACCACGTCCGCATTGCGCGCCAGCGTGATGACCGGCGCCGGCTGACCTGCACGCACTCTTTCTTACCCAGCCCCTGAACCCCACCCGGCCGCACCGAAGTCAGCATGACGGCGCGGCCACCACCCCACCACCACCACGAGAAGAGCCCTCCCATGCAGTTCACCTCCCGCAGCACGCGCCTTGCTGGTGCCGCCGTTGCTATCTCCGCCCTGTTCGCCCTCACCGCCTGCGCGGGAACGGCCGACGAACCTGCCGCGACGCCCGCTGCCGCCGGTGACGACCTGGGCACGATCACCGTCGGCGCGCTGGCCACGCCGGCCGGCGACATCCTCAAGTTCGTGCAGGACAACCTCGCGGCCGACGCGGGCCTGAACATCGAGTTCCAGGAGTTCACCGACTACAACACGCCGAACGTGGCCCTGTCCGACGGTTCGATCGACGCCAACCTCTTCCAGAACGCCACCTTCCTGGAGACCTACAACACGCAGGCCGGCGGCAACCTGGTGAGCGTCGGCGAGATCTACCTGCCGAGCGCCGCGTTCTACAGCGACACCGTGAAGTCGCTCGACGACCTCAAGGACGGCGCCACCATCGCCATCCCGAACGACCCGACCAACGAGGGCCGCGCGCTCAAGATCCTCGCCGGCGAAGGCCTGATCGAGACGACCGACGAGCCCACGTCGATCGCCGACATCACCGACAACCCCAACAAGTACGAGTTCCAGGAGATCGAGAACGCCACCCTGCCGCAGGCCGTGCAGGATGTTGACGCCGCGTTCGTCACCATCTCGTTCGCGCTGCCGGCCGGCCTCACCGCCGACCAGGCCATCCTGGTCGAGGGCAAGGACAGCCCGTACGCCAACGTGCTGGCCACCACGCCCGAGCTCGAGAAGGACCCGCGCGTTCTCAAGCTGAAGGAACTGCTGCTCTCCGACGAGACCCAGGCCTACATGGAAGACACCTGGGGCGGACTGGTCATCCCGTCCGTCTGATCTCTTCCCTCCCAACAGGCTCGACCACAACCGTGGTCGAGCCTGTTCGCGTTCAGTGGCGGGGCGTGTTCGAGACGGCGTCGATGTCGAGTTCGAACGCGGAGGCGTGTTCGTACGGGCCGTAGCTGTCGATCTCGACGAAGCCGAGCCCGCGGTACAGCGCCAACGCCTCCGGCTGCGCGAAGCCGGTCTCCAACCGCACGGTGCGGTAGCCGAGCTGCCCGGCCAGGCCGGCCAGTTCCCGCAGCATCCGGATCGCGTGGCCCTGGCGGCGATAGTCGGGGTTCGTCCACATCCGCTTCACCTCGACGGTCGTCTCGTCGATCCGACGGATGCCGCCGCCGGCCACTGTCGTACCGCCGTCGACGAGCACCACGAACGCGCCGGTCGGCGACTCGAACTCGCTGGCCGCGACATCCAGCACCGAATCACCGGCGCCGTGTCCGTACCGGGTCTCGTATTCTTGGCGGAGGCCGGTGAGCAGGGGGACGACCTCGGGGTCGGTCAGGGCGACTTGTACATAATCCACTGGGCCAATTCTGCCCCAGCGCGCCGCCGGCGACAATTCCGGGTGCGCGCGCGGTGGGAGCCGGCCACCCGGGCCCGCGACGGGTTGCGCTGCGCAAGTACACTCGGTACGTGTCTGTGAATCCAGCAATCCAGGGCCGGGTCTTTCCCGCCGTGCCGCCGTATCTCGTCGGCCGGGAGAAGGTGCGCGAATTCTCGCGTGCCGTCTTCGCGACCAATCCGATCAACTTCGACCCTGAAGCCGCCCGTGCCGCCGGGCACAGTGACATCGTCGCGCCGCCGACGTTTGCCGTGGTGGTGCAGGAGGCGACGTTGGCCCAGCTGCTCGCCGAACCCGACGCCGGAATCGACTTCACCCGGGTGGTGCACGGCGACCAGCGTTTCAGCTACAGCCGCCCGATCGTGGCCGGTGACGAGCTCACCGCCACCCTTACCGTCGCCAGCGTGAAGAGCCTCGGCGGCCACTCGATGGTCACCGCGGAGTCCACCGTCGTCGACGCATCCGGAGCCCACGTGGTCACCGCCACGTCCACCCTCGTCGTCAGGGGAGACGAATGACCATCAGCGCACCCGTCACGCCCAGCCTCGACACCCTCACTCTCGGCGACATCGTCGCCGAGAGTAGCTTCCCGCTCACCAGGGATTCCCTGGTGCGCTACGCCGGCGCATCCGGCGACTTCAACCCCATCCACTACCGCGACGACGTCGCCCACTCGGTGGGGCTGCCCGGTGTGCTCGCGCACGGCATGCTCACCATGGGCCTGGCCATCCAGCCCGTCGTGGACTGGGCCGGCGACCCCGCCAGGGTGCTCGACTACCAGGTGCGGTTCACCCGGCCGGTGCCGGTGGACCCCGATCTCGGCGCCGTGATCACCGTGGTCGCCAAGGTCGGCGCGCTCGACGCCGACGCCGGCGTCGCCAGGATCGACCTCACCGTCACCTTCAACGCCGTGACGGTGCTCGGCAAGGCGCAGGCGCGCGTCTTCCTCGCCTAGGACCCCATGACCGAGCCTTTCCTCGCGCCCGTTCCGCCCACCTTCGCCGAACTGACAACGCTGCGTGTCGGCGGCGCCCCGGCGCACCTCGTGGCGCCCGTCGACGAGGCCGGTCTCATCCGGGCGGCTCTGGACGCCTGGGGCTCCGACGAACCGTGGCTGCTGCTGGGCGGCGGCTCGAACACCGTCGCGCCGGATGCGGGCTTCGACGGCATCGTCATCCACGTGGTCACCCGGGGCGTCGAGGTGCTCGCTCCGGCCACCGAGGCTGTGAGCGAGACCGTCACCGAGCCCGGCACCGACACGGGTGTCGACGGCCGTGCGGTGCGCATCCGGGTGCAGGCCGGCGAGCCGTGGGACGACCTCGTCGCCCTCACCGTGGCCAACGGCTGGGCCGGTATCGAAGCGCTCTCCGGCATCCCCGGCACCAGCGGTGCGGCCCCAGTGCAGAACATCGGCGCCTACGGCCAGGAACTGGCCGACAGCCTGGCCGCGATCGACTTTCTCGACTACGAGACCGGCGAGGTCGAGCACCTCAGCGCCGCCGAGCTGGGCCTGGGCTATCGCACCTCGGTGCTCAAGCAGGGCCGCCGGGGCGTGGTGCTGGCCATCGAACTCGACCTGCGCGACATGTCACCGCAGGCGGCCGTGCTCGGCAACGCCCTGAGCCGACCCGTGAACTACCCGCAGCTGGCCGGCGCCCTCGGCGTGCAGCTGGGCGACCGGGTGCCGCTGGCCGACCTGCGCGAACGGGTGCTCGGGCTGCGCGCGAGCAAGGGCATGGTGCTCGATCCCGCCGACCCCGACACCTTCAGCGCCGGCTCGTTCTTCACCAACCCGATCGTGACCGAGAGCTTCGCCCGCACCCTGCCCGCGGATGCTCCGCGCTGGAAACAGGCCGACATCGAGCTACCCGACCGGGTGATCCCGCTCGACGAGTACGCCGGTGTGGGGCCGATTCCCGGTGCAGAGGTGCTGCGCACCGTGAAGCTCAGCGCCGCCTGGCTGATCGAGCACTCCGGCATCGGCCGCGGGTTCCGGCTGCCCGGCTCCGCCGCCGCAATCTCGAGCAAGCACACGCTGGCGATCACCAACACGGGCGGCGCCACCGCCGATGAGATCGGCCAGCTGGCCCGGTACGTGCAGCAGCGGGTGCAGGCCGACTTCGGCGTCATCCTGCAGCCCGAACCCGTCTTCGTCGGCTCCAACCCGCTCTAACGCCGCCCGGGCGCCCGCCCCCCCCTGCCGCCTGGGCGTCGCCCGTCGCGAGTTGCTTCATAAGTCCCCTTCCCGGCGCCCCAAGGGGGGTTTTGCGGCAAGTGAGCGCATCCTGCTCTCGCGAGTTGCTTCATAAGTCCCCTTCGGAGCGTCCCATGGGGGTTTTTGCGGCAAGTCGGCGCGGGGTGGGCCGCTGCAGGCGGGCGGCCGGGCGGATGCCTCAGAGCAGGCGCAGCTCCATGGCGAGGGTGACCGCACGGGTGCGGTCGTCCACGCCGAGCTTCTCGAAGACGTGCAACAGGTGCGTCTTCACGGTGGCCTCGCCGATGAAGAGCGATCGGGCGATCTGCGGGTTGCTCTGGCCGGCGGAGACCAGGCGGAGCACCTCGAGTTCGCGGGCCGACAGCCGGGGCGTTGGCGTGGCATCCGTGCGCACCCTCTGCACCAGCCGGGCGGCGATCACCGGCGCCAGCACGGTCTGGCCGCCGGCCACCGAGCGCACGCCCTCGATGATCTCGGCCTGCGGCGCGGCCTTGAGCAGGTAGCCGCTGGCGCCGGCGGCGATGGCGCCGAGGATCTGGTCGTCGGTCTCGTAGGTGGTGAGGATCAGCACCCGAACGGCCGGGTTGTGCGCGAGGATCGCGGCGGTCGCCGCGGCGCCGTCCAGGTTCGGCATGCGGAGGTCCATCAGTACGAGGTCGGGGCGCAGCTGCTCGGCCAGGAGCACCGCGGCGGCCCCGTCGGCCGCCTCGCCGACCACCTCGATGTCGTCGGCCTCGCCGAGCAGTCCCACGATGCCGCCCCGCACGATCGGATGGTCGTCGGCGACCAGCACCAGGATCATTCGCGGACTCCCGCGACGGCGGGCAGTGCCGTCGTGGCCGCCACAGTCGGTCCGGAGAGCGGCAGGGTCACCCGGAGGGTGGTGCCGTGCCCGCCGGTGCCGCAATCGGCGGCGCCCTTGGTCACGACGCCGGCGATAGGGTCGGTGCCTGACGGGGTCTCGCCGACGGCGATCCGGTCGGTGCGCGACGGGGCCGCGCCGGTGGCGACCTCGAGGCTCCCGCCGACAAGGGCGAGCCTGTCGCGCATCCCGGCCAGGCCGAAACCGTGTTCGGTGTCGGGGGTGTAGTCGCCCAGTCCCCGGCCGTTGTCGGAGACGGTGAGGACGATGTCGGGGCCGGTTCGCTCGATGTCGATCCGGGCGGCTCCGGCGCGGGAGTGCTTGCGCACGTTGGCCAGGCCTTCCTGAGTGCAGCGCAGCAGCACGACCTCCAGGGCGCGGTCGAGCACGGGCACGGTGTTGTCGTCGGCGTTGCCGAGTCCGTCGAGGTGGACGCGCACCAGGATCCCGGTTTCGCGTTCGAAGCGCTCGGCGAGCCGGGTGAGCGTGTGCGTGAGGTCGCCGTCGCCCACTCGGGCCGGCGCCATGGAGGCCACCAGAGCGCGCGCCTCGGCCAGGGCATCGCGGCCGGTGGCCTCGATGAGGTCGACGCTGTCCGCGGCATCGGAGGTGTCGACGGGTAGGGAATCAAGTTCGCGACGGGTGCGCTGGGCGAGCATTACCAAGCTGGTCAGGCTCTGCGCGATGGTGTCGTGGATCTCGCGGGCCAGGCGCTCCCGTTCGCTGGCGCTGCCGGCATCCCGGTGCATCAGGGCAAGTTCGTCCTGAGCCAGGGTGAGCTTCTCCACCAGCCGGCGCTGCTCGGCGCCGGCGGTGGCGATGCGCGTGATCCAGGTTCCCATGGCCAGGGCGAACACGAGTGAGATCGTCTCGATGGCCACGGCCTGGGCGGCGGCGTCCGGTGTTCGCCCGCTGCCGATCCAGAGGCCCAGTCCGCTCACGACGGTCAGGCTCGTGCTGAGCACGGTGGCGTGCCGGCATGAGTCGGCCAGGGCCCAGATCAGCGGGAAGACCAGCGTCTGGAGGGTGGCCATGTTCGGGTCGAAGGAAGTGGCGACACCGCAGCCGACAATGAGGGCGATGCGCAGCGCCCGGGCGGAGCGCGCGTAGGTCACGTGATCGAAGCCGGAAGACCCGCGGTCGCCGGACACGGGTTGGGGGCGCAGCATCCGCCGGCCCCAGACGATGTAGGCCAGCCCGACCGCCGCGAGTGACAGCACGGCTCCGGTGGTGCTCGCGGCGTGCGTGGCCGAGCCTTCCAGCGCGATTGCCGCGAGGACGATCAGGGAGCCGGCGATGATCAGGTCCCACCACCGTCTGGCATTCATGCGCCAAGCATCCCATGCCGCAGCGGGCACCTGCGGCAGGGACGTGCGGCGCACTCAGGCGTCCTTGCGGATCCAGCGGAAGCTCAGGCGGCTGCCGACAAGTCCCACCACGAGCCAGATCAGGAGCGCGAGCAGCACCAGGTCGAGGTCCCAGGCGCCGTTCTGCTCCTGGTCGGCGAAGCTGTCGGGCAGGAACACCGCCCGCATACCCTGAGCCATCCACTTGAGCGGGAACAGCCCGGCGACGTTCTGCATCCACTCCGGCAGGGCGTTGAACTGCAGGTAGACGCCGGAGATGAACTGCAGCACCAGCACGATCGGGATCACGACCGCCGAGGCGCTGCGGCCCGACCGGGGCAGCGCCGAGAGGGCGATGCCCAGGAACGCGCAGGTGATCACGCCGAGCAGGAACACCCAGGCGAAGGTGAGCCACTTCTCCGGTTCGGTGGGCAGGGCGATGTCGAAGACGAACCTGGCCACCAGCAGCAGCAGCACGGCCTGCATGATGCCCGTGACGAGCACCTGCCCGATCTTGCCGATGAAGTAGCTGAGCGGGGAGAGCGGGGTTCCGCCGAGGCGTTTGAGGGTGCCGTCACCCTTCTCGCCGGCAATGTCGATGGCGAGGTTCTGCAGTCCGGAGAGCAGCATGCCCGCGGCCAGCATGCCGGGCAGGTAGTACGCGCCCACGCTGATGCCGCCCGAGCCGTCCGGGTTGGTGCCGATGTTGCCGGATGCGCTGAACGCGGCCGTGAAGATGCCCAGCATGATGAACGGGAACAGGAAGGTGAAGAAGACGGTGTCGGTGGAGCGGAAGTAGAGCCGGATCTCGAACCCGATCCGGGACAGGCCCAGGGTGAGCAGGCCGCGTCTGGCGGTGCGGGCCGGCCGCGTGGGCGTGGTGGTCAGGACCGTGCTCATGCGAGTACCTCTGTCTTGTCGGTCGCGGTGAGGGCCGCATGGTTGCGCACCAGGCCCAGGTAGATGTCCTCCAGGCTGGGGCGGATGACCTGCAGTTCGGCGGGTTCGCCACCTGCGGCAGCGGCCAGCTCGGCGACGAGCTGGGCCGGTGCATCCGTTCGCTTCTCCCGGTGCACGCCGGACAAGTCCCGCCAGCGGACCATCGGGGTGCGGGCGGCCGGGCCGCCGAGCTCGTCGATGGCGCCGATGTCGATGAGTTTGCCGCCCACGATGATGCCGGCTCGGTCGCTCAGTTCAGCGGCCTCGTCGAGATTGTGGGTGGTCAACAGGATGGTGGTGCCGTCGCATTTGAGATCGCGGATGAGGTCCCAGAACTGATGCCGGGCCTCCGGGTCGAATCCGGTGGTCGGTTCGTCGAGGAAGAGCAGTTCGGGCCGGCCGATGATGCCGAGCGCCACATCCACCCGCCGTTGTTGACCGCCGGAGAGCCGGTGGATGCGGGTCTTGGCCTTCGCCTCGAGCCCGACGGCGGCGATGACCTCGTCGACCTGGCGCGGGTTCGGGTAGAGCCCGGCGAAGTGCCGCAACTGTTCGAGCACGGTGGCGTTGCCGCTCTCGCCGCTGGACTGCAGCACGATGCCGATGCGCGCCTTCCAGTCCAGGCCCGCGTGCTGCGGGTCTTCGCCGAGCACGGTCACGTCGCCCTCTGAGCGGTCGCGGTAGCCCTCGAGGATCTCGATGGTGCTGCTCTTGCCCGCCCCGTTCGGGCCGAGCAGGGCGAAGGTCTCGCCGGGCAGGATGTCGAAGCTGATGTCGGACACCGCGTCGAAGTCGCCGTAGGACTTGCTCAGCCGTGCCACGCGCACCGCCGGAGTGGGAGTTGTCATGCACTCAGACTCGTCCCAGAACCCGCCCGGGGCAACACCCATCCGGCCGACGGGTCTATCCACCGACCGGTGGACCCGCGACCCGTGAGAAGAGCCCCGAAAAGGTGCGCTTTTCGGGGCTCAGCTCACGGTTCGCGGGCTACGCGAAGAGGGATTGGAGGCGGCGGATGCCTTCTAGGAGGGCCTCGTCGCCCAGGGCGTAGGACAGGCGCAGGAAGCCGCTCGGGCCGAAGGCCTCGCCGGGAACCGCGGCGACCTCGGCCTGGTCGAGGATGAAGTCGGCCAACTCGAGCGACGAGGTCGGCGTGACACCGTTCCAGGTGCGGCCGAGCAGCCCGGTGACGTCGGGGTAGACGTAGAACGCGCCCTGCGGGGTGGGCGTGCGGATGCCGGGGATCTTGTTGAGCTCGGCGACGATCAGCTTGCGGCGGCGGTCGAAGGCGACGCGCATGGTCTCGGCGTCGTCCTGCGGGCCGTTCAGCGCGGCGATGCCGGCGCGCTGCGAGATGTTCGACACGTTGGAGGTGAGGTGTGACTGCAGGTTGGCCGCGGCCGTGATGGCGTCCTGCGGTCCGACCATCCAGCCCAACCGCCAGCCGGTCATGGCGTAGGTCTTGGCGACACCGTTCACCAGGATGGTGCGGTCGGCCAGGGCGGGAACGGCCTCGACGATCGAGACAGCGCGCACGCCGTCGTAGGTGAGGTTCTGGTAGATCTCGTCGCTGATCACCCAGAGGCCGTGTTCCTCGGCCCATTCACCGATGGCACGGGTCTGCTCCTCGGAGTAGACGGCGCCGGTGGGGTTGGACGGTGAGACGAAGAGCAGCACCTTGGTCTTCTCGGTGCGAGCGGCCTCGAGCTGTTCGACGGTGACGAGGTAACCCTGGTCGCTGCCGGCGAACACGTCGACGGGAACACCGCCGGCCAGGCGGATGGCCTCGGGGTAGGTGGTCCAGTACGGCGTGGGCAGCAGCACCTCGTCACCCGGGTCCAGCAGGGTGGCGAAGGCCTGGTACACGGCCTGCTTGCCGCCGTTGGTGACGAGCACCCTGGATGGCGGAACGGCCAGGCCGCTGTCGCGCAGGGTCTTCGCGGCGATGGCCTCGCGCAGCTCCGGGAGTCCGGCGGCCGGGGTGTAGCGGTGGTTGCGCGGGTCCGTCACGGCGGCCAGGGCGGCCTCGACGATATGCGGCGGCGTGGGGAAATCGGGCTCGCCCGCGGCGAAGCTGATCACCGGCCGCCCGGCCGCCTGCAGCGCCTTGGCCTTGCCGTCGACCTTGAGGGTCGCGGACTCCGCGATAGAGCCGATTCTGGTGGAGATCCGTTTGATGTCGTGTGCCACGCTACGAGCATACGGGGGCTGCAATGCAGTGGGAACAGGGACCCTGGCTTTACAGGGCCCCCGCCGTGACCTAGACTCGATCCGGTAGTTGAAATCTGCCAAGCTTTTTTGCGCCTGTTTTGGTCAATTGACTAGCACTGGGCGCAGGGAAGCCGGACGGTTTCGCTTCATAGGGTGGTGGCTCAATTGGTAGAGCAGCGGTCTCCAAAACCGCAGGTTGCAGGTTCGAGTCCTGTCCGCCCTGCAAGTCGGTGGTCTTTCCGCCGGCCCACGAAAGGTGTAACAGGTGGCCCGAAAAGTTATCGACGAACCCAGCGAGGAAATCGTCGCCAACGCCAGAGTGGCCCGCGAAGCAAAGCGCGGTCCATTTGCTCGGGTGTCCCTGTTTATCAAGCAGGTCCTGGCCGAACTTCGCAAGGTCGTCACCCCGACCCGCAAGGAACTGCTCAGCTACACCGCAGTGGTTCTCATTTTCGTCGTGATCATGATGGCTCTGGTATCGGCATTCGACTGGGTGTTCGCACTAGCCGTCACGTACGTTTTCGGCACACCCAGCTGATCCGTGCCGCGCGAGCGGCACCCGGACTGATCATGAAACGTGGATCGGTGAGCGAGCATCACGGTGCCGCCTCACGCCCACGCAATAGAAGAAGGATTGATATTTAGTGACTGAGACCAATCGCGACGACGTCGACTGGGCCACCGCCGCCGAGCAGTCCGCCAACGACGACGAGGCGCAGGAGGGCAACACCCTCGCTGCCGACGAGACGTCTGTCGAAGCCGCCGAGCAGGTCGCCCTGCACGTGGAAGACGAGAACGCCGACATCGAAGACGATCTCGACGCCGCGCTTGACGCCCTCGCCGAGTCCACCGACCCCGAGGCCGACGCCATCGTCGAAGACGCTCTCGACATCGACTCCACCGACGAGGCCGAGGCCGCCGTCGAAGCCGTCGACGACGAGGAAGAGGCCGACGCCGAGGCCGAGGATGAAGACCCGTACGAAGCCTTCCGCAAGGAACTCCGCTTCCAGCCGGGCAAGTGGTTCGTCATCCACTCCTACGCCGGCTTCGAACGTCGGGTGAAGTCGAACATCGAGAACCGCAAGCAGTCCATGGCCATGGAAGATTTCATCTACCAGGTCGAGGTTCCGATGGAAGACGTCGTCGAGATCAAGAACGGCCAGCGCAAGATGGTCACCCGCGTGCGCATCCCCGGCTACGTGCTCGTGCGCATGGACCTCAACGAAGACAGCTGGTCTGTCGTGCGTCACACCCCCGGTGTCACCGGCTTCGTGGGCAACGCGCACAACCCCACCCCGCTGCGTTTCGAAGAAGCCTTCGGCATGCTCAAGGGCCTCGTTGAGATCAAGGATGTGCCGGTCACCAAGTCCGGCGCTCCGGGCAAGGCCGCCCAGCGTGTGCTGCCCGCCGAGATCGACTACGAAATCGGCGAGACCATCACGATCAAGGAAGGCTCGTTCGCGGGCCTGCCCGGTTCGATCAGCGAGATCAAGCCCGAGAGCGGCAAGCTCATCGTGCTCGTGTCGCTCTTCGAGCGTGAGACCCCGGTCGAGCTCAGCTTCGACCAGGTCACCAAGCTTTAGGTTCCGCCCGGCCTCGGCCAGCAGAACCCTGAACCACCGGGGCCCATCCGGGCCACCGGGAGAGCGACCTTCGCGGCCGCTCGAACATCAATAACGAAGGAAGAACAATGGCACCGAAGAAGAAGGTTACTGGTCTGATCAAGCTTCAGATCAAGGCCGGCGCCGCCAACCCCGCACCCCCCATCGGGCCGGCGCTGGGTCAGCACGGCGTGAACATCATGGAATTCTGCAAGGCATACAACGCCCAGACCGAATCCCAGCGCGGCAACGTCATCCCGGTTGAGATCACCGTCTACGACGACCGTTCGTTCACGTTCATCCTGAAGACCCCGCCCGCAGCGGAGCTCATCAAGAAGGCCGCCGGAGTCGCCAAGGGCAGCGGAACCCCGCACACCGTCAAGGTTGCCAAGCTCACCAAGGCGCAGGTTCGCGAAATCGCCGAGGCCAAGATGGTTGACCTCAACGCCAATGACCTCGACGCAGCGTCGAAGATCATCGCCGGAACCGCTCGCTCCATGGGCATCACGGTCGAGGGCTAATACCCCTTTCGTTCGACTCGTCGAACACCCGCCGACAGGCATGGTCATTTGCGACCTGCCGACAGGCACCAAGTGGAAGAGCCAGCCAGGCTCACGAAAACCACGCTCTCAGCACATGCATCTACAGGAGATTCAAAATGGCACCCAAGTCAAAGGCCTACCGCGCTGCGGTCGACAAGATCGAAGCCGATAAGTTCTACACCCCCACCGAAGCCGTCACCCTCGCCCGCGAGACCGGCTCCGTCAAGTTCAACTCCACCGTCGAGGTCGCGCTCAAGCTCGGCGTCGACCCCCGCAAGGCAGACCAGATGGTCCGCGGCACCGTGATTCTTCCTCACGGCACCGGTAAGACCGCCCGCGTCATCGTCTTCGCAACGGGCCCCGCGGCCGAGGCAGCCATCGCTGCCGGCGCCGACGAGGTCGGTGGCGACGAGCTCATCGAGAAGGTGGCCGCCGGCTACACCTCGTTCGACTCCGCCGTCTCGACCCCCGAGCTCATGGGCAAGGTCGGTCGTCTCGGAAAGGTCCTGGGCCCGCGCGGCCTGATGCCGAACCCGAAGACCGGAACCGTGACGCCGGACGTGGCCAAGGCCGTGAACGACATCAAGGGTGGAAAGATCGAGTTCCGCGTCGACAAGCACTCCAACGTGCACTTCGTCGTTGGCAAGGCTTCCTTCTCGGCCGAGCAGCTGGACGAGAACATCGGCGCTGCACTCGAGGAGATCGTTCGCCTCAAGCCGAGCTCCTCCAAGGGCCGCTACATCACCAAGGGCGCCGTCTCGACCACCTTCGGTCCTGGCATCCCGCTCGATGTGAACAGCATCTAAGCACCTCAACGCTTCCTGGAAGCGTGACATGAAGGGCCCGTCGCAAGACGGGCCCTTTGTGCGTCCCGGATGCCGTGCGAGCACCCCCAGTACGGGGCGCTGGCGCGGCATCCTGCCGTTTTGGCCCGTTTCGGGTTGGTCTGTGTAAAGCTCGAGACACGGGTGGGGTGCGCCCGCCATGGATGGAGGGGCACTGTGGCGTCTACGGGCGGTGAAACTGTCTATCTGACCTTGCGAGCGCGCATCCTCTCTGGTGAGTTGGCGGCCCACGCCGTGCTGCGTGAGCAGGCCCTCGCCCAGGAACTGGGCGTGAGCCGCACGCCGGTGCGCGAAGCGCTCCGCCGCCTCGACGAGGCCGGCCTGGTGACCTTCGTGCCCAACCGCGGGGCCACGGTGGTGGCCTGGTCGATCGAGCAGGTGCGGGAGACCTATTTCGTGCGGGCGATCCTGGAGAGCCGCGCCGCCGGCCTCGCGGCGGCCGGCATCACGACGGCTGAACTGGAACGTCTCGCCGACCTGATCGACGCCATGGAGCCTCTCGTGACGGCCACCGACGACGCCGGCCTCACCGATCTGGCCGCGCTGAACGCCGAATTCCACCGCATCGTCGTGACGGCGGCGCGCAGCCCGCAACTCCTCACGCTCACTGCATCGGTGGCCAGAGTGCCGCAAATGAGCGATGCGTTCCGCCGTGACGGAGCTCAGTTCCGGGCGCGCAGCAACCACCAGCACCGCGACATCCTCACCGCCCTGAGCACCGGAGACGTCGCCTGGGCCGAAGTGGCCATGCGGAGCCACATCCTCAGCGCCAGGAACGCCGTCGTCGAGAACTGACGCCGCACGCGCTCAGCGCTGTGCCGGTGCCCGGCGTGCCTCACGCTCCGCGAGCAACAGCCGGGTGTGCGGATGCTGCGGAGCCGTGAAGAGCTCACCGACCGAAGCGTGTTCCACGATGGTGCCCGAGCTCATCACCGCGACCCTGTCGCAGCGCACGGCCAGCTCCACCCGGGCCGAGGAGACGATGAGGGTGAACCCCGCCTCGCGGCGCACGGCATGCAGGAGGTCGAGGAACTCCGTCTCGGCGGCCGCGTCGAGCCCGAGGGTGGGGTCGTGGGCGACCAGCAGCTGCGGCCGGGGTGCGAGCACGCCGGCGAGCAGCACACGCTGGGCCGTCTCGGCCGAGACCTCGTACGGGTAGGCCCGCAACACGGCCTCCGGTTTCTCGATGCCGACACTGGCGAACAGGTCCGCGGCGGCCTGCCGGAGGCCGGAGCGCGATGCCAGCGGCTGCCGTGCGAGCAGGGTCAGCACCTGCCGCCCGAGGCGGGCCCGCGGATCCAGGCGATGCGGCCCGGGCGCGGCCAGGTAGCCGATCAGGTGACCGCGGAGTCTGCTGAAGTCCCGCTCTGGCAGGCCCACGAGCTCGTGGCCGTCCACGAGGATCGACCCCGAGCGCACCGGAACTCCAGCCGGCAGCAGCCCCGCGATGGCGAGGCAGAGGGTGGAGGTGCCGGAGGACGCGTCGCCGATCACCGCGAGAGTCTCCCCGCGCTGCACGGTGAGGCTGATGCCGGCGCCCTGCGAGACATCCGTGCTGCCCGCAGGGGTGAAGCCGAGGTCGCGGATGTCGAGGAAGTCGGCCGCGCGGAAGGACGTGGACGGCAAGGTGCCGGCTGCCGCCGGCTGGTAGTCCGGCAGGGTCGCCGCGGAGCCGCGCTGGACCGCGGGGCCCGGCAACGCGGGCGGCTGCGACGGTGCGAACTCCAACGGTGCGACCTGTGACGGTGCGAACTGTGCCGGCGTGAACCGGGCCGTGCCGAACCGGGCCGCGCCGAACCGGGCCGCGCCGAACCGGGCCGCGCCGAACCGGGCCGCGCCGAACCGGGCCGCAGCCGGCACCCCGGCGACGACGATGCCCACGGCGCCCACCAGGACCAGAGCCAACACCACCGGCAGGCCCTGGGCGGGCACGTTCAATGAAAGTGCGCCGCCTGGGGCGGGGGACGCGAGCACGGCCTGCGCGGCCAGCGCGCAGCCGAACGCCACGACGAGTTCGGCGGCCAGAACCGCCAGGATGGGCAGGGCGGACCGGCGCAAGACCCGCCGCCCCACGAGAGCGGTGGTGGGCAGGCCCCGGCTGCGCATGGTCTGCAGGAACTGCTCCCCGGACACGCTGCGCGCCGTGGCGCGCACGTGCACGGCGATGACGGCCGCGGATCCGAACACGACGGCCACGGCCGGGATGAGCAGGTAGTTCAGCACTCCCTGGCCGGGGTTCCCCGCCATCCCTGCGTCGGCATCGACCACGTCGGAGGCGACGGGGCCGAGTCCGATCGCGACGGCGAACCACAGGGCGCTCACGATGGCCGCCCAGGACAGGCACAGCGCGCATCCGGTGAGCACGAGATTCCGCAGGACGGCGTCGTCCCGCCCGCCTCGGTCGGCCGACAGCAGCAGCCCCAGGCCCACCCCGAGGAGGCCGGACAGCGCGGGTGCCGCGAGGGTCACGATCGACGTCAACGGCCAGGATTCGGCCAGGGCGTGGAGCACGGCGTCGTTCGGATCGGCGAGCCGCGTCAGCACGATGGCGCCGCTGCCCACCAGGGACAGCAGGACCATCATCCCCAGCCACCGGGGCCCTGTAACAGCGCGCATGAGTGTGCTCAGTTCTCGTTGGTCCGACCGAATCGAGAGCTGACGGGTGTGTCAGATTCGGTAGTTGGAGCTAACTGTATGCAACAAAACACGTGCTCGTCACGGATTTACCGATATTTCGGGGGTGAAAACATCAGTGGACGGCAAATTTGTATGCACTCTGGCCGGCCCGTGGGTCGGAAACAATCCGGCAACACCGGGCGACTACCATCCAGACATGGTTGACCTCTTCAGTGGCTATGGCGCTACCTCCGCACCGCCCCGCGAGCGAGGGCAGGCTTCGGCCTGGGACGAGATGTTCCCCGATCCGTCGTCGCTCTCCCCGTCGGAGGCCCGTGCGGCCTACAAGGACGTGTACAGCGCGCTCGCCAAGATGACCCAGGAGGAGTTGCGCGGCCGCACGGATGCGCTCGCCAGCTCGTACCTGGCCCAGGGCGTGACGTTCGACTTCGCCGGCGAGGAGCGGCCGTTCCCGCTCGACGCCGTTCCCCGCGTGATCGAGCAGCCGGAGTGGGTGCGGGTCGAAGCCGGCATCAAGCAGCGCGTGCTCGCGCTCGAGGCCTTCCTCGCCGACATCTACGGACCACAGGCCGCCGTGCGCGACGGCGTCATCCCGGCCGGCCTGATCACCTCCTCCAAGCACTTCCACCGCCAGGCGGCGGGCATCGTGTCGGCGAACAACGTGCGCATCCAGGTGTCTGGCATCGACCTGATCCGCGACGAGGTGGGCGCCTGGCGGGTGCTCGAAGACAACGTGCGGGTGCCCAGCGGCGTCAGCTACGTCATCTCCAACCGGCGCGTGATGGCCCAGACACTGCCGGAGCTGTTCGTCTCGATGCGGGTGCGCCCGGTCGGCGACTACCCCAACAAGCTCCTGCAGGCCCTGCGCGCGTCGGCTCCGGCCGGCGTCGACGACCCGAACATCGTGGTGCTCACCCCCGGTGTCTTCAACTCGGCCTACTTCGAGCACACCCTGCTCGCCCGCCTGATGGGCGTCGAGCTCGTCGAGGGCCGCGACCTGTTCTGCTCCGGCGGCCGGGTGTGGATGCGCACCACCGCCGGACCCACCCGCGTCGACGTGATCTACCGCCGGGTTGACGACGAGTTCCTCGACCCGCTGCAGTTCCGCGCCGACTCGCAGCTCGGCTCGCCGGGCATCCTGATGGCCGCCAGGCTGGGCAATGTGACCATCGCCAACGCCGTGGGCAACGGGGTGGCCGACGACAAGCTCGTCTATACCTACCTGCCCGAGCTGATCAAGTACTACCTCGGTGAGGACGCGATCATCCCCAACGTCGACACCTGGCGGCTCGAAGACCCGCTCGCGCTCGAGGAGGTGCTCGACCGGCTCGACGAGCTCGTCGTCAAGCCCGTCGACGGCTCGGGCGGCAAGGGCCTCGTGGTCGGCCCAGCGGCGTCGAAAGACGAGCTGGAGACCCTGCGCCAGCAGCTGCTCAAGGACCCGCGCGGCTGGATCGCCCAGCCGGTGGTGCAGCTGTCCACCATTCCCACCCTCGTCGACGACGGCATGCGTCCCCGGCACGCCGACCTCCGCCCGTTCGCTGTGAACGACGGCACGGATGTCTGGGTGCTGCCCGGCGGCCTCACCCGGGTGGCGCTGCCCGAGGGCGAACTCGTGGTGAACTCCAGCCAGGGCGGCGGGTCGAAGGACACCTGGGTGATCGGGCTCGAACCTGACTTCCACAGCGGGTCGGCCCGCAACATCCAGGGCCTGGTCAACGACCAGGCGGCGAACACGCAGTCGATCTCGATCATCCCGACCCGCACTGTCGACCACTCCCCGCAGGACACCCCGCCGGGCGGCGACCAGGATCAGGAACAGCAACAACAACAGCAACGCAGCACCACCGCCATGACCAACGCCGCCACCACCACCGCAGAGGGGACCCTCGAATGCTGAGCCGCATCGCCGAGAGCCTGTTCTGGATCGGCCGCTACATCGAACGCAGCGACGGCACCGCGCGCATCCTGGATGTGCACCTGCAGCTGCTGCTCGAAGACCCGTGGATCGAGGAGAACCTCGCCTGCCGGTCGCTGCTGCACCTGATGGGCAGCCCGGTGCCGCCGGACCGGGACCTCACCCGCAAGGATGTGCTGGCCACCCTGGCGGCCGACCGCACGCATCCGGCCTCGATCGCGTACTCGCTCGGCGCCGCCAGGGAGAACGCCAGGCGGGCCAGGGAGATCGTCTCGACCGAGCTCTGGGAGTGCCTGAACACCACGTACACGAAGATGCCGAAGAACATCGCCAGCGCCAAGACTCACGACTTCTTCGGCTGGGTGCGCGAACGCGCCGCCCTGGCCGTGGGCATCGTGGAGTCCAGCGCCAGCCGCGACGACGCCTGGCACTTCTTCACCCTCGGCCGCAGCCTCGAGCAGGCCGACATGACCGCACGCCTGCTGGCGACGCGGTCGCTGACCGAGAACAGCGGGCCGTCCTGGACCACGATCCTGCGCTCCTGCGGGGCGTACGAGTCGTACCTGCGCACCTACCGCGGGGTGCCGAGCGCGCGGAACGCCGCCGAGTTCCTGCTGCTGGACCGCCTGTTCCCGCGGTCGATCGTGTTCTCGATCTCCCGCGCCGAGCAGTGCCTGCAGGAACTGGAACCGCGCACCGACCGGGTGGGCGTCTCCGATTCGTCGGCGCGCATCCTCGGCCAGATCCGCAGCCAACTGGAGTACCGCCCGATCATGGAGATCCTGAACGACCTGCCGGGGCACATGGACATGGTGCAGGATGCCACCAGCACGGCGTCCGAGTCGATCGGGCATCGGTACTTCCCGACCAGCGCTGTACCGACCTGGACGGGGGAGGCCTCGTGAAGCGCCTGCGCATCCGGCACACCACCGGCTATCGCTACGACGGCGAGGTGGCCACCTCCTACAACGAGGCCAGGATGCTGCCCGTCACGTCGCCCGAGCAGTTCGTGCTCTACTCCAACCTCGATATCACCCCGGTGTCGAGCAACCACAACTACCTGGACTACTGGGGCACCAGGGTGTCGTCGTTCGAGGTGCTCACCCCGCACGCCGAGCTCACCCTCACCGCCAACAGCCTCGTGGAGGTGTCGCCGCGAGAGCACCCGGTGCATCCGCTGAGCTGGGAGGAACTGGCCACGGCCGTCGCCCGGTCGACCTCGTCGGTCGAGCACTCCTGGCAGACCCCGCTCACCGAGCCGCCGGCGGATGTGGTGGCCAGCGCCGCGGAGATCGCCGCGCGCCTCGACCCGTGCGATGCGGCGCTGGAGATCTGCCGTTTCGTGGGCGAGAACATGGCGTACGTGCAGGGTGTCACCGGGGTGAAGACCAACGCGGGGGAGGCCTGGGCCGACAAGCGCGGCGTCTGCCAGGACATCACCCACGTGGCGCTCGGCGCACTCCGCTCGGTGGGCATCCCCGCCCGGTACGTCTCCGGCTACCTGCACCCCAAGCCGCAGGCCGCGATCGGTGAGACCGTGACGGGCGAATCGCACGCCTGGGTGGAATGGTTCTGCGGCGAGTGGCGCGGCTACGACCCCACCAACCTGATCGACATCGGGGACCGGCACGTGGGCGTCGGCCGAGGCCGCGACTACAACGACATCGCCCCGCTGCGCGGCGTCTACGCCGGCACCGGCGGGTCGCAGCTGTTCGTGAAGGTGGAGATCACCCGGGAGTCGTGACCGCTGAGCGGACCGAGGCGGCCGGGCTGCCTAGACTGGTAGTTGCACGCGCGTTGTACGTGCGTCTGTAGTCTGAGTCGGGTCGAGGGAGCAGCACTGATGAGCATCGAAGACGACGCCGTCGAGGTTCGCGCGCAGGGCTGGCGCACCCTCGCGGCCCTGCACGCCCGCATCGAGACCGTTCTCGAACGCGCCCTGCAGGCCGGGTTCGACCTCTCGGTGGTGGAGTTCACCGTGCTCGACGCGCTCAGCCGGCAGCACGGCTGGCACATGCGGATGCAGCAGCTCGCCCGGGCCGCGGCCCTGTCCAGCAGCGCAACGACCCGCCTGGTGAACCGGCTGGAAGACCGGGCGCTGCTCACCCGCATCCTCTGCGCCGACGACCGGCGCGGCATCTACACCGAGCTCACCGAGGCCGGCAAGGCCCTGCTGACCCGCGCCCGCCCGGCCTACGACGAGGCCCTGGCCGGGGCCCTCGCCGCCGCGGAGGAAGAGCCCGAGCTCGGCCCCCTCGTCGATGCCCTGCACCGCCTGCCCGACCTGGCCCGCGCCGCCGTCTAGGCTCGCCCATTTTCGCTAGTGCGGACGGGGTCTGGACTAGCAAAAGTGGGCCACTCTCGGCGCGCGCTTCGGTGACTGGCCCATTTTTGCTAGTGCGGAAGAGGTCCCCACTAGCAAAACTGGGCCAGTCATGGATCGGGGATCAGGCGGGGGCGTGCGCCTCGAGGAACTCGTAGACCTCGGTGGGGTCGACGCCGGGGAAGGTGCCGGTGGGTAGCGCCGCGAGCAGGCTCGTGGGGGTGCGCGCGACCGGCCAGGCCTGGCCGGCCCACCGCCCGGAGAGCTCGTCGGGGGCGCGCCGGCAGCAGGACTCGTCCGGGCAGCGGGACACGGCCCGGTTGGTGGTTTCCCGGCCGCGGAACCAGTTGACGTGGGCGAACGGCACTCCAACGCTCACCGAGTAGTCGCCCTCCTTGGCCTTCTCGATGCGGGAGGTGCACCAGAACGTGCCGGCCGGGGTGTCGGTGTACTGGTACCAGGGGCTGAACCGGTCGGGCACGTCGAACACCGTGCGGGCCGTCCAGCTGCGGCACACCGTCGAGCCCTCCACGGCGCCGAGCGCGTCGCTGGGGAACTGCACGTCGTCGTTCTCGTAGGCCTTGATGATCGTGCCGGACTCGTGCACCTTCATGAAATGCACCGGGATGCCGAGACGCGCGGTGGCCAGGTTGGTGAACCGGTGCGCGGCCGTCTCGTAGGAGACCGAGAAGGCATCCCGCAGGTCTTCGAGCGAGATGCGGCGGGCGGCCTTGGCGTCGTTGAGCAGCCGCAGCGTGTCGGTCTCCGGCAGCAGGATGGCCGCGGTGAGGTAATTCGTCTCCACCCGCTGTCGCAGAAACTCCGCATAACTTTCGGGCTCGTGATGCCCGCAGAGATGGCTGGCGAAGGCCTGGAGGATCGGCGAGCGGCTGTCGCGCGACGTTGACTGTTCGGTGGGCAGGTAAATTCGGCCGTTGCGCTTGTCGGTGACCGACCGGGTGGAGTGCGGGAGGTCTCCGACATAGTGCAGCGAGAAGCCGAGGTGGGCGGCCATGTCGGCCACCACCTGCTGCGAGACCGGGCCACCGGAGTGCCCGACGGCGGTGAGGAGCTCGAGCGCCTGGGCCTCGAGGTCGGGGAAGTAGTTGTCCCTGGCGCGCATCTCGGCGCGCAGCTGCGCGTTGGCCCGGCGCGCCTCCTCCGGGGTGGCCGCACGCTCCCGGTGCAGCCGCTCGATCTCGTTGTGCAGGGTGAGGATGGTCTGCAGGGTCTCGTCCGGCTGGCCGGGCCCGACCCGCAACCTGGGCAGCCCCAGGGCGGGGAAAACCGGGCCGCGCTGGGCCCGTTCGACGGCGATCTCCAGCGCCGCGCGCGGGCTGGGGGCGTCGGTGCGCAGCAGGTCGTCGACGGTGGTGTCGAGGGCAGCTGCAATCAGCCGCAGCATCGAGAGACGCGGTTCGCGCTTGCCGTTTTCGATCATCGAGATCTGCGACGGCGCCCGGTCCACGGCCGCGGCGAGGGTGTCGAGGGTGAGGCCGAGCCGGTGGCGCTGGTCGCGGATGCGGCGGCCCAACGTGATGGCGTCGAGACCCCCTTCGCTCTCGGCGGCGCCGGCAGGCGCGCGGGACGGGGTGGCTGAGGCAGCGGGGAGATCGACGGTGACCATGTGCTCATGGTCACACGCGGTGATTGTTCACACAACCGGAAGAACTCGTTTTCTTCTTCGGAATGAGTCGCCGGCCGAGGTTGAACCGGGTCGCAGAGTGGGTGCAGGCAACACCGGGACCGACCCCGGTGTAGCCGCCACCGATCCAGATCCGCACCGTCGCAGACCGAGGAGAACACCATGACGAACCCCACCGCAGCCACCCCCGCATCAGGCCCCGCTGCATCCGGCTACACCGGCACCCGCCCCGGCGACCAGACCCAGACGGCCGCGGAGCTCGCCCTGGAATGGGCCGCAGACCCCCGCTGGGAGGGCGTGCGCCGCGACTACACCGCCGAGGACGTGATCGCCCTGCGCGGAGCCGTGCGGGAAGAGCGCACCCTGGCCCGCCGCGGCGCCGAGAAGCTCTGGGAGCTGATCCACCAGAACGGCACGCCGGAGAACCCCGAGTGGGTCGCCGCGCTCGGCGCCCTCACCGGCAACCAGGCCGTGCAGCAGGTGCGGGCCGGGCTCAAGGCCATCTACCTGTCCGGCTGGCAGGTCGCCGCCGACGCGAACCTGTCCGGCCAGACCTACCCCGACCAGTCCCTCTACCCGGCCAACTCGGTGCCGGCGGTCGTGCGGCGGATCAACAACGCGTTGCTGCGGGCCGGCCAGATCGAGGGGGCGGAAGCCGTCGCATCCGGCGCCGACGCCACGAACAACGGCGCCGGCATCGACTGGCTGGCGCCCATCGTCGCCGATGCCGAGGCCGGTTTCGGCGGCCCGCTGAACGCCTACGAGCTGATGGCCTCGATGATCGAGGCCGGCGCGGCCGGCGTGCACTGGGAAGACCAGCTGGCCAGCGAGAAGAAGTGCGGTCACATGGGCGGCAAGGTGCTCGTGCCCACCGGCCAGCACATCCGCACCCTCAACGCGGCCCGGCTGGCGGCGGATGTCGCGGGCGTGCCCACGATCATCATCGCCCGTACCGACTCGCTCGCGGCCACCCTCATCACGAGCGATATCGACGAACGCGACGGCGCCTTCCTCACCGGCGGCCGCACCGCCGAGGGGTTCTACGACACCGCGAACGGCCCGGACGTGGTGATCGCCAGGGGACTGGCCTACGCGCCGTACGCCGACCTGCTCTGGGTGGAGAGCAGCGAGCCAGACCTCGCCCTGGCCCAGCGTTTCGCGAAAGAGATCCATGCGCAGTTCCCCGGCAAGAAGCTGGCCTACAACTGCTCCCCGTCGTTCAACTGGAAATCCCACCTCAACGACGAGCAGATCGCCGCGTTCCAGCGCGAACTCGCCGCCTGCGGCTACGCCTTCCAGTTCATCACCCTGGCCGGCTTCCACGCCCTCAACCACTCCATGTTCACCCTGGCCAAGGACTACTCCGAGCGTCAGATGAGCGCATACGTCGACCTGCAGGAGGCCGAATTCGCCTCAGAGGCCGACGGCTACACCGCCACCCGCCACCAGCGGGAGGTGGGCACCGGCTACTTCGACCGGATCGCCACCGCGCTCAACCCCACCAGCGCCACCCTCGCGCTGGCCGGCTCCACCGAGGCCGAACAGTTCTGACCCGGCTCTTCGGCATCACCACAGACATCCGAATCGCTTCGAAGGAGAAACCGATCATGACCACCCCACCACTCTCAACAGCACCGAGAACCGATAGCCGGGTCTCGACAAGCTCGACCACCGGGACCAGCTCGACCACCGGGACGAGCCCGACTACCGGGCGCGCATTCGGTGAGACGAGTACCGGCAGTTTCGCCACCATCCGCCCGCACCTCGAGATCACCGGCGAGCTCGGCGACCGCTACGACGAGATCCTCACACCGGAGGCCCTCGAGTTTCTCGCCGAGCTGCATGACCGTTTCGCCGGCACCCGGCACGACCTGCTGGCCGCCCGGCTGCAGACCCGGGTTGACGCCGCCAACGGCCGCGACCCGCGGTTCCTGCCGCAGACCGCGCACATCCGAGACGACCCGAGCTGGCGGGTGGCCGGCCCCGGCCCCGGGCTGGAGAACCGCCGGGTGGAGATCACCGGACCGACCGACCGCAAGATGGCGATCAATGCGCTCAACTCCGGCGCGGCAGTGTGGCTGGCCGACCAGGAGGACGCCACCAGCCCCACCTGGGCGAACGTGATCGAGGGCCAGCTCACCCTGTCCGACGCCGTGCGTGGCACCCTGTCGTATGACGGCCCCGACGGCAAGGCGTACCGGGTCACCGGCGCCCCTTCCGACCGGCACGACGGCGCGACTCCCGGGTCCACGCCCACGATCGTGATGCGGCCGCGCGGCTGGCACCTGGTGGAGAAGAACCTCACCTTCGTCGACCGGGCCAACCGACGGATGCCGGCCTCCGGCAGCCTGGTCGACTTCGGCCTCTACGCCTTCCACAACGCGCACAGGCTGGTGGAGAACGGCTCTGGGCCGTACTTCTACCTGCCCAAGCTCGAGAGCCACCTCGAGGCGCGGCTGTGGAACGACATCTTCAGCCACACCGAGGACCACCTCGACCTCGGCCACGGCACGATCCGGGCCACGGTGCTGATCGAGACGATCCAGGCCGCGTTCGAGATGGACGAGATCCTCTACGAACTGCGCGACCACTGCGCGGGCCTGAACGCCGGGCGCTGGGACTACATCTTCAGCATCATCAAGACCTTCCGGGCCAGGGGCCGCCGGTTCGTGCTGCCCGACCGCAAGGAAATCACCATGACGGTGCCGTTCATGCGCTCGTACACCGAGCTGCTCGTGGCCACCTGCCACCGGCGCGGGGCGTACGCCATCGGTGGGATGAGCGCCTTCATCCCCAACCGGCGCGACCCCGCGGTCACGGCCCGGGCGCTCGAGCAGGTGGCCGCCGACAAGCGGCGCGAGGCGCACGACGGTTTCGACGGCACCTGGGTGGCGCATCCGGACCTCATCCCCACGGCCAGGGCAGAGTTCGACGCCGTGCTTGGGCGTAGCCCCAACCAGCTGGAACGCACCCGCGACGACGTTGAAGTCACCGCCGCCGACCTGCTTGATGTGGCCTCCGCCGGCGGCCAGATCACCGAGGCCGGGGTGCGCGACAACGTGCGCATCGCCCTCTGCTACATCGAGTCCTGGCTGCGCGGTGTGGGCGCGGCAGCCATCGACAACCTGATGGAGGACGCCGCCACCGCGGAAATCTCTCGGTCGCAGGTCTGGCAGTGGATCCACGACAACTCGGCACTCGCCGACGGTCGCCGGATCGACGCCGACTGGGTGGCCGGACTGGTGGCCGAGGAAATGGCGGCACTGCCCCGCACGACCGGAGACAGGTTCGACGACGCCCTCGAGGTTTTCAGGTCGTCGGCGCTCGAACCCGAGTTCCCGACGTTCCTCACGGTGGCCGCGTACGCCCGCTACCTGTAGGCGACAGCCCCACCCGAACGGCCTCGCCGGCACCCCGGCGGGGCCGTTCGTGTTGCCGCGGGCGGCGTTTGCGTGCCGGCGGCCGGACTGTGAAGCTGGAGCCATGATCGATTCCCCGCCTGTCGCGCCGGGCCCGCAGGTGCGGGTCCGCACGGCTCGACCCGACGAGGCCGCCGCGCTCGCCGAGTTGGCCGCCGCCACCTTCCCCCTGGCCTGCCCGCCGCACACTAGCGCAGAGGCGATCGCCGATTTCATCCGCACCGTGCTCGCCCCGGCGAACTTCGAGTCCTACCTGGCGGACCCCGATCGGCTCCTGCTCGTGGCCGACGACGGCACCGGCACCCTCACCGGCTACACGATGCTGGTCTTCGGCGAACCGCACGACGCGGATGCCGCCGGCGCGATCCGCATCCGCCCCACCGTCGAATTGAGCAAATGCTACGTGCGGGCAGAGGCGCACGGCACCGGAACCGCGGCGGCGCTGATGACGGCCACGCTGGCTGCCGCCCGCGGCCGTGGCGCCGCCGGGTCGTGGCTCGGCGTGAACGAGGAGAATGACCGTGCTCTGCGGTTCTACGGCAAGCACGGCTATGAGCGCGTCGGAACCAAGCATTTCCTGGTCGGTGCCCGCTACGAGGACGACTACGTCCTGGAGCGCGCCCTCTAACCCGCCGCCGCCGCGCAACTGGTGCCGAAGCGGACTTGTGCGCCCGGCACACCGGGCGCATTTGTCCGCACGGGGAACAGTTGCGCCGCGCGAGTCAGGTGGGGCGCGCGGCCTTGACCTGCTCGTAGGCGGCGAGGGCGGCGCGGCGGGTCTCGCCGAGGTCCACGATCGGCGCCGGGTAGGCAGCCGTGCCCCACTCGGGCACGTTCTGCCGCACGTACTCGTTGGCGGGATCGAACTTGGCCGCCTGCAGGTCGGGGTTGAATACCCGGAAGTATGGCGCGGCATCCGCCCCCGAACCGGCCACCCATTGCCAGCCGAACGGGTTGCTCGCGGCGTCGGCGTCGACTAGGGTGTCCCAGAACCAGCGCTCGCCCTCGCGCCAGTCGATGAGCAGGTTCTTGATCAGGAATGACGCCGTGACCATGCGCACCCGGTTGTGCATGCTGCCGGTTCGCCAGAGCTCGCGCATGCCCGCATCCACCAGGCGGAAGCCCGTACGACCCTGCTGCCAGGCGCGCAGCGCATCGGCGTCGAGCGGCGGCCAGGGGAAGGCGTCGAAGCCGGGGCGCAGGTTGGCCGTGGCCAGATCGGGTGCGTGGAAGAGCACGTGGTAGGCGAACTCCCGCCAGCCGACCTCGGTGAGGAAGCGGGTGGCGCTGGTGGCGGCGGCGCCGGTGAGGCCGCGGCGGGCGATGTCGGTGGCGTGCCAGATCTGGTGCGGGCTGATCTCGCCCCAGCGCAGGTACGGCGAGAGCCTGGAGGTGGCCTGCTGCGCGGGCAGGTCGCGTTCGGTGCCGTACTGCGGCAGGGACTCGGAGAGGAAGGTGGCGAGCAGTTCCTGGGCGGCGGCCTCGCCGGGAGTCCACGCTTCCCGGAGGCCATCGGCCCAGTCCGGGTGGCGCGGTTCCAACGCCCAGGATGCGAGGTCGTCACCGGCCAGGGTCGCTGAGGCGTCGGTGAGTTCCACCGGCGCCGGGTAGGGCGCCCGCGGCGGCGGCCCGGCCGTGCAGGCCCGCCAGAACGGGGTGAAGACCGTGTACGGCGTGCCGCCGCCGGTGCGGATGGTCCACGGTTCGAAGAGCAGCGTACCGGCCAAGCTGTGCGCCACGACGCCGGCCTCGGTGAGGCTCGTCTTGATGTGGGTGTCCACCTCGCGTTCGGCGGCGCCGTAGCGGCGGTTCCAGAAGACGGCGCCGGCGCCGAGCTCCTCGACAAGTTCGCCGATCACTGCTTCGGCCGCGCCGCGGCGCAACACCAGACGGCCGCCGATCGCCGCGGCATCGGTGGCGAGCGAGACCAGGCTCTGGTGCAGCCACCAGCGCGCGGCACCGCCGAGCGGGCGGATGCCGGGGGAGACCTCGTCGAGAAGGTAGACCAGCGCGATCGGCCGGCCGCGCTCGACGGCGGCCGTGAGGGCAGGGTTGTCGCCCAGCCGGAGATCGTCGCGCAGCCAGACCAGCGAGGGGCCGTCCGGGCGGGCCGGGGTCATGATCGGGGCGGCCGCGTCGCCCGTCCCGCTCACGCGGCGCTCTCATCGGCGTCGGAGACCCGCAGCACGATCTTGCCGCGGGTGTGCCCGCCCTCGAGGGCTCGGTGCGCGGCGGCTCCGTCGGCGAGGTCGAAGACCTGGTCGATGTTCACCCGCACGGTGCCGTTGTCGATCAGGGCGGTGATGGTGTCGAGAACGCGGGCGTCGGCGGAGACCTTGTATCCGGTTGCGCGCACGCCCGCCGCGGCGGCCTCGGCCTGCATGGTGGGCCAGCTGCCGGTGGGCGCGTTCACGAGCAGGCCGTCGGGGCGCAGCACCGCGAGCGACCGGGTGCCGGTGTTGTCGTGCACATTGCCGATCAGGTCGATGACGCTGTCGAGGCCGCGCAAGTCGTCGTCGAAGCGGGTGGTGCTGTAGTCGATCACCTCGTGCGCGCCGAGGCGGTGCAGGAACTCGACCGAGGCGGTGGAGCCGGTGGCGGTGACGTGGGCACCCAGGTGTCGGGCGAACTGCACCGCGAAGTGGCCGACACCGCCGCTGCCGGCGTGCACCAGCATCCGCTGGCCGGGAGCCGCGCCGGCGAGGGTCACCATGCCCCAGGCCGTCATCGCGGCCAGGGGGATGCCCGCGGCCTCCGTGTGGCTCACCGCCGCGGGCTTGCGGGCCACGGACATGGCCGACACCGCCACATACTCGGCATACGTGCCCGCGATCCGGGGCGGCTTGGCCATGCCGTACACGGCGTCGCCGGGCTGCAGCGGGAAGGTGTCGTAGGGAGCGCGCACGACGATTCCGCTGAAATCATTGCCGAGCACGGTGGGGAAGCCAGTGATCGCGGCGGCGGCGCCCGAGCCGGCCCTGGTCTTGG
This sequence comes from Cryobacterium sp. SO2, assembly GCF_026151165.2. NCBI lineage: Bacteria > Bacillati > Actinomycetota > Actinomycetes > Micrococcales > Microbacteriaceae > Cryobacterium > Cryobacterium sp. SO2. The sequence goes on from NZ_CP117849.1 coordinate 349,740, forward strand.
CATCGATGGGGTTGATGCCCGCGGCCAGGACGCGCACGAGGAGTTCGTCGCTCACGGCGACGGGCAGCGGCAGCTCGACCAGGTGCAGTTCCTCCGGGCTGCCGGTGCGGTCGATGACGAGGGCGCGCATGTGTGTGGGCAGGACCGGAGTAAGGGGCATGAACCTATTCTGCGGCAGCGGAGCGCCGTGCGGGCGGTACCCCGGTCTCAGCGCCCGTAGTCGTATGGCGGCGGGCCGTCGGCACGCTCGCGTTCGCGCTGGTGGTTGAGCAGGTCGATCAGCTGGTCGGCGAAGCCCACCAGGATGCTGATCTGATCGTCGTCCCTGTCGATCCACCGGCACTCCGGCACGTCGGAGCGGGGCACGAAGTTGTCGTGCTCTTCCCAGACCAGCAGGGTGCGGTCGGCGCCCAGCACGTACTGCTGCCACCAGATCTGGCGCAGGTACGAACGGGGGATGCTGCGCCACGGCTTGCTCGTGGTTTTAATCTCGGCGAGCTCGAAGACGCCGCTGCGCCCGAGGCCCAGGCCGTCGGGGGTGGCGAGGTGGCGAGGCTGGCCCGCCGCGTGGAAGAGGGCGGTGCTCGGCTCGATGCCGTAGTTGGCCAGCACCCACGCCGCAATCTCCGGCTCCCTGGCCCGACCGTGGTCGGTGTACGGGTTGCCGCCGAAGCCGCTGCCGTTGATCTTCTCCCTGGCCGCGTTGTGCACGGACTTCTCCGTGGCCAGCTTGGCTACATCCGTGGCCGTGATGCCCTGACTGCGCGCCCGCAGCCAGGCGACCCGATCGGTGGAGTCGGCCACGATGCGGCCGAGGTGCCCGAGTGGCGGCGTCACGGCGGCGAGCAGGGCCGCGGCGGGCACTGCAGCGGATGCCGCCACGGATGCTTCCGGGATCTGCTCGTCCAGCTCGAAGAGGGACAGCAGGGAGTGGGACACAGCTTCTATTCTGCTCTGTGTCGGCGGCGGTGGCGGACACCCCGCCGCGCTTTCGCCGACCTCGACCGCCGGCGCGGACGAAGAGACGGCCGGATACAGAGAGAACACCCCGGCCGATAGTCGCCCGGGGTGTCCGTTTGTTCGTCGGGTCCGGTGTTCGCCGGCGCCGCGCCTAGGGGTGAGGTCAGGCGACTTCCTTGACCACGCCCTGCTTGATCAGCAAGCGACGCTGAGCGCGCCTGGCCACGGCCGAGTCGTGGGTGACCACGATCAGGGTGAGTCCGCGATCACGCCACATCCCCTCGAGCAGTTCCATGATCTCGTCACGGGTCTGTTCGTCGAGGTTTCCGGTCGGTTCGTCGGCCAGGAGCACGGCCGGCTCCTTCACCAGGGCGCGGGCGATCGCAACGCGCTGCTGCTGGCCACCGGAGAGCTCGGCGGGCAGGTGGCTGCCGCGCTCGCCGAGTCCGACGGATTCGAGTGCCGCCGCCGCGCGGGAGGTGCGCTCGACCGAGGAGATGCCCAGCGGGGCGAGGGCGGTCTCCACGTTCTCCTGCGCGGTGAGGGTGGGGATCAGGTTGAACCCCTGGAACACGAAGCCGATCTCCCTGGCCCGGATCTCACCCAGCGGTCCCTGGCCGAGCTTGGAGAGGTCGGAGCTGCCCAGCTGCACGATCCCCTCCGTGGGGCGGTCGAGGGCGCCGAGCATCTGCAGCAGCGTGGACTTGCCGCCGCCGGTCGGCCCCTGGATGGCGACCATCTGGCCGTCCGGGATGGACAGGGTGACCTTGTTGAGGGCCGTGACGGACCTCTTGCCCTGGTCGTACTTCTTGGTGACATTCGTCAGTTCATACATGAGAGCTCAATTCGCTTGTCGAAATCGTCGGGGTGAGGGTCACGCGATGCTGCGGAGCGCTTCGGACGGGCTCAGCCGCGAGGCACGCCAACCGCCGATGGCGCCGGCCAGCAGGCCGCCGAGCACGGCCAGGCCGACGGCGATGAGGATGACCGACAGGGTCACCGGAACCTGCAGCACGATGTCGGAGGTGGCGGCCTCCACGGCCGCCTGCCCGAAGCCGCCGGGGGCGCCGCCTCCTGCGCCGGGGCCGAAGCCCGCCGCGGCATCCGTCGTAGCAGCGCCGGCGGTGAGGGTGGGCGCGACGAGGTTGATCACGAGAATGCCGATCAGGCCGACAGCGATGCCGACGACTCCGCCGATGAGGCCCTGCACCAGGGATTCGCCGGCCACCTGGCGCACGATCCGGCCGTTCGACCAGCCGATCGCCTTGAGGGTGCCGAACTCGCGGGTGCGTCTGGTGACGCCGGAGATGGTGAACAGGATGGCGATCAGGAACGCGGCGGCCAGCACGATCAGGGACAGCCACAGGCCGAGGTTCTTGACCAGGTCGGAGGCGCTGGAGAGCGAACCGGAGACGCTAGACGCCAGGTCGGCCTGGGTTTTCACTGTCGAGTCCGGCAGGGCGGTCTGGACGTCGGCCTGGATCTGGTCGATGTCGGTGGACGAGGCGGCCTGCACGTAGATGTCGGTGACCTGGTCGGTGAGGCCGGACAGGGTCTGGGCGACGTCAAGCGGGATGTACACGTTGGAGGCGGTGGCGGCATCCGCGGAGGAGGCGGTGACCAGGCCGACGACGGTGAAGTCGGTGCCGGCGATGGCGACGGTGTCGCCCACGACGAGCTCTGCCGTGGTGGCGTAGCTGGCGTCGAGAACGGCCACGTTGGTGCCGGCATCCGTGCTCTCGAGGCTGCGACCGTCGGTGAGGGTCACGGCGGAGAGCGGGCCGACGGCGTCATCGGCCGGGTCGAGGCCGAGCACGGTGAAGGAGTCGACGCTGAAGGAGCTGCCGCCGGCGCCATCCGGTCCGCCGCTGGGCGGGGTGCCGCCGGCCGCGGCGTCGCCGCCGGTCGGTGCGGTGCCGGTGCCGTCGGTGGAGCGCTCGGGCAGTGCGCCGTTGAAGGTGGTGTTGCTCAGCGACAGGGTGGCGGCGGCCGCTGTGACGTTGTCGATGCCGCTCACGGTGTCGAGCGCGGCCGCGTCGAAGGAGGTGGTGCTGCGGTCCACGGAGAGGCGGGCCTGGCTGACGGTGGTGGTGCCGTCTGTGGTGGCGCCGTCGTCAGCGCCGAAGTCGAAGTTCTGCGGGCCGCCGGCGCCGGCCTCGCCCTCGGTGGGCGCGACCGGGGTCTCGCTCACGGTGATGTCTGTGCCGACGCCGTAGACGGAGGCCAGCACCGTCGACTGGGCGAGCTGAACGCCGCTCGACACGGCGTTCACGATAATGACCAGGGCGATGGCGAGTGCCATGCCGATGGCGACGATGGCGGTCTGCTTGCGGCGACCCGCCAGTTCTCGTCGCAAATAGGTGACAAACATCGATTCTCCAGTCCGGTGGCAGGGAGGATCCCGCCTCTACGCGTTCGAACCTAGAGAGCCCGTTTATGCAGCGACTATGGCCAACCTATGAATCTGCCCAGGGAATCCCCGGTCGATTCCGCCCGGCCGGCCCACCCGGCTTTCACAGGGTCGCCGTGGGCGACGTATAGGCGATTCATAGAAAGCACCCGGATACTGAATGCATGACCACACGAGCGAACGAGCAGTCGGCCCACGGACCCCGCCTTCACAAGGCCGACGGTTCCCCTATCCGGGTGCTCGTCGTCGACGACGAACCCACCCTGACCGATCTGCTCTCGATGGCCCTGCGATACGAGGGCTGGGAGGTGCGCACGGCCGGCGAGGGCCGGCAGGCGCTCACCCTGGCGCGCGAGTTCCGGCCGGACGCCATCGTGCTCGACATCATGCTGCCCGACATCGACGGCCTGCAGGTGCTGCAGCGGGTGCGGGCGGATGGCTACGAGACGCCGGTGCTCTTCCTCACCGCCAAGGACTCGCTCGACGACCGAATCGCCGGCCTCACCGCGGGCGGCGACGACTACGTCACCAAACCCTTCAGCCTGGAGGAGGTCGTCGCGAGGCTGCGTGGACTCATCCGCCGCTCCACGATGGCCGTCTCGGATTCCACCGACCCGCGAATTACCGTGGGCGACCTCACGCTCGACGAGGACAGCTACGAGGTGTTCCGCGCGGGCGAGCAGATCGAACTGACCGCGACCGAGTTCGAACTGCTGCGCTTCCTGATGCGCAACCCGCGCCGAGTGCTCAGCAAGGCCCAGATCCTCGACCGGGTGTGGAGCTACGACTTCGGCGGCAAGTCCTCCGTCGTCGAGATCTACATCTCCTACCTGCGCAAGAAGGTCGACGCCGGCCGCGACCCCATGATCCACACGGTGCGCGGCGCCGGATACATGCTGAAGATCGCGTAATGAAACGGCGCATCCGGGAGGCGGCCCCGATCATCCCGACCCGAAGCGGCCGGGCACCGTGGACCCTCCGCAGGCGCCTGGTGGTGGCCGTGGTCGCGATGCTCGCCCTGGTGAGCCTCGTGATCGGCGTGGTGAGTGTCGCCATCCTCAGCGCCAACCTGATGGACGGCCTCGACAACCAACTGGGCAATGCTGCCCAGCGCTCCCAAACGGCAATGGACGGCCGTCCTGGCGGCTTCGTGATCACGACCCCCACAGCCAGCGATGTGCTCAACGGTCCCGGCCAACCGTCCGGCACCCTCGCGCTGATCTACGACGGCAGCACTGTCACGGCCGGCTACACCGACGAGAGCGGAACCGTCGTCAGTCTCACCAACGACCAGATCACCCAGCTGCTCACCGAACTCGAGTCCGCCGTGCAGAACAACAGCACCTCGGCCCCGTTCACCGTCAACCTCGGCGGTGACGTCGGCGAGTACCGCGTGCTCGCCGCCACGGCCAAGACCGGTGAGCTCTACCTCGTCGGCCTGCCCACCGCCAGCGTCACGCAAACGGCCGCGCAGCTGGCCGTGACCATCGGCATCGTGTCGCTGGCCGGCATCGTGCTCGTGGCCTTCCTGGCCACCGCCATCGTGCGCCTGGCCCTCCGGCCGCTGCAACGTGTCACCGAAACGGCCACCCGAGTGTCCGAATTGCCGCTGGATCGCGGCGAGGTGCTCCTGGTGGATCGCGTGCCTGCCGCCGACACCGACCCGCGCACCGAGGTGGGCCGGGTGGGGTCTGCGCTCAACCGCATGCTCGATCACGTCGACCTCGCGCTCGAGACCCGCCAGGCCAGTGAGAACAAGGTGCGCCAGTTCGTGGCGGATGCCAGCCACGAGTTGCGCACGCCCCTCGCCTCCATCCGCGGCTACTCCGAGCTCACCCGCCGCAGCGGCCAGGAACTGCCGCCGGACACCATCCACGCCATCGGCCGCATCGAATCGGAGTCTGTGCGGATGACGGGGCTGGTGGAAGACCTGCTGCTGCTCGCCCGGCTCGACGAGGGCCGCGAGCTGGAGCACGAGCCCGTCGACCTCACCATGTTGCTCGTCGATGTGGTCAGCGACGCGCATGCGGCCGGGCGTGACCACACCTGGGACCTCGACCTGCCGGAGGAGCCCGTGCTGGCGGCCGGTGACGGACCGCGTCTGCACCAGGTCTTCGCCAATCTGCTGGCCAACGCACGAGTGCACACCGACCCCGGCACGAGGGTCGAGGTGGCCCTGGTCACCGAGGGTGACCGCGCCGTGGTGACCGTGACCGACAACGGCCCCGGGATCCCGGAGAACCTGCGCGCGACCCTCTTCGAGAGGTTCGCCCGCGGCGACAGCTCCAGGTTCCGCGGCACCGGCGGTAGCACCGGCCTCGGCCTCGCCATCGTGCAGGCCGTGGCCCAGGCCCACCACGGCGAGGTCACCGTGGACAGCCGGCCGGGGCGCACCTGCTTCCGGGTGGCGTTGCCCCTGGCCTGACGAAGAGGGCCGGCGGCTCGGCTCCACGGCGGCTCAGTCCGGGCGCACTCCACCGATGATCGCGCGAAGGCGCTCCATCGGCGCCTTGGCCGTGCGGTCTTCATCGAGCAGCCCGTTGGTTTCCTGCAGGGTGTCGGTCAGCTGGGTGTAACAGAAACCCGCCAGCACGGTGCTCCCGTTGACGGCGGTCACCAGGGCGGACAGCCGTGCGAGGAAGTCCTCGGTGGAGCTGGCGCTGGAGTACCCCCAGGAGCCGGCGTCGGCATCCTCCCGCGGGAAGGAGATGCCGCCGAACTCGGAGAGCATCACCGGCCGGCCGGTACCGTCCCGGCCGGGGAGTTCCTGGCCGGGAAGGAGCAGGCGTCGCCCGGCCGGCCCGGTGCCGGAGAGCAGGCGGGCCATCGCAGCGTCATCCAGGTAGCGCCCGCCGAGCGTGCGGGCATCCGCGTCATAGTCGTGGATCGTCACGATGTCGGAGTCGACGTGCTCCCAGCCGTCGTTCGATATCACGGGGCGCGAAGGGTCGATGGCCCGGGTCAGCTGCACCAGCGCGCGCACGAAGGCCGCCTGGGCCGGGTCGTGCGCCAGGTGCGGCACTCCCCAGCTTTCGTTCACCGGCACCCAGGTCACGATCGACGGATGCGAGAGGTCGCGCTCGAGCACGGCCGTCCACTCCGAGGTGGTGCGCCGCATGGCCGTGGCGCTGAACTCGAACGCGCCGGGCGCCTCGCCCCAGACCAGCAGCCCCAGGCGGTCGGCCCAGTACAGAAAGCGGGGATCCTCGATCTTCTGGTGGATCCGCGCGGCGTTGAAGCCCAGCTCCTTGATGAGCTCCACATCGCGGCGGAGCGCCGCGGGGGAGGGGCTGGCCAGGTGCGAGGCCGGCCAGTAGCCCTGTTGCAGCACCGCGCGCACATAGTACGGCCGGTCGTTGAGCAGGAACCGGCCCCCGCCGATCGCGGCGGAACGGAGCCCGAGGTAGGACTGCACCAGATCCACAACACCATCCGCCGTCGTCAGCGTCACCGTGGCGTCGAGCAGGCGCGGGGTCTCCGGCGTCCACAGCAGCTCCTCGGCGGCCTGGCCGTTCGACTGCGCCGGCAGGCTGATGGTGGTGGTGGAGGTGGTGTCCGAGACCGGGTGGCTGACCTCCGCCACCGGTGAGCCCTCGAAACTGAGAGCGTAGGAGAGGGTGCTGCCGGCGGGAGGGCGGCGGTTCAGGTCGACCCGCAGCGTCACCGTCCCTGCGACGAGGTCTGGCGTCCAGTGCAGCAGTGTCACGGCGGTCTCGCCGGTGGCCTCCAGCCAGACCGGCTGCCAGATGCCGCTGGTGCGGTGGTACCAGATGGAGTGCGGCTCCAGCCGCCAGTCCTGCTTACCGCGCGGTTGGGCGGCGTCCAGTGGGTCGTCTTCGGCGCGCACGACCACGGTGTGCTCGGCCACGGCCGGGTCGAGCACGTCGGTGATGTCGAACGAGAACGGGGTCTGGCCGCCCTCGTGCTCGCCGAGGAAGCTGCCGTCGACCCAGACCCTGGCCCGGTAGTCGACCGCGCCGAAGCGCAGATGCATCCGCTGTGCACGGGGTGCGCCGGGATCGAAGCCCGCCGCGGCCAGTTCGGCGGCGCCGAACCGGCGGGAATACCAGATGGTGGGGTGGAAGCCGGTGTCGTGGATGCCCGAGGCGGCCGACTCGTACGGGAACGGCACCTGAATGGTGCGCTCGAACCGCGGGTCGGTGTGCCAGCGCGCGGCCTCACCCACACCCGCGTCGTCGAACGCGAATCCCCACGCGCCCGCCAGCTCGTGCCAGTGCGGGCGCACGAGCTGCGGACGTGGGTAGCTGCCATCCTGACGGCTGGCGGTGAACCCACTCGAATCGGCTTCGACGCTGATGCTCATGCACCCATCATGCTCGCGAGGTGTGCCCTCGGGGAACGGACGGCTAGGCGGCGGGAGTCGGCTCGCCGTCGCCCGGTGAATTCAGCCGGGACAGGAACCGGGCGAACTGGGTGAGGTCGGCTTCCGGCCAGCCGGCCAGGCGGGCGCTGATGAAGGTCTTGTCGCTGCCGGGCACCGCCGACAGCTTCTCGATCGCCAGCGGGGTCGCCGCGAGAAACCGGGCCCGGCCATCGGCCGGGTCTGCCGCGAGTTCCAGCAGGCCCAGTTCCTCGAGCAGGCGAGCCTGACGGCTGATCACGCTGCGGTCCACATCCAACGATTCCGCCAGGGCGCTGGCGTGGGTCGGCCCGCACCGGCGCAGCGTGCGCAGGATCTTGAAGCCGAAGGGCTGCAGCGCCGGGTCGATCCGGGTGGCTGCGTCCCGGAGGGCGGCCCGAACGTGGGCGCCCAGCTCCATCATCTGCTCTTCAACCTCGGCCAGCGCCGCGGCGACATCACCGGTGGGGGTGACGTCGCCGGCGGCGGTGACCGGGGGAAGCTCGCCGTGGTCGGTCATGACCATCACACTAGCGACCCGTGCTCGCATTTCCCGACGCGTTGTCGGCGTCACGCAACACACGGATCGACCCGGTCGGGGTGGCCATTCCCACCGGTGCGAGCCCGGCGGATGCCGCGCCCACCTCGATCAGGATGTCCTCGGCGTCTTCGAGCTCGCGCTGGCTGTCGGCCTTGGCGTTTGCGGTGCCGTCGAGCTTCGCCTTGGCCTTGGCCAGGGCGATCGCGGTCTGGGTGCCGAGCGAGGCGTTGGGCATCAGCGCGACCATCACGAGAGTGATCACGGCCAGCGGCACACCGAGCAGGAAGACGGTGCCCACGCCGCTGCCGTAGGCAGATTCGACGAGCACGCGGATCGCTCCGGGCAGGCTGCTGACGTGGGGGATGACGCCGGAGCCCAGCGTCTCGACAGCCGCGGCCTGGTTGGCCGGGCTGAGCGCGGGGATGCCGTCCTTGATGTGCTGGGCGACAACGGTGCCGAGCACCGAACCGAGCACCGAGACGCCGATGGTGCCGCCGAGGCTGCGGAAGAAGGTGACAGCGCTGGTGGCCACGCCGAGGTTGGTGACCTCGATCGAGTTCTGAACGACGAGTACGAGGTTCTGCATCAGCATGCCGAGTCCGGCGCCGAGAATGGCCATGAAGATGCCGACGAGGATCAGGTTGGTGTCGTACTGCAGGGTGCCCAGCAGCAGGAGGCCGGCGATGACGAGAACGGCGCCGGAGACCATGATGGCCTTCCACTTGCCGGTGCGGCTGATCACGGTTCCGAACAGGGTCGACGAGATCAGCAGACCACCCATCATCGGGATGGTGAGAAGGCCCGACTGGGTGGGCGTCGCGCCACGGGCCAGCTGCATGTACTGGCTGAGGAAGACCGAGGTGCCGAACATCGACACACCCACCGAGATGCTGGCGACGGTGGCCAGGGTGAAGGTGCGGTTCTTGAACAGCGAGAGCGGGATGATCGGCTCGTCGACCTTGAATTCCACGATCACGGCGGCCACGAGCAGGGCTGCGGCGACGGCGACCATGATGAACGAGGTGACGGATGCCCACTCGAAGTCGTTGCCGGCCAGGGTCACCCAGATCAGCAGCAGCGAGACGCCGCCGGCGATGAGGGCCGCGCCGAGGTAGTCGATCTTCACGGCGCGCTTCACCCGGGCGGGCAGGTGCAGGGTGCGCTGCAGGAGGACGATGGCGATGATGGCGATGGGCAGGGCGATGAAGAAGTTCCAGCGCCAGCCGAACGCATCCGTCACCACGCCGCCGAGCAGCGGCCCGCCGACGGTGCCGACGGCCATGACGGCGCCGAACAGGCCGGCGTAGCGGCCGCGGTCACGCGGGCTGATGATGTCGGCCATGATGATCTGGCTGAGCGCGGCGAGGCCACCGGCGCCGAGGCCTTGCAGAACACGGAAGCCGATCAGGGTTCCGGTGTCCTGCGAGAAGCCGGCGAGGGCGGAGCCGATCACGAAGACGGCCAGGGCGAGCTGGATGAGCAGCTTGCGGTTGAAGAGGTCGGCGAACTTGCCCCAGATGGGTGTGGACACCGTGGTGGCCAGCAGGGTCGCGGTGATGACCCAGGTGTACGCGGACTGGTCACCCTTGAGGTCGGAGATGATGATCGGCAGCGAGGTGCTCACGACGGTGCCGGCGAGGATCGAGACGAACATGCCCAGCAGCAGGCCGGACAGGGCCTCGAGCACTTGGCGTTTGGTCATGGAACCGTCGGCCGTGATGGCCCGGTTCGGGGCGGTGGTGGTGCGAGAAGGGCGTGACATGAATCTCCAGCTACATAATTGACAGATGTCAACTATAAATAGATAGTGGACTTCTGTCAACTAGTTTTTCGAACTGGCCGCTCTCGACCCCTGGACTGGGCGATTTGCGCTGGGCCGGGGCATCCCGTAGTGTGGGGAACAGCCAAAGACCGCCGGTTGTCGCTGCCCAGAATATGGAAAAGCGATCGAAGGTTCATTCACGTGAACGGCCCGCGCAGGTGTTCGAAGTTATCCAGTCATCGACTGGCCTCAGCTCCGGCGCTTGCGCTGGGGCTTTTTTCATGTCTGCGCCCCGGGCTACCGGCACATGAATATCTAGAGGAGCGCCATGGCGAACAAGGAAGCAACGGTCGCCGAGCTGCAGGACAAGTTCCAGAGCTCGACCGCCGTTCTGCTCACCGAGTACCGCGGACTCACTGTTGCGAAGCTCAAGGAGCTGCGCACGTCCATCAGTGAGGACGCCACGTACGCCGTGGTAAAGAACACGCTCACCAAGATTGCGGCCAACAACGCCGGCATCACGTCTTTTGACGAGGAGCTCGTTGGCCCGTCCGCAATCGCTTTCGTACACGGTGACCCTGTCGCCGTGGCGAAGAAGCTGCGTGCCTTTACCAAGGCAAACCCTCTCCTGGTTGTCAAGGGCGGTTACTTCGACGGTAACCCCCTGACCGCCGCAGAGGTAGGCAAGCTCGCCGACCTCGAGTCCCGTGAAGTTCTGCTCGGCAAGCTTGCCGGCGCCTTCAAGGCCTCGCTGTTCGGAGCCGCATATCTGTTCAACGCACCACTCTCGAAGGCTGTTCGCACCATCGAGGCGCTGCGTGAAAAGCAGGAGTCCGCGAACTAGGCATCTGCCTGTACCGCGGTGAGTAACTAAGAAACTAATAGGAGAAAAATCATGGCAAAGCTTTCCACTGAAGAGCTGCTTGAGCAGTTCAAGGGCCTCACCCTCATCGAGCTCTCCGAGTTCGTCAAGGCATTCGAGGAGACCTTCGAGGTCACCGCGGCCGCCCCCGTTGCCGTCGCCGGAGCCGCTGGCCCCGCCGCCGCTGCCGAAGAGGTCGAAGAGCAGAGCGCGTTCGACGTCATCCTCGACGCCGTTGGCGACAAGAAGATCCAGGTCATCAAGGTTGTGCGCGAGCTCACCAGCCTGGGCCTCGGCGAGGCCAAGGCCGTTGTCGATGGCGCGCCGAAGGCCGTCCTCGAGGGCGTTGCGAAGGAAGCTGCCGAGAAGGCAAAGGCTTCCCTCGAGGCCGCTGGCGCAACCGTCACCCTCAAGTAGTCGGTCCCCGCAAGGGGCAGTTCTACAACAGGTGTAACGGCTTAGCCGACTCACTCGCGACGGGCGTCGCATCCTTCGGGGTGCGGCGCCCGTCGCAGTTAACCCACGGCGCTCCCGCCGCCGCCCCGTGACTGGCCCATTCTTGCTAGTCCTGACCCCTCCCGCACTAGCAATTCCGGGCCACTTCTAGTCGTGCAGGCGGGGCAGCTGGGCGAGGGCGCGGATGCGTTGCACGAGCTCAGTCGGATTCCTCAAGTCGTCGGCGTTGAGCTCCATCACCCGCCAGCCCTGAGCCTCGAGCTTGGCGCGACGCGTCATGTCGGCCCGCCACTGGCCCTTCTTCGTGCGGTGATAATCGCCCTGGTATTCCAGAATGATCCGATATCTGTCGATGAGCAGATCGGTTCGGGCCACGAACTCGCCGAATCTGTCGGTCACGACGTGATTCACCCCGGATACCGGCAGCCCGGCCAGCTCGAGGAGCGCCCTGAGGATCGACTCCGGAGCAGACTCCGACCGGTCGTTCAGTAGAGCGCCCGCGTGGCGCAGCTTGCGTTGCACGCGTCTGTTGAGCGGGCGGTTGAGGGCCTCAGCCAGGTCGAGGGCTGACACCAACGGTCGCCTCCAGTGGATGAGCGCGTCGCCGGCGGCGACCAGGTCGAGTAGGCCGAGACTGTGCGCCAGGTCGAACCAGGTGCGCAGAGGCGTGGTCAGACGAAGCCCATCCACGCTCGTCATCAGATCGTGGGCTTCAACCTGCAGCGAGTGGCCGGCGATGCCGCGTGCGTGTGGTGCACGGTGCGGCGAGGGAAATGAGATGTGAACGCGTGCATCGGTTGCCCTCTCGTAGGGCACCGGCATCCCATGCAGCAGTGCGGCGGTGCTGTGGCTGAAAAAGCTCTCCGGCGCGAGGCGCAGTTGGAAGAGGGCGCATCGATCGGGCAGCGTCAGATCGTGACGAAAGGATCGGATGCCGGCTACCTCGGCGTTGAGGTCTGCAGCGCGCAGCCTGTGCCCGGGAACGCCGGCGCGCTGGGCGTGACCGACGGTGAAGGCCGGTGTCGGCAGGTCGGGCGGAAGGGGGAGTCGTGCGCTCATGCGGAGACTGTTCCGCATTCGTGATCCTCACGTTGGAGTTGTCCACAGCCTCGACCCGAAATCTGGCAGGGATCCCGAGGCGTTCGCAATCCAAGTCCCGTGGGTGGCCCACTTTTGCTAGTGTGCGAACCGTCGTGACTAGCAAGAATGGGCCACCCAAGCCGCGGGGCGGGGTAGATATATAGCTTGGCTATGTATATAGTGGACGGATGGCTTCTGACCTACACGACATCCTCGGGGACCTGGTCTCCGTCAACCACCGCCTCACCCGCGTGGCCGCCCGCGCCGCCCGCGGCACCGAGTCGCCCGCCCTGTGGCGCACGCTCAGCGTGCTGCTCTCCACCGGTCCGATCCGCCTCGGCGAACTCGCCGAGCTGAGCCGCGTCTCGCAGCCCACCGCCACCAAGCTGGTCGGCAGCCTCGTTGCCCGCGGCTGGATCGCACGCACCAGCGACCCCGACGACGCCCGCGTCAGCCTCATCGCCAGCACCCCGGCCGGCGAGACCGCGCTGATCGCCTGGCGCACCGAGCTCGCCGCCGCCCTGCTGCCCTACTTCGCCGACCTGCCGACCATTGATGTCGAGACGCTCGAGCGGGCCGTCGCGATCCTGCGCGACCGGGTCGAAGCCACCGAACGGCAGGATGCGCCAGAGCGCCTGGCCGCCCGCGCCACGGAGGCGACCCGATGAGCCGCACCGTCCAGGGCTCCGCACCCGCTTCCGCGCACGGCGTTCCCGCCGGCACCAGCATCCTGCACCAGCCCAAGGCGGTCTGGGCCGTCGCCTTCGCCTGCGTCATCGCGTTCATGGGCATCGGCCTGGTCGACCCGATCCTGCCGGCCATCGCCGCGGACCTCGCCGCGACGCCGACCGAGACCGAGATGCTCTTCACGAGCTACCTGCTCATCACCGGCATCGCGATGTTCTTCACCAGCTGGCTGTCCAGCCGGATCGGCGCCAAGCGCACCCTGCTGATCGGTCTGGCCCTGATCGTGGTCTTCGCCCTCGCCGCCGGCCTGTCGCAGGACGTCGAGTCGATCATCGGCTTCCGCGCGGGCTGGGGCCTCGGCAACGCCCTGTTCATCTCCACCGCGCTGGCCACCATCGTGGGCGCCGCAGCGGGCGGCACGTCGTCGGCGATCATCCTCTACGAGGCCGCCCTCGGCCTGGGCATCGCCATCGGCCCACTGCTGGGCGGACTGCTCGGCAGCATCAGCTGGCGCGGCCCGTTCTTCGGCAGTGCCACGCTCATGGCCGTCGGCTTCATCGCCATCGTGGTGCTCCTCAAGACCGAGGGGCCCAAGCCGGTCCCCACGCGCCTCTCCGCACCGTTCCGCGCGCTCGCCCGGCCGGGCCTGGGCATCCTGGCCGCCGCCGCCCTGTTCTACAACATCGGCTTCTTCGTGCTGCTGGCCTACACGCCGTTCGCGCTCGTGCCGCTGGGCCTGGGCAGCGCCGTGAGCCTGGGCCTGGTGTTCTTCGGCTGGGGCCTGTCGCTGGCCATCACCTCGGTGTGGGTGGCGCCGCTGCTCACTCGACGGATGCGCCGCAGCCGGGTGCTCTGGCTTGTGCTGCCCCTGCTCGCCCTCGACCTGGCCGCGGCCGGAGTGCTCGTCGGCTCAGGCGTCGGCTTGGTGGCCTGCGTCATCGTCGGCGGGCTGCTGCTCGGCGTGCTCAACACCGTGCTCACCGAGAGCGTGATGGAGGCCACCGACCTGCCGCGCAGCGTGGCCTCGTCCGCCTACTCAGGGGTTCGATTCCTCGGCGGGGCCATCGCGCCGCCGGCAGCCACCCTGCTCGCGGACCAGTTCACCTCGGCGACACCGTTCTTCGCCGCCGGCGCCTCCGTGCTCGTGGCGCTGCTCGTGATCGTGCTCGGCCGCCATCACCTCGCCCGCGCCGACGGTGCCGTCGAGGACTCCCTCGAAGAGGCCGAAGCGATCGGCGCCGGCGACAGCTGACCGGTGCTCGGCCCGCCGAGTTCCTCGCGGCACTCGTTTGGTGCGGTGGCACGTGTTCCAACCCGTGCCGCCGGGCGTAACGCGTGCCGCGGGGCGTAGGGCGGGCCGCGGTGGTCAATGGAAGCGGTGGTCCTGGATGGTCATGCGCGGGCCGCGCCGCGGGGCCCGGTAGCCGCTGCCCAGGATGAGCCGCACCACTCGCTGACGGTGGCCGAGGAACGGCTCGAGCAACTCGAGCATGCCGTCGTCGTCGACGGGGGAGCCGGTGAGCGCCCAGCCCACCTGGGCGGCCAGGTGGTAGTCTCCCACACTCACCGAATCCGGGTCGCCGTGTGAGCGCTGGGTCACCTCGGCTGCGGTCCAGCGACCCACCCCGGGCAGCGACTGCAGCCGCCGCGCGGCCGTGACCACGTCGACCGGCCGGTCGAGCGAGGCGGCGACGGCCGCCACCGTCACGGCCGTGCGGGACCGGCGCGGGTCGACTCCGGCCCGATGCCACTCCCACGACGGCACCAGCCGCCAGCGCTCGGGGCCGGGGGACACCATCATGCCCGCCGGCGCCGGCCCGGGGGCAGCCTCGCCATGTCTGCGGATGAGCCGGTACCAGGCCCGGTGGGCCTCGAGGGTGGTGACCTTCTGTTCGATGATCGCGGGGATGAGGGCCTCGAAGACCAGACCAGAGCTGCCCAGCCAGACGCCGGGAGCGCGGCGGCGCACCTCGGCGAGAGCGGGGTGCGCGCCGAGGTCGAGTCCGGTCCAGTCGTCGCCGTCGCCGAGCAGCGCCGGCACCTGGCCGATGCTCCACTCGGCGCCCTCGCCCCAGGCCCGGGCGTCGACGGCTCCGTCCGCGCGCTGGCGGAGCAGCAGGGTGGCCGGCCCGAGCGGTGTTCGCTGCGTGCGCCAGATTCCGGCGTCATCGGTGCGGCAGGTGGGGTCACCCAGGCCGCGGCGGTGCGGGGCCATGGTGGCGGCCAGGGTCACCGGGCGCCGGGGCGCGTACAGCGTGGCGGCCGTCGGGGCCGCGGCGGCTGGATCGGAATTCATCCCCTCGAGGTTAACCCGCCCGGGTGACAGTTGCGCATCCGGGTCACCGGGGGGCGCTGGTGCTCGAGCGCATCACCAGGTTGGTCGGCACCCGGGTGAGGTGTCCGGTGCGTTCGGGCCCCTCGGTGTGGTCCAGTTCCGCCAGGAGCGAGTCGATGGCCATCCTGGCCTGGTTGCGCGGATGCTGTTCGATGGTCGTGAGCCGGAACATCTCGGCATACGGGTGGCCGTCGATCCCGATCACCGAGAGTTCGGTGGGGATCTGGATGCCCAGCTCCCTGGCGGCGATGATGAGCCCGACGGCGATCTCGTCGCTTGCCGCGAACACCGCCGTCGGCCGGCGGCGCGGGTCGCCGAACAGGGCCAGCCCTGCCTCGTACCCGCCGGGCACAGTGAACGCGCAGGCCGAGAAGCCGTCGTCGGTGGGCAGGCCCGCTGCGCGCATGGCCTCGTTGAAGCCGGTGAGCCGCTTGGTGTGCACGGCGAAATCCATCTGGTCCACCTGGTCACCGCCCACGTGGCGGATGTCGGTGTGGCCGAGGCTGAGCAGGTGCTCGGTGGCCAGGCGCGCGGTGGCGATGTCGTCGATCGCGATAGTGTGCACGCCGGGGATCTCGCCGCCGATCCCCACCAGGGGGCGGCCCATCCGGTGCAACAGGGCGACCTCGGTGTCGCTGAGCTCCACGCCGACCGAGATCACGCCGTCGAACCGCTTGCGGGCGAGGAAGAAGTCGAAGACCCGCTCGCGCTCGGCCGAGTGGGCGGGCAGGTTGTACAGCGTCATGTCGTAGCCCTGGGCCAATAGCGACTGCTCGAGGCTCTCGAGAACCTCGGAGAAGAACCACCGGCTGATGAACGGGATGATAACGCCGACGCTCTGGGTGCGCCCGGTGACCAGGCTCGCCGCATTGGGGGAGGCGACGTAGCCGATCTGGGCGGCGGCGGCGATCACCTTGCTCCGGGTCTCATCTGACACATAGCCGCGACCGCTGAGCGCACGGGAGGCTGTGGCCTTGGCGACGCCGGCCAGGCGCGCAACATCGGCGATTGCGCTCATGCCAGCCTCCGTCCTTGGAAACGCTAGTGGACACCATAGCCGCAACCCGGGAGCGAATGGAACCGGTTCCATAAAGTCGCAATCGAAGCGTGACCCTCTCGCAGGTCCCGAGGAATGAGAGCGCGATCTTTGTCAATCTGTGACCAATCCGGGGTTGTGGCGAACGGTCGGGTGCCGTACTTTGTGGTGTGGAACCGGTTCCTTATGCAACCGTTTCCAGAAGCGTCACCACGAGCACCTGCACCACACATTCCGGTCGACCGGCCCTGCCGGCTCGGCCACAAGCAACACTCAACGAGGAGGATTTGCATGAGCGTGAAACAGCACCGCCGGCTCTTTGTCCCGGTCGCTGCAGCCGCAGTGATGGGACTCGCCCTGACCGGCTGTACCGGCGACATCGCCGCCCAGGACGCAGCGGACACCGACTGCGCGGCCTACACCGACTACGGCACCTTCGAGGGCAGCCCCGAAGTCACCATCAGCGGCACGATCCAGGACGTCGAGGCCGACCGCCTCGTCAGCTCCTGGGCAGACTTCCAGGCCTGCACCGGCATCACCGTGAGCTACACGGGCACCAAGGAGTTCGAGGCTCAGATCGCCGTTCTCGCCGAGGGCGGCAACGCCTCCGATATCGCGATCATCCCGCAGCCCGGCCTGTTCAACAAGCTCGCGGATGCCGGCTTCCTCAAGCCTGCCCCCCAGGCTGTCGAGGACAACGTCGACAAGTGGTGGTCCGCTGACTGGAAGGGCTACGGCACCGCGTCCGACGGCACCTTCTACGCCGCACCGCTGATGGCCAGCGTCAAGGGCTACGTCTGGTACTCGCCCTCGATGTTCAAGGACAAGGGCTACGAGATCCCCACCTCGCTCGACGAGATGATGGACCTCACCGCCCAGATCGCCGCCGACGGCACCGTGCCGTGGTGCGCCGGCGTCGGATCGGGTGACGCCACCGGTTGGCCGGGAACGGACTGGATCGAGGACTACGTCCTGCGCGAGGCCGGCGCCGACACCTACGACAAGTGGGTCACGCACGAGATCCCGTTCAACGACCCCGCGATCGTCTCGGCCTTCAACTCGGTCGGCGACATCCTGAAGAACCCGGACTACGTCAACGCTGGACTCGGCGACGTCTCGTCGATCATCTCCACGGAGTTCGGCGACGCCGGCCTCCCGGTGCTCGACGGCACCTGCGCACTGCACCACCAGGCCTCGTTCTACGAGGGCTTCTGGAAGAACGCCGACGAGTCGGCAGTGGATGTCTCGCCTGACGGCGACGTCTACGCCTTCCTCCTGCCGCCCGCAGAGGCCGGCGGAGAGCAGGCTGTCACCGGTGGTGGCGAGCTGGTCGGTGCCTTCAAGGAGAGCGACGAGATCACCGCAGTGCTCAGCTACCTCTCCAGCGACACCTGGGCGAACAACCGGGTCAAGCTGGGCGGTGTGATCAGCGCCAACACCGGCCTCGACGCCTCCCTCGCCTCCAGCGACATCCTCAAGCAGAGCGTCGAGATCCTGCAGGACCCGAACACGGTCTTCCGTTTCGACGGCTCTGACCTGATGCCCGGCGCCGTGGGAACCGACTCCTTCTGGAAGGGCATCGTGTCCTGGCTGAGTGGCGACGATACCCAGAAGGTCGTCGACACCATCGAGTCGAGCTGGCCGAAGAGCTAGTACCCGCTCCACCCGGGTGGGTCTGCCGCGAGGCAGGCCCACCCGGCAGTACCACCCCCCAACTTTTAGTACCACCCCCTCTCGAGACCATAGAAGGGTCCGGCCAATGACGACCGCGGATCTACTCGGCAAGATAATTCAGGTGGTGGCGGCTCTCGCCGCCTTCTCGCTCGTCATCGGGCTAGTACTCTTCCTGATCGACAAGGCGCCCAAACGCGGGCGCGACTACTACCAGCTCGCCTTCTTCCTGCTCCCCGCCGTGCTGCTGCTGCTGGTCGGGCTCATCTACCCAGCCTTCCGCACCTCGCTGCTGGCTTTCACCAACAACTCCGGTGACTGGGTCGGGGCGGAGAACTTCATCTGGATGTTCACCCAGCCAGCTGCCCTCGTGACGCTCGGGAACACCATCATCTGGGTCGTCCTCGTGCCAACGATCTCCACCGCGATCGGCCTGGCCTACGCGGTGTTCATCGACAAGTCCCGCGGTGAGAAGTACTTCAAGGCCCTGGTCTTCATGCCTATGGCCATCTCGTTCGTGGGCGCCGGCATTATCTGGCGCTTCGTCTACGACTTCAAGTCCGGCGACAACGCCCAGATCGGCTTGCTCAACCAGATCCTGGTCTGGGTGGGAATCGAACCTGTGCAGTGGCTGCAGACGTCGCCGATCAACACCTTCCTGCTGATCGTGGTGATGATCTGGATCCAGACCGGATTCGCCATGGTCATCTGCTCCGCCGCGATTAAGGGTGTGCCCACCGAACAGATCGAGGCCGCCCAGCTGGACGGCACCAACCCGTGGCAGCGGTTCACCAACGTGACCCTGCCGGGCATCCGCGGTTCGCTGGTCGTGGTGATCACCACAATCTCAATCGCCACCCTCAAGGTGTTCGACATCGTGCGCACCATGACCGCCGGTAACTTCAACACCAGCGTCATCGCCAACGAGATGTACACCCAGGCCTTCCGGGCCGGCGAGCAGGGCCGAGGCGCCGCGCTCGCGATCGTGCTGTTCCTCCTGGTGCTGCCGATCGTCATCTACAACGTACGAATCCTGCGTCAGCAGAGGGAGATCCGATGAGCGACAACGTAGTCGACCTGCCCATCCCGGGCGCCGGAACCAAGGCGAACACGACCGCTGAAGTGGTCGGCAAGTCCGAGCGGGTGAAGCGGCGGCTCACGTCGCGCCCGGCGACGGCTGTGGCCCTCGTCATCGCGGTGCTGTGGACCCTGCCGACCTTCGGACTGTTCATCTCCTCGTTCCGGCCCGCGGGCCTGATCAGCACCACCGGCTGGTGGACCATCTTCCAGAACCCGGGCTTCACCCTGGACAACTACTCCGAGGTGCTGTTCAGCACCTCGCAGTCGTCGCCGCAGCTGGGCGCGTACTTCGTGAACTCGCTGGCCATCGCCATTCCGGCCACGCTGTTCCCGCTGGTGATCGCCGCCATGGCCGCCTACGCCTTCGCCTGGATCAAGTTCAAGTGGAGCGGCGGACTGTTCGTGCTGATCTTCGCACTGCAGATCGTTCCGCTGCAGCTCGCCTTGATCCCGTTGCTGCAGATGTTCACCCAGTTCCTGCGCCCCGGCCAGGCTTGGATCCACGACCTGATCCCGATGATCCCCGAGCAGGGCTACCTGCCGGTCTGGATCGCGCACACGATCTTCGCGCTGCCGCTGGCGATCTTCCTGCTGCACAACTTCATCTCGGAGATTCCGGGCGAGGTCATCGAAGCGGCCAGGGTGGATGGCGCCAGCCACGGCCAGGTCTTCTTCCGTATCGTGCTGCCGCTGGCCGTGCCCGCGCTGGCGTCGTTCGCCATCTTCCAGTTCCTCTGGGTCTGGAACGACCTGCTAGTGGCGTTGATCTTCTCGGGCGGTACCCAGGACGTGGCGCCGCTCACCCAGCGGCTGGCCGAGCTCACCGGAACCCGCGGCCAGGACTGGCAACGTCTGACGGCCGCCGCGTTCGTGTCGCTGATAGTTCCGCTGATCGTGTTCTTCAGCCTGCAGCGTTACTTCGTGCGCGGGCTGCTGGCAGGCTCGACCAAGGGGTAGTTCCCGCCGGCAGAGCAGCGACGGACCGGCCCCGGAAGTCCGGGGTCGGTCCGCTGACTTAGAGTGAAACCATGAGCGGAATGCACGGCGGGGGCGGACGTCCCCCTGAAGATTTCCGGGGGCGCCGCAACCGCGTCAGTAACGACGACAAGGACGCCCAGAAGGCCGAGAACGCCGAGGCGCCGGTGATTCCCAACCTGCTCGGCCGCATCCGGGCGCTGTTCGCCCCGCACACCAGGAAGCTCACCGTCACGGTGATCCTGGTGCTGTTGTCGGCCGGGTTGTCCGTGCTGCCTCCGCTGCTCATCCAGCGGGCGTTCGACGAAGGCCTGTTCCCGCCCTCCGGCGGGCCGAACCTGCAGCGGCTGACCGTTCTGGTGGTGCTGATGATCGCCGCCTACATCACCACCGCCCTGCTGGGGGTGTGGCAGACCTGGCTCACCGCCACCGTGGGCAACTCGGTGATGGGCGAGCTGCGAGTGCGGCTGTTCACCCACCTGCAGGCCATGGAACTGAGCTTCTTCACGCGCACCAAGACCGGCGTGATCCAATCGAGGCTGCAGAACGACGTTGGCGGGGTCGCCGGCGTGCTCACCAACACGGTCTCGAGCATTCTCGGCAACGCCGTGACCGTGATCGCCGCGTTCGTGGCGATGCTGCTGCTCAACTGGCAGCTCGCCATCGTGGCCGTGATCCTGATGCCGATCCTGGTCTTCGCACAGCGCCGGGTCGGCCAGGTGCGCGCCCGCATCGCGGCGAAGACGCAGGAGTCGCTCTCCGACATGACCGCGATCACGCAGGAGACCCTGAGCGTGTCCGGCATCCTGCTGTCCAAGAGCTTCACCAGGCAGAAGGCCGAGATCTCCCGGTACTCCGGCGAGAACGACAACCAGGTGCGGCTGCAGGTCAGCCAGCAGATGAGCGGCCAGTGGTTCTTCGCCATGGTCAGCATCTTCCTGTCCAGCATCCCGGCCATCGTGTACCTGGTCGCCGGCCTGCTGCTCACCAACGGCGCCACCGACATCACCGCGGGCACCGTCGTCGCGTTCACCACCGTGCAGGCGCGGCTGCTCTTCCCCCTGCTCGGACTCATGCGGGTGGCCCTGGACCTGCAGACCTCGAGCGCCCTGTTCGCGCGGATCTTCCAGTATCTCGACCTCACCCCGGCCATCAGCGATGCGCCCGGTGCCATCCCCGCCCCGGCCGTGAACGGGCGGGTGCAGTTTGACGCCGTCACCTTCGCCTATCCGGATGCGGCGCCCGAGTCCCGGCCGACCCTCGACGCGGTCTCGTTCACCATCGAACCCGGCGAGTTCGCCGCTTTCGTCGGGCCGAGCGGCGCGGGCAAGACCACGGTGTCGTACCTGATCCCGAGGTTCTACGAGGCCACCGCCGGGAGGGTGCTGTTCTCCGGCATCGACGTGCGCGACCTCGCCCAGGAGTCGCTGGTCTCGCACATCGGCATCGTCAGCCAGGAGACCTACCTCTTCCACGCGACAATCGCCGAGAACCTCCGGTATGCCAGGCCCGAGGCCACGGATGCCGAGCTGGAGACCGCCGCGCGCGCCGCCAACATCCACGACACCATCGCTTCGTTCCCGGCCGGCTACGACACCATCGTCGGCGAACGCGGCTACAGGCTCTCCGGTGGGGAGAAGCAGCGCGTGGCGATCGCCAGGGTGCTGCTGAAAGACCCCGAGGTGCTGATCCTCGACGAGGCCACGAGTGCTCTCGACTCGATCTCGGAGCGGGTGGTGCAGGCGGCCCTGGACACGGCATCCCGTGGACGCACGACCATCGCCATCGCGCACCGCCTGTCGACCATCGTGACCGCCGACGTGATCTTCGTCGTCGAGAGGGGCCGCGTTGTAGAGACCGGAACCCACCAGGACTTGCTCGCAAGGTCAGGGGTGTACGCGTCCCTCTACGCAGAACAGGTCCGCGAGCCGTGAGGTAAGCCCCAAAAAACTCGAGTTTTCGGGGCTCAGGTCACGGCTCGCGAGACTGCAGCATTCCCTCCATCAGGGTGATCTCGGCCTCCTGGGAGGTGATGACCGCGCTGGCGAAACCCAGGATCGAGGTGTTGTTTGCTCGATCCTGGGCGGCCTCGGCCATCTCGACGGCACCACGGTGGTGGGCGATCATGAGGGTGAGGAAGGTGCGCTCGGCCGCCACACCGCTCGCGGCCGTGAGCTCGGCGATCTGGTCGTCGGTGGCGAGGCCCGGCATCGGGTCCCCCGGGGTGTGCGCACCTGCACTGCTGTCACCGGCGTCGTGGGCGTGAGTCGACCCCGACCGGCCCGGCCGG
Organism: Cryobacterium sp. SO2; assembly: GCF_026151165.2. NCBI lineage: Bacteria > Bacillati > Actinomycetota > Actinomycetes > Micrococcales > Microbacteriaceae > Cryobacterium > Cryobacterium sp. SO2. Next base: position 372,245 of record NZ_CP117849.1, read on the forward strand.
GTCATCCACGTCATCGACGGCTCGGGTCCGGCCTGCGACAGGTTCCACTCGGTGAGCCAACCGTAGAGCTGCCCAGCCTGCTGTGACTGGGTGAGGGCGATGTCGTACGCGAGCCTGCGCACGTCGACGTCGTCGGTGCGATCGCGGATGATCATGGCCAGCTCAGCGCCCTGCAGGTGGTGCACCTGCATGTCGCGGGCGAACCCGGCCTCGGCGCTCGTCGCGGTGGGGGTGGGATTGTCCAGGGTGCTCAGACGGCCGACGGCGAACCCGGCCAGGCCGATCATTACGGCCGCGACCGCGGCCGTGACGATCAGCGCGACGCGGCGCGCGCCGAAACTACGCCTTTCCGGGGGCATCGAGACCGCCGGTGCACGGGGCGCCGGGTTCCGGCACCGAGTTGCTCTGCCAGTACTCCTGGATGAACTCGGCGATGCGCTCGTCGTCGACGGAGTCGACTCCCAGCTGGGAGTTCCAGCCGCTCAGCACGATCGGCGACGGCAGGCCGTCGAACGGCGACAGGATGACATAGGTCGACGGCAGGAGACCGCGCAGGGCGGCGAGGTCGTCATCGCTGATGGCGGGGTCGTAGGTGATCCAGAGCGCGCCGTGCTCCTGCGCGTGGACGGCGTTCTCGTTCGGCACCGGCTCGGTGTAGACGCCGCAGTTGAGCCAGGTCGGGTTGTGTTCGCCGCCGGCCGGCGGGGTCTGCGGGTAGCTGACCGGCGTGGTGACGTGCGCCGCGGTGTTCTCGAAGGTCTGCACGCCCTCGATCGTGGCACCGGTGCCCCCACCGGCGGTGTAGCTGGGGCTCTTCGGGGTGAGCACGACCGAGGTGATCACCAGACCCACGACGGCGACGGCGGCCGTGATGCCCGCGATGAGGCCGATGCGCCGGTTGCGGGCGCTGCGCTTCTGCTCGCGGTGGTACTGCTCCAGCTTTTGCGCCCGTTGGGCGGCTCGTTGCTGTTTGACGCCGGGCTTGGCCGACGACGACGATGATCCGGACGGGCCGGTGGGCGGGGCAGGGGTCACGGTGGGCCTCTTTCGTTTGCTGTTCTCTCATTCGAACGCATGGACCGTGGCCGAGCCTTCCCCCGGCCCCGATCTCACAGACGGTTCACAGGCTGGTCGAGGCCTGCGCCCGCGGACTAGAGTGAGGGAGTGATCATTCTGACGTCGTGTCCCTGTCGCTGCTGTCTCTAGCCGACCCACGCACCCCTCACTTTCGGTTCCAGGACCGCCCATTCACAGGCACCGGTCTCTCCCACCGGCACCGCACCACGTCTCCCAGACGAAGGATCATCCATGAAAATCGCTGACACCATCCTCGACCTCATCGGCAATACGCCACTGGTCAAACTGCACAAGGTCACCGAGGGCGTCTCCGCCACCGTGCTGGTCAAGCTCGAATACCTGAACCCGGGCGGCTCCGCCAAGGACCGCATCGCCACGCGCATCATCGACGCCGCCGAGCGAGACGGCCAGCTGCTGCCCGGTGGCACGATCGTCGAGCCCACCTCCGGCAACACCGGCGTCGGCCTGGCCCTGGTGGCGCAACAGCGCGGCTACAAGTGCGTGTTCGTGCTGCCGGACAAGGTGGGCGAGGACAAGCGCAATGTGCTCACCGCCTACGGCGCCCAGATCGTCGTGACGCCCACATCCGTGGCGCCGGACGACCCGGAGTCCTACTACAGCGTCTCGGACCGGTTGGCGCGGGAGATTCCCGGGGCGTTTAAGCCCAACCAGTACTCCAACCCGAACGGTCCGCTCAGCCACTACGAGTCCACCGGCCCCGAGATCTGGCGCGACACCGACGGCACCGTCACCCATTTCGTGGCCGGCGTGGGCACCGGCGGCACCATCACCGGAACCGGCCGGTACCTGCGCGAGGTGTCGAACGACGCCGTGCGCATCATCGGCGCCGACCCCGAAGGATCGGTGTACTCCGGCGGCACCGGGCGCCCGTACCTCGTGGAGGGCGTCGGCGAGGACTTCTGGCCGACTGCATACGACCCGGCCGTGCCGCACGAGATCATCGCCGTCTCCGACGCCGACTCCTTCGCGATGACCCGCCGCCTGGCCCTCGAAGAAGGCATCCTGGTGGGCGGCTCGAGCGGCATGGCCGTGGTGGCCGCGCTGCGCGCCGCGAAGGACCTGCCCGCCGACGCCGTCGTGGTCGTGCTGCTGCCCGATGGTGGCCGCGGCTACCTGGCCAAGATCTTCAACGACGGCTGGATGCGCAGCTACGGTTTCAGCAACGCCCCGGCCGGCCACACCGTGGCCAACCTGCTCGCGTCGAAGACCGGCACGCTGCCCGCGTTCGTCTACGTGCACCCCAACGACACGGTGCGCGACGCGATTGAGACGATGACCTCGGCCAGCGTGTCGCAGCTGCTGGTCCTGGCCGCCAAACCGCCCGTCGTGATGGGTGAGGTTGTCGGCACCCTCGACGAGCGCAGCCTGATGGGCCGGGTCTTCTCCGGCGAGACCAAGCTCACCGACAAGGTCGGCTCGATCGTGGGCGACGCGCTGCCTCTGATCGGCGTGAACGAGCCCGTCGGCTCGGCCCGCGCCGCGTTCGCCGACCACGACGCCCTGCTCGTGACCGACGGTGGCAAGCCGCTCGGCGTGATCACCCGGCACGACCTCCTCACTTACCTCAGCGTCTAACTCCACGATTTTTCGAAAGAGACCCGTCATGAGCACTACAGAGAACAAGAAGTTCAACACCATCGCCATCCACGCCGGTCAGGAGTTCGACCCGACCACCGGTGCTGTCATCCCGCCGATCTACCAGACCTCCACCTACGTGCAGGAGAGCATCGGGGTGCTTCGCGGCGGCTACGAGTACAGCCGCGGCGGCAACCCCACCCGCACCTCGCTGGAGACCATGCTCGCCGCGCTCGAGGGCGGCAAGCACGGCCTGTCGTTCGCGAGCGGCCTCGCCGCCGAGGACAGCCTGCTGCGTGCGGTGCTCACGCCCGGCGACCACGTGGTGCTCGGCAATGACGTCTACGGCGGCACCCACCGGCTGATCAACCGGGTGCACGGCGCCTGGGGCGTGCGCAACACCACCGTGGAGATGAGCGATCTGGCCGCCGTCGAAGCCGCGATCATCCCCGGTGAGACCAAGATCCTCTGGGTGGAGACGCCGAGCAACCCGCTCATGAAGATCAGCGACATCGCCGGCCTGGTCGAGGTCGGCCACAAGTACGGCGTGCTCGTGGTGGTGGACAACACCTTCGCCTCGCCCGCCCTGCAGCAGCCCCTCGCCCTCGGCGCCGACGTCGTTGTGCACTCCACCACCAAGTACCTCGGCGGCCACTCCGACGTCATCGGCGGCGGCCTGGTCATCAACGACGACGAGCTCGCCGAGAAGACCGCGTTCATCCAGTTCGCGGCCGGACCCGTCTCGGCGCCGCTGGATGCCTGGCTCACCGTGCGCGGCATCAAGACCCTCGCGGTGCGCATGGAACGGCACAGCAGCAACGCGCTCACCATCGCCCGGTATCTCGAGACCCACCCGGCCATCGAGAAGGTCTACTACCCGGGCCTGGAGAGCCACCCCGGCCACGAACTCGCGAAGGCCCAGATGAGCGCCTTCGGCGGCATGCTGTCCCTCGCGTTCCACGGCGGCGAGAGCGCGGCCCGCCTCTTCGCCGAGTCGATGCACCTGTTCCAGCTGGCCGAATCGCTCGGCGGCGTGGAGTCCCTGGTGAACTACCCGTCCGAGATGACGCACGCCTCGGTGCGCGGCACCGAGCTCGAGGTCGCCACCAACATCGTGCGCCTCTCCGTGGGCATCGAAGACATCGACGACCTGCTCGCCGACCTCGCCCAGGCGCTGCCCGCCGCCTGACCGGCGAGCGGATGCCCGCGGTCGGTCAGCCGATCCGGGTGAGGACGGTGAACGACATCGTAGTGTTCGAGCCGTCGATGCAGGTCTGGTACAGCAGGTCGTAGCCGCGCGGAACGTCGCCGATGCCCTGCGTGTTGGCGTTGAGCACCGCGGCGACGCCGCCCACCAGGTAGGTGCCCGAACGCACCCCGGAGAGGGTGATCACGGTGCCGCTGCCGGGAAACCACGCCCCGCCGCAGGACCAGTGTTCGGCGATGACGGCCACACCGTAGTTGCCGGTGACGTCCACCGCGCCGTTGCAGGCGTCGATCTCGGTCTGGAACCCGCTCGTCCAGACGTACTTGTCAACCGAGGCCGGCCCGGCCGGCGCACCGTCGTCTCCCGGGTCCGCGGTGCCTCCGCCCTGGGCGGCCTGGGCGGCCTGTGCGGCCTGGGACTCCTGGGCGGATGCGGCGGCGGCGGCCGCGACCCGTTCGGCCTCGGCGGCCTCGACCCTGGCGGCTTCGACCCTGGCCGCCTCGACTCTGGCTGCCTCCTCGGCCGCGAGCCTCTCCTGCTCTGCCTGCCAGCTGGCGACGGCCGCCGTCACGGCGTCTGCTGTGCCGTCGAGAGCGTCGGCTACCTCGGCCAGGTCGGCGCCGTTCGTGAGGGGCATCCGCTGCAGGGTCTGGGTCGCCCGCGCGAGGTCCGGCGGCGAGAAGAACCTGCCGCCCGAGCGAAGCGGGTCGGCCTGCAGTGCGGCCCGGTCGACCACCTTCTCGGCCCGTCTGACGGAGGCCGTGGTGGAGCGGATGCTCTCGGCCAGGACTGTGCGCGCCTCCTCGTCGAGCACCCGGCCGGCGCTGTCGGTGAGCGTGGCCCTGGCGTCGGCAAGCACGGCGTCGGCGTGGACGATCGCGGCGGTCGCCGTGCGCGACGACGTCGGGAAGCCGTCGACGGCGGTGAGTCGTGGCGCCGCCGCCGACGCCGACGCCACGACCTGGCTCGTGTCGAGTGTGAGGGCGGTGCCGGCCAGCAGCAGCGGCACCCCGATGAGCGCGAGCAGTGCGGCGGGCGCGTTCCGGTGGCCGTGCGCGGACCGCGGAGCGCGGCTCGGCGGGCGAATCTCCGTGGGCGTTCTCGCTGAGCGCATGGCTGCCGTCCCTGGCCGGCCCCGTTCGGGAAGGGACGGCCCAGACAGTAAACGCCCGCGCGTCAAAGCTGAATAGTCCTCATTACCGACTGCGGCCGGCCTGATCACCCCCAGTTCGGGGCCGGTGGGAGTGAGTCCGAGCCCAGGTCATGGCGGAAAATCGACGCAGAGTGGCCGGTCACAGGTCGCCGCGGGTCACCCGGCTCGGCACACTGGAACCTCACCCGACGGGCGCCCAGCCGACGGACAGACCCAGCAGGAGAACCCCGCATGACGACATCCCACTCCCGCCTCGTCGAGCTCAGCCACGAGATCAGTGCCGGCCTGGTCACCTACCCCGGGCTTCCGGTCCCGGTGATCACCCCCCACCTCACCCGGGCGGACTCGCGCAGCAACTACGCGGCCGGCACCGAATTCGCGATGGACACGATCACCATGATCGGCAACACCGGCACCTACCTGGACAGCCCGTTCCACCGCTTCGACGGCGGAACCGACCTGGCCGGGTTGCCCCTGGACTCCCTGGCCGACCTGCCCGCCCGTGTCTTCAGGCACGACCAGGCGACCGGGCGCGGGATCCCGGCGACGGTCTTCGCCGGGGAGCAGCTGGCCGGCACCGCCGTGCTGCTGCAGACCGGCTGGGACCTGCACTTCGGCACCCCGGCCTATGCGTCCGGTGCACCGTTCCTCACCGAGGCCGGCGCGGAAGCCCTGGTTGCGGCCGGCGTGACGCTGGTGGGGATCGACTCGCTCAACATCGACGACACCGAGTCAGGGGGAACCCGTCCGGCGCACTCGCTCCTGCTGGCCGCGGGCATCCCGGTCGTCGAGCATCTCACCGGCTTGGCCGCCCTGCCCGACCGGGGAGCGCACTTCTTCGCCGTGCCTCCGCGCGTGCGCGACTTCGGCACCTTCCCGGTGCGGGCATTCGCCCGGCTGCCCTAACCGAGGGACAACCGTTCCCCACCCGGACAAGTGCACCCGGTGCGCCGGGTGCACAAGTCCGTTCGGGGAACAATTGTGCGGGGGAGCGGAGTGGGGCGGGCTACCGGACGGAGCGCACCACGCGGGTGAGCCCGGCGGGCACCAGCACGGTTCCCCCGACGACCGTGTTCGTGAGCAGCTCGGTGCCGGTGGCAGGCACCGCCTGGTCGGCATCCGTGTGGTTGATCAGGAAGACGAAATCGGCGGTGTCGCTGGACCGGGTGACCGACTCCAGGCCGCCTATGACCCGGGCCGGGGCGATACCGGCCGCGGTGAGCACGTCGAGCAGCAGTGAATCGAGGTCGTTGCCGATGAGCTTGGTGGACAGGTACCAGGCAACGCCGTCGCCGAAGGCGTTGCGGGTGATGGCCGGCCCGCCCGCCGCGGGCCCGTCCACGTACCTGGCCAGGACCTGGGCGGTGGACACCTCGATATCGTCGGTCCAGGCGCTGCCGGTGCGGGAGTCACTGAGGGTGACGGTCTCGCTCTCGTGCAGCGGGAGGAACTCGGGGATGCTGAGGCCGAGCACCTCGCGCAGGGCTCCCGGTGCTGCACCGGCGTAGACGGTGTCGTTCTCGTCGACGATGCCGGAGAAGTAGGAGACGAGCAGGTGGCCGCCGGCTCGCACGTAACCGGTGAGGTTCTCGGATGCTGCGGGCCCGGCCAGGTACAGGCTGGGTGCGATCACGAGGTCATAGCCGCTGAGGTCGCCGGTCGGGTGGGCGAAGTCCACGGTCACATTGCGGTTCCACAAGGCCGTGTAAAAGGCTTCGATGCGCTCGCGGTGCCCGAGCTCCACACTTGGACGCCACTCGAAGTCCTGGGCCCAGAACGACTCGGTGTCCCAGAGCAGAGCGACCCTGGCGCGCACCCGGGAGGAGCGCACGTCGGCGAGCTCCCCGAGGGCCTGGCCGAGCGCCACGACCTCTCGCCAGATGCGGGTCTCGGCGCCCGCGTGCGGGAGCATCGCCGAATGGAACTTCTCCACGCCGAACCTGGAGGCGCGGAACTGGAAGAACAGGATGCCGTCCGCTCCGCGGGCGAGGTGCGAGAGCGAGTTGCGGGCCAGTTCGCCGGCCCGCTTGGCAATGTTGCGCGGCTGCCAGTTGACCGCCCCGGTGGAGTGCTCCATCAGGATCCAGGGCGCCCCGCCGGCCAGCGACCGGGTGAGGTCGGCATCCATGGCCAACAACACGTGGTTGTCGGCGCGTTCGGCCACCAGGTAGTGGTCGTTCGAGACGACGTCCACCTCGCGGCTCCAGCGCCAGTAGTCGGCGGAGAGGCAGTTGGTGGCCATGAAGTTGGTGGTGACCGGGATGTCGGGGGTGAAACGGCGAATGACGTCGCGTTCGTTGATGAAGCACTCGAGCAACGCGTCGGAGGTGAACCGGTGGAAGTCCAGGCGCTGCGCCTGATTGCTCACCGAGGCGGACTGCCGGGGTGCGTCGATCTCGTCCCACTCGCCGTAGACCTGGCCCCAGAAGGTGGTGCCCCACTTCTCATTGAGGACCGCCAGGGTGCCGTAGCGGGTGCGCAGCCAGGCCCGGAACGCGGCGACGGAGTAGTCGTCGTAGGAGTCGCTGATCGGTGCGCCGTATTCGTTGTGCACGTGCCAGAGCACGAGCGCCGGGTGGTTCTTGTACCGGCGGGCGAGCTGTTCGGTGATCTGGGCTGCGGCTCGGCGGTAGTCCGGGCTCGACGGGCTGACCATGCCGCGGGAGCCGTTGCCCAGGGTGATGCCCTCGCGCGTGACCGGGCGGGAGTCCGGGTATTTCTTCCAGAACCAGGCCGGCGGAGCGGCGGTGGGCGTGGCCAGGTCGACGTCGATGCCGGCCGCGTGCAACAGCTCGATGATGTCGTCCAGCTGGCTGAAGTCGTATTCACCCTCGCGGGGTTCCAGGATGCCCCAGGAGAAAATTGCGAGGCTCACCAGGTTGATGCCGGCCTGCTTCATCAACTCGATGTCCTCGAGCCAGGTGGCGCGCGGCCACTGCTCGGGGTTGTAGTCGCCGCCGTAGCGGATCCCGGTCGTGCCGTTCAGCAACCGCTGCATGGCGGGGGAATCGGCGGGTGGTGGGGTCTGGATCGACATTGGTCTCGGGCTCCTTTTACTGTGTGCGCTCCCAGTTCTAACACAGTGCTGTGACAGAAGCCAGATGCAGGGCCCTTGTTGACAATGGAAAATTTGTGTGGATTACTAGTACCGCTCCCAGTCGCATCGTCCAATCGCCGTCGCGAAGACCTGATGATCCACCAGGGGCGCCCACTCACAGCACCAGCATTCATCAAGGAGGACGAGATGCGCACGTCGATTCGAGTCGGGGCGGTGGCCATGGCCACTGCCGCAACCCTGCTCATGTCAGGTTGTTCGGCACAGGCGGGCGGCGGTGACGCAGGGCCGGTGAAGCTGAACTACTGGGCCTGGGCGCCGAACCTCGAGCAGGTCGTGGACATCTGGAACTCCGAGAACCCCGACATCCAGGTGACGGTGCAGAAGCAGGATGGCGGCGACCCCGCCATCACCAAACTTCTTACGGCCATCAAGGCCGGCAGCGGTGCGCCGGACCTGATCCAGGCCGAGTACCAGAAGATCCCCACTCTGGTCTCCTCCGATGCCCTCGCCGACCTGTCCGAGTACGGTGCCGGCGACATCGAAGACTCCTTCGCCGCCGGCGTCTGGGATTCAGTCACACTGGGCTCAGACGCGATCTACGCCATCCCGCAGGACAGCGGCCCGATGATGTTCTACTACCGGGCCGACATCCTCGCCGACCTCGGCCTGGCCGTGCCCACCACCTGGGACGAATACGCCGAGGTGGCCCGTGCGGTGCACGCCGCGGACCCGTCCAAGTACCTCGGCACTTTCTCATCGAACGACGCCGGTTGGTTCACCGGCATGGCGCAGCAGGCCGGCGCCTCCTGGTGGGGCATCGACGGGGACGCGTGGAGCGTGGACATCGCGGCCACCCCCACCGAAACCGTCGCCGGCTACTGGGGTGGCCTCGTCGAAGAGGGCGTCATCGACAACAAGCCGATGTACACCCCGGAGTGGAACGCCGGGCTCAATAACGGCGAGCAGGTGGGCTGGCTGAGCGCCGTCTGGGCTCCCGGCGTGCTCGGCGGGAACGCCGCGGACACCGCCGGGCTCTGGGAGGCCGCGCCGATGCCGCAGTGGGACGTCGATGCGCCCGCGACCGGCAACTGGGGTGGATCGTCCACCGCCGTCACCACCCAGTCCGACCACCCGAAGGAGGCCGCGGAGTTCGCCACCTGGCTGAACACCGACGCCGACGCCGTGCAGGCCCTCGTCACCACGTCAGGCATCTACCCAGCGGATGCCGAACAGGCCAAGGCTGCGCTCACCGCGCCGCCGGAGTTCTTCAGCAACCAGCCTGACTTCTACGACGTCGCCGCCGAGGTGGCTGCCACGGTGAGCCCGTTCACTTACGGCCCGAACGTGAATGTCGCCTACAGCGCGTACAACGACGAGTTCGCCAAAGCGGCGGACGCCAAGACGAAGAGCGCCTTCTTGGACGCCGTCGACGCGATGCAGAAGATCACCACGGACGATATGAAGAAGAACGGCTTCACGGTCAAGTAGCTCGGTCCCGGGGGTCCGCCGGCAAACCGGCGGACCCCCACACCCCGCCTGACCCACCCCATCATCACCCACCCCAGACACTCGCGTCGATTGAGGACAACTCGTGACAGTGACAGAGGCCGAAGTGGCCACCAGGAGCAGTGCGCCGCCGGTTCGCCGGGGCCGAGGGACCTTCCGATCGAGGGTGCTCGTGCCGTACGCGATGCTGGCGCCCGGCATCATCCTCTTCGTGGCCTTCATGGCCGCGCCCATCCTCTACACGCTCTACTTGAGTTTCCAGAAGACCAAGGTGTCCGGTCTCGGACTCGGCTCCGGAGCCCGCACCGCCGTCTTCGCCGGGATCGACAACTACGTCGCGACTCTCACCAACACCGAATTCGGGGCCAGTGTCGGCCGCGTGCTGCTTTACGGCTTCATCTTGATCCCGCTGATGCTCGGACTCGCGCTGCTTTTTGCGTTGCTGCTGGACTCCAAGCGCACCAGGGCCGCCGGTTTCTCCCGCACCGCCATCTTCCTGCCGTACGCCGTGCCGGCCGTGATCAGCTCGCTGCTCTGGGGGTTCCTCTACCTGCCGGCGGTGAGCCCGTTCTACTTTGTCTTCGACAAGCTCGGCTGGGACGTCCCGTCGATGCTGTCCTCTGGCGGGGTCACCTTCGCGATCGCAAACATCGCCCTCTGGGGCGGGGTGGGCTTCAACATGATCGTGATGTACACCTCCCTCAAGTCGGTGCCCTCCGACATCTACGAAGCGGCCACATTGGACGGTGCGAGCGAGGTGCAAATCGCGCTGCGCATCAAGATCCCGATCATCGCGCCGGCGATCGTCATGACCGCGTTGTTCTCCATGGTCGCCACTTTGCAGGTGTTCGCCGAGCCCACCACGCTCCGCCCGCTCACCAACTCGCTGTCCACCAGCTGGTCGCCGCTGATGTTGGTCTACCGGGATGCCTTCACTCGCGACGACATCTACTCGGCCGCGGCGACCTCGATCGTCATCGCCCTGGTGACCTTCGCCTTCTCATTCCTGTTCCTGCGCGTCGTGCAGAAACGTGCCTTCGGCCAGGAGGACTGACCCATGACCACCACGCTCACGCGCGCCCGCACCGATCGGACCCGGCGTCAAGCGGAGCGGGCCTCGGCCCGAGTCTTCCGCCAGAAGGCCAGCCCGGTCTCCACCGGCATCCTCATCATCGGTGCCATCTACTGCCTGTTCCCGGTGTTCTGGGTTCTGATGGCGTCGAGCAAGGACAGCTCAGAACTGTTCTCCACCTTCACCCTGATGCCCAGCACCCACCTGTGGGACAACATCGTGGAACTCAGCCAGTACCGGGGCGGCCTGTTCTGGCGCTGGGTGCTCAACACCGCGATCTACGCCGGCGTTGGCGCCCTGGCCTCGACCTGGATCTCGGCGATCTCCGGCTACGTCCTGGCCAAGTTCGAGTTCCCCGGCAAAAAGGTGGTCTTCTCGATCCTGCTGATGGGCGTGCTCGTGCCGGGCGTCATCCTCGCGATCCCGCAGTACTTCCTGCTCGCCGAGGTGGGACTGACCAACACGATGTGGTCGGTGCTCCTGCCGCAGATCATCAGCCCGTACGGCATCTACCTGGCCCGCATCTACGCGGCGGCATCCGTGCCCACCGAGGTCATCGAGGCCTCCCGCACCGAGGGTGCGGGGGAGCTCTACATCTTCAACCGCATCGCCCTGCCGATGATGGGCCCCGGCCTGGTGACGATCTTCCTGTTCCAGTTCGTCGCGGTCTGGAACAACTTCATGCTGCCGTACATCATGCTCGGCGACGACCAGCTCTTCCCAGTGACGGTGGGCCTGAGCGGCCTGCTCAATCAGGGTGCGAGCGCACCGTCGATGTACACCCTCGTGATCACTGGAGCCCTGCTGTCGATCATCCCGCTGATCATCCTGTTCCTCGTGCTGCAGCGTTATTGGAAGGTCGACCTCGCCGCCGGTGCGGTCAAGGCCTGACGGTCGCTAGGCTTCACACGTGACCCCGCCCCCCGCCAAGCGCCGTCCGACCATCGATGACGTGGCCGCCGCCGCCGGTGTGTCCCGCGGCACGGTCTCGCGGGTGCTCAACGGCGGCCACTGGGTGAGCCCGGATTCCCTGGCGTCGGTGAACGCTGCCATCAAGAAGACCGGGTACCGGGTCAACCCGCATGCCAGGAGCCTTGCCACGAGCCGGGCGAACTCGGTGGCGTTCCTGCTCACCGAATCACACGACAGGCTGTTCGAAGACCCGAACTTCGCCGTGCTGATGCGCGGGGCGTCGAAGGCGCTGTCCGCGCACGACATCTCGCTCGTGCTGATCATGGCGGGCAACGAAGACGAACAGCGTCGCGCCACCGAGTTCATCACCGCCGGCCACGTGGATGGTGTGCTCCTGGTCTCCTCGCACAGCAGCCGGCGCGGCCTGATCTCCGAGATCATCGCCGCCGGCGTCCCCGCCATCGCCTGCGGGGTGCCGCTCGGTTTCGAGAAGAAGATGGGCTACGTCGCCGCTGACGACTACGACGGCGCCAGGGAGATGGTGCGTTACCTGCGCGGGCTCGGCCGCTCTCGCATCGCAACGATCGCCGGTCCCGAAGATACCTCTGGAGGCATGCGTCGGTTCGAGGCGTATGCCGACGAACTCGAGGGGGCCTTCGACGAGAGCTATGTGGCCCGAGGCGACTACAGTCGGTCGAGCGGTGCCCTCGCCATGACCGAACTCCTGGAGCGCCACCCCGACCTCGACGCTGTCTTCGCGGCCAACGACGTCATGGCCGCCGGCGCCATCGATGTTCTGCTGCAGTCGGGGCGCCGGGTGCCGGAGGACGTCGCCGTCGGCGGCTTCGACGATGCTCCGATTGCGACCGCCATCACCCCGGCGCTGACCACCATGCACCAGCCTTTCGAGCGGATCAGCGAGGAAATGGTGCGGTTGCTGCTTCGGGTCATCGATGGCGAACGCCCCGCCACGATCGTGCTGCCGACCGACCTGGTGGTGCGCGCGAGCGCCTGACCGCCCACCCGGCGGGCGCGGCACGCCGCCCCGGCCGCCGGAGATGGGCCGGTGCCCTCCCGGATGTGACAGTCACATTGCGTCGGCCTGCTTGCTGCCCACTCATGTGACTGTCACACCGCGCATTCCCCGCGGGCCGCTCGCGTGCATAATTGACCTGCGGCCACATTTGTGACCGTGCACATTCAAACGAGGCCTTTCCCCGTGTCAGCTGATCTGCCCAAGAGTCGCGCACCCAGCATCCGGGATGTGGCGCGCCTTGCCGGGGTCTCGCACCAGACCGTCTCCCGGGTGCTCAACAACCACCCCAGCATCCGCGAGTCGACCAAGGCCAGGGTGCAGCAGGTGATGGACGACCTGCAGTACCGCCCCAACCGGGCGGCCAGGGCGCTCTCCCGCGGCACCTCGCGCACCATCGGTGTGCTCTCGGCGTCGAGTTCGCAGTACGGGCCGGCCAGTAGCATCGCGGCGATCCAGGATGCCGCCAGGGATGCCGGCTACTACGTGAACACGGCCAACCTCACCTCCGTGGACCCGGAGTCGATCGAGGCCGCCCTCGACCACCTGATGCTGCAATCGGTGGAGGGGATCGTGGTGATAGCCCCGCAGATGCGGGTCTTCGACGTGCTCGAGCAGCTGTCTATCTCGGTGCCGTACGTGACTCTGCAGTCCACCGGCCGGCTGAACGATCATGGCCTCTCCGTCGACCAGATCGCCGGCGCGCGCCTGGCCACCCGGCATCTCATCGACCTCGGGCACCGCAGCATCTACCATCTGGCGGGCCCCCAGGACTGGATCGAGGCCGAGGCGCGTATGCGCGGGTTCCTTGACGAGATGGGGGCGATGGATGTGCCGACGACGGCGCCCATCCTCGGTGACTGGACCGCTGACTTCGGCTACTACGCCGGTCGGGAACTTCTGCGGGTGCGGGACTTCACCGCGATCTTCTCCTCGAACGACCAGATGGCTCTGGGGCTGATGCACGCGATTCGCGACGCCGGCCTCGACATCCCCGGCGACGTCAGCGTGGTCGGATTCGATGATATTCCGGAAGCGGCACATTTCTGGCCGCCCCTCACGACAGTGCGGCAGGACTTCGCCGAACTGGGCAAACGCTGCATCGCCCTGCTTCTGGACGACATCACCGCCGGACCGGTGGAGGACCGCAACGCCATCATTCCCGCGCTCATCGTGCGCTCGTCGACGGGTCCGCCGGCGTTCTGACCGACAGGCGAATCGGCCTCGCCGGACCCCGATCGAGGGCGTTACCTAAAAGTGACCATCCGGACTTGACAGATCTTTCCCCGATACGGCTAACATGAGGTCAGCAATGTGACCGTTCACATTCACCCCAACTTCAGCATCACCCGCATTACCCCAGACAAGGAAGTCGATCCTGTGAGCATGACCCCCGCGCAGCCCACGGCCGCCGCCACGTCAGCGGCGGTGGCCGCATGAGCACCTTCGGCCCACAGATCGAGGTGGCTGTCGCCCGCGTCCGAGCAGAGATCGCCCGCCTGCACGGCGAACTCACCAGCAACGGTCTCGTCGTCTGGACCGGCGGCAATGTTTCCGGCCGCGTGCCCGGCGCCGACCTCTTCGTGATCAAGCCCTCCGGCGTCGACTACGCCGACCTGGCCCCCGAGAACATGATCCTCTGCGACCTCGACGGCGTCGTCGTGCCGGAGACGCCGGGCTCTGACCGCGCCCCGTCCAGCGACACCGCCGCGCACGCCTACGTCTACCGGCACATGCCGGAGGTCGGCGGCGTTGTGCACACCCACTCCACCTACGCCACCGCGTGGGCGGCCAGGGGCGAAGAGATCCCCTGCGTCATCACGGCCATGGCGGATGAATTCGGCGGCCCGATCCCGGTCGGCCGGTTTGCGATCATCGGCGACGACACCATCGGCCAGGGCATCGTCGAGGCGCTCACCGGGCACCGCTCCCGCGCGGTGCTGATGCAGAACCACGGTCCGTTCACCATTGGCAAGGATGCCCGCGACGCGGTCAAGGCGGCCGTGATGGTCGAAGACGTCGCCCGCACCGTGCAGATCGCGCGTCAGGGCGGCGAACTGCTGCCCATCCCGCAGGACGCGATCGACTCGCTCTTCAACCGTTACCAGAACGTCTACGGGCAAGCGCCGCAGGGAGCACTGAAGTGATGGCCTTCCCGGCCGCCGCATCCCGCCGCCTGGCCGACGCCGCCCACCCCCACGATTTCTCACGGGACGCTCACACCGAGCTTCTCCTGATCGAAAAGACCACCACCCTGCGGGACTCCACCCGCGCGGTGCGCTGGAACCAGGCGGACCACCGCCTGGCGCACGGCCTGTAATCACACGCATCACATTCGCTTCACCGATTTGACATCAATGTCGATAGAAAATACGAAAGGAACCACAGTGAAGAAGAAAGCTTTCCTCGCAACCCTGGCTGCCGGAGCCATGGTCATCTCCCTGGCTGCCTGCTCCAGCGGCGGCGGAGACGACTCCAGCTCGGGCGCCGGCGACGGCGGACTTGTTGGCGTCGCGATGCCCACGAAGTCCTCCGAGCGCTGGATCAACGACGGTAACGCCGTCAAGGAACAGCTCGAAGCCGAGGGTTTCAAGGTCGACCTGCAGTACGCAGAGGACGACATCCCCACCCAGGTATCGCAGATCGAGAACATGATCACCAAGGGTGCGGAGGCCCTGATCGTCGCCTCGATCGACGGCACCACCCTCACCAGCGTGCTCCAGGACGCCGCAGACGCCGACATCCCCGTCATCGCCTACGACCGCCTGATCCGCGACACCGAGAACGTCAGCTACTACGCCTCGTTCGACAACTTCAAGGTCGGCCAGCAGCAGGCCTGGTCCCTCCTCAACGGCCTCGGCCTGGTCGAGCTGGACGGAACGCCCATCGACGGCGCCCCGGCCGGCCCGTTCAACGTCGAGCTGTTCGCCGGCTCGCTCGATGACAACAACGCGTTCTTCTTCTACGACGGCGCGATGGATGTCCTCCAGCCGCTGATCGACGACAAGACCATCGTTGTCAAGAGCGGCCAGACCGACATCGAGCAGGTCGCAACCCTGCGTTGGGACGGTGAAGAGGCACAGAGCCGGATGGAGAACATCCTGACGTCGACGTACTCTGACGGCAGCGTCGTCAACGGCGTGCTCTCCCCGTACGACGGCATCTCCCGAGGCATCATCTCTGCCCTCGAGGGCGCCGGCTACTCGCTGGGCGACGCCTGGCCCGTCATCTCCGGCCAGGACGCCGAGCTCGACTCGGTCAAGGCCATCGTTGCTGGTGAGCAGTACGCCACCATCTTCAAGGACACCCGCAAGCTGGCCGAGGTCGCCGTCTCGATGACCCTCGCCCTGCTCAACGGTGACAAGCCGGAGATCAACAACACCACCGACTACGACAACGGCGTGAAGGTTGTGGACTCCTACCTCCTCGACTCCGCGATCGTGGTCAAGGACAACATCACGGAGCAGCTGGTTGACAGCGGCTACTGGACCCAGGCCGAGATCGACGGCTAAGAGTCACGTGTTCGTGACCGGCCGGCGGGGCGTCTCGTCCCGCCGGCCGGTCACTTCAACGGATAGACCTCAGAAAGGAACGCACGTGACCACCAACATCCTCGAGATGCGCGGTATTACCAAGACCTTCCCCGGCGTCAAGGCGCTGCAGGACGTGACGCTCAACGTCGCACGCGGCGAAGTTCACGCCATCTGTGGTGAGAACGGCGCGGGCAAGTCCACGTTGATGAAGGTGCTCAGCGGTGTGTACCCGCACGGCACCTACACCGGCGACATCGTCTTCGAAGACGAAGTCGTTGAATTCAAAGACATTCGGGACAGCGAAGCCAAGGGCATCGTCATCATCCACCAGGAACTCGCACTGAGTCCCTACCTCTCCATTGCGGAGAACATCTTCCTCAACAACGAACAGCGTGGCGCCCTCGGCCTCATCGACTGGAACAAGACCAACAGCGAGGCCGTCAAACTCCTCGCCCGCGTGGGCCTGCGTGAAAACCCGACCACCAAGATCATGGACATCGGTGTCGGCAAGCAGCAGCTCGTGGAGATCGCCAAGGCGCTCTCCAAGCGTGTGAAGCTACTCATCCTGGACGAGCCGACGGCCGCCCTCAACGACGAGGACTCCGACCACCTGCTCAACCTGATGCTGCACCTCAAGGGCCAGGGCATCACGTCGATCATCATCAGCCACAAGCTGAACGAGATCAAGAAGGTCTCCGACGCCGTCACGGTCATCCGCGATGGCAAGGCCATCGAGACGATCGCCAAGCAGGAGGTCACCGAAGACCGCATCATCAAGGACATGGTCGGCCGTGACCTCGAACACCGCTACCCGGATCACACGCCGAACATCGGCGAGGAGATCCTGCGGGTGGAGGACTGGACCGCTCACCACCCCCAGGACCCGAGCCGAGTGATGGTCGACAACGTCAACCTGAACGTTCGCCGCGGCGAGATCGTCGGCATCGCCGGACTGATGGGCGCCGGGCGCACCGAGTTCGCGATGAGCCTGTTCGGTCGCACCTACGGCAGCCGCATCAGCGGCAAGGTGTTCAAGGCCGGCAAGGAGATCAAGACCCGCACGGTGACCGAGGCGATCGACAACGGCATCGCGTACGCCACCGAAGACCGCAAGACCTACGGGCTCAACCTCATCGAGGACATCAAGCGCAACATCTCGATGGCGTCCCTCGGCAAGCTCGTCAAGGGCGGTCTGGTCGACGACAACGAAGAGTTCAAGATCGCCAACGAGTACCGCACGAGCATGAACATCAAGGCGCCGACGGTGCTGGCCAAAACCGGGAAGCTCTCCGGTGGCAACCAGCAGAAGGTCGTGCTGTCGAAATGGATCTACTCGAACCCCGACGTGCTGATCCTCGACGAGCCCACCCGCGGCATCGACGTTGGAGCCAAGTATGAGATCTACGCGATCATCAACGCCCTCGCGGCACAGGGCAAGGGCGTCATCGTGATCTCGTCGGAGCTGCCGGAATTGATCGGTATCTGCGACCGCATCTACACCCTTTCCGAGGGGCGCATCACGGGAGAATTCCCCATCGACGATGCCACCCCGGAAACCCTCATCAAGCACATGACCATGGAAAAGGCCCGTTAGCGTCGGCGCTATCGGAATAGGAGAAACGTCAAAATGAGTGATCTCGACACCAAGCCGGCGAGCAACACGGCCGCAGGCGCGCAAGTCAATCCCAGCAACTCCAAGGTGGGGGCCTGGCTCAGCCATGTCGTCACCGACCTCGGCAAGAACGGTATCTTCATCGCGCTCATCGTGGTGGTTGTGCTGTTCAGCGTCCTGACCGACGGCATCCTGCTGCGGCCGCAGAACATCTCCAACCTGATCGTGCAGAACGGGTACATTCTCGTTCTCGCGGTGGGCATGGTGATGGTCATCATCGCCGGCCACATCGACCTGTCGGTCGGTTCGGTCGCCGCCTTCGTCGGCGCCGTATCCGGTGTGTTCGCCGTGACCTGGGGCCTGCCCTGGTGGCTGTCGATCATCCTGTCGCTCTTGGTCGGCGCCCTCGTGGGTGTCTGGCAGGGCTTCTGGATCGCCTTCGTCGGCATCCCGGCCTTCATCGTGACGCTGGCCGGCATGTTGATCTTCCGCGGCCTCGCGCTCGTGGTCCTCGGCAACGCGAACATCGGCTCGTTCCCGGCCGAGTACCGCGCCCTGGGCAACGGCTTCCTCACGGACATCTTCGGCGAGTTCGAACTGGACCCGCTCACGCTCGGTGTCGCCGCGCTGGCCATCATCGCCCTGATCGTGCAGCAGGTGCGCACCCGTCGTGGTCGCGCCTCGTACGGCCAGGAGGTGGAGCCGCTCGCCTGGTTCATCGCCAAGCTCGTGCTCATCACCGCCGGCATCGGCCTGTTCGCCTACGCCCTCGCCTCCTACAAGGGCATCCCGGTCACCCTGATCGTGCTCGCCGTGCTGGTGCTGGTCTACGGCATCATCATGAACCGCAGCGTCTTCGGCCGTCACATCTACGCGATCGGTGGCAACCTGCACGCCGCTGAGCTCTCCGGTGTGAAGACCCGCAACGTGACGTTCTGGCTGTTCGTGAACATGGGCGTGCTCGCTGCCCTGGCCGGCCTGATCTTCACCGCCCGCCTCAACCTGGCCGGCCCGAAGGCCGGTGACGGCTTCGAGCTCGAGGCCATCTCCGCCGCCTTCATCGGTGGCGCGGCCGTGCAGGGTGGTGTCGGCACCATCGGTGGCGCCATCATCGGTGGTCTGATCATCGGTGTGCTGAACAACGGCATGTCGATCATGGGCATCGGCATCGAGTGGCAGCAGGCCGTGAAGGGCCTCGTGCTCCTCCTGGCCGTGGCCTTCGACGTCTACAACAAGCGTCGCTCCGGCGGCCGCTAGCCGCTGCACCTGCTCCATCCGGCCGCCGGCCCCGCTTCCTCTCTACGGATGCGGGGCCGGCGGCTTTTCCGCGCCTCCGCCCGCCCTCGCGGCACTAGTTAGGCCCGAGGGCACGGGTACGTACGCGTGCCGCCGGCGTGAACTAGTGCCGCGGGCGGGCGAACTAGTGCCGCCGGGACGAACGAGTGCCACCGCGGCTGAGCGCCGCGGCTGAGCGCCGCTGGGGAGAGCTTGATTCGGCGGGGCGGTGAGTCTCCGGGTAAGCGGGAGGCGGGAATCAGCTGGTCCTCCACAGGGAAGTGGTGGGCGAGTGCAGCACCGGGCTGTAGCTGGACCATCCCATCGTGGCGGCATCGAGGGACGCTGGCGTATGGCCAACCTTCACCAGTCACCACGCGCCCAGCCGCCCCCTCGACGGCGGGGGGAGAGCACGCCACAGACTCGCCCGTCTGGCTCTCGCCGAGATCGTGGGTGCTCGGTACGGCGGACTACTTCCGGCCGGCGCGCTACTGGAGGCCGGTATCTCGCGGCGGGGTATTCAGCAGCTGTGTGCGGAGGGTGCGCTGACCAACATCCGACGCGGCGTGTATGTCGCGGCTGAGCGCTGGCGGAGCGCGGATGCGAACGAGCGTTACCGCTTGCTGGTGCGGGCGACCGTGCTGGCGGCCGAACGCTCGCCCGTGCTGTCGCACCAGTCCGCGGCGGTGCTGCACGGCCTGCCGATCATCGGGGCGTGGCCTGCCAGCGTGCACACCAGCACTCCCGATGCCGGCGGAGGCAGCTCTACCCGGGCAACCATCGCTCACCGGGGCACGCGGCCCGACGCTGTGGAGACCATCGACGGTTGTCAGGTCACTACGCTGGCGCGCACGCTGGTGGACGTGGCGTCCTCATCCTCCTTGCTGGTGGGCGTGACGATGCTGGACCACGCGCTGCGCGTCGAGCAGGAGCGCGCCGACGGGAGTCGAGCTGGCCGCGGCCAGGTTTTTGGAGCCCGACCGGCGCTGACTAAGGCGGACCTGTACACAGAGCTTGAGGTGGTGAACCCGCGGACGGGCCGGCGGCAGGCGGAGCAGGCGATTGCATTCGCGAACCCGCTTTCGGCCAACCCGGGGGAGACGCTCAGCCGGGTGCGGATCTTCCAGCTCGGCTTCGAGGTGCCGGAGTTGCAGGTGTGCTTCCCCAACATCCTCGGCGGCAACGCCTTCGTGGATTTCTGGTGGCGCCGCGTGCTGAAGATCGGCGAGTTCGACGGGTTCCTCAAATACGGCAGCGGTCCCGTGCTGGGCGACCGAGATCCGGGGTCGGTGGTGTGGCAGGAGAAGCGACGCGAAGATGCGTTGCGTGCGCGGGTCTCCAGCTTCGACCGGTGGGGGTGGGAGCTGGCGCTCTCGCCCACCCGCTTCCACGCATTCCTCACCGAGCGGGGCGTGCCGCGCGCTTGACGCGCCGCCGCATCCGCTCACGGCACGTGTTCGGCTCGGCGGCCCGCATTGCAGCGCGTGCCACCGGGACGTACCCGTGCCGCCGGGACTGAGGCGTGCCGCGAGGGTTGAGCGTGTGTCGAGCGGACGCCATGAAATTGGCATGTTTTGGGGGTTGTGAGCGCTAACTTGTGAGCGCTAACATTCCTGAAAGATCAGAATGGCCTGATCCCCGGTGCCAAGGCACGCAGCACGTTCACCACCGGGAACTAAACAAGGAGGTTTGGTTACATGAAGAAAATCATTGGAATGGCGGCTGCGGGAGCGATGCTCCTGGCCCTGGCCGGATGTTCAGCGGCGGCCGACACATCGGGCTCCGGCGAAGCGCCGGCGGCCGAAGACCTGATCGTCGGATTCTCCCAGGTGGGCGCCGAGAGCGGCTGGCGCGCGGCCAACACGAAGGACATCCAGGCGGCATTCGCCGACGCGGGTATCGAACTGAAGTTCTCCGATGCCCAGCAGAAGCAGGAGAACCAGATCAAGGCCATCCGCTCCTATATCCAACAGGGCGTGGACGTCATCGCGTTCTCCCCGGTGGTGGAATCGGGCTGGGACACCGTGCTCAAGGAAGCCAAGGACGCCGGCATCCCCGTGGTGCTGACCGACCGCTCGGTGGACTCCGCCGACAAGTCTCTCTATGTGTCCTTCCTCGGCTCCGACTTCGTCGAAGAGGGCAAGAAGGCCGGGGAATGGGTGACTGAGGAGTTCGCCGACGCCGACGCCGTCAAGATCATCCAGCTCGAGGGCACCACGGGATCCGCACCGGCCATCGACCGGGCAGAGGGTTTCGCCGATGTGATCGGCAGCGACCCGAAGTTCGAGATCGTGGCCAGCCAGACGGGTGACTTCACCCGTTCCGGCGGCAAGCAGGTGACCGAGGCGCTGCTGAAGTCCAACCCCGACGTCGACCTGATCTACGCACACAACGACGACATGGGCCTGGGTGCGATCGAGGCCATCGAGGCGGCCGGCCTCAAGCCGGGCGTTGACGTGAAGATCGTCACGATCGACGCTGTCAAAGACGGCATGCAGGCCCTGGCCGATGGCAAGATCAACTACATCGTGGAGTGCTCGCCGCTGCTCGGCAAGCAGCTCGTGGAGATCGTGAACAAGGTGGTGGCCGGCGAAGACGTCGACGCCCGTATTGTCACGGAGGAAACCACCTTCACGCAGGAAGAAGCGATCGCCGCACTGCCGGACCGCCAGTACTAGATCGGCGCCACCCGACGCAACGCACCACGGCTCCACCGCACTACCGCTCCACTGCCACACCGCACCAGGATGACTGATCCACCCGCTCACCGCGGGCCGGCGCCCCCTCGGGCCGGCCCGCTGTGCGGCGCACACGGCACCACCGCCCGACATCCGTCTCAATGAAGAGAGCCAGGCATGACCACTCAGGCCCCCGTCGTCGACATGACGAACATCTCCATCTCGTTCCCCGGCGTGAAGGCACTCGACAGGGTGAACTTCCGGATGTTCCCCGGCGAGGTGCACTCGCTGATGGGGGAGAACGGCGCCGGCAAGTCCACCATGATCAAGGCGCTCACCGGCGTCTACCCGATCGACTCCGGCACCATCCTGCTCGACGGCAATCCGCTCGTGATCACCGGGCCCGCCCAGGCGCAGGAGGCCGGTATCAGCACGGTGTACCAGGAGGTGCACCTGCTCACCAACCTCTCGGTGGCCGAGAACATCATGCTCGGCCGGGAACCGCGCCGCGGCGCCGCCATCGACTGGCGGGCCATGCGCGCCCGGTCCGCCGAGATCCTCGACGGCCTCAACCTCGACATCGACCCGGCCTCCCAGCTGGGTTCGCACTCCCTGGCCGTGCAGCAGCTCGTGGCCATCGCCCGCGCCATCGACGTGCAGGCCAAGGTGCTCATCCTCGACGAACCGACCTCGAGCCTGGATGTCGACGAGGTCTCCGAACTGTTCCGGGTCATCCGCTCGCTGAAAGAGGATGGCGTGGCGATCCTGTTCGTCTCGCACTTCCTCGAGCAGGTCTACGAGATCTCCGACCGGCTCACGGTGCTGCGCAACGGCCAGCTCGTGGGCGAGTACCTCACCGACGAGATCCTGCGCATCGAGCTGGTGCACAAGATGATCGGCAAGGACATCGCCGTGCTCTCCGACCTCGACCGCAAGGCCCGCGCGCCGATCAGTGAGCAGAGCGAGGAGGAGCCCTTCGTGCAGGCCATCGGGCTGGGCCGCAAGGGCTCCATCGCGCCCGTCGACCTCAGCGTGTACGAGGGCGAGGTGGTGGGCCTGGCCGGGCTGCTCGGCTCCGGCCGCACCGAACTGGCTCGCCTGCTCTCCGGCGCGGACCGGCCCGACCACGGTGAGCTCAGGGTCGGCGGGCGCGCCCGCCGGCTGCGCACCCCGCGCCTGGCGCTGAAGTCCCGCATCGCCTACTCCTCGGAGAACCGCCGCAGCGAGGGCATCATCGAAGACCTCAGCGTGCGCGACAACATCGTGCTCGCCCTGCAGGCCGACCGCGGCTGGTTCCGGCGGATCCCGAAGAAACGCCAGGACGAACTCGCCGCCAGCTACATCCAGGCCCTCAACATCCGCCCACCCGACCCGGATGCCATCGTGAAGAACCTCTCCGGCGGCAACCAGCAGAAGGTGCTCCTGGCCCGTTGGCTGGCCGTCGCCCCTCGGCTGCTGATTCTGGACGAACCCACCCGCGGCATCGACGTGGGCGCCAAGGCCGAGATCCAGAAACTCGTCGCCGACCTGGCCGAGAACGGGATGTCGGTGGTCTTCATCTCGGCGGAGCTGGAGGAGGTGCTGCGGCTCAGCCACCGCATCGTGGTGATGCGCGACCGGCAGAAGGTGGCCGACATCACCAACGACGACGTCACCGTGGGCCAGGTCATGACCCTCATCGCGAGCGGAGCAGAATCATGAACGCCACCGTGGCCAAGGCCCTCAAGAACCGCCTGTTCTGGCCGATCACCACCCTGCTGGCCCTGCTCGTGCTCAACGTGGCCGTCTACCCCGCATTCTTCTCCATCCGGCTGCAGGACGGCCACCTCTTCGGAAGCCTGGTCGACATCCTCCGCAACGGCGCGCCGACCCTGCTGGTGGCGCTGGGCATGACCCTGGTGATCGCCACCCGCGGCATCGACCTGTCGGTGGGCGCCGTCGTCGCCATCTCCGGTGCGCTGGCCTGCTCGATCATCGCCGGGTCATCCGACCCGAACAGCCCCACGACGGTGCTCGTCGCCGTGGGCATCTCCATCGTGCTGGCCCTCGTGCTCGGCGCCTGGAACGGTTTCCTGGTCTCGGTGATCGGCATCCAGCCCATCATCGCCACGCTCATCCTGATGACCGCGGGCCGGGGACTCGCGATGCTCATCACCGAGGGTCAGATCATCACGATCAACTCGGCACCGTACAAGGTGATCGGCGGCGGCTACTGGCTCGCGCTGCCCGCCTCGATCATCATCGCCCTGGGCATGTTCGCGCTCGCCGCGCTGCTCACCCGCAAGACGGCGCTCGGGCTGTTGATCGAGTCGGTGGGCATCAACCCGCAGGCCAGCCGCATCGCCGGGGTGCGCAGCCGCAGCATCATCTGGATGGTCTACATCTTCAGCGGGCTCTGCGCCGGAATCGCCGGACTGATGATCAGCTCCAACGTGACCGCCGCCGACGCCAACAACGCCGGCCTGTGGATCGAGATGGACGCCATCCTCGCCGTGGTGATCGGCGGCACCTCCCTGGCCGGCGGGCGCTACTCGCTCGGCGGCACCCTGATCGGCGCGGCGATCATCCAGACCCTCACCACCACGGTCTACACGGTGGGCATCGCCCCGGAGATCACCCTGGTGTTCAAGGCTCTCGTGGTGATCATCGTGTGCCTGCTGCAGTCGCCCGCCCTGCAGACCCGCCTCGGCGCACTGCGCCGCAGACCCGTCACGACAGCTACAGGAGGGGTCCTCTCATGAGCATCCGCACCATCGACCCGCCCACCGCGCGCTCCAGGTTCGGTACGCCGCGCCGCCGCTTCACCCTCGGCTCCCGGTACACCCCGGTGCTCGTCACCCTGGCTCTCCTCATCGCCATGTGGGGCATCGGCGCCACCCGGTACCGCGGCTTCCTCTCGGTGCAGATGCTGCTCAACCTGCTGATCGACAACTCCTTCCTGCTGGTGCTCGTGGTCGGCATGACGTTCGTGATCCTCACCGGCGGCATCGACCTGTCGGTGGGGTCGGTCGTCGCGCTGTCCACCATGATCGCCGCGTCACTGCTCCGGGCCGGCTGGCCGCCGCTCGTGGTGATCGTGATCGTGCTGATCGTGGGCTCCACCCTCGGGATGCTGGTGGGCCTGGTCATCCACTTCTTCGAGATCCAGCCGTTCATCGCCACCCTCGCCGCCATGTTCCTGGCCCGCGGGCTCTGCTACGTGATCAGCCTCAACTCCATCTCGATCACCGACCCGTTCTTCGTCGAAATGGCGCAGACCCGCATCCCCCTTGGACCGGGACTGATGATCACGCCCAGCGTGATCATCGCCCTCGTGGTGGTGGGCATCGCGTTCTTCGTGCTGCACTACACGCGCACCGGCCGCACCGTCTACGGCATCGGCAACGGCGGCCAGTCCGCGATGCTGATGGGCCTGCCCGTGGCCCGTACCCGGGTTCTCGTGTACGTGATCAGCGGGTTTTGCTCGGCGCTCGGCGGTGTGCTCTTCACCTTCTATACGCTGTCCGGCTACAGCCTCACCGCGGTGGGGATGGAACTGGATGCGATCGCCGCCGTCGTGATCGGCGGCACCCTGCTCACCGGCGGGTCCGGGTTCATTCTCGGCTCCGTGCTCGGCGTGCTGGTGCTGGGCATCATCCAGACCATCATCAGCTTCGAGGGCACCCTGAGCTCGTGGTGGACCAAGATCGTCATCGGCGCCCTGCTGCTGGTGTTCATCGTGTTGCAGCGCCTGCTCACGACGCTGCGGCGGTAAAACGAGCGGTGTTCTGTCGGGAGAATAGGAGTGCGCCGCAATGGGCGCCTCGGTGCGGTCGCACCGGCTGCAGGAGGTGCGTGTGACGGACGACGACAAGGCGCGCGTCGCGACGATCTTCGACGTGGCCCGGCTCGCCGGCGTCTCGCACCAGACCGTCTCCAGGGTGCTCAACGATCTGCCCAATGTGCGCCCGGCAACCCGGCAACGGGTGGAGAAGGCCATCGCCGCCCTCAATTACCGCCCGTCGCCTGCCGCGCGGGCACTGGTCACCCGCAGGTCCCGCACCATCGGACTGATCACCACCGGCGGGCCGGACTACGGTCCGTCCAGCGCCGTGCTCAACTTCAACGAGGCCGCCAGGTCTGCCCGCTACGCCGTGAGCATGGCGAGCATGCTCAAGTCCGACCCGGAGTCACTGCACTCCGCCGTGGAACTGCTGCTGCGGCAGAACGTGGAGGCGATCGTCCTGATCGCCGCGCACCGCGGCGCCCTCGACGCCGTGCAGGGGATCGAGCTCGGGGTGCCGCTGATCAACGTGGAGTCCAGCGGCCGCAGCGGGTTCCACAGCGTGGCCATCGACCAGTACCACGGAGCCAGGGCAGCCGTGGCCCACCTCGCCGGGCTGGGGCACACCCGCATCCGCCACCTGGCCGGACCGGCCGACTCGGTGGATGCCACCGAACGGGTACGCGGCTGGCGCGACGAACTGGTCGCCCGGGGGCTGGCCGTGGTGGAGCCGATGGTGGGGGACTGGTCGCCGGCCAGCGGGTTCGGGTTCGGCAGTGTGCTGGCCGAGCACGGCGGGCCGCTGGACTTCACGGCGGTGTTCGCCGGCAACGACCAGATGGCGCTCGGCCTCGTGCACGCTCTCGCCGACCACGGGTTCGCGGTTCCGGACGACGTGAGCGTGATCGGCTTCGACGACATCCCAGAGTCGGCCTATTTCGCGCCGCCGCTCACGACCATGCGGCAGGACTTCGACGGACTCGGCCGGGACATCATGCTCACGTTGCTGGCCGTTCTGGCCGACGAGGATGCGCCGGGCGTGCCGCCGACGGTGCCCGAGCTGGTCGTGCGCGCCTCGACGGCGCCGCCGCGACCCTGACCCGACCCGCCAGACGCAGCCCGAGCCCGCCCGGGCCGGCTCCGACGCGCCCGGCGCGAATTCCACAGACCGAAAAAACAGGATCCGGCTGCCTGTGGATAACTTGTGCTCGACCCGCGGGATTCTGCGGCTTTTGCGCGGGTCGGCCTGTTGACAACCGGTGGAATGTCGGTGGATAAGTACATAATTGTAATTCCCCCATGTAGTGGCTGTTCCTATCTGCAATCACTAGATGTAGTATTGAAGTTCAAGCACAGACACAAAGCACCACCCAGAACTTCGCACTTTTCGAGTGCATTTCACACATGTTTCCATCACGTCTTCACCAGGATTTCTGTACAGCTCCGCCGCACAGCTTTGCCCACGGTCATGAACGACGAGAACGACACGAGAGGCCTCATCAGATGGCAATCACCGTTTACACCAAGCCGTCCTGCGTGCAGTGCACCGCGACCTACCGCGCCCTGGACAACAAGGGCATCGAGTACAACATCCTCGACCTGTCGGCCGACGAGAACGCACTCGAGGCCGTCAAGGCGCTCGGCTACCTGCAGGCCCCCGTCGTCATCACCGACGAGGACCACTGGTCGGGCTTCCGTCCCGACAAGATCAACGAGCTCGCCGCCCGTCTGGCGTAACCCCCACAGCGCCTGGGGGGCGCCGACCGCTCGACCGCACAACTCGCACGAAAAGGGGACCCATGCTGCTTCAGGCTGATTCCACTCGCGAGTCGTCCGGAAGTGCGATCGCCACTGCGCCGACCGAGACCGACGCCGGCACGGTCGACATCATCTACTTCTCGAGCATCTCGGGCAACACCAAGAGGTTCGTCGAGAAGCTCGGCCGCCCGGCCGCGCGCATCCCGCTCTACCCCAAGGATGCGCCGCTCGTCGCCCGGCATCCGTTCGTACTCGTCCTGCCCACCTACGGCGGCGGCAACCTGGGGCCGGCCGTGCCGCGCCAGGTCATCCGCTTTCTGAACGACGAGCGCAACCGCTCGCTAATCCGCGGCGTCATCGGCGCCGGCAACACGAATTTCGGTGAGGCATTCTGCCTGGCCGGGGACATCATCGCGCAAAAATGCGGTGTGCCCCATCTGTATCGCTTTGAAGTATTCGGCACACCGGACGACGTAGCCACCGTTCACGAAGGATTGGAAGAATTTTGGAAGCAACAGCCGTGAAGGTCACCCCGATCAGCCCGCCCTCCGGGCTGGACATGGACTATCACTCCCTCAACGCCATGCTCAACCTGTATGGCCCGAGCGGGGAGATCCAGTTCGACAAGGACCGCGAAGCTGCCCGGGAGTTCTTCCTGCAGCACGTGAACCAGAACACGGTGTTCTTCCACTCGCTGCGTGAGCGCCTCGACTACCTGGTGGAGAAGGAGTACTACGAGCAGGCCGTTCTCGACCTGTACAGCTTCGAGTTCATCACCAAGCTGAACGACCTGGCGTACTCGAAGAAGTTCCGCTTCCAGACCTTCCTCGGCGCGTTCAAGTACTACACCTCCTACACGCTGAAGACGTTCGACGGCAAGCGCTACCTCGAGCGCTTCGAAGACCGTGTCGTGATGACCTCCCTCGGCCTCGCCCAGGGTGACGAAGAGCTCGCGATCGCGCTCGTCGAGGAGATCATCGCCGGCCGCTTCCAGCCCGCGACCCCCACCTTCCTCAACTCCGGCAAGGCCCAGCGCGGCGAGCTCGTCTCCTGCTTCCTGCTCCGCATCGAAGACAACATGGAGTCCATCTCCCGCGGCATCAACTCCTCGCTGCAGCTGTCCAAGCGCGGCGGCGGCGTGGCCCTGCTGCTCTCCAACATCCGTGAGTCCGGCGCTCCGATCAAGCAGATCGAGAACCAGTCCAGCGGCATCATCCCCGTGATGAAGCTTCTCGAAGACTCCTTCAGCTACGCCAACCAGCTCGGTGCCCGTCAGGGTGCCGGTGCGGTGTACCTGCAGGCGCACCACCCCGACATCATGCGCTTCCTCGACACCAAGCGTGAGAACGCCGACGAGAAGATCCGCATCAAGACCCTCTCCCTCGGCGTGGTCATCCCGGACATCACCTTCGAGCTGGCCAAGAACAACGAAGACATGTACCTGTTCTCCCCGTACGACGTGGAGCGCGTCTACGGCGTGCCGTTCGCCGACATCTCGGTCTCCGAGAAGTACCACGAGATGGTCGACGACCCGCGCATCAAGAAGTCCAAGATGAAGGCCCGCGACTTCTTCCAGACCCTCGCCGAGATCCAGTTCGAGTCCGGCTACCCGTACATCATGTTCGAAGACACCGTGAACAAGGCGAACCCGATCCAGGGCCGCATCAACATGTCGAACCTGTGCTCGGAGATCCTCCAGGTCAACACCCCGACCACGTACAACGAGGACCTCTCCTACGACACCATCGGCAAGGACATCTCCTGCAACCTCGGTTCGATGAACATCGCGCTGGCGATGGATGCGCCCGACTTCGGCCGGGTCGTCGACACCGCCATCCGCGGCCTCAGCGCCGTCTCCGACCAGAGCCACATCGCGTCGGTGCGTTCGATCGAGAGCGGCAACGACAAGTCGCACGCCATCGGCCTGGGCCAGATGAACCTGCACGGCTACCTCGCTCGTGAGCGGGTGTACTACGGCAGCGAAGAGGGCATCGACTTCACCAACATCTACTTCTACACGGTGCTGTTCCACGCCCTGCGCGCCTCGAACAAGATCGCCATCGAACGCGGCACCACCTTCGAGGGCTTCGAGAACTCCACCTACGCCTCCGGCGCCTTCTTCGACAAGTACACCGACCAGGTCTGGGCACCCAGCACCGTGCGCGGCGCTGAGCTGTTCGCGAACTCCAACGTCGAAATCCCCACGCAGGCCGACTGGGCCGAGCTCAAGGCATCCGTCATGGCGCACGGCATCTACAACCAGAACCTGCAGGCCGTGCCGCCGACCGGGTCGATCTCGTACATCAACAACTCGACCGCGTCGATCCACCCGATCGCCTCGAAGATCGAGATCCGCAAGGAAGGCAAGCTCGGCCGCGTGTACTACCCGGCGCCGTTCATGACGAACGACAACACCGAGTTCTACCAGGATGCCTACGAAATCGGCTACGAGAAGGTCATCGACACCTACGCCGCGGCGACGCAGCACGTGGACCAGGGTCTCTCGCTGACGCTGTTCTTCAAGGACACCGCCACCACCCGCGACATCAACCGCGCGCAGATCTACGCGTGGAAGAAGGGCATCAAGACGATCTACTACATTCGTCTGCGCCAGATGGCCCTCGAGGGCACCGAGGTTGAGGGCTGCGTCAGCTGCGCGCTCTGATGTAACAGCGGCATAATCGGTGGTCGAGCTTGTCGAGACCACGCAAGCAACTCTCGAGATCTCGACAAGCTCGACCAACGGTGCATCACCACAAAGGACTAAGAAATGATTGACAAGCTCAAGCTCGTCTCCCACGTTGACGCGATCAACTGGAACAAGATCGAAGACGAGAAAGACGTTGAGGTCTGGAACCGTCTCGTCAACAACTTCTGGCTGCCGGAGAAGATCCCGCTGTCCAACGACGTGCAGTCGTGGAACCAGCTCACGCCGGTGGAGCAGCAGCTCACCATGCGCGTGTTCACCGGCCTTACCCTGCTCGACACCATCCAGGGCACCGTCGGCGCCGTTTCGCTGATCCCCGACGCGATCACCCCGCACGAGGAAGCCGTCTACACGAACATCGCGTTCATGGAGTCTGTGCACGCGAAGAGCTACTCCTCGATCTTCTCGACCCTCGCGTCGACGAAGGAGATCGACGAGGCGTTCCGCTGGTCGACGGAGAACGAGAACCTGCAGAAGAAGGCGTCCATCGTGATGGACTACTACCAGGGCGACGACCCGCTCAAGCGCAAGGTCGCCTCGGTGCTGCTCGAGTCGTTCCTGTTCTACTCGGGCTTCTACCTGCCGATGTACTTCTCCAGCCGCGCCCGCCTCACCAACACGGCCGACCTCATCCGCCTGATCATCCGGGATGAAGCCGTGCACGGTTACTACATCGGCTACAAGTTCCAGAAGGGTCTCGAGGGCGCCACGCAGGAGCGCAAGGATGAGATCAAGGACTACACCTTCAAC
Organism: Cryobacterium sp. SO2; assembly: GCF_026151165.2. Taxonomy (NCBI): domain Bacteria; kingdom Bacillati; phylum Actinomycetota; class Actinomycetes; order Micrococcales; family Microbacteriaceae; genus Cryobacterium; species Cryobacterium sp. SO2. Next base: position 402,935 of record NZ_CP117849.1, read on the forward strand.
CTCATGTTCGAGCTGTACGAGAACGAGGTGCAGTACACGCAGGATCTCTACGACCAGGTCGGCCTGACCGAAGACGTGAAGAAGTTTCTGCACTACAACGCCAACAAGGCGCTGATGAACCTCGGCTACGAGGCCATGTTCCCCAAGGCCGTCACCGACGTGAACCCGGCGATCCTGTCGGCCCTGTCGCCGAACGCCGACGAGAACCACGACTTCTTCTCCGGGTCGGGCTCCTCGTACGTCATCGGCAAGGCCGTCAATACCGAAGACGACGACTGGGACTTCTAACCCTCGAATCACTGGTGACAGGGCGGATGCTTCGGCATCCGCCCTTTTGCAGCCGTCGCCTCGAGAGCGGTTGCGGGCTACCGTGGGGGCGTGTCCGTCGCTCCAGCTGATACCCGGGTCGCTCACGCCGAGGGCGTGCAGCGGCTTCTCGCGAGCTACCGGGCCGTGCCGGCGACGGACTCGGTCCGGCTGGCCAAACCGACATCCAATCTGTTTCGAACGCGCACGAAGGCCCACGTCAGAGGCCTCGATACCTCCGGGTTGACGGGGGTCATCAGCGTCGACGCCGAGGCGCGGACGGCGGAGGTCGCTGGCATGTGCACCTACGACGACCTCGTCGCCGCGACCCTTCCCGCCGGCCTGGCGCCGCTGGTCGTGCCGCAGCTGAAGACCATTACGCTCGGCGGCGCCGTCACCGGTCTCGGTATCGAGTCGACCTCGTTCCGCAACGGACTGCCGCACGAGTCGGTGCTCGAGATGGACATCCTCACCGGCACGGGGGAGGTGCTCACCGTGTCGCCCACCGAGCATGCGGATCTGTACCGGGCCTTCCCCAACTCCTACGGCACGTTGGGGTACGCGGTGCGCCTGCGCATCGACCTGGAGCCGGTCAAGCCATTCGTCGCCCTCCGGCACCTGCGCTTCCACTCCCTCAGCGACCTGGTCACGGTGATGGGCCGCATCGTTCAGACCGGCCGGCTCGACGGGGTGGCGATCGACTACCTGGACGCAGTGGTGTTCAGCGCCGAGGAGAGCTACCTCTGCGTCGGCGTGCAGACCGATTCCCACGGTGCCGTCAGCGACTACACCGGCCAGCAGATCTATTACCGCTCGATCCAGCACGACAACGGCGTGACGGATGACCGCCTCACCATTCACGACTACCTGTGGCGGTGGGACGCCGACTGGTTCTGGTGCTCCAAGCCGTTCGGCGCCCAGGATCCACGCATCCGCCGCATCTGGCCGAAGGCCTATCGGAGCAGCCGCTTCTACTCGACGCTGATGAAGTACGAACAACGGTTTCGGATCGGCGACCGGATCGAAAAGCTGGGCGGCCGGCCGCCGCGCGAACGCGTCGTGCAGGATGTCGAAGTTCCCCTCGCGCGGTGTGCAGAGTACCTTGACTGGTTCCTGGCGACTGTGCCGATCGTGCCGATCTGGCTGTGCCCACTGCGGCTGCGTCGGGTCAGCAGCGACACGGCCGACAGCGCCGGCGACGGCTGGCCTCTGTACCCGATCAAGACGAACCAGACCTACGTCAACGTGGGCTTCTGGGGGACTGTGCCCATCGGGCCACAGGAGGGCGAGACGAACCGGCTGATCGAGCGTCGGGTCACCGAACTCCACGGGCACAAGTCGCTGTACTCCGACTCCTATTACTCCCGGGCGGAGTTCGACGAACTCTACGGCGGCGACAGCTACCGGGCAGTGAAAACACGATACGACCCTGACTCACGTCTCCTCGACCTCTATGCCAAGGCGGTGCAGCGACGATGACCACGTTCAAAGAGCGCTCGACGAAGCCAGCGTCGCCGGCGGATGCGAGGGGGAAACCGGGGACGGCGGCGAAATTCACCCTCGCCGAGGTGCTGGAGATTCTGGCCGGCGGCCGGCTGCCGCTCCGGTTCACCGCCTACGACGGCAGTTCGGCCGGACCGCCCGACGCGCCGTTCGGGCTGGACCTGCGGACCCCGCGTGGCACGAGCTACCTCGCCACCGGCCGCGGCGACCTCGGTTTTGCCCGCGCCTACATCGCCGGTGACCTCGACATCCGCGGTGTGCACCCTGGCGACCCCTACGAACTGCTCAAGGCGCTCGCCGACAGCCTCGTCTTCACGCGCCCACCGGCACGGATGCTGGCCGACATCATCCGCTCCATCGGCATCGAACACCTGCGCCCGATAGCGCCGCCGCCCCAGGAGGCGCAGCCCCGGTGGCGCAGGATCGCCGGGGGAATCCGGCATAGCAAGTCCCGGGACGCCGATGCGATCCACCTCCACTACGACGTCTCGAACACCTTTTACGAGTGGGTGCTCGGTCCGTCGATGACGTACACCTGCGCCTGCTACCCGCGCGACAGCGCCTCGCTCGAGGAGGCGCAGGAGAACAAGTACCGGCTCGTGTTCGACAAGCTGCGGCTGAGACCGGGCGACCGGTTGCTCGACGTCGGCTGTGGCTGGGGCGGCATGGTGCGCTACGCCGCTCGCCGCGGCGTGCGGGCCACCGGTGTGACGCTGTCGACCGAACAGACCAGGTGGGCGCAGCGAGCCATCGCAGACGAGGGCCTGAGCGATCTGGCCGAGGTGCGTCACGCCGACTATCGCGATGTCACGGAAACCGGTTACGACGCGGTGTCGTCGATCGGGCTGCTCGAGCACATCGGCAGGCGCAACTATCCGTCCTACTTCGCCTTTCTGCAGTCCCGGCTGCGCCCCGGCGGGCTGTTGCTCAATCACTGCATCACCCGGCCCGAGAACCACCACCAACCCCAGGCGCGCGGATTCATCGATCGCTACGTCTTCCCCGACGGGGAGCTCACCGGCGCGGGCCGGATCATCAGTGATGCTCAGGACACCGGCCTGGAGGTGCTGCACGAAGAGAACTTGAGGCAGCACTACGCGATGACCCTGCGCGACTGGTGCGCCAACCTCGTCGAACACTGGGACGAGGCCGTCGCCGAGGTGGGGCTCCCCACCGCGAAAGTGTGGGGTCTGTACATGGCGGGATCGCGGCTCGGATTCGAGAGCAACGGTATTCAGTTGCACCAGGTACTGCTGAGTAGGCCCCACCAGGGCGATGTCGGAGAGCTGCCGTTGCGGCCGTGGTGGACGCCCTAGGTCGACGTGCCCTTACGCTGGGGGAATGTCCCGCACAATGCGCCTCAAGCCCAATGAGCTGGTCGCGGCGTGGCCGGATGGGCCCGCGAGCGATGCGATCGGAGAGGTCGCCCGGGTGTTTGCCGCGAACCTGCGCGCAGCCATCGGGGCCAGGAGCATCCGCAGCGCCGCCGAGGCCTGCGGGATGAACCACGCGACGCTGATCGGCATCCTGGAGGGGCGGGCGTGGCCGGACATGGAGACCATCGCCAAGCTCGAACGCGGGCTGGATGCGGCGCTGTGGCCGGGGCACGGAACGGGCCACATCCGCTGATCGGGTTTGTCGAGATCCCGTGGCGGGCCTGCACAGGTCGGGATGCGGGGTCTACTTCGACAGGCTCAGCACGGCGTCGACAGGCTCGACCAGCGGGAGGGGTTAGCGGGCTCCGCCGTCCATGACGACGACGGCGCCGCTCATCATGTCGGCGCCGGGGCCGGCGAGGAAGACCGCGAGCGGGCCGAAGTCCTCAGGCTCCGCCAAGCGGCCTGCCGGGGTGCCGGCGGCGATTGCCGCCGCGGCCTCGTCGTTCATCACGTGGGCGTTGATGTTGGTGCGCACGGCGCCGGGGGCGATCGCGTTCACCGTGAGGGTGGGGCCCCACTCCGAGGCGAGCGACTGGGTGATGCTGATGGCGGCGGCCTTGCTGGCGCAGTAGGCGGTCCACTCCGCGGCGCCGCTGGTGCCGGCCTGCGACGCCGTGATGATGATCTTGCCGTGGCCCTGAGCGAGCATGCGCACGCCGAACTCCCTGGCGGTGGCGAAGGTGCCGAGCACGTTGATGTCGAACACCCGCTGCAGGTCGGCGTTTCGCAGTTCGGCCGAGGGGCGCACAAGCACGATTCCGGCGTTGGCGAACACGGCGTCCACGCCGCCGTGCTCCGTGAACAGGCTCTCCGCGAAGGCGGCCACGGCATCCTCGTCGGTGATGTCGAGCACCTTCGGGTGCAACAGCGCGCGCTCGTTGGGGTGCCGGTCGAGCATCCCGGCCAGGGCGGTGGGGTCGATGTCGGCGACGATGACGAAGGCGCCGGCCTGCGCGAGCGCCACGGCCATGGCCTCGCCGAGGCCCCTCGCGCCGCCGGTCACGACGATTCGTTGTCTTGCGAGTGCGTTCATGACGGGGTGTCCGCACGGCGGGAACCGGGCAGGGCGGCCACGGCGGCGACGCCGGCGAGGGCGATCACCGCACAGATCTGGAAGACCGCCTGCGTGCCGGCGAGGTACCCGTCGGCTCCGGCCTGTCCGGCCAGCGCCGTCGCGATGACGATGCCGAAAACCGACAGGGCGAGCACAGTGGACAGGCTGCGCACGAACAGGATCAGCGAGGAACCCACGCCGAGGTCGGCCGGCCGCAGGAACCGCTGGCCGGTGGCGACGAGCTGCTGCGAGAGCATCCCGACACCGCCGCCGATCACGAGGCCCGCGGCCGCGGCCACGACGGGATTGGCGAGGTCGGGGACGAGTGCGAGCGGGGCGAGCCCGACCGCCACCGTGATGGCGCCGGCCAGGAGCATCGGCTTGTCCCGGCCGGTGCGGGAGATGGTGCGGCCCGCCAGCAGCGAGCCGATCAGGGTCGCGGCCGACATCGGCACGAGCAGCAGACCGGATGCGCCGGCGCTGAGACCGAGCCCGTTCTGGAAGAACATCGCCAGATAGACCGAGGCGGCGAAGGTCGCGACGCCCACGGTGACCGAGGCCACGAGCACGCCGAGCAGGGGCCCTGGCGCGAGCAGCGCCGGCGGCACCAGCGGACGAACGGCCCGGCGTTCCACCCTGAGCCCCACCAGGAGCAGGGCGACGAGCACGCCAACGATGACCAGCGAGGTGGCCGACAGCCAACCGGTTGCGGGCGCGATCACGGTGATCCAGACCATGGCCAGCAGCACGGTGCCGAGGGTGAGCAGCGCGCCGGCCAGGTCGAACGGGGCAGCGGTCTGCGGGGTGGGCGGGGGCAGCCGCACGAGCACCGTGATGAGGGTGAACGCGATCACGGCCAGCGGGAAGGTGGCGAAGAAGATCCAGCGCCATCCGCCCACGTCGACGATGAGCCCGCCGAGCGCGGGCGCGGCGACCGCGGCGGCGGCCATCACCGCGCCGAGGTAGCCGAAGTAGCGCGGCCGTTCCTCTGGCGTGGTGAGGTCGGTGACGATCAGCTGCACCACGGTGACGATGCCGCCGGCGCCGATGCCGATGATCGCGCGGCAGGCGATGATCATCCACGGTGCGACCGATAGCCCGGCGGCGATGGTGCCGACGCAGTAGATCACGATGGCGACCTGCACGAGCCGTTTGCGCGACACCCGGTCGGCCAGGCGGCCCCACACCGGGGTGGTCACGGTCAGCAACAACAGCGAGGTGGTGACGATCCAGGTGTACTCGGTCTGGGTTCCACCGAGATCGCCGATGAGTTGCGGCATGCCCGTGAGCACCATGGTGTTCGAGGCCATGGCGAAGAACAGCGAGAGCACCAGGGCACCGAAGGCGAGGTTGCGCGTGCTGTTGGTCATGGCCCCGGCGGGGCCGGTGGCGGGATCTCTCAGGCGTTCAGACGCGCTCACTGGTCTTGGAAGTTCTCGCGCATAGTGGCGTGCTTGTACTCCTTGCGGAACAGACCACGGTGCTGCAGAACCGGGATGACCTCGTCGACGAAACGGGCGATGCCCGCCGGGGCGCCGGAGCGCGGCGCGATCATGAACCCGCCGACGCCGCCGCCGGCGTGGAAGGCCTCTTCCATGTAGTCGGCGAGGAATTCGGGGGTGCCGACATACTCGGCGCCCTCCACGAGCCACTGCAGCGCATACTCCTTGATGGTGGTCGTGGGGGTGCACGCCTCCATCGCAATGTCGAGGTAGCCCCAGTTGGGCGCGGCTCCCGCGGCGCGCACGGCGTTGATGGTCTCGTGCACGTAGGCGTCGGGCTCGAGCGGCCAGCCGTCCAGACCCCACCACTGGCTGAGGAACACGTGCGGCATCCGGTCGGGGAAAGACTCGCGGTACCGACGGGCGTTCTCGTTCGCCTCGGACGGACCAGACACCACGTCGAACGCGCCGGCCCAGACGATGCCGACGCTCTTGGGGTCGCGACCGGCCGCGATGGCGGCCGTTTCGAGCTTGGCCCGGTGGGCTGCCTTGCCCTTGGCGCTGTTCGCCTGGGCGAACTGCAGGTCGGCGTAAGTGGCGGCCAGCTTCATGCCGCTACCGGACTGCCCGGCCATCACCTGCATCGGCCGGCCCTGGGGGGACGGAGCGGTGGGCAGCGGGCCCATCACCTTGAAATGCTCGCCGACGTGGTCGATGCGGTGCACCTTGGCGGGGTCGGCGACCTGGCCGGTCTCGCGGTTCCAGAGCATCGCATCCGGTTCGACCGAGTTGAACAGTTTGGTCAGCACCTCCTGGAACTCGGTGGCGCGCTCGTAGCGCCACTCGTGGTCAGGTGTGGTGTCGTAGCCGTAGTTCTGCGCCTCCTGGGGGAAGCCGCTCACCACGGCGTTGAACGCGACCCGGCCGCGGGTGACGTGGTCGAGGCTCGCCATCATGCGGGCGGTGTGGAAGGGGTGGTTGTAGGTCATCGACATCGTCGTGACGAAGCCCAGCCGCTGGGTGACCGTGGACATGGCCGCGACCATGGGGATCGGGTCGTGCCGGGGCCACGCCACACCGAGCTCAACGGTCTCGTCCATCGAGCCGTTCACCATCGGGGTGCCGGCCACGTCGGCGAAGAAGGCGCCGTCGAACTTGCCGCGCTCGAGGATGCGGGCGATGTCGAGGTACATCGCCGGGTCGCCGTAGGGGGCGTAGCCGCTCCACGAACCGGGGTAGCGCCACTTGGCGTTGGTGTGGATGAGCGACAGGTCGCAGATGAGCTTGAACTCGGATGAGGGCATGACGGAGGTCCGTTCGTGAAGTGGTGCGAAGGAAAATGCGGGAACGCGCGGGCGTCAGCGGACGGGGCGGTCCCAGCGGAGGTAGTAGCGGGCGGCGAGTTTCACGACCACATCGAGCAGCACCCCGAAGAGCGCGAGCAGGGTGATGATGCCGAACATCCCGGCCACGTCGAGCCGCGCGGTGTACATCTGCAGCATCGTGCCGAGGCCGACGCTCGTGCCGGAGCCGAGCAGTTCGGCGAAGACCGCGCCGGTGAGGCAGAGCACGAAGCTCGCCTCGAAGGCCGCGAAGAGGAACGGCAGCGACTTGTACAGCCGCAGGTGCTTCAGGCGCTGCCAGCGGGTGGCGTGGGACACCCGCATCAGCTCCTCCTCTTCATCGGTGGTGCTGCGGAGGCCCGCGTACATGTTCACCATCACCGGGAAGAACACGAAGGCCGCGATGAGCACGACCTTCGACCAGATGCCGAAGCCGAACCAGACAATGAACAGCGGCGTGAGGGCCACCTTCGGCACGGCCTGGAAGGCCACGATGTAGGGGTTCGCCAGCCGGTACAGGGTGTCGGACTCCGCGAGGGCGATGGCCAGGACGATGCCGGCCGCCGCTCCGACGGCGAAACCGACCATCGCCTCCTGGAAGGTGACCCAGGTGGCCGACCAGATCACGGGCGATTGCACCTGGCTCCAGAGCGCGTCGAGGACGGGAATCGGGCCGGGCAGCACGAGCGGTTCGATCTGGAAGATCGAGACGACGGCCTGCCAGGCCAGGAGGGCCACGAGGACGTAGATGACGAAGACGACGACGCGGCGCACGGCCCAACGGGCGGATCTGGCGGCGCGCGCGCCGCGCGCCACGGTGGGTGCGGCGACGGGGGTTGAGGTGGAAATGGGGCTGGTGAGCACGGTCATGATCGATCCTCGGGGCGTCAGTGGGTGATGTGTTCGCGCAGCTCGGCGGCCAGCCGGGCGAACTCGGGCATCTGGCGGGTCGCCTCGCCGCGGGGGCGCGGCAGGTCGACGGTGAGGTCGGCCACGATGCGCCCCGGCCGGGGCGACATCACGATGACGCGGTCGGAGAGGTAGACCGCCTCGCTGATGTCATGGGTGATGAAGAAGACCGTTGCACCGGATGCCTGCCAGATCGAGAGCAGCTCGTCGTGCATGTGCTCGCGGGTGATGGCGTCGAGCGCCCCGAACGGCTCATCCATGAGGATGACCGCCGGGTCGCTCACCAGGCAGCGGGCGATGGCCACCCGCTGCCGCATGCCGCCGGAGAGTTCCCGGGGGTACTTGCCGCCCAGGCCGCTCAGCTTGACCATGTCGAGCAGCTCCTCGACCCTGGCCTCGACCGCGGCCTTGTTGTTGCGCTTGTCCAGCTTGGCCGGCAGGCCGATGTTCTCGGCCACGGTGTACCACTGCAGCAGCGAGGGCGTCTGGAAGGCGATGCCCACCTGCCGGCTCGGCCCCGTGACGTGCTCGGTGCCGATGTGCACCGCGCCGGCCGTGGGGGTGGCGAGCCCGGCGATGATCCGCAGCAGCGTTGACTTGCCGCAGCCGCTGGGCCCGAGCACCGACACGAACTGGCCGGACGGGATCTGCAGGTTCGACTCGGTCAGCGCGTGGATGGTGCCGCCATCCCGGGTGTTGAACTCCATCGAGACATCCTGCACATCGATGGAGCCGTCACGCCGGAGGACGCTGTTGCTGCTTCGGCTGTCGAGGAGGCTCATCCCTACTGCTCCGTGATCGCGTCGTGGTCGAAGTCGTTGGCGGCCTCGATGTGGTCGGCGGAGAAGAACAGGGTCGGGTCGACCTCGGCCGTGGGGGTGATGGTGCCGGCCTCTTCCATGTAGGCGATCTGGTTGGTCCAGCGCTCGAGGGTCTGGATGCCCCAGGTGTAGTCCGCGTCGTGATCCTTGGCGCCCATGGTGGTGAGGGTGGAGTCGAGCACCGCGAGGTCGCGGGCGAGGGCTTCGTCTTCGTCGGCGCCGGGCAGCGGGGCGCGCTCCGGGTAGGCCGCCCAGAAGATCTTGATGGCGCTCTCCGGGAACTTCTGCAGGTAGACCATCGACTTGGCGATGGCGCGGGAGACGCCCTCGACCAGTTCCGGCTTGTCCGCGATGGTCTCGTCGGTGGCCGAGAGGCCGATGCCGTCGAACCCGCCGCTCCACTCGGTGCCCTCGAGGATGCGCGTGTCGTAACCTGCAGCCTCCCACGAGGTGAACATGCCGGGCCAGTAGAGCACGGCGTCGACATCGCCGGACTTGAGCGCCTCGGCCGGCGTCGCGCCGTAGCCGGTGACGATGGTGCTGATGTCGGCCAGGCCGAGGCCGGCCGGTTCGAGCGACTTGGTGAGGAACGCGTCGTACATGGGGCTGGTGCCCTCGAGACCGATGGTGGCGCCGGCGAGATCTGCGGTGGACTCGATGTCGGAGTCGGCGAGCACGCCGAGGTAGATGTTGAGGTTGGGGATGTAGTTGTAGATCGTCTTGGCGCCGAAGGCCGCGCCGTTGTTCGCGGCGACGAGCTGCTCCGGACCGGTCATGGCGAAGTCGGTCTGCCCGGCGAGCAGCGACTGCGGTCCGCCGGTGGCCGTGACGTCGATGGTCATGTCGATGCACTCGTCGTCGAAGTAGCCGAGTTCGTCGGCGAGGATGCCGTAGGGGATGTACGAGATGTCGAGGTCGGCCGTGGAGAGCAGCAGGCTCGACTCGGTCGTGGTCTCGCACTCGACCGCGGCGGGGTCGCTGGCGGCGGTGGTCTCGGTGGCGCAGCCAGAGAGCAGCAGGGCGCCGGTCGCGAGCGCGGCGGTGCCGGCCCAGCGAGCCTTGGAGGGGTGGAGCCGTCGGAATTCGCGCATGGGGGGGCCTCTCGCAATCATCGGGTCGGTGCTGGAAACTCCAGCAATCGTCTGTGTGCGTGCCACGTTACGGAGCGCAGGTACGCGGTTTGATTGCGCGAGGGTGTCGGCCGAGTTACGCCGTCTCGCCGGGGTGAGAAAACCCCGGATTCCGGGCCTTGTGGCCCGTGCGGACCGGCCCTGGCGGTGGTGGAGCGGGAGTTACGCCGTCTTCCAGGCGAGCTTGAGGTCACCCACGTTGGCCGTGACGGCGGCCTTCCTGCTGTCGAAGTGGGCGATGTGCAGTTCGGCGGGGCGCTGGTCGAGGTCGGAGTACAGGGTCTCCCGCACCAGCAGCGGGTAGCCCGGTGTTACGCCGAGCAGCTCGGCGGTGCGCTCGTCGGCGCTGGTCGCCTCCACGGTGACGCTGATGTCGCCGGGCGGCTCATTGTGGATGCGCCGGTACCAGCTGATGTTGTCGGGCGAGAGCACGGGCTCCGCCGCTTCGAGCACCGGCGCGGGGCCGCGGCCGTAGCGCGAGAAGATGCCCACCGTGATCCCGTTGGTGCGGATCAGGAATTCCGACATCCGCAGGGTGGACCCGCTGTCACCGAACCGGCTGCGCAGGTAGGCGTTGGCGGACACGTCACGGGTCTCCAGCAGGTGCAGGGCCGCGGTGGCGCCGATGACGGCTTCGATGCACTCGAAGATCGGGAACGCGTTGATGCCGGAGACCACGACGGTGCCGACACCGGGCTGGCGTTTGACGAGGCCGTCGAGCGCCAGGTTCTGCAGGGCCAGCCGCACGGCGTTCCGGCTGGTGCTGAGTTCGTGTACGAGCGCGGCTTCGTCCAGCTTGGAGTGGGCGGGCAGTTCACCGGAGCGGATGGCGGCGCGGAGCAGCGCGTAGACCCGGTGCGGCGACTTCTGCATGGTGTGGCCACGGCGCAGGCGCTCGCCGAGCCGTGCGGTGGCGAGCTCGGTCTGGGCCGTCTCCGACCGGGGGAGGGTGCTCATCGGGCGCGGTGCCGGGCGCGGGCTGCAGGGGTCATGCTTCGACGCTAGTGAGCCGGGGGATCGATTTGGTTTCGGCAATGTGACGTTCGCCGACCAGATCGCCGAACCAGGGTGACAGTGATCAGCGGTGGTTCTCGGTCTGCTCGATCTGGTCGGCGAGGTTGTCCGGGCTGAGCTCGGCGTTCTTGAACGCGGCCGTGAGCGGCAGCTCCAGGTGCAGGTCGGTGCCGATGCAGATCTCGATGGTGCCGGAGAGAAGCTTGAAGTCGAGCACGTGGCCGCCGTGCTGCCTGGCGTCGTCGATGAAGTGCACGTGCCCACCAGGCACCCCGATGCCCTGCCCGTACAGCGGGGTGCGGAAACCGGCGACGACGCCGGTGGAGCGGCCGAACTCGAGGGTCTTCTCGCCGCGGATGGCTTCGGACATGGGCTGGTACGGCTTCTCCTGCCGTTGCACCGCCCGCACCCGCACCCACTCGAACTCGCCGGTGAGCCGCACCGCGTAGAGGTAGTTCGCGCTCTCCAGGGTGGCGTTGATGAGAGCAACGGCCTCGTCGCGGGTCATCGGTTCGTCGATGGGGATGCTGACGGTGGGGACGAACTCGGTGACGACGGCGAACGGGCTCAGGTCGTCCGCCGCGGCGGGCGCGACGGTGCCGTCCACGCGCATCCGGTAACAGACACCGTCGAGGATCAGCATCTCGCCGTCGAGGGCGTTGAAAGTGCCCAGGCCGAAGTCGCCGTGCTCGAGCAGGGTGGCCACGGTGGTGTCGCCGTCGTAGATGCCGTCGAGCAGGGCGCTCATCAGGCTGGTCTGATAGACGAGGTGGCGGCCGGTGGGAGGCTGTTCCATGGGTGCTCCTGAACGGGACGAGAGGCTACAGCGAGGGGATCAGTTCCGGCGCCCGGCAGGGCTGGCCGTTGGCGTAGTTGAGGCAGGCATCGAAGACATCCGGGTACGGGTCGGTGTCCGCCGAGCCGAACCAGGCCGTGTAGAACAGCCAGAAGTTGAGATTGCCGTGCGTGGAGCATCCGTCGCCGTCGGTGCCGGACTCGACCAGGGCGGCCTCGTTCGGTTGGTACGGCGTGTAGTTGTACAGGTTGGCGGTGGCCTGGTTCTGGATGTCGACGACGCTGGTGCCGCAGGCGGCGTCGGGGTTGTACCCCACCTCGACGTCACCGATCTGGTAGGTGCGGTCGGGCTCCTGGGTGTACTGCCGGAACTGCCAGGCGGCGTTGTAGACCTGGTTGAAGAAGCCGAAGTAGTCGGCGTCGCAATCGGCGGTGTCGGGGCAGCCGTAGCCGGTGGCGCGCAGGTACCCGGACTCGCTCGGCCGGCTGAGCAGGGACTGCTCCTTCTGCAGCAGCACCAGCAGCACCCGGGGGCTGATGCCGCAGGCGGTGGCGACCTTGCTGATGATGCGGCTAGCGCGTTCGTGCTCCGCGCCGGTGTACGCGGCGCAGTGGCCGGCGCCTGCGTCGGGCTGGCTGACCGTGCTCTCGCGGTACTCCCAGAGGCAGGGGGAGCTGTCGGAGCGGGTGCAGCTGCGCGACTGCAGGAAGGTCTGGATCTCGGCCTCGGTCATGGCGTCGGCGTTGAAGAAGGTGAAGTCGCTGACGATGCGGCCGGGTTGGAAGGCGGCCAGGTCGATCTCGTCGGTGGCGATGGCCGCGACGGGCACCACGATTGCCGGCTCCGCACGCACGGCACCGTTCACGAGGGCGGCACCGCCGAGGGTGACCACGAGAACCGCCGCCGTCGCGAGCGCGGACAGACGGTGGCGCTCGAAGAACCTCATTATTCGAGACTATCGAAGGCACACCGACGCCGGGTGGGAGGGGGCTGCGAAGCGACACCCCCAGCCCGGGTCGGGCGGGCATATTACGGGCATCTAACGATTGTCGGCGGCGGCGGTCGGCGAGCCTCGGCCTGAGGCATCCGGCCGGATATGATTGCTCTTCAGGAAAGGCGGGGAACGTGCCGGAGAACGGTGCAGCGACAGGCCTGCTGCGAGGCCGGTACCGGCTGCTTGAGCTGATCGGCCAGGGCGGCATGGGCGCCGTCTACAAGGCCAGGGACGAGTTCCTCGGCCGCAATGTGGCCATCAAGATCTTCCTGGCCAACGCCACGGCGGTCGCCGACGTGCGCCGCCAGGAGGACGAGGTCAACATCCTCGCCTCACTCAGCCACCACAGCCTGGTGACCCTGCTCGATGCGGCCGTCGACCGCAGCGTGCCCGCCCTGCCGCGCATCTACCTGGTGATGGAACTCGTCGAGGGCGCCGACCTGCAGCGGAAACTCGCTGCAGGCCCCCTGCCGGTGCGGCAGATCGCTCAGCTGGGCTACGACCTGGCCGAGGGACTGGAATACATCCACTCCCGCGGTGTCGTGCACCGTGACGTCAAGCCGGCCAACGTGCTGATGGTGGACTACAACGGCGACAACTCCCGCACGCGGGCCAAGCTCACCGACTTCGGCATCGCCCTGCTCGCCGAGTCCGAACGGTTCACGGCGGCTGGCTCCGCCACCGGCAGCGCCCACTACATGAGCCCTGAACAGGCCAAGGGTGAACCCGTCGGCCCGGCCAGCGACGTGTACGCGCTCGGCCTGGTGCTGCTGGAGTGCTTCACCGGCGAGGTCGCGTTCCCCGGCTCCGCGGTGCCATCGGCACTGGCCCGGCTGATGAACGACCCGGCCATCCCCGACAGCGTGCCGCAGGCCTGGGCCGGCCTGATCGCCGCGATGACCTCCCTCGACCCGCGTGACCGGCCGCTCGTGCACGACCTGGTGCTGGCCATGCGCCAGCTGATCATCGGCGCCTCCGGCCGGCACCGCGCCGAAACGCCGCTGCAGATGGCCGCGGCGACCCGCGCCATCCGCCTCGGCGCCCCGGAGGCCGCCGACGAGGAAGGCCGGATGAATGCCGTGCGGCGCTACGACCTGCTTGACACCCCGCCGGATGGCGCCTTCGACCGGATCACCGGTATGGCCGCGCGGATCTTCCAGGTGCCGATCGCGCTCGTGAGCGTGGTGGACTACGACCGGATCTGGTTCAAGTCGCGCCACGGGCTCGGCGTGGAGCAGATCGACCGTGACGCCGGCCTGTGCGCCTCCGCCATCCTGCACAACGAACCGTGGGTGGTGACGGATGCCCGTAGCGACCCCCGCGCGCTCGCGAACCCGCTGGTGGCCGGCGACATGGGCCTGCAGTTCTACGCCGGTGTGCCGCTCACCACCCGCGACGGCCACAACCTGGGCACCTTCTGCCTGATCGACTACGAACCGCGCGAATTCACGCCCGCCCAGATGGCCACCCTCGAAGACCTGGCCGCGATGGTGATGAGCGAACTGGAGCTGCGCTTGGACAGCCGCGCGGCGCTGCTCGAGCGCCGGGCATTGCTGGGCTGACCGGCTGCCCGACTTCCACTCCGCTCTTCCGGCGGCGGCTGCGCAGCGGTTGAATGGGAGGTGACCGCAGGAATCGGATTCGCCGCCTCCCGCGGCAGGAGGTCATCATGGATGCTGACACGGGCGCCGAACGAACACGGGGCACCACCGGCGATGCCGCGGGGGTGCACGCAGAGGCCGCCGCACAACCGGCCCAGGAACCGGGACCACGCGCCGGCATCGTCGTCGGGCACGACGGTTCGGCTGACGCCGACCACGCGCTGGCGGTGGCCCTCGACCTGGCCGCCGGCCTGGCCGCGCCCGTGACGGTCGTGCGGGCCTGGTCGATCGACACGGCTCCGCGCCCGGCGAACTGGGAGTTCGGCTACGTGTCGTCGTACTCCGACTACGCCGGCGCCGTGAGGGACCGCCTCATGAAGGATTCGGCCGCCGTCGTGGCGGCGCATCCCGGCCTTGCCGTGGAGTACCGGGTGGCGCTCGGCGGCCCGGCGAAGACGCTCATCGAGGTGTCCAAGGGGTCGCGGATGCTCGTGGTCGGCTCCCGCGGGCGCGGGGGACTGGCCGGGATGCTGCTCGGCTCGGTGAGCGAGCAGTGCGTGCGACACGCGGACTGCCCGGTGCTCGTGGTGCGTCCGCAGGCCGCACGCGGCTGACCCGCGGTCAGCCGGTCTGCACGCGGTTGCCCACCGCGAACCAGGCGAGCGCGCCGAACACCGGTGCCAAGACCACAGTGAGCACCCAGCGGGTGCGGGCAGGTTCGCTGAGGTGGATGGCCTGGGTCACCTGTAGGAGCGCGGCCACGATGAGGAGCACGGCGCCCAGCAGGGCCAGGACCAGAAGGGCAAGGCCGATCACGGCACTCAGCTGGGCCCCGTCCACGCCGGCACCGTCCAGCACGTTGCCGTCCGCGGTCTCCCGGCGCAAGGCCAGCTGGAGTGTGATGGTGGTTGTCATTCGTCGGTTTCCCCTCGATCCCGGCAGATGGTGCCCGGCGTCGACGCGGGGCGGATGGTGCGGTGGTGCGGCAGTGCAGTGTTGCGGCGGTGCAGTGTCGTCGGCCGGGAAAACAGGTTCCCCCCGGAATGTTCGCCCGGCCTGCCCAAAGCATACCAAACGGTATGATTCATTGACGAACGATGTCGCCCCGGGTCTCGCCGTGCCGCCGGGTGCCCGTTCCGGTTCGAGGAGCACCATGACCCAACAGGCCCGCGCCGTCGAAACCCGTGCGGCGATCATCCGCGCCGCCGCCGATGTGTTCGGCGCGGCCGGCTACGGGGGCGCGTCGATGGCGGACATCTGTGCCGCCGCCGGGCTCACCAAGGGGGCGGTGTACTTCCACTTCGAGTCGAAGGAGGCGCTCGCGCTCGCGATCATCGCCGCCCAGCACGAGCGGGCGATCGCGCTCGGCGACGAGCTGCTGCACAGCGACCAGCCGGGTCTGCACGTCTTGATGCGCCTCACCTTCGAACTGGGAAAGCAGGTGCGTGACGATGCGGTGTCGCGCGCGGGCATCCGTCTCACGATGGAATCGAGCAGTCTCTCTGCACCCGTTGTGACGCCCTATGAGGACTGGATGGCCGCCTGCGAGCTGCTGCTGCGGCGGGCGATCCTCGACGGAGACGTGCGCCCCGATGTAGACGTGGCGGCCGCCGCGCACTTCATCAGCCCGGCCTTCACCGGCGTGCAAGTGGTGTCAGGGGTGCTCACCGAGCGTGCCGACCTCACGCAGCGAGTGGTGGAGATGTGGTCGTTCGTGCTGCCCGGTCTGGTGCCCCAGGGATGGGACCAGTTGCGGACCCTGCCGCAGGAGATGGCCGACATCTGGGGGTGAGTCCGTTCCCAGACGGGTCTAGCTGGAGCGGTGCCGCAGCAGCCACATCAGGTACAGGCCGCCAAGAGCTGCGGTGACCAGGCCGACCGGGATCTGGAATGGGGACAGCAGTCGTTGGGCGAGGAGATCGCCGACCCCGAGCAGAACGGCTCCCATCAACATCGAGGCCAGGACCGCAGCCCCCGGCGACCGGGCGAGCCGGCGCGCCAGCTGCGGTGCGGCGAGGGCGAGAAAGCCGATCGGTCCCGCAGCCGCCACGGCGGTGGCCGCGAGCGCGACGCCGAGCACCAGTAGCACCAGGCGGGTACGGGTCGTGGTTACCCCGAGCGCCGTGGCCGAGTCGTCGCCCAGTTCGAGCGCCCGGATGCCGTAGGCCGCGGCCAAGGTGAGCGGAACCAGAACGACCACCGCGCCGAGCAGGGGCCAGGCCTGTGCCCAGGAGATGGCGTTCAGGGAACCGAATTGCCACGCGCGCGCAGCCTCGGCCGACGCCAGGTCGGCGCGGGTGAGCAGATAGTCGTTGACCGCGGCGAGCATCGCGCCGATCGAGATGCCCACCAGCACCAGCCGCTCGCCCGCCGCGCCGCCGCGCCCGCTGAGCAGGTACACCACGAGGGCAGTGGCCAACCCGCCGACGATGGTGCCGGCGGCTATCGAAGCTGCGGAGGAGGTGCCGGCGACGAGGATCACGACCAGACCGCCGGAGGCAGCCCCGGAGGTGAACCCGATGATGTCCGGGCTGCCGAGCGGGTTGCGCGACAGGCTCTGGAACACGCAGCCGGACAGGCCCAGCGTGGCACCGGTGGCCAGCGCGGCGAGGGCGCGCGGCACACGCTGTCCCAGGACGATGAAGACATCGGTGGCGTCGCCCCAACCGGTCACGGCCAGGACCAGCCGGTCCGGTGCAATCGGGTAGGCGCCGGTGCCGATGGCCAGCGCCGCGGTGAGAACCATAGCTACGGCGAGCCCGATCGAGACGAGCAGACTGCGGCGGTGCAACCGCAGGCTCAGGCCGCCTGGGAGCCGCAGGATCAGGGGGATGTCGTGCAGTCGCACCGATTCCAGCGCCCGCTGCGGTGCCGCTCCACGCCTCACCGGGTGCCTGCCCCACGGCCTCGCAACACCAGCCACAACAGCACCGGGGCGCCGAGGAAGGCCGTGACGATGCCGGCCTCCACCTCGCCCGGACGGGCCAGCACCCGGCCGAGGATGTCGCTGGCCAGCACGAGCAGCGGCCCGGCCACCAGCGAGGCGGCGAGCACCCGGCGCTGGTCGCTGCCGAGCAGCATCCGCACGGCGTGGGGCACCACCAGGCCCACGAACGCGATCGGGCCGGCCGCGGCGGTGGCGGCGCCGCAGAGCAGGGTGACGCAGACGAAGCCCGCCGCGCGCACCAGTGTGACCCGCAGGCCGAGTGCCCGTCCGGTGTCATCGCCGAGGGCGAACGCGTTCAGCTGCGGACCCAGCACCAGCGCGAGCCCGATACCCACGGCCAACGCAGGCCACAGCATCATGACGGTGCCCGGGTCGCGGCCGGCCAGGGAGCCGACGGTCCAGACCCGGTACGAGTCGAAGGTGGTGCTGTCGAAGAGGGTGATCAACCCGGTGACGGCGCCAAGACTGGCCGACAGGGCCACCCCGGCCAGGAGCAGCTGGGTGTGCGCGACACGGCCGACACCGTTGGCGCCGAGCAGGTACACGGCCACGGCCGCCGCGGCCGAGCCGGCGAACGCGAACCAGACGTACTGGTCGAAGCGGGTGAGGCCGAACACTGAGATCGCGACGACCACGCTGAGGGCCGCACCGGAGTTGACGCCGAGAAGCCCCGGCTCCGCGAGCGGGTTACGGGTGAGCGCCTGCATGACCACGCCGGCCACAGCCAGGGCCGCGCCGACGAGGATGGCGAGGATGGTGCGGGGCACCCGCAGTTGCCACACGATGATCGAGGTGGCATCCGCGGCGCCGGTGCTGGTGCCTGCGGGATGCAGGAGCGCCGTAACGACATCCCTCGGGGCGATGTCACGCGACCCGATGGCCAGGCTGAGCAGGCAGAGCACCCCCAACAGCAGGATCGCCCCGGCCCAGACCAACGGACGAACGGCCCGCGAGCCACGTTCGCGGCGGGCGAGCCGAATTGTCATGTTCACTTAGGTAAGCCTAAGCTAAACAAAATGATCACCGTGCCCCGTCGCCGCGTCCTCCCCGTCCTCCTGGCCAGCGCCGTTCTCCTCAGCGGATGCGCCGCCACCGCCGCGCCGAGTTCCGCGAACGTCGCCGCCGACTCTGCCGACACCACCGACTTCGTCACCCCGCGCACCATGCCGGAAGGCAAGGGCAGCGGGCTGGCCGACGGTGTGTTCCCGCGCACCGTCGTGCACTTCGAGGGGGAGACGACGGTGCCGGCTGCACCGCAGCGGATCGTCGTGATCTCCACCGGTCAGGCCGACGCGCTCCTCACCCTCGGGGTCGTCCCCATCGGATCCACCGCGGGTGAGGGCGCCGCCGCGGTGCCGGACTACCTGTTCGACGCGTTCCCCGACGATGCCGCGGCGCTCGCCGCCGTCACCGAGGTGGGCAACCGCACCGCACCGGACCTGGAGACCATCGCCACGCTCGACCCCGACCTCATCCTGATGAACATCGCGGGCAAGGACGCCGACTTGCTGTACTCCGGCCTGAGCGCCATCGCCCCCACGGTCGCCATGCAGGGCACCGGGCTGTACTGGAAGCAGGACTTCCTGCTCCTCGCCGATGCCGTCGGCCGGGTGGACCAGGCGACGGCCTGGCTCGCGGATTTCCAGGCCGATGCCGCGGAGTTCGGTGCCGGCGTGACCGGCGACCCGACGGTGTCGCTGCTGCGCTCGGCGGGTGACCGCACCCGGGTATTCGGGGTGGCCTCGTTCAGCGGCTCCGTCGCCGAAGACGCCGGTCTGGCCCGGCCGGAGTCGCAGGAGTTCGAGGACACCTCGCTCGACATCAGCGCCGAACAGCTCGACCTCGCCGACGGCGACTGGTTGTTCTACGCGGTGCAGGGCGGCGACGAGTCGGTGCTGACGGATGCGCCGCTGTGGCCGACCCTGACCGCCGTCGCGGGGAAGACCGCTGTGCCGGTTGACGACGACATGTTCTTCCTCAATGTCGGTCCCACCGCCGCGCGCGGCATCCTGGCCACCCTTGAGAGCACGCTGGGCTGAGGACACGGTGACCTCGACGGAACCGGCTGCCGGCGGATACCGCCTGGCCGCCGAGGGCGCCCGCCTGGGCTACCCGCAGCGCGCGCCCGTCTCCGAGCATCTCGACGTGCGGATCCCGGCCGGGTCGTTCACGGTGATCGTGGGACCGAACGCCTGCGGCAAGTCGACCCTGTTGCGCGCCCTGTCGCGCCTGCTGGCGCCGTCGGCCGGCCGGATCGTGCTGGACGGCCGGGCGATCGACCAGTACCCCACCAAGGAGGTCGCGCGGCGGATCGGTCTGCTGCCCCAGACCTCCGTCGCCCCGGACGGCATCACGGTCGCCGAACTCGTCTCCCGCGGCCGGTTTCCGCACCAGGGGCTGCTGCACCAGTGGTCGCCGCGGGACGAGGACGTGGTGCGTGCGGTGATGGAGCGCACCGGCGTGACCGAGCTGGCGCACCGGAGCGTCGACGAACTCTCCGGCGGGCAGCGCCAGCGTGTGAGCCTGGCGATGGCGCTGGCCCAGGAGACGTCGATCCTGCTGTTGGATGAGCCGACGACGTTTCTCGACATTGCCCATCAGATGGAGGTGCTCGAGCTCTGCCGTGACCTCAACGAAGTGGACGGCATCACCATCGTGGCCGTGCTGCACGACCTCAATCAGGCCTGCCGGTTCGCCACGCACATCATCGCCATGGCCGACGGCGTCATCGTGGGCGAGGGAGCGCCGGCCGAGCTGGTGACGGCCGAGCTGGTCAAGCGCGTCTTCGGGCTGGACTGCTTGGTGATGCCCGACCCGGTGACCGGGACCCCCTTGACCCTGCCCCTCGATCGCAGTCGCGTGCCCCTGGCCTGAGGCGCCGCCCGGGTGCCGGGATGATGGTCAGAACCTGAGGAACCCGAGTGCGATCGTGGCCAGGCTGAGCGCCGCGCCGACCAGACCGGATGTGAGGTGCGAGCGCACCGGCGTTCCGGCCGGCCCGGTCCGGCGGGGCTCGGCAAGTGCCGCCCTGGCCTCGTGCAGGGTGCCGCAGCCCGGCCGCCGGGCGCCGAGCCCGTCGGTCACCTCGAAGCGACCGTTTCGCAATTCGACGAACCCGGCGAAGTCACCGGAGCGCGACGCCACCCAGAGCCCGTCTGCCGGTGAGGCCCAGCTCAGTCGGCCGTCGACGGTGTCGGACGGCCGGACGGGTGCCTGGAGTGCGGTGGTCATGACGTAGTCCCTCCTGGGCGGCGTGCCGGGGTGGCGCTGCCGAGGATTACAGACTCGCCGATTTCCGGGGCCGGCGAATCCCACGGACGGACGACATCGGGCTACCGCGCTCGCTGTACGTGCCCGGCCGGGGCCACCCGGAACGCGGCGCCCGGGTGGTCGACGGCCAGGTGCGGGTCGCCGGTGCCGCCGAGCTGCTCGCGCAGGGTGCCGGTGGTCGGCGCGGCGGGCATCCGGCCCCTGCGGCGCAGTTCGGGCACAACGAGGGCCGCGAAGTCCTCGAGGTCGGCCGGGTCGAAGATCGGCTCGAGCAGGAAGCCGTCGAGGTCGGTCTCGTCCATCAACAGTTCGAGCTGGTCGGCAACCTCGGTGGGGCTGCCGACCACCTGGAAACCGCGGGTGCCGCGACCGCGGAGCTGGTCGAGGATCTCGCGCACCGTCGGGGCGGGCCGCCCGCCCTTTCCGAGGAACCTGTCGATGTTGCTCTGGCCCATCTGGCCGGCCGGACCGGCGCCGTCCTGCAGCTGGGTGAGCGGCAGGTCGGGGTTCAGCGCGAGCAGGTCGATGCCGGTGTTGCCGGCGTAGAGCACGGCCACGACCTCGTCGGATTGCAGGGCGTCGAACTCCGCGCGGAGCGCAACCGCCTCGTCGTGGGTCGCGGCGACGGTGATCGTGACGCCCACCATCACCCGGATGCCCTGCGGGTCGCGGCCGTTCTCGGCGGCACGGGCGCGGATATCGGCCACGTTCGCCCGGGTCTGCTCCACCGTGGTGCCCTGCACGAACACGCACTCGGCGTTGCGCGCGGCGTAGGCCCGGCCGCGCGCGGAGGTGCCTGCCTGGAAGAGCACCGGGGTGCGCTGCGGTGACGGGTCGACGGTGAAGTAGCCGGAAGAGCTGAAGTGGTTGCCCTCGTACTCGATGCGGTGCAGCTTGTCGGGGTCGGCGAAGACGCCGCTGGTCTTGTCGCCGACCAGGGCGTCGTCCTCCCAGCAGCCCTCCCAGAGGGTGAGGGCCAGGTCGACGTACTCGTCGGCCTGGTCGTAGCGGGCGTCGTGCTGGGTCATCTCGGCGTGCCCGAACAGCTTCGCGACGGTGTCCTGCGACGCGCCCGTGACGATGTTCCAGCCGATCCGGCCGCCGGTGAGGTGGTCGAGGGTGGCGAACCGGCGGGCGGTCTGCACAGGGTGGTCGAGTCCGGTGGAGGAGGTGACCACGAAACCGAGTCGCTCGGTGAGGTGCGCCAGGGTGGGGATGATCAGCGCCGGGTCGAGCGCCGGGAAGTTGATGCCGCTCCGCGCGGCGAGGTCGGGCAGGTCGCCGTCGATGGCCGGGAAGCCGTAGCCGTCGGCGAAGAACAGGAAGTCGAATCCGGCCGTGTCCAGCAGCTGGGCGATGCGGATCCAGTGGTCGAGCTCGTGGAAACGCAGCGAGTCGCTGCGCGGGTGCGGCCAGCTGAGGGTGCCGCCCACCTGCGGGCCGGCGACTTCGAAGACGCCCAGGCGCATCTGCTTCATGGTGGGGGTCCCGTCTCTCGCCGGATCCGTGTGACCCGCTCCACCGATTGAACCAAACGGTTCACACCGCTGTCCAGCCACGAAACAGACTCTTAACAATCAGGCGGGCCTGAACAATCGGCCGGCTGGGCTCAGTGCGCGGCAGCGAGGCGGATACGCGCCAGCAGCGCCGAGGTGCCGGCCGTGGCTGCACGGTGCACCGCGGCCGTGTCGCCCTGGCCGATCAGGGTGGCCTGCAGCCCGCGCCACAGGGCGACGAGCTCGTGGGCGAGGGTCAGCGCGTCCGGGGCCGGTACGTCGGCGGCGACGATGGCGGCGGAGACGTGGTCGACCCATTCGGTGGCGATGGTGCCCAGGAGGTCGGCGTAACGATCGCGTTCGAAGCCCGCGAGCCCGAACACCTGGAAGAAGAGCCGGTGGAAGGGCAGATTGGCCGGGTCGGCAATAGTGGCCCAGGCGGCGCGGAGCCTCTCGTCGAGCGGTGTGGTCGCGTCGTCGAGGTGCACGAGGAACTGCTGCATGCCGGGGAAGCGCGCCTCCGCGGCGGTGAGCGCCGCGACGATGATCTCCTCGCGGCTGCTGAAGTAATAGAGCAGCATTCGGTTGTTCGAGCCCACGGCGTCGGCCAGCCGGCGCAGAGTGAGATCGGCGATGCCGTGCTCGAGCACATAGTCGACCACCCGGCCCAGCAGCCGCTCCCGGCGGTCGGCGGCACCACCCGCGCTCGCGCTGCCGACCGGAGTCACTGTCATGACTGCGACGCTAGGCCCTCAGCGCCCCCGGCACCAATCCGGGCCGCAACTGTTGCCGCACCGGACATGTGCGCCCGGCGTACCGGGCGCGCATGTCCGCACGGGGAACAGTTGGCGGCGGGTTAGTCCTCGTCGGTGACGACGAGGAGCTTCACGGCGATGTTGCCGCGGGTGGCGCGGGAGTACGGGCAGACCGCGTGCGCGGCCTCCATGGCGGCCTGGGCGGTGGCCGGGTCTGCGCCCGGGATCTGAGCCTCGATGGTGACCTCGAAGTCGAGTCCGGCGGCCATGCTGCCGACCAGGTTCACCGTGAGGGTGACGGCGGACTCGGAGACGTCGATCTTGTTCTGGCGCGCGGTGGCCTTGAGGGCGTTGTGGAAGCAGGCCGCCCAGCCGCTGGCGAAGAGCTGCTCGGGGTTGGTGCCGGGTCCGCCGTCGCCGCCCATGTCCTTGGGGATCGACAGATCGAGATCGAGCTTGTTGTCGCTGGTGACGACCTTGCCGGTACGTCCGCCCCAGGAAGTGGCGGATGCTGTGTAGATGGCGTTGGTCATGATTGTCTTCTTTCGGGTAGAGCGGAGGACACTGGACTCAGTGCTCACGACGAGCACCGAGAAAAGTGCTTCGTATTCGAAACAACTATACGCCCGGCAAACGAAGGACCGACCATGGGAACTCCCGAACCGACCATCTCGGCCGATGAGATGCGTGCCTGGGCGGCCCTGTTCGAGACGTCGAACATCGTGCAGTACGCGGCCGACCGCAATCTGCGCGACACCGTGGGACTCACCCTGGCGCAGTTCGAGATCCTGCTGCGGATCGGCGAGGCCGGCGCCGACGGCCTCCGGATGACCGACATCGCCGATGCCCTCACGGTCTCCCGCAGCGGGCTGACCTACCAGGTGGGCCAGCTCGAGCGGAAGGCCCTCGTGCTGCGCGCGCCCGCCCCCGACGACGACAGGTCGGTGATCGCCCACGTCACGCCGGCCGGCCTCGACGTGCTGCGGGCGGGCATCCCCGGCTACGTCGACCTGGTGCGGGAGATGCTCTTCGACCGGCTCAGCCACGCCGACCTGATGACCGTCACCGAGATCCTCGACGACGTGCGTCGCCAGCTCAAGGAGCAGCCCAAGCGCTCAACGTTCCGGCGCGGCCGGCGCAAGACTGCCGCCGAGTAACGCAAGCAGCAACGCGGCGACGGATGCCGGGGCTTGCGCGCTCCGGCGCGGTGGGCAGACTGGGGGAATGAGCATCCCATCAACCAGCGGCGGCGAGAACGGCGAACAGCGCACCGTGGAACTCGTCGAGGACGAGCACCGCTACGTGCTGCTCCTCGATGGCGCGCGGGTGGGCTACACGACCTATGTCGACCACGGCTCCCGGCGGGTGTTCGTGCACACCGAGATCGACATGAACCAATCGGGCAAGGGGCTGGCGTCGACACTCGTGTCCGCGGCCCTCGACGACGTGCGGGCCCGGCAGCTGCGGGTCGTGGCCATCTGCCCGTTCACGGCCGCGTACCTGCGCGGACACCGCGATTACGACGATCTGGCCGACCCGGTGACGCCGCGGCTGAAGGCGGATCTGCGCGCGGCGCACCTGCTCTGAGCCGACACGGCCCACTTCAGTCGGCCAGTGTGCGCCGGAAAGCCGGAGGGTGACGGCGAAACAATCACTTAATCGAGACGACATTCGATCGTAATTTGCATCGACGAACATATATTTTATTAGATCGCGAGGAGGCTCGGAGACCCTGAGCCTCGATATCCGGCATCCGGATGCGGCTATGCACGACCCGTTCGGTGACAGCGCTGTCACAGCCAACACCGCAACATTTACGACAAAGTCTCCCACTTCTGTAAGGCAACGCTGGCGCGAGGGTGTTCCCGCACGCTCGCAAATCGAAGTGAGGTGACACCGTGCCCGTCCGCATCCGTCCAGGTCTGCCCGGCCCGTCGACCCTGCCGCTTCACGGCGCCCGGCCGAGCCGCAGAACCCCGCAACTTTCCCGGAACGACGGCCCTCTCACCCCCGAGTTCGGCGTACCCGGAAAGCTCCCAGTACGACGGCGCGACCTGCGCACCACTTCAGTACCAAGACACAACGAAAGGATTCACCCATGAATCGACGACTCAGCGCCGCCGGCGCAGTCGGGCTCGCCAGCCTTGTGGTGTTGACGGGATGTGCCACCTCAAGCACAGCCGACACGGACAGCGCCGTGACGGATGTCAACTTCGCGCTCGACTGGACCCCGAACACCAACCACACCGGCCTCTACGTCGCGATCGCAGAAGGCTACTTCGAAGACGCCGGACTGAACGTGACGGTCCTGCCCTACAGCGACAGCTCAACCGACACCCTGATCAACTCCGGCGCGGCCGACTTCGGTGTGTCCTTCCAGGACACCGCCACCTTCGCCGCGGCGACCGGGGTGGAAAACACCTCGGTGTTCGCGATCCTGCAGCACAATCCGGTTTCGATCGGTGTGCTGGAGAGCGCCACCGACATCACCTCGCCGAAGGACCTCGACGGCAAGATCTTCGGCAACGCCGGCAGCTCCGAGACCTACATCAAGGAGGCCACGGATGCCATCGTCAACGACGGCGGCACCGGCGACTTCACCTCGGTGACCCTGGGCACCTCGGCCTATGAGGCGCTCTACGCCGGCCAGGTCGACTTCGTGGGCGCCTTCGAGACCTGGGAAGGCATCGACGCGGAGCTCAAGGGCACCCCGATGAAGTTCTTCCACCTGCAGGACTACGGCGTGCCGGACATCTACAGCGTGATCGTCGACGCCAACAAGGACTGGCTCGCCGCGAACCCCGAGGCGGCGACGGCCTTCGTCGGCGCTCTCCAGAAGGGCTACCAGTACGCCGCGGACAACCCCGACGAGGCGGCGCAGATCCTCATCGACCAGAACCCCGGCGCGTTCGAGGACGAGGAACTCGTCTTCGCCAGCCAGGAGGAGCTCAGCGCGAACTACCTCACCGACGCGGACGGAGTCGTCGGCACCCAGACGGCCGAACAGTGGCAGGCCTTCGCCGACTACCTGTTCGAGTCCGACCTGCTCGTCGACGAGGATGGCGCGGCGCTGACCGAAGCGCCCGACACCTCGACCATGTTCACCAACGAATACCTCTCGACCACCGAGTAACACCGGAAGGGCGGAGCCGGCTCGGCTCCGCCCTTCCCTCGCCGGGTCCCGATCTGCAAGGAGTGAAGAGATGACTGCTGCCGCATCCACGCTGGCACGCGACCGTGAACGCGCGATTTCACCACGAGCCGCCCAATTCGGCGACAGCTCACGGCGTGGCTTCGCCGCCGCGTTGCCGCCCCTCGTGATCGTGCTTCTTCTGCTGACCATCTGGCAGGTCGCCGTGACCGTCGCCGACACCAAACCGACGGTGCTGCCGAGCCCCCTGCGGGTGCTCGAACAGGGCTGGCTCGCGCGTGACGTGATCTGGCTCAACACCGTGCCGACCCTGCAGGAAACCGCCGTCGGCTTCGCGGTGTCCCTCGCGGTGGGCTGGATCCTCGCGATCATCATCGACTTCTCGCCGCTCCTGCGCCGCGCGCTGCTTCCGCTGCTCGTGGCCTCCCAGACCATCCCGGTGATCGCCCTGGCCCCGCTGCTGATCATCTGGTTCGGCTTCGGTCTGCTCCCCAAGGTCCTGGTCATCGCGCTCGTCACCTTCTTCCCCGTTGCTGTCGGCCTCATCGACGGCTTCAACTCCACCGACCGCGAGGCCACCAACCTGCTGCGCAGCATGGGCGCCAGCCGCTGGAAACAGTTCACCTTCGTGCGTCTGCCCTCTGCACTGCCGGCATTCTTCACAGCGCTGCGCATCGGCATCACCTACGCCGTGACCGGGGCGATCTTTGCCGAGTACGTGGGCGCGGTCAACGGTCTGGGCATCTACATGTCGATGATGAAGAACTCGTTCAGGACCGACCTGGTGCTGGCGGCCGTCGTCGTCACCGCCGTCGTGAGCATCAGCCTGTTCCTGCTCACCTTCGCCGTCGAGCGCCTGGTCATCCCTTGGCACTCCAAAGAAAGGAGGAGTCGTCGTGGTTGAGCCCCGCATCGAACTCCGCAACCTGTCCAAGACCTTCACGATCGGGCAGGGCAAGACCCGCCACGTCGTCGACGACATCTCCTTCTCGGCCCAGCCCGGCGAATTCGTCGCGGTGATCGGGCCCAGCGGATGCGGCAAGAGCACCATGTTCAACATCATGGCCGGGCTGGAAAAGCCCTCGGCCGGCGAGGTGCTGGTCGGCGGCGAGGTCGTCACCGGCGAGAGCGAGCACTTCGCCTACATGCCGCAGAAAGACCTGCTCTTCCCGTGGCGCACCATCCTGGAGAACACGGCGCTGGGACTCGAGGTGCGCGGCATGCGCAAGAAGGCGGCCAGGGCCAAGGCGGCCGAACTCTTCGGCACCTTCGGGCTCGCCGGATTCGAGAACTCGCACCCGTTCGAACTCTCCGGCGGGATGCGTCAACGCGCCGCCCTGCTGCGCACCGTGGTGCAGAACCGGGATGTGCTGCTGCTGGACGAACCGTTCGGCGCCCTCGATTCACTCACCCGCCTCGAGATGCAGTCCTGGCTGCAGGGCGTCTGGAGCGAGAACTCCTGGACCGCGGTGATGATCACCCACGACATCCGCGAGGCCGTGTACCTCGCCGACCGCGTGATCGTGCTCAGCGCCCGGCCCACCACGGTGCGCCTGGACGTGAAGATCGAGCTGCCGCGGCCGCGCGAGATGGCCATGATCACCTCGCCGGAATTCGCCGAGTACGAGAAGCTGCTGATCGAGACGCTGCATGAGGAATCCCGCAAGGCCATGGCCCAGCAGATGCCGACCGGCGCCGCCGTATGACCACGGGGCAGGCCGGCGGATGGTGACGGTACGCACCGGGGCACGGGAGTTCCTGCCCTCTGGCGCCCCGATCTTCCGGGGAACCGTGCTCACCTGCCCGATCGTCGGCCCGGACGACGTGGAGACCGCGCTGCTCACCGAGGTGACCTTCACCCCGGGGTCGCACACGGTCTGGCACCGGCACGAGCGCGAACAGATCCTCATCATCACGGCGGGCGCCGGAATCGTCGCGGACCGGTCGGCCGAACACCCGGTGGCCGTGGGCGACGTCGTGATCGTGCCGGCCGGCGAGGAACACTGGCACGGCGCCCCGGACGGTCACTCGCTGTCGCACATCGCGGTGCTGTTGTCGACGACCGTCACGCTGGGCGACGATGTCACCCGGTAGCCCGCCCACACCGGGAACGCTCGACCCCCGGCTCACCGACCCCGACGCCGCCGGCATCATGGCCGCGGTCAACCTGGCCGGGGTCGGTGCCCCGGTGCGGCACCTGGGCACCATCGCCGAGGCCCGGTCGCTGGCCGTGGAGCCGGTCGTGGACATCCACGCCTTCGCTGTCGTCTCCCGGGACCTCGTGCTGCCGGGCTCCGCCACCCTGCGCGTGCGGCTGTACACGCCGACGGCGACGCCGGCGCACGGCACCCTCGTCTACCTGCACGGCGGGGGATGGGCCCTCGGCGGGCTCCAGATCAACGACGGCGTCTGCCGCGAACTCTGCCGGAGCGCCGGCGTGCGGATCGTCAGCGTCGACTACAGGCTGGCCCCCGAGCATCCGTTTCCCGCGGCGCTCGAGGATGCCGCCGAGGTGCTGGACTGGGTCGCCCAGGGTGCCCCCGGCAGCGACGAGGAGTTCTCCGGCGGGATCGGGGTGGCCGGCCTCAGCGCCGGCGCCGCGCTTGCCGCGGCCCTGGCCCGCCGCTCCAGGGACGGCCTGGCACCGGCCGTCGTGCAGCAGCTGCTGATCTGCCCGGTGCTCGACGCCGACTTCAGCCGCGAGTCCTACGCCGCCAACGCCGAGGGCCTGCTCTTGACCGCCGCGGACATGCGCTGGTTCTGGGACCTGTACCTGCCCGACCACTCCGCGCGCCGGGATCCGGATGCCGCGCCGGGCGCCCTGCGCGACCTCGCCGGACTCCCACCGGCCACGCTGATCATCGCCGGCGCGGACCCGCTGCGCGACGAAGCCGTCGACTACGCCGACCGGCTCGCCCTGGCCGGCGTGGACACCGACATGCACCTGGTCGACGGGGTGATGCACGCCTTTCCGGCCTTCCCCGGAATCGAGAGCGGCCAGCACGCGCTCCGGCAGGCCGCCGCGGGGGTGGCTGAGCGCCTTGTCGCCTCTGACCTTGGCGAATCCTATGGACTACGGTAAAAAGATATTTTTTACACAATCGAAAGGTCGAACATGTCGGTCGGTATGCGGGATTCCACGATTCTCGAACAGATTCCCTCGCCGGACGTCATGCTCGGCAAGACCGTGCACGAGCGGGTGCGGGAGGCGCTCCGCACCTCCGTCATCGAGGGGATCCTGCCGCCGAGCTTCCGGCTCCGGCAGTCCGACATCGCCACCTCCCTCGGGGTAAGCGTGACCCCGGTGCGGGAGGCACTTCGCGACCTCGCGGCCGAGGGGTTGATCCGCATGGACGCCCACCGCGGCGCCATCGTGCGTTCGATCGACCTGGCCGAGTTCATCGAGATCCGCCTGCTGCTCGACGCGCTCTGGCCGGTCTGCGTGCGCCTGGCGACCGAGCGGATCTCCGATCAGGAGATCGCCATCATGGAGGCGCTCCAGGCCAAGATGGAGAAGCATCCCAAGGACTACGTCCTGCTGAACGCCGAGTTCCACGAGATCATCAGCCAGGCCGCCCGCGCCCCGCGGGTGCAGGCCATGCTCGACTCACTCCGGGTGGCCACCAACCAGGTGCTCCGCACCGCGCTCGGCACCGCGGCGCCGAACCGGCTGCACGAGGGCATCGAAGAGCACCGCGGCATCCTCGACGCCCTCAGGCGCCGGGACGCCGACGCGATGATCCTGGCCACCATGGCCCACCAGACCCCCACCTGGGACGCGGTCGAAGCCATGATCCGTTCCGCGCAGCAGGAGAACGCCGACGTCTGACCCCGTCGGCCCCGAATAAGGAGAACGCCCCATGAGTATCGCCATCAACCCCACCGCCGTGCGTCAGGTGTCCGGCTACAGCCACGCCCTGGTGAAGAGCGGCACCCCGGTGTTCGTCACCGGACAGGTCGCCTGGGACCTCGACGGATCCGTCGTCGGCAAGGGCGACATCGCCGTGCAGGTGGAGAAGACCTGGTCGAACATCCACGCCGTGCTCGCCGACCTCGGCGCCGCCATCACCGACGTGGTCAAACTCACCACCTACGCCACGGATGCCCGTTTCATGCAGGCCATCGGCGAGGCCAAGGCGCGCCAGTTCGAGCCCGGGCAGTTCCCCGCGAGCACCTTCCTGGTCGTGGCCGGGCTGGCCGATCCCGACCTCCTCGTCGAAATCGAGGTCGTCGTGATGCTCCCCGATCCGGTGAACATCAACGCATAGCCCGCCGAAACATCCCGGTCACATGGACGTTCGCGGATGTTTACACCGGAGTCGCCGACTCACGCTTGCCAACATATATATTCGAATATATTCAATCCGCGTTCGGCAGTGAGGAACTTTGTGAGCGGCACAGCGGTCATCCCCGAGGGGCTCTACACCCACCCGTCCTTCTCGCCCGCGGTGCGGGCGAGCGGTGAGACGATCTACGTCGCCGGCCAGCTCGCGCTGTCCCCGGCCGGGGAGATCGTCGGTCCAGACGACATCGACGTGCAGCTGGAGCGCATCTGGTTCCAGATCGAAAGCATCCTTGCCGCGGCGGGCGCCAGCCTGGCCGATGTGGTCAGGGTGACCGCGTACACCACGGATGTCGCCTTCGTGCAGGCGATCGTCGCGGCCCGCCAGGCCCGGTTCGCCGGCCTCACCCCGCCCGCGAGCGCCCTGGTCGTTGTCGCCGGGCTCGCGCTGCCCGGCTCGGTCGTCGAAATCGACGCCGTCGCCGTGCTCTGACCGTCTTCTCCCCACCCCAGCGATAAGGATTTCCCATGCCCAAACCCATCGAATACGGCGTCTTTCTCCCCGTCGGCAGCGGCGGTTGGATCCCCTCGGCCAACGCCCCGCTGATCGACGCGAGCTACGCGTCGAACCTGGCCGCCACCAAACTCTCCGAGTCCCTGGGCTTCGACTTCACCCTCTCCCAGGCCGTCTGGCGCGGTTACGGCGGAACGAGCAAGCACTTCGATGTGAACCTCGAGTCGATCACGACGGCCGCCGGCCTGGCCGGCGCCACCGACTCGATCGGCGTCTGGTCGACCGTGAACACCTCGCTGCTGCACCCGGCCATAGCGGCCAAGATGATCGCCACGGCCGACCAGATCAGCGGCGGCCGCACGGGACTGAACATCGTCGCCGGTGGCAACCGGGCGTCGGAGTCGCAGATGGGGCTCGGCCTCGAGCTGAACAACATCGAGAAGTACCGCCGCGCCACCGAGTGGGTCGAGATCGTACGAGCGCTCTGGACCGAGACCTCGGTGGACTACCAGGGTGAGTACTTCACCCTCACCGACTGTCAGTCAGACCCCAAGCCGCTGCAGGGCATGCCGCAGATGATCTGCGCCGCGACCTCGGACACCGGCCTGGCCTTCGTGGCGAAGAACCTCGACGGTGTGCTCTTCGAGGGCACCTCGCGGGAGTCGGTCATCGAAATCGGGCAGCGCTCCCGCCGGATCTCGCAGGAGAACGGCGACAAGCTCAAGACCTACTGCGTCTTCATGGTCATCCCCGGCGACACCGACGCGGATGCGCAGCGCCGGATCGACCACTTCAACGCCGGTCGCGACGTGCAGGCACTGGCCAACATGGCCGCGGAGTGGGGCGGCAAGCCCACTGATGCGACGTCCAAGAGCCACGACAACGAGGACTGGGCCAACGCCACGGCGATCAGCACCGGAACCGTCGCCGGCTCGGTCGAATCCATCAGCGAACAGCTCGCCGACATGATCGAGCACGCCGACCTCGACGGAGCCGTGTTCATCATGCCCGACTTCGCCGACGACCTCAGCGTGCTCGGCACCGAGATCCTGCCGCTGCTGGCCAAGAACGGCTTCGCCCAGGCCGCCCCGACCGGAGCATCCCTCTGATGCCCCGCCCCCAGAACGGTGGTGAATTGCGGAGTACGGGAGCACTTCGCGATTCACCACTCACCTCCCCGTCCGCCCCGGAACGCGCCCAGGCGGTGACCCCGTGGCACGCCTGATCATCCGCGGGGGCATGGTCCTCACCCTGGACGACGCGAACAGCTACTACGAGGTGGGCACCGTCGTCGTCGACGGCGCCACCATCGTCTCCGTCACGGCCGGCATCGAGCCGATCGCCCCGCTGGCCGGCGACACCGTGATCGACGCCGCCGGCAAGATCGTGATGCCCGGGCTCATCGACCTGCACTATCACACGGCCCTCGGCAAGGGTTATAACGACCACCTCCCGCTCTGGGAGTACCTCGACGAGTGCTGGTACCCCATCATCCGGGCGCTCGACGACGAGGCCGCGTACTGGGCCGCGATGCTCAGCTACACGGAGTCGCTTAAGAACGGTGTCACCACCGTCAACGACATGTACCGCAAGCTCGACTCCCTGGCCAAGGCCGCCGAGGAGATCGGCATCCGCGCGGTGCTGGCCAACGACGTCGCGCTCGACGAGCACAATCTCGACACGCTCGCCGACAACGCCGCCGCCCATGCGAACAACCACGGCAGGGCCGGCGGACTCATCGAGGTGCGCATCGGCATCGAGTGGCTGCCGCTGGCCTCGCCCGAGCTGCTCCGCGACGCCCGGAGCCTGGCGAACGACCTGGACATCGGCATCCACGTGCACCTCAACGAGTCGCAGACCGAGGTGGACAACAGCATCGCGCGCTTCGGCATGCGCCCCACCGAGCTGGCCTACGAGACCGGGCTGCTCGGACCGGACACCATCGCCGCGCACTGCGTCTGGCTCAACGACCGCGAGATCGCCCTGATGAAGGAGACCGGCACCCACATCTCGCACAACCCCAGCTCGAACGCGAAGCTCGGCAACGGCGTGGCCCGGGTGCCGGAGATGCTCGCGGCCGGCCTCAACATCGGCCTCGGGCACGACGCGGCGGAGTGCAATAACAGCGCCGACATGTTCGAGGTGATGAAGTTCGCGTCGCTGATGCACCGGGCCGTGCGGGCGGATTCCAGCCTGATGCCCGCCCAGCAGGTGGTGCGGATGGCGACCAGGAACGGCGCCGCCGCCCTCGGCCACAACACCGGTCAGCTCACGGTCGGCTACACGGCTGACATCATCCTGATCGACACGAACAACGCCATGTTCACCCCCATGCTCCGCGACGACCCCGAGCACCTCTACAGCCACCTGGTCTTCGCGGCCAACGGCAGCGCCGTGGACACCACCATCGTCAACGGCGAGATCGTGATGCGCGGGCGCGAGCTCACCCGGGTGAACGAGCAGATGGTGCTCGACGAGGCGCAGAAGGCGTTCCGCCGGGTCAAGGACAAGATCGTGGTGGTGCGGCGATGACCACGCCCACGCTGTCGGCGACCCTGATGGCCTACGCCGAGCCGCGCTTCGCCGCGTGGTGCCGGATGCCGTTCCTCACCCAGCTCGAGGCCGGCACGCTGCCCGTCGAGGTCTTCCGGAACTACCTGGAGCAGGACTTCCTCTACCTGCGGCACTACGCCCGCCTCTACGCCCGGCTGGCCTCCCTCGCCTCCGATGCCGACGTCGAGCACTTCATCGCGCTCGCGCACGGGATCGTCGCCGTTGAACTGGAGAACCACCGCGCCCTCGGCGACGGCTTCGACTGCGACTTCGGCGACGTGATCGCCTCCCCGGAGACGCGCGCGTACATGGGCTTCCTGTCGCGGATGTCCGACAACCTGGGCGAGGCCCTCATCGCCATGCTGCCCTGCGTGGCCGGCTACGGCGTGGCCATCGCCCTGCTCGAGCCCACCGGCGTCGGCCGGTACGCCGGCTGGCTCGCCGCGTACACCAGCGGCGAGTACCAGCACGTCATCGACCGACACCTCGCCCTGGTCGACCGGCTCGACGTGAGCCTGGACCGGGCCACCCAGATCATGGACGGCGCCCTCGACCACGAGGACGCCTTCTGGAACCAGCTCCCCCAATCGCAAGGAACACCGCTATGAAGATCTCCACCGAACCCGCGCGATCCGTGGAACTGGGAGTGTTTCTCCCGGTCGGCAGTGGCGGCTGGATCACCTCGACCACGAGCCCGCAGCTTCCCGCGACGTACGACTACAACCGCGACGTCACCGTGCTCGCCGAGGAACTCGGCTTCGACTTCGCCCTGAGCATGGCCAAGTGGCGCGGCTACGGCGGACCGAGCGCGCACTGGGACACCACCCTGGAGTCCATCTCGACGATGGCCGGACTGGCCGAGGCCACCAGCCGCATCAAGGTCTGGGCGACGGTGCACACCATGGTCTTCCACCCGGCCGTTGTGGCCAAGATGGGCGCGGTGATCGACCAGATCTCCAACGGCCGGTTCGGGCTCAACATCGTCGCCGGGTCCAACCCGTCCGACCAGGGCCAGTTCGGGCTCTGGCGCGATCTCGACCACGCCGGACGCTACGCGCTCGCCGAGGAATGGATCACGGTCGCGCGCCGGCTCTGGACCGAGGAGCGGGTCGACTTCGAGGGGGAGTTCTTCACCCTCACCGACTGCGTCTCCAGCCCGAAGCCGGCCGCCCTGCCGCCGGTGATCTGCGCCGGTGGCTCCGACCGCGGCTTCAAGTTCACCATCGACCACTGCGCCGGCAGTCTGCTGCAGGGCGGCGACGACGACCGCCACATCGCCCTGGGCCGGCGGGCGAAGGAGATCGCCCGGGAGTCGAACAAGCCCGACTTCAAGACCTACGGCCTGTTCACCCTGGTGCCCGGTCTGACGGATGCCGACGCCCAGGCCAGGGTGGACGACTACAACGCCGGTGTCGACCTGATCGCCCTGGAGAACCAGGCCAGGGAGTACGGCGCGGACACCGCGAAGGAGAACACCTCGGCGAAGAACTTCGTGCAGGCCAGGACAGACGCCGTGGCGGTGGGCAAATCGGCCCTTGTCGGCTCGCCGGAGACCATCGCCCGCCGGCTGGCCTACGCGGTGCGGGAGGCGCAGCTGGACGGCGTCACCATCATCGTGCCCGAGTTCATCGACGACCTGCGCGTGATCGGCGAGCAGGTGGCGCCGCTGCTCGCGGAGTTCGGCGTGAGCACCCTCGCCGCGAGCGGAGTGCCTGCCTGAGGGTGACCGGGGAATGCCGGCCAGGGTCTCTGACGCGGGGTACTGTGTGCAGCGAAATCGAGGTTCAACCCCGACCCGACTCAAGGAGATGCATGATGGCTGGTGGAGTGGCACGCCGCGACCGATTCGAACTGCCCGACTCGGTGCGACGCTTTTTCGAGGGTGACTGGGAGACCGCCGCCCTGAGGGTGGAGGAGTACCAGGAGGGCAGCACGCTGGTCGTGAAGGCTGAGATCCCCGGCATCGACCCGGAGAAGGACGTGGACATCTCGGTGTCGGACGGGGTGCTGCACATCCAGGCCGAACGCCAGGAGCGCACGGAGCACAAGGAGAAGGGCGGCTATCGCACCGAGTTCCGGTACGGGTCGTTCGCCCGGGACATCACGCTGCCCAGCGGCAGCAAGGACGCCGACGTCTCGGCGAGCTACCGCGATGGCGTGCTCGAGGTGCGGGTGCCCGTCGCAGAACGGGCGGAGACCCGCGCGAAGATCCCGGTCACCCGCGGCTGAGCGGGCACCTCGGCGGCGTCAGCGCCCGCCCCAGGCGGCGGCAGCGGCCATCCGGGCGAGGTACTGGTGCATGACGGTGGCGCTGTCGAGCTTGTTGACGGCTCCCGTGATGAACAGGTCGTGCTGCGGTGAGTGGTACAGAACGGTGCCGGTCGAGCCGGAGTGGCCGACCAGCACCGGAATCGGTGCGAACGGGGACAGCAGCCGCGGGATCTGGAAGCGCATCACGCCCAGGCCGTAGGAGATCGGGCCGAACACCCGGTGCGGCGAGGCGGTGAGGTCGCTCAGGTGGCGCACGTCGAAGAACGCGCCGGCCACGAACGCACGCAGGAAGCGGATCGCATCCGGCGCGCTCGATACGAGCCCGCCCTGCGCCCGAACCGAGGCCATGGCCAGCGGGATCCGCAGGTCGGTCGTGCCGGAGCGGATCGGCAGGATGTCGTCGTACCGTCCGAGGGCCGCCGCGGTGAACGGCCAGGTCTCGCCCAGCGCCGCCCGGTCGAGGATGCGGTCGGTGACGGCCTCCTCGAAGGTCGCGCCGGTGACGGCCTCGATGATCATGCCGAGCAGCTGGAAGTTGGTGTCGGAGTAGTGCGCGCGAGTGGAGCCGGGCGCGAACCGGGCGGGCATGCCGCGGCCGCGGTCGAGCGCGTCGGCGTCGCTCCAGCCGAGGTCGTGCTGCAGCAGGGTGCCGAGCATGCCGCCGGGGCCCTCGAAGTAGTCGGCCAGCCCGCTGGTCTGGGCCAGCAGCATCCGCACCGTGATCGAGCCGCCGTTGTCGGTGCCGCCGACGGTGTTCAGGCCGGTCAGGGTGCCGGCCGGCAGGTATCCGGCGGCGGGGGAGTCCAGGGTGAGCAGGCCCTCGTCGCACAGTTGCAGGATGAGCGCGGTGACGTAGAGCTTGGTGATGCTGGCCAGGAAGAACGGCTGGGCCTGGTCGCCGTGCGACCACGACCAGCCGGCGTCCGGACGCTCCAGCCGCCAGAGGGTGGGTGTGTGTGTGCGGGCTGCCAGGCGCTCCGCGAGAATGGTCAGGCGCTGGTCGGTCGAAGCTGTCACGGCATCCCGTCGAGTTGCGGCTCAGGCTGGCAGCGGCCGAGCCTCAACGCCCACATTAGCGAGCCGGACCGCTCCAGGAGCGCAAATCGCGGTCGACAGGGTCGTCAGTCGGCGGCGGGCAGGATCTCGGCGAGCAGGGCCTGGATACGCGCCTTGATGTCGTCGCGGATCGGGCGCACCGCGTCGATGCCCTGGCCGGCCGGGTCGGCCAGTTCCCAGTCCTCGTAGCGCTTGCCGGGGAAGATCGGGCAGGCGTCGCCGCAGCCCATGGTGATCACGACGTCGGAGTCCTTGACGGCCTCGACCGTGAGGATCTTCGGCACATTGTCGGCGATGTCGATGCCGTCCTCGGCCATAGCCGCGATGGCCACGGGGTTGATCTGGTCCTTGGGCTCCGAGCCAGCGGACAGCACCTCGACCCGGCCACCGGAGAGGGCGGCGAGGTAGCCGGCGGCCATCTGCGACCGGCCGGCGTTGTGCACGCAGACGAACAGGACTGTGGGCTTCACAGCGGGAGTAGTGGCGGTGTCAGGCATGGATGCATCCTTCGGGAGGAGATTGATCGATACCTGTCAATATATACGATGAGTCGGCCCGCGAGTTGCTCCCGTGCGGACGAGATGCCCCGGTGTAACGGGGCAACTCGTCCGGAACGGGGCAACTTGCGCGGAGGCTAGGCGCGGCGGCGGCCGGGGATCGACGCGACAAGTTCGCGCGTGTAGTCCTCAGCCGGAGCGGAGAGCACCGCGGCGGCGTCGCCCTGCTCGATGACGCGGCCGGTGCGCATCACGGCGACCCGGTCGGACACCTGCCGGATGACACCGAGGTCGTGCGAGATGAACAAGTAGCTCAGGCCGAACTCCACCTGCAGGTCAACGAGCAGCTGCAGGATCTGCTCCTGCACCGACACGTCCAGCGCCGACACCGGCTCGTCCAGTACCAGCAGTTCGGGGCCGAGCGCGAGCGCCCTGGCGATGGCGACCCGCTGGCGCTGACCGCCGGAGAGCTGGGCGGGGCGCCGGTCGGACAGGGCCGGGTCGAGGCGCACCGCGGAGAGCAGCTCGCGCACCGCCCCGGCGCGCTGCGGCCGGGTGCCGACCTTGAACGCCCGCAGGGGTTCGTCGATGAGGCGTTCCACCGACATGGTGGGGTCGAGCGAGCCGAACGGGTTCTGGTAGACCACCTGGATGCGCCGGCGCAGCTGGCGCAGCTCCTCACCGGCCACGGTGCTGATGTCCTGGCCGTCGAAGCGGATGCGGCCGGAGTCCGCAGGCGTGCTTCGGGCGGCGATGCGTGCCGTGGTGGTCTTGCCCGAGCCGGACTCGCCGACGATCGCGAAGGTGCTGCCGCGGGGAACCGTGAACGAGACCTTGTCGACGGCCGTGAGGGTCTTCGGCCCGCCGGCGGGCTGGCGCAGCGTGTAGGTCTTGGTCAACTCGTCCACAACGAGGATGTCGGCCGCGCTAGTGGCGGCGGCCGACGCGCGGAACGCCAGGGTGAGCCTGTCGCGCGCTGCGGCGCCGGCGTCGCCCAGTGCGTTCATCGGGCTCGGGGTCAGGCGACCGCTGGTGAGGCCGGGTGCGGCCGCGACCAGTTCCCGCGTGTACGGGTGCGCGGGGGTGCCGAGCACATCGGCCGGGGTGCCCTGCTCGACGATGCGGCCGGCCTGCATGACCAGGATGTGGTCGGCCCGGTCGGCCGCGATCGCGAGGTCGTGGGTGACCAGGATCACCGCAGTGCCCTGCTCCCGCGCCAGCGTTTCGAGGCGGTCGAGCACGTGTCGTTGCACGGTCACGTCGAGGGCGCTGGTGGGCTCGTCGGCGATCACCAGCCGCGGCGAGCACGACCAGGCCACGCCGATCAGCACGCGCTGCCGCATGCCGCCGGAGAGCTCGTGCGGGTACTGGCCGGCGCGGCCGGCGGCATCCGGGATGCCCACCTCGTCGAGGATGCGCACGGCAGCGGTGGCCGCGTCGGCGCGATTGAGGCCCCGGTGCAGGCGCAGGCTCTCGGCGATCTGCTCGCCCACCTTCATGAGCGGGTTGAGCGAGTTGCTCGGGTCCTGCGGCACGAAGCCGATGTCGGCCCCGCGGATGCGGCGCAGGGAGCGTTCGGGCATCGTGACCAGCTCGCGGTTGTCGAACGAGATCGACCCGGCGACGGTGCGGCCGCCGTCGGGCAGCCGGCGCACGAGCGCCTGCGAGATGGTGCTCTTGCCCGAGCCGGACTCACCGACCACGGCGACGATGGCGCCGGGCGCCACAGCGAAGTCGACGCCGCGCACGGCGTGGGTGCGGCCGGAGCGGGTGTCGTAGTCGATCTGCAGGTCGGTGACGCGCAGCAGCGCCTCGCCGGGTGCGGAGTGGTTCATCGGTCTCCTCCGATCAGGCGGGCCAGGCGGTTGACGGCGAGCACCACGGCGAGCACCACGATGCCGGGCAGGATGCTCAGCCACCAGGCGGTGGACACGTAGTCGCGACCGCCGGAGACGAGCGCGCCCCACTCGGGTTCGGGCGGTTGGGCGCCGAAGCCGAGGAAGCTGAGCGCCGAGACGGCCAGGATGGCGGTGCCGAGTTCGAGGGCGGCCAGCGCGATCACCGGGCGGCCGGCGTTCGGCAGGATGTGGCTGAGCAGGATGCCGGGCCAGCGCACTCCCAGCGTGCGGGCGGCTTCGACGTACTCGGCGTTGCGCACCCGCACCACCTGGGAGCGCATGATGCGGGCGAACGACCCGGCCGCGCCGAGGCCGACGCCCAGCGCCACCGACCAGGGGCCGAAGCCGAGGGTGGCGACCACGATCAGGGCCAGCAGGATGCTCGGCACGGCGATGAGCACATCGATGAACCGCATCACGATGAAGTCGAGGGTGCCTCCCACGAAGCCGGAGATCAGCCCGAGCAGGGCGCCGACGAACACGCC
The DNA here is from genome assembly GCF_026151165.2 of Cryobacterium sp. SO2. Lineage (NCBI taxonomy): Bacteria > Bacillati > Actinomycetota > Actinomycetes > Micrococcales > Microbacteriaceae > Cryobacterium > Cryobacterium sp. SO2. Next base: position 442,462 of record NZ_CP117849.1, read on the forward strand.
GACCAGCACGGCGGTCCCGGCGGAGGCGAGCGAGAGGAAGGCGCCGTGCACGACCCGGGAGAACAGGTCACGGCCCAGGTGGTCGGTGCCGAACAGGTAGGTGGCATTCGGGGCCAGCAGCCGGTCGGCCGCGACGCCGGTGTACGGGTCATGGGTGGCGATGGCGCCGGGCAGCAGCATCATCGCCAGGGCGGCCAGCACGATCAAGCCGGACAGCAGCACGCCGGGGGAGAGGGCCGTGCGCATCATCGGGGGAAGACGCCGCAGCCGGCGGGGTGTGGGGCTGACGGTGGTCGGAGTGGGGGTGCTCATGATTCGACCACAGCTTTCTCGCGGGCGGCGGTGGCTCGGGTGGAGAGGCCCCGGCGGCCGCCCAGAGTGGGCCGGGTGCGCGGGTCGATCAGACCGTAAGAGAGATCGACGAGCAGGTTGACGACGGAGTAGACGAGCGCGACGATGATCACGACGCCCTGGATGACGTTGGTGTCGCGGGCCAGAACAGCGTCGACGGTGATGCGGCCGATGCCGTCGCGGGAGAACACGGTCTCGACCACGGCGGTGCCGCCGGCGAGGTACCCGATCAGCAGGCCCAGGATGGTGACCGACGGCAGCAGGGAGTTGCGCAGCACGTGCCGCAGGAAGATGGTGCGGGTGGACAGGCCCTTGGCCACCGCGGTGAACACGTACGGGCCGGTCATGGCCTCGAGCACGGCGGCGGAGAAGACCTGGAAGAAGATGGCGCCGACCGGCAGGGCCAGGGTGATGGCCGGCAGCACCACGCCGAGCGGGTTGCGGCTGCCGGAGGAGGGGAACCAGCCCAGGCCGAAGGAGAACACGCTGACCAGGACCAGGCCGCTGAGGAATGCGGGCGTGGCCACGCCGAGCGGGGGGATCTGCAGCAGGGTCTGGCGCAGCCAGCGCCACGGGCTGACGAAGGCGAGGAACGTGATGATGACGGCCGTGACGACGCCGAGCAGCAGCGCCAGTACGGCGACGGCCGCAGTGTTGGGCAGGGCCCTGGCGACCATGTCGGTGACGGGTTGGCCGGTGGCGATGGAGACGCCCAGGTCGCCGCGGAGGGCGGAGACGAAGTGGCCGAGGTACTGCTGCCAGAGTGAGCCGTCGAGGCCGTACTGGGCGCGCAGCGCGGCGAGTTCGGCCGGGTCGGTGGTGGTGGCGTCGCCGCCCTTGAGTGAGAGCGCGGCGAGGACCGGGTCGCCGGGCAGGAAGTGGATGAGCAGGAAGGTGACCGTGTATGTCGCCCAGATCACGAAGGCGAACTGCACGAGTTTCGGGGCGAGATAGCGCACGATGGTGGCCAGTCGGTCTCTGGGGGTGGGTGCCACTGGTTCGCTACCTCGGTGTTCGGTGTTCGGTGGTGCTCAGGGGGACAAGCGGGCGGCGTCGCTGGAGCAACGCCGCCCGCTCGGGTGGGGACTACTCCGCGATACGCACGTCGTAGAGCACGATGCGGGACGCGGAGTCGAAGGCGACGCCGTCGACGTTCGCGACCGATGCGTGCAGCTGCGTGGTCTCGAGGGTGGGGATGAGGTAGGCGTTGTCGATGATGAGCTCCTGCGCCTGCTCCACGAGTGCGGAGCGCGCATCCGCGTCGGCCGTGGTGGCCTGCTCGGCGAGCACGCTTTCGAGCTCGGCGTCGTCGACGATGGCCCAGTGCGACGAGGCGGCCTGCGAGAACAGCACGCGCAGGGCGTCGGGGTCGGTGCGGGTGAGGGCGGCGCCGAGGAAGTCGTAGTCGCCGCTGGCGATGGCGCCGAAGAAGTCACCGGCGGTGACCATGTTCAGCGTGAGGTCGATGCCGATCTTCTTCAGCTGCATCTGCACGGTCTCCAGAACGTCCTGGGCGTAGAACGCGGTGACCGAGACGCTCAGCTTCACGCCGTCCTTCTCGCGGATGCCGTCGGCGCCTTCAATCCAGCCGGCGTCGTCGAGCAGCGCCATGGCGGCGTCGGGGTCGTACTCCATCGCATCCGCCTGGCTGTCGAAACCGGTGGTCGAGGAGGTGAGGGCGCTGGTGGGCGGCTCGGAGTTGGTCGCGCCGGTGAGGGTCTTGATCTCCTCGCGGTCGGTGCCCAGCAGCATGGCGTGGCGCACGGCGTCGTCGGAGACGATCGGGCGGCTGGTGTTGGGGATCAGGCTGTTCGGCACACCGGTGTTCGCCTGGGAGTACAGGTTGAAGTCGTCGGTGTCGAAGCGGGCCTCATCGGCGTACGGCAGGTCCTGGATGATGTCGAACTCGCCGGACTCCAGCCCGCCGGTGCGCACGCCGTTCTCGGTGATGATCGGGAACTCGATGGTGCTCACCAGAGCTTCGCCGGAGTGCTCGCGCAGGGTGGACGCCCAGTCGTAGCCGGCGCGCTTGACGATGACGACGGAGTCGTTGGGCACGTAGGAGTCGTAGACGAACGGGCCGGAGCCGATGACGCTCTGGCAGCGTTCCTCGGCGGTCGCGGCGGTGCTCGCCTCGGCGACGAGGCCGAGGGTCATGGTGGAGGTGCCCTGAAGGAACTGGGCGTTGGGGGTGGAGAAGTTGACCGTGAGGGTCGAGTCGTCGGAGACGACGGTGTCCTCGTAACCGGCGAGGTACTGCGAGGCCAGGGAGGCCGCGGAGCCGAGCGCCGCGAGGGCGTCGAAGTTGGCCTTGACGACCTCGGCGGTGAGTGCGGTGTCGTCGCTGAAGGTGACGTCGTCGCGCAGGGTGAAGGTGAAGGCGGTGAGGTCGTCGTTGGTCTCGAAGCTCTCGGCGAGCCAGGGCACGATCTCGCCGGTGTCGGCGTTCTGGTCGGTGAGGGAGTCGACCACCTGGCGGCCGATGTTCAGGGCGGTGGTCATCGACGTCTGCTGCGGGTCGAGGCAGGTGGGGTCTTCCTTGATGGCGAAGATCACGGTGTCTTCGGCCGAGGCGAGGGGGGTGCTGCAGGCGGCGAGCAGGCCGACCGTCGCCAGAGCGGCGACGGGGGCGGCGACCCACCGGGAGAACTGGGGAGTGCTACGGGACATTCGTAAGTGCCTTTCACGTGCGGGGTGCGATGCGGGGCTGGTGCGGTGCGGTGCGGTGCTGGTGCTGCTGTGCTGGTGCTGCGGGGGGAACCGGCGGTGCCGGAGACTGTGGGGCGGGCCTAGCGGGCGGTGGCTGCGCCGGGCAGCTCGCCGAAGACCAGCCGGCCGCGTGAGACAACGGCGACGATGTTGTCGACGTTGAGGTCGTCGATGTTGCGGGCCGGGTGGCCGCGCAGCACCACGAAGTCGGCGCCGAAGCCGGCGGCGAGGGTGCCCACCCGGGCGCCGAGCCCGATGGCGTCGGCGGCGTCGGAGGTGGCGGCGCGCAGGGCGCGTTCAGCGCTCCAGCCGAACATGGCACGCATCAGGCGTACCTCCTCGTGCTGGTCGCCGAACTTGACCATGACGCCGTTGGCGTCGGTGCCGAGCACGAACCGGATGCCGGCGGCCCCGGCGCCGCTGAAGCCGGCGTTCCTCTGGGCCACGACCTCTTTGGCCTTCTCCTGCGCCTCGGCGGGAACGGGCACCCGGCCGTCGGCGATGGCGTCGTTGATCATCAGGGTCGGCGCGATCGGCAGGTTGCGTTCCAGCAACGTGTCGAAATGCGCGGGAGTGATGCCGGTGCCGTGCTCGATGGAGTCGACGCCTTCGGCCAGGGCGATGTCGACGCCGATCGTGCTGTGGGTGTGTGCGGCGACGAGCATGCCCAGCGCGTGTGCCTCGTCGATGGTGGTGGCGATCTCGGCGTTGGTCTGGTTGCGCCAGCCCACCCGGTCGCCCATCGACAGCACCCCGCCGCTGGTGTAGATCTTCACGCCGTGGGCACCGCTGCGGGCCCACTGCCTGACGAGCTTGCGGCACTCGTCCGGGCTGTCGGCCACGGGCGGGCGGTGCGGGTAGTGCGGCGGCACGAACAGGTCGCCGTGCCCGGCTGTCATGCCCACCTGGCCGTGCACGATGAGGCGGGGTCCGTCCTGGATGCCTTCCTCGAAGATCCGGCTGACGGCCAGGTGGGTGGCGTCGCCGCCGAGGTCGCGCAGGGTGGTCACGCCGGCTCTGGCGGCGCGCTGGGCGTTGGCGGCGATGTGGAACACGCGCTCCTCGGCCGGGGTGATCAGCGGCCAGGTGGACCAGTCGACCGACCGGGAGCCCGAATATGCCCCGAGGTGCACATGAGTGTCGACCAGGCCGGGGATGATGCTGTACTCGGCCAGTGCGCCGTCGGCATCCGTGGCCGGTTCGAGGCCGACGATGTTGTCGCCGTCCCAGCTGAGCCGGCTGACGCCGCGGTCGGTGTGGCCGTCCCAGACGGCGATGCCGGTGATCTCGCGCATCACAGCAGGCACCTGGCAGCGCTGTCGGGGGAGGAGAGAGCAGGCATGGCGGCAACTTTCGCGAGGACGAGGAGCGGCCAAGCTGCCGCACAGAAGGGGATCCCAGCCGGTCGGGGTCTGGGGATGCCTCCAGTCAAGCAAGCCGGTGCGGGTTCTGGCAATCGTGGTCCGTACAAGAAAACGGCCGCCGATGTTGTGGGTTGTTGGTCGATCGACCGAACAGGTTTCGGGGTGATTACGCCATGTGCCGAACGCGTTACCCCTCGGAGGAACCACCGAAGACCGCGGTGGGCGGGCCGGGCAACGTTGGCGAATCGTACGAAGGCCCGGCCGGAGCAACTGTGCTTAGCTCGACTGGCCTCGGAGGAACCTCCGCGGATTGACCGGTACGAGCTGCGCGGAGGTAGCGAAGGAATGTTCAGCACCGAGCTCGTGGGCGGCCGCCGCATCGCGGTGGTTCTGCAGCCGGGCGACGACATTTTCGGCGCCCTCGGCGAGGCCTGCCGGGCGCACGGGATCGAACAGGGCTATCTGCCGGTCTTCCTCGGCGCGTTCACCGAGGTGTCCCTGATCGGCACCTGCCTGCCCGTTGACGACGAGGACCTGCCGATGAAGGATTCGGTGCGGCTGACCAATGTGGAGGGCACCGGCTCCGGCACCATCGCCTGGGATGCCGACAGCTCGAGCGTGCAGGTGCACCTACATGTCGCTATCGGCATGAAGTCCAAGTCGGCGGAAGCCCACGCCGGCCACCTGCTCGGCGGAACCGTGCACTATGTGACGGAAGTCGTCGTCGAGGAGGTGCTCGCACCGCGGTTCCTGCGGCGGGCCGACCCGGCCGCGCACAATATCCCAAACCTGGTCTTCGCCCCGGTCTGACCCCCTCGCCCTCGCGCGTCGCGCTGGTTTCGCTGGTCTCGCGGGTCAGGCGTCGGGGTCGCGCGGCTCCGCGCACTCCAGGGCGAGGAAGAAATCCACCCGGTCGCGCATGCTGGCCAGGTCGCGCTGGGTGAGGGTTTCGATGCGGCCCACCCGGTAACGCAGCGTATTGACGTGCACGTGCAGGTCGCTCGCGGCCTGCTGCCAGGCGCAGCCGGAGTCCAGGAACGCCCGCAGGGTGCGCACCAGATCGGAGCCGTGCCTGGCGTCGTAGTCCACCAGCGGCGAGAGCATGGCCTGGGCGAACGTCTGCCGCACCCGGTCGGACAGCAGCGCGAGCAGGGCGTCGTGCGAGGGCAGGTCCGCGCCCGTCGACCAGCGGATGGGCGCGGACCCGGGGATCGCGCGCATCCGCCCCCTGGCGACGAGCAGAGCGGAGTGCAGCTGGCCGACACTGGTGGTGGGGTCGCTGATGCCGATGCGCAACCGGCGTGCGCCGAGCAGCGCCCGCTGGCCGTCGGCCGGCCGGTCGAGCAGTCGCACCAGCGAATCGGCGGTGGGGTCTGCGCCGTTGACGAGCAGCACCACCTCGGCGCCCGGCGCGGCGCCGGCCGGGGTCAGGTCGCCGAGCTCGCTGCCGATGAGCAGGTGGTCGGCGTCCTCGACGCATGCCACGCACGGCTTCGAGCACCGCCCGGGCGGGGTAGCCGGCATCGTCGACGACCGCCGTGACCACGGTGATGGGCAGATTGGGGTCGGCGCCGAGCATCCGCAGTCGCGCGGCGGCCTCACCAGGAACCGCGCCGCCGGCCAGCAGGGTGCCGACCAGCTCGGCGGCCTGTCGTTCGGCGGCCCGGCGGCGGTCGTTCGCGATTTCGAGTTCCACCCGGATGACGAGCACGAGCGAGCCCAGCACGCGCACCATGTCGTCGGAGAAGGTGCGGTGGTCGCCGCGGCAGACGAGAAAACCGGCCGGGCCGTCGCCGACGATCGGGTAGACCGAGCCAGGACGCCCGCTCTCGTCCGGCAGCACGAAGACGTCCCCGGATTCGTCGAGGGCCGCGTTCCAGACCGCGCCGATGCGTTCGGTGCTGGGCGCCTGGCCTACCATGGCGGTCACGGTGCCGTCCGCCTCGAGCAGCCAGCAATCCACGGCGAACTCGGTGTAGAACATGCGCAGGGCACCCTGGGCGCCCTGGCCGGAGGCGAGGCTGTCGAGCAGGTCCCTGGTGAACGCCGCGGCGCGGGAATCCGTGCCGGCGTCGGCGCTGATCGCGGACTCGATGTAGGAACTGATGGACTTGAACGAGACGTCGGCCGAGGTCGTGAGCAGCACGATGTGCCGGCTGCGGCAGGCGGTGACGATGTAGTCGGGGATCTCGCCGATCAGGATCCGGCCGACCACGAGCACGGCGACCTCCTTGGCGGCTAGCTCGGAGACGAAGACCTCGGCGCTGTCCGGCCCGGTGGCCCACTGGGCGCCGGTGAGCACGAGGTCGCCCTCGGAGAGGAACCGGCCGGGGCGGGGCAGGTCGATGATGTACGAGCCCTTGACCTCGCGTTCGAGCATCGCCGGTTCGGCCCAGGCCACCGAGAGGCCGAGCTCTGTGCGATCGAGCAGATCGAGTACTCTCACCGCACGACCCTTCAGGCTCCGAGTTCACCGCAGGTCAGACGTGCGGTGGGAACGGCCGGCCTGGCGTTCCCGTTGCCGCCAGTTTACGTGGCGGCTCGCGGGAGCGGTCTAGCCGAACAGGCGCGGGCGCAGCCACAGTGCCACGTAGACCAGAGCGATCAGCGCCGGCACCTCGATGAGCGGGCCCACGATTCCCGCCAGGGCCTGACCGCTGGTGGCGCCGAAGGTGCCGATGGCCACGGCGATGGCCAGCTCGAAGTTGTTGCCGGCGGCCGTGAACGCCAGCGTGGCCGTGCGGGCGTACGACAGTCCGGCCAGGCGGCCGGTTGCAATGCCCGCGGCGAACATCACCGCGAAGTAGGCCAGCAGCGGCAGCGCGATGCGCACCACGTCGAGCGGCCGGTCGATCACCTGGCGACCCTGCAGGGCGAAGAGCAGCACGATCGTGAAGAGCAGGCCGTAGAGCGCGAACGGGCCCACCCTGGGCAGGAACCGGCCCTCGTACCAGGCTCGGCCGCGGGTGGCCTCGCCGATCCGGCGGGACAGATAGCCGGCCACGAGCGGGATGCCCAGGAACACCAGCACGCTGGCGGTGATCGCCCCGATCGAGAACTCGGCGCTGGTCGTGGCCAGGCCGAGCCAGGCCGGCAGCACCTGCAGGTAGAACCAGCCGAGGGCGGCGAACGCGAGCACCTGGAACACCGAGTTGACCGCGACGAGGAACGCGGCGGCCTCCCGGTCGCCGCAGGCCAGATCGTTCCAGATGAGCACCATGGCGATGCAGCGGGCCAGTCCCACGATGATCAGGCCGGTGCGGTACTCGGGTAGGTCGGGCAGGAAGACCCAGGCCAGCGCGAACATCAGGGCCGGCCCCACGAGCCAGTTGAGCAGCAGGGACGACACCAGCAGGCGGCGATCGCCGGCCACCGCGCGGGCATCCGAGTAGCGCACCTTGGCGAGCACGGGGTACATCATCACCAGCAGGCCCACCGCGATCGGCACGCTCACCGAGCCGATCGAGAAGGCGTGCAACAGGTCTCCGACACCGGGCGCGACCACCGCCAGCAGCAGGCCGAGGCCCATCGCGAGCAGGATCCACACCGGCAGCAGCCGGTCGGTGCGGCCGAGGTGAGCGGGGGCGGCGGTCACGGCTTCGGTGGGTACTGCCGGGGTCTGCGCTGCTGTGGTCATGGAGCTCCGTCGATGGCGGCTGGGAAATAGATGAACGTCGATATTGAGTGTGGCGAGCGCATCGATGGATGTCAATTCACGTGGCAGAATGAGGGGATGGCGAACGTTGAACTCCTGCGGTCCCCCGCGGATGCCGCGGCGGCGGACTGCTGCGCCGCACCCGTGCGCGAGGCGCTCGCCGCCGAGGGCGCGGAGAAGCTCGCGCGCACGCTCAAGGCCATCGCCGACCCGGCCCGGCTTCGGCTGATCTCGATGGTCGCCGCGCACGACGACGCCGAGGCGTGCGTCTGCGATCTCACCGAACCCCTCGGCCTGAGTCAGCCCACGGTCTCCCACCACCTCAAGGTGCTGGTGGATGCGGGAATCCTCTCGCGCGACAAGCGCGGCACCTGGGCCTATTACCGGCTCGTGCCCGGTGCCCTCGACAGCCTGGCCCACTCCGTCCTCACGGTCTGAGCCGCCCTCGGCCCGGGCCTCAGCCCTGCTGCCGCCGGGCTGCCCGGATTCGTGCATATGCATAGATGCACACGGTTTACCCAGAAACGTGACGTATCGTCACTTTCTTGCGCCCGGAGCCGATGATGCCGCCGCGGTGCTGCTGGACTCCACCCGGCGGACCTCACTCAGGGTCCGCCGCTCCTGCCCTACCCCGGCCCCGCCCCGTGCCCGCCGGCGAGTGAACCTCCCTGAGGTCCGTGGATCCGCATCCTGATCCCGCCCCGACCAGAGAGCTTCGCCATGCCCAGATCGACCTCCTCCACCCTTGCCTGCCGCCCGTCCGGGGAGGCGCATGCGGAGGGCTAGGCGCACGGGGTTCGTCGCGCCCCCCAGGCGCCCGCGCCGCCGCCAGGCGACCGCCGTCACGGCCATGTCCCTCGTAGCCATGCTCACCGCCATCGGTGCCCTGCCCGCGCAGGCCGCCGACCTCGACACCGACCTGCGGTCCGCAACGGCCCAACGGTCGGCGCCGGCCCTGAGCGCGGACGGCGGCGTCCGGCCGGCCGCTGAGCCTGCCCAGACCCTCACCGTGACCGCGCAGGTGCCGGTGGCCGTGCAGGCCGACACGTTCACCGCCAAGGAGATTCCGCCGCCTCCCGTGGTCGCCGCGCCGGAGCCGGCCGCCGCTCCCGCCGCCACGGCCGTTGCGCCGGTGGGTGGAGCCGTGCAGTGGCCGTTCCCCGGCGTCACCCGGATCTCCGACGGCTACGGTCCGCGCAGCGCGCCCTGCGACGGATGCTCGACCTTCCACGACGGCCTCGACATGAACCCGGGCGAGGGGACCCCGATCGGCTCGATCGCCGACGGTGTTGTGAGCTCGGTCACCGACTACGACGACGGCGGCCTCGGTGTGCACGTCATGGTCGACCACGTCGTCGACGGCCAGAACGTGACGAGCACCTACGGTCACATGCGCGCCGGCTCCGTCGCCGTGAGCGAAGGGCAGTCGGTGTCGGCCGGGCAGCAGCTCGGCAACGTCGGCAGTACCGGTCAGAGCACCGGGCCGCACATGCACCTGGAGCTGCACCTCGACGGCGTCACCGCCATCGACCCGTACGCCTGGCTGGTGGAGCACGCCGGCCCGATGTAGCGCGGCCCGCGCCTCAGCCCCGCGGCTCAGACTGCGGGTCGGGCACCTGGAAGTACAGGTGCGCGTGCAGCCGGCATCCGTCGTTGAAGGCCGCCCCGCAGTGCGGGCAGGCCGAGACGCCGCGGTACTGATCGATCGCGAGGGTGTGCCAGCAGGCGCCGCAGAGGATCGCCTGCTCGGCCCAGTCCTCGGGCGCCCACTGCTCGGCCGGATGCGACTCGGCCTCGGCGTGACACTGGAAGCACGGGTAGAACCGGCCGCAGCAGCGGAACTTGATCGCGATCACATCCGTCGACCCGTTGTAGTGCACGCAGCGGGTGTGGACGTCGACGACGGCGCCGTACACACGCAGTCGCGCCGTTTCCTCGTTCACTGGCGGTCCCTTCCCGCAGACACAAATGTGGCCGGTGCGGACATCTGCGGCCGGCGTACCGGCAACACGTGTCCGCACCGGCCACAGTAGCCGAGCCGGCGGGTTACTCGCCCGTGTCGGTGCTGGTGTCGTCGGTGGTGCTGGTGGCGGTGGCCTGCTCCATCACGAAGGTCTCGAACGCCGCGGCGTCGGCGAGGTCGCCGGAGTACTGCACACCCTGCACGAGCACCGTCGGGGTGCCGGTGACGGCCGCGAGAGAGGTGTTGGGCAGCGGGCCGGCCAGGGCGCGGTCGGTGGCGGTGCCGACCCACTTGGAGAACTCCTGGTCGGTGATGCAGGTGGCCACGGACTCGTCGGTCACCCCGGCGGTCTCCACCAGGCTCACCAGCTCGGCGTCGGTGAGCCCGCTCGTGCCCTCGGTGGGCTGGTTCGCGAACAGGGCCGCGTTCACGTCGAGGAAGCTGTCCGGCTGGTAGTTGGCCACGCAGGAAGCGGCATTGGCCGCGCGGGTGGAGTACTTGGTGCCGTTCGACGAGTTGTCGAGGATCGAGATGGGGTGCACCTCGAGCGTGATGTTGCCCGCCGTGAGCCAGTTGGTGAGCTGCTCGGCGTTGGCCGTCTCGAACTGGTTGCAGTACGGGCACAGATAATCGAGGTACACGGTGATGTTTACCGTGTCGGTGAGGGCGTCCACGTCGGTGGCGACGGGATCCGCGTCGGCCGCGGTGGCCGCGGTGGGCACGGCGGTGATCGCGGTGCCGTCACCCTGCATCAGGATGCCGTCGCTGGCCATGTTGAGCGGGCCGGGCGCTGCCGGCTTGATGCTGCCGACGATGAGCACGGCCACGATCGCCGCTACGGCCACCAGGGTCAAGCCGATGCCGCCGCGCAGGAACCAGCGGTTGCGCGCCTCGCGCTTCTTCTGTTCCTCCCGCTGGATGCGGGCCGTTTCGCGGGCCACCTCACGGCGATCCTTCTTCGGGGGGAGCGGCTGGCCGGGAGTTTGTGCGTTCATTGACTATCTGTGCCGTTTCGTCGGGACTGGTTCTCGCCTTGACCCTATCGACCGAGACTATGAGGTCGATTGCGGGGGGCTGTGAGCCAGCTGGGAGGATCGCCCTGGCGGGTGCCCAGGACGAGCCTAGGACCGAATCGGGCCCGCCGGGACCGGGAAGCTAGAACCAGGTGCTCAGGTGCGGTGCGTAGGCGGAGTGCAGGGCCGTGTCCAGCCGGATGGCGGCATCCGGTGTGGTCTCGGTGAGGCGCCCGGCGCGGGCCAGGTCGACCGCACTCGTGCCGCCCAGGTAGAGCGAGGCGAGGTCGGCCGCCGAGAGGGCCACCTCGACGGCGCCGGCCGGGGCCGGGGCGGCGCCGAGCGGATGCGCCCGGCCGGAGCCGTCCGCCGCCACCGTGAGCAGAAAACGGCCCTGGGCGAAGCCGAGGTCGTCGGTGACGTCGAGCACGTAGTCGCCGGGCGCCGTGTACCGGCGGGCGCCGAGTGCCACCGGCACATCGAGGATGCGCAGCCAGAGGTGGTCGCGCTCGCCGGTCTTGCGCACCGCGCGGTGGTCGGAGACCTGCCAGGCCACCGGTTCGGAGACGCTGCGCAGCGGCGCGTCGATCTCGTTGACCATGTCCATCTCGATCACGAACCGCCAGAGCGCGGCGTAGGCGTCGTCGGTGGCCGCGACGAGGTCGACGAGCTTGAGCCGGCCGGGGTGGCTCACGTTCTGCAGGGCGATCTCGTAGAGCGCGAATCCGGCGATGGCGCCGTCGGCGTCGTCGTAACGCACCGCACGGATGCCGCGCTTGTGCGCGTCCGGTTCGTTCGGGAGCAGTCCGAGGGTGCGCTTCCACCAGATCTCGCGGCGGTCCACCTCACCGGGGGAGCGTTCACGGGTGCGCTCGAAGACGGTGGGACCGTCGGCCAGCAGCGACTCCGGGCTCACGAACTGCACCCGGCCGGCCGGGCTGGGGCCGGTCCAGTGGGCCCTGGCGGTGTCGACCAAATAGGAGGACTGCCGGGCGGAGGGTCCGAAGCCGTACCGGCCGTAGATGGTGGCCTCCGACACCGTGAGCATGGCCATCGGCAGGCCGAGGTTCACGGCGGTGCGTAGTTCGGCGGTGAGCATGGCCCTGGCGATGCCCCGGCGGCGGTGGGTTGGCGACACCGTGACCGAGCTGATGGCGTAGCTGCCCAGCGCGGTGCCGCCGGGAACGGTGAGGCCCATCTCCCAGGAGCGCACGGTGGCGACCGGGGTGTCGGGGTCGGCCTGCGAAGCGTCCCAGACGCCCGTGACCCGGTCGGTGGCGATGTCCTCGACCTGCACCTCGAGGGTGCCCTCGGTGGGCGTCACCTCGTGGAAGCCGCGGGCATCCGCCAGCAACCAGCGCTTGAGGCCCGCGTCGTCGGTCGCGTCCAGGACGGCCAGGCGCAGGCCGCGCTCGGCGAGGACGGCGGCGGATTCGGGGTCGACGGGTACAGACGTGTAGGCATTCACCCCGCCAGCCTACTCACGCGCCCTGGGCGGGACTCGGGTGCCGTGAGAGCCCGTCGCGCCGCTTGACAGCCCGCGGCGGCGGCGGACAAGCTGAAGCCGAACCGGGCCGGCTGCGGCAGGAAACGGCTGCGGATCGGGAAGGGGAGCGGATGACGACGGGCGCCAGAGTGCTGATCGCCCCCGACTCGTTCAAGGGCACCGCCGATGCCGCCGCCGTGGCCCGGGCGCTCGGCACGGGCTGGGCCGCCGTGCGCCCGGACGACGACCTGGTGCTGATGCCGATGGCCGACGGCGGCGAGGGCACTCTGGACGCCTTCGCCCTGGCGGTGCCCGGCGCCACGCGGATGCCCGCGACCGTGACCGGACCGGATGGCCGACGCGCCCCGGCCTCCTGGCTGCTGCTGCCCGACGGCACCGGCGTGGTCGAACTGGCCTGCACCAGCGGCATCACCCTGCTCGAGACGCTCCGCCCGCTCGACGCGCACACCGAGGGATTCGGCCAGGCCGTTGCCGCCGCCCTGCGGCACGGCGTCGACCGGCTCTACCTCGCCCTCGGCGGTAGCTCGTCGACCGACGGAGGCGTGGGCGCGCTCACCGCGCTCGGCGGCCGGTTCCTCGACGGGGACGGGCGGCAGGTGCTCCCCGGCGGGCGGGGCCTGGCCGACATCGTGACCGCCGACCTGAGCGGCCTGCCGCCGCTGCCGGCCCGCGGCGCGCTGATCCTCAGCGATGTCACCAACCCCCTGCTCGGCCCGGCCGGGGCCGCCGCCGTGTTCGGACCGCAGAAGGGCGCGGATGCGGCGGAGATTGTGGCGCTCGACGCCCGCCTGGGCCGTCTGGCCGGGTTGCTCGGCGCCGACCCGGCCACCCCGGGCGCCGGGGCCGCCGGCGGCACCGCGTTCGGGTTGCTGGCCTGGGGCGCCAGGCTCGCGCCCGGCGCCGCCGCCGTGGGGCAGGCGCTCGGGCTGCCGGCGGCCGTGCGCGGCGCATCCGTCGTGATCACGGGTGAGGGCCGCTTTGACAGCCAGTCCGCGGCCGGCAAGGTGCCGTCCCTTCTGGCCGGCCTGGCAGCAGAAGCCGGCGTGCGCGCCCTGCTCGTGGCCGGTGCGATCGAGCCCGGCGCCCTGACGGCCCACCCCGGCTGGTTCGCCGCCGCCGTGAGCCTCACCGACCTCGCCGGCGGCACCGCGGCGGCCATGGCCGACCCGCTCACCTGGCTCGAGACGGCCGGCTCGCGCTTGGCCGGCGACCGGTAGCGACCGTCCGAGCCGGCCCTCGCGGCTCGGGTTCGTGCCGCCCCGGGATGCAACGTTGGAATCGACCGGGTAAGTTCGCATGGAGAGCAGAAGCGCTCGCCCGGACCGGGCGGTGCGGCTGCTCGCGAGTGTGACCGACCAGGGAGCGAAATGGCAGCAACACTGCGCGATGTGGCGGCGCTCGCCGGGGTGTCGATCAAGACGGTGTCCAACGTCGTCCACGACTTCGAGCACATCCGACCGTCGACCAGGACCAGGGTGCGCGCGGCCATCGACGAACTCGGTTACACGCCCAATATCTCGGCCAGGAGCCTGCGTTCCGGCCGCACCGGTGTGATCGGGCTGGCCCTGCCCGAACTCAGCCTCAGCTACTTCGCCGAACTGGCCGACGCCATCATCCAGGCGGCCGAACGCCGTCACCTCGTCGTTCTGCTCGAGCAGACCGGCGGCGGTGACCGCGACCGCGAGATCGCCATGCTCTCGAGCCAGCGCCTGCAACTCACCGATGGGCTCATCTTCAGCCCCCTGGGCATGAGCTCGGCGGATACCGCGCTGCTCAATGTGGACTACCCGTTGGTGCTGCTCGGCGAGCGCGTCTTCGGCGGTCCCGTCGACCACGTCACCATGCACAACGTCGAGGCCGCCAAGGCCGCGACCCTGCACCTGATCGGCCGCGGCCGTCGCCGGATCGCCGTCATCGGCGCCCACGAGGGCGAAGTGGTCGGGTCGGCCGTCCTGCGCCTGCAGGGCTACCGCGAGGCCCTCGCCGAGGCCGGCATCCCGTTCGATCCCGCTCTGGTGGGCAACGTGGGTCTCTGGCATCGACGGGATGGCGCCGAGGCGATGCGCGCGCTGATCGACACCGGCGTCAGCTTCGACGCCGTCTTCGGACTCAATGACGCCCTCGCGCTCGGCGCCATGCGGGTGGCCCAGGTGGCCGGGTTGCGCGTGCCGGAAGACGTGATGTTCATCGGCTTCGACGCCCTCGACGAGACCAAGTACTCACTGCCGACCCTGTCGACCATCGATCCCGGCCGCGACGAGATCGCCGACACCGCGGTGCGCCTGCTCGTGCAGCGCATCGAGGAGGGTGTGACCCCGCCTGTACCCGAGGTCTACCTGGCCGACTACACGGTGATCGACCGCGAGTCCACGGCCGTCTAGGCAGCTCGGCGGCTCAGTCGGCCAGGCTGCCGAAGAGCACCAAGCGGCAGCCGTGCGCCGGGGTGGTCAGGGTGAGGGTGTCGTCGACCGCCGCCACGGACTGTCCGTCCCACAGGTCGGTGGCTCCGACGGCTCCCGCCGGCTCACCCAGCGCCGACAGCGGCAGGCGGATGTCCCTGGCGGTGTCCCCGGTGTTGAACACGGCCACGTAGAGGGCCGTGGGCTGCCCGGCAGCGGCCGCCCCGGCGCTCGAACTCCACACCACGGTGTCGCCCTCCCGCCACAACTCGCGCTGGTTGTGCGAGTCGCGGTGCATGCGCAGTACGGCGGGATTGGTGAGCAGGGCCAGGGTCGCCGGTGGGGTGGACGGCAGGTCGCCGCCGAACATCAGCGGCGACCGGGCCAGACACCACAGGGTGAGCATGGTGCGCTGCTCGTCGGCGGTGAGCCGGCTCATCCGGTCGCCGCCACGCTCGGCCCGGATGCCGATGCGGCCCAGCGGCAGCATGTCGGCGTCGGCCCAGGCTCCCGGCGTCTGGTGCGGGGCCCACCGGGCCAGGCGGCCGAACTGGTCGAGGATGTCCTCCCAGCGGTCCCAGAGGTCGTCGGACACGCGCCAGAACTGGGCGTGCCCGGCCAGGTGCTCGCGGTGCGCGAGGGAGAGGTCGGTGCCGGGGGAGAGACTGAGCGTGATCGGCCGGCCGGAGCGCTCGATGGCCAGCGCGTAGGCCTCGATTTCGCGGGTGTGATACGGCGCGAGCATGTCGTCGGCCTTGATGAAATCAACCCCCCAGGCAGCGAACTGGGCCACCTGGGCGTCGTAGTAGGCCTGCGCGCCGGGGTGGTCGTGGTTCAGGCCCACGTTGTCGGGGTTCCAGGTGCAGGCCGAGTCCGGGTCGGCGATGTCGGCGGCGCTCACCCCTGCGCAGCCGAAGACTGGCAGCGACGCCGCCACCGCGGCGCGCGGGATTCCGCGCATGATGTGCAGCCCGAAACGGAGGCCCAGGGCGTGCACGCGGCGGGCGAGCGGGGCGAACCCGGCGCCGTCCGCGGCGGACGGGAACCGGTTGACCGCGGGCAACTGGCGACCCCAGGCATCCATCTCGATACCCGGCGTATCGTTATAGCCGCCGGCGCGTGCGGCGGGGTCGTACCAGGCGATGTCGACCACGATGGTGTCCCAGCCGAAGCGCAACAGGTGTGCCGCCATGAAGTCGGCGTTCGCCAGCACTTCGGCCTCTGTCACCGTGGTGCCGTAACAATCCCAGGAGTTCCAGCCCATCGGCGGGCGCTGGGCGGTGGGATCGGGGTGGGGGTTTTGGTGCAGGTCAGGCTGGGTTTCGGGGGTCACTGTGGTGCTCCGGTTTGATCGGGTTGACCCGGCCGGCGCCAGGTAACGGAATGATCACGATATTACAACGTTGGAATTTTCTTGCCGGAATTCATTGCGTCTGCCCAGAGCCTGTCATACTGTTACAACGTTGTAAAACACTCAGGACGCGGATGTCCGACCCGATGGGCCGTGGCATTCACACTCACAGCACAGCCAATAGGGAAGGAACTACGTGATGAAGAGGTCACGTTTTATCGCCGCCTCCGTAGCAATGATCGCTACGACCGGCCTTCTGCTCAGCGGATGCTCGGCAGGAGCAGCAGACACCGGTGAGAAGCAGCTCACATTCATGTTCCGCGGCGGCGAAGACGAGAAGGCCGCGTACACGACGGCCATCAAGGCCTTCGAAAAGGCCAACGACGTCAACGTCAAAATCATCGTCACCACGGCGGATGACTACTCCACCAAGCTCAAGGCCGCCATCGCCGGCAAGCAGATCCCCGATGTGTTCTACATCGGCCCTGGCGACGTGCAGGCCTACGTGAACAACGGTGTCATCCTCGACATCACCGACTACGTCGAAAACTCGGACACCCTCGACCTCGACAACATCTGGGACTACGGCGTCGACAGCTACCGGTTCGACGGCAGCCTGGTCGGCCAGGGCGCCATCTACGCCCTGCCGAAGGACGTCGGCCCGTTCTCGTTCGGCTACAACAAGACCATGTTCGAGGCCGCCGGCATCCCGCTGCCCGACCCGGACGTGCCCCTGACCCTTCAGGAATTCGTCGACATCTCCAAGCAGCTGACCGTGGACCTCGACGGCGACGGCGAGCTCGACCAGTGGGGAACCGGCCTCAACGTGCAGTGGAGCCTGCAGTCGTTCGCCTGGTCGAACGGCGCGGAGTTCCTCAATAAGGACCGCACCAAGGTCACCGTGGACACCCCGGAGTTCGCCGAGGCGCTGCAGTGGTTCGCCGACCTGTCCAACGTGGAACACATCACCCCCTCCACCGCGCAGGCACAGACCCTCGACACCTACCAGCGCTGGATGAGCGGCCAGATCGCGTTCTTCCCGGTGGGCCCGTGGGACGTCTCGACGTACGCCGATCTCGACTTCGACTACGACCTGATCCCCTACCCGGCCGGCTCGACCGGTGAGTCCGCCACCTGGACCGGCACGCTCGGTATCGCGGTCGGCAGCACCACCAAGTACCCGGAGCTGTCCGAGAAGCTCGTCGAGTACCTGTCCGCCGACGCCACCGCCCAGCAGACGCTGGTTGATGCCGGAGTACAGATCCCGAACCTCAAGGACACGGCAGACACCTGGGTGGCCGACTCGACCACCCAGCCCGCCAACAAGCAGGAGTTCCTGGACATCGTGAACGGCTACGGCCGCGCACTGCCCGCCAACAACACCTACAACGCCGAGTGGTACGACGAGCTTTTCACCAACATCCAGCCGGTGCTCGACGGCACGCAGACCGCCGCCGACTACCTCAAGGAGGCGCAGCCCAAGATGCAGGCATTCCTGGACGACGCCAACGCCCAGGCCGGTATCGGCTAACAACCCGCACCGGATGTCGCGGCCGCGTTCTCCACTGCGCGGCCGCGGCATCCGCCCCCGGCCGGCTCGCCGACCGATAGCTCATTGGAATCAAGTCAAGGAAGATCGCTGATGTCCACAGAAGTTCTTCGCACCAAGCCGCGCCGCTCCAGACTGCACAGGCGTGAGCACCAGGTCGCCCTCGCGTTCATCGCGATCCCCCTGATCGGCTTCCTGCTCTTCACGCTCTACCCGCTGCTCTACTCCGTCTACGCCTCGTTCACGAGCTGGAACGGCCTGGCCGCACCGACGTTCAACGGGATCGACAACTACATCAAGATGTGGAACGACCCGTACTTCCTCAAGGCCATGTGGAACACGTTGTTCATGATGATCGGCATCCCGATCGGGCTCGTGCTCTCGATGGCCCTGGCCCTCGGTCTCAACCGCAAGATGCGCGGCACCACCTTCTTCCGCACGGTGTACTACATTCCCGTGATCTCCTCGATCGCCGCCATCGCCATCCTCTGGCAGTGGGCGTACAACGGCGACTTCGGCCTGGTCAACCAGGTCCTCGACCTGGTCGGCATCCAGGGCCCGAACTGGCTGGCCGACAAGGACACCGTCAAGCCGGCCCTGATCATCATGGCCACCTGGAAGGGCCTCGGCTATTCGATGCTGCTCTACCTGGCCGCCCTGCAATCGGTGCCCCGCTACCTCTACGAGGCCGCCTCGCTCGACGGCGCCGGCACCTGGGACCAGTTCCGCAACATCACCCTGCCGATGGTGCGCCCGGTCACTTTCTTCCTCGTCGTGACGAGCATCATCGGGGGATCGCAGATCTTCATCGAGATCAACATCATGACCCCGCTGGGCGGTCCGGAATTCAGCTCGGCCTCTATCGTCTGGTACATCTGGCGCCAGGCGTTCAACAACCTGCACATGGGGTACGCATCGGCCATGTCGATCGTGCTCGGGCTGATCATCTTCGTGATCACCGTCATCCAATTCCGGCTCAACCGCCGCAACCAGTTCTCGATTGACTGAAGGCCGCCACCGTGAGTACGTCAACTTCCCTTCCCGGCCCGGTTCAGGCCGGCGCACCGCTGCTCGACCCGCAGGGCGGCATCCCCGCCGGCCCCGGAGCTCCCTCCGGCCGCGGGCGGCGCTCCAACCCGACGCCCGCCGGCGCAGGTCATCCGCTGACCCGCTCGGCACGGTACAAGCTCGGCAACGTTCTCGTCACGCTGATCCTCTCGCTCGGCGCGATCGTCATGCTCGGCCCGCTGATCTGGACCTTCTCCACCTCGCTGAAGACCCACGACGCGATCTTCGCGCTGCCGCCACAGTGGATCCCCGACCCGGTGATGTGGGACAACTACCTCCGCGTGTGGTCGGCCGGACCGCTGCTCAGCGGCATCCGGAACAGCCTGATCGTGGCCGGCACCGTCACCGTGATCGGCTCGATCACCTCTTCGATCGCCGCGTTCGCCTTCGCGAAAATGCGGATGCCGTTCAAGAACGCCGCCTTCCTGATGCTGCTGGCCGGCCTGATGATCCCGTTCCCGACCATCATGATTCCGCAGTTCATGGTCTTCGCGAACATCGGCTGGGTCGATACCCTGCTGCCGCTGATCGTGCCCGGCCTGTTCGGCAACATCATCATGATCTTCTTCCTCAAGCAGTACCTCGAGAACGTGCCGGACTCGATCATCGAAGCCGCCAAGCTCGACGGCGCCTCCTACCTGCAGATCTTCTTCAGGCTGATCTTCCCGGCCATCCGGCCGGCCATGGCCGCGCAGTTCATCCTCTGGTTCATGGCCGTGTGGAACGACTACCTGGCCCCGATCATCTACCTGAACACGCCGGAGAAGCAGACTTTGCAGCTCGTGATCGCCAGCTTCAACGCTCAGTACGCCAGCCAGACCGACTACCCGCTGATCATGGCGGCCTCGTTCATCGCCCTGCTGCCGGTGCTGATCGTGTTCATCGTCTTCCAGCGTCAGATCATCGAATCCGTCGCCCTCACCGGCGGGAAGGGCTGACCGTGCCTGTTCTCGACGAGCGCGCAACCCTCGAGTGGCCCGAACTGCCCGGCACGGCGCTGCGCAGCCTGGCCCCGGTGCCGGCCGGCGACCCTGCCACCGGTGACCCCGCCGCCTGGGGCACCCGCAACGCACACGACCCCACTGTCGTACGCGACACCGACGGCTCCTGGTACATGTTCTCCACGGATGCCGCCGCCGGCGCCGACTCGGTGGCCGCCGGTGTGCACGTACGCCGCTCCGCCGACCTCGTGCAGTGGACCTTCGTGGGCACGGCCCTGGACGGGGTGCCCGGACCTGCCTTCGAGTGGACCCAGGCCCCCGGCCTGTGGGCGCCGGAGGTCGTGCGCTGGCCGGCACCCGGTGCATCCGCCCCTGCCGGCGACGTGCGCTGGCACATGTACTACTCGGCCTCCACCTTCGGCTCGAACACCTCGGCCATCGGCCTGGCCGTGGCCGACCGGCTGGCCGGTCCGTGGGAGGACCGCGGCATCGTCGTGGGCACCAGGACCGGCGAGTCCAGCCAGAATGCCATCGACGCCGCCGTCACGGTCGACCGTGACGGTACCCCGTGGCTCACCTATGGGTCGTTCTTCTCCGGCATCTACACGCTGCCGCTGAACGGGCGCACCGGGCTGCCGCAGACGCCGGGCGACCTCGGCACCCTCATCGCCCGCCGGGCCGTGTCGGTGGAACGGGCGATCGAAGGCGCCTTCATCGTCTACCGCCGCGAGGAGGACCGCTACGTGCTGTTCACCTCCTACGACTCCCTCTTCGACAGCTACAACGTGCGGGTCGCCGTGGCCGAGAACATCGACGGACCGTACACCGACCTGCTCGGCCGCTCCATGACCGACCTCGACGCCGCGCCGGCGTCGATCGGCACCAAGGTGCTCGGCAGCCACCGGTTCGGCACCGACACCGGCTGGCTCGCCCCAGGGCACAACTCGATCCTCATCGAACCGGATCTTCCAGGGGCGGCCCCGGCCGCGACCGGTTACCGCGCGGACGAGTACGTCATGGTGCACCACGTGCGCTTCGCCGACGACCCCCACCAGCACGTCGTGCAGCTGCGGCGCACCTTCTTCACCGAGGCCGGGTGGCCCGTCGTCTCTCCGCAGCCGTTCGCCGGCGCCGACGCGGAGCGCCTCGCCGAGCCGGTCGCCCTGACCGGCCCGTGGCACGCGGTGCGGTTGGCACCGGAGTCGCCCGACCTGGTGAACTCCGCTGTGGTGACCGTCGCGTTGGCGTCCACTGTGCTGCTGCCCGCCGGCCCCGGCGTGGCGGATGCGGCCGAGCGACTCTTCGACGGCCGCACCGAGCGGGTGCGCCTCGTGGTCGGCACCGACGCAGGTGGCACCGATGCATCCGGCACCGAACTCGATGCCGTGGTCTTCTCCTCCTGGGACTGGGCCAACGCCCGGCCCGCCCTCTCCTTCAGCGGCCTCGCCGCCGACGGGGTGGCCTGGTTCGGCACGAAGGGAGCCTGACATGGACGACTACGCCATCGGCTGGGCAGGTAAGGCCATGCAGTGGCTGCGCTTCGCGATCGCCCTCGTCGTGATCAACCTGCTCTTCATCGCGGGCAGCATCGCCGGGCTGATCGTGTTCGGGGTGTTCCCGGCCGCGACGGCCGCTGCCATCCTGCTCGGTCGGCTGCGCGCCGGCCAGCCGGGCGACCGTCTGGTGCGGGACTTCATCACCGCCTACCGGGCCCAATTCCGGCACCTGGCCGTTGTCGCGATCCCGTTCCAGGCCGCGGCAGCGCTGGTCTTCCTCGACCTGGTGGCCTTTCAGACCACGGCTCTCGCCGGCAGCCCGGTGAGCGCGGTGCTGCTGGTGTTGCTCGTGGTGGTGTCGGTCTGCACCCTGCTGGCCGGCCTCTCGGCTGTCATCATCTGCACCCGCTACCGGGATTCGGCCCGGGCGATCTGGCGGTATGCGTTCGTGCTGCCGGTCGTGTCCCCGCTGATGAGCCTGTCGCTGATCCTGGGCCTGGGCGTGCTCACCGTCGCCCTGTTCCAGTTCGGCGTGCTGATGCCGCTGATCGGGGCGTCCGCGCCGCTGTTCGTGGCCGGCTGGCTCATCGACCACCGCCTGGCCGCCCTCGACGCCACGCACCCCGCTCACGGCGCGGTGCGGAACGAAGACGGCGCGCTGCCGCTCGCCCCGGCCGGCCGCACCTCGCTCGCCTGACCGGCCCGGCTGTGACCGGTTCGCCAGTGCCGCACCTTCGCTCCACCCGACTTGCCCCACCTTTATAACGTTGCACAGATAGATAGGACACGATCTCCATGACCACCGCACGAATCAGCATCGACCCCACCACCGTGGTCGCCCCCATCAACCGGCGCATCTTCGGTTCCTTCGTGGAGCACCTGGGCCGATGCGTCTATGACGGCATCTACGAACCCGATCACCCCACCGCCAACGAAGACGGCTTCCGCCTCGACGTTGTCGAACTGGTCAAGGAACTGGGCTCCACCACCATCCGCTACCCCGGCGGCAACTTCGTCTCCGGCTACAAGTGGGAAGACGGCGTCGGCCCGCGCGACCGGCGCCCGGTGCGCCGCGACCTGGCCTGGCACTCCCTGGAGAGCAACCAGGTGGGCCTGGAGGAGTTCGGCCGCTGGTGCGAACTCACCGGCTCCGAGCTGATGATGGCCGTGAACCTGGGCACCCGCGGCATCGAATCCGCGCTCGACCTGCTCGAATACGCCAACGGCGATGCCGGCACCGCGCTCGCCGACGAGCGCGTGCGCAACGGCAAGACCGAGCCGTACAACATCCGCATGTGGTGCCTCGGCAATGAAATGGACGGCCCGTGGCAGGTCGGCCACATGTCCAGCGACGACTACGGCAAGATCGCCGCGCGCACGGCGTCGGCCATGAAGACCGCAGACCCCTCCCTCGAGCTCGTCGTCTGCGGATCCTCCGGATCGGCCATGCCCACCTTCGGTGAGTGGGAACGGGTGGTGCTCGAGCACAGCTACGAGTCCGTCGACTACATCTCCTGCCATGCCTACTACCAGGAGCGGAATGGCGACCTGGACTCCTACCTGGCGTCGTCGCTGGAGATGAAGTACTTCATCGACACCGTCGTGGCCACGGCCGACCACGTCAAGCACAAGCTGCGCAGCCAGAAGACCATCCAGCTCTCCTTCGACGAGTGGAACATCTGGTACCTGGACGAACACCGCGACTCCGAGGAAGTCAACGACGAGTGGCGCTTCGCACCCCGCCAGCTCGAGGACGTCTACTCGGTGGCGGATGCCGTTGTGCTCGGCAACCTGCTGATCACCCTGCTGCAGAACCACGACAGGGTGGGCTCGGCATCGCTGGCCCAGCTGGTGAACGTGATCGCCCCGATCATGACTGAACCCGGCGGAGACTCCTGGCGCCAGACCACGTTCTTCCCGTTCTCGGTCACCTCCAGGCTCGCCCGCGGCGAGGTCATCTCGCCCCGCATCACCGTGGGCACCTACGACACGGCGCTCTACGGTGCCGCGCCGCTGGTGGACTCGGTGGCCACGGTGGACGCCGCAGCCGGCACCGCCGCGGTGTTCCTGGTGAACCGCAGCCAGACCGAATCGATCGAGGTGACCATCGATGTGTCCGGGCTGGGCGCATCCGCCATCACCGAGGCCGTCACCCTGCATGACGACGACCCGTACGCCAAGAACACCCTGGAAGACCAGAACCGGGTGGGTCTGTCTGACCTCACCGGGTCTGTGCTCGCCGACGGCACTCTGACCGTCACCCTGCCGCCCGTCTCATGGTCGGCGCTCGCACTCGGTTAGCACGAACGGGCCAGGCGGGCACGCTCGCGGGCCTGTTCGTTCTGGCCCTGGCTGCGGTGCTCCTGTTCGTGCTGAGCGGATGCTCGGCCGAACAGGGCGCCCGACCGCTCACCGGGGATATCGCCACGCATGACCCGGCCTACGTGGCCGGGGTCGACGGGGCGCCCTCTTACGTGTACTCCACCGGCAACGGGGACATCGCCGACGGCAATATCCAGATCCGCAGCTCGGTCGACGGGCTGGACTGGGAGTACGTCGGCGAGGTCTGGCAGGAGAAGCCCGCCTGGCTGGTCGAGGCCGTGCCCGGGGTCGACAACCTCTGGGCGCCGGAGCTCTACGAGCACGACGGCACCTGGTACCTGTATTACTCGGCGTCGCTGTTCGGCACGAACACCTCGGTGATCGCGCTGGCCACGAACAGCACCCTCGACGTGGACGCGGCCGACTACGAGTGGGTGGACCAGGGTGAGGTGATCACCTCGGTCGGCACCGACTACAACAGCATCGACCCCGGTGTCGTCGAGGATGCGGACGGCACGCCCTGGCTGAGCTTCGGCTCGTTCTCCACCGGGCTGCAGCTCGTGCAGCTCGAGTGGCCGACCGGGCTGCGCACCGACGATGCCGAACCGGTGACGATCGCGGACCGCAACCTGGCCGTGAACGCCCTCGAAGCGCCGTACCTGCTCGCGCACGACGGTTACTTCTACCTGTTCTTCTCCCGGGACTTCTGCTGCCGCGGCGTGGACAGCACCTACAACATCGCCGTCGGGCGCTCGGAGTCTGTGGCCGGACCCTACCTGGACGCCAACGGCGCCGCCCTGCTCGAGGACGGCGGCACCCCGGTGCTCAGTAGCGACGGCGACAGGATCGGCCCCGGTGGCCAGTCGGTGTCCGGCGGCACCCTCGCCTTCCACTACTACGATGCCACCCTGGACGGCCTGTTCCAACTCGGCCTCATCCCGATCAACTGGGAAGACGGCTGGCCGGTGGCGACCTGGGAATAGGCCCCAGCCGCACGGCCGCCCACGCTACCCCGCACCCACCCCACAGGAGTTCTCATGCCCATCGCCGGACCCGTCAGCCCGCTGGCCGGAGCGCAGAGCGCCCTCCGCCCACTGTCACTGGACGCCGTCACCTTCGCCGGAACCGGCCAGCTCGCCGCCTGGCAGCGGGTGAACCGGGACGCCACCCTGGCGCACTGCGTGGATCAGCTCGAGGCCTCTGGCGCGCTCGCGAACCTGCGCATCGCGGCCGGCCGGGAGAGCGGGACCTTTCGCGGTTTCGTCTTCGCCGACTCCGATGTGTACAAGGTGCTCGAGGCCATCGGCTGGGAGGCCGGCCGTGCCGGCGGTGGCGCGGAGGCCTTTGCCGGCTTCGTCGACGAGACGGTGGCGCTGCTCGAGGCCGCCCAGCAGGACGACGGCTATCTCGACTCGTTCTTCCAGGTCGCCAAGCCCGACGAGCAGTTCGCCGACCTGCGCTGGGGGCACGAGATGTACTGCCTCGGGCACCTGCTCCAGGCCGGCGTGGCGTGGGCGCGCACGAGCGCGCGCACCGACCTGCTTGAGGTGGGGCTGCGGTTCGCCGAGCTCGTCGAGGCGCGCTTCGGCGCCGGCGGCGTGGATGCCGTCTGCGGGCATCCGGAGATCGAGACCGCCCTCGTCGAGGTGTACAGGGTCACCGGCCAGCGACGCTGGCTCGACCTGGCCCAGCGATTCATCGACCTGCGCGGCCACCGCACCGTGGGCGAAGACCGGTTCGGCTACGGCTACTTCCAGGACCACGAGCCGGTGCGGAGCGTCCCCGGTGCCACCGGGCACTCGGTGCGGCAGCTCTACCTGGCCGCCGGCGTGGCCGACGCCTACGCGGAGAACGGCGACACCGAGCTGCTCGCCGCGCTCGAACGCATCTGGCACGACGTGCACCAGAGCAAGATGTACGTCACCGGCGGACTCGGCGCCCGGCACCGCGACGAGGCCTTCGGCGACCCGTTCGAGCTGCCGCCGGACCGGGCGTACTCCGAGACCTGCGCCGCGATCTCCAGTGTGCAGTTCAACTGGCGGATGCTGCTGATCACCGGTGAGGGCCGGTTCGCCGACGAACTGGAACGGGCGCTGTACAACGCCGTGGCCGGGTCAACCACGAGCGACGGCACCGCGTTCTTCTACTCCAACCCGCTGCAGGTGCGCACCCACCGGGACGGCGCCCACGAGCAGGCCCCGGCCCGCCGGGTGGGCTGGTACGACTGCGCCTGCTGCCCGCCCAACCTGGCCAGGCTGGTGTCGTCGCTGCAGCACTACGCGGCCACGACCGCGGGCGGCTCGCTGCAACTGCACCTCTATGAGACCGGCTCCATCGACCTCGGCGGGGTGGGCGGCGCCGCAACTACGGCCCGGATCACGACGGGCTACCCGGTCGACGGCACCGTGCTCATCCAGTTCGATCACGCCTTCACCGGCGGCGAGGTGGCGCTGCGAGTGCCGGGCTGGGCGGAGTCCTGGCGGGTCACCGTGAACGGGGAGCCGGTTGACCTGCCGGTGTCGGACGGCTATGCGCGGGTGGCGGGGGCGGGCATCCGCTCGATCGAGTTGGTGCTCGAGATGCCCGTGCGGCTGCGGCGCGCGCATCCGCAGGTGGACGCCGTGCGCGGCTGCGTGGTGGTGACCCGCGGACCGCTGGTCTACGCGCTTGAGCAAGCCGACCTGCCCGAGGGGCTCGTTCTCGAGGACTTCGTGATCGATACCGCGGTGGATGCCGAGCTCGGCCCGGTCGACGCCGTGCTGGGGGTGCCGCTGGTGCGGATCACCGGGGCCAGGCGTGCGATGGGCTCGGGGGAGCTCTACCCGGTGCTGGTCGGAGCGGCTGCCGGTGCGGCCCCGCCGGCGGACTCCGCGGTACGGTCCGCTGCGGCGGTGCCGATCGGCGGCGAGCCGGTGGTCGTCACCGCGGTGCCGTACTACCGGTGGGGCAACCGCGCGCCAGGGGGAATGCGCGTCTGGATCCCCACCAGCTAGCTCCTGTCCCGCCTCCCACCTCATCTCGCGAAAGCGGTCGTGTGGTTGCTTCAGCGGGGCGAAGCGACCCGTTCCCCGCTTTCGCGAGATGGTGCTTCCGCGAAAGCGGTCGCGTGGTTGTTTCCCCGCACGGGAAGTAACCGTTAACCCGCTTTCGCGAGTTACTGCTCTCGCGAAAGCGGGCGTGTGGTTGCTTCAGCGGGCGCGAAGCGACCCATTCCCCGCTCTCGCGAATACGAAGGGGCGCGGGTACGGTCAGGCGCGGTGGGCCGCGTACTGGGCGCGGATCACCGGGTGGAAGTCGGGGGTGGGGTGCGCCGCAAGCGCCACCGACCAGGCCGGGCGGGTGCCGGTGAGGGCCCAGGCGGCCTGCACGGCGCCACCGTCGGCTACGTATTCACCGGGCTCCGGCACGGCAACGGGGGCGTCGAAGACCTGCGCGGCGATGAACTGCACGGCCGGGTTCTGGGCGGCACCGCCGATCAGCAGGATGCGCTCCACCGTGACACCCTGCGCGCGCACGGCATCCAGCCCGTCGGCGAGGCCGCAGAGCAGCCCCTCGATGGCCGCGCGGGCGAGGTTCGGCCGGGTGGTCGAGCCGAGGGTGAGCCCGAAGAGCGACGCCGTGGCATCGGGCAGGTTCGGGGTGCGCTCGCCCTCGAAATAGGGCTGCAGCACCAGGCCGGCGGCGCCGGGTTCGGCCTGCAGCGCGAGGCGGCCGAGCTCGTCGTGGTCCACGCCGAGCAGACCGGCGATCGAGTCCAGGATGCGCGCGGCGTTGAGCGTGGCGATCAGCGGCAGGTGCAGCCCGCTGGCATCGGCGAACCCGGCGACGGTGCCAGAGGCGTCTTCGCTGGGCTGCTCGGTCACGGCGAACACCGTGCCGCTGGTGCCGATCGACACCACCACGTCGCCGGCCGCGGCGCCCAGGCCGAGCGCCGCACCGGCGTTGTCGCCGGCGCCGACGCCCACCACGAGGCCCGCGGGCACACCGGGCAGGGCCACAGTGCGTCCGGCACTCTCGCCGGGGCCGAGCACCACGGGCAGCACGGCATCGTGGCCGAGGCCGCGCACCAGCAGCTCACGGTCGTACTCGTTCAGTGCGGCCGAGAAGTAGCCGGTGCCGCTGGCATCCGACCGGTCTGTGGTCAGCTCGGTGAGCACGGGGCCG
Organism: Cryobacterium sp. SO2; assembly: GCF_026151165.2. Lineage (NCBI taxonomy): Bacteria > Bacillati > Actinomycetota > Actinomycetes > Micrococcales > Microbacteriaceae > Cryobacterium > Cryobacterium sp. SO2. The sequence continues at coordinate 470,314 of NZ_CP117849.1, forward strand.
AGTTCGCTCTCGTCGGCCGGGCCGAAGCCGCGCAGCCGCCAGCTCAGCCAGTCGTGCGGGAGGGCGACGGCGGCGACCCTGGCGGCGTTGGCCGGTTCGGCGTCGCGCAGCCAGCGCAGCTTGGTGACGGTGAACGAGGCCACGGGCACCACGCCGGTGCGGCGGGAGTACTCCGCGGCGCCGACCTCGTCGATCAGGGCGGCGGCGGCCGGGGCGCTGCGGGTGTCGTTCCAGAGCAGGGCGGGCCGGATGACGCGGCCGGCCGTATCGAGCACCACCATGCCGTGCTGCTGGGCGGCCACCGACACGGCGGAGACATCGGCCAGGCCGCCGGCCGCCTCGATCGCGGCGAGCAGCGCCTCCCACCAAGCGACGGGATCGACCTCGGTGCCCACGGGATGGGCGGCCTTGCCGGTGCGCACGAGCGCCCCCGTCTCGGCATCCCGAACGACCACTTTGCAACTCTGTGTCGACGAGTCGACTCCGGCCACCAACGTCATGTCACGCACTCCAAGCTCGACCACACCACACAAGAACAACAGGACAACAATCAACAACGGGCGCGGATGCGCATAACTCCTACACTTCTCGCCGGAGCCCGGCGGCCACCCCGGAATGTCGGGTTAGCTGCCGGGCCGGCGGGAAAATTGCAGGAGTTGCGCAACCGGGCGGGGCGGACCGGGTTAGCGGGCGCCGAGCAGGTGCTCGAGGGCCAGCTGCTGCAGCCGCACGAAGCCGAAGCCCTTGCCGCCGAAGTACTCCTCGGGGGCGAAGTCCTCGTAGGCCGAGGTGTCGGCCAGGAAGTCGTCGTAGCTCTCGCCCTCGGACAGGGTGGGCACGGACAGCTCGGGCACACGTGAGGCGGCGAGCTGCTCCTGCACCTCGGGGTCGGCGCGGAAGGCCGCGGCGCGCTCTTTGAGCAGCAGGTAGGTGCGCATGTTCGCGGCGGCGGAGTCCCAGACGCCGGTGATGTCCTCGGTGCGGCTCGGCTTGTAGTCGAAGTGACGCGGGCCGTCGTAGGAGGGGCCGCCATTCGGGCCGCCGTTTTCGAGCAGGTCCACCAGCGAGAACGCGTTCTGCAGGTCGCCGTGACCGAAGACCAGGTCCTGGTCGTACTTGATGCCGCGCTGGCCGTTGAGGTCGATGTGGAACAGCTTGCCCTGGTAGAGCGCCTGAGCGATGCCGGCGGTGAAGTTCAGCCCGGCCATCTGCTCGTGGCCGACCTCGGGGTTCACGCCCACCAGTTCGGGGCGCTCGAGGGTGGTGATGAACGCCATGGCGTGGCCGACGGTGGGCAGCAGGATGTCGCCGCGCGGTTCGTTGGGCTTGGGCTCGATGGCGAAGCGGATGTCGTAGCCCTTGTCGGTGACGTAGTCGCCGAGCAGGTTGACGGCCTCGCGGTAGCGGTCCAGGGCCGAGCGGATGTCCTTGGCGGCGTCGTACTCGGCGCCCTCGCGGCCGCCCCACATCACGAAGGTCTTGGCGCCGAGCTCGGCGGCGAGGTCGAGGTTGCGCAGCACCTTGCGGAGCGCGAACCGGCGCACGGCACGGTCGTTCGAGGTGAAGCCGCCGTCCTTGAAGACGGGAGCGCTGAAGAGGTTCGTGGTGATCATCGGCACGATCACGCCGGTGTCTGCGAGCACCTGCTTGAGGCGGTCGATTTCCTTCTGCCTGGCGGCATCCGTGGAGCCGAAGGCGAAGAGGTCGTCGTCGTGGAAGGTGAGGCCGTATGCGCCGAGCTCGGCGAGGCGGGTGACGGCCTCCACGGTGTCGAGCTGCGGGCGGGTCGGTCCGCCGAACGGGTCAGCTCCGTTATAGCCGATGGTCCACAGGCCGAACGAGAACTTGTCGGCGGGGGTGGGGGTAAGGGACATGACGGTGCTCCGATTCAGCTTCATTGGCGATTTGTTGCAATTACCAACATATTACACACGCGCATCCGATCCGTACAGCTCTCGTCGCGGGTCGCAGGAAAACCCCCGGCCACAACATATTCGGACGAATCGGTACTCGACCCAGGGTGGGGCGCACGGGTCGTCGAACGGTTTCGACGATTTAGACCACAAATACCACCGCCGGTTGCGATTCCTGTCGTTCCAACCCCCCAAACAGGGGCATTTCCCATTTTGCCCCTAGGCAAACCGTTGAGGGACGAGATAAGTTCTGTCCGTCAACAAAGGCCGCATATTTGCGGTGGGTCAATCACAGCGATGTCCCGTTACAAGGAGGTAACCCTGACGCGCTTTCGCCCAATGCCGGGAGGACGCGGGACAAGATTTCCTCCTCTGGCAGATCCCGGTCCACCGGTATCTGCGGTGACTGGCAGCTCTCAGAGAGGAAAGCTCCAACTATGTCCAAGACCAAAAAAATTCTCGCCCTCGCGGCGGCCGGCGTCTTCGCCCTGTCGCTCGCGTCCTGTTCATCCGGCGGCTCCACGGCCGGCAGCTCGGACGGTGCCGCAGCCGGCGCCGACTGCAACGTCGGCATCTCGATGCCGACCCGTTCGCTGGAACGCTGGATCAACGACGGCGACCAGCTCAAGAAGTTGCTCGAGGATGCCGGTTGCACCGTCGACCTCCAGTACGCCGACAACAAGACCGACCAGCAGATCAGCCAGATCCAGAACCAGGTCGCCGGCGGATCGAAGATCCTCGTCGTGGCCGCCGTCGACGGCAAGGTGCTCGCGCCGGTGCTCGCCGAGGCCAAGAAGCAGGACGCCACCGTCATTGCCTACGACCGCCTGATCAACGGCACCCCCGACGTGGACTACTACGCGACCTTCGACAACTACAAGGTGGGCCAGCTGCAGGGCGAGTTCATCGAGACCGAACTCGACCTGGCCAACGCGACCGGGCCGATCTCGATCGAGCCGTTCGCCGGCAGCCCCGACGACAACAACGCCAAGTTCTTCTTCTCCGGCGCCTGGGACGTGCTGCTGCCCTACGTGGAGAGCGGCGTCCTCGTCGTTCCGAGCGGCCAGTCGCCCGCGTCCAACGACGACTGGGCCTCGATCGGCATCCAGGGCTGGGCCAGCGACAAGGCACAGTCCGAGATGGACAACCGGCTGTCGTCGTTCTACACCGGCGGCGACAAGGTCGACGTGGTGCTCTCCCCGAATGACAGCCTGGCCATCGGCATCGAAGCCTCGCTGAAGTCGGCCGGCTACACACCGGGCGCCGACTACCCGCTGATCACCGGACAGGACGCCGACAAGGCCAACGTGCAGGCGATCCTCGCCGATGAACAGGCCATGACGGTCTGGAAGGACACCCGCACCCTCGGCCAGCAGGTCTTCGACATGATCCAGGAGATCGTGGCCGGCGACGAGGTCACGGTCAACGACACCGAGACCTACGACAACGGCGAAAAGGTCGTGCCGTCGTTCCTGCTCGACCCCGAGGTTGTCGTGAAGGACGATGTGCAGACCAAGCTGATCGACTCCGGCTTCATCAAGGCATCGGATGTCGGCCTCTAACCAGCCGACCCTGGCCGGCCTGCTCGGGTGAGCAGGCCGGCCTCCTCGACGGGCACCCGGGAAACCGGGTGCCCGGCCCATCAGCTAAACAGGAGAGCGCAGTGGAGCATTCGATCATCCTCAGGATGAACAACATCGTGAAGGACTTCAACGGGGTGAAGGCCCTCGACGGCGTGTCCCTCGAGGTCACGCGGGGGCAGGTGCACGGCATCTGCGGCGAGAACGGCGCGGGCAAATCCACGCTGATGAAGGTGCTCAGCGGGGTGTACCCGGTGGGCAGCTTCGACGGCACCATCGAGTTCGAAGACCACGAAGTGGCCTACAAGTCCATTAACGACAGCGAGCACGACGGCATCGTCATCATCCACCAGGAGCTGGCGCTGAGTCCGTACCTTTCTATTGCCGAGAACATCTTCCTCGGCAACGAGAACGCCACCCGCGGGGTGATCGACTGGAACAAGACCAACCGCGAGGCCGCCCTGCTGCTGGCCCGGGTGGGCCTGGACGAGAATCCGGCCACCAAGATCCTCGAGCTCGGCGTGGGCAAGCAACAGCTCGTGGAGATCGCCAAGGCGCTGTCCAAACGGGTGAAACTGCTCATCCTCGACGAGCCCACCGCCGCCCTGAACGACGAGGACTCCACGCACCTGCTCGGCCTGATCGACCACCTGCGCACGCAGGGCATCACCTGCATCATCATTTCCCACAAGCTCAAGGAGATCAAACGCATCGCCGACACCGTCACGGTGATCCGCGACGGCAAGACCATCGAGACCATCGACATGGCCGGCCCGGATGCGACCGAGGCTCACATCATCCGCGCCATGGTCGGCCGCGACCTGAATAACCTCTTCCCGCCGCGCGAACCCGCCGTGGGCAAGGAGGTGCTCCGGGTGCAGAACTGGACGGTGCACCACCCGGTCGACGTGGCCAGGAAGGTCGTCGACGGCGCATCCTTCACCGTCAACGCCGGCGAGATCGTGGGCTTCGCCGGGCTCATGGGCGCCGGCCGCACCGAACTGGCGATGAGCCTGTTCGGGCACTCCTACGGCACCAACATCTCCGGCCAGGTCTTCAAGGACGGCGCCGAGATCCACATGCGCACGGTGGGGGAGGCCATCGCGCACGGCTTCGCCTACGCCACCGAGGACCGCAAACGCTATGGCCTCAACCTCATCGGCGACATCACGGTCAACGTCTCCGCCGCCGCCCTGGCCAAGCTGGCCAAGTACGGCGTGATCGACCGGCACCGCGAGTACAAGGTCGCCGACTCCTATCGGCAGAAGATGAACATCAAGGCGCCATCGGTCACCTCGGTCACCGGCAAGCTCTCCGGCGGCAACCAGCAGAAGGTGGTGCTGTCGAAGTGGATCTTCTCCGGCCCCGACGTGCTGATCCTGGATGAACCCACCCGCGGCATCGACGTGGGTGCCAAGTACGAGATCTACGGAATCATCAACGAACTCGCAGCCCAGGGCAAGGCGGTCATCGTGATCTCCTCCGAGCTGCCCGAACTGATCGGCATCTGCGATCGCATCTACGCGATCTCGGAAGGAAAACTCACCGGTGAGGTCGCCAAGGCCGACGCCTCGCAGGAAACCCTCATGCACTACATGACCGCAGGAAAGGACTGAGCGCGATGACCACCACCACGCCAGCGAGCAGCAAGGCGCCCACAGAACCACCCGTGAAGCGACGGATGCCCAAGCTCTCGATCAACCTTCGCCAGTACGGCATCGTCGCGGCCCTGGCCGTGATCGTGATCCTCTTCCAGGTCCTCACCGACGGGCGCCTCCTGCTGCCCGGCAACGTGAACAACCTCATCCAGCAGAACGCCTACGTGCTGATCCTCGCGATCGGCATGGTGATCGTGATCATCGCCGGCCACATCGACCTGTCGGTCGGGTCGGTCGTGGCCATGGTGGGCGCCGTCGCCGCGATCAGCATGAACAACTGGGGCCTGCCCTGGTGGGGCGCGGTCATCGTGTCGCTGCTGGTCGGCGCCCTCGTCGGCGCCTGGCAGGGCTACTGGGTGGCGTTCGTCGGCATCCCGGCATTCATCGTCACCCTCGCGGGCATGCTCATCTTCCGTGGGCTCACCCTGGTGCTGCTCACCGGCGGCACCATCAGCGGCCTGCCGGCGGAGTTCACCGCCATCGGCGCCGGCTGGTTGCCGTCGTACCTGGGCGAGCTGGGCGGCCGCGACCTGCTCACCCTGGCGCTGGGCATCCTCACCGCCGTGGCCCTGATCGTGTTCCAGCTGCGCACCCGCGCCACCCTGGCCCGGCTCGACCTGCCGCGTGAACCGCTCGCCTCGATGTGGACCAAGAACGGCATCGCCGCCGTCGCCATCGTGTGGTTCGCCTGGCTGCTCAGCGACTACAGCGGCACCCCGATCATCCTGATCGTGCTCGCCGCGCTCATCCTCATCTACAACTTCGTGCTCAACCGCACGGTGTTCGGCCGGCACGTCTACGCCATGGGCGGCAACCTCTTCGCCGCCGTGATGAGCGGCGTGAAGACCAAGTGGGTCAACTTCTACATCTTCGTGAACATGGGTGTGCTGGCCGGCCTGGCCGGGGTGGTCTCGACCGCCCGTGCCGGTGGTGCGGTGGCCTCCGCGGGCCAGAACTACGAGCTCGACGCCATCGCCGCCGTCTTCATCGGCGGCGCCGCGGTGCAGGGCGGCGTGGGCACCGTGGTCGGCGCCGTGGTCGGTGGCCTGGTGATGGGCGTGCTCAACATGGGCCTGTCCATCCTCTCGGTGGACGCCGCCTGGCAGATGACCATCAAGGGTCTGGTGCTGCTGCTCGCCGTGGCGTTTGATATCTTCAACAAGCGGCGCGCCGGAGGACGATAGGACTCACGTAGCCGGATGTGTCCTGCCGGGCGCACCCACCCGAGAGGACCGCACCCGAGAGGACCGTGACCCACCCGTGACCCATGCACCACCCACCCTGGGTGTTCGGGGCGGTACCAGCAACGACCAGCTCCGCCGGTACAACCTGTCGATGGTCATGACGATGCTGCACCACGCCGGCGGATGCTCGCGGGCCGAGCTCACCAAGCGCACCGGGCTCAACCGGTCCACGATCGCGGCCCTCGTGGCCGAGCTCGCTGACCTGGGCATGGTGTTCGAGGTGGAACCGGAGAGCGTGGTGGGCCGGGTGGGCCGGCCCAGCCCCCAGGTGGTGCCCAACCCGGGGCTGGCCGCGATCGCCGTGAACCCCGACATCGACGCCATCACGGTGGGGCTCGTCGGCCTGGGCGGCGAGGTGATCCGGCGCATCCGCTTCGACACCACCCGGGTGCCCACCGTGGCCGAGGCCATCAACGCCGTCAAGGCCATCGTCGACGGCATGCGCGGCGAGATCGACCAGAGCTACAGCATCGCCGGCGTGGGGGTGGCCGTACCGGCGCTGGTGAACTCCGCCGACGGCCGGGTGCTGATCGCCCCGCACCTGGGCTGGCGTGACGCCAACCTGGCCCGCGACCTCGCCAGGGTGCTGGACTACCCGGTCTTCGCCGGCAACGACGCCAGCCTGGGCGCCATCGCCGAGAGCATGTTCGGCGCCGCCCGCGGTATCAACGACCTCGTTTACCTCAACGGCAGCGCCAGCGGCATCGGCGGCGGCCTGATCATCGGCGGCAGCCCGCTGCGCGGCACGAGCGGGTACGCGGGCGAGCTCGGCCACACTCTGGTGAACAGTCAGGGGGTGCGCTGCCACTGCGGTCGGATCGGCTGCCTGGAGACCGAGGTGAGCATGGCCAGGTTGCTCGCGGTGCTCAAACTGCCCCGCGCCGACCAGGACGACCTTGACATCGCGCTCGGCGTCTCCCGCGACCCGGCCGTGCTGGCCGAGGTGCGCCGGCAGATCGAGCTGCTCTCCGAGGCGATCTCCAACTTCGTGAACATGTTCGACCCCGAGATGGTGGTGCTCGGCGGGTTCCTCGGCTCGCTGCTGTCGGTGGGCCGGGAGCAGTTGACTGCGGCCATGATCGTGCGTTCGATGAGCAGCATCGGCCACACCGTGGCCATCGAGCGGGCCAGCCTGGGGTCGCACCTCATGCTCGTCGGCGCCGCCGAGCTGGCCTTCGCCGACCTGCTCGACGACCCGGCCGGCTTCGTGCGCGGCCGCCCCACCCGCCGCTAGTCACTCCCGCGCCGCAATTGTCCGGATGGGGAACAGTTGGCGGTGGTCGGGACCGCGCGGGCGGGCACCGGTGGCGCCGATCAGGCATTTGTCGTCAATAACCACAAATTGCTTGCGGAACTGAGGATGCCTGTCGTATGCTCCCTATCGAGGCAGTCGAAACGTTTAGACGAACGGCTCGCCACTCGGCTGCAGAACCGCATCCGATACCGCACACCCCTATCGACGACGGAGTCCTGATGGCCAACATTCACGACGTTGCACGCGTCGCCGGGGTGTCCATCAGCACGGTCTCGTACGCGCTCAGCGGCAAGCGGTCCATCGCGGCCTCCACCAAGCAGCGCATCGACGAGGCCGTTCTCGAGCTCGACTACCGGGCCAATGCCGGCGCGCGGATGCTCAAGGGCGCGCGCACCAACATCCTCGCGTTGAGTGCCCCGCTGCACGCCGGCACCCACGCGCCTGCCCACATGACCTTTGTGCTCTCGGTGGTCACGGCGGCCCGCAAGTACGACTACGACGTGCTGCTGCTCACCCAGGACGAGGCCACCAGCGGACTGCGCCGAGTGGTGCGCAGCTCGCTCGTCGACGGCATCGTGCTGCTGGACGTCTCCACCGAAGACCCGCGCACCGACCTGGTGCGTGAGCTCGGCCTGCCCGCCACCGTGATCGGCATCCCCAACGACACCGACGGTCTCACCTGCGTCGACCTCGACTTCGAGCGGGCGGCCGTGATGGCCGTGCGCCGCCTGGTCGACCTCGGCCACCGTGAGATCGGCCTGATCGGCCAGGCGCCGGCGGTCTACGAGCGCGGCTCCAACTTTCCGCCGCGGTTCCGCGACGCCTTCCTGGCCGAGGCCGCACGCCTGGGCGCCACCGTGGCGTTCACGCCGGCGCCCGAGGAATCGGCCGGGGTTCGGGCGGCGTTCGACGGCCTGACGGCGACCCTGCCCGGTATGACCGGGCTGGTGCTGCACAGCAACGAGCCCGTGCAGTCCATGGTGCTTGAGCTCCTCAGCCAGCGCGGCATCAGCGTGCCGAACGACCTCTCGGTCATCTCGGCCTGCTCCAGCTTCTCCACCGACCACCTCACCCCGCCCCTCGACGTGATCCCGTTACCCGCCGACCAGTCCTGCACACGCGCGATCGAGCTCACCATGGCCCAGTTCGCCGGCGATGTGCTGCCGCACGTCGAGTTCATCGAACCGACGTACGTCGAGCTCGGCTCGACAGCCCCCAGCCCCCTCCACCCCTAGAACCCGGAAAGGATTCCCGCGGCGGCACTATCGAAACGTTTCGATTCGCCACCGGCACCCGCACCACCCGCAGCACCGCACCATCCGCCCCATCGCACCACCTGCATCTCACTATCAGCGCACCACTACAAGGAAGTAGAACAGTGAAGAAAACCAAGAGAAGCCTCGCCGGCATTGCCGTGCTCGGCGTCAGCGCCCTCCTGCTCTCCGCCTGCTCGGCCGGCGGCTCCGGCGGCGGCGACAGCAACACCCTCAAGCTCTGGCACTTCGAGAGCGACACCAGCGCGATGGGCATCGCCTGGACCGAAGCCATCAAGGTCTTCGAAGAAGAAACCGGCGCAAAGGTCGAGTTCGAGGAGAAGAGCTTCGAGCAGATCCGCTCCACCGCCAGCCAGGTTCTCAACTCCGACGAGGCCCCCGACATCCTCGAGTACAACAAGGGCAACGCCACCGCCGGCCTCCTCGCCAGCCAGGGCCTGCTCAGCGACCTCGACGACGACTACGCCGAGTACGGCTGGGACGACGCCCTCGCCCCGTCGCTGCAGACCACCGCGCGCTACGACGAAGACGGCATCATGGGCTCCGGCGCGTTCTACGGCGTGCCCAACTACGGCGAGTTCGTGGAGATGTACTACAACAAGGACATGTTCGCCGCCGCCGGACTCGAGGTGCCGACCACCGTCGCCGAACTCGAGACCGTCATGGCCGCCTTCGTCGACCAGGGCATCACCCCGCTGGCCGAGTCCGCCGCCGAGTACCCGCTGGGCCAGCTCTGGTACCAGCTCGCGCTCACCAAGGCCGACCGCTCCTTCGTCGACGACTACCAGCTCTACACCGGCGACGTGGACTGGTCCGGCCCCGAGCTGAGCTACGCCACCGAGACCATCAAGGACTGGACCGACGCCGGCTACATCTCCACCGACGCCAGCGGCTTCAAGGCAGAGGATGCCGGCACCGCGTTCATCAACGGCACCTACCCGATCTTCTACTCGGGTTCCTGGTGGCACAACCGGTTCACCACCGAGGCCACCGGCTTCGAGTGGGGCACCTTCCTCTTCCCCGAGGCCGAGATGTCGCCCGGTTCCGCCGGCAACATGTGGGTTATCCCGGAGAAGGCCAAGAACAAGGACCTCGCGGCCCAGTTCATCGACATCACCATGCGCCCCGAGATCCAGGCCCTGATCGGTAACAACGGTGGCATCCCCGTCGCCGCGAACACCGAAGACATCACGGACCCGAAGAGCCAGGAACTGATCGGCAACTTCAACACCCTCACCGAGAAGGACGGCATCGCGTTCTACCCGGACTGGCCCACCGCCACGTTCTACGACGAACTGAACGCCGGCCTGCAGGAACTCATCAACGGCACCAAGTCGCCCGCTGACATCAACGAGCAGCTCGGCGGCCAGTACCAGTCAGGTGTCGAGGACATCGTCGGCTAACTCCGCCGGCTCACTCCGGCCACTGCACCGAAGCGTCACCTCGCAGTACCCGGCCGGGGGCCGTCACGGCCCCCGGCCACCACTCGCAGAGAAGGAAATCGCATGACGACAGCATCCGTAGCCGATGCCCCCGTTGATGCTCCCGCGGCAGGCAACAAGCCCGTGCGGCAGAGCCTCATCCCGGGAAGCAACCCCAAGACATTCTGGATTTACCTCATTCCGGGCCTGGCCCTGCTCACGCTGATCATCGTGGTTCCCCTGGTCTGGAACATCTACCTCACCTTCACCGACTACCGCGGCATCAAGCCGCCGGAGTGGGTGGGCCTGGAGAACTGGGTCAAGCTCGCCGGCGACACCACCTTCTGGACCTCGTTCAGCAACTCCATCGCGATGATCGTGGCCATGGTGGTCGTACCCACCCTGCTCGGCCTGGTGCTCGCCGCCATGCTCTTCGACCTGATCGGCAAGAAGTTCGGCGGCAAGATCGCCAGCTTCCTGCGCGCCACCTACTACCTGCCGCAGATCCTCCCCGGCGTCGTCGCCGCGATCGTGATCGGCTGGATCCTGCGCCCGCAGAACGGCGCCCTCAACCAGGTGCTCGAAGGCATCGGCCTGGGCGGCCTCGCGCAGAACTGGCTCGGCGATCCAGACACCGCCCTGCCCAGCATCATGGTCATCATGATCTGGGTGCAGCTCGGCTACCCGATCGTGATCTTCATGGCCGCCCTGCAGCGGGTCGACCCTGAGCTCTACGAAGCCGCCGAACTCGACGGCGCCAACTGGATCCAGCGCTTCCGCGCCATCACGGTGAGCATCATCCGCCCCGAGATCTTCGTGGTCACCCTCACCTGCACCATCGCGGCCCTCAAGGTCTTCGGCCCGATCTACACCCTCACCGGCGGCGGTCCAGGCACCTCCACCATCGTGCCCGCGTACTACGCGTACAGCGAGTTCTTCCAGTCCCAGCAAGTGGGCTACGGCGCCACCATCGCCACCGCACTCACCATCGTCATCGCCGCCGTCTCGGTCGTCTTCCTGCTCGCCCAGACCCGACTCGAGCGCAAGGAAGAGGAACGCTAATGACCTCCACCATCCTCGACCCCGCCACCTCGGCCGTCGCCGGCCCGCCGGCCCGGCAGAGCCGCAAACGGCGCAGCAGCACCACCCGCAAGTCCCTCGGCGACTGGATGATCCTGCTCGCCGCCGTGCTGATCGGCCTGCTCATCGCGGTGCCGTTCTTCCTCATCCTGATCAACTCGTTCAAGTCGCCCGCCGACTACAACGCGGCCGGCCCGCTCACCCTGCCCACCGACCTGTACTTCGACGGCATGGTCAACTTCTGGGAGCGGGTGAACTTCCCCGAGAAGCTCTGGAACAGCTTCTTCATCTCCAGCGTCGTCGCCATCCTGGCCGTGGTCATCTCGTTGCTGAACGCGTTCGCGCTCGGCATCGGCCGGGTGCGTGGCCGCACCTGGATCGTGCTGCTGATCCTGCTGGCCAATATGCTGCCGCAGGAAGTGCTGCTCTACCCGCTCTACTTCATGTTCAAGAGCGTGGGCCTCTACGACAACCAGTGGGCCGTGATCATCATCTTCGTGGTCATCCAGAGCGCTTTCGGCACCTACCTGCTGGCCAGCGTGCTCGGCACCTTCCCCAAGGAGATCCTCGAGGCCGCGTCCCTGGACGGCGCCAGCCGCTGGACGATCCTCTACCGGGTGGTCTACCCGATCACCAAGCCCACCCTGAGCGTGCTGGTGATCTTCTTCTTCATCTGGACCTGGAATGAGTTCCTCATCCCGCTGACCTTCCTGGTGAGCAACGCGAGTCAGACCGTGCCGGTCTCGATCGCGGTGCTGCAGGGCGACCGGCTGATGGACGTCACCACCACCAGCGCCTCGGCCCTGCTGGGCCTGTTGCCCACCCTGATCTTCTTCCTCATCTTCCAACGCACCCTCACCAGGGGCATCACCGCAGGAGCAGTCAAGTAGTTATGAAATTCACCGATGGTTTCTGGCACACCCGCCCCGGCGTCACCGCGCTCTACGCGCAGGAGGCGTACGACATCGAACAGGTCGGCACCGCGCTGCGGGTGACCGCGCCGACGAAGGTGATCGAACGCCGCGGCGACGTGCTCAACCGCGCCCTGCTCACCGTCACCCTCTCCTCGCCGCTGCCGGGCATCATCAAGGTGCGCGTCGACCAGCACACCGGCATCGCGACCGGCTCTGGTTTCGACCTGGTCGGCGCCGAGCCGGATGCCGGTGTCATCGTGATCGACAACACCGGCGGCACCCTCACGGCCGGCCCGCTCACCGCCCGTGTGGCCCTCGGCGCCCCGTTCGCGCTGTCGTTCGAGGCCGACGGGCGCACCCTCACCGAGAGCGGGCACAAGTCGATCGGGCACATGCAGCTCGCCCCCGGCGCCCCCGTCGCGGCCGAGCCGGCCGGGGTGTCCGGCGTCACCACCACCGGGCTCGCGCCGGCGGCGTCCTACACGCACGCGCAACTGTCCCTCGGCGTCGGCGAACTGGTCTACGGCCTCGGCGAGCGCTTCGGCCCGCTGATCAAGAACGGCCAGACAATCGACATCTGGAACGCCGACGGCGGCACCTCCAGCGAGCAGTCCTACAAGAACGTGCCGTTCTACCTCACCAACCGCGGCTACGGCGTGCTGGTCAACCACCCCGAGCACGTCTCGTTCGAGGTGGGCACCGAGGCCGTGGAGCGGGTGCAGTTCTCGGTGGCCGGCCCGGCCATCGAATACCTGGTGATCTACGGCCCCACCCCCAAGGACGTGCTCGAGCGCTACACCCGGCTCACCGGCCGCCCGGCCCGGGTGCCGGCCTGGTCGTACGGCCTGTGGCTGTCGACCTCGTTCACCACCCAGTACGACGAAGCCACGGTGAACAGCTTCATCGACGGCATGGCCGAACGCGACCTGCCGCTCTCCGTCTTCCACTTCGACTGCTTCTGGATGCGCGAATTCAACTGGACCGACTTCGAATGGGACCCGCGGGTGTTCCCCGACCCCGAGGGCATGCTCACCCGGCTGCACGAGAAGAACCTGCACGTGAGCGCCTGGATCAACCCGTACATCGCCCAGCGGGCCGGCATCTTCGCCGAGGCCGCTGCGGCCGGCTACCTGGTGAAGAAGGCCAACGGCGACGTCTGGCAGTGGGACATGTGGCAGGCCGGCATGGGCCTGGTCGACTTCACCAACCCGGCCGCCGTCACCTGGTTCCAGGGCAAGCTGCGCGGTCTCTTCGCGCAGGGTGTCGACGCCATCAAGACCGACTTCGGCGAACGCATCCCCACGGATGTGGTGTGGCACGACGGCTCGTCGGCCGACGTGATGCACAACCTCTACAGCCAGCTCTACAACAAGGCCGTCTTCGAGGTGCTGCAGGAGCACCGCGGCGAGGGCGACGCGGTGCTGTTCGCCCGGTCGGCCACCGTCGGCGGCCAGATGCAGCCCGTGCACTGGGGCGGAGACAACTCCTCCAGCTACGAGTCGATGGCCGAGACCCTGCGCGGCGGGCTCTCCCTGGCGTTTTCCGGCTTCGGCTACTGGAGCCACGACATCGGCGGCTTCGAGGGCATGCCCGACCCGGCCGTGTTCAAGCGCTGGCTGGCCTTCGGCCTGCTCTCCAGCCACTCCCGGTTGCACGGCTCCACCAGCTACCGGGTGCCGTGGCTCTTCGACGACGGCCGGGAGGAGCCCGGCCAGAGCGCCGTGGACGTGACCCGGGTGTTCACCAAACTCAAGCTCGCGCTGATGCCCTACCTCTACCAGGTGGGTCTCGAGGCGCACAGCGTCGGCGCCCCGTTCATGCGGCCGATGCAGCTCGAGTTCCCCGGCGACCCGGCCGTGGACTACCTCGACCGGCAGTACCTGCTCGGCGCCGACCTGCTCGTGGCGCCGGTGTTCAGCGAGTCCGGCGACGTGCAGTACTATCTGCCCGCCGGCACCTGGACCAACTACCTCACCGACGAGGTCGTGGAGGGCCCGGTCTGGCGCCGCGAGACCCACGCCTTCGACAGCCTTCCGCTCTGGGTGCGCGGGGGAGCGGTGCTCGTCACCGGCTCCCGCGACGACCGGCCCGACTACGACTACACCGATGAGGCCCTCGTCACCGTCTACCCCGGCGGCACCGGCGAAGCCAGGACCGTCGACATCAGCAACCCGCTGGACGGCACCCACATCACCGTCACCGTCACGAGCGACGGCGACAACACCGTCGTCACCAGCGATTCGGCGGCGCCGTTCCGCGCCCGGCTCGCCGGTGGCACTACCGTTGTCGCTACCGACCGAAAGGCACTTCTTCGATGACCAGCACCACAACGCCGGCCGCCACCGCCGGAAACCCCGATTACCGGGACGCCGGCCTGGTGTTCCCCGACTCATTCATCTTCGGCTCCGCCACCGCCAGCTACCAGGTGGAGGGTGCCTTCGACGAAGACGGCCGCGGGCCCTCGATCTGGGATACCTTCAGCCACACGCCGGGCAAGATCTGGAACGAGGACACCGGCGATGTCGCCGCCGACCACTACCACCGGCTTGAGGCCGACCTCGACCTGATGAGCTCGCTGGGACTGGCCGCGTACAGGTTCTCGATCTCCTGGTCGCGCATCCAGCCCACCGGCCGGGGCCCGGCGAACCAGAAGGGGCTCGACTTCTATGCCCGCCTGATCGACGGGCTCATTGCGCGCGGCATCCGCCCCATCGTCACCATGTACCACTGGGACCTGCCGCAGGCGCTCGAAGACGAGGGCGGCTGGACCAACCGGGCCACCGCCTACGCCTTCGCCGACTACGCGGCGATCCTGGGCGCGGCCTTCGGCGACCGGGTGGACACCTGGACCACGCTGAACGAGCCCTGGTGCTCGGCGTACCTCGGCTACGGCTCCGGCGCGCACGCGCCCGGCCGCACCGATGGCGCCGCTGCGCTCGCGGCCGTGCACCACCTCAACCTCGCGCACGGCCTGGCGATCCTGGCCCTCAAGCCCCTCGTCACCAACGACCCCGACTTCTCGATCACCCTCAACCTGCACGTGCTGCGCGGCGAGGGCGAGACCGGACCGGAGGCCGTGCGGCAGATCGACGCCCTGGCCAACCGGGTGTTCCTCGGCCCGCTGCTGAAGGGCGCGTACCCGGCGGATGTGCTCGAAGACACCAAGGGAATCAGCGACTGGGCTTTCGTTCTGCCCGGCGACACCGAGATCATCCACCAGCCGCTCGAGGTGCTCGGCGTTAACTACTACTCCACCACGCTGGTGCGGCTGTGGGACGGCGAGTCGCCCCGGGAGAACGCCGACGGCCACAAGGACGTCGGCGCGTCACCGTGGCCGGGCGCGGACAGGGTCGAGTTCCTCGCCCAGCCGGGCCCGTACACCGAGATGGGCTGGAACATCGACCCGTCCGGCCTCGAGGACCTCCTCGTGTCGTTGCACGAGGAGTTCCCGAACCAGCCGCTGATGGTCACCGAGAACGGGGCCGCGTTCGCCGACACGGTGGTGCAGACCGACGACGGTCCCCGCGTGCACGACGTGGAGCGCACCGACTACCTGCGCCGGCACTTCACCGCCGCGCACCGGGCGATGGCCCGTGGCGTCGACCTGCGCGGCTACCAAGTGTGGTCGCTGATGGACAACTTCGAGTGGGGCTACGGCTACTCCAAGCGCTTCGGCATCATCCACGTGGACTACGAGACCCTCGAGCGCACCCCGAAAGACAGCGCCCGCTGGTACGCCGCCCTGGTCGCCACCCGCACCCTCCCCGCCTAGCCAGCACCCTCCCGCCCCGTCCCCCGAGCCGTGAGTTGAGCCCCGAAAACCTTGGGTTTTCGGGGCTTTTCTCACGGCTCGCGGAAGGTTAGCGGGGGTCTTGCCAGGAGTGGGCGGGGGAGAAGCCCAGGAGGCGGCGGGCCTTGGTAATGGAGAGAAGCGTGGTGCGACCGTCGATGTCCGCGGTCACCGGCACGGCGGGGAAGACCTCGGCGGCCAGGTCGGCGCTGGGCCGGCGCATCACGGTGTCGGCGGCGGCGATGATGAAGCGCTCGAAGCCGGGCGGGGCCACCTGCAGCGCCTTGAGCACGGCCTGGGCGCCGTCACGGCCGTCGATGTAGCCCCAGAGGTTCCACTTGCGCAGCGTCGCATCCGTTTGGAAGTCCTCGAAGGCGTCGTAGTCCTCGGGGTCCATCACGTTGGAGAACCGCAGCGCCGTGATCGACAGCGTCGGGTCCCAGCGCACCAGCTCGATCGCCATCTGCTCCTCGAGGTGCTTGACCAGCGAGTAAGTGCTCTCCGGCCGGGCCGGGTACTCCTCGTCCACCGGGATGTAGGGCGGGTCGGTGTCGAACGGCAAGCCGAGCACGGTCTCGCTCGAGGCGTAGACGATGCGGCGGATGCCCACGCGGCGGGCCGCCTGGAACACGTTGTAGGTGGCGAGCATGTTGTTGTGGAAGGTCGCTACATCCGGTGCCAGGCCCGGCGCGGGGATCGCGCCCAGGTGCACCACGGCGTCGAAACCGTCGGCCTGGTCGTTGACACCGGAGAAGGCGTCGATCACCTGGCCGTAGTCGGTGAGGTCGATGCGCACGAAGCCCGCTCCGCGGCTGCCGGTCAGGTCGAAGTTGATCACCTGATGGCCCTCGGCGCGCAGCCGTTCGAGCACGGTCTTGCCGAGTTTTCCGCTGCCGCCGGTGAGGGCGATTCTCATGCTGGGGAATTCCATGGACATCCTTGTCTGCGTCGTACGGGTGACGCCTCGACCCGATTTGTGGCGGTCTGCAACGTATCACGGCCGCCGGGGAGAGTTGCCGGGTACTCTGGGGGCCAGAGTGACTCACGCTCGCAGACCGGGCGTCAGCCAGACGGAGGAACCGTGCAGGGCAGCAGCCATGACGATGTGCGCCGACACAACCTGTCGGTGGTGCTCAGACTCGTGCACCGCAGCGGCGCCGCCTCCAGGTCGCAGCTCACCCGGCTCACCGGGCTGAACCGCTCCACGATTGCCGCCCTCGTGGCCGAACTGGTGGAGCGCGGCCTGGTCGTGGAGGGCGAACCGACCGCCACGAACCAGGTGGGCCGGCCCAGCCCTATTGTCAGCGTCAGTGAACGGGTTGTGGCACTCGCCGTGAACCCCGAGATCGATGCCGTCACGATCGGAATCGTCGGCCTCGACGGGCAGGTGCACCGCCGGGTGCGGTACCCCACCGACCAGTCGCCGAGCGTGGTCGAGGCCGTGAACATCGCCGCCGCCGTGATCGACGGCATGCGCGGCGAGCTGGCCGCGAAGTTCACCGTCGTGGGCATCGGCGTGGCCGTGCCCGGCCTGGTGCGCGCGCACGACGGTCTGGTGCGGCACGCACCGCACCTGGGTTGGGTGGACGAGCCGCTCGCCGAGATGCTCGAAGCGGCCACCGGATACCCGGTGCTCGCCGCCAACGACGCCAGCCTGGGCGCGATGGCCGAACGGTTCTTCGGCGCGGGCAAGGGCATCACCGACCTCATCTACCTCAACGGCGGCGCCAGCGGCATCGGCGGCGGCATGATCGTGGGCGGCGTGCCGGCCGGCGGCATCGCCGGCTACGCGGGCGAGTTCGGCCACACCCGGGTGAGCGACAGCGCCAGGGTCGACTCCGCCGGCATCCGCGGCACCCTCGAGGCCGAGGTCACCCGGCGTGAACTGCTCGACGTGCTCGGCCTCACCGGTGCGGATGCCGACGAGCTCGAGCAGGCGCTGCTGGCGTCCACCTCCCCGGCCGTGCGCGCCGAGGTCGACCGCCAGATCGACCACCTTGCGGTGGCGCTGGCCGGCGCGATCAACATCCTCAACCCACAGCTCGTGGTGCTCGGCGGGTTCCTGGGCGCCCTGCTCGCGGTGGATGCCGAGCGGCTGCGGTCCGCCGTCGCCTCCCACTCGCTCGGGGCCGCGTTCGGCACCGTGCGGCTGAGCGCGGCCGAACTGGGCTCCAACCTGCTGATGATCGGCGCCGCCGAGTTGGCCTTCGAGGGGCTGCTCGACGACCCGGCCGGCCTCCCGGCCGGAACGGACCAGCCCTCAGACTGAGCCCACCTCGCCCGGTCCCGGCTCCGCGCCGGGCGTCAGCGTGGGGGTGAGGGAGCCGGGCACCCGCAGGAAGTTCGTGATGATCGTGCGCCGGTCGTCCGCCCGTTGCACCAGCTGCACCTCGCTGCGCGGGTGCGCGCCGGACAGCGGGATGATGCGCACCCCGGCCGGCAGGTTCAACGTGGCGCTGGCCGGCGCGATGCTCACCCCGAGGCCCGCCCCCACCAGGTGCAGGATCGTCACCCACGACGACGCCTCCTGCACCACCCGGGGCTCGTACCCGGCCTGGCGGCACGGCTCGAGGTTGCGCAGGTAGGCCCGCTCGCCCGCGGCGCGCGGATAGAACACGAACGGGTCGTCCCGCAGCATCCCGGCGTCGAGCCGCGCCAGCCCGGCCGCCGCGTGGTCGCTGGGCACGACAGCGACATACGGTTCGGTGGCCAGGGTGGTCATGGTGACCGCGGGGTGCGGTTCGGAGTCACGCACCACCCCGATGTCGATCTCGCGGGCGAGCAGCCGGCCGAGGATCAGCGAGGTGTAGCCCTCGTGCAGCTGCACGTGCACCGACGGGTACAGCGACCGAAACGCCCGGATGCGCTCGGTGATGCCCAGCGGAATGGCCGACGTGATGAAGCCGATGTCGAACCGGCCCTGCTCGCCCCGGCCGATCCGGGCGGCCTCGTCGACGTCGGACGCAGCCTGGTCGAGGAGCCGGCGGCTGCGCTCGAGGAACGCCACCCCGGCCTCGGTGAGCACCACCCGGCGGGAGGTGCGATCGAACAGCGGCGTGCCGATCAGCTCCTCGAGCCGCCGGATCTGTTGGGACAGCGGCGGCTGGGCCATGTGCAGGCGGTCGGCGGCCTTGCCGAAGTGCAGTTCCTCCGCGACCGCGACAAAATAGCGCAGGTGCCGGAGTTCGAGGTGAGCGACCATAGGCCCACGCTATCAAGACGTCTGCGGTCTGAATCCCTCGCCAAGGGATATTGGACGTCTGGATAAGCCGCTCACAGAATGGAAGAGAACAAGGAGTCCACATGTCACTCAGCCCCAGCCCCGTCGCCCAGCCTGTCCCGATCACCATCGACCCCCTGACCTCCGACGCCGACGCCCGCGCGTTCCGGGAGCTCAACGAGGAATGGATCCGCCGGCTGTTCACCCTCGAGGCCGCCGACAGCGCCACGCTGGACGACCCGGTCGGCGCCATCGTCGACCGCGGCGGCCAGGTGCTGATCGCCCGGCTCGGCGACGAACGGATCGGCTGCGTCGCCCTGGTGCCCACCGGCGACGGTGTCTTCGAGCTGTCCAAAATGGCGGTGCAGCCCGGCCTGCGCGGCAAGGGCGTGGGCCGGCAGCTCATCACCGCGGCCATCATTCTGGCCGGCCGGCTCGGCGCCACCTCGCTGTTCCTGGGCAGCAGCACCAAGCTGCCCAACGCCGTGCACCTCTACGAATCGGTGGGCTTCACCCACGTGCCTGCCGAACGCATCCGGCCGATGCCGTATGCCCGGGCAGATGTCTTCATGGAGCTGCCCCTCACGAACGCCGGCTCGCCGGCAAACGTGCAGAAAACCCCGGATCCGCGCAATCTTTCGCCAGTTGGCGGCCACAGGGAATAGAACGCGGGGCCCGGGGCTTTTCGCAAACGGGCCTTCGCCCGCACTCCACCCCGTAAGCCCCCGACCGAGGACTCTTTTTCGTGACTACCGCCGTCATCCCCGTCATCTCCGAGGCGCAACTCGCCTCCACCGCCCGGCACCCCGGCGACGCACTCTCCCGCGGGCAGCGCGTGGTCTACATCATCATCCTGGGGGCGCTGACGGCGCTCGGCCCGTTCACCATCGATCTGTACCTGCCCGCCTTCCCCCTGCTCGAGAGCGAACTCGGCGTCTCGGCCGCGGCCATCCAGCTCACCCTCACCGGAACGATGATCGGCTTCGGCTTCGGTCAGCTCATCGTGGGCCCGTGGAGTGACAAGGTCGGTCGTCGGCTGCCGCTGCTGCTGGCCACCGGCTTCCACGTGCTCGCCTGCGTCGGCGCCGCTCTGTCCAACGACATCGTGTCGCTCGGTATTTTCCGGGTGCTGCAGGGCTTCGGCGCCGCAGCCGGTGCGGTGGTGGCCATGGCCATGGTGCGCGACCTCTTCGGCGGCAAGCCGCTCGTGAAGATGCTTTCCCGCCTGGCCCTGGTGAGCGGCCTGGCGCCGGTGCTCGCGCCGGTCATCGGCTCGCAGCTGCTGCTCGTGATGCCGTGGCGCGGCATCTTCTGGGTGCTCGCCGGCTACGGCATTGTCGTCATGGTCGCCGTCGCGATCTGGATCGTCGAAACCCTGCCGCAGGACCGCCGCACGGTGCCCGGCCACTCCAGCCTCGGCCAGCGCTACAAGGCGGTACTCAGCGACCGCACCTTCGTGGGCGTTCTCATCATCGGGGCGATGACCTTCACCGGGCTGTTCTCCTACCTCTCCTCGTCACCGTTCCTGTTCCAGCAGGTCTACCAGTTCAGCGCGCAGCAGTACGGTGTGCTGTTCGCGGTCAACTCGCTCGGCATCGTGGTGGGCGTGCAGGCCAGTTCGCGGCTGATGCACCGCTACAACGTCGGCCCGCAGAACATCCTGATCGTGGCCACGGCCGTGCTCGTGGTGATGTCGGCGGCCATCTTCACCCTCGACCTGCTCGGCGCGGGCCTGTGGGGCACCCTCATCCCGCTGTGGTTCTTCATCGCGGCGTGCGGCTTCACCTTCCCCACTGTGCAGGTCATCGCGCTCAACTCGCACGGCAGCGAAGCCGGCACCGCCGCATCCCTGCTGGGCGCGGCCAACTTCGGCATCGCCGGCCTGATCTCACCCGTCGTGGGCCTGCTCGGCGTCGGCACCGCCGTGCCGATGGCATCCGTGATGGGCCTCGCTGCGATCGTCTCCATCCTCAGCCTGTGGTTGATCGTGCGCCCGCGCACGGTGGCGGCGCTCACGCACTGACCTGGCCGCGGCAAAAGCCCTGCCGCACCCTTCAGATCGATATGGAAGAATCTCGAAGGTGATCTACAGCACAGGCGAGGACGCCTCCGACCGGGTGGCAGTGGATGTGCTCGCGCGCAACGGCGTGACCGTCGAGGGCGATCCGTCCGCGCCGCCGATTGTGTTCGGCCCCGGCTACGGCACCAGCCAGAACATGTGGCGCCTGGTGGCGCCGCAGTTCACCGACGAGTACCGCGTCGTGCGGTTCGACCACGTCGGCTCCGGCGAGTCGGATGTGTCGGCGTACGACCGCCGCAAGTACGACTCGCTGCGGGGGTACGCCGCCGATCTGCTCGAGATCCTCCGCTCCCTCGACCTGCACGATGTGGTCTTCGTGGGGCACTCCGTGAGCGCCATGATCGGTGCGCTGGCCGCGATCGAGGAGCCGGAGCGGTTCGGCAGGCTGATCATGCTGGGCCCCTCGCCGCGCTACCTGAACGACGAGGGCTACGTGGGCGGCTTCGAGCGCGCCGATGTCGACGCGCTGCTGGACGCTCTCGAGGTGAACCACGTGAGCTGGGCCGCCGAGATGGCGCCGGCGCTGATGCGCAACCCGGAGCGGCCCGAATTGGCCGAGGAGCTGGCGGAGAGCATCGCCCGCACCAACACAATGGTCGCCCAGCACTTCGCCAGGGTCACCTTCCTCTCCGACACGCGCCGGTACCTCAAGAACATCAGCACGCCCACGCTGATCCTGCAGTCCACCGACGACCTGATCGCCCCGCCGGAGGTGGGCGAGTACCTGCACGAGAACATCCCCGGCAGTGAACTCGTCGTATTGAGCGCGGCCGGGCACTACGCGCACCTGTCCGACCCGGCCGAGATCGAGCGGCAGATCCGGCGCTGCCTGTGACGCCGGACGAGGTCTCCCGCGCGCTGTTCCACCACGCTCCGGCCGGCCTGTTCGCGATGACCACCGACGGGGTCATCCTCTCGGCGAATGACACCTTCTGCCAGTGGGCGGGCGCCGCCAGGGAGGACATCGTCGGCCGGTACTTCCTGTCCCTGCTCTCCCGCGGCAGCAAGCTGATCTTCGAGACCCGGTTCATGCCGCTGCTTCAGACGCAGCGAACCCTGAACGAGGTGATGCTCAGCCTCTCCACCGGCACCGGCAGCACCCGGGATGTGCTGGTCAGCTCGGTCCTGGACGACTCGGGCGACCAGACCATGGTCTTCGCCGCCGTCGTCGACGCCGGGATCCGGCTCAAGTACGAGCGCGACCTCCTCGACGCCAGGCGCACGGCCGAGAGCGCGGTGGCTCGGGTGCGCATCCTGCAGCACGCCGCGGCCGGCCTCGCCCCGGCCACGACCATGGCCGCGTTCGGCTCCGCGCTGCGGGTGTCGGCCGAGATCGCCACGGATGCCGCATCGGTGTCGGTCGTCGTCGCCGAGCCCGACGGCCGTCTGGACCTGGTCTCGGGCACCTACCCGCTCTCCGGAACCGTGGACCTGGCCGGCCTGCTGCCGGTGCAGGAGTGCTTGAGCCACGGCCGGGTCGTGCTCTGTCGCAGCCCCGCGGACATCGCACTGAGTTTCCCGAGCCTGGCGGCCGACCTCGACGCCGAGGGGGTCGAGGCGCTCTGCGTCATTCCGGTGATCGAAGACGGCACCGTCGGCGGCGCCATCGCCTGCTGGTTCCAACGCCCGCGGGAGCTGGACGAGAACCTGCTCGACCTGCTCGCGGCGCTGGCCACGCAGGCCGCGCCGGTGCTCGAGCGCATCCACCTGCAACGCCGGATCGAACACCAGTCGCTGCACGACTCGCTGACCGGGCTGCCCAACCGGTTCGCCATGCAGCAGCGGCTGCGGCAGCTGCTTGTCGAGGCCGAGCCGCTCGGCCGCACCGTGGCGGTGCTGTTCCTCGACCTCGACGGGTTCAAGGCCATCAACGACGCCTTCGGCCACGAGGCCGGCGACCAGGTGCTGCAGCAGGTGGCCGAGAGGCTGCTGCGCACGCTGCGGGTGGGCGACCTGCCGAGCCGGTTCGGTGGGGACGAGTTCGTGATCGCCTGCGACGGCGTCGACGAGGGTTCGGTGCTGGAGATGGCCCGGCGCATCCGGGATGCCGTGCGGGTGCCGCTGGGCGGCATCGCGGAGGGGCAGTGCGTGTCGGCCAGCATCGGGATCAGCGTGTTCACGCCCGGCGTCTCCCCGCTGACCACGCCGGGCGCCCTGATCGCCCTCGCCGATGAGGCCATGCTCGCCTCCAAGCGCGCCGGCAAGGGCCGCGACACCCTCGTCACGGCCTGACCCCGCCCCGCGCCCGCCTGCCCGCTCCCGCTCCGCTCCCACCCGCCCTCAGCCGGGACTGGCCCGTTTTCGCTAGTTGCAGCACCTCCCGCACTAGCGAATCCGGGCCACTCATTGTTCAGGCCGGCGAGGCTGGCCCATATTTGCTAGTTGTCGGGGGTCGCGCACTAGCGAAAGTGGGCCAGTCAGGGACCAGGCGAGCGGGCAGGTCTGGGCGCGGGCAAGTGGGCAGGTCTGGGCGCGGGCAAGTGGGCAGGTCTGGGCGCGGCCGGGCGGCCCGTCCGCGGGTCAGGGCCGCCTCCCATCCGCGCCGATCTAACATGGGCTGATGGACCCCTCCCGAACCCCCGAGACTGAGCCCACCCCACCCGAGCCCGCCACGACGCCGGCCGGGCCGGAGGCCGCGGCGGATGCACCCGCCCGCCGGATCGCGCGGCGGTGGCCGCTGATCAGCGGCGCGTTGGCCGTGCTGCTGGCGTTCCTGCTCGGCGCCCTGATCCTGCTGCGCGGCAACGGCCGCCCGATCGAGGTCGACGCCGAGTGGATGGAGGAGATCCTCGAGCACCGGTCGCCGGTCTGGGAGGTCCCTGCCCTGGTGATGAACTTCCTCGGCGCCGGCATCGCCGGGGTGGTCGTGATCCCGCTGCTGATCCTGGTGACCCTGCTTGTGCTCCGACGCCCGTGGGCGGCCCTCTACTTCCTGATCGCCACCGTCGCGAGCGCCGGGCTGGTGCAGCTGCTGAA
Organism: Cryobacterium sp. SO2; assembly: GCF_026151165.2. Classification (NCBI taxonomy): domain Bacteria; kingdom Bacillati; phylum Actinomycetota; class Actinomycetes; order Micrococcales; family Microbacteriaceae; genus Cryobacterium; species Cryobacterium sp. SO2. The sequence continues at coordinate 494,719 of NZ_CP117849.1, forward strand.
GACCCTGTTCGGCCGGGCCCGCCCGGAGGACATGCTGATCACCTCCGACTTCGGCTCGTTCCCATCCGGGCACGTCGCCAATGCGGCCACCATGGTGGTGGCGCTGGGCATCATCTTCCCGCGGCTGTGGGTGTGGATTGCCGGTGCCGTGTACACGGTGGCGATGATGGTGAGCCGCACCTACCTCGGCGCGCACTGGCTCACCGACACCATCGGCGGGCTGATGCTCGGGGCCGGGGTGGCCGTGGTGCTGTGGGCGCCGCTCGCGGCCAAGCTCGACGGTGAGAACACCATCGCCCGGCGGCGGGCGCAGCGAACGAAACCGCCGGCATCCGCCTCCGGCTAATCCGGCGGATAAGCCGGAATCCGGCGCGCGGGCTGACATTGCGGCCGGTGCGCGCTAGCGTCGGGGCATGAGAATTCTCCTCGTTGGGGCGGGTGGCGTCGGTGACGCCTTCGCGAAGATCGTTGCCCGCCGCTCGTTTTATGAGCAGGTCGTGGTGAGCGACTACGACCTCGGCCGGGCGGAGCGCACCATCGCGTCGATCACGGCCCGGCACGGCGCCGAGATCGCCGGCCGGTTCACGGCGGCGCAGATCGACGCCTCCGACCCGGATGTGGTGGCGCGCGTGGCCCGCGAGCACGGCGCCACCCACGTGATGAACGCCGTGGAGCCCAAGTTCGTGCAGAGCATCTTCGCCGGGGCGCTCGCCGCGGGCGCCGACTACCTTGACATGGCGATGAGCCTGTCGGAGCCGCATCCGACCGACCCGCACAGAGAGACCGGCATCAAGCTCGGCGACGACCAGTTCGAGCAGGCCGCCGACTGGGAGACCAGCGGCCGGCTCGCGTTGGTGGGCATGGGCGTGGAACCGGGGCTCTCCGACGTGTTCGCCCGCTACGCCTCCGACCACCTGTTCAGCGAGATCGACGAGCTCGGCACCAGGGACGGCGCCAACCTGGTGGTGCGCGACGAGGCCGGCAACGAGATCTTCGCGCCGTCGTTCAGTATCTGGACCACGATCGAGGAGTGCCTGAACCCGCCGGTGATCTTCGAAAAGGACCGCGGCTGGTACACGACTCCGCCGTTCAGCGAGCCGGAGGTGTTCGACTTCCCCGAGGGCATCGGCCCGGTGGAGTGCGTGAACGTGGAGCACGAAGAGGTGCTGCTGATGCCGCGCTGGCTCGACGCCAAGCGGGTCACCTTCAAGTACGGCCTCGGTGAGGAGTTCATCGGGGTACTCAAGACGCTTCACTTGCTCGGCCTCGACAGCGTCGCGCCCGTGAAGGTGCGCACCGCGGAGGGCCCGGCGATGGTCGCGCCGCGCGATGTGGTGGCCGCGAGCCTGCCCGACCCGGCCACGATCGGCCCGCGGATGACCGGCAAGACCTGCGCCGGCGTCTGGGTGACCGGCACCGGCACGGATGGCGCGCCGCGCGAGGTGTACCTCTATCACGTGAGCGACAACGAGTGGACAATGGCCGAGTACGACGCCCAGTGTGTGGTCTGGCAGACGGCGCTGAACCCGGCGATCGCGCTCGAGCTGCTGGCGACGGGCGTCTGGACTGGAAGCGGTGTGCTCGGCCCGGAGGCCTTCGACGCCCAGCCGTACCTCGACCTCATGGCCGCGCCCGAACCAGCCGGCTACGGCCAGCCCTGGGGCATGGACGAGCGCACCCCAACGGTTCGCGAGCCGTGAGATAAACCCCAACCCGGGCGTCGGGAAGGGGCTTAACTCACGGCTCGCGAGGGTTAGCGCCGGTGATGCGCCGCGGAGGCCAGCACCCGGCGGCCGAGCAGGTCGCAGGCGGTGATGGTGCGCTTGGCGAGGCGGTGAATCGGGATGCGGCCGCCGCCGGCCAGCGACACGTCGTACCGGATCACCGACGCGATGCCTCGCCCGTAGGTGAGGTGCAGGGCCTCGGTGAGCCGCTTGGTGCGGAACCGACCGCGGGTGCCCATCGCCACGACGGTCACCCGCGCCAGGCCGGCCTGCCCGTACCGCTCGCGCACCGCGCCGAGAAGTTCGTCGGCGGCAGCGAAGCCGAGCGGGGTGTTGGCCGTGGCGATCACGGCGATGATCGACGGCGACTCGAGCAGGTCGAGGCCCTCGCCGAGCGCGTGCGGGCCCAGGTCGTGCAGTACCAGGCCGCCGTCGATGCTCGCGGCGTCGTCGCCGCGGGGCAGCCGGGCGCCCACCGACCCCGACGAGTGGTCGGCCAGCGTCGGCACGCTGGGCGACAGGCGTGACAGCTGGTCGAACAGGATGGCGGCGAGCGTGGTGGTGCCCACGCCGCCGGCGGTGCCGCAGACGACGATGCGCAGGGTGCCGTGGGTCACAGTGCCAGCTCCTTCGCCAGGGATTCGGCCGCTTCAGTGGCGGGGTTCCGGGCATGCGCGATCTGCACGATCCGCGGCCGGTCGCCGCGTCGCACGATCCGGCCGCGGCCCGGCGGCATCTGCTCGGCGTACACCCCGGGCAGGATCTGGCCTTCCGTGCGCTCGCCCGACATGATCAGGCTCGTCGCGCCGGTGTCGCGCAGCGACTGGAGGACCACGTCGTAGAGCGCCCGGGACGCGCCGGCCACCGGGCGGGTGACGATCACGTTGAGCCGCAGCTCGCGGGCGCTGGGCAGGAACGGCAGCAGCGGCGCCAGCGGGTCGGTGCCGCCGGAGGCGAGCACGTCGTAGTCGTCGGCGATCACCACGATGCGCGGCCCGGCCGAGCGGTCGGACGCATCCTGCCGTTGGGCCAGCTCATTCGCGATGGCGGTGGTGAGCACCCGGGCCTGGCCGCTGGATTCGGCGAGCCCGCCCAGGTAGTCGTCCGGGCAGGACGAGGCGATCTCCCCGCGCACGTCCATGATCGCGATCACGAGCTCGTCGGCCGTGTACCGGTCGATCAGCCCCTGCACGATGCCGCGCACGAATGTGGACTTGCCCGAGGCGTGGTCGCCGAACACGAGCACGTGCTGGTCCCGGGACGCCAGGTCGAGGTAGGCCGGTTCCATGGTGTCCTGGCGCAGGCCGAACGGCACCGCATCGGGCGAGTCGATGGCATCGGGCAGTTCGTCGGGCGAGAAACTGTCGGGCAGCAGCCGGATGGGCGCGGCCGACGGGCCCTGCCAACTGTGCGCCGAGCGGGAGGCGAGTTGTTCGATCTCGTCGCCGATCAGGTCGTCGGCGGTGTCGTCGAGCACGGGCAGGGCGATGTGAGCGAACAGGCCGTCGTCGGTGATCGCCCGCCCGGGCTGGTCGCTGCGGAGCGCCCCGGAGAGCTTGCGGCCCACCTGGGAGTCCATCGGGTCGTTCAGGCGCAGCTCGATCCGGGTGCCGATCAGCGGCTGCTGCGCCATCCGCAGTTCGTTCCACCTGGTCATGGCGAGCACCACGTGGATGCCGAAGCTCGACCCGCGCGCCAGGATGTCGAACAGGGGCTGCTCGAACTCCTCGAACTCGGTGCGGAGCGCGCCCACGCCGTCGACGAGCAGCACGATGTCCGCGGCGACGAGTTCGGGCACACCGCCGTCGGCGTGCAGCCGGCGCAGCGTCGGCAGCGAGTCGATGCCGCGCTCCGTGAAGAGGCGTTCGCGGGTGGCGAGCATGCCGGCGAGTTCCTCGAGCAGCCGGCGCAGTCTGTCGCGGTTGGCGCGGGTGGCCACCCCGCCCACGTGCGGGAAGCCCTCGATGCGGTTCATGCCGGAGCCGGTGAAGTCCATCCCGTAGATGCTCACCTGACGGGGCGTGTGGGTGAGCGCGATCGACGCGGCCATGGTGCGCAGGAAGGTGCTGCGGCCGGTCTGCGGGGCGCCGAAGATGGCGACGTGCCCGCCGCTGCGGGTGAGGTCGATCAACCAGGGGTCCTGGCGCTGCTTCTCCGGTTCGTCGAGCAGGCCCATCGGCACCTTGAGCTCAGGCGTGGGTTCGTCGGTGAGGATGCGGGAGAGCGCGAACCGCTCCGGCAGCGGCAGCAACCAGATCGGCGGCACCGTGAGGGCCGAGCCGCGCAGGCCGTCTACGGCCTCGTCAATCAGCGCCCGCCCGGTCGACGGGCTCGCCAGGGCCTCTTCCGCGGTCTCGTTCTCGGTGCGCTGCTGCAGCCCGTTGTAGAGCGGCAGCGGCAACGCCGTGAGGGTGTCGAGGTCGGCGCTGTGGGTGGGCGCGGCATCCGCCTGCACGGCCGGGCCGGAGACGAAGCCGGACCGGAACCGGCGGTAGATCGAGGTGTCGACCTTGAGGTAGCCGTAGCCGGGGATCGCCGGCAGGTGGAAGGCGTCGGGGGTGTCGAGCACGATGGCGCTCTCCGACGCGGAGAAGGTGCGCAGGCCCACCCGGTAGGAGAGGTACGTTTCCAGTCCGCGGAGCTTGCCGGCCTCGATGCGCTGGCTGGAGAGCAGCAGGTGCACGCCGATGGACCGGCCGATCCGGCCGATGGTGAGCAGCAGGTCGACGAAGTCGGGTTCGGCGGTGAGCAGCTCACCGAACTCGTCGATGACGATGAGCAGATGCGGCAGCGCCGGCAGGTCGGGGCGTTCGGCCGCGAGCTCCCGGTAGTGCGTGATCGACGGCGAGTTGCCGGCGTCCTTGAGCAGCTGCTGCCGGCGCACCACCTCCCCGGCGATGCTCACCCGCGCCCGCTGGGTGAGCTGCGGGTCGTCGGCGAGGTTGTCGATGATGCCGGCCACGTGCGGCAGGCCGGCGAACGGCGCGAACGCCGCGCCGCCCTTGTAGTCCACCAGCACCATGCTGATGTCGTCGGGCCCGTGCGACAGTGCCAGCGCCAGGATCAGGGTGCGCAGCATCTCACTCTTGCCCGAACCCGTCGCGCCGATGGCCAGGCCGTGCGGTCCCATGCCCAGCTGGGCGGATTCCTTGAGGTCGAGCAGCACCGGTTCGCCGAAGTCGTCCAGCCCCACCGGCACCCGCAGGAAGTCCCGGGGTGAGCGCGGTTCCCAGGCGGTGGCCGCGTCGAAGGCACTGACGTCGCCGATGCCGAGCAGCTCGACGATGTCGACGGCCTTGGCCGATTCGACCTCGTCCTGCCTGGTCATGCTCAACCGCAGCGGCGCCAGCATCCGCGCCACGGTCTCGAACAGGGCAGCGGAGATCTGGTCGAGCACGGCGCCCTGCACAGGCACCTGGCCGTCGCCGCCGTCGCGGGCATCCGAGATCTCGGCCGTGCCGTCGCCGACGGTGACCCGGATGGTCACGTCGGATGGTTCGTGCAGCCGGTCGCTGAGCAGGTGCACCATGGTGATCTGCAGATCGATGGGGGAGAGGTCGGCGTCGGGCACCGGCAACACGGATGCGACGTGGCCGTAGTCGTCCACGAACACGATCAGCCGGGCGTTCTCGGCCGGTCCGGCGTTGCCGCCGCTGCGTTTCGCGGTGGCCGCCAGCTGGGCGCGGTCGCCGAGCTCCTGGCCGAGCACCCGCCGCAGCGCGTGCGTGTCCCTGGCCACCCGGCGGGCCGGCACCGGGCCGTCGTAGGTGTCTTCGTCCACGAAGTGCGGCAGCAGGTCCACACCGCGCCAGTCCTCGGCGGCGGTGTCGGGGTAGGCGATGGCCATGTGCACGTCGTCGGGGGCGTGCAGCGCGGCGATCTGCAGGATCAGCGCCCGCGCCACCTGCAGGGCGTTCTGCCGGTCGCCGATGATGGCCACGGCGCCGGCGCCGTCCAGGTTGAGGTCAACGGGCATCCCGCGCACCGTGGAGTAGTGCTCGGTGACCTGCCGGGCCTCGCCGGCCAGGATCGGGTCGTACGGCTGCACGGGGTTCTGCTCGGTGGGGATGGCCAGGTCGAACCAGGCCACGTCGCCCACGCCCAGGCGCGGGCTGAGGAAGTCGGCGTCGTGCCGGCGGCGCTCCCACAGCCGGCCGGGGTCCCGCACCAGCTCGATCAGCGCGGCCGGGTCGGGGTTGAGCAGTTCGGCGGTGGCCCGCACCGACTTGCCGCGCTGGCGCATCCGGGCGCGCAGCCCCTCGAGATAGTCCAGGTAGCGTTCGCGCTGCACCCGCCGGGTACGGGCGGCCGCGCCGCGCTGGGTGAGCGCCATGGCGAGCCCGCTGATGATGGCGACGATGAGGATCAGCGCGCCGATGACCATGAACAGGGCGTTGCCGCGCAGGGTGACCATCATGATCACGCTGGTGCCGGCGCCGAGCACGGGCAGCAGCGCCTGGATGGGCACACCGCCCTGCGCGCCGTCCTGCATCGCCGGCGGCGGGGAGATCACCTCGGCGTCGCCGCGTTGCAGCGGCCGGGTCACCCGGGTGGGCCTGTGCACGAGTCGGAGCGTCATGCTGTGGCCTCACGGTGTCGGAGTTCGGCGCCCAGCGAGAGCTGCGCCTGGGTCATGATGGTGCCGGCGAGCTGCGCGTAGGCGATACGGGTGCGGGCGCTCATGTGGGCGCTGGCCACTGGTGTGGCGGAGCCGGCGCTCGGGTCGTGCGGAATCCGCAGGACCGGCACCCCGAGGTCGGACCCGACGTCTGGCAGGGCCTGGCCGCGGCTGGAACCGCTGACGTCGACGATGACGAGCACCACCTGCGGGCCGTCCTCCACCCCGGTCAGCGCCGGGATCACGGCGGCGGCGTCTTCGAGTTCGTGCCGCCTCGACGGGGTGACCACGCACAAGACGTGGCTGGCCAGCGCCACCTGGGCCAGGTCGATCTGGTAGCCGCGCACGCCCCAGTCGGTGATCGCCAGGTCGAAGAACCGCGACACCGGGTTGATCCGGTCGAACCAGGTGCGGCTGGGTACCGGTGTGGTCGGATGCGCGGGGTCGCGCAGGTCCAGCCCGATCAGACCCGACCGGGCAACGGGCAGCCCGGCCGCGGCATCGGCGGCCGAGAGAGGCCGGGTGCGTGCCGGTGGCAGCGCGCCGGGCAGCGTGGGCACGCCGGCGTGCCAGAGCAGGTTCTGCGCGCCGCCGGAGGCATTCACACCGAGCACCAGGCCGGAGCGGCGGGTGGCGAAGATGCTCGCCACTCCGGCCGCCACGGTCGAGGCGCCCGCCCCGCCGCAGGCCTGCACGAGGCCGATGCGCCGGTTGAGGGTGAGCGGCATCCGGATGGCGGCATCCGCCGAGGTGAGGTCGTGCAGGCGTGCGCTGGCGCTGCCGACGAGGGCGAAGGGGATCGACCGCAGCCCGGCTGCGAGGGTGGACACGGTTAGAACGTCCCGAGCAGGTCGGGGTACACGCCGAAGACCCCGAGCGTGACCGGCAGCAGCGCCACGACGGCGAACATCTCGATGCTGTTGCCGGCGCGGCGCAGCCGGGCCCTGGTGTGTGCGGGCGGGTTCAGCGCGACCACGAGCAGGGTGGCCACGCACACGATCACGAGGGCCGCGAGCACGTACCACTCGTCGGTGTGCGCCACCGCGGCCACGATGAAGGCCGCGATCGACGCGGCCCAGAGCACGATGGCCTGACCGGCGAGTGGGAAAGCGCGGGTGCGGAGTGCGGTGACGACAATGAGCGCCGCGCCGAGGCCGATCGCCCAGCCGTCCGCTGATGCGGCGAGCAGGCTGGCGGCGATCAGGAGCGGCAGGGCCACGGCCACGGTTGACCAGGTGAGCGACCTGTAGGCGTCGTTGACGGTGGCCAGCACGGTCTCCCGGTTGGTGAGCCGGCCCGCGATCACGAGGTCGTCGATGCCGGTGAGCCCCGAACTGTTCATGGCGTACCAGGGCAGCATGCCGCAGATCACGGCGGCGGCGACACCCACCACAGCCGCGGTCTCCAGCTCGGCCAGGCCCATCAGGTGCAGCAGCACGGGCAGCACGCTCAGGGCCACGCCCACCACACTGGCCCGCAGGGCCGGGCGGATGCCGAGCCCGAGTCCCAGCGCTACACCGATCGCCAGCCAGCCCAGGCCGAGCGCCAGCACGAGGGTGGCGATGACGGGGTCTTCCCGGCTGCCGAGCCCGGCGTCGGCCAGGCTGGCGCCGGTGGCGGGCACAATACCGAGCGCGGCGGCGGCGAACGCTGTCGCCGGCCAGCGCTGGTGCAGACGGCCGAGCACAACCGAGACCAGGAGACTGCCCGCGAACACCGCGGTGAGAAGCGCGACGGTGCCCGTGTAACTGCCGGTGAACAGCAGCGCGGCCACGGCCATCATGGTTGCGATGGCGACGGCGCCGACACCCTCGCGGTGCCTGGCCGTCCACAGGCCGCGTTTGTCGTCCCTGGCCTCGGCGACGACGTCGGTCACGTCGGCCACCTCCGGCGGCGCCGGAGCCTCGTCCACCCGCAACAGGCGCAGCAGCTCCCCGGCCGACACGTGCTGCTCGGCGAGCGTGAGGGCGGTGTCCAGCTGCTGCCCGGTGGCGCGCACCAGGGTGAGCGGGCGGGCGACAGAGCCGGTGCGTTCCTCGAGCAGGTCCATCAGCTGCGGGATCAGAGCGGCGATGGTCTCGTCGCCCGGCACCACGATTTCGGCCTTGCGAGTGCGGCCCACGATGGTGAGCCGGGTGAAGCCGCTCACAGCGCTGGTCCGGGCACGAGCGGGGCGGAGAGCGAGGCTACTTCGGCATCCGCCGCGGCCTTCTTGGCCAGCAGGTCGATCACGAAGGACGTGCCGACGCAGGCGGCGCAGGCCACCGCGGCCAGGATCACCCCGGCCAGGAACCGGCGCAGGTTGTCGGTCGTCGCGCGGCGCTCGGACAGCTCGCCGAACAGGAATGCGGCCTGGAGCCGGGCGCGATGCGTCTTGACGGTTTCAAGGAGCACCACATCGTAATCAGAGGACATCGACGGGCAGGCTTTCTCTCGGGATCGTGGCGGTGATCGGGGTGGGGGTACCTGTCACGGTGACGGCCTCGGTGGCGAGGATGTCGAAGTGGCGGTCGCCGAGCTCGACCCGCCAGCCGGGTGCGGCGGCGGTCGGCTGGCCCGGCAGCAGCGGGCGGCGCTCGCCGGAGTAGGTGACCAGGGTGGTGCCGTTGGCCGAGCCCAGGTCGGTGACCCAGAGCAGCGTGCCAGACCAGGTGACCAGGGCGTGCGACTTCGACATGGTGCGGGAGAGATCTGTCCAGGCGAACAGCGGATGTACCTCGTCGCCCGTGCGGTTATCGGGCCGGCGGCCGATCAACAGCGACGTGTCCACCTGCTGGGACTGGTCGTTATCGAGCACGATAGTCACGAACGGGGCGATCCGGGCCTGCGGGGCGTACCCGTCGTCGGCATCCGTGGCCAGCATGCGGCGTCGGCCCTCACGCCGGGTCGGCGCGCCCGACTGGGCCGAGACCTGGGCCAGCTGGGCCGTGCCGAGGGGGTTGCGGGCGGGGGCGTGCGGGTCGCGACCGCGGCGGAGGTCCGCGGTCATGGTGCTGCGGGAGCCGATCAGGTCCACCATGGCGCTGAGCAGGCGGCGGGCGCCCACCGGGCTGCCGGAGAGGTCGTCGACAGTTCGGAGGCCCAGCAGCCACCGGCCGAGGGTGCGCCCGGTGCCGAGCAGCAACAGCAGTTGGCTGCAGCCGAACACCAGCAGCACGCCGAGCACGGCCGCGAACAGTCCACCGGTCGCGCGGTCGGGCGATCCGGCGGCCACGGCCACGGCGCCGCCGGCCAGGATCGCGGCCGGCGCGAGGTCGATGGCGACCGACCAGTACCGGCGTGTCGCGGATGCGGTGACCACTCCGCCGAGCATCCCCGAATAGGGGCCGAGAGCGGCCCCGGGAGCGGCCACGACAGACAGCACCCCGCAGCGTGTGCAGTAGGCGTTTGCTGGGATCAGCGGGGCTCCGCAGCGTCCGCAGCTGATCGCGCCGATGAGCGCATTGACCATGAAGAACCGCACCCCCCAAAGGTGAATCGGCAACTGTCGATGTGCTGAATTTCCCCCGCACCGTGTTGACATACCCTAACCTGAGATCTCATCGAAGCATTTAGGGGGACAAAATGGCTGGAATGAAATTCGCAATGGGGGCCGACGTTCTGTCGCACCTCACCAAGAAGACGAGCACCTCGTCTGACGACCTGGGCTCGCTGGTGAAGCAGCTCTTCGAGGCGGCCGCGCCGCTCGAGGGCAAGTTCAACGGCGCAGGGCGTGCCGCGTTCGACAGGTTCAAGACCGAGACCGATGGCATCGCCACCGAGCTCAACAGCGCGCTGAATGCCGTGCTCACCGGTATCCAGGGTCAGGACCTCGCGTTCGCGCAGGGTGACCAGGAACTCGCCGACCAGACCAGCACCGCCCAGGCCGGCTCGAGCTTCGACGCCGCCAGGTTCGGTTCGCGCGCCTGACGATTCCGCCGGCGTGATCCACGCTGGCACCCTGCGGCCCGCGCGAGCGCGCCGCGGCACTCTCACACTCGACCCAACCGAAGGGCATCATCATGGCTTCAGGCGGAAACTCAGCAGATCGCCGCGACTACGACGTCGCCGCATCCCAGAACGTGCAGGACAACTTCAACGCGCTGGCCGCGCAGCTCGAGTCGCTCATCGACCAGCGCGATGCCGACGTGAAGGCCATGATGGCCGACTACCAGGCCGACGGCGTGTCAGAGGACTATGCCGCCAAGGAAATGCGCTGGAACACCGTGGCCGGTGAGGTCAAGCAGATCATCAACACCCTGCGCACCTCGCTGTCCTCGAACGACGAGACCGCCCAGGCCACTTTGGCGCGCGGCCGGTCGGCTGTTCAGAATATCGGCTAACCCGTTCTGATGACCCAGAGCGAGAGCGTCGAACATCCGCTCGTCGACTCGGTGGGCGACGGCTATGTCGTCAGTTTCAGCGCTGCGCCCATCGTGCACGCCAGCGAGGGCCGCACCAGCCTGATCAGCGAGTGCGCCAGAGCCGGGCTGCGCGTGGTGTTCCTCACCCCGTCGTCGTCGCGGCTCACCTTCGGCATGATGCAGCTGCTCGGCGCCACCCGCAACAAGTGGGTGGTGCGCGATTCCGCGGATGCCCTGACCGACGGTCTCACCGGCCGTCGGCTTGACGCGGTGAGCGACGTGCTGCGCCCCGGCGTTGCCGTCGACCGCGCCGACCCGGCCGGGCACACGACGGATGCCTCGGCGCGGTCCTGGCTGCAACTGACCGTGTCCGTGCACCTGCAGGCCCGCGACGAAACTCGTGTGGGCGCGGCCTTGGCCTTCCTCACCGACCGGGTGGCCGGCACGGTCCCTGCTGGCTGGGGCGTGCACGAACCTGCCGGGCTGGCCTGGGACCGCGACAAGATCGACAGGTACGTCCGCGCCCGGATGCCGCGGGAGACCCGGCTGCACGTCACCGGGCGTGGCGACCTCGCGTTCTCCGGCGTGCTGCGCGTCACCCGCAGCGCCAGGGGCCTCGTGGAGGAGACCAAGCTGCTGGTGGCCCTCGACGCCGACGACGCTGCCGCCGCGTACAGCATCAGCGCCGTGCCCGGGGTGTTCGCCGACCTCGCGGCCACCGAGTCGGTGCTGGTGGGCAGCGCCTTCGTGCTGCGCGGCGCCGCCGACCTGGCCGTGTCGTCAGAGCTGGGCGCCCCACCCTTGCCGGTGGCGATGGTGCTCGGCCCGCGGGCCGTGCGCGACCTCAAGATCGACCTGCCCGACGCGGCGGAGAGGTTCGGCGCGATCCGTGCCGGTCGCCCGCGCATCCCCTCGATCGTGCTGCCGTTCACCCGGGAGGGCTCGGGTAGCTGGCAGCAGTACCTCGACGTGGCCGGCTCGTTCGACCCGGCCGATGTGGCGCGGGCTCTCGGCAACGGCGACACCCGGGAGGTGGCTCATGCCTCATGAACTGATCGTGGTCTCGGCCCGGCCGGTGGATGTGGGCGACCACTTGATCGCCGCCGTGTCGGTGAACCCGGACCTGCTCGTGCGGCACATCTGGAACGGCGGCGCCACCCAGGTGTGTTCCCCGGCCGGTGAGGTGCTGCTGACCGTGCTGCGCAGCAAGGGGTTCGACGTGCCCGAGGACGTGGAGCGCCTGACCGGCAGCACGCCCACCACCGGGCAAGCATTTTGGACTGAACTGTATTCACCGATGGACCCGGGCGCTGACCTGGGGTTCGACGTTGCCCGGGCGCTCGCCCGGTCGGCGGAGGGCAACCTATTCGTGCGGGAGGGCATCGAATGACCAGCTGGAGCATTGACCCACAGGGGGTGTCGACGGTTCTCACCAACGTTGAGACCGCCGCAACCGAGCTGTCCACGGCACTGGACGGCATCCTGACCGCCCAGGATGAGCTGATCTACGGCGCCGGCTCGCTCGGCGGGGTGCCCGCCGCCGTGCAGGCGCTCATCGAGAGCGAAAAGACCCGACTCACCAACGTGGGCTACCGCATCAATGCGGGCACAGTGGGAGCCAGCACCGCCGCTATCGCCTACCTGAAGGGCGACGAGGAGATGGCGGCCACCGCACAGGCGGCCGCGTCTGCCTCCGCCCTCAACGGCGACATGTCCGCCATCGGTGCTGAGCGGGCGGCTGCACTGTGAGCGTCAGCGATCACATCGGCTACGGGGACCTGGTCAACGCCGAGAATATTCCCGGCGACAACATCTACCCGGAGTCCGTTGCCAGTGCCGCCACCGCATACTCGACCGCCGGCACTGCCGTGCCCGAAAAGGGCTCGGCGGTACTCACCCAGTGGCAGGGCCTCAGCGGCGTCTACACCGCACCGGAATCGGCCGAGCTGCTCGCGATCATGGACCCGGTGTCGGTCGACACCGCCGCGATCGGCACCACCCTCGCGAGTGTGTCGACCATCATCTCGAACTTCGCCGACACCATCGCCCCGATCAAGACGCGGCTGATGGCGCTCAAGGTCGAGGCGAACGCGTTCGCGACCCGGGTCATCAACGGTGTCACCGTGGAGTGGTACGACAAGGACCACCCAGCCTGGGACGCCGGTATCTTCAGCTTCGTCGTCACTGACTTCGCCGACATGGCGCCGGTCACCATCCCCTGGGACCAGCACCGCGACACCGTCGAAGACAACAAAGACATCATCGGCCGGATCAATACCGAGGTCGCGGCGCTCGACGCCGCCCAGACCGAGGCCATCAACGCCATCAACGCGTTGCGCACCGATGAGGACCGGCCCACGGAGGTCGTCGTCGCGATGACCGCGGACGACCTCAACGCCGAGGGCGCTGTGCTGCCGTACGGTGCCGCGACGGATGGCGACAAGGGTTGCTACCAGTCCGTCAACGACGGCATGGAGAGCGCCATCGTCGGCATGGGCGAGGGCGCCGGCGCCCTGTTCGGCTACAACGCCACCACCGGGGACTGGGGCGACGGCGAGACCGCCGCCGCGGCCTGGCGTGGCATGGGCATGACCGTGGCCGGAGTCGCCATGCTCGGCACCTGGAGCATGGCCGCCACGCTGATCCCCGACGAGTACGTACCGGAGTGGCTCCAGGGCGTCGACGACTTCTCCGAAGAGGCCGTGGGCTACGCCACCGAGGCCGGCAAGTCCCTCGTCGCCGTCGACATGTGGTCGGAGAACCCGGCCGAGGCGTTCGGCACCACCCTGGTGAACGTCGGCACCTTCTTCATCCCCGGCGGCGCCGTCGTCGGCGGCCTCAAGGCCGGCACCATCGCCGCCCGCGCCGCCTCCATTGCCGGGCACGCGGTGGACTTCGTCCTCCCCGGCGCATCCGTGGCCACGCGCGTGGTGACCAGCACCGCCGTCCACGCCGGCGGCGGGCTCGGCGCCCTCACGACCGCGCTCAAGGGCAGCCTCAGCACCGGTGTTTCCGCCGGCCGCGGCGCTTTGGCGCAGACCCTCAACGCCCTTGGCGATTCCATGCCGTCGGTGCGGGTCGAGCCCGGCTCCGGCCTTGCCCTCCCCGGCGGCGGCGGCGTCATGCCCAGCCCCGGCCGCATCGTCATCGGCGAGCCCGGCAGCGGCGGCGACATGTTGCACCGCTTGGCCGAACGAGTGGATCCCGGCACCACGCCGGCCACCACTGGCACGCCTGCGACGTCGGCAACGCCCGGCACGCCGGCGACGACTGGCACGCCGGGCACGCCGGCGACGTCTGGCACGCCTGCGACGCCCGCAACCTCTGACACGCCTGGCACGCCCGCAACCTCTGACACGCCTGGCACGCCGGCTACCTCTGACACGCCTGGCACGCCGGCTACCTCTGACACGCCTGGCACGCCGGCTACCTCTGGCACGCCTGCCAGGTCGGGCCCGGCCGAAACGTCTGGCACTACCGGGACGCCCGACGCCTCCGCTACCTCAGCTACGCCTGATGCCGGCACCACGCCCGGCGCGTCCGGCACTTCTGGCACTTCTGGCGCTTCCGGCGCTTCCGGTACTTCCGGTGCTTCCGGTGCTGGAAACACGCGACCCGCTGCCGGCGGAGCCATGGATGCTCCTGCCGATGCGCCGCCGACGTCGGCCAACCCAGCCCAGACGGCAACGGACGGCACGACGCCGACCACTGCCGACGCGGCACCGGGTGGCGCTGCCGCCAGTACCCGCCCTGCCGGCGGTGGAGCCCCGGATACTGCCGCCACCTCCGGTGCCTCCTCCGCCACGCCCGGTGGCGCCGGCTCTGCGAGCACGAACGTCGATGCCACCGTCGACGCCGGCCCGACCCCGGATGCCGCACCCGCCGACACGTCGAGCGCAACCACAGCGTCCCAACCCGCCGCCGTCGCCGTCGAACCCCCGTCGAAGATGGTGGACGGAACGCTGCGCGCGCCGGCATTCACCGACGACGCGGTCGGTCAGGGGCATCAGCCCTTCGACCAGGCCATGCCGGCCATCCTCGAACGCCACGGCGTCACAGACGCACAGTTCACCCGCGTGGCGCAGGAGCCCCTGGTGAACCTGTCTCGTCCGGAGTTGCAGCTGGTTCATGACGTGAGCAAGGCGGTACCGTCCCCGAGCGCGACGACAACCTTGCAAAAGGTCATCACGTTCAGCGATGCGTCAGCGATCATGAACCCGCTCAAGGAATCTATGGAGCGCATCAAGGGATTCGTGTCGCGGCCCATTGACCTTCTGGGAATGTCCAACCGGCAGAAATTCGATGTGCTCGGTCTGGGCTACACCAAGACCCCGTTCCGCAGCGATCTCTTGCTGGGTCGGGCGTTCTACGACATCCGTTTCGACGGGCCGACGCCATCGGCTGTCACCGTACCCGACGGCCCCCTCCGTTTCATGCTGGGCGAGGTCAAGGACCCCACCATGAACATGACGGATCCGGTGGCCAAGGCACAGGCGATCAAGGACCAGTGGGCCGGGTACGAGGGTGCAGAGCGGAAGGCAATGCTCGCGCTCTACGGAGACATCGGCTACGACTTGGGCAACGCGCTCGACCCAAAAAACCCGTTCCGCGGATCTGGGTTGTCTGGCACGCAGAACGGCTTTTCACCGGAGGGCACCCTCGGTCGCGATGGCGTCCCGGTGCCCAACGGTGCAGAATTGTGGCGCACCCTGCCGAACGGAGAACGTGAGTTCATGGCGGTGTACGAGAAGCCGAATCCGAAGGCTCCGGGAACGTGGCTGCTGACCGATGCCGCCGTGCAACCGGGATTGATGGATGGAATCGCTCCGCGACCCACAGCGGGCGTGGGGGCTACGATGCGGGAGAACGACTAGGTAGATGGAGCCACATAGCGAGCTGACGAAGCCACACAGCGTTCACGTCCTCGAGACGGCAGAGCTCGACGGTGGTGTGTCAGCGGTCACCGGCTTCGCCACGCTGCGCGGGGAACGGGTCTACATCCAGGGAGTCAAGGCCTCGGGACTCGTCAGCGTCAACGGGCCGATGTCCCTGCAAAACGTTCCGGGCCTGGGCGCCGACCATCAGACCGGCAGCGTCTCCGGCGATGTGCCATTCGATTGGCTGGAACGGTTCTGGCTGATCCGTACGTCCCATTTCGATCGCGTCGACGAGCGCAGCCCCGCGCCCGGGCTGACCGCTGTCATCGCCGGAACGACTTTTGGGGTGACGGATACCTGCGGAACGGTCAGTGAAACGGGGGAGCGTCAGCTGCAGCTTGTCTGGCTGGGCGCCACCCAGCCAGATGGGCCCGAGTGGGTGCTGGACGGCTACGGCTGCTGGACCACACTCGTGCCGCGTCGTTCGGTTGCCGTGGTGACCTACGTGGAGTGGACGGCCCTGTGGAGGGATATCACCGTGAACGTGGCGGGTGTGCAGCGCGGGCTGGCGCACATCTTCGTCCCCAGCGGCGGAGTGCCCGAGTTCGATGCCCCCGAGATCGAGCACGGCGCCAGCGTGCGCGGCTGCTGGTCGGCGGTGGTACCGCTCAGCGAGCTGAGCCTGCGCTCCTGGATCTCGGTGGATCATCCGGCGGGCCCCGGCGTCGTCACCGGTGAGGTTGGGCTGGTGAAGGGCCGAACCACCATTCTCGCCCGGCCGATGACGGCCGCGGCGGGTACCGTGCTCGCGGTCAAGAACCGGGGCCAGACAGTGACACCCGACTTCGTGCTGCATTCGCTGCATGATGCGCACGTTGCCCCCGTCGAGTGGCGGGCCCAGGTGCGGGAATCGGACCTCACCGGTCTGCGCCGGATCTCGTCAACGACGCGGTGGCGTGGGGAGTCCGCAGCGGTCAATGGCGCCGACGACACCGACGATGTGGTTTACGTCCCCGGCGAGTCGGCCGCGTGGTCAGAGCTGGCCGAACTGCACTCCTCAGCGGAGCCGATCACACCGGATGCCCTGCCCACCAGAGCACTGGCCGTGGCCGGACAGTACAAATATTCGGAGTACCGTCTGTAGGCGCTCCGCACCCGTTCGCACCATGCGCACTTTAACTTTTCCACGTAAGGACCTCATGTCTCTCATCCAGAAGGCCATCACCCCGCAATTGAGCAACGCGTACCTCACCGCAGGGTGGGACCGGGTGTCCGGGTTCGTCGTCGAAGCGGCGACCGTTGCCTTCGCGACCACGCCGGCCCAACTCTTCGACGTGCACGCCCTCGGTTTTCCTGGCTCGCCGTTCTCGCCCGAGGACCCGTTTGTCGATGTCATCCGCTTCCCGGCGCGGGGGACGATGCGCCTGGAGAAGGCGATCGGCGGAGTCGACCAGAAGACGCGGGCGCTCACCGGAGGCCCGTTCGTGGATCGACCGCCGTTCAAAGGCACCGGTTTCGCGCCGGTCCCCGGCCACATCGTGCCGGTCTGGTGGATGCGGCACACCCGAGTGGTTCCGAACACCCAGCTGGTGCGGGTCTTCGCCGACGGCACCGAGAAGCTCCTAGCCGTGTTCGCGAACATCGCCGACGGCTGGCTGGTCGATGGCGAGCCCGTGGGCCGGTCGACACCGTTCTCCCGGCACGTCGGCACCCTGGCCAAGTGGAACGGCATGTACCTCACGGCCGACGTGATCGACCAGGGCCGCCGTATCGTGTTGGCCACGCACTCCGAGCCCACCGACGAGCGTTTCGTGCGCACCGGCCGGGGCATGTGGAAGTACGTGATCCCCTTCGAGGAAGCGGAAGAGGTGATGGAGCTCGACATTGAGGCGGTCTGGAACGGCCTGGAGCTGCGGATCGTCGACGAGTCGGTGGACGCTGATGGCACGAAGCTGTCCAGTGGCTCATACGTCGGCCACAACGCGGATCTCGCCGAGGGCCTGAGGTTGGTCAAGGTGGATGCCGGGGTGTACGAGATCACCGTGCCCACCGCCATGCTCGAGGGCTTCCGCAGCACCCAGCTGTCGCAGCCGTCCTGGCCCGACTGACGTGACCGCGCCGCAGTCGGCTCTGACGCATCCGCTGGGTCTGGAAGACCTGGAGGCGCACGAGACAGCGCGCGGCCGGGTCGCCGTGACTGGTCATGCAACCTATCGAGGGGTTCGCGTGGGGGTGAAGGGTGTGAGCCCCAGAGGTCCGCACGTCGAGATCTACGGTCCGGTCGATCTGCCCGACATCCTCTGGCGCCAAGACGACGTGCAGGCGGGCTTCACGTCCGGTGACGTTGAATTCTCCGCCTTGGACCGGTTCCGGCTGACCCGAACAACAACCCACGACGCTGTCGACGAGCACACCCCGCGGCCCGGTGTGTTCGTCGACATCGCCGGGGTCGAATTCGGGGTGGCGGATACGTGTGGCACGGTCGGTCCGGACGGGGTCCCGCTGCTTCAGGTGATGTGGGTGGGCGAGGGCTCCCCGGTGGGCGACGGGTGGGTGCTGGACGGCTACGGGCAGTGGACCCAATTCGTGGAGCGTGCCCGTGTCGCGTCTGTGCGCCACGTGGAGTGGACGGCCGTGTGGCGGGACCTGACGGTCTTCGTCGACTCGATATCCGGCGATACGGCGCTGGTCTTCGCGGCCAGGGGCGGAATTCCCGAGTTCGACGTGCCGGAGATCGTGCACGGCCCCAACACTCGAAGCGGCTGGTCCGCGGTTGTCCCTCTGAATCAGCTGAACCTGCGGTCGTGGACATCGGTGGAACGACCTGTTGGCGTCGGCTGTGTTGCCGGGGACGTCGGGTTGGTCGGCGGGCGCACGGTTCGGGTTGCCCGAGCTGAGAACAGCACGACCGACCGTGCCGGTTTCGTGGCGCAGAAGCTTCGGGGGGAGACAGTCACCGAGGAGTATGTCGTGCACCCGCGAACGGGCCGTGTCGACTCGATGTGGGAATGGCGTGCCACCCTGGACGGGACCGACCTTCACGACATTCGCCACATCACCACGACCGCAACCTGGAAGGGTCAGACGCGACCGGTTGTGGGCGTTTTCGAGGCCAAAGACCTGGTGTTCTTCGAGAAGGAGACGGCCGACCTGAGTGAAGTTTCTGAGCTGGACTATACAGCCACCCCGGTGCGACCGAGCGAGCTGCCTCTGGCGGACGTTCTGTGGTGATGGCGCGGGCGGGCCGGTGGTATCGCACACAGCGGCACAGTCGGCCGCACCGACATCCGGCAAAGTTCCCCTTCACGGGCGTTGAAGGGGCGTTTTGCGGCAAGTCGGATGCGGCCGGCTGGCGTCTCGGGAACGTCGGGCGCTGTGGGCCGAAGGCTCAATCGCACACAGCCCGCTCCCGACCGGCTTGGGTAGGGTTGCCCCATGGATGACGACGACTACGACAGCCGCCCGGTCGGTTTCCTGGGCAAGATGCGCGGCGGCATCAAGGGACTCACCTGGGTGCTGATCCTGTGCCTGATCGCCATCACGGTCGGCGCCACGTCGCTGCTTTTCCTCTTTCAATAGGTCGGATGCGCGCTGCCCCCCGGTAGCCTGATCACGGGGGTGCAAGGCCTCCGTCGGCCTGCGCCGACTCACCAGAGCCGACGAAAGAGACCCCCATGTTGACACCCACCCAGGCGATCAAGTCCGTTTTCCGTAAGTATGTCGACTTCACCGGGCGGGCTCCCCGCAGCGAGTACTGGTGGTTCGGCCTGCTGCTCTGGGTTGTCATCGCGCTGATCAGCGCGCTGCCGTTGATCCCCACCGGAACCAACATGTACGGCGACCCCGCCCACAACCTCGAGATCGTCCCGATGGCGCTCGGCCCCATCCTCGTCATCGGTCTGCTGCTGCCCAGCGTCGCCGTGCTCGTACGCCGGCTGCACGACGCGAACTTCTCCGGCTGGTTCGTGCTGTTGGGCTTCATCCCGGTCGTGGGCGGCATCATCATCTTTGTCTTCACGCTGCTGCCGAGCAATGCAGCGGGCGCCCGGTTCGACGTGGCCCGCCTGCCGAAGGCGGACGGGCTCTCCTTCCAGGGGTCTGGCCTGCGCTAACCCCCTGAGGGAGTGCGCCGGAGCGGGCGGATGCGCCATGATCGCGGTATGGCGGTCGACACGGAAAGCGGTGCGGGCATGATCAACGGGGACGTCTCCTTCTGGTGGAACCAGGTGGGCCGGCCGGCCCCGCGCCCGCCGCTGCCCGGCTCCACCCGCGCCGACGTGTGCATCGTGGGCGCCGGCTACACCGGCCTGTGGGCGGCGTACTACCTCAAGAAGGCCGCGCCCGAGCTGCGCGTCGTCATCCTCGAGCAACGCTTCGCCGGCTACGGCGCCTCCGGACGCAACGGCGGCTGGCTCACCAACTCGGTCACCGGCGGGCGCGAGCAGTACGTCCGCAGCCACGGCCGGCAAGCCGCATCCGCGTTTCAGGCCGCCATGAATCACACCGTCGACGAGGTCATCCGGGTCGCCGCGCTCGAGGGCATCGATGCCGACATCGTCAAGGGCGGCGAGTTCACGGTGGCCTACGACCGGCCGCAGCAGCACCGACTCGAGGCCGCGGTGCGCGCCGAGCAGTCCTGGCCGCACACGGATGTCGAGCTCCTCTCCGCCGCACACGCCGCGGCGCAGATCAACGTGGCCGGCTCGACCGGGGCCATGTGGCACCCGCACTGCGCGCGCATCCAGCCCGCCAGACTCGTGGCCGGGCTCACCCGGGCGGTGCTCGCTCTCGGTGTGGAGATCTACGACGACACCCGGGTGACCGAGATCACCCCGCACGCCGCGCTCACCGCTCGCGGCACGGTCGAGGCGGAGTTCATCGTGCGCGCCACCGAGGGTTTCACCGCGGGCCTGGCCGGCCTGCACCGGGCCTGGCTGCCGATGAACTCGTCGCTGATCGTCACCGAGCCGCTGCCCGCGGACGTGTGGGCCGGCATCGGCTGGGCGAATCGGGCCACCCTCGGCGACATGGCGCACGCCTACATGTACGCGCAGCGCACGGCCGATGGCCGCATCGCGATCGGCGGCCGCGGGGTGCCGTACCGGTTCGGCTCGGCCACCGACTCCGACGGCCACACCCCGGCCAGCACCGTCGAGGCGCTCGCCGGCATCCTGCACAGGTTCTTCCCCGGCACGACGGATGCGCAGCTTGCCCACGCCTGGAGCGGTGTGCTGGGCGTGCCCCGCGACTGGGCCGCCACCGTGGGCCTCGACCGGCAGACCGGCCTGGCTTGGGCCGGCGGCTACGTGGGCACCGGGGTGGCCACCACGAACCTGGCAGGCCGCACCCTCACCGACCTGATCCTGGGCCGGCAGAGTGCGCTCACCGAGCTGCCCTGGGTGAACCACCGGGTGCGCAACTGGGAGCCCGAGCCGCTGCGCTGGCTGGCCGTGACCGCCCTGTACCAGGCATACACGCGCGCGGACCGGGCCGAGCTCACCCGCCGCAGCACCACCTCGCCCCTGGCCGCCCTCGCCGACCGCGTCTCCGGCCGCGGCCACTAGCGCCCGATCCCGTCGCTTTTACCTGCTCCGCCCCACCCTGTGGTTCACTCGTCCCATGAACGTTGAACCTGAGGTGGTGGCCGCGGCGTACCGGAGGTACGACCAGGCCGCGGCGGCGGCCGGCGTCAGTGTGCGGATGGCCGAACCGCGCGACCTGGCCAGTATCATCGGCCTGTTCGAACGCACCTGGGGCGTCGGCCGCAGCCCGGACCGGGCGATGCTGCTCGCCCTCGACTACGCGGGCAACACGGTGCTGCTGGCCACCGAGCAGGGCAAGCCCGTCGGCGCCACGCTCGGGTTCCTGGGCTGGACCGATGGGCTGCACCTGCACTCGCACATGGCCGCGGTGGTGCCCTGGCACCGGAGCGGCGGCGTCGGCTTCGCGCTCAAGCTCTTCCAGCGGGCGCTCTGCCTGGAGCAGGGCATCACCGAGATGCGCTGGACCTTCGACCCGCTCATCCGCCGGAACGCGCACTTCAACCTGGTCAAGCTCGGCGCCGAGGTCACGAAGTTCCTGCCCGACTTCTACGGCCGCCTCGATGACGTGGTCTCCGGCAGCGACCGCAGCGACCGGTTCGAGGTGCGCTGGGCGCTGGATTCGGCCCGGGTGCGACGGGCGCTCGCGGGGGAGACCCCGCCGGTGTGGCCGGCCGAGGCCGGCTGGCCGCTCGACGTGGACTTCGAGCAGCTGCGGGCCGACGACCCCACCGCGGCCGCGCTCCGCCGCGAGGAGTCGCGCGTGATCTTCGCCGAGGCGCTCGCCCAGGGCCTCCGCCCCGAGCTGACCGCATCCAACGACTACGTCTTCACCGCCCGCGAGCCGTGAGAAAAACCCCGAAAACCTAGGGTTTTCGGGGCTCAGGTCACGGCTCGGCGTAGCTCAGGCGCCGAGGTCGGTGCCGGGTTCGGGCTCGCGCGGGGGCCGGCCGGTGAGGCGGCGTTCGAACCAGTACAGCAGCTCGGGGCGCAACCGGTTCAGCTCGGTGAGGGTCATCGGGTCGGGCACGCGCACCACGGGCACACCCAGCTCGTCCGCCACGGTCTCCATGGCGCCCCTGGAATAGAACTGGCCGCGCATCCGCACTAGCAGCTGGCCGTCTTCGCCGGTCACGAACAGTTGCGGATGCGTGTCGATAGCGCCGCTCTGGTACAGCTCGAGCACCACCACACTGGCGACCTGCGCGCTGGGGAAGCTGCTCAGCTGGCCGAGGAAGCCGCGTTCGGAGATGCCGGTGTCGTCGACCCAGATGCAGGTGCGCAGGAACCCGACGATGCCGATGCCGGCGGCGAGCATCACGACCACCTGGGCGATGGCCACGGGGACCCACTCCCCGAGCGGGATGGTCAACCAGTAGAGCACCGCGAAAACCGGGGCGAAGAAGGCGAGAATTGACAGAGTCGTCTGGCGCAGCAGATGGCCATGCGGCCTCAGCACCTGCGCACGAAGATTCGCGCTCGTGACTTTCCCCACCCTCGTGTCCCCCTCGCCGGTGTACTACGAGTATGCCCCATGAACAGGCACCCCAGTAGACACCGTTCGGGGGCCAAACTTCGGCAGGGCCGGCCGGGGATTTCCCGGCCGTCACCCGCGAGGATGCGCCGTAGAGTGGCAACGTGAACTCGCGGGCGACATCCGGGCAGGGCCTGCATCGGCCCCGATTCCGCCTGCATCCGGCCCAGGCCGTTGCGCTCGGGTTCGCCGTGGCCGTTCTCGCCGGCACCGGCCTGCTGTCGCTGCCGATCGCCAAGGTCGGCCCCGGCGGCGCGTCCTTCGCCGAGGCCGTCTTCACGGCCACCTCCGCGGTCTGCGTGACGGGGCTCACCGTGGTCGACACGGCCACCTTCTGGACGCCATTCGGGCAGGCCGTGATCCTGCTGCTCATCCAGGTGGGCGGTTTCGGTGTGATGACCTTCGCGTCGGTGATCGGGCTGGCCGTGGTTCGACGGATGTCGCTGCGCTCGCGCGTCACCGCCGCATCCGAGGTGCGCAGCGTGGGCCTGGAAGACGTGAAGGGGCTCGTGGTCGGCGTTGTGACGATCTCGCTGATCGTCGAGGCGGCGGTGGCGCTGCTGCTCAGCGTGCGTTTTCTGGTCGGTTACGGCGAGCCGGTCGGCCGGGCGGTCTGGCTCGGCGTGTTCCACTCGGTGTCCTCCTTCAACAATGCCGGGTTCGCGCTGTTCAGCGACAACCTGATGGGGTACGCCGTCGACCCGTTCATCTGCCTGCCGATCGCGGCCGCCGTCATCCTCGGCGGACTCGGTTTTCCGGTGATCGTGCAGCTGCGCAAGCACCTGCGCTCGCCGCTGCTGTGGACCATGAACACCCGCATCGTGCTGGCCGGCACGATCACCCTGCTGGTGGCCGGCACCGTGTACATCACCGCCGTCGAGTGGTCGAACCCGGCCACGCTCGGCCCGCTGGACTGGCCGGCGAAGATCCTGGTCGGCTTCTTCCAGTCGGTGCAGACCCGCACCGCCGGTTTCAACAGCATCGACGTCGGGTCGATGGACTCGGCGAGCCTGCTCGGCATGGACGTGCTGATGTTCATCGGTGGCGGCCCGGCCGGCACCGCCGGCGGCATCAAGATCACCACCTTCGCCGTGCTGTTCTTCATCCTGGTCGCCGAGATCCGCGGCGACGGTGTGGTGAACGTGTTCGGCAAGCGGCTGTCCAGGGCGGTGCACCGCCAGGCGATCACCCTCGTGCTGCTGGCCGTGTTCGTGGTCACGGCATCCACCGCGGCGCTCATGCTGCTCACCGACATCGGTCTGGACGCCGTCTTGTTCGAGACGATCTCCGCCTTCGGCACCGTGGGCATGTCCACGGGCATCACCGCCAGCCTGCCGCCGGCCGGTCAGCTGATCCTGATCCTGCTGATGTTCATCGGCCGGCTCGGCCCCATCACCTTCGCCTCCGCCCTCGCCCTGCGCGAGCGGCCCGCCACGTACGAACTCCCGAAGGAGAGGCCCATCATTGGCTAAGTTCCGGTCGTCATCGTTCTCCCTATTCAGCCAGCGGCAGCCCGCGCGGCTGGCGGAGGAGGACTCCGTGGTCGTGATCGGTCTCGGCCGGTTCGGCAGCGCCCTCGCGCTCGAGCTGATGGCCAGCGGCACCGAGGTGCTCGGCATCGACGCCGACGAGGAGATCGTGCAGGCGCACAACCGGCTGCTCACCCACGTGGTGCGCGCGGACTCCACCAAGGAGGAGACCCTGCGGCAACTGTCGGTGCCGGAGTTCAGCAGTGTCGTCGTCGCGATCGGCGGCGACATCCAGGCGAACATCCTCACGGCGTCGCTGCTGCTCAAGCTGGGCATCCCCAACATCTGGGGCAAGGCCGTGAGCGAGCCGCACGGCGAGATCCTGCGCCAGCTCGGCGTGAACCACGTGATCTACCCGGAGAAGGACATGGGCAAGCGCGTTGCGCACCTGGTGCGCGGGGTGATGCAGGACTACATCGACATCGGCGAGGACTTCGCCCTGGTCAAGACCGCGCCGCCGCGGGAGATCATCGGGTTGCCGCTGAGCCAGACCAAGGTGCGCACGGTGCACGGGATCACCGTCACCGCCTTCCGCCGTGAGGGTCAGGGCTGGAGCTACGCCACAATGGAGACCGTGATCCTGGAGGGTGACATCATCCTGGTGGCCGGCGCCACCGAGCGCGTCGAGTCGTTCAGCCGGTTGCGCTGATGAACCACGCCGTCGAGTTCCTCATCGCTGCGCCGCTGGGCACCCGCGTGGTCGTGCGCACCCGCATCGAGGGCGGGTACACGGATGCCCTCGGCTACCTGCGTTCCTGCGATGCGAGTTCCTGCACGGTGGAGACCAAGCGCGGCACGGTGACCCTGGCGCTCGCCGAGGTCGTGGCCGCCAAAGAGGTGCCGCCGCCCCCCGCGCCGCGCCCCCGCCGCCCCCTCGCCCCCTAGGCGCCCGCCCGTCCCGTCCCGCAACTGTTCCCCGTGCGGACAATTGCGTCCGGCATGCCGGGACCATTTGTCCGCTTTGGCAACAGTTAGCTCTGCGGATGCGTGGCGCGGCCGCGCGGCTCAGCCGGGCGGCAGGGCCTCGGCCCGGCGCCGCAACGCCGCGCGCAGCCGCTCGTCGCCGCACAGCTCCCCGGCCCGCGCATACGCGCCGCGGGCATCCGCCACCAGCCCGGCCTCGCCCAGCAGATGCGCGCGGGTGGCCCAGAACGGCTGGAAGGCCGCCGCGTCCGTGCGGTCGCGAGCCAGCGCATCCAGTGCCGTGAGTCCTGCCCCGGGCCCGTCGACCTCGCCGACGACAGCGGCCAACGCCACCCGCGCGCCCACGGTGGGGGAGACCCGCACCAGCGCCGTGTGCAGGGTCTTCAGCGCGGCCCAGTCGGTCACGCCCGAGCGGGCGCGATCGCAGTGTGCCGACTGGATGGCCGCCTCGAGCTGGAACCGGCCGATCCGGCCCAGCCGCCGCGCACGCCGCAGATACTGCTCGCCGCGCGCGATGAGCCCGGTGTCCCAGAGCGCCGGATCCTGGTCGTCGAGGGCCACCACCTCGCCGGTGCTGCTCGTGCGGGCCGGCAGCCGGGCGATCGAGAGGGCCAGCAGGGCGGCGAGCCCGAGCACCTCCGGCTGGTCGGGCAGCAGGGCGGCGAGGGTCTCGGCCAGGTAGAGCGCCTCGCCGGCCAACGAATCCGGCGTCGTGCGCGCATCCGGATCAGCCGTCGACCAGTCGATCGCGTACGCGCCGTACACGGCCTCGAGCACGGCGGGCAGCCGCTGGGGCAGGTCGGTGAGCGACGGCAGCACGAACGGGATGCGGGTGCTGCGGATGCGCCGCTTGGCGCGCACCAGCCGCTGTGCCATGGTCTGCTCCGGCACGGCGTACGCGGCCGCGATCTCGGCCGCGGTGAGGCCGAGCACGGTGTGCAGCATCAACGGGGTGCGAATACCGGGGTCGATCGCCGGGTGCGCGCACACGCAGAGCAGCTCGATGCGCTTGTCGGGGATCGCCTGGCCGTCGATCGCCTCGAGTGCCTCGAGCCCGGCCGTCGTCGATTCCATTGTTGACCGGCCTATCCGCTCGGCCGCGGCTGCCGGTCCGTGGGCGATTGCGGTGTCGTCCAGCGGGGCCCGCAGTCGCACCGCCGCCGATTTCCACAGGTCCTTGAGCCGGTTGCGTGCCACGGTGAGCAACCATCCCTCCGGATTGTCGGGCACGCCGTCGCGCGGCCAGGTGGTGAGGGCGCGTTCGAAGGCATCGGCCAGTGCGTCCTCGGCGGCGGCGATGTCGCCGGTGGGCGCGGCCAGCACGGCGAGCAGGCGCCCATAGGAGGCGCGGGCGGCGAGTTCCGCCCGCGTCCGGGCGGTCACGCTACCTGGTGCCATTCGCCGGCGGTGAAGACGATCGCCGACGGGCGCACCTCGACGGCGCCGTACTGCGCGGCCGGGCACTTGCCAGCCCAAGCGAGGGCGGCGTCGAGGTCGGGCACGTCGATCACGAAGGTGCCGTTCAGGCGTTCCTTGGTGTCGGCGAACGGGCCGTCCTGAATCTGCAGCGCGCCATCGCGCATCGAGACCGTCGTCGACGACGCGACGGGCTGCAGGATGTCGGCCGACACGAGCACGCCGGCCGCGTCGAGGGACTTCGCATAGGCGTCGAACGCCGCCCGGCCCCATTCCAGGTCCTCTTCGGTGATCGCGGCGTCCCCGGGCTCCTGGCTGATGACGAGAAGTGAATACTGCATGATCCTGTCCTTTCACGCTTTACGGATACTGACACTCCCTTGACGACTGAACCACCCCCCAATCGACACCTAACGGACATCCGGGCCGCAACTGTTCCCCGTGCGGACATTTGCGTCCGGCGCACCGGGACCATTTGTCCGCTTCGGCAACAGTTGTGCCCGGCGTTTCCGTTGGCCCGGCCGGGGTGCCACGACCGCCGCCCGGATGCCGCCCGGCTGCACCAGGGCCGCCGCAACCGGGCCGCGGCGGGGCCCGAGCAGAGCGGATGCGCGCGCCCGGCAACGCGGGCCAGCAACTGTTCCCCGTGCGGACATTTGCGTCCGGCGCACCGGGACCATTTGTCCGCTTGGGGAACAGTTGGCGGGCGACTCGGGCGACTCGGGCGGGGCGGGCGGTGCGGGCGACTCAGGCAGCGCGGCTCAGGCAGCGGGCGGGGCGTCGTGGCCGACGCGGCCCACAAGGAGCAGCCCGCCGACGGCGAGCAGCGCCGACAGGGTGAACGAGGCCGTGTAGGTGGCGGTGCCGCCCAGCGGGGCGACGGCCACGAACACCACGGCCGTGGCCGCCAGGGCCAGGGCGGCGCCGATGGAGTCGGCGATGAGCAGAGCGGACGAGTTGAAGCCCTGCTGGTCCGGCGCCGACAACCGCAGCACTCGGCCGCTCTGCCGCGGCACCAGGGTTCCCATGCCGGCCCCGGCGACCGCCCAGCCGGCGATAGCCACAGCGGGCGAGAGCGCCAGGGCGCTGGTGGCGGCCGATGCCGCGATCGCGATCAGCAGCAGCACGCTGCCCCAGCGCATGCTGGCCTGGTCGCTCAGCACCGTGGCGTAGCGCCCCTGCAGCCCCGACGCCGTCGCCCAGGTGATGCCGGCGCAGCTGAGCGCCAGCCCGGCCAGCACGGGGGAGAGCCGGTACTCGCCGGTGAACAGCGCGGGCAGGTATACCTCGGTGGAGAGGAACGCGCCGGAGACCAGCCCGCGGATGGACATCACCACGGGCAGTCCAGGCCGCCCGCTCAGCGTGCCGGGCGGCAGCAGCGGGCGCAGCGCCACGGCCGCCAGCACGAACGCGGCGCCGGTGCCGATCCAGAGCAGCGCACCGGGCAGCTGCGCGGCCATCGACGCGCACAGCACCGCCGCGGCCGCGCCGAGCGACCACAGGGTGCGCGACAGCCGCCACGGCTCCCGCACCCCCATCGGGCGCTCGCGCTCCGCCGCCGCGATCGAGGTCAGCCCCGGCCGCAGCATCCCCACCGCCGCCAGCACCAGCACCACGACGCCGAGGAACACCCACCGCCAGCTGGTGAACTCGGCCACCACGCCCGCAATGAACGGCCCGATCAACGACGGCACCACCCACGCGCCGGCGAAGGCGCCGAAGATCGCCGGATGCATCCGCTGCGGATAGACCCGCGCAACGACCACGTACAGCGACACGCTCAGCGCCCCGCCGCCGAGGCCGTGCACCAGCCGGCCCACGATGAGCGCGGGCATGGATGCGGCGGTGCCGGCGATCACCAGGCCCACCACGAAGAGCACTACGGCGGTGAGCACCACGGGCACCGGACCCGAGCGGTCAGCCCAGTTGCCCGCGGCGACCATTCCCACCACGCCCACGGCGAGCGGACCGGAGAACGCGATGGCGTACAGGGCGTCGCCGTCCAGCGCCGAGCTGATGATGGGCATCACGGTGGTCACGGCCAGCGCTTCGAATGCGGCGAGGAATACGAGGGCGAGGATTCCGACGGTGACCCAGATGTGCTCGCGGCCGAAGATGGAGACCGGGCGGGGAGGGGCAGGGCGCGGCGATGTCGGAAGAGGCACGACAGTGATCGTAGAACCTCAACCGCCCTTGAGGTCAACCCGCTCGGCCCGCAACAACTGTTACCCGTGCGGACAATTGCGCCCGGCGTACCGGGACCAGTTGTCCGCTTCGGCACCAGTTGGACGTTAAAAGCGGAAACGCCCACTCGAAAGCGGGCGTTTCACTGGCGGAGAATGGGGGATTCGAACCCCCGAGGGCTTTCACCCAACACGCTTTCCAAGCGTGCGCCATAGGCCACTAGGCGAATTCTCCTGAGCCGATCGATTCGTGAAGACAACGACCAGGGAAAATCTTACCTGCTTCTGAGGCCGCCGCGTGACACGTCGATGGGCTGCCGGGTTTGGGCGCACGGCCGAGACGCCCTAAACTGACACTGGCTCCTCGCGTGGCGCTATCTCAGCCAACTCCCCCAGGACGGAAACGTAGCAAGGGTAACTGGGCTCTGGTGGGTGCGCGAGGAGTTTTACTTTGCCCGGATGCGCCCGCCCGGCGCCTGCCCGTGCTCGCCGCCAGTCCCACAAGAACCATTGCGCAACACATCTTGTGCATCTAGGCTCGGGGCATGTCCCCGACCGAACCGCAGCCAGAGCCCGCCATCGTCTCGCTCACCAGCGCCAAGCAGATGCGCGCCCTCGCGCATCCGCTGCGGCTGCGGATCCTCGGCGAACTCCGCATCGACGGCCCCCGCACGGTGGGTGCCCTGGCCGACCTCGTCGACGAGGCATCGGGCACCCTCAGCTACCACCTGGGTAAGCTCGCCGAATTCGGCTTCGTTGAGGAGGCCCCCGAGCTGGCCAGCGACCGGCGCGAGCACTGGTGGCGGGCCGCGCACGACGCCACCCGCATCACGCCGAGCACCGCGGATGCGCCCGCCGAGGAACGCCAGGCGTCTGCGGCGATGCTGCACCAGGTGGCCGACCTGTATGCGGCCGCCCTGCACGCCGCCGTCGACGCCCAGCAGGTGCAGCCGCGGGAGTGGGTGGACGCGGGCACCGGCGGGGACACCGTGGCGTACCTCACCGTGGCCGAGCTCGCCGAGGCGAGCGCCGAGCTCGACGCCGTGCTGCGCAAGTGGCACGCGGCGGGGGAGCGCGGCCGCCCGGGTGCCGAGGCCGTGCAGTTCATCGTGCACGCCGGCCGCCGGCCGTGAGCGCCGGCGGGCGCGACGGCAGAGAGCGTCACCAGGTCTACTTCGACAGGCTCAGCACGGCGTCGACAAGCTCGACCAGCGGGCTGGGCGCAACCGCCGGGGCCGGCTCGACCAGCCAGGTCTCGACAAGCTCGACCAGCGGGATGGGCGCGACCGCCGGGGCCGGCTCGACCAGCCAGGTCTACTTCCACAAGCTCAGCACGGCGTCGACAAGCTCGACCAGCCAGGCCGGCCCGGCCCGCGGCCTCCTCGCGCTGTTCACCCTGCTCGGCGGACACGGCCTCTCCCTCCTCGGCAACGTCATCACGGTCATCGTCGTTCCCCTCTACGTGCTGCACGACACCGGCTCGGTGCTCGCCACCGGCGTCGCGGGCGTCTTCGCCACCCTGCCCGTGATCGTCGGCGGGGCGCTCGGCGGCGTGCTCGTCG
Organism: Cryobacterium sp. SO2; assembly: GCF_026151165.2. Lineage (NCBI taxonomy): Bacteria > Bacillati > Actinomycetota > Actinomycetes > Micrococcales > Microbacteriaceae > Cryobacterium > Cryobacterium sp. SO2. Next base: position 524,969 of record NZ_CP117849.1, read on the forward strand.
ACCGCATCGGCTTCCGCACCGCGGCCATCGTCGCCGACCTCGCCAGCGGCGCCACGATCCTGCTCATCCCGGTACTCGCCGCCACCACCGGCCTGCCGTTCCCGGTGCTGCTCACCCTGGTCTTCCTCAGCGGCCTGCTCGACACCCCCGGCAACACCGCCAAATCGGCGCTCGTGCCCGACCTGGCCGAAGCCGCCGGCCTCAGCGTGACCAGGGCCACCGGCATCCACTCGGCCGTGTCGCGCAGCGCCGCCATGCTCGGTGCCTCGGTGGCCGCGATCTGCGTGGTCTGGCTGGGCCCGCTCAACGCCCTGCTCATCGACGCGGCCACCTTCGCGGCCTCTGCGCTGCTGCTCTGGCTGGGCGTGCCCAGGCACGCGGATGCCGGCCCCGCCGCCGCTGAGGCGGCCGCGAGCACCGAGCTGCCCGCCGGCTGGCGCGGCTACTGGGCCGACTTCGCCGCGGGCCTCCGGTTTCTCTGGCAGCGCCCGCTGCTGCGTTATCTCGTGCTGATGATCGTGGTCACCAACTGCTTCGACGCCGCCGGCATCACCGTGCTGATGCCCGCCTACGCCAGCACCGTCGGCGCCGACGGGGCGATCTTCGGCGTCATGGTGGCCGTGTTCTCCGGCGGCGCGCTCAGCGGAGCGGCCCTGTTCACCTGGCTCGGCCACCGGCTGCCGCGCCGGCCACTGCTGGTGCTGTCGTTCTTCCTGGCCGGCGCCCCGCCCTACCTGGCCATGGCCGCCGGGGTGCCCGTTCCGGTGCTGCTGGCCGTGCTCGCCGTGGCCGGTCTGGCGGCGGGGTCGATCAACCCGCTCATCACCACCGTGCTCTACGAGAGGGTGCCGCGGGAGTTCCGCGCCCGGGTGCTCGGCGCGATGACCACCGGCGTTTCGCTCGGCCTGCCGCTGGGCAGCGGGCTGGCCGGCGTCGTGGTGTCTGCGGCCGGCCTGGTGCCCGTGTTGCTGGTCATCGGCGTGCTCTACGCGCTGGTCACCCTCGCCCCGCTCACGGGCGGCTCCTGGCGCGGCATCGAACGAGCCGACGGCGAATCGGTAAGCGTAGCCCCCTGAACGGCCGTTTATCGGGACCAACGTCCCCCGCACATCCGCTAAGGCACTCCTAAGCTTGAACGGCGCAACTGCCGCCCTCAAACCCTGGAGATGGTCATGGCTGACTTGTCCGACACCACCGCATTCACCTGGCCCAGCCGCCTCCCGCACGCCCTGAGCGCTGAAGCTCTGGCGAGCGTGGACGCCTGGTGGCGGGCCGCGAACTACCTCTCCGTCGGGCAGATCTACCTGCTCGACAACCCGTTGCTGCGCGAGCCGCTCACGAAAGAGCACATCAAGCCGCGCCTGCTCGGCCACTGGGGCACCACCCCGGGCCTCAACTTCCTCTACGCGCACCTCAACCGGGTCATCCGCGAGCGCGAGATCAGCACCCTCTACATCACCGGCCCCGGCCACGGCGGGCCCGGCATGGTCGCCAACGCCTACCTCGACGGCACCTACTCCGAGATCTATTCCGGCATCGACCAGACCGCAGAGGGCGTCAAGGGACTGTTCCGCCAGTTCTCCTTCCCCGGCGGCATCCCCAGCCACGCCTCGCCGGAAACCCCCGGTTCAATCCACGAGGGCGGCGAGCTCGGCTACGCGCTCAGCCACGCCTACGGCGCCGCGTTCGACAACCCCGACCTGCTCGTGGCCGCCGTCGTCGGTGACGGCGAGGCCGAGACCGGCCCGCTGGCCACCAGCTGGCACTCCAACAAATTCGTCGACCCGCTGCAGGATGGCGTCGTGCTGCCGATCCTGCACCTCAACGGGTACAAGATCGCCAACCCCACCATCCTCGCCCGCATCCCAGAGCACGAGCTGCTCGACCTCATGCGCGGCTACGGCCACAACCCGCACATCGTCTCCGGCGGCTTCGACGGTGAGGACCCCCTCGCCGTGCACCAGCGCATGGCACAGACCCTGGACGAGGTGCTCAACGAGATCGCCGCGATCAAGCGCGCCGCCCTGGCCGGCGACACCAACCGGCCGCGCTGGCCGATGATCATCCTGCGCACCCCCAAGGGCTGGACCTGCCCGCCCGTCATCGACGGCGTGCAGGTGGAGAACTCCTGGCGCTCGCACCAGGTGCCGCTCGTCAACGCCCGCGACACCCAGTCGCACACCGACGTGCTCGAATCCTGGCTCAAGTCCTACCGGCCCGAGGAGCTCTTCGACGAGGCCGGCGCCCCCGCCGCCAACATCAGCGCCCTCGCCCCGCACGGCGACCTGCGCATGAGCGCCAACCCGGTCGCCAACGGCGGGCTGCTGCGCCGCGACCTCAAACTGCCCAACTTCCGCGAGTACGCGGTGGATGTGCCGTCCCCCGGCGCCACCGTCGACGAGGCCACCAAGGTGCTCGGCACCTGGCTGGCCGACGTGATCCGCGACAACCCCGACAACTTCCGCATCTTCGGGCCCGACGAGACCGCATCCAACCGGCTCGCGCCGGCCGTCTACGCCGCCACCGACAAGCAGTGGAACGCCGAATACCTGCCCGAGGACACCAACCTGGCCCGCGCCGGGCGAGTGATGGAGATGCTCAGCGAGCACCAGTGCCAGGGCTGGCTCGAGGGCTACCTGCTCACCGGCCGGCACGGCCTGTTCAACTGCTACGAAGCGTTCATCCACATCATCGACTCGATGTTCAACCAGCACGCCAAGTGGCTCAAGGTCACCCGCGAGATCCCGTGGCGCCGCTCCATCTCGAGCCTGAACTACCTGCTCTCCTCCCACGTCTGGCGCCAGGACCACAACGGCTTCAGCCACCAGGACCCGGGCTTCATCGACCACGTCGTGAACAAGAGCGCCGACGTCGTGCGGGTGTACCTGCCGTTCGACGCCAACACGCTGCTGTCCATCTACGACCACTGCCTGCGCAGCGTCGACTACGTGAACGTGGTCGTGGCCGGCAAGCAGCCGGCCCCGAACTGGCTCACCATGGACCAGGCCGTCGCGCACTGCGAGCGGGGCCTGGGCATCTTCGAGTGGGCCGGCACCGAGGTGCCCGGCACCGAACCCGACGTGGTGCTCGCCGCCGCCGGCGAGGTGCCCACCCTCGAGGTGCTCGCCGCCGCCGCGATCCTCCGCGACGCCATGCCCGACCTCAGCGTGCGCGTGGTCAACGTGGTCGACCTGATGCGGTTGCAGTCGGAAGACGACCACCCGCACGGCCTGAGCGACCGCGAGTTCGACGCCTACTTCACCGCGGACAAGCCCATCGTGTTCGCGTACCACGGCTACCCGTGGCTCATCCACCGTCTCACCTACAAGCGCCATGGCCATGGCAACCTGCACGCCCGCGGGTATAAGGAGAACGGAACGACGACGACGCCGTTCGACATGGTCATGCTCAACGACCTCGACCGGTACCACCTGGTGATGGATGTCATCGACCGGGTACCCGGACTCGGAGCCCGTGCCGGACTGCTTCGCCAGCAGATGCAGGATGCCCGCCTGCGTGCCCGGCAGTACACCCGCGATCATGGGGAAGACATTCCCGAGGTGACCGACTGGGTATGGGCTGGGAACGATGCCGCGGCAGCCGCCGCGCGCACACTAGACACCACCGGCGGGGATAACGTATAACCGTGGCTCGAAGCATCTACATCACCTCCGCCGAGGGAAATACCGGCAAATCTACTATCGCACTCGGCGTTCTCGACACCCTGTTGCACTCCATCGAGCGGGTGGGCGTCTTCCGCCCCATCGCCCGCTCGAAGCACAAGCCCGACTACGTGCTTGAACTGCTGCTCAACCACCTGCAGGCCGGCAAGCCCGCAGGCACCAACCCGGCCACCCAGCCGGCGCTGACCTACGACGAGTGCGTGGGCGTCACCTACGACGACGTGCACGCCGACCCGGATGCCGCGCTCGCGCGCATCGTGGCCCGCTACAAGGCCGTCGAGGCCCAGTGCGACGCCGTCGTGGTCATCGGCAGCGACTTCACCGACGTGGGCAGCCCCACTGAACTGGCCTTCAACGCCCGCATCGCCGCGAACCTCGGCGTTCCGGTGCTGCTCGTGCTCGCCGGCCGGGTGGCCTTCGGTCAGGGCGAGGGCCTCAGCCAGAGCGATCAGCTCGGCCAGAGCGAACCGCGCACCAGCGACGACATCCGCCAGCTCACCGATGTGGCGCTGGCCGAACTGCAGTCCGAGCACGTCTCGCTGCTCGGCGTCGTGGTCAACCGCGCCGACCCCGCCAACCTCAACGGCCTCATCGCCTCGGTGCGCGAGGGCGTCGACAACCTGCCCGTCACCACGGATGCCCTGCACGGCGCCGTCGTTCCGGTCTGGGCCATCCCCGAAGACGCGTTCCTCGTGGCGCCGAGCATGAAGACCATCCTCGAAGCCACCCACGGCACCCTGGTGCAGGGCGACCCCGAGCTGCTCTCCCGTGAAGCGCTCAGCGTGGTCGTGGCCGCCATGTCGATGGTCAACGTGCTGCCGTACCTCACCGAGGGCGCCGTCGTCGTCATCCCGAGCGACCGCCCCGAGGTGCTGCTCGCCGCCCTGATGGCCAACTCCTCCGCCACCTTCCCGTCGCTGGCCGGCGTGGTGCTCGTGGGCGGTTTCGACCTGCCCGAGTCCATCGCCCAGCTGATGAAGGGCCTCGCCCCGTCGGTGCCGATCATCCGCACCGACCTGGCCTCCTACGAAGCCGCGCTGCGGATCACCCACACCCGCGGCCGCCTGGCCGCCGACTCGCAGCGCAAGCACGACACTGCCCTGGCGTTGTTCGAGCAGCACGTCGACGGTTCCGCCCTGCTCGACCGGCTCAAGGTGAGCCGCGCCGACGTGGTCACCCCGCTGATGTTCGAGTACACCCTGCTCGAGCGGGCTCGCCAGAACCGCATGCGCATCGTGCTGCCCGAGGGCGACGACGACCGCGTGCTGCGTGCCGCCGCCACCCTGCTGGCCCGCGACGTGGCCGACATCATCATCCTGGGCGAAGAGTTCGAGGTGCGCTCGCGCGCCATCGGCCTGGGCCTCGACCTCACCCGCGCCTCCGTCGTCAGCCCGTTCGACGACGTGCTGCGGATGCGTTTCGCCGAGGAATACGCCCGCCTCCGCGCCCACAAGGGCGTCACCATCGACCAGGCGCGCGACGTCGTCACCGACGTCTCGTACTTCGGCACCATGATGGTGCAGCTGGGACTGGCCGACGGCATGGTCTCCGGCGCCTCGCACACCACGGCGCACACCATCCGGCCCAGCTTCGAGATCATCAAGACCCGCCCCGGCGTGTCCGTCGTCTCGAGCGTGTTCCTGATGGCCCTGGCCGACCGGGTGCTCGTCTACGGCGACTGCGCGGTCAACCCCGACCCCACTGCCGCTCAGCTCGCGGACATCGCCATCTCGGCGTCGGAGACGGCCATCGAGTTCGGCATCGAGCCGCGCATCGCGATGCTGTCGTACTCCACCGGCGTCTCCGGCAACGGTGCGGATGTCGAAAAGGTGCGGGAGGCCACCGCGATCGTTCGCGAACGCCGCCCCGACCTGGCCGTCGAAGGCCCGATCCAGTACGACGCCGCCGCGGATGCCGCAGTGGCCGCCGCGAAGATGCCGGAGTCCGAGGTCGCCGGCAAGGCGACGGTCTTCATCTTCCCCGACCTCAACACCGGCAACAACACCTACAAGGCGGTGCAGCGCAGTGCTGGCGCCGTGGCGATCGGCCCCGTCCTGCAGGGCCTGCGCAAACCCATCAACGACCTTTCCAGAGGAGCCCTCGTGCAGGACATCGTGAACACCGTGGCGATCACCGCCATCCAGGCCGCATCGCTCGCAGCGGTGGTGGCAGCCGTATGACCGCCATCCTCGTCATCAACTCCGGCTCGTCGTCGTTCAAGTACCAGCTGATCGACATCGACACCGAAACCGAACTGGCCGGCGGACTCGTCGAGCGCATCGGTGAGGGCACCGGACACGCCCGCCACACCAACACCGCCTCTGAGGCCGGCCGCCAGGAGCAGAACCTGCCGATCCCCGACCACACCGCCGGCTTCGACGTGATGATCGCCGCGTTCGCCGCGCACGGCCCGCAGCTGTCCGAGGCGAACCTCATCGCCGTGGGCCACCGCGTCGTGCAGGGTGGCAGCATCTTCACCGGCCCCACCGTGATCGACGACGCCGTGCAGCAGCAGATCAGCGACCTCGCCGACCTCGCCCCGCTGCACAACCCCGCACACGTGCAGGGCATCGTCGCGGCGCGCACGAACTTCCCCGACGTGCCCCACGTCGCGGTGTTCGACACCTCGTTCCACCAGACCATGCCGGCCGCCGCGTACACCTACGCGATCAACAGGGCCCTCGCCGCGGAGCACAGCATCCGCCGGTACGGTTTCCACGGCAGCTCGCACAAGTTCGTCTCAGAGGCCGCAGCCGAGTTCCTCGGCCGCCCGCTGAGCGAACTGAAGACCATCGTGCTGCACCTCGGCAACGGTGCGTCGGTCTGCGCCGTCGACGGCGGCAAGTCCATCGACACGTCGATGGGCCTCACCCCGCTGCAGGGCCTCGTCATGGGCACCCGCTCCGGCGACATCGACCCCGCCGTGCTGTTCCACCTGCACCGCAAGGCCGGCCTGTCGATCGAAGAGCTCGACACGATGCTCAACAAGCAGAGCGGCATGCTCGGACTCACCGGCAGCGGCGACATGCGCGACGTCGAAGACGCATCCGTGGCCGGCGACGCCGTGGCCCAGGCTGCGCTCGACGTCTACTACCACCGCATCAAGGGCTACGTGGGCAACTACATCGCCCAGCTCGGCGGCCTCGACGTGATCGTCTTCACGGCCGGTGTCGGCGAGAACTCCGGCATCATCCGCGCCGGCGCCCTGGCCGGCCTCGAGGGCCTCGGCATCGAGATCGACCCGGCCAAGAACGACCCGTTCTCCAGGGTCGCCCGCGTCGTGTCGACGGATGCCTCGCGCGTCACCGTGCTCGTCATCCCCACCAACGAGGAGCTCGAGATCGCCCGCGAAACCCGCGCGGTCATCTAACCCTCGCCACACCAGGAGTCGCCCGATTTCGCTAGTGCGGCGGGCGCTCTGACTAGCAAATCTGGGCCATCCACGGGAATCCTTCCCGAGGGTGGCCCAGATTTGCTAGTTCGGGAGGGGTAGCCACTAGCGAAAATGGGCCAGTCTCGAGAGCTCCAGTCTCGAGAGCTCCAGTCTCGACCGCTCCAGTCTCGACCAACGACCTGGTCGCGCCCACACGTTGGTCGAGCTTGTCGAGACCCCGCGACGTTCCTGTCTCGGCGAGTAGAATTCCCGCGTGCGCACACTCCTCAACCTGATCTGGCTCGTGCTGAGCGGCTTCTGGCTGTTCCTGGGCTACGCGGCCGCCGGCATCGTGCTCTGCATCCTCATCGTCACGATCCCCTGGGGCATCGCGTCGTTCCGCATCGGCGCCTACGCGCTCTGGCCGTTCGGCCGCACCGTCGTGGCCAAGCAAACCAGCGGCGCCTTCTCCTTCCTCGGCAATGTGATCTGGGTGATCCTGGCCGGCTGGTGGCTCGCCCTCGCCCACATCGTCTCCGGGATCGCGCTGTGCATCACCATCATCGGCATCCCGCTGGGCATCGCCGACTTCAAGATGGTGCCCATCTCGCTCGCCCCGCTCGGCAAGGAGATCGTGCCCACCGCGGGTGAGTTCGACCGCGCCCGCGCCCGACAGGCCTAGCCGCGTCACGATCCGCCCACACCGAAAACCGGTGTGGATGTGACGTTTCGCTCTGCCGACCCGTCTGAGGTGTATGGAGCCACCCGCGTTGGTGGTCTTCAACCGATTTCTTAGTGCGGAGAAGCATGTCTATCGAATCTGTTCGAAGAACGGCCAGCCGGCATCACGCGATGCCGTGGGCTACCGTCATCGAGCCGAAGAGCGCCGAGGAACAACAGGCGCAGATTTCGGCGCTGGCCGGACGGATCGGGCTGCTCGCCGAGGCGGACAGATTGACCGTCGTGGTGGCGGAATCGCTGACCGCCGGTCGGATCTCGCAGGCGCTCGGCGCAGCCCCGGCCTCGTCGGAGTGGTTCGGTGGAGGCGTGATCGCCCACCAGGATGCGGCCAGACACCGCCTCCTGGGGGTCCAGCCCGGGCCGGTCGTCTCCGCTGAGTGTGCGGAACAGATGGCCAGAGCCGTGATGGAAAACGTCGGCGCGGATGTCAGCGTGGCGGTGACCGGCGTCAGCGGTCCGGGACCGGAGGAGGGGCAACCGGCCGGGACGGTGTTCATCAGTGTCAGCACTCGGTCCGCGGTGCGAACCTTTCCCCACCGGTTCGAGGGTTCACCTGAGGCCGTGGTCGCCCTCACCACCATCAGTGCGCTGAGGCACCTCAGAGAGGTCCTCCTGGACTAGCTCGCCCGGCGAGCCCCGTCGTTCGCAGAGAGCGACGCGCCGCCGATCAGCCGCCCGGGTCCGGAGGTCACCTGCGTGGGTGGCTTCCCGACCCGGTCGGCCGTGCTCATTCGGTCGGGACCGGCCCGTAGGACACGTCCACCTCAGCCATCTCCATGTCGGCGGTGGCCTGGATCAGCTCCATCAGCGCCGGGTCGAGGCCAGGAGCGAACTCCTCCATCCGCTCGCCGGCGATCACGGATGGCACCCCCTCCGGCGCCTGCTCATCGGCGACCAGCTTCGTGCCGTCCTTCGAGGGGGACATGCCCTGGAAGATCTTGCCGGCTTCCGACTGGCCGGCCAAGTCGAAGGTGTACTGCTTGCTGTGCAGTTTCAGGTCGAGCAGCTTCTTCACCTCGGGAAATTTTTCCGCATTGGTCTTGGGGATCGGCAGCAGCGTGTTCCAATGCACGCCCAGGGTCTCCAGGGCCTTGGCGTAGGCGTTCTCGTGGGCCTGGTCGCGCACGATCAGGTAGGCAATCGTGGACCTCGCGGTCTTGTTCTGGGTCATCTCGTAGATGCGGCACTTCTGCAGCCGGCCGGTGGACTCCAGCATGAGGTTGTAGAGCAGGTCGAGCACAAGGTTGCCGGAGTTGTAGACGTAGCTGCCGCTCCACGGGTTGCCCACCGCGTCCACCGGCAGCGCGCCCTGCGCGCCGACGAGGTAGTGGTGGATGTTGCTGTGGTCGAGGGCGATCTCCAGGGGAATGGCCCCGCCGGAGCCGGCCTTGTCAAGCGGATCGGTGACCTTGCCGTTGTACCGGGGCGAGCCATCCAGCAGTCGGGAGATGGTGGTGCCGATGAGTTCGACGTGGCTGATCTCCTCGGTGCCGATGCCTTGAATCAGGTCCCGGTACGGCTTGGCCGCCGGACCGCGGAAGTTCATCGACTGGAAGAGATACTGCATCATGGTGCGCATCTCACCGAACTGGCCGCCGAGGCCCTCCTGGAGCGCGTTGGCCGCGGCCGGATCCGGTTCGTCCTGAGCAATGTCGTGGATGAGTCGCTGCACGTGGAAGTACATGGGTAATTCCCTTCATTGATGGGGCAAAGCAGCGCAGACCGGTGTGGTTGCGCGGTGACGATAGGGTGGTGCGGCGCTTCAGCGCTTGTTGTCGAGGCGGTCGGCCGCTTCAGTGCGGATCTTCCGCCCGTCGGCGACGTCGGCCCGTTCCTTCTCGGCGGCCTTGTCGCTCTTGCGGGTGTCCCGCGGGGGCAGCTGGATGTCCTCCTCCGCGGCGATACCGGCCTGGAGCTGCCGGCCCCTCTCGAGCTCAGCGTCGAACTCGGCGCCGAAGAGCAGGGCCAGATTGGCGATCCAGAGCCAGAGGAGGAACACGATGACGCCGGCCAGCGACCCGTAGGTTCGGTCGTAGTTGGAGAAGTTGGTGATGTAGAGCCCGAACAGGAACGATGCGATCACCAGGGTGATCAGCGCGAGCAGCGCACCCAGGCTGATCCAGCGAAACTTGGGCTGCTTGGCGTTCGGTGTGGCGTAATAGAGGATCGCGATGATCAGCACCACGGCCAGGGCCAGGATCGGCCACTTCGCGACGGACCAGACGATCTGCACGGTCTCGCCGAGGCCGAGGGCGCTACCCACAGCATCTGTGACGGGGCCGGACACGATCAGGATCACGAGCATGATCAAGATCAGGAGGATGGTGACGATCGTCACGAACAGCTGCATGGGGCGCAGCTTCCAGAACGGCCGGCCCTCTTCGATCTCGTAGATCCGGTTCATGGCCCGGCTGAACGCGCCGACGTAGCCGGATGCCGACCAGATGGCCAGCACGATACCGAAGATCAGGGCGAACCCGGCTGACGGCGACGAGCTGAACTGCTCGAGCGGTTCGCGCAGCACGTCGGCCGTGCCGCCGGGAGCCACCTGGTTGACGAGGTCGAGAATGGTGTCCACGGACCGCTCGCCCTGGCCGAAAACGCCCAGCAGCGAGATCAACGCGATCAGAGCCGGGAACAGCGCCAACACGGCGTAGTAGGTCAGCGCCGCCGCGATATCGGTGCACTGGTCAGCGGTGAATTCGCGCAGAGTCTTTTTCAGCGCGTACTTCCAAGACGGCTTGCTCACCTCGCCCGGCGAATCCGGCTTGCGGGGATCGTCGGGCGAGGGAGCGGGGGCGTCCCTCTCACTGGTGTCGTTGCGGGCCACCGGAACATCTCCTCGTTCTCGTTGTACGGATGGTGCGGGCTCCGCAGTTAGACGGTGGCCTGGCCAGCGTGCTTGGCCGTGTCACGCACCTCGTCGGCGGACGAGGTGGTTTCGGACTTCACGGTGTCGGCGGCATCCGTCGCGGTGCCCTTGACGGCATCGGCGGCGTCGGCGAGGGGCTGCTTGAGGTTCTCGCCCATGTCCTTGGCGGCGTCCTTGACCTCGCTCACCAGCGGCTCCGCGGCCTCCTTCACGTTGGCCGCGACCTTCTTTTCGACGGTGCTGGCCGGGAGCAGCGACGACACCAGCCAGCCGACACCGAACGCGATGAGGCCCACCGCAAGCGGGTTGCCCTTGACCTGGGAGACCGCGTTGTGCGCGCTGCCCGACACGCCGTCGGCCGCTCCGCCGATGGAGTCGCCGACTTCTGAAGCTGTGCCCATGACCTTGTCCTTCGCAGAGTTGAAAACGCCTTTGACCTTGTCTTTCTGGCGGTCCATGATCTTGCCCGGCGTCACCTTGTCGGCCAATGCGTCAACGTCGGCACCCAGGCCACGGCGGGTTTGTTCGATCTGAGCCCGCAGGACCTCTGGGTCGGAGCTGGTCGTGTCGTAATCACTCATCGGTTTTCCTCGTTTCGTTTCAGTGCGTCCGGGATCTGCTTTAGGGAATTGACGGTTTCGGGTGCGCCCTTGATGGACTTCAGCTCGTTCCGACCGACGACGAACAGCACGGCCGCCACGATGGCCCAGACCACGGCGACGATCACGGCCGCCCAGGCGATGTTGATCACCTGGGCGAGCCCCCACCAGGCCGCGAACGACAGGAAGAGCACGGTGAGGTGGCCGGCATAACCGGCCCCGCCGAGCATCCCTGCGCCCTTGCCGGCCCGGGTGGCCGACTGGCGTACCTCGGCCTTGGCCAGGTCGACCTCCTGGCGCATCAGTACGGACACATCGCGGGTGACCTCGCTCAGCAGGTCGCCGAGTGAGGTGTCTGCCGCCTTGCGTTCAGATGGGGTGGGCAGGTCACTCATTGCGGTTCTCCGTGTACTGCGGGTACTCCGCCGCCAGCGGAGTGCCAACGCCGGTGGGCGGGGCGGCCGGTGTGCCGGTACCGTTCGAGTCGGTGTCGGGGGAGTCCTTGGCCTCGGCGATGACCGAGCGGGTCAGCCGGCCGGCGACCACGCCCGCGACGGCGGCGATTGCGATGAACATGCCGGGGCTGCGGCGGGCGTAGCCTTTGACCTCGTTGAGGAGGGCGCCCGGGTCGCGCTGGTCGAGCCAGTCGGCGATCCCAGCGGCGCGCGATGCGGCCTGGTGTGCGAGGTCGCTGGCCACGCCTTGGGTGTCAGATTTCTCGGCCATCGAACCGAGTTCGTCGCCGAGGGTTCGGATGCCGGAAGCGACCCGCTTCTGCTGCGCGGCCGCTTGGTCGGCGAGTTCACCCTGCGTCTGGCGGTAGAGGTCCTTGGCTTGCTGCTTGGTCTCGCTCCCGACCTTGTGTAGCTCGTCCTTGGCGACGCCGGCGACGTGCTGGCCGGCGGCGACTGAGGTGTCCTTCACTTCGGTTGCTCGGTCCGAGGCCGTCTGGTCGGACGCGCCGCCGTAGTCCGGATCCTGCGTATCCGATGTGGATGTGGGGTATGTGTTCGACATGGCTCTCCCTTGAGGAATCGATGTGGCTGAGACGCCGGTCCTCGACGTCGTGTGTCGCGATTGCAATATCCTCTGGCCCCGTCAACTCGATTTCAAGCACTCTGACCAAAGCGCATCAGTTTCTTTTTTTTGTGACGAAACGGCGAATTCCCCGTCCGTTAAGCACGCTCGAATTCGAGGATTTCTGCTCGCCCGGGTAGCGGTTCCCGGGTCGACGAAGGTATCCTGCCGCGTTTCGAGCGCCGAGGGGGCCACGTGAGCAACTTGCGAGTCAACCGTGACGAAGCACCGGTTGGATGCGTCTGAGAAGTAGCCGGGCATTCGGGCGTCGTGCGGCACCAACGCCTCCGACGCATCCACCACCCGGCAGACACCTTTGAGGGAGCAGCTCATGACGACAGCGCACAACGAGCCCGCACAGCCGCCGCGGCAGACGGTTTCAGGCAGTACCGAGCCGATCGTCCCGGCCTCGACCGGCACCGCCATACCCACGAGCGCGGGCGCCGCGACGCCTCCGGCCACGCCCCCAGCCCCCCTGCCCGCCGCCGGGGAGCACGCCGTGCGGGACAACGAGCACACCATGCGCGAGAACGTCGTCGCGCGGGAGAAGGACGAGTTCGGCGGCATGAAGTTCGGCACCGCCTTCTTCGGCTGGCTCACCGCCACGGGTGCCGCTGTGCTCCTCACGGCGCTGGTCGCCGGTGCGGGCGCTGCCGTCGGCCTGGGGTCGCAGGTCGACCCGGCCGGGGCGAACGACGCCGCGGCCGAGAACGCCGCGACGGTCGGCCTGGTCGGAGCCATTGCCCTGGGCGTTGTCGTCTTCGTCTCCTACTTCGCCGGCGGCTACGTTGCAGGTCGGATGGCACGGTTCAGCGGTGCCAAGCAGGGCGTGGCGGTCTGGCTCTGGGCGTTGATCGTGGCCGTGATCCTGGCCATCGTCGGCGCCATCGCCGGCAGCCAGTTCAATGTGCTCGCCGACCTGAACAGCTTCCCCCGCATCCCGATCAACGAAGGCGACCTCGCGCTGGGCAGCATCATCACCGCCGTGGCGATCGCCGTTGTCAGCCTCGGCGGCGCCGTTCTCGGCGGTCTCGCCGGGATGCGCTTCCACCGCCGCGTGGACAAGGTCGGACTCGGCCAGTAGGTCGGGCCAGCCCCACATCTTCCCCCGACACCGTGACGTTTCCCCTCCGGGAACCGTCTCAGTCATAACAGGAGCGCCTCCTGTGGATTAAGGAGTTCACCCGGATGACCACCCCGAACGAAGACCCCACCACCAAGTACTTCTCCGACGGCTTCCCCAAGCAGGAGCAGGAACAGCCGGGCCTGACCGGTGCCACCGATCCCCGGCCGGACCACGGCGAGGACACCTATGCCGGCAGCGGCAAGCTCACCGGCAAGCGGGCGCTGATCACCGGCGGCGATTCCGGCATCGGCCGCGCCGTCGCCATCGCCTATGCCAGGGAGGGCGCCGACGTCGCCATCTCCTACCTGTCAGACGAGCAGCAGGATGCCGAGGAGACCGCCGAGCTCATTCGCGCCGCCGGGCGCACGGCCCTGCTGCTGCCCGGCGACATCCGCGACGAGGAGCACTGCATCTCCATCGTGAACGAGACTGTGACCGGCCTCGGCGGGCTGGACATCCTGGTGCTCAACGCCGCGTACCAGGAGAACCGTGACGGCTTGGAGAACCTGCCCACCGCTGAGTTCGATCGGGTCTTCAAGACCAACCTGTATGCCACCCTGTGGATCGCCCGCACCGCGATCCCGCACCTGGCCCCCGGCTCGTCGATCATCTCGACGTCGTCGATCCAGGCGTCGAGCCCGTCGCCGGAGCTTATCGACTACGCCATGACCAAGGCCGCCCTCGTGGCCTTCACCCAGGCGCTCGCCCAGCAACTGGGTTCCACCGGGGTGCGGGTCAACGCCGTCGCGCCCGGCCCCATCTGGACCCCGCTGATCCCGGCGACGTCATGGCCCGACAAGCTGCCCACCTTCGGCCAGGAGACCCCGTTGGGCCGCGCGGGCCAGCCGGCCGAACTGGCCTCCGCCTATGTGTTCCTGGCCTCGCCGGAGGCCTCGTACATCTCGGGCGCCGTCGTGCCGGTCACCGGCGGTCGCGGCTTTTAACCTCGCGGCGGGGTCTGGCCCGCGGCGACAGTACTGAGGGGAATGCAGGTCATCGGAAAGCTCATTTCCGGCGCCACCGAGGTCGACTTCGACGACCGGGCGCTGGTACATCTACAGATTGTCATCGGCTCCAAGCTCCGCCGCGGGGAGAGTTTCTTCCTGTCGTGGAACGACTCGCCGTCAGTGGGCGGCGGTCGGTCCAGCCTGTGGCTGCACCCGGGCATCCCGCTGTATTTCAAGTACTTCGGCAGTAAGACCCCGCGGATCAACCGGGCCTGGATCGACGAGTTGACCGCGTCGGGCCACAGCTCCCACGGCCTGCTGCTGACCGCCGAGCCGCCCGCGCCCGACGCCCGCTGAGCCGCCCGACTGTGCGCGTGGGCAACTGTGCCCCATACGGACAAAAGGTCCCGGTGTTCCGGGCGCAATTGTCCGGAGGGGGAACAGTTACGGCAGGGCGGGCGTAGGCGGGGGCGCGGTGCTTGCGCGCACCACGAGGTGCGTGGGCACGATGGTGGTGCCGGGGCCCACGGCCGCGGGAGAGTCGATCTGCCGCAGCAGCTTTTCGATGCAGAGCCGCCCCACCTGGCCGAAGTCCTGGTGCACGGTGGTCAGCGGGGGCCAGAAGGCATCCGACTCGCGCATGTCGTCGAAGCCGACCACGCTCACCTCGGCCGGCACCGACCGGCCGGCCTCGTGTAGGGCGCGCATCACGCCGAGCGCCATCTGGTCGTTCGAGGCGAAGATCGCCGTCACCGCCGGGTCTGCGGCGAGCCGCACCCCGTGTTCGTAGCCGCTCTGCGCGTTCCAGTCGCCCTCCAGCACGGGCGGCACCGGCGCGCCGGCCGCTTTGAGGGTTGCGCGCCAGGATGCCGTGCGGCGCCCGGCCGAGAACGACGACTCCGGTCCGGCGATGTGCCAGACCGTCTTGTGCCCGAGGTCGAGCAGGTGCTGGGTGGCCAGCCGGGCGCCCTCGGTCTGGTCGGTGTCGACCACTGTGTAACGGGAGCCGGCATCGGAGTCGACGATCACGACGGGCAGCCCGGTGGGCACGGTCACGTCGATGCGGTCGAGGATGTGCGCTTCCATGATGATCACGATGCCGTCGACGGCCTGTTCGGCGAGCCGGTTCACGGCCCCGGCGACGGCGCCCTGGGTGTGCAGCGCCACCGGGATCAGGGTGATCGAGTAGCCGGCCTCGGCGGATGCGGTCGCGACGGCCTCGAGGGTGCGCATGTTGCCGAAGCTGGACAGGCCGAACATGATCACGCCGATGGTGCTGAACTTGCCCGACTTGAGCGCCCGGGCGGCACTGTTGGGCCGGTAGCCGATCTCGTCCATGGCCGCGAGCACCCGGTCGCGAGTAAGGGTGTCGACGTTGCTGCGGGCGTTCACCACCCGGGAGACGGTCTGTGAGGAGACGCCGGCCAGCGCCGCGACATCCGCCATGGACGGCAGGCGCTGCACGGTGCGGGCCGGGGGAGCGGCGCGCACCTCGGAAGTCGGGCTGTCGGTCGGGCTGATCGTTGCCACGTGCCCTCCCGGGTCCGAGAAAATTTCCGAATGTTTACGTAAACATGCTAGCGTGCTTACACGTCATGTTTACGTAAACATGCCGGTCGAGATTCACCATCCATCGCTTCACACTACAGAGCCAGAGAAACAGGCATGACGACGCTGTCAACACTCCCCCCTAGTGGCCAGACACTTCCGAAGACCCGCAAGCCGCACGTGCAGAAGCGCGACTGGACGGGCTGGAAGTTCATCGGCCCGTTCATGATCGTGTTCGCCCTGGTGCTCATCGCCCCGGTGCTCTACTCGATCTACCTCTCCTTCTTCAAGGACCAGCTCGTCGGCGGCAACTCCTTCGTGGGCTTCGAGAACTACGGCCAGGCGCTCTCCGATCCCAAGTTCTGGGAGTCGATGGGCCGGGTCACCCTGTTCTTCGTCGTGCAGGTGCCGATCATGCTCGGCATCGCCCTCTTCGCCGCCCTCGCGATCGACAGTGCGCGCCTGCACCTGTCCAGCTTCTTCCGCATCGCGATCTTCCTGCCGTACGCGGTTCCCGCGGTGGTCGCCACCCTCATGTGGGGCTTCATGTACGGCACCAAGTTCGGCCTGGTCGGCAACCTCAACGACTTCTTCAACATCGCCATCCCCGACCCGCTGTCCAGCAGCTGGGTGCTCGCGTCGATCGGCAACATCGTCACCTGGGAGTTCATCGGCTACAACATGATCCTGTTCTATGCGGCCCTCCGGGTGATCCCCACCGACCTCTACGAGGCTGCGTCGCTCGACGGCGCCAACGCGTTCCGCATCATCCGCAGCATCAAGATGCCGGCGCTGCGCCCCGCGATCGTGATCGGCGGCATCTTCTCGGTCATCGGCAGCTTCCAACTCTTCAACGAGCCGAGCATCCTGCAATCGCTGGCCCCCAACACCATCTCCACCTACTTCTCGCCGAACATGTACGCCTACAACCTGTCGTTCTCCGGCCAGCAGTACAACTACTCGGCAACCATCGCGATCATCGTCGGCCTCATCACCGCCGTCATCGCCTACATCGTGCAGAACTCCGGTTCCAGGAAGGAGGCCTGACATGTCGACGACTGACCAGACCCACGCACCCGCAGAAAAGGCCAAGGCCCCGCGGATGTCCCGCTACACCAGCGAGAAGAAGGCCGGCAAGTCCAACCAGGGCCTGCACACCAAGAAGTCGATCCTGCTCACGGTGATCATGGGCGCCTTGCTCATCTACAGCCTGCTGCCGCTGTTCTGGCTGTTCGTGAACTCCACCAAGACCCAGGCCGAGCTGCTCAACTCGTTCGGCCTCTGGTTCTCCGGCCCGAACGCGCTCTGGGACAACATCGTCGCCACCCTCACCTACAACGACGGCGTCTTCGTGCGCTGGTTCGGCAACACGCTGCTCTACGTCGTCGTCGGCGCGGGCGGGGCCACGTTCCTCGCGGCCCTCGGCGGCTACGGCCTGGCCAAGTTCAACTTCCCCGGCAAGAAGGCCGTCTTCGCGGTCGTGCTCGGCGCCGTCGCCATCCCCGGTACGGCCCTCGCGGTGCCCACCTTCCTGATGTTCAGCCAGATGGGCCTCACCAACACCCCGTGGGCGGTCATCCTGCCCTCGTTGATCAGCCCGTTCGGTCTCTACCTGATCTGGACCTACGCCCTCGACGCCGTGCCCACCGAGGTTCTCGAGGCGGCACGGATGGATGGCTCGGGCGAGTTCCGCACCTTCTTCACCATCTCGCTCAAGCTGCTGGCCCCCGGCCTGGTCACGGTGCTCCTTTTCACCCTCGTGGCCACCTGGAACAACTACTTCCTGCCCCTGATCATGCTGAGCGAACCCACCTGGTACCCGCTCACCGTTGGCCTCAACCAGTGGAACCAGCAGGCCCAGACCGTGGGTGGCGACGTCATCTACAACCTCGTCATCACCGGCTCGCTGCTCACGATCGTGCCGATCGTCGTGGCGTTCCTCTTCCTGCAGCGCTACTGGCAGTCCGGCCTCGCCGCCGGCTCCGTCAAGGCGTAGCCCCTCACACCTCTCCGACCGCGTCACCGCTTACCCGCACGATCCGCACGCCCAGCACCACCCCACCCGCACCATCCGTACCCCGCATCACCGAACATCCCGTTTACAAGGAAGTGAAAGGCACCCCAATGAAAGCAACACACAGCACCCTGCGCCGCACCGCGGTCGCCGTGGCCACCGGCCTCGCCCTCAGCCTGTCCCTCGCCGCGTGCTCCGCGGCCGGCGGCGGCTCGGCCGAGACCGGCACCGCCGACGACATCGCGGCGGCGCTCAAGGAGAAGTCGACCATCACCGTGTGGGCCTGGGCCCCTGCGGTGGAAGACATCGCCAAGGCGTTCGAGAAGGAACACCCGAACGTGACCGTCAAGGTCGTCAACGCCGGCACCGGCAACGACCAGTACATCAAGCTGCAGAACGCGATCAAGGCCGGTTCGGGCGCCCCCGACATCGCCCAGATCGAGTACTACGCGCTGCCGCAGTTCGCGCTCTCCGACTCGCTCGCCGACCTCTCCGACTTCGGCTTCGACGAGTACGCCTCCGAGTACACCGACAGCACCTGGGGTTCCGTGAACCTCGACGGTGGCATCTACGCCCTCCCGCAGGACTCCGGCCCCATGGCCATGTTCTACAACAAGGCCGTCTTCGACCAGTACGGCCTCACCGTCCCCACCACCTGGGACGAGTACATCGCCACGGCCGAGAAGCTGCACGCGGCCAACCCGAACGCCTACATCACCAACGACACCGGCGACGCGGGCTTCACCACCAGCATGATCTGGCAGGCCGGCGGCCAGCCGTACACCACCACCGACTCCACCGACGTCACGCTCAACCTGCAGGACGAGGGCTCGAAGAAGTTCGCCGACACCTGGAACCAGCTGCTCGACAACGACCTGCTCGCGGCAACGCCGAGCTGGAGCGACGAGTGGTACAAGGGCCTGGGCGACGGCACCATAGCCACCCTCAACATCGGCGCCTGGATGCCCGGCAACCTGGAATCCGGCGTGCCGGAAGCCGCCGGTGACTGGCGCGTAGCCCCGCTGCCCACCTACGAGGCCGGCGACACCGCCAGCGCCGAGAACGGTGGTGGTGGCGACGCCATCCTCAAGCAGAGCAAGAACAAGCTCGTCGCGGCCGGCTTCCTGCAGTACATGAACGAGGGCGAAGGCACCCAGATCTCCATCGACGCCGGCGGCTTCCCGTCCACCGTCGCCGACCTGGAATCCGATGACTTCCTCGGCTACGAGAGCGACTACTTCGGCGGCCAGAAGATCAACGAGGTGCTCGTGCAGTCCGCGAAGGACGTCGTGACCGGCTGGAGCTACCTGCCGTTCCAGGTCTACTCGAACAGCATCTTCTCCGACACCGTCGGCCAGGCCTACGCCGACAAGGGCGACATCAACGAGGGCCTGACCGCGTGGCAGAAGGCCACCGCCGACTACGGCAACGAGCAGGGCTTCACCGTCACCACCAAGTAACACCCGCACCACCACCAGAGGAGGGTGGGTCTGTTTCACCAAGACCCACCCTCCTGCTGTACTACGACTCACAAAGGATCTCCCCGTGTTGCACGCCCGGCTCAGCATCACCCGCGACGACGTCGTCGCGCCCGTCTCGCCCCGCCTGTTCGGCTCGTTCGTGGAGCACATGGGCCGGTCGGTATACACGGGCATCTACGAGCCCGGCCACCCCACCGCCGACCCGGCTGGCTTCCGCGAAGACGTGCTGGAGCTGGTGCGCGAGCTGAACCCGAGCCTCATCCGCTACCCCGGCGGTAACTTCGTCTCCGGCTTCCGCTGGGAAGATAGCGTCGGCCCCATCGCCGACCGTCCGGTGCGCCTGGACGTGGCCTGGCACAGTGTGGAGACCAACGAGGTGGGCCTGCACGAGTTCGCCGACTGGGCCGAGAAGGCCGGCGTTGAGGTCATGCAGGCCGTCAACCTGGGCACGAGGGGCATCGCGGATGCCGCGGCCCTGCTGGAATACAGCAACCATTCTGCCGGCACCGCGCTCAGCGACCAGCGCCGGGCCAACGGCCGGAACGAGCCGTTCGGCATCCGCGTCTGGTGCCTCGGCAACGAGATGGACGGCCCGTGGCAGATCGGCCACAAGACCGCCGAGGAATACGGCCGGCTCGCCGCCGAGACCGCCCGGGTGATGCGCTGGGTCGACCCCGCCGTTGAGCTCGTCGTCGCCGGCAGCTCCAACGACCAGATGCCCACCTTCGGGAACTGGGAACGCACGGTGCTCGAGCACACCATCGACCTCGTCGACCATATCTCCCTGCACGCCTACTACGAGGAGACCCCCGGCGACCTCGGCAGCTTCCTCGCCTCCGCCGTGGGCCTCGACCGCTACATCGGTGCCGTCGCCACCATCATCGACGAGGTGGCCGTCGCCGCCGGCGTCGACAGGTTCATCGGCATCAGCGTGGACGAGTGGAACGTCTGGTACCAGACCCGGTTCAACGAGGTCGACAAGGAACCCCTGTTCAGCGGCGAGTGGAACACCCACCCGCGCCTGATCGAAGACGAGTACAACGTGAGCGACGCCGTCGTCGTCGGCTCGCTGCTGATCTCCCTGCTGCGCAACAGCGACAGGGTCTCGATGGCCAACCTCGCCCAGCTGGTGAACGTGATCGCCCCGATCCGCTCCGAGCCGAACGGGCCGGCCTGGCGGCAGAGCACCTTCTTCCCGTTCGCGCTCACCGCCGCGGCCGCCCGCGGCGACGTGCTGGCCGCCACCATCCACTCCGACTCGTACGACACGGCCGCCTATGGCACCGTCGACCTGGTGGATGCGGCGGTGACCGCCACCGACGACGAGATCGTGCTGTTCCTCGTCAACCGGTCCAGCTCCTCCGCGCTCACCCTCGAGGTGGACCTGGCCGGGGCCCCCGCTCGCTCGGTGCTGTCGGCCGAGAGCCTGTTCGCGCCCGAGGGCGGTGACCGGTTCGCGACGAACGCGGTGGACCACCAGGACACGGTGCATCCGGTGCCGCTGACGGCGGTGACGCTCGCCGACGACGGCGAGCTGGCCACCCTCGTGCTGCCCGCACTGTCCTGGTCGATCGTGCGCCTGGCCGCCCGGAGCGCAGCATGAGCGCCCTGACCGCCACCCGCTGGGTGCGCTGGCCCGAGGCGCACACCCTCGCCGACGGCACCGAGAGCCTGCCCGCCGGCGCCGCCCGCATCGGCTACGGCGCCGACTACAACCCCGAGCAGTGGCCCGAAGAGGTCTGGGCCGACGACATGCGGCTCATGCGCGAAGCCGGCGTGAATATCGTCAGCGTCGGCATCTTCTCCTGGGCGCTGCTGCAGCCCACCATCGACAGCTGGGATTTCGGCTGGCTCGACCGCGCCATTGACCTGCTGCACGCCAACGGCATCGCCGTTGACCTCGCCACCGCCACCGCCAGCCCGCCGCCGTGGCTCACCGAACTGCACCCCGAGGTGCTCCCGGTCAACCGCCTGGGCGAGACCATCTGGCCCGGCGGACGCCAGCAGTGGCGTCCTACCTCACCCGTCTTCCGCCGCTACGCTCTCGCTCTGGTAGAGAAGATGGCCATGCGCTACGCCGACCACCCGGCCCTGTCGATGTGGCACATCAGCAACGAACTCGGCTGCCACAACGTCTACGACTACTCGGATGACGCCGCCGGCGCCTTCCGCGACTGGCTGCAGGCCCGCTACGGCTCGCTCGTGGAACTCAACCGGGCCTGGGGCACCGCGTTCTGGTCGCAGAACTACACCACCTGGCACCAGATCCTGCCGCCGCGCCTGGCCGCGACGCATCCGAACCCCACCCAACAGCTCGACTTCGCCCGCTTCTCCAGCGACGCCCTCAAGGACTACCTCATCGCCGAGCGCGAGATCCTGCGGCAGGTGACCCCGGAGGTGCCGATCACGACCAACTTCATGGTGATGGGCGAGACCCGCGGCATGGACTACGCCGACTGGGCCGCCGAGGTCGACGTGGTCTCCAACGACCACTACCTGCTCGTGGCTGACCCGCAGGCGTTCGAGGAGCTCTCCTTCTCGGCCAACCTCACCGGGCAGATCGCCGGCCGGGCGCCGTGGTTCCTGATGGAGCACTCCACCAGCGCCGTCAACTGGCAGCCGGTGAACCAGGCCAAGACGCCAGGGCAGCTGCGCCGCGATAGCCTCACCCACTTGGCGCACGGCGCCGACGCGATCTGCTTCTTCCAGTGGCGGCAGTCGCTGGCCGGCGCCGAGAAGTTCCACTCTGCGATGCTGCCGCACGCGGGGGAGGACAGCACGGTGTTCCGCAACGTCGCCGGCTTCGGCCGGGAGCTCGCCGCGCTGGCCGAGGTGGCCGGCAGCCGCACCCAGCAGGCCCGCATCGGCATCCTCTTCGACTGGGACTCCTGGTGGGCGTCCGAGCTCGACTCGCACCCCACCGAGCTGCTGCGCTACAAGGCCGAGGCCATGGCCTGGTACACCGCCGCGCTCGCGAACGGCCTGCAGGCCGACATCGTGCCGGCCCGCTCGGTGCTGGCCGGGCACGGCCTGGCCGGTTACGACCTCGTCATCGCCCCGATGCTCTACCTGGTGCCGCAGGCGCTGGCGGATGCGCTCACCGACTACGCCCGCACCGGCGGCCACCTGGTGGTCGGCGTGTTCTCCGGCATTGCCGACGCCGACGACCACATCCACCCCGGCGGCTACCCGGGCGCGTTCCGCGAGTTGCTCGGTGTGCGCGCGGAGGAGTTCGGCGGCCTGCTCGCCGGCCAGACCGTGCGGCTCACCGGCGAGCTGCCGGCCGGGTCCACCGGTTCGCTGCTCACCCACGACGTCACCGTGCAGCCCGACGTCGAGGTGCTCGCGCGCTTCGACGACGGCCCGTTCCCCGGCGTGCCGGCGATCACCAGCCGGATGCTACCGAGCCTCGCCGGCGCCGCCGGCCGGGCCAGCTTCGTCGCCACGGTGCTCGACCCCGCCGCCCTCGCGGCGCTCGTCGGCCGGTTCGCGGCGCAGGCCGGCATCCAGTCATTGCTGCCGGAGGAGGTGCACGGCACCGTGCAGCTCGCCGTGCGGCAGGGCGACACCCAGGACTACCTCTTTTACATCAACCACTCGGCGCGGGCGGTGACCGTGGCGCTCCGCCCGGCCGACGGCCGGCTCAGTGCGCTCGACCTCGGCGGCAGCACTCTGGCCGCCGACACCCTGACCCTCCCGGCCACCGGCGTTGCCGTGCTCGGCCGCGCACGAACGGATCTTTGAGCATGGGCACCTTCGCGATCGGCGACACCGACTTCCTCCTCGACGGGCAGCCGTTCCAGGTGCTGGCCGGCGCCATCCACTACTTCCGGGTGCACCCGGACCACTGGGCCGACCGCATCCACAAGGCGAAGCTGATGGGCCTGAACACCATCGAGACCTATGTCGCCTGGAACGCGCACTCGCCCGCCCGCGGCGACTTCGACACCACCGGCCAGCTCGACCTGGCCCGGTTCCTCGACCTCATCGCCGCCGAGGGCCTGTACGCCATCGTGCGGCCCGGCCCGTTCATCTGCGCCGAGTGGGACAACGGGGGACTGCCCGGCTGGCTGTTCACCGACCCCGCCGTGGGCGTGCGCCGCAACGAACCGCTCTACATGGCGGCCGTGGCCGAGTACTTCGACCAGCTGCTGCCGATCGTGGCGTCCCGGCAGATCGACCGGGGCGGCCCCGTCATCCTCGTGCAGATCGAGAACGAGTACGGCGCCTACGGCAATGACAAGAGCTACCTGCGTGCCCTCGTGGAGCTCAACCGGGCCGGCGGCATCACGGTGCCGCTCACCACCATCGACCAACCCACCGACCAGATGCTCTCCGACGGCAGCCTGCCCGAGCTGCACAAGACCGGCTCGTTCGGCTCTCGCGCCACCGAGCGCCTGGCCACCCTGCGCCGTCACCAGCCGACCGGCCCGCTGATGTGCGCCGAGTTCTGGAACGGCTGGTTCGACCACTGGGGCGCGCACCACCACACCACCTCCGCGGACGAGAGCGCCCGCGAGCTGGACGACCTGCTCGCCACCGGCGCATCCGTGTCGCTGTACATGTTCACCGGCGGCACCAACTTCGGCTTCACCAACGGCGCCAACGACAAGGGCGTCTACCAGCCCACCGTCACCTCCTACGACTACGACGCGCCCCTCTCCGAGAGCGGCGAGATCACGGCCAAGTACCTCGCCTTCCGCCAGGTGCTGGCCCGGTACGCGCCGGTGCCCGCCGAACTGCCCGCGCCCGCCACGGATGCGCCGGCCTTCACGGTGGCACTCGACGAGTCAGTCTCGCTCTGGGACGCGCTGCCCGAGCTGACCGACACCGTCGCGCCGGCGGCGGCGCTCACCAGCAGCCCAGGAGTGCCCGCCGCATCCGGCCTGCCCAGCATCGCCGCCGCATCCGGCCTGCCCAGCATGGATGCCCTCGGCCAGTACACGGGGTTCGCCCTGTATCGCAACCGGCTCACGCCGGGTGCCCGGGTGTTGTCGTTCGGCGAGGTGCGCGACCGCGCCCAGGTCTTCGTCGACGGCACCGCGGTGGGTGTGCTGCACCGCGACCACCACGACCGCTCGATCAGCCTGCCGCCGGGGGAGCGCCTCGACGTGCTCGTCGAAGACCAGGGCCGGGTCAACTACGGCCCGCGCATCGGCGAAGACAAGGGCCTGATCGGCCCGGCCACCCTCGACGGGGTGCAGCTCGGCGGCTGGCAGGTGCTGCCGCTGGATGTCGACGCTTTCGTCGCATCCGACAGCGCACTCTTCGCCGCGCAGCCGACCCACCGGGGCGCGGGGTCGCACGCCGTGGACCTGGACCTCGACGTGGATCTCGACCTCGCCGTGAACCTCACCCCCACCCCCACGCTCACCGCGCGGGCCACGGGTCCGAGCTCCACGGATGCCGCGGCCACCCTCACCCTGGTCCCGCCCGTCGACTCCGGGTCGCTCAGCGGTCCGGCGTTCGCGCGCGGCCGGTTCGACGCCCAGCCCGGCGTCGACCTGTTCCTCAGCACCGCCGGCTGGGGCAAGGGCCAGGCCTGGATCAACGGCTTCAACCTCGGCCGGTTCTGGGACCGCGGCCCGCAGACCACCCTCTACGTGCCCGGCCCGGCCTTGCGTGCGGAGAACGAGCTGGTCATCCTGTGCCTGCACGGCACCGAGAGCACCCTCGCCCGCTTCGTCTCCCGCCCCGACCTCGGCCACACCGACTTCTAACCCCTTCCCGCCCCACTGTTCCCCATGCGGACAATTGCGTCCGGTGCGCCGGGCGCAAAAGTCCGATTCGGGCACAGTTGCAACGCCTGGTGCGCCTGGTGCGCCCGTTCCGCTGGTTGAGCTTGTCGAAGCCAGGTGACCCGGTCTCGCTGGTTGAGCTTGTCGAAACCAGGTGACCCAGTCTCGCTGGTTGAGCTTGTCGAAACCAGGTGACCCAGTCTGCGGTCCGCGCCTCGTGTGTATCCGCGGTGCCCGCATCCGCGCGCCCTGATGCTCGCGACGCATCCCACGCCCCCTCACCCTGCCGAGTTGCCCCACTGCGGACGAGTTGCCCCGGCGCACCGGAGCAACTCGTCCGTAGTGGGGCAACTCGCGCGCCGGATGCCCTCAGCCGCGACCGCCCACAGGCGGGCGCCGGTCGGCCCAGGGCTGCACGCGCTCCAGCTGGGCGCACACCGCGATCACCAGCTCCTCCGAGTTCGCCGGCCCCACCACCTGGCCGCTGAGCGGCAGCCCGTCCACGCTGAACCCGGTCGGGATCGCCGCTGCCGGGTTGCCCAGCACGTTCCAGATCGACGTGAACGATGCCGTGGGCGTCGCCGCGGCCATCGCTGCCCAGAAACCGCGCCCGTCGAGCTGGCCCACAGGCACGGCGGGAGTGGGGGTGGTGGGCATCAGCAGCAGGTCGATGCCGTCGAACAGGCTGGCCAGAAACCGCTCGCCGTCGGCGATGCCGCGCCGCTCGGCGGCCGCACTGAACGCCAGCAACGGCCGGGCGATCCGCACCATCGTGCGGGTGCGCTTCTCCAGCAGCCGCGGATGCTCCACCCGCGCAGCCTCATCGCTCACCCCGCCGAGAACCTGCAGCATGAACGGCAGGGCCAGCTTCGGGTACGCGGGGGTAACTTCCACGACCTCGTGGCCGAGGTCACGCAGCGCCCGAGCCGTCCGGTGCAGGGCCTCCGTGGTCTCGGCATCCGCGGCCGGGCCGCCGCCGGGGTTCTTCACCGCGAGCCCGATGCGCAGCCGGGCCGGCGCGGTCGTGGCGGCGGCCGCCAACGATCCGGTCCACGGCTGCGCGGAGAACCGGTCGGCCGCGGTGCTGCCCGCGACGGCGTCGTAGATCAGGGCGCTGTCGGCCACGCTGCGGGTCAGCGGGCCGAGCACCCCGAGGGAGCGCCAGAGGTCGGCGTTGGGCGCGGCGCTGATCCGGCCCCGCTGCGGCTTGAGGCCGAACAGCCCGCAGTAGCTCGACGGCAGCCGGATCGACCCGCCGCCGTCGCCGCCGATACCGGCCGGCACCATGCCGCTGGCCACCGCGGCCGCGGTGCCGCCGCTCGAGCCGGCGGGGGAGCGCAGCGGATTCCACGGATTCCGGGTGTACCCGTTGGCGCTGGTCTCGGTCCACGGCCAGATCCCGAATTCGGGCATCCGGGTCTTGCCCACGATCACGGCGCCGGCCGCGCGCAGCCGGCGCACCAGCTCGCTGTCCGCCGCGGCGGACGACGTCACGGATGCGCCGCCGTACGCGGTCGGCAGTCCCGCCACGTCGTTCTCGTCCTTGATGGCGATCGGCACCCCGTGCAACGGCCCACGCAGCCGGCCCTCCGCCTGCTCCCGGTCCAGCTCGTCCGCCTCGGCGAGGGCCTCGGCGCCGCGCACCCACGCGAAGGCGTTGAGCACCGGGTCGAGCCGGCCGATGCGCTCCAGACTGTGCTGCACTACCTCCCGCGCCGTCACCTCCCCGGTCGCGATCAGATCCCGCAGTTCACCAACGCCCCGAAATTCCAGATCGACCACGACGTTCCCCCTTCAGGTGCGGATGCCCGCACGTGCGGATGCCCGCAAATCGCGGACACCACCGAACTCTGAGTTCATCCTGCCGTGCTGCCCCGCCGCTGCGGGCCTCCCACGGGTCCGGCATGTAAACGCTGGGCTCACCAGTGTTAAAGCCTTGTTTCGGGAGGGGGCCCGCACGCCGCCCCGGCGGTCGCGCCGGGCCCACTCCCGTGCCAACTGTTCCCCGTACGGACAATTGCGCCCGGTGTGCCGGGACCATTTGTCCGGAGCGGGCACAGTTGCGTGGGGTCCCGCACCGCGCGGCCGTCGGCGCCCGCACCCGGCGGCCGTCGGGCACTGCACCGTCCGGCTCCGGCATCGGGATGCCCGCGCTCGCCGCGCATCCGCCGCCCTGTGCACGACCCACCCGGGGTGTCGGTGGCAACAAGTACCATTGACCTCGTGGTTACCGCCCTGTATCGCCGTTACCGGCCAGAGACTTTTGCCGAAATGATCGGTCAGTCACAGGTGACCGATCCGCTCATGACCGCCCTGCGCACCAACAGGGTCAATCATGCCTACCTCTTCAGCGGACCCCGCGGCTGTGGTAAGACCACCTCCGCGCGCATCCTGGCCCGCTGCCTCAACTGTGCAGAGGGCCCCACCGACACCCCCTGCGGCGTCTGCCCCAGCTGCGTCGAGCTCTCCCGCGACGGCAGCGGCTCCCTCGACGTGGTCGAAATCGACGCGGCCAGCCACAACGGTGTCGACGACGCCCGCGACATCCGCGAACGCGCCATCTTCGCGCCGGCCCGCGACCGCTACAAGATCTTCATCCTCGACGAGGCGCACATGGTCACCCCGCAGGGCTTCAACGCGCTGCTCAAGATCGTGGAAGAGCCGCCGGAACACGTGAAGTTCATCTTCGCCACGACCGAGCCCGAGAAGGTCATCGGCACCATCCGCTCGCGCACCCACCACTACCCGTTCCGGCTGGTGCCGCCCGCACCCATGCTCGACTACGTGCAGCAGCTCTGCGACAGCGAGCACATGAGCGTTGCCCCCGGCGTGCTGCCGCTCGTGGTGCGCGCCGGCGGCGGCTCGCCCCGCGACACCCTCTCGCTGCTCGACCAGCTGATGGCCGGCTCCGAGACGGATGCCATCGAGTACGAACGCGCCGTGGCCCTGCTCGGCTACACCAACGCGGCCCTGCTCGACGACGCCATCGACGCCATCGCCGCCCGCGACTCGTCCTCGGCGTTCGACGCCGTCGACCGGGTGATCCAGACCGGCCAGGACCCGCGCCGCTTCGTCGAAGACCTGCTCGAGCGCATGCGCGACCTCATCATCGTGGCCGCCACCAGCGCCGCCGGTGCCGCCGCGGTGCTGCGCGGCGTGCCGCAGGACGAACTCGACCGGATGGCCGTGCAGGCCGCCAAGTTCGGCCCGGCCGAGCTGAGCCGCACCGCCGACATCCTCAACGCCGCCCTCACCGAGATGACCGGCGCCACCTCGCCGCGCCTGCACCTCGAACTCATGATCGCCCGCGCGCTCATCCCCGCCACCGACGACACCACCCGCGGCGCGCTCGCCCGCGTCGAACGCCTCGAACGCCGCATCGGCGTCGACGGCGGCCCCACGGATGCGCCGGCCCCGGCCGCGCCCGCCGCCTCGGCCCCGCGCACGCCCGCCGCCCCGCCCGCCGGAGCCCCGTCCGCGGCCCCAGCTTCGAGTGCCGCCGCGCCGGCCGCAACCTCCCCGGCCTCGTCGGCGCCCGCCCCGGCCGGCTCGGGCTGGGCCACTCGCGTACCCGGAGCCCCGGCCGCAGTCCCTATCGAAACTGCCGCCGCCGACCGAGAGGCCTCCGGCGCCGTTCCGGCCGGGGCCGCTGCGTCCGCTGGCGCATCCGCCGGCGCAGGTTCCACCCCAGCCGCGGGTTCCACCGCCGGTGCGGCTTCCGCCACCGGAACCCCTGCCGCGTCTGGCGCGTCAGCCACCGGGGCTGCCGGCGCCGGAGCATCCGCCGCCAGCGGCCCGGTCACGCCCGCCGCCAGCCCGGCCGAACCCGCCGCGCCGGCCGCAGCTCCCGCGCGCCCGGTGGGCCCGGTCACCCTGGCGCAGATCAAGGATGCCTGGCCGCAGATCCTCGACGCCGTCAAGGAGGTCAAGCTCAGCGCCTGGCTCGTCGTGTACACCGCGCGCGTGCTCGACCTGCGCGGCGAAGACGTGCTCGTGCTGTCCTTCCCCAGCGAGCAGGACATGCAGGGCTTCAAGGCGCAGCAGGCCCCTGGCCAGGGTGTCAGCGAGTTCCTCCGCGGCGCCATCGTCAAGGTGCTCGGTCTGCGCGTGAAGTTCATCGCCCGCGCCGACTCCGAGGCCTTCCCCTCGAACACCGGGCACGCCCCGGGCTCCGCTCCCGCCGCCGACCTGCCCTCCTCCGGACCAGTTGCCCCGGTGCAGCAGGGCAACTCGTCCGCTCCGGGGCAACTCGCGGATGCGCCGTCCCCGACTCCCTCCCGCGCGGCGCCGACGGATGCCTCCGCGTCAGCGGATGCGCCGTCACTGGGCAGCACCCCGCCGGCGTCAGGCGCCCCCACCGCCGTGCCGTCAGCCGGTTCGTCCGCCTTCGGCGAGTCGTCCAGCAGCGCCACCGCAAGCGCCGGCGCAGCCACCTCAAGCGCCGGCGCAGCCACCTCAAGCACCGCCACCGCCACGCTCGCACCGCCCGCCACCTCCACCGGCTGGGCAACGGTGGTGATTCCCGGATCCGCCGCCGCCCTGGCCGCAGCCGAGACGGCAGCGACCGAGCCGGCCAGCATCGCCTCCTCCGCCAACGCGTCGGTCGCGGGTTCCCCCAGCGCGGCAACGGCAAGCGCGCCTGCGGTCTCCGCACCCGTTACCGGCTCGCCGGTCGCAGACGTCGGCCAGGGCGGACGAGCCGCGGCGTCGCAGTCGGCCCCAGAGCCCGACTACGCCCCCGAGCCCGACTTCGAGCCGCCCTTCGACGAGGAGCCGCCGCCCTACGACGACCTCCCGCCCGACCCGCAGTCCTTCTCCGGTCCGCCGGAGACCGGTCGCGATGCCCGCTCGGCCCCGCAGCAGGCGCCGCGCCAACAGCAGGCCCCCGGCCAGTCGGCACCACCGGCATCCGCCCCGACCGCGCCGAACGCATCCGCCCAGCGCGGCGGCGCCCCGGCCCGCCGCTCGCCCGCGTTCGCGGAAAAGCAGCGTTACGGCGAGGCCGTGGTGCGCGAGATCCTCGGCGCCACCTTCATCGAAGAGCAGCCGCACGACCCGATCTCGCGACAGAGGAACGACAACTAAATGTACGAAGGAATCGTTCAGGAACTCATCGACGAGCTCGGCCGCCTGCCCGGCATCGGCCCGAAGTCGGCGCAGCGCATCGCGTTCCACATCCTGCAGACCAAGAACTTCGACGTGACCCACCTGGCGAACGTGCTGCTCGAGGTGCGCGACAAGGTGAAGTTCTGCGAGATCTGCGGCAACGTCTCCGAGCAGGACACCTGCATGATCTGCCGCGACCCGCGCCGCAACCCCACCTCGATCTGCGTGGTCGAAGAGGCCAAGGACGTCGTCGCGATCGAGCGCACCCGCGAGTTCAAGGGCCTGTACCACGTGCTCGGCGGGGCGATCAGCCCCATCGACGGTATCGGACCCGACGATCTGCGCATCCGCCAGCTGATGACGCGCCTCGCCGACAACACCGTGCAGGAGGTGATCATCGCCACCGACCCCAACCTCGAGGGCGAGGCCACCGCCACCTACCTCTCCCGGCTGCTCACCACCCTCGAGATCAAGGTCACCCGCCTGGCCTCCGGCCTGCCCGTCGGCGGCGACCTCGAGTACGCCGACGAGGTCACCCTCGGCCGCGCCTTCGAGGGCCGCCGCACCGTCACCTCCTAGCCGCGCCCGCCCCGGCCCGGGCGCCCTGCGCCCGTCCCCGTCGCGCCCGCCGCGGCCCGGGTGCCGCGACAACTGTTCCCCATGCGGACATCTGCGCCCGGTGTGCCGGCACCATTTGTCCGCTTCGGCAACACTTGTGCCCGGATGCCCGGATGCCCGGATGCCCGGATGCCCGGATGCCCGGATGCCCGGATGCCCGGATGCCCGGACGGGCACCTCGTGCGCCGCACGTCTGCCCGCATATAGCGCTCCACCGTGACACGAACCGGGCTTCTCCCCTCTATGACTGGCCTATTTTGGCTAGTGCGGAGGCGCTCGCGACTAGCAAGAATGGGCCAGTCATCGAACCCGCGGAGATGACTGGCCCGGAATTGCTAGTGCGGAGGCGCTCACGACTAGCAAGAATGGGCCAGTCAGCGTCGGCGCGCGCACACTCCGTCACATGAACGACCGAGAATACGAACGCATTTAGGATGGGAACGCGGGATGTCTCCGCGTACCCGGAAGCCAGGAGTGCCCACGTGAGCCTGATCGTGCAGAAGTTCGGCGGATCATCCGTTGCCGACGCCGAGAGCATCAAACGCGTCGCCAAGCGGATCGTCGACACCAAGAAGGCCGGCAACGACATCGTCGTGGCCGTCTCCGCGATGGGCGACTCCACCGACGAGCTCCTCGACCTCGCCCACGAGGTCACGCCCATCCCCGCGCCCCGCGAGCTCGACATGCTCCTCACCGCGGGCGAGCGCATCTCCATGGCCCTGCTCGCCATGGCCATCAAGAGCATGGGCTACGACGCCCGCTCGTTCACCGGCAGCCAGGCCGGCATGATCACGGATGCCCAGCACGGCGCCGCGCGCATCGTCGACGTCACCCCCGGCCGGCTCCGCGACGCGCTCGACGAGGGCGCCATCGTCATCGTCGCCGGCTTCCAGGGCTTCAACCGCGACACCAAAGACATCACCACCCTCGGCCGCGGCGGCTCCGACACCACGGCCGTGGCCCTGGCCGCCGCCCTCGGCGCCGACATCTGCGAGATCTACACGGATGTCGACGGCATCTTCACCGCCGACCCCCGCGTCGTGCCCAAGGCACACAAGCTCGAACGCGTCTCCAGCGAGGAGATGCTCGAACTCGCCGCCGCCGGTGCCAAGGTGCTCTATATCCGTGCCGTGGAATACGCCCGCAGGCACGGTGTCACCCTGCACGTGCGATCCTCGTTCAACAACAACACCGGCACCATCGTCTACAACGCGGGCGCCCCCAGCCCGCTTGCCGCCGCAGTATCGAATGGAGAGACAGTGGAAGAGCCCATCATCGCGGGGGTCGCCGCCGACCTCAGCGAGGCCAAGGTCACGGTCGTCGGAGTCCCCGACATCCCCGGCAAGGCCGCGCAGATCTTCAAGATCGTCGCCAAGACCAACGCCAACGTCGACATGATCGTGCAGAACGTGTCGGCTGCCGCCACCGGACTGACCGACATCTCGTTCACGCTGCCCAAGTCCGAGGGCCAGCGGGTGCTCACCGCGCTCACGAACGAGCAGGAGAACGTCGGCTTCGCCGGCCTCCAGTACGACGACCAGATCGGCAAGCTCGCCCTGGTCGGCGCCGGGATGCGCACCAACACCGGCGTCTCCGCCAAGCTGTTCGAGGCGCTGTTCGAGGCCGGCATCAACATCGAGATGATCTCCACCAGCGAGATCCGCATCTCGGTCGTCACCCGCGCCGACACCATCAACCAGGCCCTGCGCGTGGTACACACTGCGTTCGGCCTCGACAGCGACGCGGATGCCGTCGTGCACGGCGGCACCGGCCGCTAAGCCGCGAACCACGCCCGGCCGCGCCCGCCCGGCAGCTGCTCCCCGAGCATCCGCCCCGAGGGTCCCGCGGCGACCAACTGTTCCCGAAGCGGACATTTACGCCCGGTACGCCGGGACCATTTGTCCGCATCGGCAACAGTTGCGCACCGGGCATCCACGCCAGGCCGAACCACCAGCCCCACCCCGTTCCACGGCATAACTCCTGCACTTTCTGCCAAAAACAGCCGTTTGGCCCGGTTTCCGCGCCGAACGGGGAGAATTGCAGGAGTTACGCGCACACCCGGCATGAGACACCCGGCACGAGACACCCCGGCACCACGAGACACCCCGGCATCACAGACACCCCGGCACGAGATTTGACTGAGTAAGGACCACACAGTGACCAGCACCGCAGCCACCAGCACCGCACCCAGCAGCAGCACCCGTGCGGGCATCAACATCGGCGTCGTCGGCGCCACCGGCCAGGTCGGCGCCGTCGTGCGTCGCCTGCTCGAGGAGCGCGACTTCCCGGTCGCCAGCATCCGCTACTTCGCCTCGGCGCGCTCGGCCGGCACGACCCTGCCCTGGCACGACGATAAGATCGTCGTCGAAGACGCCTCGACCGCCGACCCGACCGGCCTGGATGTGGCGATCTTCTCCGCCGGCGCCACCCTCTCCAAGAGCCAGGCGCCGCGCTTCGCCGCTGCCGGCGTCACCGTGGTCGACAACTCGTCGGGCTGGCGGATGGACCCCGACGTGCCTTTGGTCGTCAGCGAGGTCAACCCGGAGGCCATCGACCAGGCCGTCAAGGGCATCATCGCCAACCCCAACTGCACCACCATGGCCGCCATGCCCGTGCTCAAGGTGCTGCACGACGAGGCCGGCCTCGAGCGTCTCATCGTGAGCACCTACCAGGCGGTCTCCGGCAGCGGCCTGGCCGGCGCGCAGGAGCTGGCCACCCAGATCCGTGCCGCCGCCAGCGACGACAACCTCTTCCAGCTCGTGCACGATGGCTCGAGTGTGAGCATGCCCGAGCCCACCGTCTACAAGCGCCCGATCGCGTTCGACGTCATCCCGCTGGCCGGGTCGATCGTCGACGACGGCCAGTTCGAGACGGATGAGGAGAAGAAGCTCCGCAACGAGAGCCGCAAGATCCTCGGCCTGCCCGAGCTACTGGTCTCCGGCACCTGCGTGCGTGTGCCCGTCTTCACCGGCCACTCCCTCTCCATCAACGTCGAATTCGCCCGGCCGATCTCGGTCGCCCGCGCCACCGAACTGCTCAGCACCGCCCCCGGCGTCGAGCTCTCCGACATCCCCACCCCGCTGCAGGCCGCCGGCGCCGACCCGAGCTTCGTCGGTCGCATCCGTCAGGACGAAGGTGTGCCGAACGGCCGCGGACTGGCCCTGTTCATCAGCAACGACAACCTGCGCAAGGGAGCCGCGCTCAACGCCGTGCAGATCGCCGAACTGCTGGCGGCGAAACTCGCCGTCAGGTAGTTTGCGCGCACTGAACCGTCACGCCTCCCGACTCCACTAGTCTCGGAACAATGGAGACCATCAGGGGTGCGACTGCGGCGCGGCGACTGGTTTTCGGCATCTTCGCCGTCATAGCAGCGGTGCTCATCGTGCGCGCCGTGATCGCGTTCGGCGCGGCCTCCCCGCAGCTGTGGCTGATCGCCACGGTCGGGGTGCTCTGCGCCGGCCTGCTCGACATGCCGCGGTTCCGGCTCGGCCGGCTGCCGCACCAAACCCCCGTGATCAGCCTGCCCATCGTGGTGATGCTCGCCCTGGCGCCCGCATTCACCCCGTGGACCGCCCTGGGGCTCACCTGCCTGGGCGTGCTGGCCTTCGTGCTCGTGCGCAGCCGCCGCCCCGAGATCGCCCTCTTCGCCTCCGGCGTCGTCGGCGTCGGCGGCATCGCGGCGATCGGCGTGCAGACCGCGCTGCAGGCGGCCGGGCTGCCCCTCGCAGTGGTGGTGGCCGGCGCCGCGCTCGGCTACCAGGTCACGGTCATCGTCATCGAGGGCCTGCGCCGGCATTTCGACAAGCACGGCGAGATCACGGATGCGCCGTACTCCGTGCCCCGGGTGCTCGTCATCGTGCTCGGCTACGCCCTGCTCTGCGGCTCCATCGCCGTGTGGCCGCATCCGTTCATCGAAATGCGCACCAGCACCATCGAGGTGGCGGCCACGCTCTTGCCGCTCGCCGTCGTCGGCACCGGCGCGATCCTCATCATCCGGGCCATGGCCATGCGCCGTCGCCTTGCCGGCGTCGTGGCCGGCGTGATCGACCTCAACGCCACCAACCACTACACCCACGCCGGGGAGTGGTCACGCCCATCGTCATCGGCCCGGCCAGCACCAGCGCCGACCTCGCCACCGTGCTGCTGCACGCGGTCTCCGACACCATCGGCGTCGAATCGGTCAGTATCCGCCACGACCCGGCCGGCCGCGGCGAGATCGACGCCCCGCTGGCGATCAGCGTGCTCGGCGGCCAGTACCTGGTGGCCCGCCGCGACGTCATGGACGTGCCGTTCACCCGCGACGACCGCCGCGCCCTCGAGGCCCTCGCGCACACCGCCGACGTGGTCTTCACCGCCAGGGAGAGCATCGGCGGGCTCACCATCCGCGCCAACACCGACCCGCTCACCGGCCTGCCCAACTACGGCGCCTTCCAGGATGCCCTGGCCAACATCAACGACCACCGCGACTACTCCGAGGCCCTCGCGGTGCTCTTCATCGACCTCGACGACTTCAAACGGATGAACGACCGTTACGGCCACCAGGCCGGCGACGAGATCCTCAGCGAACTCGGTCGCCGCCTCAGCGCCGTGGTGCGCCCCTACGACGTCGTCGCCCGGGTCGGCGGCGACGAGTTCGTCGTCATCCTCACCCGGCTGTCCTCCCTCGCCGAGGCCAAGCTGCTCGCCGAACGCATCATGGAGGCCTCCGGCGAACCGCTCCCGGTGAGCGGCTCCGTGATCAACCCGATCCTCAGCATCGGCCTGGCCTACTCCGCGCACCGCGAGACGGATGTCAACCAGCTGCTCCGCGACGCCGACCGCAGCATGCTCGCCATCAAGAAGTCCCGCCGCCGGGGCGGCCCGGCCAATGAGAGCAGCATCAACATCTCCGGGCACCGTTCCTCGCAGATGAACGACATCGTGGCCCGCGCCATCGACGAGGACCTGCTCGAACTCGCGTTCCAGCCCATCGTCAGCTTGGTCACCGGTCAGATCTGGGCGTTCGAGGCCCTGGTGCGCTACACCGACCCGGAGCTCGGGCCGCTGTCGCCGCCGTCGCTCGTGGAGAAGGCCAAGAGCCTGGGCCGGCTCGACGCGCTCACCCGCCAGGTGGCGCTCAAGGCCATGGCCGCCGCCGCGGACTTCCGTCTGATCGAACCGCGCATCGTCTGCATGACCATCAACGTCGAAGCCGGCCAGATCCTGCCGCAGCGCGTCGGGTCCTTCGTGGAAGAGCTCGCCGAACGCTACCCCGGCATCTCCCTCTGCCTCGAACTCAACGAGCGGTCCGTCGCCCGGGTGTCCACTGCCGTGCGCGCGCAGGCCGACCACCTCCGCGACATCGGCATCATGATCGCCCTCGACGACTACGGCTCCCAGGACTCCTCCGTCGACGCGTTGGTGCGGATGCCGATGGACATCCTCAAGATCGACAAGAGCCTCGTCGACGACCTCGACGACGTGCGCCAGCGCGAGGTGCTCACGGCGCTGCAGGGTTTCGGTGACAACCTCGAGTACTCGATGATCGTCGAAGGCGTCGAGAACGAGGCGATGGCCGACCACCTCACCTCGCTCGGCATCCGCAGCGCCCAGGGCTTCCACTACGGGGTGCCGCGCAGCTTCGAGAAGACCCTGGCCCGCCTGGAGGAATTCGGCGCAGACGCCGTGCTGCCCGTGCGCGCCGCGTCTGAGCTGCCGCTCTAGAACGCTAGGGTCGCACTATGGTCGAGCACACTTCGAGGATGCCCCGTGCGGGCGTGCGTGAGCGCGTCGAGCGCAGCGTTTTCCTCTCCCAGCTGCTGCTCGCCGCTGCCGTGCTGCTCCTTGTGGGCGTCTCCGTGCTCACCCGGCCGGTCATGTTCGCCGACCCGCTGTACTTCCTCGGCGTGATGATCATCTTCGCCGCCACCGGCATGGCCGCCGCGGTGCCGTGGCGCCGGTTCCCCAAGATCTACATCGTCGTGCTGCCGCTGCTGGACATCCTGGGCCTCACGGTGGCCCGCATCGCCGAACCCAATCTCGGTGTGAGCTTCCTGCTCGTGTTCCCGGTGATCTGGATGTCCACCCACTTCGGCCAGGCCGGCGCCACCGGCAGCGTCGTCTTCTCCGCCCTGCTGCTCTGGGCCGGCCTGCCGATGCGGTTCCTCACCGACCCGCTCAACGCCAGCGGGTACGCCACCACCCAGGCGCCGCTGCTGGCCGTGGTGACGATCATGCTCGCCTTCGTCGCCTCCGTCACCTACACCTCCACCCGCCGCGGCCAGGCCCAGCGGGTGCTGCTCACCCAGCAGGCCGGTCTGTTCGAGACCGCGCTGCAGCGCTCGCGCCGCCAGGAGCAGACCCTCGACGAGATCTTCAATGCCGTGGACTTCGGTGTGGTCGGTTACGACCGCGACGCCAGGGTCAACTTCATGAACCGGGCCCAGCGGATGCTGCTCAGCCGCTACGGCGTGAGCGACGGTATCGGCCTGGCCGAGATCGTCTTCAAGGAAGACGGCGTCACCCCCTACCCGGAGCACGAGCGGCCCACCCATCGCGCCATGCGCGGGGAGACCGTGGACAGGGTCACCGTGTGGCTGGGCTCGCCCGACCAGCAGCAGTCCGCCATCCTCATCTCGGCCCGGCCCATCAACGACCCCAGCGGCCGCTTCGACGGCGGCGTCCTGGTCAGCCGTGACGTCACCGCCGAGGTGCGGGCGGTCAAGGCCAGGGACGACCTCGTCGCCTCCGTCTCGCACGAGCTGCGCACCCCGCTCACCTCGATTCTCGGCTACCTCGAGCTGGCCCTCGACGATGAGCGGGTCGACCCCGACACCCGGCGGATGCTCGAGATCGCGTCGAAGAACGCCGACCGGCTGCTCGAGATCGTGTCGGGCCTGCTCACCGCGGCGAGCGCATCCAACGAAGGCTTGGCGCTCAACCTGGAACCCTGCGACATCGCCGCCATCCTCACCGAGGCGGTGGAGTCCGCGGTGCCGCTGGCCTCGCAGCGCAGCATCCGCTTGGAACTGGGCCACCTGCCCGAGCTCAGCGTCGTCGCCGACGCGTTCCGGCTGCGCCAGGTGATCGACAACGTGCTCTCCAATGCGATCAAGTACAACGTGGACTCCGGCACGGTGAGCGTGAGCATGCGGGAGGTCGCCTTCGGCCTCGAGGTGCGGGTCACCGACACAGGCCGGGGCATGAGCGAAGACGAACAGGGCAACCTCTTCGACAGGTTCTACCGCGCCGACTCGGTGCGCGGCTCCAGCGTGCACGGCACTGGACTGGGCTTGAACATCAGCCGCGAGATCATGCGTGAGCACGGCGGAGACCTGCGGTTGGAATCCGTCAAGGGCAAGGGGACGACGGCGATCGCCACGCTCCCGGTGAACAGAGGTTGAGCGTGGTCTGCCACGCCCGACAGGGGGAAAAATGCTGTTAGACGGACCGACCCTGCAAATGCTGAGCGGCCTGATCGTCATCCTGTGCGGGGTGTCATTCATCTTCAACACGGCGCTCAACCGCAACGACCCGCCCGGCCGGCTGTGGAGCCTGGCGTTCGTGGCGGGCATGATGGTGGCCGTCGGCTACGGCGTCTACATCGTCAGCGCGGATGCGTGGTGGTCGATCACCGTCGCCAACACCAGCTTGGTCATCGCCGTCGGCGCGCTCTGGAGCGGCTCCCGGGTGTACAACCTCCGCAGCTCCGGCTTCCTCGTAGTTGGCAGCCTCTCGGCGGTCGTGGGTGTCATCACCCTCGCGGCCGGCCCGGACGGCGGCGAATGGGCCGGAGCCGGCCCCCTCTGGCTGGTGGTGGCCGCGATGGGCGCCCTCGGCGGCTACGAGGCCCTCCGCGGCCGGTTGCGCCGCAACGTGAACGGACGCATCCTCTCGATCGTGCTCTTCGTCGTGGCCGTGTTCTACGCGGCCCGGGCGGTCGAGTTCTTCGTCGCCGGCGTCGACAGCCCCACCTTCCTCGCCTACTTCGACTCCGGCACTACCTCCATCCTCAACATGGCGCTCATCGTCACGGCGTGCATCGCCGTGTCGATCCTGCGTGCAGAGGGTGTCGGCAGCAGCGCCGTCGGCGACATCACGGTGGGCATCCACTCCGCAGCCGGCGTGCTCTCGGCCACGTCGTTCCGGCAGGCCGCCGCCGACCACCTGGAGCGGGGCAAACGCTCCCAGCTCGGCCTGGCCCTGATCGGCGCCGACATCGACAACCTGCCCGAGATCAACACGGCGTTCGGCCGGTCCGCCGGCGACGAGGCCATCGCCCGCTTCGCCGACACGCTGCGCAGCAGTGCGCCGCTGCTCGCGCAGATCGGGCACCCGGCCGCCGGCCGGTTCTTCGTGCTCGCCGCGGTCGGCTCCGCCTCCGAGGCTCGCACGATCACCGAGCGCATCCAGAACGCCCTCGTGGACGGCCCGCTGGGGGAGTCGTACCAGATCCGCCTCACGGCGAGTTTCGGCATCGCGGACACCTTCGACCACGGCTACGACCTCGCCGAGCTCACCGAGGCGACGACCCTGGCGATCGGCATCGTCAAGCAGCGCGGCGGCAACGACATCGCCGTCGTCACCGAGGCCGCCAACCCGGTCTAGCGATGCGCCCGCCCGCTGGTTGAGCGTGTCGAAACCCGGTGACCCGCCCGCTGGTTGAGCCTGTCGAAACCCGGTGAGCCGTCACGGCCCACGTTCGTCTCCGCGGCCTGTCCTTATCCCGGCGGCACGAGTTACAACGCGTGCCGCGGGGCCCAACGAGTGCCGCGAGGGCCGGCTACTGCGCGATGGCGACCGTAAGCTGGTCGCTCGCGGTCTGCTTGGCGTAGGTGGACGACGTGGGCGTCGTCTGGATGAGCAACTCGAAGGTGAACGACAGCGTGACGCTCGTCGCATCCGCGTCGATGGCCGGCAGCACGAAGGTCTGCCCGTAGCTGTACGGCGCCTTCATGAAGTAGCCGTTGGCCAGATCGGACTCGTCCACCAGCGGGGAAGGTGCGTCCAGAGCGCCTGTGGGCCCCGTGACGCCCGGAATGACGCTCACCTTGGACAGGTAGATGGCTTGGCCCTCGTCGGTGCCCAGCGCGGCGCTGACGGTGAAGCTGATCGGCTTGTTCGCGCCGGCCGTCCAGTCGCCCATGTTCAGCGTCGACGAGTAGTCCACGGTGAGGCCGGCGTCGCCGGCGGTGATGGTGTGCTGCGCGGAGCCGGTGGCCAGGTCGTTCACGATCGCCTTGAGCGTGGCCTTGGCGGTGGGCGTGGCGGTGGCCTCCTCGCTCAGGCCGGCCCAGGGCGCCTGCCCGCAGGCGGAGAGGCTGAGCGTCAAAGCGGCGGCAACGGTGAGCGCCGCGAGGCGGTTTCGGGTCGACGTCGGCATTGAATTCCCCTTCTTCAGCACGGCGGGCGTTACTTCTAACGCCATTTCTTGAGCTTATCTTGTGAAAACCTTGACACTCGCAGGGGTCAAACCGCATAAATCCCTGCCAGAGTGGGGATGTGAACGAGAGAAACCGCTACGTGAAGCCCGCGCCCGCCATTGACCCGGTGCTCGCTGCCTACGCCAATGAGTTCAACGAGATGGTTGAAGGCCTGCCCACCTTCCGCCCCACCATCGGTTGCATCATTCCCGCGTACAACGAGGCAGACTCCATCGCGGGGGTTCTCGACTCGCTCCTGGCGCAGACGCGCCTCCCCGACGTCATCCACGTGGTGGTCAACAACACGACCGACAACACCATCGAAATCGCCAGCAAGTACGCCGGCCCGCACGAGGTCGTCACCGACGGCATCATGCAGTTCACCGAGATCTTCGTGCACGACATCGGCGAGAACCCCGACAAGAAGGTCGGCGCGCTCAACTACGGCTACTCCCTCATCGAGGGATGCGACTACCTCCTCGGCGTGGACGGCGACACCACTGCATCCACTAACGCCGTTGAGCAGCTCGAGGCCGAAATCGCCTCAGACTCCCGCGTCGGCGGCATCTCGGCCATTTACAGCATCGACGACACCGTGATCCACGGCGTGATCGCCAGCTTCCTGATCTCCGGCCAGCGCGCCCAGTTCGCCGCCTTCAACATGCAGAACATGCTCCGCGGCCGCAACATGGCCGTGCTCGGCGGCCAGTTCTCGATCTTCGCCACCAAGGCGCTGCGCGAGGTCATGGTCGACAGCCACCAGGCCACCCCCTGGGTGAAGGACAGCGAGGTGGAGGACTCCCTGCTCTCGCTGCAGATCAAGAGCGCCGGCTACCTCACCAAGATCAGCGCCCAGGCCCGCGCCAACGTGGGCGGCATGACCACCCTCCGCGGCCTCGACGCCCAGCAGGTGAAGTGGAACTTCGGCGCCATCGAGCTGATGTGGCCGGGCCAGCGTGGTGACACGAAGGGCCAGCCGTTCCACCCCAACCTGCGCCTGCGTTGGATCGAGAACTTCTCGATGGTGATCAACGTGGTCACCCGCGTGCTGTTCTTCATCCTGCTCGCCGCGTCGCTGTCCATCGGAGCGTTCGTCTTCAGCCCGGTCTGGCTCATCCCGCCGGCCGTGGCCCTGCTGCTGAACTTCCGTACCGCGATGTCGATGAAGAACCGCAACGGCAAGGACATCTTCTTCGCCCTGGGCTTCTTCCCCGCCGAGATCTACATGTGGGTGCGAATCGGCCACTTCCTCCGGGCCTGGACCAAGTTCGCCAGCAACAAGCAGGTCGACAACTGGGCCGAGCAGGCCAAGGCCGAGCGCGGCTCGGGCAACGCCTACCTCGTTCCGCTGCTGGTGGCCGTCGGCTTCTCCGCCGCCCTGGTCTTCATCTGGCTGCAGCTGCCCGTCGTCATCCAGTCCACCGTCCTCTGGATCGGCTGGCCGATCCTCGGTGTCACCACGGTGCTGCAGACGCTCACCATGTTCTTCACCCTCGTCAAGCGTCACCACGGCTACAAGGTGTGAGTGTCCACATCGAGGCCACCGCGCTGCGGGCCCTCCTCACCCAGATGGGTGGGGACAACGAGATGCAACGACGCTTCGTCCACGACTTCGTGCACCTCTGGCGCAGTCGCACCCAACGGCTGGAGACAGCCCTCGCGTTCCCGGATGCCGAA
This sequence comes from Cryobacterium sp. SO2, assembly GCF_026151165.2. Taxonomy (NCBI): domain Bacteria; kingdom Bacillati; phylum Actinomycetota; class Actinomycetes; order Micrococcales; family Microbacteriaceae; genus Cryobacterium; species Cryobacterium sp. SO2. Next base: position 566,970 of record NZ_CP117849.1, read on the forward strand.
GAGGCGCACGTTGTGCTCCTGAGCATCCGCTCGAGCAGCACCATGGTCGGCGCCGTCACGGTGGAGGCCACCGCGGCGATGATGCACGACGCGCTGCGCGACGGCGACATCGCCGGGTCGGCCCGGCACATCGGCCGCCTCAACGAGGTCGGCGAGAAGGCCTGCCACGACCTCGCGGTGATGTTCGCCCTCCAGCGCTAGCCGCCCCCGCCTCCCGCTGGGTTTCCGCTGGTCGAGCTTGTCGAGACCCCGTGACGTGCGTATGTGTCGCGAGTTCGGCTCGCCGGGTCTCGACGGGCTCGACCAGCGGAGGGGTCACCTCCCGCGCAGATGGCCGCGACGTGCTTGCGGTTCGCCCCCACGTCGCTGGTCGAGCTTGCCGAGACCCCGTGACGTGCGTGTGTGTCGCGAGTTCGGCTCGCCGGGTCTCGACGGGCTCGACCAGCGGAGGGGTCACCTCCCGCGCAGATCGCCGCGACGTGCCTGCGGTTCGAGCCCATCTCGCTGGTCGAGCTTGTCGAGACCCCGTGACGTGCGCGCGTGTCGCGAGTTCGGCTCACCGGGTCTCGACAGGCTCGACCAGCGGAGGGGTCACCTCCCGCGCAGAAGGCCGCGCTCAACGGCAAACATCCGCCCCTCGTGATCGAAACGAAGGGCGGATGCTTTCAAATGAATCGGGGCGGCAGCGCCTAGTAGACCTCGCGGCCGGCCTCATCGGATGCGGCCAGCCGGTAGCCGACCCCGCGCACGGTCTCGAGCCAGCGCGGTGAGGTGAGGCTGTCACCGAGCTTGCGGCGCAGGTTGCTCAAGTGCGCCTCCACGGCCCGCTTGTCGGCCTCGTTCACGTAATACGAGGTCACATAGCTCTCGCCGCGCAGGAGCAGGGCCAGGTCGGCCTTGGAGCGCACCCGACGCTTGGACTCGAGCAGCGCGGCCAGCAGGTCGAATTCCGTGCGGGTGAGGTCGAGCTCGGTGGACCCGAGCACGGCCAGGCGCATGTCGTTGCTCAACCGCAGACCGTTGTGTTCCATCCAGTCCTCGGCGCGTCCATCGCCGTAGGCCGAGTCGGATGGCTCGGCGGTGGCGACCGGCATGGGTACCGTTACCGAGACCGGCACGGAGGAGAGCGCGGGGATTCCGTCGATGTTGACGGCCGGGGTGGCCGGCACATACGGCGGGATGTAAACGGGCTCCACCGCGGCCGGCGCGACCGGAGCTGCTGCGGGTGCCTCGACCGGCGGGGCTGCCACGGCCTCGGGCGCAACCTGGGCCACGGGAACCGGAGCAACGGGTGCCGGGGCAACGGGCGCAAGGGCGACAGGCGCGGCCGCAACCGGCGCGGGCGCTGGGGGAGCGGCATAAACAGCGGGCGCCGCGGCCGGCTCGGTCGCCGGCTCGAAGTCGGGCTCGCCGGACAGCGGCATCCGCGGGCGACGCAGCATGGCGTCGATGCGGGCGCGCAGTTCGCGCGGCCGGAACGGCTTGGTGAGGTAGTCGTCCGCGCCGGCCTCGAGGCCCTGCAGGGTGTCGATCTCCTCGTCGCGTGCGGTCAGCATCACCAGGTACGTGGAGCTGAAGGCTCGGATGCGCTTGGCGGTTTCGAAACCGTCCATGCCGGGCATGCTCACATCGAGCGTGGTCACAATGGGGTCGTACGCGCGCACAGCGCGCACCCCATCGAGGCCGTTACTCGTGGCAATGGCGTCGAATCCGGCCTGTGTGAGCACCGCTTCGAGCAAATGGCGGATGTCGGCATCGTCTTCGATGATCACCGCGACCCTACGTGTTTCTCCAGACGCTGACATACCTGAGCATCTTACGGGATCTGTGTATCCGCTGCGTAAACGGTGTGTTACCAGCCGGCTGAGGCGGCAAGCTGTAGTGCGCGCTCTTCCCACCACTCGCCGGCCTTGGGGCCGTTGTTGCAGGTGCCGTCGCTCTCGCCCGGCTCCTTGATCCATAGGTTGGCGTCGCGCAGGCCGCCGTCGGTGGTGACCTCGGCGGTCGTGCCCAGCGCGCGGCCGGGCGGGTTGCACCAGTCGCCGTTGCTGCCCACCCCGTTGCGGGAGGTGTCGACGATGAAGTGCGCACCGTTGGTGAGAGCGGAGACGGCCTCGCCGAACGCCTGCTCGGCGGGGGAGTCGTTGTAGTTGGAGACGTTGGTGGCGAAGCCGCGCACGTTCTGCACGCCCACCTGGTTGAGCAGGTCGGCCACGACCGCGGGCTTCAGCCAGTCGGAGTGGCCGGCGTCGAGGTACACGGTGGCGATGGTGTTCGAGAAGGTGGCGATGTCGCCCTGGATCTGCGTCACGCGCTCGGCCACGTTGCCGCACTCCTGGGCCAGCGCCAGGGCATCCGGCTCGAGAATCACGACGGAGGGCCGGCTGGACAAGGCCGAGGCGATCGACGAGACCCAGGCCTCGTACTCCCCGGCGGGCAGCCCGCCGGCGGAGTACTGCTTGCAGTCGCGGTCGGGGATGCCGTAGATCACGAACACGGGCATCTGGCCGGCGTCTTTCGCCGCATCCGCTATCGCGGCCACGTCGGCCTCGACGGTGTCGGCCGGAAACTTCTCCGGCAGCAACCAGATCGCGGATGGCTGCTCGGCGAGCTTGGCCAGCGTGGCGGTGTCCTCGGCGCCGGGGGCGTCCTTCGCTGCGGCGGCCGCGGCCACGTTGGCGGTGGAGGCCGGGTTGTTGTAGAAGGAGACCCCGGCGAGGGGGTTGTCGGTGGTGCTGGCGGGCGCGACGGCCACCATGGCATAAGAACCGACGAAGAGGCCGAGTACAACGATGGGCGCGGCTAGGGCGATCATGCCCAGGGAGAGGCCCAAACGGCGTCCAGTGGAGTCCATTTGGCTACCTTATACTGGCGAGCTGTCGGGTGGCCTCACCGTCCGGCGGAGCAGCCGGTGGCGCGGGTTAGACTCTGAGCGTGAATTTACAACCGAAGGTCGATGTCGCCCTGATCGGTGGGGGCATCATGAGCGCCACTCTCGCCACCCTGCTCAGCGAATTGCAGCCAGACTGGAACATCCAGGTCTACGAGCGCCTGGGCGAGCTCGCCCAGGAGAGTTCGAACCCGTGGAACAACGCCGGAACCGGCCATGCCGCGCTTTGCGAGCTCAACTACATGCCGCAGGCGCCCGACGGCTCCGTCACGCCGGAGAAGGCCGTGGCCATCAACGAGCAGTTCCAGATCAGCCGCCAGCTCTGGGCGCACCTGGTGGAGACCGGCGTGTTGCCCGAGCCGGAGAAGTTCATCAACTCCACCCCGCACATGACCTTCGTGCACGGCGCCTCCAACGTGGACTACCTGCGCAAGCGCCGTGACGCTCTCGCCGACCAGCCGCTGTTCGCCGGCCTCGAATACAGCGAGGACCCGGCCGTGATCGGTCAGTGGACGCCGCTGCTCACCAAGAAGCGCGCCGCCAAGCAGAAGATCGCCGCCACCCGCATCGCCTCCGGCACCGACGTGGACTTCGGCGCCGTCACCCGCTACCTCTTCGACTCGCTCAAGAAGCGTGGCGTGGATGTGCACGTCAACCAGCAGGTCACCTCCCTCAAGCAGCTCGAGGACGGCTCCTGGCGGCTCAAGCTGCTCAGCCTGGTGGGCCGGTACACCAACACGGTCGAGGCCAAGTTCGTCTTCGTCGGCGCCGGCGGCGGAGCCCTCGCGCTGCTGCAGAAGAGCGGCATCCCCGAGATCAAGGGCTTCGGCGGTTTCCCGATCAGCGGCCAGTTCCTGCGCACCTCCAACCCGGCGATCGTGGCCCAGCACCAGGCCAAGGTCTACGGCAAGGCCGCCGTGGGGGCCCCGCCGATGTCGGTGCCGCACCTCGACACCCGGGTAGTGGATGGCGAGACTTCACTTTTGTTCGGCCCGTTCGCCGGCTTCAGCCCCAAGTTCCTCAAGCGCAGCACCTGGTTCGACCTGCCGTTCTCGGTGCGCCCGCACAACCTGGTGCCGATGCTCGCCGTGGCGAAGAACAACTTCGGCCTGATGAAGTACCTGATCGGCGAGGTCTTCGCCTCGCGAAAGGCCAAGCTCGACGCGCTGCGCGAGTTCATGCCCACCGCCCAGGCCAAGGACTGGGAGCTGATCACCGCCGGGCAGCGCGTGCAGGTGATGAAGAAGGACGCCAAGGCCGGCGGCGTGCTGCAGTTCGGCACCGAGGTCATCACCTCCGCCGACGGCAGCATCGCGGGCTTGCTCGGGGCGTCACCCGGAGCATCCACCGCGGCGCCGATCATGGTCGACCTGTTGCAGCGCTGTTTCCCGGGGGAGTACTCCCGTTGGGAGCCGCGCCTGCGCGAGATGATCCCCAGCCTGGGCACCAAGCTCAGCGACGACCCCGCCGCTGCGGCCGCCTCCCTGGCCGCCACCGCAGCGACTCTGCACCTCACGGCCTAGGTCGCATCCGCTGGTCGGGCCTGTCGAGACCTCGCGACAGGATCTCGACAAGCTCGATCAGCGAGTGGTCGGAATACTCAGCCGCGCTCGGAGCTTTCGTTCAGGGTGACCTCTAGAAACGACACCCGGGCCCTGGCCATCCGATGAGTGTCGACAGGAGGGATGTCGGCTTCCGCTCCGAGCGCGGGCCCATCCTGATCGCCCTCATGTTGACGACCGGGCTGGTCGCCATCGAGTCGACGATCCTCGCCACCGCGGTGCCCTCCATCGTGAAGGACCTCGGCGGTTTCTCGCAGTTCCCGTGGCTGTTCTCCATCTACCTGCTCGCCCAGGCCGTGTCCGTGCCGGTGTACGCGAAGCTGTCCGATGTCATCGGACGCAAGCCGATCCTCCTGTTCGGCATCGGCATCTTCCTGCTCGGCTCGATCCTGTGCGGGTTCGCCTGGAGCATGCCTGCCCTCATCGCGTTCCGCGCCGTGCAGGGCCTGGGCGCCGGCGCCATCATGCCGATGTCGGTCACCATCGCCGGCGACATCTACACGGTGGCCGAACGCGCCAAGACCCAGGGTTACCTCGCCAGCGTGTGGGCGGTGTCCTCCGTCGTCGGGCCCACCCTCGGCGGGCTCTTCGCCGAATTCTCGACGTGGCGCTGGATCTTCTTCATCAACATCCCGCTGTGCCTCATTGCGGCATGGATGCTGCTGCGCACGTTCCACGAAACCGTCCAGCACCGCCAGCACAAGGTCGACTACCTCGGCGCCACCCTGCTGATGCTCGCGCTGAGCGCCCTCCTCCTGGCCGTGCTCGAAGGCGGACAGTCCTGGGCGTGGGACTCGCTGCAGAGCATCGGCGCCTTCACCCTCGGCGGGCTGCTGCTGGTCGCCTTCGTGTTCGCCGAGCGCCGGGCGGCCGAACCCGTGCTCCCCATGTGGATCTTCTCGCGGCGAGTGGTGCTCACGAGTTCGCTGATCGGGCTGGGTGTCGGCGCGATCATGCTGGGTTTGACCTCGTTCGTGCCGACCTACCTCGAGGGTGCGCTCGGGGCCACCCCCATCCTCGGCGGCCTCGCCGTCGCGGCCCTCACCATCGGCTGGCCGATCTCGGCCTCACAATCGGGACGGCTCTACCTGCGCATCGGCTTCCGCACCACAGTGCTCATCGGCATGGCGATCACCGTGCTCGGCACGGCTGTGCTGGCCATTACCGCGTCAACGCCATCCGTCGTCACCGTTGCGCTGTCCTGCTTCGTGATCGGCCTCGGCCTCGGTCTGGTGGCCACGCCGTCGATGATCGCCGCGCAGTCGAGCGTCGGCTGGGACGAACGCGGGGTCGTCACCGGAACCAGCATGTTCGCGAGGTCGATCGGCAGCGCCGTCGGCGTGGCGATCTTCGGCGCCGTCGCCAACGCCATCTACGCGCTGCCCGGCAACCAGAGCCACGACCCCGCGGCGATCACGGCCGCCTCCTCCGCCGTGTTCCTCGCCCTGGTGATCACCGCGGTGGCCACCGTCGCGGCGGCCTTCTACATGCCCCGCACCAAGCCGCTCGGGCTGGAGTCCGTGCCTATCACCCCGTAGCTCAAGCCCCGCGGCTACCGCCCGTAGCTCCCGCCCTAGCTCCCGGCCGTAGCTCCCGCCCCGCCGAGACTGGCCCATTTTCGCTAGTTCTCACCCCTCCCGCACTAGCGATTCTGGGCCAGTCATCGTTGCGCCCCGCGCGCTACCCCGGGACTGGCCCATTTTCGCTAGTTGAGTGGGCCCGGGCACTAGCAAATCCGGGCCACTCCAGCCGTTCCTGCCCACCGTGCTCGTCCCTACTCGCAGTAGCGCGGGTGCCGCGCCGTTGCGCGGGTGGCGCGCCATCGGCACCGGCGGCCCAAACGAGCTGCGCGGGTCAGGCGCCGCAACGCGGGTGGCGCGCCACCCGCGAAGCGGCGCCTTGCCCGCGCACCGCGCCCAGTGACCCCAGCCCCGGTGCACCAGCTCACCCACCCGCCACAAATCACGGATGCCCACCCCGCCCACTTGCATCCCACTAGAACGTGTGTTCGAATTGGTGCATGCGCTGGAGTGAACAGGAACTGACAACCGAGCAGGCCGGGGCACTCCCCGGACTGGCCCGGCTGAACAACCTCGTGCGCAGCGTGCGCACCCCCGAGTTCGACGGCATCACCTTCCACGAGGTGCTCGCCAAGTCCGCGCTCAACCGGGTGCCCGGCCAAAGCGCCATGCCCTTCGGCTGGACCATCAACCCCTACCGCGGCTGCTCCCATGCCTGCACCTATTGCTTTGCCCGCCCCACCCACAACTACCTCGACCTCGACGCCGGCAAGGACTTCGACAACGAGATCATCGTCAAGGTCAACGTGGCCGAGATCCTCCGCAAGGAGCTCGGCAAACCCACCTGGGGCAAGCATCCGGTGGCGCTGGGCACCAACACCGACCCGTACCAGCGGGCCGAGGGTCGCTACCGGCTGATGCCCGGCATCATCGCCGCGCTAGCCGACTCCGGCACCCCGTTCTCGATCCTCACCAAGGGCACGCTGCTGCGCCGCGACCTCGATCTGCTCGTGGAGGCCAGCCAACAGGTCCCCGTCGACCTCGCGATGTCGATCGCCATTTACGACGACGAGCTGCAGCAGGCGGTCGAGCCCGGCACCCCGAGCACCAAGGCCCGCCTGGCCACGGTCACCGCCATCCGAAACAAGGGCCTGGACTGCTCGGTGTTCCTGATGCCGATCCTGCCCTTCCTCACCGACACCCGCGCCCACCTCGACGAGGCCATGCGCCAGGCCAAAGCCGCCGGCGCCACCGGGGTGCTCTACAGCGCGCTGTACCTCAAGCCCGGGGTCAAGGAGTGGTACTTCCAGTGGCTCGAACACGACCACCCCGAGCTGCTGCCCCGCTACCGGGAGATGTTCAAACGCGGCAGTTACGCCCCCAAGGAGTACCGCCAGTGGCTGGCCGGCCGCATCCAGCCGCTCATGCGCGCGCACGGCCTCAGCCACCGCCGCGAAGACCCCGCCACCGGCGGCATCCTCTCCACGGCGCTCACCGATCCACCCGGCACCGCCACCCCTACCGGCACTGATGCGCCGCCCGCCGGTTCCCTCATCGCGGCCGAGCTGCCTCCCGAACTCACCCCCACCCTGTTTTGAGTCGCACCCCTACCCGCGTCCCCGCCGCGGGCCGTGCCGCCCGGTCTGGTCTCGCGGCCCGTGATAAGACCCGCGGCACGTGTTCCAACGCGTGCCGCCGCACCAAACACGTGCAGCGACGGATGCCCCGCCGTGGTTAGCACTCCAACGAGCGCCCGCGCACCTCGCCGCTCCATCCGTCTCATGCCCACCGCGACCCTGGGTTCTGCCCCCACGCGCGCTGGGAGGCGCCACACCCCCAGCCGGGTGGCCGCCGAATCCCGCACACCTGAGATAATCAGAGGCGGAGAGGGCGCAATGTCACTTGGGTTACCCGGCCACCTGGTGCAGGCCACGCTCAGCCGCGCCCTGGCCCGCGCCAGCCACTGGTTCGGCCTTGTCTGCCTGGCCGGCGCGCTGGCGTCGGTGCTGGCGCTGAGCATGTTCCCCGTCACCGACCGGCTGCAGCTCACCGTCGCGGCGATCCTCGGCATGGGCGCCCTGCTCGCGCTCCTCGCCCGCTGGCGCACGGTGCCGCTCACCATCGCCTACCTCGTGCTCGGCGCCGCCTGCACCTACCTGTTCACCGGCGCGGTGCTGGGCATGCCCGGCGTGTTCTCGTCCTCGGACATGTTCCTCATCTCGCTGCCCAAGATGGCCCTGATCATGGTCGGCGGCGCCGGTTCCGGCGCGCTCGTGGGCGTGCTGTGGAGCACCCTCGGGTTCCTCCTCGCCGAGATCGCCGCCACCCTGGCCGTGGCGCAGACCGCCGTGCCCGACCGGCCCGACGTGTTCACCATCGTCACCTACCTCGTGCTCGTGGGCGTGATGCTGCTCGACGGCCTCACCCGCCGCACCGGCCGCGCCGCCCAGCCGGCCATCCACAAGGCGGTGCAAGACGACGAGTCCCGCACCCTGCGCCACGACTTCGACGTGCGGGCGATCGCGCTGATGCACGACACCACCCTCAACCAGCTTGTTTCCGTGGCCCGCGCCAAGCCCGGCCCGCTCAGCCGCGGCCTCGAGGCCGGCATCCGCGAAACCCTGCACACCCTCGCCGACCGCGACTGGCTCACCCACGTCGACGAACGCACCGGCGCCGCGCCCGCCGGCAGCGACGGTTGGTTGGGCAGCGCCGTGTTCCGCGCCATCGACCGCAGCCGAGACCGCGGCTTGGTCATCGACATCACCGGCGACAAGGATGCGCTCGCCCGCCTTGCCCCCGAAAGCGACCGGGAACTCGGCCTCGCCGTTCAACAGTGCCTGGTGAACGTCCTCCAGCACTCCGGCATCGCTTCCGCCGAGGTGGTCATCGACGCCGACGACGAGAACGTGTCGGTGATGGTGCTCGACGCCGGCACCGGCTTCATGGAATCCGAGACCGGCAGCGACCGGCTCGGCCTGCGCCAGTCGGTGCGCAAGCGCATCGAGCGCCTCGGCGGCTCCGTGCAGATCTGGTCGCGCCCCGGCGCCGGCACCTCGGTGCTGCTCACCCTGCCCGCCCCGGCGCCCGCCCCCGCGGTCTCCGCCGAGTTGCCCATTTCCGGACCAGTTGCCCCGGTACAGCAGGGCAACTCGTCCGCGGCGGGGCAACTCGCGGATGCCCTCTCCACCGCCGATGCCCCCACGCTCCGGACCCCAGCGGGCCCCGACACACCTACGACCCCCGGGACCTCGGCCCCGGACGCAGAGCCCGCGACCCCCACTGGCCCGGTGACCCCGTGACCGCCCGCCGCGCCACCCAGCAGCGCCTCGACCCGCTGGGCACCCTCGCCGCCTGGCCGCTGGCGCCGGGCCTCGCCGCCGTGGTGCTCTGCTACTCCGTGATCGCCACCGTGCTGCAGTCCGACCAGGTGCAGAACCCCCTGCTGGCCACCCTCGCCGTGCTCGCCATGGCCGCCGCCGCCGGCACCCTGGTGATCGCCACCCAGCCGGCGCACTCCCCGTTCGGCCGCCAGGCGCACATCGTGATGGTGACCCTGGCCGTGCTCGGTTACCTCTTCGAGGCGCTCAGCCGCTGGGGCAGCAACGAACTCGTGCAAGACGACTTCGGCCCCATCAGCATCGGCCTGCTCCTGCTGGCCCTGGCCCCCTACCGGCCCTGGCGCGAGATCGCCCTCTCCGGCGCGATCGCCAGCGTCATCGCGATCGCCATCACCCTGCCGCAAGCCGGCACCTTCCGCATCGACGTGCCCGTGGCGGTCTACGCCATCGTGTCGGTCGTGCAGATCCTCGCGCCCGCCGCCGCCGGCGCCGCCTACTCCCGCCGGGTCGTCACGTCCATCCTCGCCTGGCAGACGGATGCGCGCCGCGCCATCGTCGCCCGCACCGAGGAGGCCCGCGGCCAGCTGGCCCGGGCCGTGGTGGAGCAGCAGGTCACCGCGCTCAAGTCCGGGGTGATCCCGTTCCTCACCGACGTGCTCGAGCGCGGCACCGTCACCGCCCTCGACATCGCCCAGGCCGGCCAGCTGGCCGCCGAGGTGCGCCGCACCCTCGTGGCCGAGATCGACCGCACCTGGCTGGACTCCGTCGTCACCCGCGAACGAGCCGCCCTCGCCGAACGCGGCACTCCCGGCCTGCTCGTCGTGGCTGACCCCGAGCACCGCGCCACCGTGTTCGGGGCCGAACAACGCGCCGCCACCGCGGCCCTGATCGGCGCCCTCTGCGCCGCCCCCGGTTTCGACCCGCACAGCCTGGTGGTGCAGATCACCGGCTCGCCCCAGCCGCGCACGCCCGGCGCCCGCTCGCGGCCGGCCCCTTCCGCCGACGTGCCCACCTCCGCACGAGTTGCCCCGGCGCAGCGGAGCAACTCGTCCGCACCGGGGCACCTCGCGGCACCGGCCCCCAGCCCCGGCGGCCGCCCGGCACCGGCCCCGTCCGCCCACCTGCCCACGTCCGCACGAGTTGCCCCGCCGCAGCGGAGCAACTCGTCCGCACCGGGGCACCTCGCGGATGCGCACGCCCCCGCACTCGGCCAGACGCCGCTGGCCATCCTCACCGGCCCGCCCGCCCCGGCCCAGTTCGACACCATCACCCTGCAGGCCGCGCTCGACGTGCCGCCGCGCAAGGTGCGGGCGCTGCTGCGCCCCTACCTGGGCGTCATCCGGGTGGTCTTCGGCAACGTGCGCGTCACCGTGCGGCGGCCCTCGCTCACCATCGAGTTCGACGCCGTGCGCGAGAACACCTCCAGCGCCGCCGCGCCCACGGCCCTCGCCACCCCGGCCACCCCCATCGGTGTGCGCGCGAACAAAGCTCCGCGCCAAGTACGCTGAAGCAGACCGACAGCGCCCCTCGCGGCCGCTGGACGATTTCAACAGGGCAAGGGCGGTACCGGCGGTAATGGCGAAACTGTATTTTCGATACGGCGCGATGAACAGCGGCAAGAGCACCTCTATGCTCCAGGCCGCCTACAACTATGAGGAGCGCGGCCACCGCGTGCTGCTGGCCAAACCGTCCGTCGACACCAAGGGCGACCGCGGCATCCTCTCCCGCCTCGGCGTCACCCGCGGCGTCGACTTCCTGCTCACGCCCGAGACGGATGCGTACGCCCTGTTCCAGCAGCACCGCGCCGCTACCCTCGAAGCCACCGGCCTCGACGTGAGCGCCCTGCTCGTCGACGAGGCGCAGTTCCTCACCGAAACCCAGGTCGACGACCTGCTGCGCATCGCGATCATCGAGAACGTGCCGGTGCTCGCGTACGGCATCCGCACCGACTTCCAGACCGTCGCGTTCCCCGGCAGCCGCCGGCTGCTCGAGGTGGCGCACAGCCTCGAAGAACTCAAGACCATCTGCCGATGTGGGCGCAAGGCCGTGTTCAACGGCCGCCAGGTGAACGGCGCCTTCGTCTTCGACGGCGACCAGGTGGCCATCGACGGCGTCGAGGTCACCTACGAGTCGCTCTGCGGCTCCTGCTACCTCGAGGAGAGCCACGGCGTGCTGAACAACCGCCGCCGGGAACCGGTCGAACCAGCCGCGCTTGCAGACCGGGGCCGGGAGCGGGGGCGCTCAACCGAACAACGGTCGCAGAACGCGAACCCGGTTGTCGAGAGCACCCCAGCCAGCCCCCCGGCGTGTTCCCCCTCCTCACCTTAGGCATCCGCCAAAACCCCCAAAAGCCCTCACTTCTCAGGGCACCCATTTCGGGGGGTACGGGAGAACACGGGATAATCGACAGCACATCCCAGCTAAAGCCCAGGACAACCGCAGAAAAGGTATCGAATGAACCGCTTCCGGGTCGCCCTGATCGATGACCACGAGATCGTGGCGCGCGGCTTCGCCGGGCTCTTCGCCACCTTCCCCGACATCGAGGTGGTGGCCACGGTCGCCACGGTCGGCGAGCTGCGCGCCCTGGTGCCGGACGGCCAGGTGGACCTCGTCATCCTCGACCTTCGGCTCTCCGACGGCTCCACGGTCTCTGACAACGTCGACCGGCTGCGCGAAACCGGCGCCCAGGTGCTCGCGTTCACGGGCGGCGACGACGCCGTGCTCATGCGGGCCGCCGCCCGCGGCGGAGTGCTCGGCGTGGTGCGCAAATCCGAACCGGCCGAGGTGCTGCTCGACGCCGTCACCCGCGCGGCGGCCGGCGAGACCATCGCCTCCACCGAGTGGGCCGCGGCCCTGGATGGCGACCCCGACCTCGCCGACGCCGGCCTCAGCCCCCGGGAACGCGAGGTGCTCTCCCTCTACGCCGCCGGCGCGAAGGCGCCGCTCGTGGCGTCGCACACCGGGCTGTCCGAGCTCACCGTCGTCGACTACATCCGCCGGGTGCGCTCCAAGTACGAGCGGGTGGGCCGGCCGGCGAACACCAAGATCGACCTCTACAAGCGGGCGCTGGAAGACGGCATCCTGCCCATCCCCGGGCGGTCATGACCAAGCCGGACGCCGCAGCCAGCCCGGCCGCCCCGGCCACCGCCAACCTCACCCGGGTACTCTGCATCGCGGTCGCGGCCGCCGCCGTGATCTTCGGTGCCCTCTCCGTCGGCTCGTTCCTCGCCCAGGACTGGTACCCCGATCCGCTGCTCGCCTCGGCCGCCTGGCTGGCCTCCTTCGGTCTGCCCGTCCTCCTCGGGCTCTGCTGCGGGTGGGCGTCGCGGCGGGTGCTGCAGGGCATCGTCGCCCTCGAGGCCGCCTGCTTCATCGTGATCGCGGGTTTCTGGCTGCTCGCCGGCCCCGGTCCGCTGCCGCCCGGCGCCGAGATCCCCTGGGTGATCACCTTCAACGGAGTGCCGGCCGTGGCGCTGGCCGTGTTCGCCCGCAGCCGGGTGGCGTGGGGTTTCACCGTCGTCAGCAGCGTGCTCAGTGGCGCACTGCGGTTCCGCACCTCCACCGAGGCCATGCCCGCCCTCGTCGGCCTGGCCGACGGCCTCTACTCGCTGCTGCTCGTGAGCGTGTTCGTGGCCCTCACCCTCGCCGCCCGCCGCGCGGCCGCTCGGGTGGATGACGCCCTGCTGCTCACCCGGCAGGCGGAGGCCCGCCGCGCCGCCCGGGTGTCGCGCCGGCAGGAGCGGCTGCGCATCGACGCCCTCGTGCACGACAGCGTCATCTCCACCCTGCTCATGGCGGGCCTGGGCCGCAGCCCGCTGCCGGTGGTCTCCGCGCACGCGACGAAGACGCTCCGCCAGCTCGACGCCCTCCGCGTGCCGCCCGTGCAACCGGTGGTGCTCGTCTCCGACGTCGTACGCCGGATCGTGCGCCTCACCGCACAGATCGCGCCGGATGCCACGGTGCGGGTTGACGACCCGGCTCGCCCCGGCGGCGGCGCGGCCATCGAGCGCACCGTCCCCTCCGTTGCGGTGGTGGCCATGCTCGGCGCCGCCGGCGAGGCGCTGCGCAACTCCGTGGCCTCGGCTGCCGGCCGCCCCATCCCGCACGCGCCGCCCCGGCGGGTGCACCGCACCGTCACGGTGCTCTCCACCATCGACGGCTGCCAGATCACAGTCAGCGACGACGGCGTCGGCTTCGACCCCGGCGCGGTGCCGCCGGAACGCCTGGGCATCGCCCAGAGCATTGTCGGCCGGATGGGACGGGTGCCCGGCGGCGCCGCCAACGTGCGCTCAGCGCCCGGCCGCGGCACCGATGTCGTGCTCGCCTGGGCGCCGGAGCGCGTGATGGTCGCCCCCGGCCCCGGAGCGCCCCGCCCCCTCGAGAACCGCCCGCCCGAGCCGGCGCCCGAGCGCCGCGCGATCCCGCGCCAACCGGAGGACGTGACCGCCGAGCCGGCCACTCTGGCGCAGTCGCTTGGCCTGTCCACCCCCGCGGCGCGCAGCATCCTGGTTCTGTTCGTGCTCGTGCACGCTCTGCTCGCGGGGATCGCCCTGATGCCCGGCCGGCCGGTGTTTCTCGTGCTGGCCGCCTACCTGGCGATCGTGGCCGCGGCGGTGGCGCTGATGAGCCACATCGACGGCCCCTTCCCGCGCCGCCGGGTGGCCCTCATCCTCGGTCTCTGCGGGGCGGGCGCGGTGCTGATGTTCGCCTACCTGCCCCTGAACAGCGGCGCCCCGTTCGCGCACTGGCACCTGGGTGCGATCACGCTGATCCTGGTGGTGCTGGCCATCCGCGGCCAGATGGGTCCGGCCTGGCTCGGTTATGCCGCCCTCGCCGCACTCGCGGTGGGCTGGGCCATCGCCACCGGCCAGCCGGCCCTCACCGGGGTGGCCCTGGTCATCCGGCACGCGGCCACCCTGCTCGTGGGCACCCTTTTCGTGGTGGGCCTGCGCCGCACCGAGCGCACCCTGCGCGTGCTCACCGACAACGACACCGCCCAGGCCTCGTACGACGCCACCACCGTGGCCGCGATCGCCGAACGCGAGGCCGAACTGCTGCGCGTGAACGCCCTGGCCCGCCCCACCCTCGAACGACTCGCCGGCCCGCAGCCGCTCACCGACACGGAGCGCGCCCAGTGCCTGCTCGTGGAGGCCAGCCTGCGTGACGCCATCCGCGGCCGGGTCTTGTTCGTCGACCCGGTCATCGCCGCCGTGGCCGCAGCCCGGCACCGCGGCGTGGAGGTCACCATGATCGACGACAGCGGCGAGACCCCGCCGGCCCGGCTCACCGACCTCGCCCGCGCCGTCGCCGACGTGCTCGACACCGTCGACACCGGCCGCATCACCGTGCGCGTGCTCCCCGCCGGCCGCCCCACCCTCGCCACCCTGGTCATCGACTCCGGCACCCCCCGCCTCCTCTCCATCACCCCCACCGGCACCCTCGCCGCCCCCTAACTCCCTGCTCGCTGGTCGTTCCCGTCCCGCTGGTCGTTCCCGTCCCGCTGGTCGAGCTCGTCGAGACCCAGAGACCCGCCCGCGTTCGCCCCCGTCCCGCTGGTCGAGCTCGTCGAGACCCCGCGACCCGCCCGCGCTCGCTCCCATCCGCTGGTTCTCGCGAGCCGTGAGTTGGGCCCCAACCGGATGTCCGGAAGCGTGCTTTGCTCACGGCTCGCGTCCCATTCTCCAGATCACAGTGCGCCTGATGAGTGCGGACGCCCGTCGTGTCGACCTACCGAGGTCATTCCTTCGGGAATATGGTGACAATTGTGCGCAATGCTGATGTGAGAGGCTCTTTGGTCCGTCAACAAATACGAACCTGCGAAGACGCATGCTCCGCGCTCGTCGTTGCCAGCGAAGAATGTGCCGACAAGTGCCTGGCCATCACCGGCAACGGCGAAGCCACAGCGTGTTTTCTCGCGAACCTGGACTGCGTCGAGATCGGAAACGTGGCAGTGAGAGTGCTGTCCTGGACCACCGGCGGTCACCGATCGGCAGCGATAGCGATGCTGGATGCGTGCATTGAGGCCTGTGACGAGTCGTCGGCAACGTGCGAACGGATGGCCTTACTCCACAGCCCCTGGGTTTCGTGTGCTGCGGCATGCCTGACGCTCAGGACGGCGTGCTCCGAGCTCATATTGAGCCTCAACGTCCCGTTCACCATTGCGGAGAAGCCAGCCTGAGGCTCAGACCATAGTTCTCTGCACAAACCATTCCTCGGTGTTAGACGAGGGTGATCTTTCCGGCTAGTAGGTCTGCAGCAACTTGATCCACTGTTGACTCCGTGGCGGCGGCATAGGCAAGCAGGCGGCTGACAGCTTCATCAGGTGTCTCCTTGGTCTGTGCAACGATTATTCCGGTTGCCTGGTGCACTTGAGGATTGTGCCAGCTGTCGGTTCCCTTGAGGCTCTCACTGGGCTTGAGGCCCATGTTGTCCTACTCTCGTTTACCCTAAAAAATGACGTCGGGGACTAGTCCAATTCTCGATTGAAGTGCCGTGGCGGTCAAGGGCTCTTGGAGTCGCGATCGATCACGCACCCTCTCACTGATCGGCTTGCTGGGATCTTCTTGAGGGTTTCTCCAGACCCGCACCGAGACCGGGATAGGAGTGTAGCTTCGTCTGTAGTCGGGCGACCGGCTGATGAGTGGGTCGGGGTCCTGATGAGGATCAATAAAGTACACGTCGATGGACAAGCGTTCATCATTGCCGAGGACGAGAACGTCCCGGCACTCAAAGAACAGATACTCGCGTCGTTGAAGGTCGGGCGTTCAGCGTTTGTCGACTTTGAATCCACCGGAATCGGCCTGGTCTCGGTGCTGATCACCCCGAACGTCAGAGTCCGGTTCGAGGCCTTCGACCGCACCGAAGAGCAGATGAGAGACTCGGAGCCGGTCGCCACCAGTCAGGACATCGCCGATATCGACTGGTTCCTCGAACACCCCTGAACGGCGTCGCCAAAAACGGATGACCGCCCTACCTCGCCGACCACTAACATGAGTTCGCGGCGACCACCTCTGCGGTCCCTCATTAGACAGGGACCCGAATGAACCTTCGTGCCGTTGCACTCACCGCGATCACCGCGCTCGCCCTCTCCCTTGGCTGGCCGGGAGTTGCTCTCGCCGCGCCGATCGGCGGGCCCACGGCAACCGTGGTCATGAATGACACCTCGCTGATCGTCAATGAAACGTCGACGGTCACGTTCGTGTTCTCCGAGGCCGTGAGCGACTTCGAAAACAATGACCTCATTGTCGAGAACGGCACCCTGTCCGAGGTCACCCGGTCCGACATCGGCATCAACTGGTCGGCCACCTTCACACCGACCGTCGGCACTACCGACGCCACCAACCGGATCACCCTCGACCTCGAAGGGGTCGTAACCGGTGACGACACCGCGGGCACCGGCGTGACCTACTCGAACAACTACGCGATAGACACCCAGCGCCCCACCGCCACCATCGTGCTCGACAACACCGCGTTGACGGACGGGACCACCTCGCTGGTCACGATCACGTTCGCTGAGGCCGTCGTCGGCTTCAACGACCTCGATCTCGTCTTAGGCACGGACGGTTCCCTGTCGGGCGTGGTCTCGACTGACGGCGGCACCACTTGGACGGCCACTTTCAGGCCGATGAGCAACCGCGAGGACGTGACCAACACCATCTCACTCAACGGTGCGGGCGTGACCGACCTATCCGGCAACGCCGGCACCGGCACGTTCACCTCCGCAAACTTCATGGTCGACACCCTGCGGCCTACGGGGAACATCGTCGTGGCCGACGGTCTCCTCATAGCCGGTGAGACCTCGCTCGTCACGCTCACCTTCTCCGAAGCGGTCACCGGTTTCGACAACTCCGACCTCACCGTCGAGAATGGCTCGCTCAGTCCGGTTGCGTCGGCCGACGGCGGCATCACCTGGACGGCGACGTTCACGCCCACCAGCGGCGTGACCGACACCGCCAACCTCTTCGCCCTCTCCCTTTACGGGGTCAGCGACCTGTCCGGCAACACCGGCCAAGACACGGTCAACTCGGCGAACTACGCGATCGACACCGTGCGTCCCACGGCGAGCGTCGTCATAGACGCCAGCGCCCTCCACGTGGACGAGACCTCGGCCGTCACCATCACGTTCTCCGAGGCTGTCACCGGTTTCGACAACGCCGACCTCACCGTCGAGAACGGCTCCCTGACTGCCGTGACGTCCACGGATGGCGGCCTCACCTGGACGGCGACGCTCACGCCCACGAGCGGCGTTACCGACGCCACCAACCTGATCACTCTTGGCCTTGCCGGTGTCACCGGCGCCTCGGGTAACGCGGGCACCGGCTCCGCCGTATCGAGCAATTTCCGGGTTCTCACAGAGCGCCCCACGGCGACCGTCGTGGTTGCCGACGACGCGCTCGGCGTCGGTGAGTCGACGACCGTCACCATCACGTTCCCGGTGGCCGTGACCGACTTCACCACAACCGATATCTCCTTTCCGAACGCCTCCCTCACCCGGTTGCGGTCGCTCGACCGCGGTGTCACGTGGACGGCCACCTTGACCGCGACGAGCGGCGTCACCGATGCCTCCAACGTGGTCACGGTCGACCTCACCGGCGTCTGGGCGGCGACCTCCGGCAACCAGGGCGTCGGCTCGGCCGTCTCCAACAACTACGCCGTCGACACCGTGCGCCCCACGGCCACTGTGCTGGTGGACGACACCGCCCTCGCCGCGGGGGAGACCTCGTCGGTCACGATCACGTTCTCCGAACCCGTCACCGGCTTCGACAACACCGACCTCACCGCCGCGAACGGCACCCTCTCCGACGTGGAGTCGTCCGATGGCGGCCTCACCTGGACGGCGACGCTCACGCCCACGAGCGCCGTCACCGACACCACCAACGTGATCACTCTCGCCCTCACCGGTGTCAGCGACGCGGCGGCTAATGCGGGCACCGGCTCCGCCGACTCGAACAACTACCAGGTCGCCACGGTGCGCCCCACGGCCACCGTCGTGGTGGCCGACGACACACTCGCCCTCGGCGAGACATCGAGCCTCACCATCACGTTCTCCACGGCCGTGACCGGCCTCACCACGGACGACATCTCGTACCCGAAGGTCAGCCTGTCCGGGCTGGGCTCGTCAGACGGCGGCATCACCTGGACGGCCACGTTGACCCCGAAGAGAGAAACAACCGACACCACCAATGTGATCACGGTCGACCTCACCGGCGTCAGGGAAGCCTCCGGCAACACGGGCTTCGGCACGGCGGCATCCAACAACTACATCGTCGACACCGATCGCCCCTCGGCGAGCGTGGTGCTGGCTGACACGTCGTTCACCGTGGGGGAGACCTCGACCGTGACGATCACGTTCTCCGAAGCCGTCACCGGTTTCGACAACGCCGACCTCACGGCGGGCAACGGCACGCTCTCAGAGGTCAGCTCCACCGACGGCGGCCTCACCTGGACAGCGACCTTCACCCCGACGGATGACGTCACCGCAGGCGTCAACACCGTCCTACTGCTGCGCACCGGCGTGACCGACCTGGCCGGTAACACCGGCGCCGGCAAGGCCGGCTCGGCCAACTACATGGTCGACACCCAGCGTCCCACGGCGAGCGTTGTCGTCGACGAGGAGACGCTCACCGTCGGGGCCACGTCGCTCATCACGATCACCTTCTCCGAAGCCGTGACCGGGTTCACCTTCGCCGGCCTCACCGTCGGCAACGGCACCGTGTCGGATCTGACTTCCGCCGATGGCGGCACCACCTACACGGCCACCCTGACCCCGGCCGACGGCGTCACCCAAGCAGCCAACCTGATCGCGCTCGACCTCACCGGTGTCACGGATGCTGCCGGCAACACGGGTTCCGGTGTCGCCGACTCGAACAGCTACGTCGTCGACACCGAGAGCCCCACGGCCACCGTGGTGCTGGGCGCCACCGTGTTGCTCTCCGGGGAAACCGCCTCCGTCACGGTCACCTTCTCCGAAGCCGTGCCCGGCCTGAGCGCCGCCGACCTCACGGTCGCCAACGGCACCATCTCCGGCCTGGCCTCCGCCGACAGCGGCACCACCTACACGGGCACATTCACCCCCACAGCCGGCATCACCGTGGCGTCCAACCTCATCACCCTCGACCTCGCCGGCATCACGGATGCCGCCGGCAACGCGGGGTCCGGCTCGGCCGACTCGGCCAACTACGCCATCGACACCGAACGCCCCACGGCCATCGTCGTCTTGGCGCAGACAGAGCTCGCCGCCGGGGAGTCCTCGCCGGTTACGGTCACATTCTCCGAAGCCGTCACCGGTTTTGACAACGCCGACCTCACGGTCGCGAACGGCGTGCTCTCCGACGTCAGTTCCACCGACGGCGGCCTCACCTTCATGGCGACATTCACCCCCGCGGACGACGTCACCGCAGCCATGAACGTCATCACGCTGGATCAAACCGGCGTGAGCGACCAGGCCGGCAACACGGGCAGCGGCACGGTCGGCTCCGCGAACTACGCGGTCGACACCGCTCTCCCCACGGCCACCGTGGTCGTGGCCGACGACACCCTCACCCTCGGTGACACCTCGCTGGTCACGATTACCTTCTCCGAAGCCGTCACCGGGCTCACCGTCGCCGACCTCACCATCGCCAACGCCCGCGTCTCCAATGGCACCGGTGCCGGCGTAAGCTCCGACGACGGCGGCACCACCTGGACGGGCACGCTCACCCCGATGAGCGCCACCATCGCGGCGGCCAACCTGATCACCCTCGACCTCGCCGGCGTCACGGATGCTGCCGGCAATGCGGGTTCCGGCACCATCGACTCCAACAGCTACGCCATCGACACCATGAGCACGCCGACCCCGGAACCGACCCCCACGCCGGCCCCGACCCCTGAGCCGAGCGCACCTCCCACCCCCACGCCCAGCTCAACGCCGACCCCCACTGCTCCGACTTCCACCCCGGAGCCCAGCGCAACGCCGAAGCCCACCGCGACCCCGACGCCTCCCACACCCGTCGAGCCCACCCCAACCCCGGAGCCGACTACCGAGCCGACCCCGACTCCCACGGCGCCCTCCGAGAACGCCCCGAAGCCGACCGCGATGCCGGTCGCCCCCGACGAGACCGAGGTGACGCCGGCCACCGAAGGCAAGATCTCGTTGAGCGCGGGCACCGTGGCGCCGGGCGACCCGGTCACGATCTCGGGCCTGGTGCCCAATCAGTGGTACTTCACCTGGTTCTTCTCCACCCCAACGCCCACGGCCTGGCAGCTCGCCTCCGCCGCCGGAACGGTTGACATCACGGTGCCGGCCAGTCTGCCCGCGGGCAACCACCGCGTCATCGTGCAGGACGCCGCGGGTGACGTCTACGGCTGGGCTGCCGTCACTGTGCAGTCTGAGCTGTCGCCAGCAACTCCGACGCCGACGGTGCAGCCGCACGGCGGCCTCGCACAGACCGGCATCGACGCCGGCACGTTGGTGGCTGCCGCCGGGGCGCTCCTGCTGGCCGGTCTGCTCATGGGCGGGTTCACCCTCCGCCGGCGCCGTCGAGGCGAGTCGGTCTAGCCGCCCACCAACAGGCGGCCCGCAGCAACGCCCCCAACCCCGCTGGTCGAGCCTGACGAGACCCCGCGACCTGACCCGTGAATCCAACAAGCAGGCGCGACCCACACGCACGTCACAAGGTCTCGACAAGCTCGACCAGCGATTGGGCACGAACCACACGCCCGTCGCGACCGTACCTGCGGAACGCCCCACCCCGCTGGTCGAGCCTGTCGAGACCCCCGTGACACAGCGCCGGCGTGCGTTCATTTGTAGTTTGCGAATCAATATGCGACACCGGTTCGGGCCCCATTCCACCCCTGCATTGGGGCGGAAACTCGACCAATCCTGATAGTCCGCTCACAATAAGCTGAGCCTGCATTTCCTGACTGGGGAGTCATCACTCTGCATTGTTGTAATCCTGGGGGCACTTGTGCTGGCTTTTCGATCGCTGTTCGCTGTGTCCGCATTGCCGAATCCGGGGAACCGCCGCGGCACCCGCGCCTCGCTGGCCACGCTCCTCGTCGCCGGCCTCGTCGGCGGCCTGCTCGCGGTGAACCCGCTTGTCGCCAGCACCCCGGCCCAGGCCGACACCGATCCGGCCAGCACCATCAGCGGCACCGTCAGCGGCGACGGAGTCAACGGCGCCCAGGCTGAACCACTGCCCGACACTTTGGTGTACATCACCGACGAGAACGGGGACTGGCTCGATTCCGGTTACACCGACGAGACAGGCCACTTCGAGGTCACCAACGTGCCCCAGGGCACCTACACGATCCAGTTCCAGCCCTCCAACGAGGAGTTCGCCGGCGAATGGTGGAACGACCAGGCCACCCAGGAGACTGCCACCTACTTCGAGCTCGGCTCCGACAATTCCGGCTTCGACGCCACCCTGGCCCGCGGCGCGAAGATCAGCGGCACCGTTCTCGCTGAAGGCAGCCCCGCCACCGCGCTCTCCGACGTCTATGTCTCGGCGTTCGACGCCGCCGGCAACAGCTGGGGCGGCGGAACCAACGAAGCCGGTGAGTACACAATCAGCGGCCTGCCCGCTGGCGAGTACACCCTGCGGTTCGCGGACAATGGCGCGACCCACCTCTCCGAGTGGTGGAACGACCAGCCGACCCGGGAAACCGCCGAGAGCGTCACCGTCGCCAGCGGCGAAACCCTCACCGGCCGCGACGCTGCCCTCGCCCTGGCCGGCAGCATCAGCGGGCAGGTCACCGACGATAACGGCGCCCCGATCGCCTACACCGACATCTACGCATTCTTCGCCGACGGCAACTGGGGCGGCAACGCCCTGACCGACGCCGACGGCCGTTACACGCTCACAGGCCTCGTGCCCGGTTCCTACGCCCTGCAGTTCCTCGACCAGGGCGACCGCGTCAACGAGTGGTGGAACGACAAACTCACCCAAGAAACCGCCACCCTCATCGACGTCATTGACGGCACCCCCATCACCGGCATCGACGCCCAGCTGGCCGAAGGCGCCACCGTGAGCGGCCGGGTCACGAGCGACACCCGCGACGGCGAGGCTATCTCCGGGGTCAACGTGTCGGCCTTCCAGGTCGACGCCAACGGCAACCTCGGCGACATCTGGTCTGGGTACACGGATGCGCAGGGCCGCTACTCCATCCCCGGCCTCGCCGCCGGAAACTACACACTGCGCTTCACCTCCTGGGGCACCAGCGACATCTCGGAATGGTGGGACAACAAGCCCACCCAGTACACCGCCACCACCTTCGCGGTCGCCGCTGGCGCCACGGTCACCGGCAAGGACGCCGGCCTCACCGCCGGTGCCACCCTCACCGGTCAGGTCGTGGCCGACGACGACGGTACCCCCGTGTCCACCGGCTGGGTGGAGGCCCTCGCCGCCGATGGGCACCAGGTTCTGTCCGTCAGCACCGACGAATCCGGCAACTACAGCCTGACCGGCCTGCCCGCGGGCGAGTACGTCCTCACCTTCTCCGACTACAACCAGCGGTATACCCAGGAGTGGTGGAACAACCAGACCAGCTTCGAGTCCGCCCAGCACATCACCGTGGCCGCCGGCGCCACCATCACCGACCTCAATGCCGGTCTCGCGCTCGGCGGGTCGATTACGGGCTCCCTCTCGGTGCAGGGCGGCGGCGCTTCCGCCCTTGAAGACGCCATGGTGGAGGTCTACACCGCCGCCGGCGACTCCGTCACCTCCGTGAGCGTCGACGAGAACGCCCACTACTCGATCACCGGCCTGCCCACGGGCGACTACACCCTGCGGTTCTCGGCCGACCAGTCCGGGGCGTTCAGCGAGTGGTGGAACAACCAGCCCAGCCAGGAGACCGCGCAGACCGTGGCCGTCACCTCCGGCCAGGTGACCACCGGCATCGATGCCGTCCTCGAGCAGTCGGCCAGCATCAGCGGCACCGTCATCGGCGAGGACTCCGCCGGCCTCACCGACACCCGCGTGCGGGTCTACGACGCCGACGGCGCATCCGTGAGCACGGCATACACCGACAACGAGGGCCACTACACCGTCAACGGCATGCGCGCCGGCTCCTACACGCTGCGCTTCTACGCCCCCAACGACAGCAACTACCTCGCCGAGTGGTGGAACGACAAGACCACGCAGGAATCCGCTGACTTCATCGAGCTCAGCACCGCCGAGAAGCACACCGGCGCCGACGCCACCCTGGCCGTGGGCGGCAGCGTCTCCGGCCGTCTCACCAGCGAGACCACCGGCGCCGCCATCCCGCAGGGCGACGTCTACCTGTACGACAGCAACGAAAACAACGTCGGCTATACCAGCGTGAACGAGAACGGCGAGTACACCATCAAGGGCTTGGCCGCCGGCAGCTACACCCTGCAGTTCAACGCCAGCGGCAACTTCCTGCGCGAGTGGTACGACGACCAGCCGGACCAGTCCACGGCCACCACCTTCACCGTCGGAGCCGGCCAGGCCGTCACCGGCAAGAACGCCGCCCTCGCCCCCGGCGCCACCATCAGCGGCACCGTCACCGGCGGCGGCGCCCCGCTGGGCGACGTCAGCGTGTCCCTGTCCGGCCCCGACTTCCAGTACTCCAACTACGCCACCACGGATGCCCAGGGTCGCTTCTCCCTGATCGGCCTCCCGGCCGGCTCCTACACTCTGCAGTTCAGCCCCGACCTGGGCAACTGGGTGTCCGAGTGGTACAACAACCAGGCCAGCTCGAACACCGCCGAGCAGGTTGTGGTCGCCGCTGGCGAGGCCGTCAGCGGCATCACCGCCGACCTTGCCCCCGGGGCGAGCATCGCCGGCACCGTGACCGGTGACACCGGGAAGGCTCTGGCCTCCGTGCAGGTCAGCGCCCAGAACCGCTCCGGTTCGATCTCCGCCTCGGCCACCACCGATCTCACCGGCGCGTATTCCATCACGGGCCTGCCGGCGGGTAACTACACCCTCCAGTTCTGGGACGGCAACACCGGCTACGCCACCCAGTGGTGGAACAACCAGCCCTCCAGCACCACAGCCGAGTACTTCGCCGTGGCGGCCGCCGGCGCCGTCACCGGCAAGGATGCCGTACTCACTCTCGGCGCCACCATCACCGGAACCGTCGCGGTCGACGGCGGCGGCGACCCGTCCGCGGTCCGGGTGTACGCCTACACGCCCGACGGCACCTCCGCCCGGTCGGCGTCCGTCGATGCCGCCGGCACCTACAGCCTCACCTCCCTCGCCCCGGGCAGCTACACGCTGGAGTTTTCCTCCTGGCGGGGCGTGGCGCTTGGCGAGTGGTGGAACAACCAGCCCAACCGCGAGTCGGCCACGGCCATCACGGTCACCAGCGGCCAAACCGTCAGCGGCATCAGCCCCGAACTCGCCAAGGCCGCCACCATCAGCGGCACCGTCACCGGTGCCGGCTCGCCCGGCGCCAACCTGGCCGGCGTGCAGGTGACCGCCTACGCCGTCAACGGCTGGCAGGTCGCCTCGGCGACCACCGACGGCGCCGGCGCGTACACGATCAGCGGCCTTGCCGCAGGCGACTACAACCTGCAGTTCGTCGCCATCAAGTCCAACTTCCTCACCGAATGGTGGAACGACCAGCCCACCCAGAGCGACTCGGCCACCATCACGGTGACCGGCGGGCAGGCCGTCACCGGCAAGAACGCAGTGCTCGCCGCATCCGCGTCGATCAGCGGCAGCGTGAAGGGCGCCGGTGCCACCACCGTCAACCTGCGCGACGTCTCGGTCACCGCCGTGCCGCTCAACCCCGGCCAGACCGTGCAGTACGCCTCGGCCTTCACCGACGCGAACGGCAACTACACGATCCGTGGTCTGCGCGCCGGCTCCTACTCCCTGCAGTTCAGTCCTTCGAGTGACCAGGATTACCTGGGCGAGTACTGGAACGACGCCGACTCCTCGGAGGCCGCGTCCTACTTCTCCGTCGGCGACGAACAGGTCGTCACGGGCAAGGACGCCGTTCTCGCCCCAGGCGCCTCGCTCAGCGGCTCGGTGGTGGGCGACCTGCCGGCCGGGGCGTCGCTGGACGACGTCTTCATCGAGGTGCACCGGCCCAACGGCGACTATGCCGGCTACGGGATGACCGACGCGGACGGACACTTCACCGTGCACGGCCTGCGCCCGGGTAGCTACACGCTGCAGTACAGCGTCTACGGCGTCGGCACCCAGGCGATGGAGTGGTGGAACGACCAGCCCACCCAGGAGACCGCCACAACGGTGACCCTCTCCGCCGGCCAGAAGCAGACCGGTCTCGATGTCGACTTCTCAGCCCGCGCCCTCACCACCACGCCCACCCCCACCATCACCGGCGTCCGCCAGGTGGGCAACACCCTCACCGCCACCCCCGGCACCTGGGCGCCTGCCCCCGTCACCCTGGCCTACCAGTGGCTCCGGGCTGGCGTCGCCATCCCGGGCGCCACCGCCAGCACCTACCCGCTCGTCGCCGCCGACGCGGGCGCCGCCCTCACGGTGTCGGTCACCGGATCCAAGTCCGGGTACACCGCCGTCACCACCGAGAGCGCCAGCATCACGGTCGACAAGGTCTTCACCACCACTCCGGCGCCCACCATCTCGGGCGACACCACCGTGGGCCAGATCCTCACCGCCACCAGTGGCAGCTGGGCCCCCGTGCCCGGCACGCTCGGCTACCAGTGGCTGCGCAACGGCACCGCCATCTCCGGCGCCACGGCGAGCAGCTACACGCTCGCCGCCGCGGATGCCGGCACGGCGCTCACCGTGACGGTCACGGCCGCCAAGCCCGGCTACAGCACCGCCACGCAGACCAGTGCCGCCACCGCGGCGATCACCGGCCTGCTCACCGCCACCCCGGTGCCCGGCATCCGCGGCACCGCCACGGTGGGTCAGACCCTCACGGTCACCACCGGCACCTGGGCGCCGGCCACGGTAGGCCTCGCCTACCAGTGGTCGCGCGGCGCCACAGCCATCACCGGGGCCACCGCGGCCAGCTACACGGTCACGGCCGAGGACGCCGGCAGCACCCTCAGTGTCACCGTCACCGGCTCCAAGGCCGGGTACATCACCGTGGCCAAGGCCAGCGCGGCCACGGCCGTGGTCACCGGCGGCATCCTCACCGCCACTCCCGTGCCCACCCTCGCCGGCACCACCACCGTGGGCCAAACCCTCACCGCCGCCGCCGGCACCTGGGCACCAGCCCCGGTCACCCTCGGCTACCAGTGGCTGCGCTCCGGCACGGCCATTTCGGGAGCCACCGCGAGCACCTACACGCTCGTCACCGCCGACGCCGGCAAGACCCTCACGGTGACGGTCACCGGCACCAAGGCCGGCTTCACCACCGTGGCCACCACCAGCGCGGCCACCGCCGCGATCGCCCAGCCACTCACCGCGACCCCGGTGCCCACCATCACCGGCACAGTCAAGGTGGGCCAGATCCTCACCGCCACCGCGGGCACCTGGTCGCCGGCCACGGTCACCCTCAAGTACCAGTGGTCCCGAGCAGGCACCGCCATCACCGGCGCCACCGCCAGCACCTACACGCCGGTCACGGCGGATGCCGGCGCCACGCTCACGGTCACGGTCACCGGGTCCAAGTCCGGTTACGTCACCGTGGCCAAGGCCAGCGCCGCCACGGCTATGGTCACCGGCGGCGTGCTCACCGCCCCGGCGTCCACTGTCACCGGCACCACCACGGTGGGCCAGACCCTCACCGCCAAGGCCGGCACCTGGACTCCGGCCACGGTCACGCTCGGCTACCAGTGGCTGCGCTCCGGCACCGCCATCAGCGGGGCCACGGCGAGCACCTACAAGCTCGTCGCGGCCGACGCCGGCAAGAGCATCACGGTGAAGGTCACCGGCACCAAGAGCGGCTTCACCACGGTGGCCAAGACCAGCGTGGCCACCGCCGCGGTCACCCAGTCGCTCACCGCCACCCCCACGCCCACCATCACGGGCACCGCCAAGGTGGGCCAGACCCTCACCGCCAAAACCGGCACCTGGACCCCGGCCACGGTCACGCTCAAGTACCAGTGGCTGCGGGCCGGCAAAGCCATCGCGGGCGCCACCGCCAGCACCTACAAGCTGGTCACGGCGGATGCCGGCGCCACCCTCACGGTCACGGTCACCGGGTCCAAGGCGGGCTACGTCACCGTGGCCAAGACCAGCGCCGCCACGGCCTTGATCACCGGCGGGGTCCTCACGGCCGCCCCGGTGCCCACCGTCGCGGGCACCGCCAAGGTGGGCCAGACCCTCACCGCCAAGGCGGGCACCTGGGCGCCGGCCACGGTCACGCTCGGCTACCAGTGGCTGCGCGGCGGCAGGGCCATCACCGGGGCCACCAAGAGCACCTACAAGCCGGTGGCCGCCGACGTGAGCAAGACCCTCACGGTGAAGGTCACCGGCGCCAAGTCGGGCTTCACCACGGTGGCCAAGACCAGCGTCGCCACCGCGAAGGTGGTCAAGTAACCGGGCCCGCCATCCGCACGAATCCACCCCTGAACTGGGGGCCGGGCCGCCTGATTCTGAACAATAAGCTGAGCCAGCATTTCTCGACCGAGAAGTTCTCTGTGCAGTGTCGGCCCCCAGGAGCCCCGTGCGTGCTTTTCGATCGTTGATCGCGCTCATCCCCGGCCGGCAGACCAGCCCCCGCAACGTCGCCCGCGCCCGACTGGCGGCGCTCCTCGTGGCGGGGCTGCTGGGCAGCCTGCTCGCCGTCAGCCCGCTCGCCGGCGCCGCCCCGGCGCAGGCCGTCGTCGCCGTCGGCGCCACCATCAGCGGCACCATCCTGGGTGATGGGCAGGACGGCGGGGCCGCCGCACCGGAATCCGGTGCCTACGTGCGGGTGGTCAACCACGCCGGCGACGAGGTCAAACTCGGCCGAACCGGTGGCGACGGCACCTTCCAGATAACGGACATCCCCGCCGGAAGCTACACGCTGCAGATGTGGGCATACAACGACGGTTTCGCCACGCAGTGGTGGAAGAACAAGCTCCTGCTGTCCACGGCCACATTTTTCGATCTCGCTGCCGGCGCCACCAAGACCGGCTTCACCGCCACCCTGCCGCGAGAATCGTCCATCACCGGCAACGTCTCTGCCGCCGGCAGCCCGCCCACCGGGTTCTCCGGCGTCACGGTGATCGCTACCGACCCCGACGGCGACGGCTCGGCCGTGGTCACCGACTCGAGCGGTAACTACACGATTCGCGGCCTATCTACCTCGCCGCACACCGTGAAATTCTGGCCCTACGAGACGCCCTATCTGATTGAATGGTCGAACAACCAGCCCAGCGAAGCCACCGCGAACCCGATCACCGTAGCCGCCGGACAGACCGCCACCGGCATCGACGCGGTGCTGGAGCTGGCGGCCAGCCTCAGCGGCACCGTCACCTACGGTGAGTTCGGTCCCCTGGGCGGCACCGTCGTCACCGCCTACGACTCAGCCGGCGTGGCGGCAAGCTCGGGCACGGCCGACGGCGCCGGCAACTACACGGTGCCCGACCTGCACGCCGGCACCTACACGCTGCAGTTCAGCATCGAGCCCGATCCCGCCCCGCTCGTGGAATGGTGGAACGACCAGCCCACACGGGCCACCGCCAGAACCGTGACCCTCACGACCGGGCAGACGCGCACCGGGCTGAACGTCGACCTCTTCCCGCACACGGTCTCCGCCGGCGCCGTGCCCACCATCATCGGCTCCAGCACGGCCCGCGTCGGCGCGACGCTCACTGCCAAGCCGGCCGGCTGGGTGCCAGCCCCGGGGGAGCTCACCTACCAGTGGGCCCGGGCCGGCAAGCCCATCACCGGTGCCACCGCCAGCACCTACACGCCGGTCAGGGCGGATGCCGGTGCCACGCTCACGGTGACGGCCACCGGCACCTGGATAGCGGACGTCACCACGATCGCCCAAACCAGCCTCGCCACGGCCATGGTCACCGGCGGTATCCTCTCCGCGACCCCCACGCCCACGATCTCGGGAACCAGCACGGTCGGGCAGACCCTCACCGCCACGGCGGGCACCTGGGCGCCGGCCCCGGTGAAGCTCAGCTACCAGTGGCGCCGCGCGGGCATCAACATCACCGGGGCCACCGCGAGCACCTACAAGCTCGTCGCGGCCGACGGCGGCAAGACCATCACCGTGCGGGTCACCGGCGCCAAGACCGCCTTCACCACGGCGGCCAAGACGAGCGCGGCCACCGCCACGATCATCAGGACCCTCACGGCCACGCCCACGCCCACGATCTCCGGCACCGTGAAGGTGGGGCAGACCCTCACCGCCAAGCCGGGTGTCTGGACTCCGGCCACGGTCACGCTCAAGTACCAGTGGTTCACGGCCGGCATCGCCATCCCCGGCGCCACCGCCAGCACCTACAAGCCCACCGCCGGCACGGTCGGCAGCCGGCTCACCGTCCGGGTCACCGGCGCGAAGGCCGGGTACGTCACCGCCGTCAAGACCAGCGTCGTCACGGTGAAGGTGGTCAAGTAGCCCGGCCGGCTCCGAAACTGCCCCGAACCGGGGTGTCGCGATCTCGTTCTGCGTCCGCTCCGCGAATAGGCTGGTGCAACTGGGCTCGATGGGGTGCTCACCAGCACACCAATCGGAATCAGGGGGACGCGTCATGCCACATCGAGCACCGATTCGCTCTGCCCTCACCGTCCTCGGTCTCGCCGGTCTCCTGGTCGCCACCACCACCGCGCCCGTCACCGCCAGCGCCCGCACGACACCCGCGGTCAGCACAGCAGTCGTCACCCCGGTGCCCACCGAAGCCCCGACGCCGACCGGACTCCCGGCATCCACCGAGACCGCAACCGCCACCGCGACCCCCACGGCCACGTTCGCCGCCACCGAGACGCCCACGCCCACCGCCACAGCGAGCGCCACCCCGACGACTACGCCGACCCCGACCCCTACCGGAACCGCGTCCCCGTCGCCCAGCGTCACCCCCACGTCGGCACCCACACCCACCCAGCCGGCCTCCACGTTCGCCGGCGAGACCAGCATCACCGGCCGGGTCACCGACCAGGCCACCGGCGCCCCCATCGCCGGCGCCTCGGTGTACATCTACACGCCATCCGGCGCCTACGGCTCGGCCATCCCCGTCAGCAGCACGGATGCCGACGGCAACTACACCTTCTACAGCCTCGACGTGCGCAGCTACACCCTCGAGTTCACCAGCACCGGTTACCGCACCGAGTGGTGGGGCGGCCAGGCCAGCCAAGACGCCGCCGACACGTTCGACGTCGCGGCGGGGGAGTCGGTCACCGACAAGGACGCCACCTTGCTGCCCGTCGACTCGATCAGCGGCACCGTCTCCGCCGGGTCACCCGCCGAGCCGCTGGCCGGCGCCACGGTGTCCGCCTTCGACGCTGACGGCACCCTGCAGGCCACCGCCACGGTCACCAGCGACGGCAGCTACACCCTCGGCGGGCTCGCTCCCGGCGCCTTCACCCTGCGCTTCACCCCGCCCGCCGGCAGCACGGTTGTGGCCCAGTGGTGGCACGACAAGGCGCACCCCAGCACCGCCGCGGTCATCCGCCTCACCGCCGACACCCCTGTCACCGGCAAGAACGTCACCCTGGCCGCCGGGGCCACCGTCACCGGCCGGGTCTCCGACACCGCCACCGGCGGCGGCATCGCGGGCGCCTGGGTGTACGCCTACGTCGCCAGCGTCCAGAACGGCGTCTCCGGCGGCAGCATCGCCTCCGCCCGCACCAACGCCCGCGGCGACTACACCCTCACCGGCCTCGCCGCCGGCGGGTACTCTCTGCAGTTCTCCGGCGGCAGCGCCAACGGCAGCGCCGGCTACCTGCGCGAGTGGTGGGTCAACAAGACCAGCCGGTCCGCCGCCATCGCCTTCACTCTCACGGCCGGCAAGACCATCGACGGTGCGGATGCGGCGCTCGTGCCGACTGCGTCGATCAGCGGCACCGTCTACGCGGCCGGTGCCCGCAACGTGGGCCTGAACGCGGCCACGGTGGCCGCGATCGGCGCCGACGGCCGGCTCAGCCGCTCCACCACCACGAACAGCAGCGGCGAATACACCCTCACGGGCCTCCCGGCTGGCGCGTACACGCTGCGCTTCTCGGCCCCGCCCGGCACCACCTTCGTCGCCGAGTGGTGGCACGACGATGCCCAGCCGACCACGGCCACAGTCATCCGCGTCACCGCCGGCCAGAACGTCACCGGCAAGACCGCCGAGCTGGCGGCTGCCGCGACCCGCAGTGCTGACTAACGAATTCGACTAACCGCCGAGCGCCGCTGGCAGCACCACAAGCGCGTTGAACACCACATGCGCCACGATCGCGCCGCCTAAGCGCCCGGTCACCGCGGTTAGTGCGCCGGCTCCCAGGCCGAAGAGAAGCGTGGACACACCGATCACCACGGTGGCCGTGATGGAGCTGGTATCGATCACATGCAGGAGCGCGAATGTGACCGCGCTCACCGCAACTGCGATCCCCACGGCCAGACGGGGACTGGCCCGGTTGGCGGCGGACGCCGATTGCACAGCGCGTTGAACCAGGCCGCGGAAAAATAGTTCTTCTATATAGGGCGACACCACAACGGGGGCCAAGATCACCGCAAAGACCCACCAGAGGTCGTGCGCCGGTGCATCCAAGGCGCCTCCTGAGGATCCCATCCGACCGTAACCGGCGATCTCCACGACCGTGGCCAGCACCCGGGCCACCACTCCAAGGGTGAGTCCCCAAAGCAGATCCAATGGTTGAAACGCGAAGCGGACCCCGCGCAGCCCCGGCCGCGCGCCCACCGCGAAACAGAAAGTTAACACGGTTCCGAGCAGCGGCAGCCATACCACTAGGTAGCTCAGCAGCACGGCCTGCTGCTGGTCCGCGAACACACCCCGCCGGTACAGCTCATTCAGCAATACCACCAGTAGAACGGTGCTCACCAGGCCGACAGCAGCAATCCCCAGCCCGGGGCGAGGCCCGGAGACGCGGTCGGCGGCAGATGTCATGAAGCCCAAACTAGCGGTTCGGAGGGGTTGCGCTTCGGGCATTTCGGTGGATGGACCACTACTGAAATGTGGGAGCATGGCTGAGGGGCGCACAGATCCGGCCTCGAGACGATGGCAAAGCACTAAGGAAAGGCCGCTGAGTGGAACTTCGCGACTACATTCGTATCCTGCGCAAGAGCTGGGTCCTGATAGTCCTTCTTGCTCTTGTCAGTGTCGGTGTAGCCGCCGCGTATTCGCTCACGCAGACCCCGCAATTCAGTGCCACGGCGAAGGTCTTTGTCTCCACCCAGTCCACCGGATCGACGTCTGATCTCGCCCAGGGCAACAACTTCACCGTTCAGCGAGTTAAGACGTACGCCGATCTGGTTGCAACGCCCATTGTGCTACTGCCGGTTATCGGGACCTTGGAACTCGGTATCACGTCCGATCAGCTGAGTGTCCGTGTCAGCGCATCAGCTCCCGTCGATACATCGATCATCGATATCAACGTCACGGACACAGACCCGGTGCGTGCGGCAGACACCGCTAACGCCATCTCCCAGAGCCTGACCGCCGTTGTCGAGGAGATCGAGACCCCACTCACTGAAGATGCAATCTCTCCGGTCAAGCTCACCCGCGCGCAAGAGGCCACCGTGCCGTCGGCACCCGTCAGCCCCAACGTTCCGCTCAATATCGCCTTGGGAGCCCTCATCGGCCTCGCGCTCGGCGTTGGGCTAGCTGTGTTGCGCGAGACACTCGAGACCCGCATTCGCAACGAGCATGACGTGGAAGGCGTGACTGACGTCGCGATCCTCGGCGGCATCGTCTTCGACCCCAAGGCGCAAGACCGGCCCCTCATCGTGCACGTCGACCCGCGCAGCCCCCGCGCCGAGTCCTTCCGCACCCTGCGCACCAACCTGCAGTTCCTCGACGTGGGCCGCACCGACCGCAGCTTCGTCATCACCTCGTCAATCGAGAGTGAAGGCAAGAGCACCACTGGTGCCAACCTGGCCATCGCCCTCGCCGACGCCGGCTCGAAAGTACTGCTAATCGACGCCGACCTGCGCCGCCCCAAGGTTGCCGACTACATGGGCGTCGAGGGGGCCGTGGGCCTCACCGATGTGCTCATCGGCCGCGCCGAACTCGATGACGTTATCCAGCCCTGGGGCCGCGCGCAGCTGTTCGTGCTGCCGGCCGGGCACGTGCCGCCCAACCCGAGCGAGCTGCTTGGCTCCGCGCGCATGAGCCACTTCATCGGTGAGTTCAACCGCATGTTCGACGTGGTCATCTACGACACCCCGCCGCTGCTGCCCGTCACCGACGCGGCGATCCTGGCCAAGAACGTTGGCGGCGCCATCATCGTCGTGGCCGCCGGCCGCACCCAGAAGAACCAGCTCAAGGGCGCCATCTCGTCGCTGCAGAATGTCGGCGCACCCATCTCCGGTCTTGTTCTCACTATGCTGCCCACCAAGGGGCCCGACGCTTACGGCTACAACCGGTATGGGTATGGCTATGGCTATGGCTACGGTGATGAAGCCACCTCCGACGAACCCACCCGCCGCGAGCGTGCCCAGCAGGCAAAGCGGGCCAGGATAAAGAAGTCCAAGTCGTGACCGAGCCGGGTGCGGCACCGTTTACGATTCTCGTGGTCTGCACCGGCAACATCTGCCGGTCTCCCGTCGCCGAGCGTCTGCTCCGTGCCCAAACTGCCGCTCTGGGTCTGCCCGTCTTGGTGCACAGTGCCGGCACTCAGTCGATGGTGGGTCATGACATGACGCCCGAGGCGGCCCAGCTCGCGCAGCACTACGGTGCCGACTCGCTTGGTCATCGGTCGAAGCAGCTCACCGAGCAGCAGATCCGAGACGCCGACCTCATCCTCACGGCCACTCGAGAGCACCGCAGCAAGGTCGTCTCGCTGTACCCCCGTGCCGCCCGCTACACCTACACCATCAACCAAGTCGCCAGGCTCCTGCCCGCGGCGGTCGAGTCGCTTGCTGATCCCGACGGGTTGTCCACCACGTTGGTCGAGCTTGCCGAGACCCCGCGACCCGATTTCGCAACGCAACTCCGCGCCCTGGTAGCCGAGGTCGCAGCGACCCGAGGCTTCTCTCCACCCCCGGCTCTCCCCGAGGACGACGACATCGAGGACCCCTACCGCCAGTCCACCGCGGTGTACGCGCGCGTGGGCGCCGTCCTCAACGCAACAGTCACCCAAATCACCGAAGCCTTCGCCGCAGCAACGAGGACCTACTAACCAATGTCCCGTCCCCGTCGTTACGCGCCCCGCGATTCGTCGCGCCGCCGCATGTGGGTCTACCTCGGCGTCTTGGTTTTCGTGCTCATCGACGTGCTCCTGATTTCCTGGGCCCTGGGCTCCCGCACCGCTGGCACGCCCGCCACGACCGCCGGTCCGATCCCCACTTTCACGCCCGAGACAAGCCAGACGCCCACTCCGACGGCTGCTGCTGCGGCAGTCGCAATCCCGCCCACTCGGCTTCTGTCGGCGTTGGACGACACCACGGCCTGGCGTGCCAGCACGGGTGAGTGCCCCACCGCCACCGCCACTCCCGAGCTCACCACCGACGCCGGCGAAACTTGGCAGACCACTGACGCCACCGCGGACGTGCAGGTCACCGCGCCGCTCAGCCTCGCTGTCTTGTCTGACACTCTCGTCGAGATGGTCGGTTTGGCTGAGGCCGACTGTGCCCCGCAGTTCGTCCGGTCCTTTGTCGCAGGTGACGAGTACGCCAATTACCCTGATCTGTTGGCCGACCAGTGGTATGTCGATCCGGCCGATCGAGCCACGGTGCATACCCCCGCCGGGGAGGTGGCCGCGCCCTGTGACTCGGTGGTGAGCATCGCAGCAAGAAGCGATGATGACAGCTCTGCCGCCATCGTGTGTGCGGATACAAGCGTTCTTTCCACCACGGATTCGGGTGCCACTTGGAGTGACCCTCTGAAACATCTCGGAATAGTTAGTTTGGCTGATACCGATTTGGGGTACGTTATAGCAACGGTCGGTCTCCCGGATTGCGCGGGAGTGCAGTTGACCGTGCTGTCGGGCGAACCTGTTGACGGTAGCCCGTCAGGGTGCCTCCTGGTCAACATGCCCGCGGAGGCGTTGCAGGGCAATGTAGCAATGTCTGACGGCGGCGGCTCGCTGTGGATCTGGGCCGGCGACGCCGTCATGCGATCCACAGATCAAGGAACATCGTGGCAGTGACGCCGGTGCCACGCGGGGGAACATGGGCAAGTTAGCAGCGGAGGGAGTGTCTGTCAACGCTAAGAGCGTAGGCAGAGACTGGCGCGGGGTTTACGCTGGTCGGCTCGTGATCACCGACCTCCTCGTTCTCATCTGGGTCGTTTTCGGGGTGCAGATCGCCTGGTTCGGCATGTCGGCGGCGAATGTGGGCGTCGGCAGCAACCGCACTGTGGTCGCAGTGAGCTACACATTGATTTCGGTGAGCATCATCTTGAGCTGGATGCTCATGCTCGGCATCTTCGGCACCCGTGGCTACCGCGTTCTCGGCACCGGTCCACAGGAATATCGTCAGGTCGCGGATGCGACCGTACGGCTGTTTGGGCTTGTCGCCATTGTTGCATTCCTCCTGAAAATCGACTTCGCCCGGGGCTACATTCTCATCGCGTTTCCCCTCGGTTTGGCCGTGCTCGTGTTTTCTCGCTGGATTTGGCGCATCTGGCTCGGCGCCAAACGTGCCGACGGTCAGTACTGCTCGCGGGTTTTGCTCGTAGGCTCACGGGTCTCCACTGCGCACCTGGCGGGCGAACTCGCCCGCAACCCGGCCGCGGGCTACCTGGTTGTCGGCGCTTGCGTTCCGAACAGCGTGGGCACAGACCCCTTGCCAGGTTTGGACATTCCCGTTTTCGGCGACGTGGACAACGTGCAAGAGGCGATGACAGCTGTGGGCGCCGACACTGTTGTCGTCGCCAGTAGTGGCGAGCTGTCACCTCAGCAAATGCGGGAGTTGAGCTGGCGCCTTGAGCCCGGAAGACAGCATCTTGTTGTTGCTCCTAGCCTCACCGATATCGGTGGCCCCCGCATCCACACCCGGCCCGTTGCTGGGCTGCCCCTCATCCACGTTGAGGTACCGCGCTACGAGGGGCGACGCCAGTTTGCCAAGCGTGCCTTCGATCTTGTCGGATCTGCCCTGTTCATCCTGGTTCTTTCGCCGGTACTGGCCGCGATTGCGATCGCGGTGAAACTAACTACCCCGGGTCCCATCTTGTTTCAGCAGGAGCGGGTGGGCATCAACGGTGACAAGTTCAGGATGATCAAGTTCCGCTCGATGGTGACGGGCGCAGAGAATCAGTTGGCCGCATTGCATGGTATGGATCGCAACGCGGGAAACTCCGTGATGTTCAAGATGCGAAACGACCCTCGGATCACTCCCCTCGGGGGTTTTCTGCGCAGGTTCAGCCTGGACGAACTGCCACAACTCTTCAACGTCTTTGCCGGGACGATGTCTCTCGTCGGCCCCCGCCCGTCGCTGTCGACAGAGGTTGACGAATACGAAACCTACGTTCACCGACGTTTTCTGGTGAAGCCAGGCATCACAGGTCTCTGGCAGGTGAGCGGCCGGTCCAACCTCTCTTGGGCAGACAGTGTGCGCCTCGACCTCTTCTACGTCGAGAACTGGTCGATCACCGGAGACATATCAATTCTCTGGCGCACCACGCGGGCCGTCTTGGCTCGCGACGGCGCGTACTAACCAATCGCCCGCCACATCCGTACCGCGAACCACAGCTACAGAGATCCTGAAAGGCCCCTCATGAGTACCAGCATCGAGAATGAAGCCAGGGGCGCCAGCGAGCAGGCTCATGTCACGCAGTGGGTCGGACCGGTGGAGTTCGTATCCAGCGATTCGCTGCGGGCCGTTCATCAGATTCTTGACCTCGTGCACGATGGACGAGGGGTGCACGTTCACTTGGCGAACGCGTACACCGTGTCACTGGCCGATACCTCACCTGAATATAGGAGTGTCCTCGCCGCACCGGCGATCAATTTCCCTGATGGAAAGCCCATCGGCTGGACTTCGGCCCTTCGCGGCCACTCACCCGCGCTGCGGCAGGTCCGCGGGCCTCAGCTGTTCCTGGATGTCTTTGATGCGGGGCGGGCCCACGGAATCAAGCACTTCCTGCTGGGGTCCACACCCGAGGTGCTCGCCTCTCTGCAGCTGGTGCTCGCCGACCGTTTCCCCGGCGTGCAAATCGTCGGCGTCGAAAGTCCACCCTTTCGCCCCCTCTCCCCCGAAGAACTGGCCGCGCAAGACTCCCGCATCCGCGACACGGCGGCAGACATCGTTTGGGTCGGCCTGGGCACCCCCAAACAGGATGTGGAGGCTCAGCGTCTCGCGGGCAGCCTGCCAATCGTTGCGGTAGCGATCGGGGCCGCGTTTGACTTCGCCGCTGGCACCATTCGCCCCGCCCCGGCCTGGGTGACAGCGATTGGCTTCGAATGGGCCTACCGTTTTGCGCGTGAGCCAAGGCGGCTATGGAAACGATACGTATTCGGAAACGCACGTTTCGTCAAGACGGCTCTACTTTCGAAGCCGCGCCCAG
The DNA here is from genome assembly GCF_026151165.2 of Cryobacterium sp. SO2. Classification (NCBI taxonomy): domain Bacteria; kingdom Bacillati; phylum Actinomycetota; class Actinomycetes; order Micrococcales; family Microbacteriaceae; genus Cryobacterium; species Cryobacterium sp. SO2. The sequence goes on from NZ_CP117849.1 coordinate 604,772, forward strand.
CGCCCACCTCGACGAAAATTCGCGGATGAAGGTAGCTGTCGTCCACAGTTACTACTCCTCACGCCAATCCAGTGGCGAGAACGTTGTTGTGGATGCACAGGTGGCTGCGATGCGCGAGTTCGGCCTAGACGTCGAAGTGATAGCGGCAAGAACCGACGACCTCGAGCAGGCACCCGGCTACGCCTCGCGAGCCGCGCTACGGGTCGCCACGGGCCGCGGGGGATCGCCTCTCGAGCAGATTGAAGCCATTAATCCAGACGTGGTCCACGTGCACAACCTCTTCCCCAACTGGGGAACACAATGGCTGTCCAAGTGGGAGCGACCGATTGTGGCGACAGTGCACAATTTTCGGCCGGTTTGCGCCGCAGGCACCCTTTTTCGCGACGGCAAAGTGTGCACTGCCTGCCCAGATTCAAGTGCATTGAGGGCCATCCAACATGCGTGCTACCGCGGGTCACGGGTGGCGACCCTTCCCCTGGCCGTCAAGAGTCGAGGCGGAGTCTCGGGCGATCGCTTGCTCAGCAGAGCTGACAGGGTCATTCTGCTGACAGCCCGCGCGCGTGGCCTGTACGAGGGATTCGGACTTGAACCCCAGAAAATTGAGGTGATTCCGAACTTCGTGCGGGACTTGGGCGCCGTCACGGAGGCGCCGGGTCGACCGGGGTGGGCGTACACGGGCAGGCTGTCGGCTGAAAAGGGGATTCTCAACCTGGTCAGACATTGGCCGGCCATGGAGTCACTTGACGTCTACGGGGATGGACCACTTCGCGGCGAACTGGAAGTCCTGGCAAAAGCACATGGCAAGGTGACAATTCACGGCTCCATCAGTCACTCGGAAGTCCCCCAGGCGCTCGCGAACGCGCGTGGACTCGTCTTCCCAAGCGAATGCCCGGAGGGAGGCGTTCCACAGTCTTATGTCGAAGCGCTGTCGGCGGGGCGCATGGTCGTTGCCTTGGGCGGCAGCAGCGCTGCAGATGACCTCATTGAGGCCGGCGCCGGTGTCGTCTTTGCCACCTGGGATGAGCTCGGCCAGGCACTCGACGAGGCCTTTCAGAACGTTGGCATCTTCAGTCGTCGTGCGAGGGAACACTACTTGGCGAATTATCGGGCCAGCACGTTTCTCGAGCGCATGGCTGCCCTCTACGACACGATGGTCGATCAATCCAGGTCATCGCATGCCTAGGGTAGTGATCCTGCAGGAGTACATTCCCGAATACAGAGTCGCGTTCTTTGAGACGCTTCAGGCTCTGTGCGCCGCCGAGGGCATCGCTCTCACCGTTGCATCCGGCAGAGCCAACGCTGACCAGGCACTGCGGGGAGATGGGGCTAGCCTCACCGTTGCCGAGCCGATACTGCAGCGCGAATGGTTGATTCTGGGCCGCAGGGTGGTACTGCGAAAGACACGGGAGGTCCTTGAGGGTGCCGATCTCGTCATTATGGAGCAGGCGCGTCGAAATGCCGATGCTTACCGCCTCTTGCTGCCACGACGTCCCGGCTCGCTCAAAATCGCGCTCTGGGGGCATGGACGTGACTACACCCGACCCACCAAAGTGTGGGATCGGACCCTGCAGCGGCTGCTGACAACACGGGCAGCCTGGTTCTTCGCATACACGCAAGGTGGGGCAGATGCCGTTGCCGCGCAGGGAGTCAACCGTGCGAAGATCACTGTTGTGCAGAATTCCATTGATACCGCCGCTCTCCGGGCGAGCATCGATGGCGTGTCCGCCGTAATGATGGACGAGTTCAATCGGCGGCACAATCTTCGCGGCCGGACTGCCTTATTCGTCGGAGCCCTGGACGAGTCCAAACGGCTTTCCTTCTTGGTCGATGCAGCCCGACTCTGCTACAGCGCGAACCCAGATTTTCGACTTTTGGTGGCCGGCGACGGCCCGCTGCGGTCCTGGCTCGAGGGCCAAGCGAATACGTTCCCGTGGCTCGGTTACCTAGGGGCGCTGACGGGGGACAGTAAGGCGCTTGCCCTGGCGTCCTCTCAAGTGCTTGCTATGCCCGGCCGGGTGGGTCTCGTCGCGGTCGATAGTTTCAGCGCCCAAATCCCGATCGTCACGACAAATTGGCAGTGGCACGCACCTGAATTTGAGTATCTGATCGATGGAACCAACGCTGTCGTCTCCGTGGACTCGACGGAGGAATACTCTGGGGCTCTCTCGCGCGTACTCGACGACCCGGCGTTGCTCCTCCAATTGGGAGCGGGCTGCGCCCGATCCAGCGAAGAGGTAACGATAGACGCGATGGCGATGAATTTCCTCGGCGGGATTCGTGGCGCGCTGGGCGCCGGTCGAGCATGAGTTTTTCCGTGATCATGGCCTGCCACAATCGCAGGCCCCTAACAATCAATGCCATCCGACGGGCGAAGGCGTCCGCCGATGCCGCAGGAGTCGTCGTTCGGTTCACGGTGTTCGACGACGGCTCGACCGACGGCACGGCACAGGCACTCGCGCAGGAGCCCTCTGAGATCGCCGTTGTCCAGGGCGACGGCACCGCCTTCTGGGCGCGAGGAATGGCTGCGGCCGAGGAGGCCGCCCTGGCGGCGGGCAGCGCGAGCGACAGTGAAACGCTGGTGTGGCTCAACGACGACGTGGTCTTGGATCTAGATGCGTTCACTCGCTTGAAGACAGTCTTGGAAAAGCATCCAGACTCGATTGTGGCCGGCGCGATGCGGGAACCGGCAACAGCGGGCGTGAGTTATTCGGGACTGAATAGAAGTGGGCTCCACCCGTTGCGGTTCGAGCGGGTGCAGCCCGCCGACTCCGTACAGGGGGTCGACACCTTCAACGGCAATCTCGTTGCTGTGCCAGCGCAGGTAGCACACCGTCTGACCGGTATCGATGGCGGTTTCTCGCATGCCTTGGCAGACATTGACTACGGTTTGAGGGCATCCCGTCTCGGAATACCCGTGCTGCTCGCTGCGGGCACTTTCGGCGAATGCGCAGCGAACCAACCCGCTCCGATTCGCGGTGTCATCGAAGAGTGGCGTGCATTTACCGGGTACAAAGGCGGAGGGAACTTCGCCTCTCTAAAGCGAATCCTGCAACGTAGCAACAGAAGATCTTGGAGCTTGATAATCGCAGTCACCTACGCCCTGTGGTGGGCGCGTCGCCTTGGCAGAACTCCCCAAGGAAAGGCGTAGCCACATGAGAACTCTCTTGCGGCCTTGGGCGAGAAGATTCCGGGCTGCCTTGATGTCGGCTCGGCTGGTGGCCCTCCGCCGACAAGGCATTTCCGGCGCCCAGGGGATGCTGGTCTTCGGCCGAACTCACCTCTTCGTGGCCAGGGGGAGCACAATCGAGATCGGCCGAAACGTTGTGCTAAACGCAGACATGCGTCGCAACACCTTGGAAGCACGGGGTCCGGTCGTTCTTCGCACACTCAACGCCAACGCGGTCATCAGAATCGGTGACGATACGGGTCTCACCAGTGCCACGGTGAGTTCGGCGCAGCAAATCTCCATCGGTGCCCGAGTCTTGATTGGAGCGGGCGTCCTCATAACCGATTCCGACCATCACGTCGTTCTACCCCCGTCCACAGTCTCCCGGCGATACCTTGGTCCTCCCACTCCGCGCGAGTCGGATCGAGTCCTCATCGAGAATGACGTATTCCTGGGTGCGCGAAGCATCGTGCTCAAGGGCGTGACGATCGGTGAAGGATCGGTGATCGGTGCCGGTTCCGTAGTCGCGTCGAGTATTCCGCCGTGGTCGATCGCGGCCGGCAACCCATGCCGTGTCATTGGAACGAGTCAGAATTGAAGCTCCACATTGCTCTGTGCGGACCGGCGACGCTTTCGCTGCTGCAACCGTACGTCACGGCTCCCATCGAAACTGCCGGATATCCGTTCCCACTGATTCCGACCTTGGCTATTGAGTATCTCGAACTCGGGCACACGGTGTCTGTGGTCACAACCGCCACTGACATTCGTGACGCGCAAGAATTCCGCGGAGAACGGCTTACTGTGATTGTGGTGCCGTCGCGGTCGAGGGCGAGGGATCGGGTCGCTGACCTGTTCTCTCGAGAGCGCAAAGGTGTTCGCGATGCCCTGCGCCGTCTTGCCCCGGATATTGTCCATGCGCACTGGACCTACGAGTTCGCTCTCGGTGCGCAAGCCGCGGCGGTTGCACCGGTCCTGGTCACGGCGCACGATGCGCCGCTGACCATATTGCGGCATATGCGGGACGGGTACCGCGCGGTGCGGGCGGTCATGGCATATCTGGCACGGGTGAGGATTCACAATCTCACCGCGGTCTCACCTTACTTGGCGAAAAAATGGAGCCAAGAAATGGTTTATCGCCGGACGATCCCTGTTATCCCCAACCCGACCCCCGAACTAGAGCTTGGTACCCGCCTCGCGGGCCCCAAGGATGACGTGGTTCTTGAGGTCGCCGATGGTTCCCCGCTAAAGAATGTCCAGGCACTCATGCGGGCGTTTTTTCTGGTGAGAGAGGTCAAGCCCGAGGTAAAGCTCCACCTTGTCGGTCCGGGACTCGATGGCCGTGGGGCGATGAAGGCCTGGGCGCAGGAGAACGGTCTTGATGCTGGCGTCGTGTTCCTCGGCGTGCTGGATCGCCACGCGATCGCCACGGAATACGCGAACGCGACCGTGTTCTGTCACGCATCTCTCGAAGAGTCCCAAGGTTTGTGTCTACTCGAGGCGATGAGCGCACGCGTGCCCATCGTTGCTGGCGCGGACTCTGGCGGTGTGGCTTGGACTCTTTTCGAGGGCAAGGCCGGCACTCTCGTTGACGTGCGTGATCCCCGAGCGATCTCGATGGCCATAACCGCACTCTTGTCGGATCCGGTGGCGGCTGCTCAGCAAGGCCTAGACGCTGAGGCGCTGATGAGGAGCCGATTCTCACCCGGCGTTGTAGCCGCTCAGTACCTCACGGAATATCGACGACTCATCGACGCCCCACGAGTGAAAGGTGAAGCGAGATGACGAGATGGTCGGTCCCGCGTTTGATCAGCCACCGAGGAGCCGGGCTGGGAAACGAAGTCTTCCCCTGGGCAAAGGCATACCTCGGCGCGCGCGCACTGGGGTTGCGTCATGTGAATCCGCCGTGGCGCATCAACACCCGCCGATACGACCGTGAGCTCAACTCAGGACACACTCCCGCCTCTGCGCGATACCTCGCGCTGCGGGCGTTGCCCAAGTTCGACGTATCTCAGGAATCTCTCGCCGCGATAAACCAATCTGACTACTTTGACGCGATGCTCAAGCTGGGCCCTATCATTGAGGCTCGACGTGCTCCTGTTCTGCTTCATTCCACTGGGATGCAGGGCGGCTATCTGGGCATACGACGAGCCCGACCGTTTCTCCAACGCGAGATCCTCGGAGCAGCTGGTGCGCTGTCGGCCTCGGAAGAGTTGCAGTCTGCTCAGGAACCATGTGTTCGAATCGGTGTCCACATTCGTGGCGGCGATTTCACGCAGGCCAGCACGGTGACCGCAAACGCATTCAACGAGAGGCTCCCACTCGATTGGTATGTCGACATGGCCTCCTCTCTGACTGATGCTCTGGCGGTGCCTGCGCAGGTATATCTCGCCACCGACGCCCCCTCGGCGTCGCTCAACGACGCCTTCACAATCGATGGTCGGCGCCCCCTGTCCATCGCTTCCGACTCGGTTGGCGACCTAGCCGTCCTTTCGAGCTGTGACATCGTGATCTCGAGCGTGAGCAGCTTTTCCATGCTGGCGATCTTTCTGAGCGATGCGCCGTACGTCTGGCATCGGGAGCAGCTCGGCGAGCGGTCTGGATGGCTCAGCATTTGGGGCCACGAAGCTGAGGAAATGGGAGGCGGGAAGACTGCGACATCTGTTCGGGCCCAAGCCGAGGACAAGCAGGTTCGGGTACGGCGCGGAATCGCGCAGGGGCAGTCGCCCGTTTGGCCCGCGGAACAGATCAGCGGGCTGGAATCACGGGCGCGGTCGCGTCGTCTGTCAGACGACCTTATCTACTACGGCGTGTCGGAGCCGTCGAGTTGATGACCACCACCTTCGATGTCGCCAGACGTGGCGCGGGCTGGACGCTGACCGCGCAAGTAGTCGTCGGCCTCGGGCAGATTGTCTATTCCGGTTTCACCGCGCGAATATTCACGCCCGCAGAATTCGGAGGATTCGCTGCCGCGTTGAGCTTGCAGGGCATCCTCATGCTGTTGGCCAATACGGGACTGCCGTCCGTCGTCATGAAAGAACGCGAATTGTCGAAGCGCGACGTCGGCCGAGTTCGCATTTATGGCCTCGTTGGGGGGCTCATGGCTGCGGCAGGGTATCTTCTGGTCAGCCCAGTTTGGCTGGTGGCTCTGAACGCACCCAGCGGCACAGAATTTGTACCCTTGCTCGCTGTCGCATTGGTGCTGGCACCGATCGCCTCGATTGAGTCCGCCATGCTCCGTCGAGAAGGTCGCCCCTTCGCGGATTCAATGGTGATCGTCGCCGCGTTTGTCGTTCCATCGGTCGCGGGGGTGTGCGTTGCCTACACCTGGCGAGAGGCTTGGGCCCTCGCCCTGGTGACGGCCCTCTACCCCGTCACCTTGGGCGTCGGAGCAGCCCTCTCGAGGCGGGTCCGATACACCAGCAGCGGAGGGAGCGCGCAACGGACGCTTTTGTCGTTCGCCACGACGGTGAGCGCGCAGAACCTCGTCTTCCTCGTACTCGGACAACTGCCTGGCTGGGCAGTCAGCGCGGTGCTCGGTTCGGCCAGCTTGGGACACTACTCGCGAGCGGGCACGCTGGCGGGAATCCCGAGCACGTCCCTCGCGGGAGCTCTCAGCCGGGCTGTTCAACCGCATTGGCGCAAACTTGTCGATGAACAAACCACAGCCAAAGCAATTCGAGACACGGCGATTCTGACCTCAAGTTTGGCGCTGCCGATGTTCGCCACCCTGGTGGTGCTCGGGCCCAGCCTCACGACGGTCTGGCTCGGCCCAGGTTGGGAAGAAGCCGCGCAAATCGTCCCGTGGTTGGCCGCCAGCTATGGCCTCCAAGTCCCGTTCACCGTCCTGGCAAACAGTCTTGAAATGCGCGGGCATTTCGGTCCAGTTCGTGCCGCCCAGCTGGGATTGGGTGCCGGCCTGTCTGTTGGCCTGGCCTTCTTCCTCCTGACCGAAAACGTGCAGGTGGCCGCCGCAGCCACTGTGCTCTCGCAAGGATGCGGGCTCCTGGCACTTTTGCTGGCAATGGCCAGAACGAGCTTCGTTGCACGGCGGAGGCTTCTGTCTGCGGTGGTAGTGCCATTAGCGTGGGCAGCCCTCATCGGTGTGGTCGGCCTCGGCGGCGTCACCGCCGCTCAGACCTTGGGATTGTCCATCGCCGGCAGTTCAGACGTCGCGTCGGTGCTCGTAGGCGGGCTTGCCGCTGCCCTCGTGTGGCTGGCCACCATCCGCTGGCAGCCCGTTAGCCGTGTCCTTGCTGAGCGGGGAATCCGGCTCCCAACGCCACTCCGATCCGCGGCAACGCGCTGACTCGACGCCCACAGAAAACATTGGGGAATTGCAAGTGCAAAGTTACATAATCGGCTTGGACCCTGGATATAGGGGCGCACCCCTCGAATCCCAGATCGAGAGCATAGGAGCCTCAAGCGTGCGAGTTGCGGGCGTGCGTGTGGCCGACCTGCCTGGGCCGCTGGAAGACTACGCAGATCAAGCCAGTGCCGAGATTTTGCTGCGGCGCCGATTGACGCCGGGGGAGGTCGGGTGTGCTCTAGCGCACCGGGCGGCCTGCCAGAAGTTCCTCGACGACGGCGAGCCAATGGCGATGGTCTTTGAAGACGACGCCCGGATCATGATTCCATTCGAGCCGGACGTTCTCGGTCGACACTTGAACGTCGCAGAGCCGCGGGTCATCATGCTGTTCACCTGGCAAATTGGACTGGTCGCGAGCGGTCTCGCCTCAGCACCTTCAGACTCGATCCCACTCTGGCATGCCAGCACGACGCCGCTCGGGGCCGCCGGATATATGCTCAACCGAGCCGCCGCGGAGGTGTTACTTGAAGACGGCCGGCGAATATCTTCCATCGCCGATTGGCCAGCTGGCCCCGCGAGCAAGATCCAGTTCCTGTTTTCCTATCCCTGGCTAGTCGAGCCCGCCCCCGATGCCATTTCGACGCTTAACGTAGACAGGGTCAGCGGGGACCAGATCGACGCTGGATCTGCGCGCACAAAGCTCATGCGTCATCTGCGGGCACTTCTCCACATCACCTGGCTTCGGCATCGTCGTGCTTACGGCGACTACCGGACCTATCGGTACCACGAATTCACCCGTCTGATCCTTCCCTGGGTCGCGAGCGTTAGTCCCGAGCACATCGTCCCTGGGGATAGGCGAAGCCCCCTGTCGCATCCGACGCGCCGGCTTGCCGCGAGGTTACGCTAGGTCAAGGCCAAACACGAGCGATATGCCGCGTTCAGGGTGTCCCCTGATGCAGATGACGTTCTCAGCATCCGCAAGTGGGTAGGTGAGACCAGGCAGCAGTCTCACTGATATGCAAATAGGCTGTGGGGCATGCTCGATTCCCTGCTCAGATACGGCCTGATTGCGGTGGTCGCTCTTGCAGCGCTCGCATGGGCCTTTATCGCTGGCAGGGCGTGGCAGCCGAAAGCACGAGCCCGCGGCGGCTTCTGGTACCTCGAAGCGATTCTCTTGCTGTCCGGACCAGTGCTGGAATGTCTCGTTTTCCTCTATCCGGCGGATCTGAGCGGGCCGATTCCTGCGATTGCCCGGGCGGTTTCCCTGGTGTGCGTCGGTCTTGCTGCCTGGGCGGTCCTGCAGAGCGCTACAAATGCGCGGCGCGGAGTCGGAGCGGTTATCGCCGCCATGCTCTTTTTTTACATGGCGATGATAATGTCTGGTCTTGTCGGCGCGACACCGGGTATTCCGGAACAGTACGTCACTACGCCGGTACTGGTTCTAGCGTTCCTTGTGCATGGAGGCTACTCGGCAGAGTGGTTGCTGCGGGCCGCCAGATTCAATCTTCGCTTGGTCGTCGTGCTCAGTCTTATCGCCGCCATTGTGCTTCCTCTGCTTGCATTTAACTCGGACGACAGCCGGTCGTTGTTTGGCATCGGCAGGCTTGAAGGGATCACTGCACACCCCAATACGCTCGGCGCGGTAGCCGTCGTCGCCGTCGTTATCGAGTTGAAGTTGTCCAGCTCCAGAGTCTGGGTACTCATTCCGTTCCTTGCCCTCACCTTCGCCCAATCGAACACGTCATGGATCGCACTAATTCTGGCGCTGGCTGTGCGGCGGGATCTGCTTGCTAAGACGCTTCGCTTCCTTGCGGTTGCCGGAGTGCTGCTCGCTTCGTCGATTGTGGTGATCTGGCCGGACAAGGCAAACGCCTTGGTGGGTGCCGTCCTCGGGGACAACTTCACGTTCAACGGTCGAACGAAGATCTGGGATGCGGCCATGATCGGCTTCAACGAATACCCCATCTTCGGCTACGGCCCAACGCTGCTCGATCAGTCCTATCGTGACCGTTACCTGCCAAATTTCGACGCGGCTGCCCAGGCCCACAACCAGCTCGTACAGTCCCTGGCCAGCGCCGGAATCATCGGGCTCCTGTCCCTCCTCGTGCTTGCTGTTGTCCTTTACAAGCGGGCAGGTGACCTACGCAGGCTCGGCGACGCGACCGGTCTCGCTCTGCTTGTGTTGTTGACGATGCGAGCCGCCACAGAGACCCCCTTGCGACCGGGTGGAGCAGGCCTGCCTACTTTTATACTGATCGTGGTTATTTGCTACATCGCGACGAGTTGGGAAGAGCAGTCTGCCCTGCGGGCGACTGAAGGTACCTCCAATGCGGTAATACGGGAAGACGAGCTCCCCAGCCACGTCCGTCCAGAGCCCATCCCGCTGCGCTCCAGTGCTTCCATCGCTGGAGATGCCCGGGCCAACAGGCCGCGAGGGCGGGAATCGAGGGCTAGACCCGCCTAACCGGAGGAATGAGCGCCTCCGATTCGGCGATATTGTTGTCGCCTACAGGGAAACTAGATAGCTGCCTGCCCGCCGGGGCAGTCTTGCACTGTCAACGGAAACAAGGAGTCTCTTGGCCAAGCGAGCTTTCATTACGGGTGTCACGGGTCAGGACGGCTCCTATCTTGCTGAGCTCTTGCTCTCGAAAGGCTACGAGGTGCACGGCCTGATCCGCCGGGCGTCGACGTTCAACACCTCCCGTATCGACCACCTCTACGTGGACCCGCACGACCCGTCGGCGAAGCTGTTCCTGCACTACGGTGATCTCAGCGACGGTTCCCGTCTGGTCACCTTGCTCGCGCAGATTCAGCCCGACGAGGTCTACAACCTGGCGGCCCAGTCGCACGTGAGAGTGTCCTTCGACGAGCCCGAACACACCGGTGACACCACCGGGATGGGCACCATCCGACTCCTGGAAGCGGTGCGGATGGCGGGCATTCACCCGCGGTTCTACCAGGCGTCCAGCTCAGAGATGTTCGGCGCCACCCCGCCGCCCCAGAACGAAGACACCCCCTTCTACCCGCGCTCGCCCTATGGCGCTGCGAAGGTGTACTCCTACTGGGTCACCAAGAACTACCGCGAGGCCTACGACATGTTCGCGGTCAACGGCATCCTGTTCAACCACGAATCACCCCGCCGCGGCGAGACCTTCGTCACCCGCAAGATCACCCGGGCCGTCGCTGCGATCAAGGCCGGCACCCAAGACTACGTATACCTGGGCAACCTGGACTCCATCCGCGACTGGGGCTACGCCGCCGAGTATGTCGAAGGCATGTGGCGCATGCTGCAGGCCGACGAGCCCGACGACTTCGTGCTCGCCACCGGCGGCAACTTCACCGTGCGCGACTTCGTGGAGACCTCGTTCAGCCACGCCGGCCTCAACTGGGAAGACCACGTCAAATTCGACGAACGCTACCTGCGGCCCACCGAGGTCGATGCCCTCGTTGGAGACGCCTCCAAGGCGCACGACACACTCGGCTGGAAGGCCGAGGTCGACACCGCCGAACTGGCCCGCATCATGGTCGACGCCGACATCGCCGCACTCGAGCACTCCGGCCGGCCGTGGATCGACGAAGTGAAGCTCACGAGCTGGGGAACGAAGTAACCATGACGGCATCAGCGACGGACGACCGCGACCAGGTCACCTTCACCCCGGCAGCTTTGGACCGGGACGCCCGGTTCTACGTGGCGGGTCACCGCGGCCTTGTTGGGTCGGCCATCTGGCGGCGCCTGGAGGCGGAGGGCTTCACCGACCTCGTCGGGCGCAGCTCGGCCGACCTCGACCTGAAAGACCGCGACGCCGTCTTCGCGTTCTTCAAGGAGACCACCCCGCGCTACGTAGTGCTCGCCGCAGCCAAGGTGGGCGGCATCCTCGCCAACAGCACCTACCCGGTGGACTTCCTCAGCGACAACCTGCGCATCCAGGTGAACGTGCTCGACGCCGCGCTCAAGTATGGCGTGGAACGGCTGCTGTTCCTGGGCTCCTCGTGCATCTACCCGCGCCTGGCCCCGCAGCCGATCCACGAGGACACCCTGCTGACCGGGCACCTCGAACCCACCAATGACGCCTACGCGATCGCGAAGATCGCCGGCATTCTGCAGATCCAGGCCGTGCGCCGCCAGTACGGGCTGCCGTGGATCTCCGCAATGCCCACCAACCTCTACGGGCCCGGTGACAACTTCTCGCCCCAGGGCTCTCACGTGCTGCCGGCCCTTATTCGCCGCTATGACGAAGCCGCCCAGTCCGGCGCCGCGAGCGTCGCCAACTGGGGCACAGGCACCCCGCGCCGCGAGTTCCTGCACGTGGACGACATGGCCGAAGCCTGCCTGCACCTGATGGAACACTACGACGGCCCCGAGCAGGTGAACGTGGGGACCGGCAGCGACGTCACCATCCGGGAGATCGCCGAGACCATCGGCCGCGTCGTGGGCTTCACCGGGGCCACCGAGTGGGACACCGACAAGCCCGACGGCACCCCACAGAAGCTGCTTGACGTCAGCAAGCTGGCGGAAGCCGGCTGGACCGCGAAGATCGGCCTCGAAGACGGCCTGCGCAGCACCGTGCAGTGGTACCGCGAGCACGCACACAGCCTGCGCGAGTAGTACGTGGAACCCACAGCGGCACTGCGCCCTCGCAACCGGGCGCGCAACCGAGCCCGCCACAGCCGCACGAAGACGATCTGGTTGATCGTCTCCGTTGTCATCGTGGTGGCTCTGGCCCTCGTGGCCTGGGTGGGTGTGCGGGCGGTGCTCGCCCGCGGTGAGCTCGAAAGCGCTATTCCGCTTGCGAAGACCATGCAGCAGCAGGTGGTGGACGGCGACGGCGAAGCCGCGCGACTCACCGGAGTGGAACTGGGGGACAGGGCGGCGTCCGCGTCCGCGCTCACTAGCGATCCGGTCTGGCGGATGTTCGAAGGGATCCCCGCGCTGGGGCCCAACCTCGCCGTGGTGCGCCAACTGGCCGCCGTGGTGGACGACCTCGCGCAAGACGCGGTGACACCGCTGGCCGATGTCGCCGGTGCCATCACGACGGATGACTTCAAACCGGTGAACGGCGCCATCAACCTGCAGCCGCTGATCGACGCTCAGCCTGCCGTGTCGGCGGCCGCTGTGGCCGTTCATGCGGCTCAGGTGCAGGTCGCCAAAATCGACACCGATGGAACCGTGGATCAAGTGGCGGCCGCGGCAGAGACGCTGCGCAGCGCTGTCGCCGACGCAGACACCGCCATCACGGCGGTCGACAACGCCGTCACCCTTGTGCCGGCCATTCTCGGTGCGAACGGCCCCCGGGACTACATGGTGCTGTTCCAGAATCCGGCTGAGCTGCGCGCCACCGGCGGAATTGCCGGAGCGGTGGCGCTGCTGCACACCGATGCTGGTCAGATCCAGCTTGCCCGGCAGCTCTCGAGCGGCGAGTTCAATGACTTTGTCCCCCCTGCAATTGACCTGCCGACCGAAACCCGCGGAATCTACGGCGACATCACCGCCCAGTACATTCAGGACGTGAACCTCACGCCGAACTTTGTGCTGTCCGGTGAGATCGCCAGCGCGATGTGGCAGCAGCAGTTCGGCCAGAACGTGAACGGCGTACTGTCCATTGACCCCATTGCGCTGGGCTACCTGCTCGCGGCCACCGGGCCGGTCACGCTGCCAACCGGTGACGTGCTCACCTCGGAGAACGCGACCCAGTTGCTCCTCACCGACGTCTACTCCCGCTACCCACGTCCCGTCGACCAGGACGCCTTCTTCGCGGTCGCGGCGAGCACGGTATTTACCGCTGTCGCCGGCGGGAACGCCGACCCCGTGGCGCTCATCGAAGCGCTCGCCAAAGCCGGTGGCGAACACCGCGTGCTGGTCTGGAGCGCCGACCCGGCCGAACAAGCCGTGCTGGCCGACACCACGCTGGCCGGCGGCCTGCCGGTGAGCGACTCGGAGACCCAGCGTTTCGGCGTCTACCTGAACGACGCCACGGGCTCCAAGATGGGACCTTACCTCGACGTGCAGACGGCGGTGGGCCAGGCGACGTGCCGCAAGGATCAGCGGCCGCAGTACGCGATCGACGTCACCCTCACCAACACGGCGCCCGCTGACGCAGCGACGTCCCTGCCGGGATACGTCACGGCGGCCGGGACCTTCGGCGTGACGCCCGGGAACATTAAGACGATTCTGTCTGTGTACGGGGCGCCGGACATGCAGAACCTCGGGCTCACCCGCGATGGCGCCGAGGTGGCCATGCACCCCGCCACCGACGCCACCTATCCGGTGAGCAGCCTCTCGGTGGAGCTGGCGCCGGGCGAAATCACCACCGTTCAGTTCACCTGGTTGGGGGCACAAGCGTTCGATGGCGAAATCGAGACACAAACGACACCGGTAATTCACAGAAATGAAACGGAGAAACTGGATATCACCTGTTAACGTGCCCTAGTCTGGAGATCAGCCTCATTCGAGGAAGGCTCCTATCGGAGTACGCCAGTGTCGGCACATTTTTTTGAAAGATCTAGCAGGGGGTACCACCATGATGAAAAAGTCCGTTGCGGCAATCGCGCTCGCGGTTCTCGCAGTTTTCGCAGTTCCGGCCGCAGCTAACGCTGCCGGCTATGTTCCCGAGGGGAACATCACCGTCACCGACGCCACGCCCGCACCGGGCGAGACTGTCACCGTCGGCTTCGCTGATGCTTCCTTCACCCCCGGCGAGTCCGTGTCCTTCACCCTGACCGGTGAGAACGCAGCGGGCGCCACGCTGGCCACGATCAAGGCCGTCGTCAACTCGACGAGCATCACCAAGACCGCAGCCACCGATGGTGCTGTCTCAGTCGCCGTCACCCTGCCGGCTAACGCCACCGGTTCTTACGCCCTGTCGGGCACCGGCCTCACCTCCGGCAGCGTCGGCACTGCAACCCTCACGGCTGTTGCCGCTGACGCGGGCACTGCTGCCGCCACTGGCGGACTCGCCAGCACCGGCTACGACGCTCCGATGCTCGCCATCTGGGCCGCAGCCGGCGCACTCCTGCTCGGCGTCGCCCTGATGGTCGCACTCACCGTCGTGCGCCGCCAGCGCGCCAACGCGTAGTCAGCTCCCATCAGGCTAGAGGCATCACCTTCCGACACTGCGTGAGGTAGCTAGCCCAGCACCACAGAAGGCCCCGAACACTGTTCGGGGCCTTCTGCTGTGCCCGGCCGATGGCCGCTGGAGATCACGGTCCGCCCGACGGGCGGTCCAACCCTTGCCGGTAGGCTCGTAGATATGGGGAAAAACGCATGAAGATATCGGTAATCGGCTGTGGCTATCTCGGCGCAGTGCACGCGTCGGCCATGGCAGAGCTGGGCCATGAGGTCGTGGGCATCGACGTTGATGACGCGAAAATCGCCGCTCTGAGTGAAGGACGCACCCCGTTCTTCGAACCCGGGCTGCCCGAGGTGCTCACCTCGGCGCTGGCCTCCGGCCGGCTGCGCTTCACCACCGACATCGCCGAGGCGGCCGGTGCCGAAGTGCACTTCGTGGCCGTGGGCACCCCGCAGAAGAAGGGCAGCCACGCTGCCGACCTCAGCTATGTCGACGCCGCCGTCGAGGCGTTGCTGCCGCACCTGACTGCCGACGACCTGGTTGTGGGCAAGAGCACCGTGCCCGTCGGCACCGCCGCCCGGCTCGCCGCGCTCATTGAGGGCTCCGGCTCGGGCGCCGCGCTGGCCTGGAACCCGGAGTTCCTGCGCGAGGGCTTTGCGGTGCAAGACACCATCAGCCCCGACCGGCTCGTCTACGGCGTTCCCGCCGGAGCCGTCGGCGAGCGAGCCGTGGCCCAGCTCAACGCCGTGTATGCGGCCGCGACCGCTGCGGAGACGCCGCTCGTGGTCACGGACTACGCCACCGCCGAACTGGTGAAGGTCGCCGCGAACGCGTTCCTCGCCACCAAGATCAGCTTCATCAATGCCATGGCCGAGATCGCCGAGGTCTCCGGGGCCGACGTGACCCAGCTGGCCGACGCCATCGGCTACGACGCCCGCATCGGGCGTCGCTTCCTCAACGCCGGGGTCGGCTTCGGCGGCGGCTGCCTGCCCAAGGACATCCGCGCGTTCACCGCCCGCGCCGAGGAACTCGGCCGCGGCGAATCCGTCGCTTTCCTCAAGGAGGTCGACGCCATCAACCTGCGCCGCCGCCAGCGGGTCGTGGACCTCACCGTGACGGCGCTCGACCGCCCCATCTTCAACGCGAAGGTGGCCGTGCTCGGGCTCAGCTTCAAGCCTCATTCCGACGACGTGCGTGACTCGCCGGCCCTCGACGTGGCTGTGCAGCTGCGCGGGCTCGGCGCCGACGTGGTCGCCACCGACCCGCAGGCGATCGAGAACTCCCGCTCGCGACACCCGCAGCTCAGCTACTCGACCGAAATCGAGGAAACCCTGCGCGGCGCGGCCGCCGTGGTGCTCGTCACCGAATGGCCGGAATTCAAGACCATCGACCCCGTCTGGGCCGCCACCCTGGTGGAGACCCCGACGATCATCGATGGTCGCAACACCCTGAATGCAGCCGAGTGGCGCGCCGCCGGCTGGACTTACTACGGATTGGGCCGCCCTTAATGGCATTGCAGAACCCCCGACTGGTCGCCTTCGACCTCGACGACACCCTCGCGGCTTCCAAGTCGCCCATCGACCCTCGGATGGCGGAGCTGCTGGTCAACCTGCTCGACGTCGCAGAGGTGTGCATCATCTCGGGTGGCAACTTTGCCCAGTTCACCATGCAGGTCATCGACAACCTCAGCGAGGTTGACGGCACGGCACTGACCCGCCTGCACCTCATGCCCACCTGCGGCACGCAGTACTACCGCCACCAGGGCGGCGACTGGGAGCAGATCTACGCCGAGAACCTCACCGAGGACCAGAAGCAGCGCGCCCTCACCGCCGTGGAAGAGACCGCCCGCAGCCTCGGCTACTGGGAGAGCGAGACCTGGGGCCCGATCCTCGAAGACCGCGGCTCACAGATCACCTTCTCGGCCCTCGGCCAGGCCGCTCCCGTGGCAGCAAAGACCCAGTGGGACACCGACGGAGCCAAGAAGACCGCACTGCGCGAAGCGGTGCAGGCGCTGCTGCCCGACCTCGAGGTGCGCTCAGGCGGCTCCACCTCGGTGGACATCACCCGCCGCGGCATCGACAAGGCCTACGGCATGAACCGCCTGGCCGAGCTCACCGGCATCCCGCTCGTCGACATGCTCTTCGTCGGCGACCGGCTCGATGAAAACGGCAACGACTACCCGGTCAAGGCCATGGGCGTGGACTGCGTCGCCGTGGAGGGCTGGGAAGACACCGCCGCGTTCCTCGAGAAGCTCATCCCCACGCTCACGGCGGCGTCGCACCAGAGCTGACCTCACGGCCCTGACCACACCGATCCGCGGTGTCACACCCGAACTGGGGTGCCCGGCGGGGCGGATCGGTCGGTCGGCCGGGGCGTGCGGGCAATAGCCTTCGTCGGGGGAGTTCCCCGTGGGCATCCGCAGCGCAGTCGTGACGCGGAGCGCACCGGCACGAAGGCAGTCATGGGCACCAAACGGGCACGCAGCCGGGTACGCGGCTGGGCGACAGTGTTGACCGTGACTGCGACACTGCTTGTGGGCGCCCTGGCTCCGACCCCCGCCTTGGCGGCTGCACCGACCACAGCCGCTCACGCACTGACAGTTTCGGTGTCCGTGTCGGGCACACGCGTCGTCGGGCACCGGCTCACCGGGGTGGTGCGCAGCACGCCCGCCGCGGCAAAGATCAGTTACCAGTGGTACCGCAACGGCGCCGCGATCCGCGGCGCCACCACCAGCGGCTACACCGCGGTGGCGGCCGATGTCGGCACGGAACTCGCCCTCGGCGTGTGGGCGACGAAGCCGGGCTACGCGACTACCCCCGCCCTGGTCGGCGTCTGGCCCAACATCGCCCTCGGCACCTTTACGAGCAGTGCGCCGACCCTGCAAGGCGCCGCCAAAGTGGGCGCCACGCTCACCGCCCGGCCGGGCACGATCTCGCCAGCCCCGGCCAAACTCACCTACGCCTGGTACCGCTCCGGCACCGCCATCAAGGGCGCAACGGCATCGACCTACAAACTGAGCAGCACCGACAAGGGTGCCAAAATCAGCGTGCGCACCACCGCGACGGCCCCCGGCTACACCACGCTCGTCAAGGCCTCCACGCCGACCGTGACGATCACAGCGCCGTAAGCAGCGTGGGCGCCACCAGGCCGACTCAGAAATGCGGTGGTCGCCAGCGGTGTTCTCGCCCCGAACTGGGGCAGCGCACGAGCCGATTCTGCCCCCGGGCGGGTGGCTGCGGCCAATAGCCTTCGCTGGGGGAGAATTCCTCCGTGCGGACGCGCATCACTCTGACGATGCCCGCCGCACCGGACTGAATCTGGGGCACTCATGGGGAACAGGCGTCGACGCATCCGGGATCAGGGTTTCACCGTGGCCCTGACCATCACCGCAGCGCTCGTGATCGGAACGCTGGGCGCCGCTGCCCCGGCGACCGCTGCCCCCGCCGCCGCAACCACGGCGACCGCGCTCGCGACGGCGACAACCCCTGATACCGCCGCGCCCGTTACGACGGTCGTGGCCCCCGCTGTGGCGGCAGTACCGAAGCTGAGCACGCTGACGGGGACTGTCTCCGGGCACACCACCACAGGCACGAAGCCGCTGGCGGGCGTGTTCGTGCGGGCCTACACCGCCACCAGCTCGGTGCACGGCTACACCGACGCCACTGGCAAATACTCGATCGCCGGGCTGACCGCCGGCAGCTACAAGGTCTCCTACAACAACTACGACACCAGCGCCGGGTTCGTCTTTGCCGAGCAGTACTGGAAGAACCAAACCAACGAAGCGCAGGCCACCCCGATCAAGGTGGGTGCCACCAACCTGAGCGGCTACAACGTGACCCTGCAGCAGGGCAGCACGATCTCGGGCATCCTCACCGCGAAGGTGGGCACCAAGGGGGTCCCGGCCACCACGGTGCGAAAGGTGACCACGTATCTCAACGGCAGCAAGACCGGCGTCGACCACTACATCGGCGTGGACTGGGCCGGGCGGTACAACCTCACCGGGCTCGTGGCGGGCACCTACAAGCTGAGCTTCGGGGTGATCGGCGCCACGACCGGTCTGAAGGGCGAGTACTACAACAACGCCACCACCCTCGCCGCGTCGAAGTCGATCGTGCTGGGCTTTGCGAAGACCGTGACCGGCATCGATGCCGAGCTGGCCGGCAAGCCCGAAGTTAACGTGTCCGGCAGCGTCTACGGCTCCACCACAGTGGGATACACCCTCACCGTGAGCGCGTACTTCGACCCGGCTGCGGACACCTCCACCTACCAGTGGTACCGCAACGGCGTCGCAATCAGCGGGGCCACCAAGACCACGTATGCGCTGGTGGGGGCGGATGCCGGCAAGACAATCTCGGTGACGGCGAAGGGCTCGAAGGCCGGCTACACCTCGGCGTCCGCCAGCTTCAGCGCGTGGAGCACCATCACGCCCGGCACGTTCAGCGCCAACCAGCCCACGATCTCCGGTACCGCCAAGGTGGGCGCCACGCTCACCGCCACACCGGGCTCGACGATCCCCAAGCCGACCGCGGTGACCTACACCTGGTTCCGGTCCGGGGCCCTGATCTCAGGCGCGACGGCGAAGACCTACAAGATCACGGCCGCTGACGCCGGCTTCACCCTGAGCGTGCGCGCCACCGCGAAGTCAACCGGCTACACAACGCTGACCCGCGGGTCGTCATCCACCGTGCGCGTGCCTAAGCCCTGACGCACAGGGACCGAACCTCATCACCCCTCTCACCACCCGGGCGGGCACGGCAGCAGTTTGGCTGCTCGTGCTCGCCACGGTCGCCCTGCTGCCCGACGCGTTCGACCGCTGGTTCCTGCCCAAGGACGTCGTTGCCGCCGTGGCCGTGCTGCTGGCGTCGGTGGCCGCGGCGCGTGGGCGGTTGCCGCGCTGGGTGGTGATCGGCAGCACCCTGGCCGGGGTGCTCGCACTGCTGGGCGTTCTGCTCTCGGCCGCACCGGCCGCGCAGCTGTGGGGCCGGTGGCCGCGCTACGAAGGACTCGTGGCCCTGCCGGTGTACTTCGGCGCCGTCTGGGCCGGAGCCCGGCTGCTCGGGCCGGACGGCACGACGGCACGGCTGCGCACCCTCACCCGGGCGGTGGCCGCCGCCGCAATCGCACTGGGGGTGGTGTCGCTGGTGGAGTCTCTGGGGGCGCGGCCGTTCGCCTCCGACCTGGACCGGCCCGGCGCGCTGACCGGTAACGCTACCGATCAGGGGCTGCTCGGGGCGTTGTTCCTGGCGCTGCTCGTGCTGCCGGTGCTGCGCGCATGGGTCGGCCCGGTCGGACCGGCCGGGCGGGCGCCGGGCGTTCGGCGCGGTGACGGCTGGGTGGAGGCGGAGCGGGTCTGGCTCACTGCCGGTCTGGGGCTGGCGCTGGTGACCGTGGTGCTGTCCGCGTCCCGGGCCGCGCTGCTGGCCGCCGGCGTGGTCGTGCTGGTGCTCGGTGCGCTGGCCGTGCTGCGGGCGCCGCGCGGCCGCGTGCGGCAGGTGCTGCTGCTCGGCGCCGGCGGATTGGTGGTGCTGGTGGGCGGGGCGCTGCTGGTGCCGTTCACCCGCGACCGGGTGTTGGGCAGCAGCCCGCTGGCCGGCTCCTCGGTGGAGGCCCGGTTCGACTATTGGCGGCAGGCGGTGTCGTTGCTCGGAGCACATCCGTTCGGCGTCGGCGCCAGCGGGTTCCTCAACGCCAACGCCGGCTCGTCCGAAAGCGGCAGCACCCTCGATTCACCACACAACTGGCTGCTGCAGGTGGCCCTGGCCGGCGGCATCCCGCTGCTGGTGGTGGTGCTGGGCATTCTTGGGGGTGCGGTGTGGTTCGGGGTGCGCCGGTGGCGGGTCCTGGCCGCTGAGCCCGCTCAGTCGGCGCAGGCCGACCTGCTCGCGGCGGCGCTGGCCGGGCTGGCCGGGTACGGCATGGGCCTGCTCACCCATTTCACGGCGCCGGCCACCGCGATTCCGGCGGCGCTGCTGCTTGGCGTGCTGCTGGCCGTGCCGGCTGCGGGCGGCCTGCGGGTGCGGCCGGGCCGGGTCGGCGTGCTCCGGGTGGCCGGGGGCATCCGCACCGGCCTGCTGTTGGTGTGGCTGGCGTGGCTGATCGTGCTGACCTGCGCCGAGGTGCCGCTGGCCGCCGGGGTGGCGGCGGCCGGGCGCGGCGACCTCGCGGCGGCCGAGGAGTCGTTCGCGCAGGCGCAGGCGCTGCGGCCGTGGGACGGCGACCTGGCCAGCATCGCCGCGCAGTCGTTCGCGGCGCTCGCCGACGGGGGAGTGGCCGAGGCGGCGGCTCCGACCGTGGCCTGGGCCGAACGGTCCCGGGCGCAGCTGCCGGGCACTGTGGCTACCGAGCGGGCGCTGGCCGTGGGGCAACTGGTCGGCGGTGACGTGGAGGCCGCGGCGGACACTCTGGCGGCGCTGGTCGAGCTGGCGCCGCGCGACGCCAGCGTTGCCGCGCAGTACGCGGTCGCGCTGTACCTGCAGGGAGAGCTGACGGCGAGCCGGGCGGAAGTGGAGCGGGCCCTCGGCCTGGACCCGGCCGACGAGCTGGCGCTGCGGCTGCGGGACGTTCTCGACGAACCGGTGGTGCCGGCCGCCGGATAACCGGGGCTTTAGTGTGGGCGGCGGCTCCGGCTGGGGCCGCGTGCCCATAGCCTCGATCCACCGGTCGGCCTGGTTGAGTGGGCCCGTCATCGTTTGAGCTGAGGTTTCGGCTGCCAGGCATTGGTCAGGCCTTTGAACCGGCTGTCCTGTGCTCGATGGCTGCTACGATCGGCGCATTCAACCACTCAACCATCGGGGGATCCACGTGCGAATCCGACTGTTCTTGGCATCAACTTGTCTGGTCGTACTCGGTCTTACCGGATGTTCAGCAGCCGCCGAGAGTGACAGCGACACCACCGGGAACGCACCGAGCAGCAGCAGTGACGCCGAAGACGCCGCGGGCAGTAGTGACGGCGAAACCGCTGATGCGCCCGAAGAAGAGAGCGCCGGCACTACAGCGAATTTGGCTGCGCCGTCGATCAACATCGGCCCGCTCATTTCGGGCAACGTGGACGGCAGCGGACAGTTTGTTTCCAGCCTTGACGACTTCCGGCTCGTGGAGGAAGCCACCGCCTACGAGTACGGGTTGGACTGCGACAGGTTCCGCTGGCACTACTGGTCGGAGGACCAGAAAACACACGAGGTCGCATACGCGAATCAGGCCGCTTTGGACTCGCTGCGGCAGGCCGCCGATGAAGCCTCATACAAGATGGATTGTTCTCCCACAACCGTCGAGATGGCGCCGGCGGGGGAAACTGTGAAGTTCCAACTGAGTGTCGACGCCAATGCGCGTCAAAAGCTCGGTGAGATGCTCTCCGGCGCGGCGGACGAAGAAGCCATCGCCGCGAACATGGCCTGTCGATCCACGAACGGCGTGGAGGACAACCCGCTCGAAATTTCCTTGGACTACTGCGCGACGACCCGAGAGGACGGCGTTCTGATCGTCGCCTATCACAGGCCGAGCGGGGCTGATTTAGCTTGGTTGGCTGCAATGGTGAATGCGTACGCCGACAACGACAGTCAGGTGCAGGAGTTTATCGACGAGGTGAAGTTGACCTTGCAGCCTTAGGCTTACCCGGCGGCGAGCTCGTCGGCGATGCGCTGGGTCTGGTCGGGGCAGTCCTTCGCGGCCGACTGCTCGAGCACGTTGTGGGCGAGCTGCAGGCGGGACTCCTCGGAGAGGCCCTCGGTGGCGTAGGTGGCCAGCAACTGGTCGACGGCGGCGTTGAGGTCAACATCGGGGTGGTCGGCCAGGTTGCTGCAGACCAGCTTGCTGTACAGGCTCACCGCGGTGGTGGTCTGCTTGACGACCTCTTCTGGTTCGGTCAGCGGTGTGGGCGTCGGGGTGGCCGTTGCGGTGGCGGTGGGGCTAGCAGTGGGCCCGGCCATGGTGGAGCCGGCGGCGCAGCCCGAGAGCAGGATGACGCCGCAGAGAATGGTGGCCGAAGCTAGAGAGCGCATTGGGTGAGCCTAGCTATCTCGGCTGGGAGGCGCGAATTGGGGGGAGCGGCAGCGGGCGCGCTACGGCACCACAGTCAGGTTCTGAACGGTGATGGCCTGAATGGCGATGACCGCCACGACCCCTGCGGCGACCGCGATCAGCAGCCAGCGCGCGGCGAGCATCCAGTTGCTCTGTTCGTGTCGTCGGTACCAGCGCCTGAGCCGACGAGTCCGTCGGCGGAAACCCATGGCAGGATGCTAATCAAAAACCCTGAAAATTGGAACCCTAATTGGGGATACCCGTTCGGGGGACAGCACGTCGGGGTCGCCCTAGCCGCCCCTCAGGCCCCGGTCTATGGTGGCGACACCGTTTACCCGACCGGTGCCAGGAGGCAACCCGATGCCCACCGAACAGTCCGCTCCCGCGCGCCATCGAGCCGCCCCAGCGCCCGGCCGGAAGGCCTGGCGCATCGTTTTTGTGGTCTTCAGCCTCTTCGCCGTGATCGTGATCGGGGTGGCCGGCATGACCTTCTGGAACCTCACCAGCAGCTTCAACGCGGTGGAACGCATCCCGGAGGCGTTCCCGGACGATGACGCGGCGCGGCCGCCGGCATCCACCGGGGAAGCGGCCACGGCGCTGAACTTTTTGCTGCTCGGCTCCGACACCCGGGGCTCCACCGGTTCGATCGCCGACATCAGCGGGCAACGCTCCGACACCATCGTGATCGTGCACATCCCCGCCGACCGGTCCACGCTGTCGGTGATGTCGATCCCGCGGGACAGCTGGCTGGAGATCCCCGGGCACGGGGAGGCGAAGATCAACGCGGCGCTCTCCTACGGCGGGGTGCCGCTGGCGGTGCAGGCGGTGGAGGGGCTGATCGGCGCCCGCATCGATCATGTGGCGGTGGTGGACTTCGCCGGGTTCAAGGCGGTCACCGACGCGCTCGGCGGGGTGACCATCGACAACCCGATCGCGTTCGATTCCTACCATCTCAAGGGCCGGGTGTTCCCGGCGGGCACGCAGCACCTCGACGGCACCGAGGCGCTCGCCTTCGCCCGGGAACGGTACGCGTTCGCCGACGGCGACTTTCAGCGGGTGCGCAACCAGCAGTTGCTCATCGGCGCGCTGCTGAGCGGGCTCATGCAGAAGTCCACCCTCGCCGACCCGGTGAAGGTAGGCGCCGTGATCGGGGCCGTCACCCCGCACCTGGCCATTGACAACACCCTCACCACCACCGACCTGGCAACGCTGGGGGTGCAGCTGCGCGATGTGCGCTCCTCCGACGTGACCTTCTTCACGATCCCCACCAGCGGCACGGGCACTTCCGGCGACGGCCAGTCGATCGTGAACCTGGACTGGGCGGCGTTGCCGGCCCTGCAGGCCGCGTACCAGTCAGATTCCGTCGCGGCGGTCGCGCCGACGTTGCAGGCGGCCGGGTAGGAGGTGGCTGATGGCCACAGTTGAGTCCGATGCGCCGCGTCAGCAGACCGACCTGCCTGGCCGGCGCTTGGGCTGGAAGATCGTGCTCGTGGTGGGCGGGATCGTCGCCCTGGTCGCCGCAGTGACCATCACCGCGGTGGTCTGGACGATCACCAGCGCCTACCAGTCGGTGGAACGGTTCCAGCTCGCCTTCCCACCCGACGCGGAGCGCCCACCACTGACGACCGGCGACGCGGCCGGCGCGCTCAACTTTCTGCTGCTGGGTTCCGACAGCCGCGGTGCCTCCGGCTCGGCCGCGGACCTCACCGGGCAGCACTCCGACACCATCGTGATCCTGCATATCCCCGCCGACCGTTCGGCGCTGAGCGTGATGTCGATTCCCCGGGACAGCTGGCTGGAGGTGCCCGGCCACGGCGAGACGAGTATCAGTGCCGCGCTTTCCTTGGGCGGTGTTCCCCTGACCGTGCAGACGGTGGAGGGGGTCATCGGGGTGCGGGTCGACCATGTGGCGGTGGTGGACTTCGCCGGGTTCGAGGGGCTCACGGATGCATTGGGCGGGGTGGATGTAAACAACCCGATCGCCTTCGACTCCTACTACCTCGAGGGCCACGCCTTTCCCGCGGGCACCCAGCACCTCGACGGCACCGAGGCGCTCGCCTTCGCCCGGGAACGGGCCGCCTTCACCGACGGCGACTTTCAGCGGGTGCGCAACCAGCAGTTGCTCATCCGCGCCCTGCTCGACGGGGTGATGCAGCAGGAGACGCTCACGAACCCGGCCAAGATGGTGGATGTGGTCGGCGCCATCACCCCGCACCTGGCGATCGACGAGAAGCTCACCTCCGGCGACCTGGTGGCGTTGGGGGTGGCGTTGCGGGAGGTGCGTGCCGACGACGTGGAGTTCTTCCTGATTCCCACGAATGGCACCGGGTCCGGCACCACCACCGAGGGCCACCCCATCGTGAACATCGACTGGGCGGCAGTGCCGGCCCTTCAGGAGGCGTTCCGCACCGACGCCCTCACCGGCTTCGCGTCGCAACTGCAGGCGGCCGGCTGACCGGCCGGTGTGTAGTGCCTCGCGTCGTGCGCATAAGCTCGCGAGGTCTCGACAAGCTCGACCAGCGTGTGGTGGGTCGTGCCCGATCTTTGGTCGAGCTTGTCGAGACCCGGTGACCCGGCCTGTGGGTCGTGCCCGATCGTTGGTCGAGCTTGTCGAGACCCGGTGACCCGGCCTGTGGGTCGCGCCTGATCGCTGGTCGAGCTTGTCGAGACCTGGTGACCCGGCCTGTGGGTCGCGCCCGATCGCTGGTCGAGCTTGTCGAGACCCGGTGACGTGTCCGCTGTGTTGGCTCGTATGCAGGTCGTCTTGCGGGGTCTCGACAAGCTCGACCAGCGAGGGGGGCCTCGACCAGCGAGGGGGGGCTCGACAAGCTCGACCAGCGGGGCGGGGCGGGGCGGGCGTTCCTAGGAGAACGAGATGATGGCGTTGATGATCGTGGGCCCCAGCACGGCGATCATCAGCACCGGCAGGATGAAGAGCATCAGCGGGAAGAGCACCTTGACGGGGATCTGCATGGCCTTCTCCTCGGCGCGCTGACGCCGTTTCAGGCGCATCTCCTGCGCCTGCATCCGCAGCACCGTGCTGATCGAGATTCCATAGGCATCCGCCTGCACCACCGACCGGATGAACGTCTTGAGATCGGGCACCGACACCCGCTCGCCCAGGGCCAGGTAGGCCTCCCGCCGGCTCATCCCGAAACGCATGTCCTGCAGAGTGCGCACCAGTTCTTCGGCGAGCGGTCCCTTGCCGTTGTTGCCGGCACGCGCCATCGCCGCTTCGAAACCGAGGCCCGCCTCCACGGCGATCGTCATCTGATCGAGCGTGTCGGGCAGTTCCAGGCCGATGGTGGTTTGCCGCTCCTGCCCGCGGCTGTACAGCAGCAACTCGGGAAGGAAGTAAGCGATCACGGTGACGAAGACGATGAGTGCCAGCACCGGTCCGCTCAGCCGGCTACCGAACAGCAGCAGCGCCAGCAGCAGGGCCACGGCGGCGAGCACCGGTTTCACCGCGAGCACCCGGGCAAGCGGCCACGCGGCGGGCCGGCCCGCGGCGGCGTGCAGCTTGCCGAGCAGCGCTACGTTGCGCGGCACGGTGAGCTTGCGGGTGAATTCCGCCCAGGCCGGTTCGCGGGCGGCAGCGGGCGCGGTATTCGGGTGCAGGCCGCGGGCGAGGTTGGCCTGGATCTGTTTCTGCGCGCCGGAGCCGCCGCCGCCGGGCACGAATAAGGCCCAGAGGATGGCCGGCACGGCGAGCGATACGGCCAGTACGGCCAGGAGCACGGTCAGCGGCATGGGGTGGCTCCTCGGGACGAGGCGGTTGCGGGGGCGCCGGCGGGGTGCCGGCGTGCGGGAACGGTCAGAATTTGAACGTCACCACCTTGCGCATCCAGAGGCCGCCGACGGTCATCATTAGAACCATCAGGCCGATCAAGCCGAAACCGTAGATGCTCTGGCCGAACTGGGCGATATACGACGGGCTGGTGAGCGAGAGGATGCCGATGACGACGACCGGCAACGCCATCAGCACGTAGGCGCTCATTTTGCCTTCGGCGCTGAGCGACGCCACCTGGCGGCGGATCTGGTTGCGCTCCCGGATGGTGGCGCCCACCTGGTCGAGCACCGAGCCGAGGTCGCCGCCGACCTCCCGGTGGATGGCGATGGCCTGGGCGACCCAACTGAAATCCTCGCTCTTCATGCGCGCTGCGGTCTGGTCGAGGGCGTCATTGAGGTCGCGGCCCAGGCGGGTCTCGTTCACCGCCCGAGCGAATTCTTCGGCGGTGGGGGAGGCGGCCTCCTGGGACACCGCGTCGATTGCGCGCAGCAGGCTGTGCCCGGCGCGCAGACCGCCGGCGAGGAGCTGCAGGGTGTCGTCGAGCTGGTCGGCGAACGCCTTCTGCCGGCGGGTGGTGAGCACGCTGAGCAGCAGCTTGGCACCGACCGGGGCGACGAGCGCGACGAGAAGGGCCAGCGCCGGGCCGCCCAACAGCAGGCCGAAAAGGGCACCGACCACGGTGGCGGTGCCCACAAGCACCAGGAAGTCGGCCGGGGCGGACCGGATGCCGGCATGCTCGAGCGCGTCGGCGAGGGCGCGCGTCCAGCCGTGCCGGTCGAGCACGCCGCCGATCCCGTCGGTGGTGCGCCCGGTGAGGCGGCTCAGCCGGGAGGCGGGCGCGATGCTGGGCGGCCGTCGTCGTTCCTCGGGCAGACGCGGGGTGGCTGAGCGGGTGACGACGAGGAACAGTACGGCCAGGGCTAAGGTCCAGCAGAGCGCGCCGGCGATGAGCATCAGCGGGCCTTGGGGCGGTCGGGGGTGGCGAAAACAGACGGGGAGAGCGTGATCCCCAGGTCGTTGAAGCGGTCCACAAAGCGGGGGCGCACCCCGGTGGAGACCGGCTTGCCGAGGAAGCGGCCGGTCGGGTCGATGCCGGCGCTGTAGTCGAAGACGAAGGCATCCTGCAGGGTCACGATCTCGCCCTCCATGCCCTGCACTTCCGTGATGTGGGTCACCCGGCGGGTGCCGTCCCGAAGCCGGGTGAGTTGCACGATCACGTCCACGGCCGACGCGATCTGCTCCCGCACCGCCCGCAATGGCAGGTCCATGCCGGCCATCAGTACCAGGGTCTCCAGCCGGGAGATGGCGTCGCGGGGCGAGTTGGCGTGCACGGTGGAGAGCGACCCGTCGTGGCCGGTGTTCATGGCCTGCAGCATGTCCAGCGCTTCCCCGCCGCGGCATTCGCCGACGACGATGCGGTCGGGTCGCATACGCAACGAGTTCTTGAGGAGGTCACGGATGGTGATCTCACCCTTGCCCTCGATGTTCGCCGGCCGGCTCTCCAACCGCACCACGTGGTCCTGCTGCAGCTGCAGTTCCACGGCGTCTTCGATGGTAATGATGCGTTCCCCGGGCGGGATATAGGAGGAGAGCACGTTGAGCAGGGTGGTCTTGCCGGTGCCGGTGCCGCCGGAGACGATGATGTTCAGGTGCGCGGTGACGCAGGCGTCGAGCAGCTCGGCCATTTCGGGGGAGATGGTGCCGAAGCCGATCAGGTCGCGTGCCTTGAGCGGGTCGGCGGAGAACTTGCGGATGGTGAGGCTGGAGCCGTTCACGGCCAGCGGCGGAATGACCGCGTTCACCCGGGAACCGTCCTCGAGCCGGGCGTCGACGAGGGGTGAGGACTCATCGATTCGCCGGCCCACCCTGGAGACGATCTTCTCGATGACCCGGCGAAGGTCGCTCTCGGATTTGAACCGTGCCCCGCTGAGCGTCACCTTACCTGCGCGTTCCACGAAGATCTGATCGGCGCCGTTCACCATGATCTCGGAAACCGCGGTGTCGTCCAGCAGCGCCTGCAACGGGCCGTAGCCGAGCACGTCGTCACCGATCTGCTTCACCAGGCGCTGCCGTTCCTCCGGGCTCAGCGGCACCCGATCGGCCTCCACGATCTGGGCGAGTTCTTCCCTGGCGTAGGCGAGTAGGTCGTCTTCGGTGAGGGTGGGATCGTTCAGTCGGTTGCCGAGGCGTTCGAAGAGGGCCTCGGCCACCCGGTTCTTCAGGGCTACCACGGCGTCAACGACATTTCCGCTGGTCGAGCCTCCTCCGCTGGTCGAGCCCCCGCCGCTGGTCGAGCTTGTCGAGACCCCGTCACGAGGTCTCGACAGGCTCGACCCACGGTCGGTCGGGACCGGGTCGCCGGGTCTCGACAGGCTGGACCCACGGTCGGTCGCGCCAGTCTCGCTGGTCGAGCCCCCGCCGCTGGTCGAGCCCCCGCCGCTGGTCGAGCTTGTCGAGACCCCGCGAGCCGGCCCGTTGTCGCTGCCCGCCCCACCCCGGAGCGCATCCATTCGATCCGACAGCTTCATCTCAAGTCCGCTCTCTTGTGTAGCCCGGTGCGGGTGGCGCCGGCCGTGCTGGGGTCAAAGCGCGCCACCAGGCGGCGCATGGCCTTGGCGGCGGAATCGCGCGAGGGGTTTTGCAACAACGGTTCTCCCTTGTTGATCGAGTACACGACGGCGCGCGACCGGGGCACGACAACATCCACTGCCTGGCCCAGAGTTGCCTCGATGTCGCGCACGGACAGGCCGCTGTGCCGGTCGGCGATGTTCACCACCACATGGCGGCTCGCCGGCATCAGGCTCAACTCGCTGAGCACGTCGGTCTGCTTGCGCAGCCCGCGCACACTGGGCACGTCCATGCCGCAAAGCAGCACGGCATCTGTCGATGCCTCGAGCGCGGCGAGTACGTGTTCGCCGAGCCCGGGGGCGGTGTCGATGACCACGTACTGGAACTCGCTGGCGAGCTGGCGGATCATGTGGGTCACGTCGTCGCCGGTGATGCGGTCGGCGTGCGCGGGGGACAGCGGAGCGGCGAGAGCGTAGATGGAACTGGGGTGCACGCTGAGAAACGCCTTGAGCACAAGAGTGTCTTCGGCGGCGGCGCCGGTGACGGCGTCCAGCAGGGTGTGCTCGGGGTCGATGCCGAGCGCTGTGGCCACGTCACCGAACTGGGCGTCGAGGTCAACCAGCACCGTCGACATCGGTGCGATGCGGCCCAGGCCCACGGCGAGATTGGTGGCCACGGTGGTCTTGCCCACGCCGCCCTTGGGTGCCGTCACGGTGATGACTCGGCCGGTGGGCCCATCCACGACCGGTGCCGGCCCGAGGCCGCGGCGGCGGCTGGCGGCCGAGTGGCAGGCCCGCTCGAGCACCACCCGGACGGTGTCGGTCTCGGCGAGCGGGTCGACGAGGTCGCGGATGCCGGCGCGCATGGCGGCCAGGGCCAGGTCGGGGCCGGGATCGCAGACCAGCACGGCGCTTATCTCCGGGTGCTGCACGTCGAATACCGCGGCGAGGTGCAGGGCGTCCTCGGCCAGTACGCCGGGGCCGAGCACGATCACCTCGGGGGCACCGCCGGGCACCGCGCGCAGCAGTTCGCCCGGCGACTCCGGCAGCCGCACATCGGTGAAGGTGTGCATTGCGCCCGGTAGTCCGGCGATGGCAAGCTGCATCCGCTTGGCGAAGTCGGGATCATTGGTGATGAGTAGGAACCGGCTCATCAGTACAGGTCCGCCTCCGTGACGATCTTGGTGCCGTCCTCGTTGTCGTCGTCGGTCTGCAGTGACAGCCAAATGGACGCATTCTGCACGGCGAAGATGATGCGCTCGGCGTCGGCGGCGGTGAGCGCGAAGGTGATCATCAGTGCGCCGTCCGGGGTGGCGGGGGTGGCCGAGTCGTCGGTTGCCCCTGTCTCGGTGGTGACCACCGCAGGGGCGCCCTGCACGGTGGTGACGAGCACCTTGTTGAAGACCAGGTTGGTGGAGGGTTGCTGCGCGTCGTTGGTCTTGGTTACGAAGACGCCCACGGTGTCGCCGGCGGCGACCTGGCCGCCCACCATCGCGTCGGCGGCGAGGGAGATTGTCACCTCCTGCATGCCCTCCGGCACCCGGATCTTGCCGGGGGTGATGAGGTCTTCCGGGTTGGCCAGACGGCTGGTGAGCAGCTGTTCGCCGGGCAGCAGCTGCACGGTGGTGATCATGCCCGCCACGGTGGCCAGGTCCGTGACCGCGCCCTCGGCAACGGCGGCGCTGGGCAGCACCTGAACCCGGAGGTATTCGCCGAGAACTTCGGCCGGGGTGGCCACCGGAATGAGTTGGTCGACCACGTAGACGTCCACGGGGGATGCATCCGCCTGAGCGCGCTCGTCGGCGCCGGTGACGTACCCGGCAATGAGAACTGTGCCCGTGATGGCGAGGAGGAGCGCGGCGACGGCGGCGATCAGGCGGATTCTCATTGGTGTGGTACCTAGCGGGTCAGGGTGACAATCGACGCGCCCAAGTTGGGCCCGCCGGTGGTGAAACGGTCGTCGAGGGAGACAAAGGAGACGAACTCGCCGATGACGCCCTTGCAGCTGCCGGTGCAGCGCGCGCCGGTGTACGTGTTGTTGTTGTAGCTGGACGACGGGAACCGCCAGCCCAACAGTTTGAATGCTGCCCAGCCGCGGATCGTGTAACTGCCGCCGGAGCCGGAGCCGGTGGCGCTGGAGAACACCGGAAGCAGCACGGTTTTGCCGAGCGCAGCGGTGAGGACCGCAGCGCAGCCGGTGGGCAGGTTTGCACCGGTGTCGCTGCTCATCGCGGCGCTGGTGGCGATGTTGACGGTGGCGCGGCAGGTGCCGGTGGGGTCGTCGAGCCAGCCGAACCCGCCAGGCAATGGCGTACCCGACCCGTTGACGAGCGGGCAGGTCGCCGAGGAGCCGGTCGTGCCACCGGTGGTGATCACCTGCACCCCGGTGCGTGCGAAGGCGCACTCGGCGAAGGCGAGCGGGAGCATGGCGGGGCCGGAGGCGGGGCTGCCCCAACTGGCGGTGGCGGATGCGGCAACGGCCTTCGAGTCGATGCCCAGCACCGGGGCGAAGCTCAGGGCCAGCGTGCCGGCTCCGGTGGCGCCGTCCTTGGTGCTCGTTTGCACCCGCACGGTGGTGGGCGCGGCGGTTGACGGAGCCGTGACCGACACCGCGGCAGCGCCATCGTTGGCGCTGGCGTTGGCGAAGCTCTGGGCGGTGGCCTGGATGTTCCCGCAGGCACCCTTGGCGCAGTCCTGGGCCACGGCGAGGGCGGCGGCGTCCGCGCCGTTCTGCAGCTGGGCCCGCTCGGCGTAAAGCGCGCCGGTGTCGATGGCCAGGGCGGTGAAGCCGAGCAGCACCACCATGCTCACGGCCACGATCACGGCGACGGCGCCGTGCTCCTCGTTCCGCAGGGCGGCGGCGAGCCGGCGAACCGAGACGCGTAGGGCGTCGCTCATCCGCCGCATCGCATGGCCGCCCGCCCGGTGATGCCGAAGGACGGGCCGAACAGTCCGGTGAGGGCGGGAAGGGAGTAGCTGATAGTGATCTTGGCGGTGGCGCCGGAGACGCAGGCGCCGGAAATGGCGATTTGGGTGTCGGTGAGAGCTGGATCGAGCACCGGTGAAGCGGCGCGGGCGGCCGTGCGGGCGGCCGCGGGGTCGTTGCCGATGGCCATGACGCGTGCGGCCTCGCGGGCGGCGGCCGTGACGCTGATTTGGGCACTGTAGAACATGCCGAACTCCATGATCCCGATCAGCAACGTGACCAGTAGAGGCAGCAGCAGGGCGAATTCCACTGCCACGGCGCCGCGTTCGTTCCGCCATTTCCGCATGAGTGCTCCCGGGCTGGCTGGAAAGTGGGAAGGCGACGCTGCCGCGGTTCTGGGGGAGAACCGCGGCAGCGCCGGAAATGGGGGGACTGCTACGGAGCGGTCGTGGATCCGACGG
Source organism: Cryobacterium sp. SO2 (assembly GCF_026151165.2). Classification (NCBI taxonomy): domain Bacteria; kingdom Bacillati; phylum Actinomycetota; class Actinomycetes; order Micrococcales; family Microbacteriaceae; genus Cryobacterium; species Cryobacterium sp. SO2. The sequence goes on from NZ_CP117849.1 coordinate 637,071, forward strand.
CCGGGATGCTGTCGGATACACCCTGGAAGAGGCCGGCCAGCTGCGGCCCGAGGATGACCAGAACCGCGATGATCGCAACGGCGATGAGACCGATGATCAGGCCGTACTCCACGGCGGTCGCGCCGGTCTCCTCACGGGACAGACGCGCCTTGGCGCTGACGGCGAACGAATTTAGGGTCACGAAAAGAGCCAACATGGGACTGTCCTTTACTGGGAGATGAGAGACCAAACAGCACATTCAAGCGGTACCGGCCAAACAAAGAGGAGACCAATGACGAACAGTACCTGTGCTGGTAGAAGGGTATTGCTCACTTCCTGTTGCGCAAACCGACACGCCGTGCGGGAGTGAGAATTGATCACTCTCCCACCCGTTTGTGCCCGATTCGGGCGGTTTCGCCGCAAAAATATCGGCCGCCGACGCTAAATGACGACACAACGAAGACGTCGTCTCAGTACAACGCGGACGCCCACAGCACTGCCGCAAACGAACCGGCGACCATCGCCGGCCCGAACGGCACGGTCGAACCGCGGCGGCGGATGAGTGCCACCAGCCCCACCATTGCGCCGATGACGAACCCGGCCAACGCTCCCGCTAGAAGCACGGGCCAGCCCAGGTAGGCCAGGAACAATCCCACGACTGCGGAGAACTTCACGTCGCCCATTCCCATGCCCGATGGAGAGATGAGCGCCAGGGCCAGGTACGCGGCGAAGAGCACCGCAGCGCCGGCCAGAGCTCGGCCGAGTGCCGCCCAGTCGCCGGCCAGGCCGGAGGTCACGGTCAGCAGCCCGACCCCGGTGAGGAAGACCGGCAGGAGCGCCTTGTTGGGCAGCAGTTTGTGGCGCACGTCCACAACGCTCAGGAATATTCCGCTTGCGGCATAGAAGAGCCAGGCGCCCAGTCCGGTCGCCGGCGAGAGTGTGAGCGCCAGTACAGCGAACATCGCGGCGGTTGCCACGGCCCCCAGGATTCTATTCGTGTAGCGGCCACGGCGGCCATTCAACGGGGCCGGGCGGACGGGCCAGAATCTGTCGGCGATGACGCCACCCAGCCAGCCAACGATGAGTCCGGCAAGGCCGAATCCGGCCACGCCCCATCCGAGGCTGAACGCGTTGACCATCATGTTCACAGCCTCGCACACACCCGGCACACCCTCATTTGGGTGCTCGAGTGCCCCAAAGCAGGGGCAATTGGCCGACATTCAGCGAAACTTGAGCAAATCCGGTGGCAATCTTCACGGAGACGTACCAAGATCGACGGTGAACTACGGATGAGAGACCCCCGTAGTCGTTACGGCTTACTCGGCCGCGTGTCTGAGAACACCGGTCGATCGCCGTGTGAGAAGCCTCCGGCTGAGACCCCGGGGGCTTCTCGCACGCTGCCCGCCGTCCCGGTGACCTCGTCCCGCTGGTCGTCCGAGTCCCGTTGGTCGTCCGAGTCCCGTTGGTCGGGCAAGTCCCGCTGGTCGAGCTTGTCGAGACCTCGCGACCGATCAGCGAGGTTGTCGCGCCTCTCCCGTTGGTCGAGCTTGTCGAGACCTCGCGTCCGGTCAGCGAGGTTGTCGCGCCTCTCCCGTTGGTCGAGCTTGTCGAGACCTCGCGTCCGGTCAGCGAGGTTGTCGCGCCTCTCCCGTTGGTCGAGCTTGTCGAGACCTCGCGTCCGGTCAGCCCAACGAATGCGGCCCACCTCCCCAGCCGACCCGCACGAACACTATCCACAGGCGCGCCCCGCGCACCCCCGAGCCGCACACTGCCTGCGACCCTCCTAGCATGCCATTCATGTACATCCTCCATTGCTCTGACGGGTCGTTCTATGTCGGCAGCACGTGGGACCTCGAGCGCCGGGTCGCGCAACACAACACCGCCGATCAAGGCGCGGGCTACACCCGTCGTCGTCGCCCGGTGCAACTCGTCTACTTCGAGCAAACCGACCGAATAGCTGATGCCTACGCTCGTGAGAAGCAGATCCAAGGTTGGGGTCGTGCCAAGCGAATCGCGCTCATCGAGGGCCGCTATGACGACTTGCCTGGCCTGAGCAGGCCGCAGGACCCCTGAGCATTGCATCGGTATCGACAAGCTCGACCAGCGGGGCGGGGCCGGCCATCCGCTGATCGAGCCTGTCGAGATCCCGTGAGAGGGGAACGTTCTTGACGCCGGGTCACTGGGTCTCGACAAGCTCGACCAGCGGTTCGGGCCCGACCAGCGGTGATGGCCCCGACCGGCGGGGCGGGGCCGGCCATCCGCTGATCGAGCTTGTCGAGATCCCGCCAGACGGGCGGGCTCAGCCAGCGCGTGCGCTGAGAGTGCGGGAGCGGGCGGTGACGACGGCGAGGAGTCCCACCGCTAGGAGGGACCCTAGGGCGGCACCGGCCGTGTTGGCGATCACGTCGAAGGGTGTCGCGAAGCGGCCAGGCAGGAACACCAGCTGGCTCAGCTCGATGGCGACGCTGGCTACGAAACCGATCAGGGTGGCCAGCAGCCAGTCGTGTCGGCCGAGCAGAACCACCCCCAGAAGCCCTACAGGCACGAATAAGGCGATGTTCGCCGTGAATTCGACTACCGGGTAGTCGAACCACTGCGGCAGGCCGTGAGCGTGCAGGAAGGCGAGGGCGTGCACGATCGACCCGTGTGCACCGCGATCCACAGGGGTGGGCCAGAGCGCGATCAGTGCGAGGGCCACCAGGTACGCGGCGCCTAACCAGCGAGCGGCCACGCGGAGGGCGGCATGGCGGCGCGTTGTCAGAGCGTTCACGTGACCTCTCTCTGGATATGGTCACGGCCTCCCGCAGTGTGCATTGCAGGAGGACATTACCGTCAACGGATGAGGTGACCAGACTAGTGAGCCGGGCATCCCAGGGGAAGGTGCTTAGTGGCCGCCGGGAACCTCGACGCGCTTGGGTAGCAGGAACACCAGCAGCAGCGCCACCACGCTGAGCGCGGCACTGACGGCCATGGCAAGGGTGGCACTGTCGGTGAATCCGGTGGCCACGGCCTCCGGGCCCGGGCCGGCCACGACGAGGGTGCCGAAGAACACGCTGCCCACCACGGCGATGCCCGCGGCGCTGCCGACGCGCTGCATGACGCCGACGACGCCGCTGGCGGCACCAGCCTCGGAGCGGTCGACGGTGGCTACGATGAACGCCACGTTCGGGGCGATGAAGCAGCCGCTGCCCAGGCCCGCGATGAACAGCGGCGGCAGCAGGATCCAGTTGGTGAGGTCGGCAGGGGCGGTGAGCAACAGCACCAGCCAGATCCAGACGAGGCCGAGGGTCACCAGGGCGACGCCCGCGACGAGCACCGTGCGGCCCAGCCTGTTGGTGAGCCGGTTGCTCTGCGACGACGCGATGATCGAGCCGATCGCGAACGGGATGGAGACCAGGCCCGACTCGAGCGCGGTGTGGCCGAGGCCGGCCTGCCAGAGGATCGAGATGGTGAAGAAGATGCTCGTGAAGGCCGCGAAGTAGACCAGCGCCAAGATGACACCGCCGGTGAAGGCGGGGTGGGAGAACAGGTGCGGCGGCACCAGCGGGCTCTCGCCGCGCTTGCTCACCCGGATCTCCCACGCGCCGAACGCCACGATCAGCAGCGCGCCGGCGGCGAGCACGAGGTAGGTCCAGAGCGGCCAGCCCTGGTCCTGACCCTCAATGAGCGGCACGAGCAGGGCCACCAGGCCGGCGGAGACGAGCAGAAGGCCCACCCAGTCGATGCGGGAAGCGGCGGGGGAGCCGGCATCCGCTTTGGTGCCGGTGCCGGAGGGGAGCAGGATGGCGGCGGCGATGAGGGCGGCGGCGCCGATGGGCAGGTTCACCCAGAACACCAGGCGCCAGCCGTTCTCCACGCCGAAGGCCTCGATGATCAGGCCGCCCACGATGGGGCCGAGCGCGGTGGAGACACCGATGACCGAGCCCATGATGGCGAAGGCCTTGCCGCGGAAGCGCGGCGGGAACATCAGCTGGATGACGGCGGTGACGGCGGGCACGAAGATGCCGCCGGCCAGGCCCTGGAGGACGCGGGCGACGATGAGCTGCAGTTCGTTCTGGGCCAGGCCGCAGGCGAGGCTGGCGACGGTGAAGAGGGCCAGGCCGGTGAAGAACACCCATTTGTGCCCGATCCGGTCGCCGATGCGGCCGGCCGGGATGAGTGCGAGGCCGAACGCGAGGGCGTAGCCGGAGATGATCCAGGACAGCGTTGCCTCTGAGGCGCTCAGGCTGGTCTGGATGCTGGGCAGGGCCACGTTGACGATCGTGGTGTCGAGCAGCGCCATGAACATGCCGGCGAGGAGTACGACGAGGGCCTGCCAGGCGCGGCGGGACACGACCGGGGCCGGGGCGGCGGAGCGGGGGTCAGTCATGGTGTGCCTCTCGGGTGAAGGGGAACAGAAAAACCCCCACTCGCATGAGTGGGGGTTTATTTCTGTCGGGGTAACAGGATTTGAACCTGCGACCTCGTCGTCCCGAACGACGCGCGCTACCAAGCTGCGCCATACCCCGATGGCCCTGTGGACCTCGACAAGTATAACCCCATCGGGTCCTCGGGTCTGGACCACAACGCTGGCGGCGTTTGCGCGACGGCCCACGGGGTCTCGACAAGCTCGACCAGCGAGGTGGGTGCGACCGTGCGCAGGTCGCGTCTTCGAGACTTCGCGATGGGTGTGGCGGTCGCGACCCTACGCTGGTCGAGCTTGTCGAGACCTCGCGACATGCTCGACCAGCGTTGGGCTGGGCGGTGCTACTTCTTGCCGACGACCACGATCACGGTGCCGCCCGGCACGGCGGGGGAGCCGGCGACCGGGTTCATCACCGTGACCTTGCCCACCTGCGCGGGGTCGCTCACCTTGTCTTCAAGCACCTGGAGGCTGAAACCGCTCAGGGTGGCTCTGGCCTGCTCGGGTGTCTGCCCGACAACATCCGGCAACAGCACCTGCGAGCCGTTGCTCGTGTACGCCGTGATGATGGAGCCGGTGCTGGCGGTGCCGCCTCCGCCCGGGTCCGTGCGCGCCACCGTGCCGGCGGGCAGCTCGGAGTCGGTGATGCCGCCGTCGGCGAAGCCGAAGCCGGCGCCCTCGATCTTGCTCTTGGCGTCGGCCATGCTGAGGCCACGCACATCCGGCACCGACACCTGGGCGCCCTGGATGACGTTGTTGGAGGCGGCGTCGAAGTCGTCACCGCCGTACTTGGCGTTGGCCGCGCTCATGATCTGCGGCCAGATGCGGTGGCGGGCGGTGGCGACCGGGCCGCTCTCGAAGTTGCGGGCCTTTCGCTGGTTTTCGAACCCTGTGACGTTCACCACGCCCACGACGGTGGCGACCTTGGTGCTCGCCCCGCTCATCCAGGTGGCGTAGGCCTCGTCGGTGGTGCCGGTCTTACCGATCATCGGTACCCGCGGGTAGGTGTTGGCGTAGGACTGTCTGGCCGAACCGTTGGTGAGCACCCGCTCCATCGCATAAGCCATGCCAGCAGCGACCTCGGGTTCCACCGAGGCCGTGCAGGTCGACTTGGGTGCAGGAACGTCCTCACCTGCAGAGTTCACGATCCGGTCGATCACGATGGGAGTGCAGGTGGTGCCCTTGTTGGCGATGCCGGCGTATGCCACGGCCATGTTCAGCGGGGCGATCTCGTTGGTGCCCAACACTGTGGCGGGGGTCTGTAGAAGAGTGCCACCGTCGGCGCGCTTGATCCCGAATGCTTCGGCGGTCTTGCGGATGCCGCAAAGGTCCAGACGCTTGGCCATGCCGATGAATCCGGTGTTGATGGAGTTGATCGTCGATTCAAGGGCCGTGTAATTGGTGCCGGCCTCGTCCGCGTCGTTCCGGGGGTTGAAGTCGAAGCTGGAGTTGCCGTCGCAGCTGTCCTGGAAGACGCCCCAGTTGGTCTTGCGCGCCGAGTCGACCCGCTCGCCGAGAGCGTGGCCTTCCTTGAGCCATTCAGCCAGGGTGAAGACCTTGTAGGTGGAGCCCGGCTGGAAGCCGGTGGAGCCGCCCTCGTTGTAGTTGGTGTTGTAGTTGATGCCGGTGTACTCCGGGCCGGGAGCGACCTCCAACTGGGTGTACTTCTTGTTCTGCGCCATGGTGATCACGCGGCCGGTGCCCACCTGCACGCTCGTGGCCACCGCGCCCACATCCCAGCTCGCGGTCATCGGCACCTGCGAGTTGATGGCGTTCTCCGACGCCAGCTGCAGGTCGAGGTCGAGGGTGGTGTAAATCTGGTAGCCACCGCGACGGAAGTTGAGCATCCGGGTGTCTTCGTCTTCACCGAAGGTGGGGTCGTTGCGCAGCACGTGGGTGACGTAGTCGCAGAAGAACGCGGCGCCGCCGGCGGTCTGGCAGCCTGTGGACGGTTCGGTGATGTGCGGCTCGATCACGCTGGCGATGGCGGCGTCGTAGTCGGCCTGGTTGATCTTGTCGTACTTGAGCATCTCCGTGAGGATGTAGTCCCGGCGGTCCTTGTTGGCGGCGTAGCCGTTCGCGGCGCCATTGGTTTCGCTCTCGGGCACGTCGAGACGGAACTTCTCCGGGTTGTTCACGATCGCGATCAGGCTCGCGGCCTGCGGCAGCGTGAGGGTGGCGGCGCTAGCGGCGTAGTAGTACCGGGAGGCGGCTTCAATGCCGTACACGGTGCCGCCGAAGCCGGTGATGTTCAGGTAGCCCTGCAGGATCTCGTCTTTGGTGTAGACCTTCTCCACACCGATGGCCAGGCGCATCTCCTTGAGCTTGCGCTCCGGCGTGGTTTTCGTGGCCTCGAGGAAGCAGGCGTCCAGTTCCTCCTGCACGGTCATCACCTCGCACTTCTGCACGAGCACGTTCTTCACATACTGCTGGGTGACGGAAGAGCCACCGGAGACGTCGCCGCCCGGGGTGAGCGTGGAGAGGGCGCCACGGATGGTGCCCTGCAGGTCGATGCCGCCGTGCTCGAAGAAGCGGGGGTCTTCACCGGCGACGACGGCGTCTTGCACAAACTGGTTCATCTGGTCGATGGCCACTTCGACGCGGTTCTGGTCGTAGAACGAGGCGAGCGGGTACGGGTTGCCGTCGTTCTGCACGGCGTAGATGGTGCTCACCTGCGAGAGTTCTTCGATGGCCAGATAGTTCGGCAGGTTCTCGAAGGTGTTGATCGTGGTGCGGGTGGCCACCCCGGAGATCGCCAATGCAGGCGTGATCGCCACGGTGATCAGCAAACCAGCCACGGCGCTCATCGCGACGAGGCCGATGAGCCCTCCGACGACACCGGCGAATGAACGTTTGTATTCCCCCATGGTCGTGAGCCTATTGGAAGATCGGCGACGCACGCACGCCGCCTGCCCCCCAAACCCGGGGGTCAGCGGGCCTTGTTAGGCGGCGGTGAGGGTGAGCAGGGTCGCCTCGGGCGGGCAGGCGAACCGCACCGGCGCGTAGATCGAGGTGCCCAGACCCGCGGAAACATTGAGGAACGCGGTGCGCAGCCCCACGTTCCACAGGCTCAACCCCTTGACCTGGCGACGGGGAATATCACAATTGGTCACCAATGCGCCGAACTTGGGGATGCAGACCTGTCCGCCGTGGGTGTGGCCGGCCAGGATCAGCTGCGCGCCGTGGTTCACGAACGAGTTCAGCACCCGCTGGTATGGGGCGTGCACCACGCCCACGGTGAGGGTGGAACGCGCGTCGGCGGGCTGACCGGGGTCCGGCCAGGTCTCCTCGGCGAGCGGGTCGTTGCCGCGCAGCTCGTCGATCGCGCCGGTGATCAGGTCGAGCCGGTCGCGGCGGATGTGCGGGTCGTCGACCCCGAAGATCTCCAGGTGAGTGCCGTTGATGTCGAGGGCCTCGGCGGCGTTGTTCAGGTCGTGCCAGCCGAGCTCGGCGAACACCCGGTGCAGGTCGTCGGTGTCGAGCTCCACGTTGCGGTGGCGCAGCAGCGACGGGCCGCCGAAGTACTTGAGCGGGTTCTTCGGCTGTGGGCCGAAGAAGTCGTTCGATCCGTTCACGAAGATGCCCGGGATACCCGCGAACGGTTCGAGGGCGTACTCAACGCCCGCGATGCCGTCTTCGTGGCCCAGGTTGTCGCCGGTGTTCACCACCAGGTCGGGTTTCAGCGCGGCGAGACCGCGCACCCAGTCCTGCTTGTCGCGCTGCCAGGGGGCCATGTGCAGGTCGGAGAGGTGCAGCACCCGGATCGGGGCGGCGCCCGGTGCGAGCACCGGCGCGGTCACCTCGCGCAGGGTGAACCGGCGGCGCTCCACGAGGGAGCCCCAGGCGAACGCGGCCAGCCCGGCCGCCGTCACGGCGGCGGCCGAGGTGAGGAGAGCGCGGCCGGTGCGTGCGGCGCTCAACCTGCCGCTCCCGCTCCGGCGACCTTGCCCACGACGAGCGTGACGGTGCTGCCCTTGGTGGCCGCGGTGTCAGAGGAGGGGGTCATCGAGATGACCTTGTTGTTCTGGTCGGCATCGGTCACGGCCTGGTCGCTGGTCACGACGTTGAAGTCCGAGAGGGACTTCTTGGCCTGCTCCAGGGTATCTCCCACCACATCCGGCAGTAGTACCTGGTTGCCGCTGCTGGAGTACAGCGTGACTGTGTCGCCGAGGCTGGCGGTGCCGCCGCCGGCCGGGTCGGTGCGCGCCACGGTGCCGGCGGGCAGCTCGGAGTCGGTGGCGCCGCCGTCGACGACGTTGAAGCCGGCTCCCTCGAGAGCGTCGGTGGCGTCATCCACAGACTGGCCGCGCACGTCGGGGATACTCACCTGGGCGCCGCGGATGACGTTGGTGGACGCCTCGGCGAAGTCGTCTCCGCCGTACTTGGCGTTGGCGACGCTCATGATGTCCGGCCACATCCGGTGCCGGGCCGTGGCGGCCTGGCCGCTGTCGAAGTACGTCTGCCGCTGATTCTTGTCGCCGGTGACGGTCACGACACCCACGACGGTGGCTACCTTGGTGCTCGCGCCGCTCATCCAGGTGTCCTTGGCGTGGTCGGTCGTTCCGGTCTTACCGATCATCGGCACCTTGGGATAGGTGGCGGAGTTTGACTGTACGGCCGTACCCTCAGTCATCACACGCTGCATGGCGTAGGCCATGCCGGCGGCGACGGACGTTTCCACAGACTGCGTGCAGGTGGAGGTGGGCGGCGCGATCTCGGCGCCGTCGGCGCCGACGATCCGGTCGATCACGATGGGGGAGCAGGTCGTTCCCCCGTTGGCCATGCCGGCGAATGCCACGGCCATGGTCAGCGGAGCGATTTCCTGCGTGCCCAGGACCGACGAGGCGCCCTCAGACAGCTCATCCCCGTCGGCGCGGTGCACACCGAAGGATTCAGCGGTCTCCTTGATCCCGCAGAGGTCGAGTTTCTTGGCCATGCCGATGTAGCCGGTGTTGATCGATCCGATGGTGGACTGCAGAGCGCTGTAGTTGCTGCCCGACTCATTGGAGTCGTTCTTGGGGGCGAAGTCGGTGCCGTAGCTCACGGTGCCGCTGTCCACACAGGTGTCCTTGAAGGTGCCCCAGTTGGACTTGACGCTGGAGTCGACCCGCTCGTTGAGGGAGTGGCCCTCCTTGAGCCATTCAGCGAGGGTGAACGTCTTGTACGTCGACCCGGGCTGGAAACCGGACGACCCGCCCTCGGCCTTGTCGGTGTTGTAGTTGATGCTGGTGTACTGCGCGCCCTGCGCGAGCACATCGGGGTCTTGGCTGTACTGCTTGTTCTGCGCCATCACGAGCACGCGGCCCGTGCCTACCTGCACGCTGGTGGCAACGGAGCCCAAGTCCCACGCCACGCCGGTGTCGGGGTCGACGAAGGTCTGGGGCACATTCTCGGCCAGGGTGGCCTCGGCAGCGGACTGCATTTCGAGGTCGAGGGTGGTGTAGATGTCATAGCCACCGCGACGGAAGTTGAGCATCCGGGTGTCTTCGTCTTCACCGAAGGTGGGGTCGCTCTTGAGGATGTGGGTGACGTAGTCACAGAAGTAGGCGCTGCCGCCGGCGGTCTGGCATCCGGTGCTCGGCTCGGTGATGGTGGGCTCGATCGCACTGGCGATGGCCTCGTCGTACTGCTCCTGGGTGACCTTCTTGTACTTGAGCATCTCGCCCAGGATGTAGTCGCGGCGCTGCTTGTTGTCGGCGTAGCCGCTCGCGGCGCCGTTGGTCTCGCTGTCCGGCCGGTCGAGGCGGAACTTCTCCGGGTTGTTCACGATCGCCATCAGGCTGGCCGACTGGGCCAGGGTGAGGTTGGCCGCGGTGGTGTTGAAGTAGTAGTTCGCGGCGCTCTCGATGCCGTAGACGCTGCCGCCGAACAGGGTGATGTTGAGGTAACCCTGCAGGATCTCGGCCTTGCTGTAGGTCTTCTCCACGCCGATCGCGTAGCGCATCTCCTTGAGCTTGCGGTCTGCGGTGGTCTTGGTGGCGTCCTCGTAGCAGGCGTCGAGCTTGTCCTGATCGGTGAGCACCTCGCACTTCTGCACCAGAACGTTCTTCACGTACTGCTGGGTGATCGACGACCCGCCCTGCGTGCCGCCGCCGGTAATGGTGGAGAGGGCGCCACGGATGGTGCCCTGCAGGTCAACGCCGCCGTGCTCGTAGAAGCGGGGGTCCTCACCGGACACCGCGGCATCCTGCACGAACTGGCTCATGCTGTCGAGCGGAACCTCGATGCGGTTCTGGTCGTAGAAGGAGGCCAGCGGGTAGGGGTTGCCGTCGTTCTGCACGGCCCAGATGGTGCTCACCTGCGAGAGCTGGTCGACCTTGAGATAGTCGGGCAGGTTCTCGAACACGTTGATGGTGTTCGTGGCTGTCATGCCGGTAACGGCCAGAGCCGGGGTGACTGCAACGGTGACCAGGACACCGGCTACAGCGCTCATACCGATGAAACCGAGGAGCCCGCCGAGCGCTCCACTGACCGTACGTTTTTTGGCAGACATACAATTGAGCGTAAGGGACAATTCTGAAAAACAGCCTGAATCGGAGCCGCATGACCGCCTGGGAGTACCTCACCACACCGCTGATGATCCACAACACCGCCGCGATCCTGAACAACTGGGGTTCGGAAGGATGGGAGCTCGTTCAGGTCGTCACCGGCCCGGAGGGCGGCCTCGTCGCCTACCTCAAGCGTCCCGTCGCCGGCGCGGAAGGAGCCTGACATGGCACTGATTGAAGCCCGCCTGGCCGAGTTGGGAATCGAGCTGCCGTCGGTCGTCCCGCCGGTCGCCACGTACGTTCCCGCCGTCGTGAGCGGCTCGCTGGTGTTCACCTCCGGGCAGCTGCCGATGGTGTCCGGCGCGCTGCCGGCCACGGGCAAGGTCGGCGACGGCCACGGCCTCGTTCCGGCATCCGACGCCAAGGACTATGCCCGGCAGTGCGCGCTGAACGCGCTCGCCGCCATCCAGAGCGTGATCGGGTCGCTCGACCGGATCACCCAGGTAGTCAAGGTCACCGGTTTCGTCGCTTCCGCGCCCGATTTCACCGGCCAGCCCGGCGTGGTCAACGGCGCCTCCGACGTGCTCGGCGAGATCTTCGGCACCATCGGCGTGCACGCCCGCTCCGCCGTGGGCGTGGCCGTGCTGCCGTTGGACTCGCCCGTCGAGGTGGAGCTCATCGTCTCCTTCGCCTAAGTTTCACGCGCGTCTCTCGCGAGCCGTGAGTTGAGCCCCATCCGGACGCCCGGGTGCGTGCTTACCTCACGGCTCGCGTGCGTTTAACCCGCGCCTGAGGAGATCTTCAGGCCCCGGCCCCCCCACGCCCGGCTGTCGCCCGGTCTGAGTGGCGTTCCCCTCCGCTGGTCGAGCTCGTCGAGACCCCGCGCCCGATCTCTGTGCGCGGGTACCGCTGGTCGAGCTCGTCGAGACCCCGTGACCCCATCTGCGTGCGCGACCACTCATCCCGCGAGCCGTGAGTTAAGCCCCTTCCCGGTGCCCGTTTTGGGGCTTAACTCACGGCTCGCGGGTCTGTGCTTGCACCTGCGGGGCGGCGGGGGCGGGGTGCGGATGCCCGGCCGAGAACGCGGTGCCGGCGCGGGTGGCCAGGGTCTGCGCGGGCAGCTCCACCCAGCGGTACATCAGCTGGGCCAGGCCGAGGCTCAGCGGCACCGAGATCAGCGCGCCCCACCACCAGTGCTCCGGGCCGGCGAGCTGGCCGAAGGTGACCACGATGGGGAAGTGCACGAGGTACAGGCTGAAGCTGATCGCGCCGAGCCAGGCCAGCAGGCGCCCGCTGAGCATCCGTTGCACCGGCGGCCACAGCGCCACGGTCGCCACGATCAGCGCCGCGCCCGGCACCCGCAGCGCGAGGGTCAGCTCGCTCCACGGTTCGGTGAGCACGGGCCGCAGCAGCCAATGCGCGATGAGCAGCAGCGGGCCGAGCACCGCGATCAGGGTCCAGACCAGGGTGCCGCCGGGGCGCCGGGCCAACCGCGCCGACCGCGCCGCCAGGCCCTCGTGGTTGGCGGCGAGCAGGGCGCCGAGCCCGAACGCCGGCAGGTACATCAGCGGTTCGCTGCCGAGCAGGTACCCGGCGGTAGAGGCGCCCAGCAGCACCGCCACCCAGGCCAGCGGCCACCGTCGGGTGGCGACGGCGAAGATCACGCCCACCGGCAGGAGCAGCGAGAACCACAGCTCCCAGGCCAGCGACCAGAGCGGGGGATTGATGTCGGGGCGGCCGGTGAACCCCACGATGCTGGCCTCGCGCAGCAGGTTGCCGATGCCGAGGTCGGGGCTGCCCTGCTTCGCCATCCAGGCGCCGCCGTCGCCGGTGCGCGGCACGAGCAGGATCCACAGGGCGGCCAGGGCCACCGAGACGATCACGGGTATCGCCAGCCGGATGATGCGGCGCGGGTAGTACGCCAGCCAGTCGTAGCCGTGTGGCGGGGCCGGCGCATCCGTGGTCGGGGCAGCTGCGGAGGCCCCCGCCGGCGCATCGGCGGCGGCACCCCGGGCGGGCCCGCGCAGCCACGGCCAGCGTCGCAGTGGGGTGAGCACGAGCACGAACCCGCTGAGCACGAAGAACACGAGCACGAACTCCGGGCCGGCGAAGAAGATCTTCAGCGGCGAGAGGGTGGCCCACCAGCCGGTGGAGAACACGGCCACGTGGGCGCTGGAGGAGTACGCGGCCGAGATCGACGGCGCGGTCATCGACACGTGGTGCACGAGCACGATCACGGCCGCGACCCCGCGCAGGGCATCGAGGGCGACGAGTCGGGTGCGGGGTTCAGCTGCAGCCATTCCGCCCACCGTAAATGCCCTTCGTGAACGTTTCCTCCGAAACCCGCCCGCCGGCTCCCTGCCGGCTCCCCGCCGGCTCCCTGCCGGCTCCCCGCTGGGAGGTCGCACTGCCACCCCCGCGAGCCGTGAGTTGGGCCCCTTCCCGGGCCCCGGATGCGTGCCTACCTCACGACTCGCGAGGTTTGCTGGCCCGCTCCGGGTGCCTCTCGGCCGCAACTGGTGCCCGCGCGGACAAGTGGTCCCGGTGTGCCGGGTGCAAATGTCCGATCGGGCAACAGTTACGCGCCCGCGGCCGTAGCGGATGCCCGCAGGCGGCCGGCCCGCGGGCGGCCGGCCCGCAGCCGCGGGCGCCGCGATGACGGCCTTCAGCCTCGCGCCGCAGGTCTACGGCCTACGGTCTAACTGTTCCCCGTGCGGACAATTGCGTCCGGTGCGCCGGACGCAGAAGTCCGCTTCGGGAACAGTTAGGCCTCGGGGCTCGGCTCAGCGCATGCTGTCCGTGATGATCTGCATGATCGAGGTGTCGGCGAGCGTGGTGGTGTCGCCGATCTCGCGGCCCTCGGCCACATCGCGCAGCAGCCGCCGCATGATCTTGCCCGAGCGGGTCTTGGGCAGCTCGTTCACGATGAAGATCTCCCGCGGCCGGGCGATCGCCCCGATCTGCAACGTCACATGCGCACGCAACACGGCGCTGATGTCAGCGTGCGACGCCGCATCCGTCTGGCTGTACTTGATGATCACGAACGCCACCACGGCCTGCCCGGTGGTCTCGTCGTGCGCGCCCACTACCGCGGCCTCGGCCACCGTGGGATGCGCCACCAGCGACGACTCGATCTCCGCGGTCGAGAGCCGGTGCCCGGAGACGTTCATCACGTCGTCCACCCGGCCGAGCAGCCAGATGTCGCCGTCGCGGTCCAGGCGGGCGCCGTCGCCGGCGAAGTACAGCGGGCCGTTCGGCGCATCCTGGAACTTCTCCCAGTAGGTCTCGATGAAGCGCTCCGGGTCACCCCAGATGCCGCGCAGCATCGACGGCCACGGTTCGGTCACCACGAGCAGGCCGCCGTTGCCGTGCCCCACATGGTGGCCGTCTTCGCCGATCACGTCGATGGAGATGCCGGGGATGGCGACCTGCGCGGCGCCGGGCTTGGTCTCGGTGAGGCCGGGCAGGGCGCTGATCATGATCGCGCCGGTCTCGGTCTGCCACCATGTGTCCACCACCGGGGTGAGCTGGTTGCCGATCACCTCGCGGTACCACATCCAGGCCTCGGGGTTGATCGGTTCGCCCACGGAGCCGAGCAGGCGCAGGCTGGTCAGGTCGAACTTCTGCGGTTCCTGCCGACCGATCTTCATGAAGGTGCGGATGGCGGTGGGCGCGGTGTACAGGATGCTCACCCTGTACTTTTCGATGATCTCCCACCACCGGCCGGGGTGCGGGGTGTCGGGGGTGCCTTCGTAGAGCACCTGGGTGGCGCCGTTGGCCAGTGGCCCGTAGACCACGTAGCTGTGCCCGGTGATCCAGCCCACGTCGGCGGTGCACCAGAAGACGTCCTTCTCCGGCTTGAGGTCGAAGACGTTCTTGTGCGTGAAGGCCACCTGGGTGAGGTAGCCGCCGCTGGTGTGCAGGATGCCCTTGGGCTTACCGGTGGTGCCGGAGGTGTAGAGGATGAACAGCGGGTTCTCGGCGGGGAACGGCTGTGCCTCGTGCTCGGCGTCGACGGCGGCGAGTTCCTCGTGCCACCACTTGTCGCGTTCGGTCCACTCCACGTCGCCGCCGGTGCGCTCCACGACGAGCACGGTGTGCACCGAGGAGTCGCCGCTGGCCAGGGCCGCGTCGACGGCCGGCTTGAGTGGGGTGGCGCGGCCCTTGCGGTAGCCGCCATCCGCGGTGATCACGACCACCGCTTCGGCGTCGTCGATGCGGGAGCGCAGGCTCTCGGCGCTGAAGCCGCCGAAGATCACCGAGTGCACGGCGCCGATGCGAGCCACGGCGAGCATCGCCACGACGGCCTCGGGGATCATCGGCAGGTAGATGGCCACCCGGTCGCCGGCGCGCACGCCCAGGCCGAGGAGCACGTTCGCGGCACGCTTGACCTCGGCGGTGAGCTGCGCGTAGCTGATGGAGCGGGAGTCGCCCGGCTCGCCCTCCCAGTGCAGCGCCACCCGGTCGCCGTGGCCGGCGAGCACGTGCCGGTCGAGGCAGTTGTACGCCACGTTGAGTTCGCCGTCGTCGAACCACTTCGCGAACGGCGGGTTGGTCCAGTCGAGGGTGCGGGTGAACGGCTTGTGCCAGTGCACGAGCTCCCTGGCCTGGTCGGCCCAGAAACCGAGCCGATCTGCTGCGGCCTGCTCATAGAGGGCCTCGGTGGCGACGGACTCGGCGGCAAACTCCGGCGAGGGTGGGAATCGGCGGGATTCGTGGAGAAGGTGGTCGATTTGCACGCTCATGATGTGTCGCTCCTTTGCGATTACAGGCAGTGTCGAGGTGCCGCGGCGGCCTCATCCCTGAACCCTACACGGCGAGGGCGGCCCATCCGACGGTGATTCGCACCGGAAGAAACACCGATTTTCTGCCACGAATATATTCGGAAATGGCGTCTCATGAGCACTTCTTTCCGTGTCCTCATTTAGGGGGACCCAGAGGACTTGCGCATCTGATTTTCCCCAGTATGCTTATCCATGTCTGAACGAAAGTTTTGACCTGTGGTGCGTTTGGTTCCCCCCAATCAGCGCACTGCCGAGGCGGCACCTGTTCCCCCCAATAGGTGCCGCCCCCCTCTTTTAACTGCACGCCTGCGCCTCTCAACGGCGCACCCGTGTTTTCCCCGCCCGGCTCGTGCGCACCGTGCGAACCGTGCAACCTGCGTGACCCGCTGTACCGCACTATCGCTGTATCGGCCCCCTCCAGGCAGAACTGTTGCCCGGCCGGACATGTGCGCCCCGTACGCCGGGCGCAGAAGTCCGACCGGGCAACAGTTGTCTCCGGCCTCATGCCGGTCGAGTTCGTCGAGACCCGGCGACCCGGTCCGTGGGTGGCTCCCGTCTCGTTGGTCGAGCTCGTCGAGACCTCGCGACCCGGTCCGTGGGTGGCTCCCGTCTCGTTGGTCGAGCTCGTCGAGACCTCGCGACCCGATCTGTGGGTGGCTCCCGTCTCGTTGGTCGAGCTCGTCGAGACCTCGTAACGTGCGTGCGTGTCGTCCCCCGAGGGCGCTCCCTCGATTTCGCGAAAGCGGCCTTGAGACTGCTTCGTAGCGCTGACGTGACCGTTCCACCGCTTTCGTGGGCGCCATAGTTCGCGAGAGCGGCCTTGTGGCTGCTTCGTGGCGCTGAGGCGACAGTTTCGCCGCTTTCGCGTTTCAGTTCGATCGGGCAGCGACGGGATGAAGCTCCTGCCGCCGCTCCTCCACACCCCGGATGCCCGCGCCCGCCCCACCGCCCGGCCCGCCACCGGGCGCACCCACCTGGGCTCGGGCTAGCGTGCCCGCATGCTCGAGCCCTACGTCGCCGTCCCCTCCTACCTGCCGCATACCCCTCCGCCCCGGCCGGGGGAGAGCATTGCGGATGCCGGCGCGGCCCGGCATGCCCGCGCCGCGCCCATCCGCTCGGCGCCGCCCGACGGCACGGCGCCGTCCGATGGCACGGCGCCGCGCGATGGCTCGGCGCCGTCCGATGGCCCAGCGCGGCCCGGCGGCCCAGAGCCTTCCGTGGGCCAGGCGCTCCCCCCGGGCCGGGCGCAGCCCGAGGGGCGCGACCACCCACCCCGCACCGACCTCTCCGCCCTCGGCCCGCTCGCCCGCTTCGCCCACGACGCCGACGTCACCGACCTGTTCGTAAACGGCGAGGCGGGCCTCTGGCTGGATGCCGGCGCCGGGCTGGTGCGCGCGACGGATTGGCAGGGCGAGGAGACGGGCATCCGCGAGCTGGCCGTGCGGCTGATCGCGCTCGGCGGGCGGCATATCGACGAGGCCAGCCCCTGCGTCGATGTGCGGCTGGCCGACGGCATCCGGGTGCACGCGGTGCTGCCGCCGGTGTCGAGCACGGGCACGCTGCTCTCGATCCGGCTGCCCCGGGTCACCCGGCAGAGCCTGGACATGCTCGCCGACGGCGGCCTGTTCGGCGCGGGAGAGGCCGCGGCCGCCCAGACCCTGCGGCTGCGCGCGGCGGTGCTCGGCCGGGAGAACCTGCTCGTGACCGGGGCCGCCGGCAGCGGCAAGACCACCCTGCTCGGCGCGCTGCTGGGCGAGGCGCCCGCCGCCGAACGCATCGTGGTGATCGAGGACGTCGCCGAACTGCGCATCGACCACCCGCACGTCGTGGCCCTCGAGGCCCGCCAGGCCAATCTCGAGGGCGCCGGCCGGATCGGCCTCGACGCCCTGCTGCGCGAGGCGCTCCGGATGCGTCCGGACCGGCTGGTGCTCGGCGAGTGCCGGGGTGTGGAGATCCGCGAACTGCTGGCCGCGCTCAACACCGGGCATGACGGCGGTGCCGGCACCCTGCACGCCAACTCGTTGGCCGACGTGCCGGCCCGTCTCGAAGCGCTCGGCGCGCTCGCCGGGATGAGCGCCGCGGCGGTGGCCCGGCAGACCGTGAGTGCCATCGGGCTGGTGCTGCACCTCGAACGGCACGACGGGCAGCGCCGGCTCGCCCAGGTCGGCCGGTTCGTGCTCGACCCGGCCGACCGGCTCAGCACGGTGCCCGCATGAGCCGGCGCCCGCCGCCCACCCCGGCGATCGAGGAGGTCGCCCGCGTCGCCGAACGGTTGGCCGTGCTGCTCTCCGCGGGCGTCTCCCCGGTCTCGGCCTGGGACTACCTGATTCCACCCGGCCCGTCGGGGTTGGTGCCGCCGACGGCGCGCTCGTTCGAGTCAGCCGAGCCAGCCGGATGGGACGCCCCGCCTGCCGTGCCCGGCGCCGGGATGCCTTCGCCCGGGTTCTCGCCCTCTCCCGAGGTGCGGGCGCGCCCCCGCAGGCGCCGTCGCCGCAGCCTCCGATACCCCTGGCGCCGCCGCCCCGATACCCGGGACAGCCGCGCGCTGCTGCAGGCCGCATCCGTGGCCGCGCACGCCGGCGGCAGCGTCGCCGACGCGATCAGCGCCGAGGCCGCGCTCCTGGCGCCCCAGGCCGGCGACGCCTGGCGGGCGTTGGCTGCGGCGTGGGATGTCGCCACCCAGGCCGGCGCCCCGCTCGCCGCCTGCCTGCGCGACCTAGCCGGCGCGTTCCGCGACCTCGGCCAGCTGCACCGCGACCTCGACGTGGCCCTCACCGGCCCGCGCGCCACCGCGCGGATGGTGCTGGTGCTGCCGGTGGTGGCCCTGCTGTTCGGCACCGTGCTCGGCTTTGACACCCTGCACACGCTGTTCCTCACCGTGCCCGGCCTGGCCTGCCTCACCGTGGGGTGCCTGCTGATGCTCGCCGCCGCACGCTGGAACCGGCGCCTGGTGGCCGCCGCCGGCAGCCAGGGCCCGGCGCCTGGCCTGGAACTCGACCTCACCGCCATCGGCATGGCCGGAGGCGGATCGCTGGCGCGGGCCCGAGCGACCGCGCGCCGCAGCGCCGAACGGTTCGGCCTGCGCTCGACCGGCGGCACCGACAGCCCGACCGAGAGCCCCGCCGATGCCATCATCGACCGGGTGCTCGACCTCTCGGCCCGGGCCGGCGTGCCCGCCGGCGAGTTGCTGCGCAGCGAGGCCGCCCAGGCCCGCCGGGATGCCCGCACGGCCGGTCGCCAACGGGCCGAAACCCTCGCCGTGAGCCTGATGATCCCGCTCGGCGTCTGCGTGCTGCCCGCGTTCATGCTCGTCGGGGTGGCGCCGCTGCTGCTCAGCGTGCTGTCCTCCACCCTCGGTGGTTTCTCGTAAGGATGCCCGGGCGGCGTCTCCACGGAGTGCTCGCGAGAGCGGTCGTGCGGCTGCTTCAGCACGGTGAGGCGACCGCGCGGCCGCTTTCGCGGGCGGTGAGGCGCTTCCCTTTGCGCGAGAGCGGTCCAGTGGTTGCTTCAGCACGGTGAGGTGACCGCGCGGCCGCTCTCGCGGGCGCGCCTCGCCAGAGCTGGCGCGGTTGCGGTCAGCGACTTGCCGCGGTGCGAGCGTCAAGCTCCCGGGGCTCCCGGGGCTCCCGGGGCACCCGGGCCTGCCGGGCCTGCCGGGGCCGCAACGGTGGGCGTAATGCGCAGGGTGCGTTCGTGGGTGGCCGCATCGGTCATGCCGAAGCTGCCGCCGTACTTCTGCACGTAAGCGCCGTCGATCTCCGTGTGCACGGGATCGCCGCTGTGGAGGTGCGTGAAGATCGCGGGCCACTCGTGACCCTCGATGCGCACCATCCCGCACCGGGCGTCTCGCGCCCGCGGAAACCACTCGCTCACGCCGCCGTACCCCGCTCCTGCTCGCACGTACACGTCGGCGCCGATGCGCACCATCCACATGGTGACGAACGAGCGGATGCTGCCATCCTGACGCCGGGACGCCAGTTGCAGTTCGGGTGCGCGATCGACCAGACCAAGCTCGCTGGTCGACCACGGTCGGGTGGTGTCGGTCATCCGGTTCTCCTCGCTCGACAACGGGCTCTCCTCCACAGTCTGTCGTTGGACCGACTCTGCACCGACGGGCCGCCGACGTCCAGGCGCCCGGTGGCGCCGGGGCACGCTGGTGGTACTCGAGCCGCTTGGACCGCGTCCTGCACGCGAAAGGAGATCCACCATGACCACTCTCACCAGCACGCCCGCCCCGCCGACCGAGAACGACCCTGACGGTGAGGAGGTCGCCGGCACCGAGGCGGAGGCCGAGACGCCCGACTCGGGCCCTGCCACGGCCGCCGCCCCGTCGCGGTACCGCCCCAGCGTGGGAACCGGGGTGCGCAACGGACTCGTGCGCACCCGAACGGTGCGATCCAACACCCTGCGAGCTCTCTGGCGCATGAAGGATGAGCGCGGTGCAGCCACCGCCGAGTACATCGTGGCCACGATGGCGGCGGTCGGCTTCGCCGGGCTGCTCATCGTGATCCTGCGCGGCGACGAGGTGCGCGGCATCCTCACCGACCTGGTGCGCAGTGCGCTCACCGTGGGCTGACCGGCATCGCGGCAGCGTCACGGCCGAGTTCGCGGTGGTGCTGCCCGCCGTGCTGGTGGTGCTCACTCTGTGTCTCGGCGCCGTGCAGGTGGTGGGCCAACAGGTGCGACTCACGGATGCGGCCGGCTCGGCCGCCCGACTGCTGGCCCGCGGGGAGAGCCCGGCACGTGCCGCCGGGTTGGTTGACGGGCTGGGCCTGCACGCCACGGTGGCGGCGGAACCGGTGGGGGAGTTCGTCTGCGCCCGGCTGAGCGCACCGAGCGGCTTCGCGCCCTTCGCGGCGGCCGGCCTCACCCTCGGAGCACGCTCCTGCGCGTTGGCCGGGCTGCCGTGATCGTCGGGCCCGTCACGACCGCCCGGCATCCGGTGACCGCCCGGGTGGCTGGGCGCACGGCTGGCCGCGCGGCCGACCGTGGGTCGGGGTCGGTGCTGGCGGTGGCCCTGCTCGGGGCGATCGTCGCCCTCACCGTGCTGCTCCTGCCGGTGCTCGGCCTGCTGGTCGTGGCCGGGCAACTGCGCACGGCGGCGGATGCGACGGCGCTCGCCGCGGCCGACACCGCTTCCGGCTTGCTGCCCGGGGTGCCCTGCGAGTCGGCGCAGCGTACCGCCACGCTCAACGCCGTGGAGCTGTCCGGATGCGAGGTGGACGGCCTCATCGCCACCGTCACGACGACCCGCGTCGCGGCCGGCTTCCTGCTCAGCGCCCGGGCGCGGGCAGGGCCGCCCCCGGCCGAACCGGCCGAACCGGCCGAACCGGCCGTTGTGGACTCAGGCTGAGGAGTCCGGTGCGTCGAAGAGTGCCTCCAGGTAGCGGTAGTCCACGGCGGAGGGTTGGTCCGGGTGCTCGGTGGAATCGAACTCCAAGCCCGCGGCACGGGCGTAGAGGTAGCGCTTGCCGTGCGAGTCGGCGGGGATTTCGATCCTGGGTCGAGGATCCCCGGACTCGAGGAACGCGGTGGTGACGGTCTTGCCTTCGAGCGGGCCATCCGTGAGCTTCGCGGTGTATGTGCCCTGCGCTGCAGTACTCATGCTTCCATTGTGCGTCTCCCCATCGAAGAGGCAACCCCTTGATCCGCATCCGAGCTCGCTGGGAGGCGGCTGGAGGTTCTCGGGATGGAGTCCGAGAAGATGTGCGCGCCCGTGATCTTGCCCTTGTATTGAGCCGCACCGGGGCTACGGTGGAGGCGATTGGGGGCACTCCCACGCGGGCTCGATAGGCGCGCACTCGATTCCTGTGTGTATGGTGTGGCTTGGTCGTTACACAGACCGTTACCTATAAAGAGGAGTCTGGTGCCAGGCACTAAGAAGCTGGTCATTGTCGAGTCGCCGACGAAGATGAAGTCGATCGCCGCCTATCTGGGCGACGGATACGAGGTTTTGTCGTCGGTCGGGCATATCCGAGACCTGATCGAGCCCAAGAATCTGCCGCCGGAGCTGAAGAAGGGCCCGCTGGGCAAATTCTCGGTTGACGTCGACAACGGTTTTGAACCGTACTACGTCGTCTCCGACGCCAAGAAGAAGACCGTCAGCGACCTCAAGCGCGCGCTGAAGAACGCCGACGAACTCCTGCTCGCAACTGATGAGGACCGCGAAGGCGAGGCCATCGCCTGGCACCTCCTGCAGGTCCTGCAGCCCAAGGTCCCGGTCAAGCGGATGGTCTTCCACGAGATCACCAAGGACGCGATCATCGCAGCCACCAACAACACCCGCGATCTCGACACCGCTCTGGTGGATGCGCAGGAGACCCGCCGCATCCTCGACCGCATCTACGGCTACGAGATCTCGCCCGTGCTCTGGCGCAAGGTCGGCCCCGGCCTGTCCGCCGGCCGTGTGCAGTCCGCTGCCACCCGCCTCGTCGTCGACCGCGAACGCGAACGCCTGGCGTTCGTCTCCGCCGGCTACTGGGACCTCATCGCCCAGCTCGCCCCCGGCGCCAGCGCCGAGAACGGCTTCCAGGCCAAGCTCGTGCGCCTCGGCGGCGAACGCATCGCCACCGGCAGCGACTTCGACGACTCCGGCAAGCTCAAGCCCAAGGTCGTTGCGGCCACGCTCGACGAGGCATCCGCCCTCGCCCTCGCCGACGCCCTCAAGGTGCCCGGTGTGCCGATCACGGTCACCAAGGTCGCCTCCAAGCCCTACCGTCGCAGCCCCGCCGCGCCGTTCACCACCTCCACGCTGCAGCAGGAAGCCGCGCGCAAGCTGCGCTTCACCGCCCGCCAGACCATGAGCGTGGCCCAGTCGCTGTACGAAAACGGCTACATCACCTACATGCGTACCGACTCGCCGTCGCTGTCGCAGCAGGCGATCACCGCCGCCCGCAAGCAGGCCGCGTCGCTCTATGGCGCCGAGACCGTGCCGGCCAGCCCGCGTCTGTACAAGGGCAAGAGCAAGAACGCGCAGGAGGCCCACGAGGCCATCCGCCCGTCCGGTGACACGTTCCGCACGCCGTCGTCGCTGTCGAGCACCCTGCGCGGCAACGACTTCAAGCTCTACGACCTGATCTGGAAGCGCACCGTTGCCAGCCAGATGGCGGATGCCACCGGTTCGACCGCATCGGTGACCATCGCCGCGGGCCCCACCGGCACCGCGGCGCACCCGGCCGCGTCCGAGGCGCTCGCCGAGTTCGCCGCCAGCGGCACCGTCATCACGTTCCGCGGTTTCATGCTCGCCTACGAGGAGTCGAAGGACGAGGAACGCAACGCCTCCACCGACGCCACCGAGTCGAAGCTGCCGCCGCTGGAGGAGGGCCAGACGTTGGCGCTTCTCGAGGTGGAGGCCAAGGGCCACGAGACCACGCCCGCCGCCCGGTACACCGAGGCCAGCCTGGTGAAGAAGCTCGAAGAGCTCGGCATCGGCCGCCCGTCGACGTACGCGTCGATCATCTCCACCATCACCGACCGCGGCTACGTCACCCCGCGCGGCCAGGCCCTCATCCCCAACTGGATCGCCTTCTCGGTGGTGCGCCTGCTCGAGGAGTTCTTCTCCGACCTGGTGGAATACGACTTCACCGCCGAGATGGAAGACGACCTCGACCGCATCGCCGGCGGCACCGCCGACCGGGTGGACTGGCTGACCAGCTTCTACTTCGGCTCCGAGAAGCACCGGGGACTCCGCCAGGTGGTCGACAACCTCGGCGAGATCGACGCCAAGTCGATCAACTCGATCCACATCGTCGACGACATCACCCTGCGCATCGGCAAGTATGGCCCCTACCTCGAGGTCGTCGACCCCAATGCCGATCCGGATGCCACGCCCCGCCGGGTGAACATCCCGCCGGACCTGGCACCGGATGAGCTCACCCCCGCCAAGGCCCGCGAGCTCGTGGATGCCCCGGTCGTCACCGACCGCGTCATCGGCGTGAACCCGGACAACGGCAAGGAGATTGTCGCCAAGGACGGCCGCTTCGGCCCCTATGTGACCGAGCTCGAGCCGCCCGCAGACACCGACGGCCCCGGCGAGACCGTGGACCCGCTCACCGGCGAGGTCACCTCGCTGGCCGACGCCGCCGCGGCGGCCCCCGCCGGCGCATCCGCTGCCGCGACCAAGCCCAAGCGCAAGGCCCCGGCCAAGAAGGCCGCCGCCGCGGTGAAGCCGCGCACGGCGTCGCTGTTCAAGTCCATGGACCTGGCCACCGTTGACCTCGACACCGCGCTGGCGCTGCTGAACCTGCCGCGCGTGGTGGGCCTGGACCCGGAGACACAGACCGAGATCCTCGCCCAGAACGGCAAGTTCGGTCCGTACCTGAAGAAGGGCGTCGACACCCGTTCGCTCACCAGCGAGGACCAGATCTTCGAGATCGACCTGGCCGGCGCCGTGGACCTGTACGCGCAGCCGAAGTACGGCGCCCGCCGTGCCTCCAGCGCGCTCAAGGACTTCGAAGAGCCCGACCCAGAGAGCGGCAAGGCCATCAAGATCAAGGACGGCCGGTTCGGCGCCTACGTGACCGATGGCATCACCAACGCCACCATCCCCAAGGCCGAGAGCGTGGAAGAGGTCGACTACGAGCGGGCCGTGCAGCTGCTCGCCGACAAGCGCGCCAAGGGCCCGGTTGTGAAGCGCGGCGCCGCCGCGAAGAAGGCCCCCGCCAAGAAGCCGGCTGCCAAGAAGCCGGCCGCCAAGAAGGCGCCGGCGAAGAAGGCCGGCGCGGTCACGAAGACCGCCGCCAAGCGGGCTCCCGCCAAGAAGACCGGCACCTCAACGGCCACCCCGGGCGTGCGCGCCGAGCGCACCCCGGAGCAGAAGGCCGCCACCGCCGCGAAGGCTGCGGCCACCCGCGCGGCCACCGCGGCCGCGAAGGCGGCCCAGGCCGCCCAGTCGTGACGGATGCTGTGACGCCCGGCCTGTTCATCACCCTGGAGGGTGGCGACGGGTCGGGCAAGAGCACCCAAGCGCAGCTGCTCTCCGAGTGGCTCCAGGAGCAGGGGCGCACGGTTGTGCGCACCCGCGAGCCCGGCGGCACCGAGGTGGGCGTCGCCATCCGCGAAATCGTGCTGCACCACCGCGGCGAGGTCTCACCGCGCGCCGAGGCCCTGCTCTACGCCGCCGACCGTGCCCAGCACGTGGCCACGCTGGTGCGCCCGGCGCTCGCCCGCGGCGAGATCGTCATCCAGGACCGCTACCTCGACTCATCCGTGGCCTACCAGGGTGCCGGCCGGGTGCTCGGCGGCACCGAGGTGCGCGACCTCTCGCTCTGGGCGGCCGAGGGGCTGCTGCCGCACCTCACCCTGCTGCTCGACCTCGACGAGACCGCCGCCCGCGGCCGGCTCGACGCCGACAAGAAGGTCTTCGACCGGCTCGAGGCCGAGAAAGGTGAGTTCCACGCCCGCGTGCGCGCCGCCTTCCTCGACCTCGCCGCCGCCGAGCCCGACCGCTTCCTGGTGCTGGATGCGTCCCTCCCGGTCGCCGAGCTGGCCGAGCGCATCCGCGCCCGCGTCGCCGCCCTGCTCTAGCGTCCGCGGGTGTCCGCGCCCGGGTCCCCGCCCCGGCTGCCCGGGCGCCCCGCGAGTTGCCGCAAAACGCCCCTTCCGAGCGCCCGAAGGGGATGTTTGCGGCAAGTGGGCAAGAACCACTGTGCCGACTTGCCGCAAAGTGCCCCTCAGCGGGCGCCCAAGGGGAACTTTGGCGGAAGTCGGCGAATGCTGCCTCCGCGAGTTGCTGCAAAGTGCCCCTTCGCGGGCGCCCAAGGGGCACTTTGGCGGCAAGTCGGCAGGTCTTTTCGGCAGGATGCGTCGGTGCGCGCAGCTGTCCTATCTCGCGAGTTGCCAGTTGCGGCCCCTTCGCGGGCCTGCAGGGGGCGCCAACTGGCAACTCGCCGGGGCGCACCTCCGCGAGTTGCCAGTTGAGGCCGTTTGGTGCGCATCCATGGGGCTTCAAGTGGCAACTCAGTGACGCCGGCGTTGCTCGCGGGTGCCCTGCTCTGCCGCGAGTTGCTGCAAAATGCCCCTTCGCGGGCGCCCAAGGGGAACTTTGACGGAAGTCGGCGAATTCTGTCTCCGCGAGTTGCCGCAAATGTCCCCTTGAGGGGCGCTCATGGGGCACTTTGGCGGAAGCCGGCGGCAGTGGGCGGCAGCGGGGGAAGGCTGGAGTGGGACGGAACCTGGGAGCACCGTCTTGTCACCGGCGGCAGGTACCCTTGACGAATGGCAGTGTGGGACGACCTGACGGGTCAAGCAGACGCGATCGCCATCTTCCGGGCCGCCGCCGAGCGGCCGGGAGCGGTCGCCACTCTGGAGCGCCCCGACTCAACCGCTGACACCCCCGCCGGCACCGGCACCGCCCCCGCATCCGGCAGCACGGATGCCGCGCCGAGCACGTCGTCGTCGATGACCCATGCCTGGCTCATCACCGGTCCGCCCGGCTCCGGCCGCTCCAACCTCGCGTTCGCGTTCGCCACCGCGCTGCTCAGCCCGGGCACCCCACAGGGCGACCTTTCCACCCAGAAGCTCGTCGATGCGCGCACCCACCCCGACCTCACCGTGCTCAGCACCGAGGGCGTCATCATCAAGATGGAGTCCGTTAAAGAGGCCGTGTCCCGGTCCCAGTACTCCCCGTCGGTGGGCCGCTACCGGGTGATCGTCGTCGAAGACGCCGATCGCATGGTGGAGCGCACCTCCAACGTGCTGCTCAAGGCCCTCGAAGAGCCGCCGGAACGCACCGTGTGGATCCTCTGCGCCCCGAGCGAGGCCGACCTGCTGCCCACGATCCGCTCCCGGGTACGCACCGTGCGCCTGCGGGTGCCGAGCATCGAGGATGTCGCGACCCTGCTCATCCGCCGCACCGGCGTTGACCCCGCGACCGCCGAACGCGCCGCCCGAGAAGCGCAGAGCCACATCGGCATGGCCCACCGACTGGCCACGAACGCCGAAGCCCGCTCCCGCCGGGAGGAGACCCTGCGCGCGGCGCTGGGCCTCACCGGCATCGCGAGCGCCGTGAACGCTGCCGCCCGGCTGCTGGCCATCGCCGGCGACGACGCCAAGGCCATCACCCTGGAACGTGACGCCACCGAGCGTGAGGGTGTGCTGCGCTCGCTGGGCGTGGAGCCCGGCCAGTCGGTGCCGCCGGCCCTGCGCGGCCAGATCAAGAACCTCGAAGACGACCAGAAGCGTCGCGCCACCCGCAGCCTCCGCGACGGCATCGACCGGATCCTGGTAGACCTCACCTCGCTGTACCGCGACGTGATGATGCTGCAGCTGGGCCGGGAGAGCACCATCATCAACCGCGAGCTGCTCCCCGAGCTGCGCCGGGCGGCGGCCGCGTGCGGCGCGGCGGCGACGGTGGCCACGATGGATGCGATCGCCCTGGCCCGGCAGAGAATTGAAGCGAACGTAGCACCGGCACTGGCGCTGGAAGCCATGCTGGTGTCGATGATCCGACGGTGACGGCGCCGACGGTGCGGCACCCCCTGCAGCAGAGAAGAGGAACCCTGTGACCAAGCGCTCCCGCGTATTCACGACCATGGCGGCCGCGGTGGCAGTGACGCTCGGACTCACCGGCTGCGTGCCGTGGTTCCTGCCCCAGCCGGCCCCATCCACCTCCACGCCCACCGGCGAGAAGGTGGAGTCGGATCTCGACCCGTTCTACAGCCAGGTGCTGGACTGGACCGACTGCGACGACGGCATGCAGTGCACCACCGCGACCGCCCCGCTGGACTGGGACGACCCGGCCGCCGGGTCGGTGGAGCTCGCCCTGGTGCGCCAGCCCGCCACGGGGGAGCGCATCGGCTCGTTGCTGGTCAACCCCGGCGGCCCCGGTGCTTCCGGCTATGAGTTCGTCAAGGATTCCGTCGACTACGCCACGGATGCCGCCCTGCAGGAACGCTTCGACATCGTCGGATTCGATCCCCGCGGCGTCGGTAAGTCCTCCGCGGTGGCCTGCTACGAACCCGCGCAGATGGACCAGTACCTGTACGGGCTCACCGAGGCTGAACGCGGCAGCGACGCCTGGATCCAGGAGCAGGAGGCCAGCGCCACCGCGTTCGCCACCGCCTGCACCGAGAAGACCGGCGCGTTGCTCGGTGAGGTCGACACCCAGAGCGCCGCCCGCGACCTCGACCTGCTCCGGGCCGTGCTCGGTGATGCGCAGCTGAACTACCTCGGTTTCTCCTACGGCACCTTCCTCGGCGCCACCTACGCCGAGCTCTACCCCGACAAGGTCGGCCGGCTCGTGCTCGACGGCGCGTTGGACCCGTCCACCAGCAACTTCGAGGTGACCGCCACCCAGGCGCAGGGCTTCGAAAGCGCCCTCCGCGCCTACCTCACCGACTGCCTGGCCGGCACCGACTGCCCGTTCGACGGCACCGTCGACGACGCCATGGCCACGATCAAGGCCCTGCTCGCCTCGGTCGACGTGAACCCGATCACCGCCACGGATGGCCGCCAGCTGGGCGCGAATGCGCTGCTCACCGCCATCATCTACCCGCTCTACCAGGCCACGGCGTGGGACTACCTGAGCGACATGTTCGACACCGTGCTGCAGGGCAGCGCGGATGGCGCGATGCAGTTCGCCGACGCCTACAACGGCCGCAACGCCGACGGCACCTATGCCGACAACTCCACCGAGGCGTTCATGGCCATCAACTGCGTCGACTACGCCTACGACGACGACCCGGCCGCGATGCGCGACCAGGCCGCTC
This sequence comes from Cryobacterium sp. SO2, assembly GCF_026151165.2. Taxonomy (NCBI): domain Bacteria; kingdom Bacillati; phylum Actinomycetota; class Actinomycetes; order Micrococcales; family Microbacteriaceae; genus Cryobacterium; species Cryobacterium sp. SO2. The sequence goes on from NZ_CP117849.1 coordinate 665,431, forward strand.
AGATCGAGGCGCTGGCTCCCACCATCGGCACCTACATGGCCTACGGCGACATCTCCTGCGCCAACTGGCCGTACGCCTTCACCGGCGAACGCCAGGAGATCCACGCCACCGGCGCCGCCCCAATCCTCGTCGTGGGCACCACGAACGACCCCGCCACCCCCTACGTGTGGGCGCAGAACCTGGCCGAGCAGCTCGACAGCGGCCAGCTCGTCACCTACAAGGGCGAGGGTCACACCGCCTACAACAAGTCGAACTCCTGCGTGAACGACGCCGTCGACAACTACCTGATCGACGGCACCGTGCCCGCGGCCGACCCGATGTGTTGACGAATGGCCGCAGAATCTGAGGAGATGGGCCTGCGCGAGCGCAAGCGTCTGGCGACCCGCCGCGAAATCCAGCGCGCCGTACTCACGCTCTGTTCGCAGCGGGGGATCGACAAGGTCACCGTGGAGGAGATCAGCCGTTCGGCGGACATCTCGCCGCGCACCTTCTTCAATTACTTCGCCTCCAAGGACTCCGCGCTCGTCGGCGACGAACTGGAGCTGGCCTGCGACTCCGATATCGAACGGTTCATCGCCGGTGAACCGCACGGCGAGATCATGGCCGACCTAGCCACCCTCATCGGCCAGAGCCTGCAAAACACCGACGGCGACCGCGAGATCCATGAGCTGCGCCGCGCGGTGATGAAGGACAACAGCTACCTCTTTACGATGCGGATGGCCACCCTGCGCAACTTCGAAGCGGGCCTGCAAGACATCGTCGAGCGCCGGTTCGCGGCCGATGACCCCCGCCTCGCCGAGGATCCGCGGGCCCTATCCCAGCGGGCGCTGCTGTTCACCCTCGTGGCCATGGCGGCCACCCGGCACGCCTGGCGCTGCTGGGCCGAAGCGGATGACCTCAGCCCGCTGTCGGCCTGGGTCGCCAAATCCTTCACCGAGCTGTACACCGTGACCTCCGCGACCGACTAAGCTTGGATGCTGTGTCACCGAGCGGCTTTCGTAAGGAAGTATTCGGTCTCACGCCGCCTTAGCTCAGTTGGTAGAGCGATTCACTCGTAATGAATAGGTCATCAGTTCGATTCTGATAGGCGGCCCTCTCCTTCCCGCAGCTCCCGGCCCATCCGCTGGTCGAGCCCGTCGAGACCTGGCAAAATTGGGCATCCGAACGAGGGTCGTAGCCACTAATGTGATCGAAACGACTATCAGCACTCGCTCAGGTCGCGGACAGAACGGCACCCTCGTGAACGACCACAGCCTGAACGAAGACTCACTGGCCCACACCATCCCGCTCGAGCCGGACAACGCCCCCCGCGGGCTCAGCCGCAGGACACTCGTAAAGGGCGCCGCCTGGTCCGTCCCCGTCGTGGTGCTGGCAACTGCGACGCCGGCCGCCGCGACCAGCATCGGCCCGGGCGTGATCGTCATCGAAGACTCGTACTGGATTCCGGCAGGTGAACGCATGGGAGTGCTGTACGGCAGGGTGGATCCCGAGGCCTATCCCGATCTCGATCTCTCGTACTTCAGCTACAGCACCACCGCCGTGCGATCGAGCAGCGTCAATTACTACGGGTCGGGCTCGCAGTTCAGCCTCTACGTCACGACAGACGATGCCGTGGGGCCGAACTCCTTCACCGTCACCGTCGCCATTCCCGGCTACCCCACCGTTCAGAAACGGATGGCTGCCGATGGTGCGCTCGGCACCCTGGCCGTGACGGAAAAGTACTGGGACCCGTCCATGAATTACGGTGCGGTGTCGGTGCAGCTGAGCCCCGCTCCGGGCCCGGATCTGGACACGGGCCAACTGGTGTACGACGACCTGACGATGGTGACCGGCGGCTACGAGTACACCTCCCTCGACCGCGACACCCTGACTTTCAACTTCAGCAGCTCATCCCCGGCGCCGGACACTTTCACAGTCACAATCACCCTGACCGGCTATGAGCCCTTAGACGTCAACGTCCTCACCGTCTGAGTCACCACGACCTGAGGAGTACCGTCATGACAGTCAATGTGCCAGCTGCGAGCAGCCCCGACCCCGCCCGGCGGCTTCTCATCAAGGCCGCCGCCTGGTCCATACCGATGGTGGCCCTGGCCACGTCCGCTCCGGCGGCAGCGTCCAGTGTGCCGCCCGGCGGCACTCTCGTAGAGCTTTCATCCAGCTGGGACGCGCCCAGCAACTACGGTGAGGTGAAGGTGTTGCTGAGCCCTGCCCCGGGCCCGGCAGCCAGTGCCGAGTACGTCGTCTTCAGCGACACGGCTTTCGAGGTCGCCTCTGCGGAGTACGACGACGATGACAAATCGATCTTCCGAGTCACCTTCACAGACATCGCCCCGCCGCCCAACCAGTTCACAGCCACGGTGTCCATTCCCGGATACACCCCGCTCGTTGTGCAGTTGTTCGCCGCCGGGTGAGCAAGCAGAGCGTGACCGCGCCCAACGCGCCGGTGGTGCATCGGCCAGCACCCACATCGGTAGTCGCGGCGGCTCTCGGCGTGCACATCACCATCGCGACCGCGCCGCACCTGGCCGACACGGTGCGCCGCGCCTGGAGTGGGGCCACGGCGCTTCCGCACGACGTTGCGGCGCTCGTGGCCCGCAGTGTGCCGGCCGAGCAGCCGCACGAGGCTGAGCTCGATCTGGCCGGTCTCTCCACCCGGGTGACCCTGGCGGCGATCGAGGCCCGGCGCGGCGAACTCACCATGCTGCACGCCTGCGGGCTCGCGGCAACGGATGGCGCTGTCGTCGCCTTCGTGGGCCCGTCCGGCCGGGGCAAGACCACGGTGGCGGCCACCCTCGGCCGGCACTTCGGCTATGTCAGCGACGAGACCGTCGGCATCGGCGCCGACTGGTCTGTGGCGGCGTACCGCAAACCCCTGTCGATCCTGCGGGCCCCCGGCACACCCAAGGAACAGCTCTCGCCCGACGCCCTTGGCCTGCTCCCGCTGCCGACGGCGCCGCTGCGGGTGGTCTCGGTCATCGTGCTCGACCGCTCCCCGGATGCCCCGGCAAGCCCCGAACTGCACAGGCTCGGCCTGATCGACGCACTGCCGCTGCTCATCCCCAATCTCAGTTATCTGAACGACCAGGCGCAGGGTTTGAAGGTCCTGAGCGAGCTTGCCGACCGCGTCGGCGGCTTCGCCCAGGTGCGGTACCGGGATGCGGTCGACCTGGTCGACATCGCGGCCGACCTGTTCGCCATCCCCCTCTCGCCCGTGCCCTCGGTGACCGGCACCTATCGGCTCACCCCGGAGCTGGCACCTCATCACCCCGGGGCACGCAGCTTCGCCCGGCGTCCCGGCGTGCACTGGGTGCACGACCGCGGGCGCACCGCCATGCTCGGGCACGGGCAGGTGCGGATCCTCGACGGTATCGGCCCGGCGATCTGGGCCGGCCTCGAGCAGCCGGCGACCTTCGACGAGATCCTGCGCAGCGTTCTCGCCGAGCTGGGGCCGCCGCCCACCGGCGATCCGGCCGACCCGGTCGCCCAGGCCCTCACCGACCTCACCGGCCTCGGACTAGTGGTTGTGCGGGAGTAGCCGACGTGCGCACTGCCACCTGCGGCGCCGCCGGGGACGGCGCGGATCAGCCGCGATCTGCCCCGCGAACGAGCAGACCCGCCGCGGCCAGGCTGTCGACGAACATGGTGAGATCGTGCTGCAGAGCGGCCGGCTGCACAGCGAACTCGGCAGCCAGGGCTGCACCGATGTCGCCGAGGCTGGCGCGCCCGTCGATGCGGCGCCAGATCACGCCGGCGGAGCCCTGGATCGCTCGGGGGACACCATCAGAGCGCAACCGGGCGAGATCGAGCACGAACACGTCGTCGCCATCTTCGACCACCGCCGCATCCGCCGAGTGCGACCACACTTCGGCCGATCGGGCAGCGGCCGATGGTTGCGTTTGCGTCACGGTTGATCGTCTCCCAGCCCGTCGCGACGGTCGTCGCGTTTCTCCCCAGAGCGGGGTGAGATGATGATAGCCGCCGCGGAACCCTGACCTGCACCAGGTCAATCAGCTCACGATCCCTCGTCGGGATCGCCGCATCGTTCGAAGGGGATCCGCCGTGGAATTGGAAGACTATCTGCGGGCTTTGCGCCCGCACTGGTGGGCGATCCTGCTCATCACCCTGCTCGGCACCGGGATCGGCTACGGCTGGACCCTCGTGCAGGACGAAGTCTTCCAGGCGGATGTGACCGGGGTCGTGCAGCCCATCGGGACGGAAGGCGTGAACGAGGAGATCATCGCCCAGAACCTCGCGATGTCCAAGGTCGTCGCCTACGTCGAATACGGGTCGTCCCGGTCCGTGGCCGAACGCGCGATCGAGTCCCTCGACCTCGCCACCAGCCCCGAGGCACTGGTGCAGCGAGTCTCCGTGACGAACCCGCTCGACACCGCCATCATCAAGGTCACCGCAAGCGCGGGCACACCGGTGCAGGCCCGCGACCTGGCGAACGCCTGGCTGGCCGGCATGGTCGCCGAAATCAACGAGATCGAGGGCGGCACCGGCGAGACAACGGATGCGGCGCCCACCGGGTCGACGGCCGTTCTCGCCCTCGTCCCCATCGACTCCGCCCGCCTGGCCAGCACACCCAGCTTCCCGAACGTGCGCCTCACCCTCGCCTTGGGCGCCCTCATCGGCCTGGCCCTCGGTGTGGCCTACGCGCTGGTGCGGCACACCCTGGACCGGCGCATCCGCTCGGCTGAGACCGTGGAGCAGCTCACCGGCGTGCCCGTGGTGGGGCGGATCCCGCTCAACCACGACTTCACCGCGGACAACCACATCGTGCCCCTCACCACGGCGCAACGCCGGGACGCCGAGGGCCGCCGGCACAGCCGCGACGACGCCGCGACGGCTGAGGCGCTGCGGGAGCTGCGCACCAACCTGCAGTTCATGGATGTGGACAACCCGCCACGGGTGATCGTGGTGACCAGCCCGGCGCCCGGCGACGGCAAATCCACCATCACCGCCAACCTCGCCATCACCATCGCGGCCAGCGGCCAGAATGTCGTGCTCGTCGACGCCGACCTCCGCCGCCCCACAGTTTCGGCCATGTTCGGACTCCCGGCCGGCGGCGGGCTGAGCGACGTGCTGGCCGGGCGCGCGGCACTCGACGACGTCATGCACCGCTGGGTCGGGGCCGATTCGATGCGCATCCTCACCGCCGGCAACATCCCGCCCAACCCCAGCGAGGTGCTCGGCTCCGCGCGGATGATGGCGTTGATTGCCCAGCTGGCCGAGAACGCGATGGTCATCATCGACGCTCCGCCGCTGCTGGCGGTCACCGACGCGGCTGTGCTCACCGGCCGGGCCGACGGCGCCTTCGTGGTCGTGTCCGCCGGCAAGACCACCTTCGACGCCCTCACCAACGCGTTGAACATCCTGAACCGCTCCAAGGGCCGCACGATGGGCGTGATCCTCAACCGGGTGCCGCGCCGCGGGCTGGGGTCCGACCGCTACGATTACCGGTACACCTATCAGAGCGGCCCGGCGCTGACCGCCCAGAGCGTGGACGACCTGACCCTGATCGAGCCGGATTCGGCTCTGACCGGGCAGGACTTTGCGGCGCTTCTCGGCGAGGGCGACGACCCGCCCCGGCCGGCCGGCCGGCGACGGCTCTGACGCTGGCGGCTGCGTTCATCGAGCCGGTAGTGTGAGCACACCAGCCGCACCACAGTCGTTCGGCGCCCCCAGCCGAGGAGACGATTCCGTGAGCACCGAACCAGACAACCAGCCTGACGCCAACGACGCCCGCGGCAGTCGTCGGGCCCTGATCAAGGCCGCGGCCTGGTCGATCCCGGTCGTCGTCCTCGCCACCGCAACTCCGGCGGCCGCGTCCAGCTGACAACGGCCCGCGCCGGGCGTCCACTCACAGCCCGGCGGCGCTGAGCGCGTGCACGATCGTGAGCACCGCCGGCCGGATCTGCCGGGCGCTGCTCACCCACACGGCCTGCGGCCGGCGGTACGGGTCCAGCACGTCGAGTGACTCGTCGGCGGGCAGGCGCACGGCCGTGCGCTGCAGCGATGCGAGGTCGACGATCTTGGCCAGCCGCGCCTCCGGGTCATCGGATGCGCCGAGCTGGGCGAGTCGGTGCACCCCGAGGTCGTCGATCAGCGCGGCGAACTCGCGCAGCGTGAACACCCGCCGGGTCAGCCCGGGGGAGAGCTCGAGAACCTCCGCGGAGTGCGTCCTGGACAGGGTGAGGACCAGGCCGGCGCCCTCGAGGATCGGCCCGGTGAGCTGTCGTGCCCGGTGCGTTGACGCATCCGCGCCCAACTGCCGCACGATCTCCGCGCCGATGGGCTCCATCGGCCCGCCGACCAGCGCGCCGGTGCCGGCGCTGGCCACCTCCACGTTCGCCAGGCCCGCACGCAGCCACGCTTCGGCCATCGGCGAGCGGCAGACGTTGCCCGTGCAGACGGTGAGGATGCGCGCCGGCCGGGACGAGGAGCCGTCCGCGGTCGTGCTCGCGCCGGTCGGCACCGTCACCGCCGGGTCCGCCGGGCCCGCACGATGCCGCCCAGCGCCGTGGTGCCCCGACGTGCGCGCCGCCACCGGGCGCGCAGAATCGGCAGAGCTCCCGCCGGCAGGTCGGGCTCGTTGCGCCGGATTTCGGCCGTGGGCAGCCAGACCGCGCGGAGCACGGCGCCGGGCTTCTGCCGCCAGGGCACTTCACGGATGTGCATGAGCCAGATGTAGGTGCCGTAGGCGGGGCTCATCCGCACCCGCCAGGCCTTCGCCTGGCGGGAGTTCTCGTCAGACGGCTCCACCTGGATGCCGGCCGACGACAGCGTGCCGCGCAACGCATACCCGGCCCCCAGCCCCCGCACGATCGCGGTCACCTCGTCCTGGTCCGCGCGGGCGAGGGCCTGCACTGCGTTCGTCAGCTCGGTGTCGCGTGCGGGGTCCCCGATGTTGCGCAGGCTGTGCAGCGCGAGCAACACCGCATGGCAGAGCGGGTCAGGCACCACCACGCTGTGCCCGGCGAAGACCTGCTGTGTGCGCCGGTCCCAGAGCACCTCGAAACTGTCGGCCGGATCACGTACGAGGCCCGGGATGTACCGGTGCAGATCGAGGTCGCCCCGCCACTGGTCGTGTACCAGAGTGACCGAGTGCGGCGAATCGGCCGCGCCGGCACGCTGGTGCCAGCCCAGAGCGCGAAGCCCCCCGACCAGGGCAGGCAGTCCGCCCGGATCGACGAGCACGTCCACGTCGGCCGACACCCGCTCGGCGCGCAGCCCCTGCCGGGCCAGGGTGGGCCCTTTGATGAGGAGGACCCGCACTCCCGCATCCGTGGCCACCCGGCTCACGAGAGCGTGCAACAGCTCGATCGAGACGGCGACCGGTGGGGCGACGGATTGCATAGCGCCAGTTTGGCATGCAGCCCGGCGACCCGTCCGCCCGTCTGCCCACGGATGCTGCGCCCGGGGTGCCGCGGTACAGTCAAAGCGTGCCTGACTGGACCGAACACGTGATCTGGTGGCACGTGTATCCGCTCGGCTTCGTCGGCGCCGACACCACCGGGGTCGACCGGGCGCCCACGCATCGGCTGCGGATGCTCGAGCCCTGGCTGGACTACCTGCTCGAGCTCGGCGCAAACGGGCTGGCCCTCGGACCGGTGTTCACCTCGCGCACCCACGGTTACGACACCACCGACTACTTCGAGGTGGACCCGCGGCTCGGCGACACCGCCGACCTCGAGCACCTCATCAGTGAGTGCCACCGCCGCGGCATCAAGGTGATGCTCGACGGCGTGTTCAACCACGTGGGGCGGGATTTCGGCCCGCTCGTCACGGCGCTCGCCGACCCGGCCGCGCCCGAGAACGCCCTGTTCCGCCGCACCCCGGCCGGCGAGCTGCTGGCCTTTGAGGGGCATGACGCCCTGGTGACACTCAATCACGACAACCCGGCCGTAGCCGAGCTGGTCACCGCCGTGCTGACCCACTGGCTCGACCTGGGGGCGGATGCCTGGCGGCTCGACGCCGCCTACGCCATCCCCGCCACGTTCTGGGCGGGCGTGCTGCCGGGGGTGCGGGAGCGGCATCCGGAGGTGTACGTGATGGGCGAGGTGTTGCACGGCGACTACGCCGGTTTCGTTGCGGCCTCCGGGGTCGACACGGTCACCCAGTACGAACTGTGGCAGGCGATCTGGCACGGCATCGCGGAGCGCAACTTCTTCGAACTTGACTGGGCGCTCACCCGGCACACCGCGTTCCTCGGTGCGTTCGTGCCGTATACCTTCGTGGGCAACCACGACGTCAGCCGGCTGGCGAGCCAGATCCCCGACGCGCGGCACCACGCGCACGCCCTCGTGCTGCTGCTCACCCTCGGCGGCACCCCGGCGATCTACTACGGCGACGAACGCGGGCTGCGCGCGGTGAAGGAGCAGCGCGCCGGCGGCGACGACGCCATCCGCCCCGCGTACCCGGCGACCCCGGCCGACCTGCCGCCCGGCGATCAGGATCCGATCGGCGCGGCCACCTTCGTGCTGCACCAGGAACTGATCGGGCTGCGCCGCCGGCACCCCTGGCTGCACCGGGCCACGAGCCGGCCGCTCGACCTCACCAACACCGGCTACGTGCTCGAGGTGACCGACGGCATCCACCGCCTGATCGTGGCGCTGAATCTCGGCGATGAGGCCCTGTCGGCGGCCACGGATGGAGCCCGGCGGCTTGCCGGCACGGCCGACACCATCCCGACCGGGCACGCGGTGCCGGCGCACGGCTGGGCGATCTTCGGCTGACCGTTCGATGGCGCTCGGAGCAGCTTCGCGGCTCGCCATAGTGCTCGCGGCTCGCGATATTGCGGCACATAACCCACGCCACGAGCACTAACCTGCGCCACGAGCATCCGCCCGCCCGCGACACGGCCCGGCGCGGGCGTGATTGACTTTGGTATGGCTGACACAGGGCGCGAACGGGTTGAAACGGATGCGCGGGCGCGCGGACTCGAGATCGACATCGTCGAGCGGCCCGCCGCCGACAGCCTCGAGAGCGCGGCCCGGCTGCTGGGTCTCGACCCGGCCGGCATCGTGAAGTCGCTCGTGGTGAAGCGGCACGACGGCGACTACATCTTCGTGCTCGTGCCCGGCGACCGGCAGATCAGCTGGGCCAAGCTGCGCGCGCTGGTGGGCGTGAACAAGCTCTCGCTGCCGCACGAAGACCTCGCGCTGGCCGCCACCGGCTACGCCCGCGGCACCATCACGCCGCTGGGCAGCAGCACCGCCTGGCCGGTGTTCGCCGACGAACGGATGCGCGGCACCCGCGTAGCCATGGGCGCGGGGGAGCACGGCTACTCCGCGTTCGTCGACGCGGACGCCCTCATCACCGCCTACGGCGCCACGGTCGCCGACATCACCGACGAGCTCAAGCCGCGCCCCTGACCCCCGGCGCCGCCGGCTCGCGGCACTCGATAGGTACTCGCGGCACGCAGACGTACACGTGCCCGCGCGCCTTACCCGTGCCGCGAGCTCCGCCGATCAGGTAAGCGCGGCGAACCACTCTTTCAGCTTCGGCACCTGCGTGGCCGTCCAGGTCGCCGAGAGGTGGTTGTAGTCCCGGAAGACCGGCACGCCGTCGTCGATCACGGCGCAACGGTCCGCCGTGCAGATCTGGTCGGTCACGTCGAACACCTGCGTCACGCCGGTCTCGGTCCAGACCTTCTGGCTGAGATCGTTGAGCGTGGAGACCTCGTCGAACGCGTCGGCGCGGGAGGACGAGCAGTCGTCGGGGAACAGGTGCCAGCGCACCAGGCACTCGTTCGGTTCGAAGTCCAGGCGCGGGTTGTCCACCACCACACCGACCGTGCCCGTCGCCGGGGTGAGCTCGGCAAGGTAGCTCTTGTACGCGGTCTCCCAGGTGGCCAGCTGCTCGGACTCGGGGATGGTGGAGCCGTTGTCGGCGATGATCTCGCCGTCATAGGCGGAAGACTGCGACACGATCACAGCGGTCGGCTGCAGTTCCTTGGCCAGCTCAAGAGTCTGGTCCTGGTACGGGGCGCAAGACTTGTCACGCACGTTGTCCAGGGCGAGAACCTGCACCTGGATCGCCGGGCAGGCGCTGTGCCAGCGCATCACCAGACGGATGCCGCTCTCGCTGGCCGCGGTCGCCATGGCGGCCTTCCACTGGGCGGCGTGGGAGTCGCCGACGAGCATCACGGTGGTGGCGCTGTCCACGTCGCCGAGTTCGCAGATCGGGATCCCGGACTCCGAGGGCGTGGTGCGATCGCAGCTGTCGTCGGGTGTGATGCTGATGGCCACCTTCGCGGCCGAGGCGATCGGCGAGAGCGGCAGCTGGTTGATGTAGCGTCCGGCGCCATAGACCGACCCGGCGAGCAGGCACAGGCCCGCGGTGACCGCCGCGGCGAAGATGAAGGTGCGCTTGAGCGAGACGGTGAGCCGGCGGCTGTAGCGCAGCGGGTTCTCCACGAAGTAGTAACCCAGGGCGGCGGCGCCCAGCGACGCGATTGCGGCCACACACTTGACCAGCACCGAATCGGTCTGCAGCGCGGCAGCGGTGAGGATGATGAACGGCCAGTGCCAGAGGTACCAGGAGTAGGAGATCGTGCCGATCCACTGCACCGGCCGGGCGGCCAGCAGCCGGGACGGCAGGCTGTGATCGTCCATGGTGGGCGTCGAACCGCCCGCGATCACCAGCAGCGTGCCGAGCACGGGGATGAGGGCGATGTAAGAGGGGAACGGGTCGTTCTCGGTGATGCCGAAGAAGGAGTACCCGAGCAGGGCCAGGCCGGCGACGGTGACGATCGTGCCGACCCGGCGGGTGCGGATGAGCCGGGAGACCGGCAGGGTGGCGAGCAGCCCGGCGGCGGCGAACTCCCACGCCCGGGTGGGCAGCATGTAGAAGGCCCAGGTGGGGTGGGCATCCGTGGCCCAGATCGACAGCCCGAGCGACACCACGAAGGTGATGCCGAACGCCACGGCGAGCACCCGGCGCAGCGGGATGCGGCGGCGGTAGGCGATCCAGCAACCCAGCAGGATCAGGAAGGGCCACACCACATAGAACTGTTCTTCCACACCGAGCGACCAGGTGTGCAGGAACGGGCTGCGGTTGACGTCGACCGCGAAGTAGTCGGTGGACTGCTGCGCGAAGAGCAGGTTGGAGAAGTAGAGCAGGGAGGCGCCGGCCTGCTTGCCCAGCAGCGGCCAGCGCGACGGGGAAGCGAGGAGCGCCGCGACGGGTAGGGCGACGAGCACCATGAGTGCCATCGCGGGAACCAGGCGGCGCAGGCGTTTGGCCCAGAACGTGCCGAACCGGATTGTGCCCGTTGCCGTGGCTTCCTTGAGCAGGATGCTGGTGATCAGGAACCCGGAGATGACGTAGAAGATGTCCACGCCCACGAACCCGCCGGGGATCGCGGTGATGCCGGCGTGGAAGACCACGACCGGGATGATAGCGAACGCCCGGAGGCCGTTGATGTCGCCGCGGAACCACTTCTTCGGTGTTGCTGGATCGCTATTGGTCACGTTCGGTGCCTTCCCCCGTGGTGGCGTGAGCGCCGTGTGACATGGTAGCAACTCTTGTCCGTCGCCCAGATCGCCCTCACGGGTGCCGCTGGGCGAGGCGCCCCGGAACGGATCCTAAGCTGGAGGCCATGGCCATCGATCACCCGACCTCGCCCCGCCGGGGCCGGCGACCGCGCTGGCAGCTGCTCGCGGCGCTCGGGCTGGTCGGCCTCATCCTCGCGGCCGTGACGGCGGCGGTGCTCTCCGGCCTGGGCGGCGCATCCGCCGGCACCCCGCTGCTGCCGTCGGTCACGCCGTCGGCGACCCCGTCGGTCACGCCCGCCCCCACGCCGTCGCCCACCCCGACGAGCCCGCCGGTCGCGTTGTTCCTCGGCGACTCCTACACGCTCGGCCGCGGCGCATCCGACCCCGCGCTGCGCTGGACGACGTTGGTGGCGAGCAAGGCCGGCTGGAAAGAGGTGAACCGGGGTGTGGGCGGCTCCGGGTACGACACGGTCTCCGGTCTGGTCGGCTGCAGCGCGGACTACTGCCCCACCTATGTGACCCGGGCCATGGACGTGATCACCGCCCACCCCGACATTGTCATCATCTCCGGCGGTCAAAACGACCGGCCGATGCTCGCCGCCGACCCGGATGCGGTGCACACGGCCGTGAACGAGACCTACCGGCTGATCCGCCAGGGTTTGCCGAACGCCCGCATCATCGCCGTCGGGCCGTCAACCCCGGAGGCGGCGACGCCGGCCGTGATCGCGCTGGACTCCTGGGTGCGGGCCGCCGCGACCGGGGTGGATGCCGAGTACGTGAGCCTGCTCGACCCCGTGGTGATCACGGCGCCGATGGTGGCGCCCGACGCGCTGCACGTCAACGACGCCGGACACCGGGCCATCGCCGCCCGGGTGCTGGCCGCCGTGACCGCGCCCGCCGCCCCGACTGCGACCCCGACCCCGACTCGGACTGCGACCCCGGCCCCGACTCGGACTGCGACCCCGGCCCCGACTCGGACTGCGACCCCGGCCCCGACTCGGACTGCGACCCCGGCCCCGACTGCGCCGTGACCATGAACGTGCCGCGACCCTGACGTCTCCGTCTCCGTCTCCGTCTCCGTGTCCGTGTCCGTGTCCGTGTCCGTGACCGGCTGAGGCCGCCCGGCGTCGACGCGGGTGGCCTCGGCGGCTCCTATGCTGGGGCGATGGACACCGGGTCTGCGCGTACCTCTCCGGCCGGTACCTCTCCGGCCGGTGCGTCGCGCCGCCGGCTGCCCCTGTGGCTGCTGGCCGGCGTGGTGCTCGCGGTCGCCGTGGGCGGGGCGGTGGCGGCAGTCGTGCTCGGCGGCGCCGGGCGGAGTGCGCCGGAGTCGCTGCTGCCGCCGGCGGAGACCCCGCCGACGATAGTTCCCGGCGACACCGTGGCCGTGTTCCTCGGCGACTCCTACACGCAGGGCTGGGGCGCCTCCGAGCCGTCCCGCCGCTGGTCGGCCCTCGTGGCGGCGGAATCCGGCTGGGTGGAAGTAAACCAGGGCCAGGGCGGCACCGGGTTCGTGAGCACGTCAGGCCGGGGCGGCTGCGGCCTGGACTACTGCCCGACCTACCTCGAGCGGGTGCCGGACGTGATCGCCGCGCATCCCGACATCGTCGTGATCGCGGGCGGCCAGAACGACCTGTCCGAGTTCGCCGCCGACCCCGAAAAGGTGCGCGCGGCCGTGACCGAGACCTATGGGCTGATCCGCCAAGGCCTGCCGGAGGCGCGCATCATCGTGGTGGGCCCGTCGCTCGCACAGCCGGGCAACGCGCTGATCACGGACCTCGACGAGTGGGTGCGGGCGGCCGCGGTGCAGGTGGACGCCGAATACGTGAGCCTGCTCGCCCCCGCCGTGATCGACCCGGCGATGGTGGCCGCGGACGGGGTGCACGTCAACGACGCCGGCCACCGGGCGATCGCCGACCGGGTGCTCGCCGGCATCCGCGCCCCGTGAGCGCGCCCTCTCGCCCGCCATCACCCCACACCCCTAGGCGTCTGACGCTGACCTCTCCACCCGCCGACTTGCTTCATATCGCCCCATGGATGCCCGCCAAGGGGACTTTTGCGGCATGTCGGGGAGTGGATCTCCGCCGACTTGCTTCATATCGCCCCATGGATGCCCGCCAAAGGGACTTTTGCGGCAAGTCGGTGAGTCACATCCCACCACCAGCAGCGCTGTGCCGAGCCGAACGGAACCTCAGCGCGGCAGCTTGTGGTCCTTGAGCACGAGCACCACGAACACGTAGACGCCCACCAGCTGCCAGAGCGCCCGGAAGAGCAGATCGGTGGGGGAGTTGCGCGCGGCGAAGGCGGGCTGGGCGAGCACCGCGCGGCGCGGCAGGGCGACGGGACTCGGCACGGCTTGCTGGGGCGGGGCCGGACGACGGCCCAGAAGCAGATTCTCGGTCACGGGCGCCAGCGTACGCGCGCCCGGTGACCGGGCGGCAAACGTCCGGTGAAAACCGGTCCGACTACTCCGAGGTCGGTTTGCCGGGTCGCACGGCGGCGGTGTCCGCGATGTCGATGCGGGTGGGCCCGTCGTCGGTCTCCTCCACGGTCACCCGGGGCGCGGCATCCGCCTCGCTGGCCTTGGGCGCGGTGGTGAGCTGGTCGTGGCGCTTTTCGTCGAAGGATTTTTCGCTCATGACCGGCACAATAACACGTCAATCTGGTGTGCCGCCATGCGTTGTCGCTAGGCTCGCAGCATGACAGATGCACTTCGCTGGGGAATCCTGGCCACGGGCGGAATCGCCCATCAATTCGCCGGTGACCTCGTGAAGAACGGCTTCACCGTGCAGGCCGTCGGGTCCCGCAGCCAGGCGGCAGCGGATGCCTTCGCCGCCGAGTTCGGCATCCCCACGGCGCACCCGAGCTACGAGGCTCTCGTGGCCGACCCGAACGTGGACATCATCTACGTGTCCACCCCGCACCCGTTCCACGCGGCCAACGCCAGCCTCGCCCTCGAGGCCGGCAAGCACGTGCTCGTGGAGAAGCCGATCACCCTCAACGCCGCAGAGGCGCGGCAGCTGGCGGCGCTCGCCGAGAGCAAGAACCTGCTGCTGCTCGAGGCCATGTGGACCCGGTTCCTGCCGCACATGGGCCGCATCCGCGAGATTCTCGCCGCCGGCACCCTCGGTGACGTGCACTCGCTCATCGCCGACCACACCCAGGACCTGCCCGACGACCCCACCCACCGCATCAACTCGCTGGCGCTCGGTGGCGGCGCGCTGCTCGACCTCGGGATCTACCCGGTGTCGTTCGCGTCGGCGCTGTTCGGCCGGCCCGAGACGATCCTCGCCTCCGCCACGTTCAAGGACACCGGCGTGGATGCGCAGATCGCCACCATCTTCCGCTACCCGGGCGGCCAGATCGCCACCCTGCTCTCCGCGAGCGACACCAAGGGACCCAACACCGCCAGCATCCTCGGCACCGAGGGCCGGATCGACATCGACGCGGTCTGGTACTCGCCCACCACCTTCCGGGTGCTGAACGGTGCCAATGAGGTCGTCGAGTCGTACGAGACGCCCGCGTTCGTGGGCCGGGGCATGCACTTCCAGGCCGTCGAGGCCGAACGGCTCGTGGCCGCGGGGCTGATCACCAGCGAGCTGCTCACCACGGCGGAGTCGGTGCAGATCATGGAGACCCTCGACGAGATCCGCTCCCAGATCGGGCTGGTCTACGCGGGCGACTGACGCCGCCGCACTGCTCGAGCGTGGGTGGCTTACGTCGCGGCACGTGTTAGGTCCGGCGGCACGTGTTGCTACACGTGCTGCCGGGACGAACGCGTGCCCCAAGCGTGCGTGCGCATGCCGCCGGGACGAACGCGTGCCGCGGGCTACTGCTCGCGGCGTGTGAAATTCCTCACGGCGGAGGTAGGTGCTCGTGGCACGCGAAAATGCGCGCAAGATCGCGTGCCACGAGCATTTTCGCGTGCCGCGAGAGTTCTCGCAGGCCACGGGCGCATCCCAGCGGCACGCAGATTGGGTCGCGGGGTCTCGACGAGCTCGACCAGCGATTGCTTCGGCGCGCAGATTGGGCCGGGGGTCTCGACGAGCTCGACCGGCGGCGGGTGCGGCGCGTGGAGTGGGCATCAGTGACGGAGCCTGGCAGGGCTCACACCCTCACTCGCTAAAATACTGCGGTGGATACACCAGACCCGTCTGTGCCGGACAAGGACGCCCCCTCAGAGGCCTCGGCCGATCAGCCGACCGAGTTCCTCGCCGCGCAGCCGGCCGCCGACGCGGATGCCGCGCACCCGGCCTCGGCCGATCAGCCGACCGAGCTCCTCGGCGCGCAGCCGGCCGCCGACGCGGATGCCGCACAGTCCGCTACCTCCACCGACCCGGCCACCTCCGCCACCGCCACCGACCCGGTCACCCCGCATGCCGCCCCCGCCGGCGCCGGCCGCCGGATCACGGTGCTCGTCGCCGCTGCCGTGGCCTTCGTGCTGCTGGGCAGCGGCGCCATCTGGGCCGGAGCGGCCACCGCCGGCAACCCCGAGCCGGTTGCGGTCGCCGCCCCCACCGAATCCGCCACCGCGACACCCACCCCCACGCCCACCACCCCAGCCGCCCGGCCGGGCCCCACCGCGGCCACCGTCGCGAGCCCGCTGCGCACCTGCTCGGTCGCGGGACTGGCCGCTGACTCCCGGCTGGGCGAGTTCCAGGCGCAGGTCGTGAACGCTGACACCGGTGAGGTGCTCTTCGACCGGGGCGGCAGCACCGCATCCCGCACCGCCAGCGTGCTCAAGGTTCTCACCTCGGCCGCGGCGCTGAGCGTGCTCGGCGCCGACTACCGGGCCACCACCACCGTTGTCGCCGGCACCGAACCCGGCCAGGTGGTGCTCGTCGGCGGCGGCGACCTCACCCTGTCGAGCACACCCACCGGCGACGAGTCGGTCTACGAGGGTGCCGCGCACCTCGACGCCCTCGCCGAGCAGGCCCGCACCGCGATGGGCGGCACCCCGATCACCTCCGTGGTGCTGGACTCCAGCTACTTCGGCGATCCCGGCTGGGAGCCGAGCTGGAACCGCAAGGAGCAGACCGACGGATACATGCCCCTGATCACCGCCCTGCAGGTGGACGGCGACCGCGACAACCCGTACAACAACACCTCCCCGCGCAGCGACGACCCCGTCGGCCGGGCCGGCGCCGCGTTCGCGGCCGAGCTCGGCGGCGACGTGGCCGTGAGCGTCGGCACCGCCCCGGCCGGCGCCGCGGTGCTGGCCTCCGTGCAGTCGCAGCCGGTGGGCGTGCTCATCAAGCAGGCGCTGATCGTGTCCGACAATGCCATCGCCGAAATGCTCGCCCGGCTCGTGGCCGTGGAGTCCGGCTCCGGCAACACCTTCGCCGCCATCCAGCCCGCCGTGCTCGGCGGCCTGGCCGACTACGGCATCGACACCACGGGCATCCTCATCGCCGACGGCTCCGGGCTCTCCGACAACAACGCCGTGCCGCCGGCCTACCTCACCAAACTGTTCCGGCAGACCAACACCAGGGAGGGCAGCCTGGGCGAGATCTTCGACGGCCTGCCCATCGCCGGCGGCAACTCCGGATCGCTGTCCTACAGCGACCGGTTCTCCGGCGCCAACGCGGATGCCGATGGCGCCGTGTTCGCGAAGACCGGCTGGATCGACACCGGCTACACCCTCGCCGGCATCATCCGCGCCCAAGACGGCAGCACCCTCACCTTCGCCGTATACGCGCTGGGTGATGTGGGTGATAATGCGAAGCAGGCGATCGACACCATCACGACGGGGTTCTTCCGCTGCGGAAACAACCTCTCGAACAACTGATTCTCAACCGACAGGAGTGTTTCCGTGACCCGCGCACTGATCATCATTGACGTTCAGAACGACTTCACCGAGGGCGGTGCCCTCCCGGTCACCGGCGGCGCCGCCGTGGCCGGGGCGATCACCACCCTGCTTAAAGCGCATCCGCACAGCTACGATCACGTCTACGCGTCCCGCGACTGGCACGACGCCGAGGGTGGCAACAACGGCCACTTCGCGGTGGACATCGAACCCGACTTCATCGACACCTGGCCGGTGCACTGCGTGGCCGACACCGCCGGCGCCGAGTATCACCCGGCGCTGAGCCTGCCGGAGTCGACGGTGCACATCCTCAAGGGGCAGGGCCAGCCCGGCTACTCGATCTTCGACGGCGTCGACGCGGCGGGCGTGAGGTTCGGCGAGCTGCTCATCGAGGCGGGTGTGACGGATATCGACCTGGTCGGCTTGGCCACCGACTACTGTGTGCGGGCGTCGGGGCTCGACGCGCTCGACCATGGCCAGCACGTGCGGGTGTTCACCGACCTCGTGGCCGGGGTGGCGCCGGAGTCCAGCGTGCAGGCGTTGGCCGAACTCGCCCACGCCGGTGCGGTGTTGGCCAGCTCGGAGCTCGTCGAGCACGCCTGACCCGCGCTGCCCTCGGATGCGCCCGCCCGCGTTGCCAGGGCTGCGCCGAGTTGCCCGTGCCGCCCGCGTTGCCAGGCGCCGCCCGCGCCCGCGCTCACCCGCCCGCGCCGCCGGGGATGCGCCGAGTTGCCGCAAAGCACCCCTTCACGGGGCCCGAAGGGGGCTTTTGCGGAAAGTGGGCGAGAAACACTGTGCCGACTTGCTGCAAAGTGCCCCTTGCGGGCACCTGAAGGGGGCTTTTGCGGCAAGTCGGGATTTCTTGTGGGCAGGTGCATCCGAACGGGGGTGTGCTCCGGAAGTAACGGGTAACGGGAATCCAACTGGTTCCCACTCTCGTTCCACTGACTGGAGGACACCATGCGCAAGATCCTATTCGGCGGCATCGCAGCCGGCGCCCTTGTCGCCCTCGTGGGGATCGCCCCGGCGCACGCCGCAGACGACGTCGCCCAGCTCTCCGTGCTGCACGGGGTGCCCGGCCTCACCGTCGACGTGTACGTGAACGGCGACCTCACCCTGGACGACTTCGCCCCCGGCGATCTCGCCGGCCCGCTCGAACTGCCGCCGGGCACCTACACGGTGGCGATCACCGCCTCGGATGCCGCCGACGCGAGCGCGCCCGCCATCGGCCCCGTCGACCTGCCGTTGGAAGCCGGCCAGAACTACACCGCCGTGGCCCACCTCGACCCGGCCGGCACCCCCACCGCCACCCTGTTCACCAACGACATCAGTACGATCGGCGCCGGCGACGGCCGGCTCACCGTGCGACACGTGGCCGCGGCGCCCGCCGTGGACGTTCTCGCCGGCGGCACTGCCGTGATCACCAACCTGGCCAATCCCGCCGAGTCGCTGCTCACCCTGCCGGCCGGCACGGTGTCGGCGTCGGTGGCCGCAACTGGGACCACCGAACCGGTGATCGGCCCGGCCGATGTGAACGTGACCGAGGGCACGAACACCATCGTCTATGCCTGGGGCAGCCTGGCTGACAAGAACCTGGCGTTCGCCGTGCAGACCATCGACGGCCTGCACTCCACCCCCGGCGGCGTCCCGGCCGGTAGTGCGGGCCTGGTGGCCACGAACCAGCCCGGCGACAGCACCGGGTGGTGGATCGGAGGCGCGGCAGTCGCGCTGGCGCTGGGCATCAGCGCGGCGGCGGTCTACGGCACGCGGCGCGTCGAGGCCCGGCGCTGAGAGCGTCCCGGACAGAGGAGGCGGGTCGCGGTGAGCCTGTTCGGGTGGCGCACCCCGGCCCGCACCCTGCCCGGGCGCCGGGCGGGTTCGCCCGGTCACGGCACAGACCGGCAGCTCCGCCGGTTCCCCGGCCGGCCAGCCGGCCCGGCACCGGTCCGGTTCGGCACGGTGGCGGCGATCGGGCTGGTGGTCGCCCTGTTCAGCGGATGCGGGGCCCACGTTCCGGGCTCCGCTCCGGCCGGCGCCGTGTCCAGCGGCACCGCGGCAGCAGGCCCGGGTCGGGCCGCAACCGAGCGGGGCGGCGCTGATCCCGTCAGCTCCGCTCGGGCCGAGAACGGCCTCGCCGGTGTTGGCGCGTCCCGTGCGGGCGTGTCCGCGCCGGCGCCGAGCGGTGCTGAAGCGGCCGAAGCCGATTCCCCAGCCGTTGTGGACGGCACCCTCGGCAGTCTCGGCGGGCCTGCTGCCGCAGCCATGCCCGGCGGCCTCCCCGACCGGGCGGTCGTCCGGATCGGCACCGGACCGACAGACGGTCTCACCGGCAGCCCGACCGGCAACACCCCCCCGCCGTCGACCCTTTGGCCGCCCGTACCCCCGGCGCTGGCCGCGGCGGCGCCCCGCGCCCCGGAGCCGCCCCGGGCGTCCGCTGACCTCGCCGGTCAGCCGGCGCCGGTGAGCGCCCCGGTGCGGGTGACGGTCGACGCCCTCGAGATCGACATGCCGATCGAACCCGTGGGCCTGGCCGACGACGGTGCCCTGGCGCTGCCGGCCAACCCGGCCGTCGCCGCCTGGTACCGCTACGGGCCCGGCCCCGGCAGCGCGGCCGGGGCCACCGTGGTCGCCGCGCACGTCGACTCGCTCGTGTACGACCTCGGCCCGTTCGCCCGACTGGCCGATGCCCCGGCCGGCACCGAGATCGTGGTGCACACCAGTGACGGGTCGGCGCATCGGTACACGATCGCATCCATAAACACAGTGGAGAAGCAGGCGGTGCCGTGGGCGGGGGTGTTCGACCGGGCGGGGGAGCCGCGGTTGACGCTGGTGACCTGCGGCGGCGAATTCGACTATGAGGCCAGACGGTACCTGTCGAACGTGATCGTGACGGCGGTGCCGGCGCCATGACGGCCGAACGGGGCGTGCCGGTATCGGCCGGACGCGGCTATGCTGGGCGCACCTGCGGCCCAGGACGGCCGAGCCGCGGGCACCGAGAGCACTGAGATGGACACCCGCACAACGCGTGACCGATCCCGGAGGCAGCCCCCTGACGTGAGCGCACCTTATGCGAACAGCACCGACGACGACCGGGACCTGGCCGGCTTGGTCGCCGGCTTTCGCGCGGGCGACGAGCGGGCGCTCGCCGAGGCCTACGCGCGCTGGTCGTCGCTGGTCTACACCCTGGCGATCCGGTCGCTCGGCGACACCGGCGAGGCCGAGGACGTCACCCAGAAGGTGTTCATCGCCGCCTGGCGCGGGCGGGCGGGCTTCGACCCGGCCCGGGCGGCGCTGCCCGCCTGGATCGTGGGCATCGCCCGGCACACCATCGCCGACGCGCACGAGGCCAGGGCCAGGCGGCGACGCCTGGAGCAGACCCTCGTCGACGACGCCGAGTTGTACACCATCGACGAGTCCGCCGACGTGGCCGAACGGCTGCTGCTCGGCGAGGAGCTGAACCGGCTGGAACCGGTGCCGCAACGGGTGATGCGGCTCGCGTTCTACGACGATCTCACCCACGTGCAGATCGCCGATAGCCTCGGATTGCCGCTGGGCACCGTGAAGAGTCACATCCGCCGCAGCCTCACCCGGCTGCGAACACGATTGGAGGCGAACGATGACGCATCTTGACCGCGACACGCTCGCCCTCGTGGCGCTCGCCGAGCTCGAGCTCAGCACCGCTGAACGTGACCACCTGGCCGCCTGCCCGGCCTGCACCGGCGAGTTGGATGCGCTGCGCCGCACGGTGCTGATCGGTCGAACCGCCGGCAGCGTCGACCTGGTCGAACCCGCGGATGCGGTGTGGGGTCGCATCCACGCGGCGCTCGGCCTTTCCGACGCCGTGGCCGCTCCGCCGCGCCTGCCCGGGGCCGAGTTCGAGGCAGAACCAGCGTCCGTGCCCATCGGCACCGGCATAGTGCCCGATCCCCTCGCCGAACCGGCGACCCCCGGCACCCGACCGGCACCGACCGCGAGCGCCTCAGCGGCCGACGCCACACCATCGGCGGACAAGCCGGCATCCGTGGTGCCCCTGGCCGACCGCCGCCGCCGTGTGTGGCTGCCGGTGGCCGCAGCGGCCTGCGCGGTCGGCATCGTCGGCGGCATTGCGGCTGGAGCCTGGTGGCAGTCGACCCGTGCCCCGGCGCCGGGCCCGGTGATCTACGAGGCCCAACTCGACGCCCTCCCCGGCTGGACGGCCAGCGGCAGCGCCGAGGTGGAGGAGTCCGCCGACGGGCGCCGCGACGTCGTGGTGGACCTGTCCGCCGCCGACGCCGCCGGCGCTGGCCTGCGCGAGGTATGGCTGCTCACCGCCGACGCCACCGGCCTGGTGAGCGTGGGCCTGCTCGACGGCTCGACCGGCCGGTTCAGCATCCCGGCGGGCATCGACCTGGCCGAGTACCCCGTCGTGGACGTCTCGGCGGAGCCGGACGACGGCAACCCGGCGCACTCCGGCGACTCCATCGTGCGCGGCACCCTGCGAACGACCTGACACGGGGCGGTACCGGGCACCCGAGCGGGGGATTGTCGTCCCCCCGGCGCGGGAGCACGATGAGGTCATGACCCGCGACACTGCCACCACGTCCCGCATGCCCGCCGACACCCTCGCCGCACCCCGGCACTGGCGGATGGCCCTGCTGGTGGTCGGCTGGTTCAACCTGGTGTCGGCGGTGGGCGGGGCGCTCGGCCTGGTCTTCGCGAACGGGATGGGGATGCCGCTCAGCTGGCTGGCCGGCACCCCGTTCGACTCCTTCGTGATCCCGGGGCTCGTGCTGCTGCTGATCGTAGGTGGCACCCAGGGGCTCGCCGTGCTGCTGCAGCACCGGCGCCATCCGTGGTTCCCGGCCGCGGCCGGGGTGGCCGGGTTCGGCATGGTGATCTGGATCTACGTTGAGGTGGCCCTGCTGCCGGTGTACTCGATCCTGCACACCATCTACTTCACCACCGGTGTCCTGCAGCTCATCTTCCTCCTGCTGTGCCTGGGCATCCTGCCCGCCGACCGGATGGCGCGCACCGCGAAATAGACACCGCCGGCGCCGGTCAGGGGCCGGCCAGCGGCACGCGAGTACATTTGGAGGCGACGACTTCAGGAGGCATTTGTGGCGCACGTAACCGAAGCAGAGCTGCTCCAGCACGTTCCCAACGAGCTGTACATCAACGGGGAGTGGGTGCCCGCCGCTGACGGGAACACCCTCACCGTGCACGACCCGTCCACGGGGAAGGTGATCAAGACCATCGCTGACGCCGGCGTCGCCGACGGCCTGGCCGCCCTCGATGCCGCCGTCGACGCCCAGGATGCCTGGGCCGCGACACCGCCGCGGGTGCGCGGCGAGGTGCTCCGCCGCAGCTTCGAACTGCTGCAGGAGCGCAAGCATGAGTTCGCGCTGCTGATGACGCTCGAGATGGGCAAGCCGCTGGCCGAGGCCTACGGGGAGGTCGCCTACGGCGGCGAATTCCTGCGCTGGTTCAGTGAGGAGGCCGTGCGCATCACCGGCCGGTACGGCACCAATCCAGAGGGCACCGGTCGCATGATCGTGTCGCAGCACCCGGTGGGCCCCAGTTTCCTGATCACACCGTGGAACTTCCCGCTGGCGATGGCCACCCGCAAGATCGCGCCGGCGCTCGCGGCCGGCTGCACCGTCGTGATCAAGCCCGCCGAACTCACCCCGCTCACCACCCTCTACCTGGTGAAACTGTTCGAGGAGGTCGGCCTGCCCGCCGGCGTCGTGAACGTGCTCACCACCTCCACGTCGGCGGCCGTCTCCGGGCCGATCATCGCCGACCCGCGGCTGCGGAAGCTGAGCTTCACCGGCTCCACCGGCGTCGGCCAGAAGCTCATCCAGCAGTCGGCGCAGAATGTGCTGCGCACCTCGATGGAGCTCGGCGGCAACGCCCCGTTCCTGGTGTTCGAGGACGCCGACATGGACCGCGCCGTCGAGGGCGCCCTGGCCGCGAAGTTCCGCAATGTGGGCCAGGCCTGCACCGCCGCCAACCGGTTCATCGTGCAGGCGTCGGTGGCCGACGAATTCGCCCGTCGGGTCACCGAGGCCGTCACCGAGTTCACCGTGGGCCGCGGCACCGAGACCGGCGTGAAGATCGGCCCGCTGATCAACGCGGATGCCGTGACCAAGGCCGACACCCTCGTGCAGGATGCCCTCGGCCGCGGCGCTACGCTGCTCGCCGGCGGGCACGCGCTCGACCGGGCGGGCACGTTCTACGAGCCCACCGTGATCAGCGGCGTGCAGCCGGGCAGCGCCATCCTGCGGGAGGAGATCTTCGGACCGGTGCTGTCGATCGTGCCGTTCGACGACGAGGACGACGCCGTGCGTATCGCCAACGACACCGAATACGGCCTGGTCAGCTACGTCTTCACCCAGGACCTCGCCCGCGGGCAGCGCATGATCGAGAGGCTGCAGACCGGCATGATGGGCCTGAACATGGGTGTGGTCTCCAACGCCGCAGCCCCGTTCGGCGGGGTCAAGCAGTCCGGCCTCGGCCGTGAGGGCGGTGCAGAGGGCATCCACGAGTACCTCTCCACGAAATACACCCTCACTCCCGACCCCTTCGCCGACCACGACTAGCGCCACCCCTCCGCGAGCCGTGAGTTGAGCCCCGAAAACACGCGAGTTTCGGGGTCATACTCACGGCTCGCGTGCTTTGACGGGATCGTTAAGCTCAAGGGTGCCCGTTTTTGAGATATGCGATTTAGCCGACCCCCGGCTGGCCGACTACAACCAGGCGACGGATGTGGCGCTCAAGAAGGCGCGTGACACCGAGCACGGCCTGTACATCGCCGAGTCCGCGCTGGTGCTCGAGCGGGCGCTGCGCGCCGGGCACCGACCCCGCTCGGTGCTCACCCTGGCGAACACCCTCGACGAGGCCCGCGCACTCGTCGGCGACGACGTGCCGATCTTCGTGGGCCAGGGCGAGCTGCTCACCGAGCTCACCGGGTACGTGCTGCACCGAGGCCTGATCGCCGCGATGCACCGGCCCGCGCTGCCGGAACCGGCTGCGCTGCTGGCGGACGCCCGGCGCATCCTGATCCTGGAGAACGTCACCGATCCCACCAACGTCGGCGCCATCTTCCGCTCGGCCGGCGCGATCGGGGCCGACGCGATCCTGGTCACCCCGCGTTGCTCCGACCCGTTCTACCGCCGCGCCATCCGGGTGTCGATGGGCACCGTGCTGCAGGTGCCGTGGACCAGGGTGGGCGACTGGGCGAGCACCCGGCAGCTGCTCAGCGAGCACGGCTTCCACGTCGCCGCGCTCGCGCTCACCCCGGATGCGGTGAGCCTGCGCGATTTCCGCGGCGACCAGCACGCCCGGCTGGCGCTGCTGCTCGGCGCCGAGGGCGAGGGGCTCACGGATGAGGCGCTCGCCGCGTCGGACTCCGTGGTGCAGATCCCCATGAAGCACGGCATCGACTCCCTTAATGTCGCCGCGGCCAGCGCCGTCGCCATGTGGGCACTTTCCGGCTGACTGAGGTCGAACTCTGAGCCTCGCGTCATCTGTTGTTTACACAGGGGCCCTCTCTGGAATGTGTTGGAAACAAAGTCTGGCTGAAGGTGTAACACAGCCCTGTCAAGGTGTGTTCTACCCGACGCGAGCCGCTGCGTCCGTGCAGAGAGGTTTTTCAAATGGATCAAGGCAATACCGCTTTCTTGCTTCTGTCCGCAGCGTTCGTGCTGCTCATGACCCCAGGCCTGGCCTTCTTCTACGGTGGACTGGTCAAGGCCAAGAGCGTCATCAGCATGATGATGATGAGCTTCGGCGCTCTCGGCCTGATCGGCGTGCTCTGGGTCATCTACGGCTACGCAATCGCGTTCCCCGGATCCGAAGGCACCGTCGCTCCGTGGGCCATCGACTGGTCCAACATCGGCCTGAACGCCGCCCTGGTCACCCCGGAGGGCGCCGCTTACCCGCCGCTCGCTTTCGTCGCGTTCCAGGCCACGTTCGCCATCATCACGGTCGCACTCATCTCCGGCGCCATCGCCGACCGCGCCAAGTTCGGCTCCTGGATGATCTTCTCCGCCATCTGGGCCACCGTCGTCTACTTCCCGGTCGCTAGCTGGGTGTTCAACTTCGGCCTCGCCGAGGACGGCAGCTTCGCTTACGGCGGCTGGATCACCCACGGCCTGCAGGACGTCTTCGGCCTCGGCGCGATCGACTTCGCCGGTGGTACCGCTGTGCACATCAACGCCGGTGCCGCTGCCCTGGCCCTCGCCCTGGTGCTCGGCAAGCGTGTCGGCTTCCAGAAGGGCGTCAGTGTTCCCCACAACCCGCCGTTCGTTCTCCTCGGCGCCGGTCTCCTGTGGTTCGGCTGGTTCGGCTTCAACGCCGGCTCCGAGCTGGCCGCGGACGGCATCGCCGCCCTCGCCTTCGTGAACACCATCGCGGCACCCGCCGCCGCCCTGCTCGCCTGGCTCGTCGTTGAGAAGATCCGCGACGGCAAGCCCACCTCGGTCGGTGCCGCATCCGGTGCCGTCGCAGGCCTCGTCGCCATCACCCCCGCCTGTGGTTCGCTGCAGCCGATCTGGGCGATCCTGCTCGGCCTGCTCGCCGGTGCGATCTGCGCCATCGCGGTCGACCTCAAGTTCAAGCTGGGCTTCGACGACTCGCTCGACGTCGTGGGCATCCACCTCGTCGGCGGCCTGCTCGGAACCCTGTACCTGGGCTTCTTCGCCAACGGCACCGGCCTCTTCCTGGGCGGCGACGGCACCCAGCTGCTCGTTCAGGCGATCGCAGCGTTCTCCGTGCTGATCTACTCCTTCGTCCTCGCGTTCATCATCGCGTTCGCCATCGAGAAGACCATCGGCTTCCGCGTGAAGAACGAAGACGAGATCGCCGGCATCGACTCTGTCGTGCACGGTGAAGAGGGCTACGTCCTCGTTGACGCCAAGGCCTGAGTAACCTCAAGTCCCGAGTAATCCCGAGATGTGCTGGATGGTTGAAATGCGAACCATCCAGCACATCTTTGTGTCGGCCGACGCCGGCCCAGCCCGGCCCGGCCAAGCCAGGCAATGAGCAGCACCGCAGGAGCGGATGACGGCGTCGATCCCCAGAGGATCCCACCCCGCGCCATCCGATTCTCCGAACTTCCCCGCCAGCCGCTCGACCAGGGCAGAGGCAGCGCCCGCGAGATCGCGGCTGACCTCGGCTACGACCTGACGCTGCGCTGGCAGCTCCGGGTCGTGGAGATCAAGGACTCCACCGGCCAGCTGGTCGGCCCCGCCGGCACCCACCACTTCGTGGTCGGGCTCTCCGGCCCGCAGGTCGCGGTGCGCAACGCGGAGTCGAGTCGGGTGCTCCGCCGCGACCATGTCATGCCGGTGCCCTCCTCCACGGTGTACTTCGAGCGGCCCAAGCTGCGTCCTCCCGGGGCGAGTTCCCTCATCGTGCTCACCTTTCCCGGCGCCGGTGAACCGCCCGGTTTCGTCATCAGCATGGCCGACCCGGATGCCGACCTCGGCGCGGGCGCGCAACTCCTGGTGGCCCTGCGCGGCACCGCGCACGTGGACGGAGCCGAGGTCGGCCAGGGGTCGGCGCTGCAGCTGGATCCGGCGCAGAGTTACCGTCCGCTCGCCTCCTCCGCACAGCTGCTCACCGTGCACAGGCCCGGATCCCTCGAGGAGTCCTAGGCTGGGGGCATGAGCACTGATGCTGTCATCGTCGACGTTGTCCGCACACCATCCGGCCGCGGCAAGCCCGGCGGCGCGCTCTCGGGGGTGCACCCGGCCGACCTGCTCGCCGGGGTGCTGAAGGACCTGGTCAACCGCAACAACCTCGACCCGGCCCTCGTCGATGACGTGATCGGCGGATGCCTCACCCAGGTGGGCGAGCAGAGCACCAACATCACCCGCACCGCGCTGCTCAGTGCGGGGTTCCCCGAATCGGTGCCCGGCACCACCATCGACCGGCAGTGCGGCTCGAGCCAGCAGGCGGCCACATTCGCCGCGCAGGGTGTGCTCGCCGGCAGCTACGACATCGTGATCGCCTGCGGGGTCGAGTCGATGAGCCGCATCCCGTTGGGCTCGGCCGGGGGACCGGTGCCGGCCGGCGGCTCCGACGCCGCCGCACGCTCCGAGGGCTGGGGCTCGCCCACCGCCTGGTCGGCCATCGCCAGCCAAGACCCGCACGGCCGGCTCATGCACGCCCGCTACCCGCAGGGCCTGGTGGGCCAGGGCGTCTCGGCCGAACTGATCAGCGCCAAGTGGGGCCTCACCCGCACCGAGCTCGACGAATACGCCGCCCGGTCGCACCGGCTCGCGGCGGCGGCGGCCGACCGCGGCGACTTCGACGCGGCCCTGCTGCCGGTGGCCCTGCCGGACGGCCGGCTGGTGACGGCCGACGAGACCATCCGGCGTCGCAGCACCGTGGACACCCTCGCCGACCTGCCGCTGGCCTTCCGCACCGACGAGCTCGCCGCCCGGTTTCCCGAGGTGGACTGGCAGATCACCGCCGGCAACTCCTCACCGCTCACCGACGGCGCCTCCGCCGCCCTGATCATGAGCGCCGACCGCGCCGCCGCGCTCGGCCTCACGCCCCGCGCCCGGTTCCACAGTTTCGCGGTCACCGGCAGCGACCCGCTGCTGATGCTCACCGGCGTGATCCCCGCCACCCGGCGCATCCTGGCCCGCTCGGGGCTGGGCATCGACGACCTCGATGCCTACGAGGTGAATGAGGCGTTCGCCTGCGTGCCGCTGGTGTGGCAGTCCGAACTGCACGCCGACCCCGCGCGGCTCAACGCCAGCGGCGGCGCGATCGCCCTCGGCCACGCCCTCGGGTCCTCCGGCACCCGGCTGCTCGGCACCCTGCTCAGCACCCTCGAGGCCGGCGGCGGCCGCTATGGCCTGCAGACCATGTGCGAGGGCGGCGGCATGGCCAACGCCACCATCATCGAACGGCTCTAGGCATGCGCGTCGACGGATGCTCCGCCCTCGTCACCGGCGCGGCCTCCGGGCTCGGCCTGGCCACCGCGCGGGCCCTGCACGCGGCCGGCGCGCACGTTGTGCTGTTCGACCTGCCTGGCTCGGCCGGGGCGGAGCGCGCCGAGGAGCTGACCGAGTTTGCCAGGTCAACGGTCGATTCCGCGAGTGTCGGCGGCACACCCGGTGCGGCGGTCGCGGCTGTATTCCGTTCCGGGGATGTAACCGTGGAGGCCGAGGTGCAGGCCGCGGTGGATGCCGCCGGTGCCCTGGGTCCGCTCCGGATCGTGGTGAACTGCGCCGGTATCGCCCCTGCCGCCCGCACGGTGGGCCGGCACGGCCCGCAACCCCTGGCCGACTTCGAGCGCGTACTGCGGGTGAACCTCCTCGGCACCTTCAACGTGGTGCGTCTGGCCGCCGCGGCCATGCAGGCCACCGACCCGATCGGCGGCACCCCTGAGCGCGGCGTGATCGTGAACACGGCATCGGTGGCGGCCTTCGACGGGCAGACCGGCCAGGCCGCGTATGCCGCCTCGAAGGGTGGCGTCGCGGCGATGACCCTGCCGCTGGCGCGGGAGTTTGCCCGCTCGCTGATCCGCGTCGTCACCATCGCACCCGGCCTGTTCGACACTCCGCTGCTGCAGGGGCTGCCCGCCGAGGCCCGCGCCTCCCTCGGCGCCCAGGTGCCGCATCCGGCCCGGCTCGGCGACCCGGCCGAGTACGCCGCCCTGGTGCGCCACATCGTGGAGAACCCCATGCTCAACGGCGAGACCATCCGCCTCGACGGGGCCATCCGAATGGCCCCGCAGTAGCAGCTCCGTGCTCGCGGCAGGTGTTAATCCCGGGGGCACGTGTTCATACGCGGGCCCCGAGCACCCAACGCGTGCCGCGAGCACCAACACCTGCCGCCACATCCGCACCGAACGGCAGCGACGGGGCCACTACACTCATCAGAAAAACCCCCACAGGGAAGGTGCCAGCGTTGACATCATTCGACTCCGAGCTGCGCCGGGTCGTGCAGCCGCGCGCCCGGGTCATCATCGACAACGACTTTTCCGGCGACCCAGACGGCCTCGTGCAGCTTGCGCACCACGTGCTGTCGCCGTCTGTCGAGATCCGCGCGATCATCGGCTCGCACCTCAAGCCGGGCGACCCGTTCGACCCCTCGGAGCACACCGCCGACAACGCCGCCGCGGCCGCCGCCACGGTGCTCGAGCTGCTCGGCCGCGCCGGCGCGATTCCGGTGCTGGCCGGCTCCAATCTGCCCATGACCGACCCGCTGTCGCCGCTCCGCTCGGCGGCAACGGATGCGATCATCGCCGAAGCCATGCGCACCGACACCGACCTGCCGCTGTTCGTGGCCTGCGGGGCCGGCCTCACCGAGATCGCCAGCGCCTACCTGCTCGAACCCCGGATCGCGACCCGGCTCACCCTGGTCTGGATCGGCGGTCCCGAACACGACGGCCTCGCCGTGCCGCCGCCCGGGTCGCACGGCCCGGAGTACAACCTGGCCATCGACATCCCGGCCGCCCGGGTGATCTTCGACTCGTTCATGCCGATCTGGCAGGTGCCGCGCGACGCGTACCGGCAGACGCTGTTCTCCTGGGCCGAACTGCTCACGGATGTGCGCCCGCACGGCGCCATCGGCGCTCACCTCTACGACGCCCTCGCGCAGGTCGCCGTCATGGCCGGCAGCCACGGCCTGCACATCGGCGAGACGTACATCCTCGGCGACAGCCCGCTCGTGCTGCTGACCGCGCTGCAGTCGTCGTTCGAGGCCGATCCTTCCTCGAGCGAATACGTCACCCGCACGGTGCCACGCATCCGCGCCGACGGGTCGTACGACATCATCCCGCGGCAGGGTCCCCGACCGATGCGGGTCTACACCCGGCTCGACCTGCGGCTGCTCTTCGCCGACTTCACCGCCAAACTCGCCGCCCACGCCGTGGCCGGCTGAGCGCCCGGCCACCTCGGGCTTCCAGCCCGCGCGACGCGCGACGCGGGCAGCGCGCCGTTCCGCGGGTGGCGCGCCACCCGCGAAACGGCGTATCACCCGCGCACCGGCATCCGGCGGCGCGGCGCGGCGAGGCGCGGCGCGGCCGCGCGGGGCTAGAGCTCGACCGCGAGCAGGGGGTGCAGGTAGTTGCGCATCTCCTGGGCCATGTCCAGGGAGTCGGGGGTGAGCAGCCACTGCACCTGCAGGCCGTCGCTCATGGCGATCATGCCGCGCGCCGCGCTGGTGGGATCGATGCCGATGGCCAGCTGTCCGGCAGCCTGCATCGCCTCGAACGCCTCGGTGAGAAATGAGAGCACCCACGCGTACCTGCGCACGAAATAGTCGTGGGCCGGATGCTCCGGTGAGGTCGCCTCGGCCGAGAGCACACAGTGCAGTTCCACCAGGCCGGGTTTCTCGCGGGCGTTGTAGTCGATCAGGCGCACGAAGCCGCGGATGGTCTCGATGTCGGCCTGGCCCGCGGTGTCGACGTACTCGGTGGCCCGGTCGTCGCGGAGCTCCAATACCCCGGCCAGCAGCTCATTCTTGTTGGAGAAGTGGTGCAGCAGTCCGGCCTGGCTCATACCGACGACCTCGGCGATCTCGCGAATGGAGCCGCTGCGGAAGCCGTTCGTGGCGAAGACATCCATGCCGGCCTCGAGGATCTCCCGGCGTCGTGCCGCCGTCTTGGCGTAGGCGCCGCGCGGCTTTCGGATCGTGGCGGTAGGGATCATGGGCCGACTCTATCGCGGTCGGTAACAATTTGGCGAAAACCTACCAAGTATTCGCTTTTCGTGTTAGCTTCGGTTTTCGAGGCGGCCCAACGAAGGATCGCACGTACCGAAAGGGAACACCGATGTTCCGATGGAAAAGCGTAACAGCGGCAGTCGCCGTTGCGGCCCTGGCTCTCACGGGTTGCTCCGCGAGTGACACGTCATCCAGCGACTCAGCGTCCAGCACTCTCACCCTGGGCCTGATCGTGCCCGCCACGACTTTCGAAGCCGCGAACATGAACTTCGCCAACGAGTCGCCCTACGGCCAGGCCGTCTACGACACCCTGCTCAAGGAAGACCCCTCCGGCGAGCTGCTCCCGAGCCTGGCTACCGAGTGGTCGTACAACGACACCAACACCGTGCTCACCCTCACCCTGCGCGACGACGTGAAGTTCACCGACGGCACCGCCTTCAACGCGGATGCTGCGGCACAGAACCTCACCCGCTTCCGCGACGGCACCTCGCCGAACAAGTCCTTCCTCGCCTCGCTCGGCAGCGCCACCGCGATCGACGACACCCACGTTGAGCTCACGCTCACCCAGCCGGACCCCGCGCTGCTGCACTACCTGACCCAGAACGCCGGCATGCAGGGCAGCCCCGCCGCGTTCGGCGCCGCTGACGCCAAGACCAACCCGGTCGGCTCCGGCCCGTACATCCTCGACACCAAGAAGACCGTCGTGGGCACCTCGTACGAGTTCACCGCGAACCCCGACTACTGGGACAAGGACAGCGTGCACTACGACAACCTGTCGCTGAAGGTCTTCGCCGACACCACGTCGATGCTGAACGCCGTCAAGGGCGGCCAGGTCAACGGAGCCAAGCTCGGTGACAACACCAACAACGCCGAGGTGGAAGCCGCCGGGTACACCCTCAACCCGTTCGAGCTCGACTGGACCGGCCTGATCCTCTTCGACCGCGCCGGCACCCTGAACCCCGCCCTCGCCGACGTCAAGGTTCGCCAGGCCCTCAACTACGCCATCGACGGCCCCGCCATGCTCAAGGCAGTCGGCGAAGGACTCGGCACCCCCACCACGCAGATCTTCCCCGAGTCCTCCGCGGCCTACGACAAGAAGCTCGACGACCGCTACGCCTACGACCCCGACGAGGCCAAGAAGCTGCTCGCCGAGGCCGGCTACGCCGATGGCCTCACCCTGGACATGCCCAGCACCTCGCTCGGCAACCCGGCGGTCTTCACTCTCATCGAGCAGCAGCTGAAGGATGTCGGCATCACGGTGAACTACACCGACACCGGCACCAACTTCATCGCCGACATCCTCGCCCCCAAGTACGGGGCCACCTGGATGCAGCTGCAGCAGGACAACGACTGGGCGCTGATTAACTTCGAGCTCACCCCGAACGCCTCGTTCAACCCGACGCACTACCAGGACCCGACCGTCGACGCCCTCGTCGCCACAATCGGCACCACCACCGGTGACGAAGCCGACGCCGCGCTCAAGGAGCTCAACGCCTACGTCGTCGAGCAGGCCTGGTTCGCCCCGTGGTACCGCGTGCAGTCCAACTACGCGACGGATGCCAAGACCCAGGTGGAAACCCAGGTCGGCAACGCCTACCCCTACCTCTGGAACTTCACCCCCGCCTCCTAGGTAGCTCTCCGGCCGGGCCGCGCCACGCGCGCGGCCCGGCCCCTCCCCGGCCCATCCCCACGGGCCGGTTCCCTCTCACACGGGTCGCACAACAGTCAGGAACAATGGTGTTCAGATTCATACTCCGGCGGCTGCTCTCGGGCGTCGTCCTCCTCTTCCTCATCTCCACGATCGCGTTCTCCCTCCTCTACGTCGGCGGCGGTGACATCGCCCGCCGCATCCTGGGCCAGATGGCCACCCCGGAGACCGTCGCCCAGAAGAGCGAGGAGCTCGGCCTCAACCGTCCGCTCTATGAGCAGTACGTCGACTGGCTCTCCGGCGCTGTGCGCGGCGACCTCGGCTCGTCCTGGTTCACCGGGCAGCTCGTCACCGAGGGCATCACCTCCCGCCTGGCCGTCACCCTCTCCCTGGTCATCGGCGCGATCATCCTCATCGCCATCGTGGCCGTGATCCTCGGCGTCTGGGCCGCCATCCGCGGCGGCTGGGCCGACAAGTTCGTGCAGGCCATCTCCATCCTCGGCTTCGCCATCCCCGGCTTCCTCATCGCCCTGGGCCTGGTCACCCTCTTCGCGCTCAACCTCAAGTTGTTCAAACCCACCGGCTACACGGCGTTCACCGATTCGCCCAGCGGATGGGCCGCCAGCGTCACCCTGCCCATCATCGCGTTGGCCATCGGCGGCATCGCCGGTGTGGCCCAGCAGGTGCGCGGCTCGGTCGTCGATGCGCTCCGCCAGGACTACGTGCGCACCCTCCGTTCGCGCGGCCTCTCCTTCAACCGGGTGGTCTTCAAGCACGTGCTGCGCAACGCCGGCGGTCCCGCCCTGGCCGTGCTGGCCGTGCAGTTCGTCGGCCTCCTCGGCGGCGCCGTGATCGTGGAACAGATCTTCGCGATCCCGGGCCTCGGCCAGGTGTCCGTGCAGGCCACCACCCAGGGTGACATCCCCATGGTGATGGGCCTGGTGGTGGCCACCGCCGCCATCGTCGTCATCGTCAACCTGCTCATCGACCTGCTCCAGGGCTGGCTGAACCCGAAGGTGCGCCTCTCATGATCGACCTCACTCCCACCGTGATGGCCCCGGCGCTGCCCCGTGCCGCCCGCCGTTCGCTGTTCAACCGCCTGCTGCGCAACCCCGTCGGCCTCGGCACGATGCTGTTCCTGGCCCTGCTCGTGCTCAGCGCGATCTTCGCCCCACTGCTCGCGCCGCACGACCCCAACTCCTCGTCCATCCAGGACGTGCTCGGCGGGCCCGCCGACGGGCATCCGCTCGGCTTCGACAGTTCGGGCCGCGACGTGTTCTCCCGGCTCATCTTCGCCGGCCGGTTCAGCCTCGCCGGCGCCGCCCTGGCCCTGGTGATCGCCCTGGTCATCGGCGTGATCGGCGGTCTCATCGCCGGCTACTACGGCAAGTGGTTCGACTCGGTGTCGTCCTGGCTCACCGGCCTGCTGATGGCGCTGCCCGGCATCGTCGTGCTGCTGGCCGCCCGCTCGGTGCTCGGCCCGTCGATGTGGCTGTCGATGATGATCTTCGGCGTGCTGCTCTCGCCGGCCTTCTTCCGGCTCGTCTACGCGTCCGTCACCGCGGTGCGCAACGAACTGTACGTGGATGCCGCCCGGGTCGCCGGCCTCAGCGACACCCGCATCATCGGCAAGCACATCCTCACCGTGGTGCGCGCTCCCGTCATCATCCAGTCCGCCATGGTGCTCGGCATCGCTATCGCCATCCAGGCCGGGCTCGACTTCCTCGGCCTCGGCGACCAGTCGATCCCCACCTGGGGCACCATGCTTAACGACGGGTTCCGGCAGATCTACAAAGAGCCGATGCTGATCCTCTGGCCCAGCGTGGTGATCGCCCTCACCTGTGTGGCTCTCACTCTGCTGGCCAACACCATGCGCGACGAACTCGAGCGCAGCGGCAAGGCCAAGCGCCGCCGCCGCCCGCCGCTGCGCCCGGTCGACGTGAACAAGACCGCCGCCGTCTTCCACGCCGACGACCTCTCCTCCTCCGGCCGCACCGGCGAGGTGCTGCTGGATGTGCGCGACCTCGCGATCGGCTACGACCAGGCCGACGGCACCGTGAAGACCGTCGTGCACGACGTGTCGCTCATCGTGCGCCGCGGCGAGGTGCACGGCCTGATCGGCGAATCCGGGTCGGGCAAGACCCAGACCGCCTGGTCGATCCTGCGCCTGCTGCCCGACGGCGGCCGGGTCACCGGCGGCGCGATCTTCTTCGAGGGCAAGGACCTCGCCCTCGCCTCTGAGAAGGAGATGACGAAGATCCGCGGCAAGAAGATCGCCTACATCCCGCAGGAACCGATGTCGAACCTCGACTCCGCGTTCACGATCGGCAGCCAGCTGGTCGAGCCGATGCGGGTGTGCCTGGGCCTGTCGAAGAAGGCCGCAACCAAGCGGGCGCTCGAACTGCTCGCCCGGGTCGGCATCCCCAACCCGGAGCGCACCTTCGCCGCCTACCCGCACGAGGTGTCCGGCGGCATGGCCCAGCGGGTGCTCATCGCCGGCGCCGTCTCCTGCGACCCCGACCTGCTCATCGCCGACGAGCCCACCACCGCCCTGGACGTGACCGTGCAGGCCGAGGTGCTCGACCTGCTGCGCGAGCTGCAGAGCGAACTCAACATGGGCGTCGTGCTCGTCACGCACAACTTCGGCGTCGTCGCCGACCTGTGCGACCGGGTCTCGGTGATGCGCGACGGCCGGGTGATCGAAACCGGACCGGTGCGGGCCATCTTCAACGAGGCGAAGCATCCGTACACCCAGTCGCTGCTCGCGGCGATCCTCGAAGACGGCGAAGCGCGCGGCGACCTCGCCGAGGGCAACTCCGCCACGGCCGCCGCCGTCGCCCTGACGACCCCCAGCATTTCCGACACCATAGGAGCGCAGTCATGACCGAGCTTCTCCTCGACGTGAAGAACGTTGTCGTCGAATACCCGATCAAGGGGTTCCGCAAGGAGCCGTTCCAGGCTCTCAAGGGTGTCTCGCTCGACATCCGCCCGGGTGAAACCGTGGGCCTGGTCGGCGAGTCCGGCTCGGGCAAGACCACCCTGGGCCGCGCCGTACTGGGCCTGGCCCCGGTCACCGGCGGGGAGATCCTCTACCGCGGCAAGGACATCGCCCACCTGGGCCGCCGGGAGCGCAAGGCGCTCTCCAGCGAGATCCAGGTGGTCTTCCAAGACCCGTACACCTCGCTGAACCCGAGCCTCACGATCGAGCAGATCCTGGTGGAACCGCTCACCGTGCGCAAGGTCGCCAAGAAGGACGCCTCCAAGCGGGTGCTCGACCTGCTCGACCAGGTGGGACTGCCCAGCAACGCCGCCGATCGCCTGCCCCGGGAGTTCTCCGGCGGGCAGCGGCAGCGCATCGCGATCGCCCGCGCGCTGGCGCTGGACCCGCGCCTGATCGTCTGCGACGAACCCGTTTCGGCGCTGGACCTCTCCACCCAGGCCCGTGTGCTCGACCTGTTCAAGGAGATCCAGGAGCGCACCGGCGTGGCCTACCTCTTCGTCTCGCACGACCTCGCCGTGGTGCGGCACCTCAGCCACCGGGTCGCCGTGATGTACCACGGTGAGATCGTGGAGTGGGGCGCCGGCGACCAGGTCACCAGTGACCCCGTGCACCCGTACACGCAGAAGCTGTTCCTGGCCGCGCCGGTGCCGGACCCCGACCGCCAGGAGCAGCGCCGGGCCGTGCGCCAGCGGCTGATGTTCGAGCAGCAGCAGGCCGAGCTCCAGGCCGGGGCGGCCTGATGGCCGGCTTGGGGGAGCCGCCCTTCGACGGCATCCGTTTCGGCGCCGCCTACTACCATGAGTACCAGCCCAGCCCCCGGCTGGACACCGATCTCGACCTGATGCAGGAGGCCGGCTTCACGGTCATCCGGGTGGGCGAATCGGTCTGGTCCACCTGGGAGCCCGAGCCCGGCGTCTTCGACCTGGACTGGCTGCAGCCGGTGCTCGACGGCGCCCACCGGCGGGGGATCGGGGTCATCCTCGGCACCCCCACCTACGCCATCCCGATGTGGATGAAGCGGCTGCACCCCGAGGTGGCCGGTGACTCGGCCACCGGCACGCCCAACCACTGGGGCATGCGGCAGGAGATGGACTTCACCAACCCGACGTTCCTCTTTTATGCCGAGCGCATCATCCGTGCCATCATCAACCGCTACGCGGACCACCCCGCGGTGATCGGTTTCCAGGTCGACAACGAGCCCGGCATCCGGCTGCTCTACAACGAGGGTGTGTTCCAGCGGTTCACCGACGAACTGCGGCACCTCTACGGCGACGTGGAAACCCTCAACCGGGAGTGGGGCCTGGTCTACTGGTCGCACCGGCTGTGCACCTGGGCCGACCTGTGGCGGCCGGACGGCAACTTCCAACCGCAGTACGACCTGGCCTGGCGCCGGTTCCAAGCCAAACTCGTCACCGAGTACATCGGCTGGCAGGCCGACATCGTGCGCGAGTACGCCCAGCCGCGGCACTTCGTCACCACCTGCATCTCCTACGACCAGCTCGGCGTCGAAGACGTGAACCTATCCGCCAACCTCGAGATCGCCAGCGGCAACGCCTACTACGAGGGCGAAGGGTCGCTGGCGCACCCGTCCACCGACGAGCGAAGCGCCGACTGGATCGTGAAGGGCACCTGGGCGCTCTACCACCTGGCCGACGTGATGTACTCGTCGAAGCAGGCGCCGTTCCTGGTCACCGAGACGAACGCCTCCTCGATCGGGTTCTCCCAGCTCAACTTCTCGCCCTACGACGGCCAGTGGCGCCAGGCCGCCTGGGCGCTGGTGTCGCGCGGCGCGGGCATGATCGAGTACTGGCACTGGCACACCCTGCACTTCGGCGCCGAAACCTATTGGGGCGGCGTGCTGCCGCACAGCCAGAAACCCGGCCGCGCCTACCGGGAGCTCGCCCGGATCGGTCAGGAGTTCCAGACCGCCGGCGCAATCGTGGCGCGGGCCCGGCCCGACTACGACGTGGCGGTGCTCTACGACTCCGACAGCAAGTTTGCGCTCTCCGCGCAGGCCCCGTTCTCGGCCCCTGGCCAGTACTTCGACCCGGATTCGTACCGGCGCATCATCGCGTCCTTCGTGCGTGGCGCCTTCGACGCCGGCCTGCAGACCCGGCTGGTGCGGCCGCAACAGATCTTCCCCGGCCGTGCCACGGCCGGGGTCGACCAACTCGAACGCGGCGACGCGGCCGATTTCGCCGTCGCCTACCCGGTGCTCCTGGTGCCGGCGTTCTTCACCGCCGCGGATGCCGAGCTCGACTGGCTGGCCGCCTACGCGGCCGCCGGCGGGCACCTCGTGCTCGGCCCGCGCTCGGCGTACGCCGACAGGGAGGGCCGCGCCCGGCAGGACGTGCAGCCGGCCCGGCTCAGCGACGCGGCCGGGGCCTGGTACGACGAGTTCGCCACCCTCACCCAGCCGGTGCCGGTGACGGATGCCGGCGCCGGGTTCCCGCTGCGACCCGGCTCCGCCGCCACCGCCTGGCTCGACGGGCTCACGCCCGCCGGCGCGACCGGGCTGGTCGGCTACGAGCATCCGCACTACGGCCGCTGGCCGGCGGTGACCAGCCACGCCCACGGCGACGGCACCGTCACCGTGGTGGGCACGGTGCCCAACCAAGCGCTGGCGCACTCACTGGCCGAGTGGCTGGTGCCGGCGCCGGTGGCCGGCTGGGCCGGGCTGCCCGAGAGCGTCACCGTGACCACCTCGACCGCCCCGGACGGCTCGCGGGTGTTCTACGTGCACAACTGGTCGTGGACCCCGCAAACCCTCACCGCACCCACCCAACTGAGCGACCTGCTCTCGGGCAGCGCCCACGACGACGGCTCCAGCCTGGAGCTGGGCGCCTGGGACGTGCGCGTGTTCACCGACAGCGCCGCCGAATAGTTTTTCCACACTCAGAACCGATTCCCACGAAAGCGATTGCACCATGACGATCTCCGAAGACCTCGACGCCGCGGTCACCGACCACACCACCGATTCCAGCACGGATGCCCGACTCAGCGCCCTGCTGGACCGGCTCACCCTCGAGGAGAAGGTGCTGCTGCTCACCGGCCGCGACTTCTGGACCACTGCGCCGATCGAGAAGATCGGCCTGCGCCGCATCCTCGTCTCCGACGGCCCGAGCGGTGTGCGCGGCGAGGTCTGGGACGAACGGTCGCCGTCGCTGAACCTGCCGTCGTCGACGGCGCTCGGCGCCGCCTGGGACCCGGATATCGCCCGCCGGTACGGCAATGTCGCCGCCGTCGAGGCCCGCCGCAAGGGCGTGGACGTGGTGCTCGGCCCGACCATCAACCTGCACCGCTCCCCGCTGGGCGGCCGGCACTTCGAGGCGTTCAGCGAAGATCCGCATCTCACCGCCAAGCTCGCCGCCGCCTACGTGGCCGGCGTGCAGGAGAACGGCGTGGGCGCCACCCCCAAGCACTACATCGCCAACGACTTCGAAACCGACCGGTTCACCGCCAACGTGGTCGTCGACGACCGCGCGCTGCGGGAGCTCTACCTGCTCGCCTTCGAAGAGGCTGTCACCGAGGCGCACGCCTGGCTGGTGATGAGCTCCTACAACTCCGTCAACGGCGCCACCGTCACCGAGAACGATCTGCTCGAGACCCCGCTCAACTCCGAATGGGGCTTCGACGGTGTGGTGATCAGTGACTGGACCGCCGTACGCAGCGTGAACAGCGCCCGCTACTCGCAAGACCTCGTCATGCCGGGCCCGGCCGGCCCCTGGGGCGAGGCCCTCGTGGCCGCTGTCACCGCCGGCGAGGTGGACGAAGCCGCGATCGACCGCAAGGTGCTGCGCATCCTGCGGCTGGCCGCCCGGGTGGGCGCGCTCGAAGGCTTCGAGCCGGCCGTCGCCGCGCCCGTGGTCGTCGAAGACGGCATCCGCTTCGCCAAGGAAGCCGAGGTCGCCGGCAGCGTGCTCGTGGCCAACACCGGGGAGCTGCCCTGGCAGGCCGAGACGCTCACGAAGGTGGCCGTGATCGGGCACAACGCCCGGTTCGCCCGCACCCAGGGCGGCGGCAGCGCCACCGTGCTGCCCGAGCGCGTGATCACCCCGCTGGACGGCCTCATCGCCGCGCTGCCGAACGCCTCGGTGTCCTACTCGGTGGGCGCCGTCGTGCAGGAGGGCATCGCCGAACTGCCGCTGACCAGCATCGTTAACCCGCAGACCGGTGAGCCCGGCGCCCGGGTGCGTTTTCTGGACGCCGACGGCGGCGAACTGTTCGTGGAGGACCGCCGCGCCACCGCGCTGGTCTGGTTCGGCGGCGACGCCCCGATCGCGGAGTCGAAGGTGCTGGAGTTCAGCACCCGCTACACGCCCGAGGCCACCGGCGAGATCCTGCTCGGCTTCGCCAGCGCCGGCAACGGCCGCATCATCGTGAACGGTGCCCTGCTGCACGAGGAGACCGTCGTTCCCGAGGGCACCGACCTCGGCGCCGCGTTCCTGTCCCCGCCGTCGGCCTCCGTTGCCGTGCAGGTGACCGAGGGCGTGCCCATCGAGCTCGTCGTCGAGTACGACATCGCGCCGGAGGGCGCCCTGATGGGCGCGCTGTCGATCACCATCGGCATCGAACCCGACCTCTCCAGCCCGGATGCGCTCATCGCCGAGGCCGTCGCCGCCGCGGCCGCCGCCGACGTGGTGGTGCTCGTTGTGGGCACCAACTCCAAGGTGGAGTCCGAGGGCTACGACCGCTCCGACCTCGACCTGCCCGGCCGGCAGGACGACCTCGTGCGCGCCGTGGCCGCGGTCAACCCGCGCACCGTCGTGGTCGTCAACTCCGGCTCGCCCGTGCTGATGCCGTGGCGCGATGATGTCGCCGCGATCCTGCTTAGCTGGTTCGGCGGCCAGGAGTACGGCGACGCCGTCGCCGCCATGCTGCTCGGCGAGGCCGAGCCGGGCGGGCGCCTGCCCACCACCTGGCCGGCGACGCTCGACGACGTGCCCGTGTTCAACGTCACCCCGGAGGACGGGGTCGTGCGCTACGACGAGGGCATCCACATCGGCTACCGTGCCTGGCTCAAGGCCGGCACCGCACCGGCCTACGAGTTCGGTCACGGCCTGGGCTACACCACCTGGACGCTCGACGGCGTGACCGTGGACGAAGCCGCGTTGCCGGCCGTGGGCGCCACCAGCGTGTCGGTGAGCCTGACCAACACGGGTGACCGCGCCGGCAAGCAGGTCGTGCAGGTCTACGCGTCCCGCGCCGACTCCTCGATCGACCGCCCGGTGCGCTGGCTGGTGGGCTTCGCGCCCGTGACCGCGGCCGCCGGCGAGAGCGTGAGCGTGGACATCCGCGTGCCCGAACGGGCCTTCGCCGACTGGCAGGACGGCTGGCACTACGAAACCGGCCGGTACCTCTTCGAGGTGGGCACCAGCGTGAGCAACCTGCCCCTGTCCGTGCCCGTCACCCTGAACTGAGCGGAACGATCATGACCGACACAGTGCAGAACGACACCGCCCAGACCGACTTCGCGCCGCCCGCACCGGCCGACAACGCTTGGCCTAACCCGCTCGTCGCCGGCTTCTACCCCGACCCCAGCGTGGTCAAGGTGGGCGGGGACTACTACCTCGCCAACTCCACCTTCGAGTACCTGCCCGGCATCCCGATCTTCCACAGCACCGACCTGGTCGACTGGACCCAGATCGGCCACGTGGTGGAGCGTCCCGGCCAGCTGGCGTCGGCGCACGTGCCCACGCTCGGCGGCGCCTGGGCGCCCACCATCCGGCACCGCGACGGCATCTTCTACGTGGTGGTGACGGATGCGATGGGCCGCGGCATGCTCATCTTCAGTGCCACCGACCCGGCCGGCCCGTGGAGCGACGGCACCCTCATCCAGGGCATCCACGGCATTGACACCGACCTCGCCTGGGACGAGAACGGCCTCGCGTACATCACCTACTCCGGCCTGGACGTGACCAGCGGCGAGCTGCCCACCGGGCACAAGGGCATCCTGCAGTTCACCGTGGACCTGGAGACCGGCGTGCCGTTGTCGCAGCCGGTCTCGGTGTGGTCGGGCACCGGGCTGAAGTTCCCCGAGGCGCCGCACCTCTACCAGCACGGCGAGTACTGGTACCTGATGATCGCCGAGGGCGGCACCGAACGCGGCCACGGCATCAGCGTGGCCCGCGGCGCGCGACCGAACGGCCCGTTCACCGAGGGAGCGGCGGCGGGCGGCCCGGCCAACCCGATCCTCTCCGCCCGCAGCACCAACCGACCGATTCAGAACACCGGACACGGCGACCTCGTCGAGACGCCCGACGGCGGCTGGGCGATCGTGATGCTCGGCATGCGGCCCACCGGCATGACCCAGGCGTTCTCCGCGCTGGGCCGGGAGACCTTCATCACCAGTGCCCGCTGGGAGAACGGTTGGCTGGCCGCCGACCCGGTGCTGCTGAACCCGAGGCCGGGCGAGACCGTGTTCGCGGATGACTTCGCCGGCGAGACGCTCGCGCCGGAGTGGCTCGCCGTGCGCCGCTACCCGGCCGAGGTGTCGACGCTCGCCGCCGGGCCTGGCGATGCCGGCGCGGATGCCCCGGGCGGTTCGGCCGTCGCGGACGCCGCATCCGCCCCCGGCCGGCTCGTGCTGACCGGCGAGGGCAGCACCCTCGACGCCGAGCAGCCCGTGCTCGTGGGCGTGCGGCAACGCAACCCGTGGTCGAGCACCTCGGTGCGGGTTGGCGGTGTCGCCGGCAGCGGCACCGGACTCGGCGGCCTGGGCGTGCGCTACGACGAGGAACACCACTACGAGATCGAGGTGGGCAACGGCGTCGTGACGGCGCGGGCCTGCGTCGCGGGCATCCGCCAGGAGTGGACGGTGCCGCTGGCCCCGCAGCACCTGGTGGACGGCGCCGTGACCCTGGGTTTGGACACCGTGCCGCCGGATGCGTCGTCGATGCTGTCCGGCCTCACCAGCGACATCGTGGTGCTCAGCGTTGGCGCCGGCGCCGACCGGGTGGAACTCGCCCGGGTGGACGGCCGCTACCTCTCCCAGGAGACCGCGGCCTCGTTCACCGGCCGGGTGCTCTGCCTGTACGCGGTCACCGGCGAGGTCTCCTTCGCCGCCTTCCGCTACGCCGGCACGGAGTAACAGATCCGCGAGCCGTGAGTTGGGCCCCAAAAACTCCAGTTTTTCGGGGCCCAACTCACGGCTCGCGCGCGTAATCGCACCCGCTTACGCCCGACCCCACGCGCTCGCGCCCGCATCCGCCCACGCCTAACTGTTCCCCGTGCGGACAATTGCGCCCGGCGTACCGGACGCAGAAGTCCGCACGGGTAACAGGTGCGTCGGGTGCGGGCCCCTAGGGGCCCGTCCCCGGCCCCGGCGACGGGTCTCTCGCCCGCCCCGCACATCCCGCGAGCCGTGAGCTGAGCCCCGAAAACTCGCGTTTTTTGGGGCCCAACTCACGGCTCGCGGATGCTCACGGCTCGCGCGTTGAGGTGCTCCAGGAGGGACTCCACCCGGGCCACACCGGCCGGGGGCATCATGATCAGCGACGTGCCCAGCGGCGAGTTGCTCTTCCAACGGCCGCCGGTGGTCCAGCCCAGGCCGATGAAGTAGCCCAGCTCGGCGAACAACCCCTGCAGGGCGGATGCCGCGTCGGCGTCGGTGATGATCTCCGACAGCGAGGTCTGCATGTTCAGCAGCGCCGGGGCGGCGGTCGCCACGAGCGCGGCCACATCGGTGACCCACTCGTGCGCACCGGAGCCCACCTCCTCGGTCTCGGTCCCTCCCGGCAGCCGCACCACCGCGGTGGTGTTCGGCGGCACCGACACGGCCAGCGCGAAGGTGCTGCCGGTGAGGGTCCAGTCCACGGTGACTGGGCCGTAGCCGGTGTCGAGCGAGGCGGACGCACTGGTGAGTCCGCCGCCGAGCACCGGCGCCACCAACACCACGCGCGAGCCGGGCTCGCCGGTGGCGATGCCGCCGATGGCGCGGTGCATCCAGTCGGCGACCGCGCCGAGGGCGTAGTGGTTGAACGAGGTCATCTCGCCGGGGTTGATGCTGCCGTCCGGCAGCATGCTGTCCCAGCGCTCCCAGATGGTGGTGGCGCCCATCGACACCGGGTACAACCACGACGGGCAGCCCTCCTCGAGCAGCAGCCGGTACGCCACGTCGCTCTGGCCGCCCAGGCACAGCGCGTCGCAGATCAGCGGGGTGCCCACGAAGCCGGTGCCGATGCGGTAGCCGTGCGAGCGCACCAGCTCGGCCAGCCGGGTGCCCGCCTTCTCGATCAGCGCCGGGTCGGTGAGCAGGCCGAAGCCGATCGCCAGGGCGTACGCGGTGTGGGCGTCGGAGAGCATCCGCCCGGCCGGGGTGACGTATTCGGCCACGAATGCGGCGCGGATGTCCTCGGCCAGCCCGGCGTACCGGGCCGCGTCGGCGTCGTGGCCGAGCACCTCCGCGGCGGCGGCGAGCCGGCTGGTGGAGCGGAAGAAGTACGCCGTGGCGACGATGTCGGGGTCGGTCTTGGCCGCGGCCGGGTTCTCCGGCGGGGCGCTCGGGTCGAGCCAGTCGCCGAACTGGAACCCGCCGCTCCACAGGTGATCGGGGCCGGCCAGCCCGTCGACCACATCGACCCAGG
Organism: Cryobacterium sp. SO2; assembly: GCF_026151165.2. Taxonomy (NCBI): domain Bacteria; kingdom Bacillati; phylum Actinomycetota; class Actinomycetes; order Micrococcales; family Microbacteriaceae; genus Cryobacterium; species Cryobacterium sp. SO2. The sequence goes on from NZ_CP117849.1 coordinate 709,634, forward strand.
CGCGCATGCTTTCGTATTGGCTGGCCAGCGCGGCCCGGTCGCCGTAGCGCGCGAAGAGCGCATCCGGCACCAGCGTGGCGGCGTCGCCCCAGGCGGCGGCGGCCATCGGCGTCATCGGCAGCGGGTTGGGCACCACGAACGGCACCACCCCGCCGGCCCGGCGCTGGTCGGCGTCCACGTCGCGCAGCCAGGAGCCGAGGAATCCGGCCACGTCATAGAGGTAGCTCGCGGTGGGCGTGAACACCTGGATATCGCCGGTCCAGCCGAGCCGTTCGTCGCGTTGCGGGCAGTCGGTGGGCAGGCTGAGGAAGTTGCCGCGCATGCCCCAGACCACGTTCTGGTGCAGCTGGTTGAGCAGCGGGTTGCTGGTCTGCAGGTGCCCGGTGCGCACCATGTCGTTGTGCACGACCACCGCGCGGATGTGCTCCGGCCGCAGGTCGCCGGGCCAGTCGGTAACCTCCGCGTAGCGGAAGCCGTGGAAGGTGAAGGCGGGGCTCCAGACGCGCGGGCCATCGCCGTCGCCGGTGAAGTGGTCGGTGGCCTCGGCGAACCGCAGCGGCCGCACGCCGAGCTCGCCGTTCTCGAGCACCTCCGCGTGCCGCAGGGTCACGGTGTGCCCGGCGGGTGCATCCACGGTGAGCTCGAGCCAGCCGACCAGGTTCTGGCCGAAGTCGAGCAGGGTCGCCCCGCTCGGGCTGGTGCTGATCTGCTGCACGGCCAGGTGTTCGATCCGGCGCACCGGCGGAGCGAACGACGGGGTGAGCCGGACCGGGTTCGCGATGTCCGTACCGAGCACGGTGACGGGCAGCGGATGCGGCAGCGCCGTCCCCGGGTCCACCAGCGCGGCATCGTCCAGCCGGGCGTCGAAGCTCTCGCCGGGGTAGATGCCCGCGCGGGTGACCGGGCCGGTGTCGCTGGCGGTCCAGGTGTCATCGGTGAGAACCGTCTCGACCCGGCCGTCGGCGTACTCCAGCCGCAGCTGCAGCGACAGCGCCCGGGGCCCGGGGTAGCCCTGCTGGAAGTTGCCGTCGAAGCCGAACCGTTCGCGATACCAGCCGTCGGCCACGGTGGCGCCGAGCACGTTCGCGCCCTCCGTGAGCAGCCCGGTCACGTCGTAGGACTGGAAGGTGAGCCTGTCGTCGTAGCTGGTCCAGCCGGGGGTGAGCACCTCGTCGCCGACGACCTGGCCGTTGATCACCGCCTGGTAGATGCCGTGCGCGGTGGCCGAGAGCACGGCGGAGACCAGGCCGGGGCCGGTCTCGACGAGGGTGCGGAACCGGGTGCTGCCGCGGTCCTCTGGATCGGTGGTTTCCGATGTGGCCGCGATGAAGGGCGCGGTCCAGTCGGCGGGGGAGAGCGGTCCGGTGCGCAGCTCCAGCCACGGGCTGAACTCCGAGACCGACCCGTCGGTTCCGGTCACCCGCACCCGCACCGCGGTCGACGTGTAGGGGCCGAGCGGCTCGGCCGGCCAGGGCTGGTGCTGGGAGTGCACGGTTTGCCGGCGCTCGCCGCGGATGGTCGACCCGAGCCGGGTTTCCAGCTCGTAGGAGTGTTGCAGCCAGCCCGGCGCATCCGTCTCGATCTGCCAGGACAGGGTGGGCGAGCCCGTCGCGAGGAAGTCGGGCCGGCCACGGCCCTCCGCCCAGAACGCGGTGACGGTGACGGGAAACGCGGCGGGCTGAGGCATGAATCTCTCCATTGAGACGGTGGCGCAGGGGCAGAGCAGACGCGGGAACAACGGGCACCGGATGCGGCGCCCGAACACCCTAAAACCATATAGTCATTCGGTATTTGTTTTCTAGTGCCGGAACCTATTCTCGTGGCGCACCCTGTTCATGGTGGCGCAGGTTCTACCCTGCGCCACCAGACATATCCTGCGCCACGAGGCCCTACGACGCTCAGTGCCCGTCGACGTCCGAGTCCACGCCCACACCGGGGCCCTGGTCGAGGGTCGCGATCGCTGCGAGGTCGTCGGCGTCGAGGCTGAAGTCGAAGATGTCCAGGTTCTCTTGCAGCCGGGTGGCACTCGCCGACTTCGGGATCGCCACCAGGCCCAGCTCCAGGTGCCAGCGCAGCACGACCTGGCCGGGGGTCTTGCCGTGCTTTGCGGCCAGCCCGCTGATCAGCGGCTCGGCGAGCAGGGTGTTGCCCTGGCCGAGCGGGCTCCACGAGGTGGTGACGATGCCGTGCGCCGAGTCGTAGGCGCGCTGCTCGGCGCGAGGGATGTATGGGCTGATCTGGATCTGGTTCACGGCCGGCACGATGTCGGTCTCGGCGCGCAACCTGTCCAGGTGCGCCGGCGTGAAGTTCGAGACGCCGATCGACCGGGCCTTGCCGGCGGCGAGCAGCTTCTCGAAGGTGCGCCAGGTAGACACGTAGAGATCGCGCGCGGGCACCGGCCAGTGGATGAGGAGCAGGTCTACATAATCCAGGCCGAGCCGGCCGAGCGAGGCATCCAGCCCCGCGATCGCCCTGTCGTCACCCTGGTAGACGCCGTCGAGCTTGGTCGTGACGAAGAGTTCCTCACGCGGCAGTCCGCAGTCCCGCACGCCCTGCCCCACCCCGGTTTCGTTGCCGTACTTCACGGCCGTGTCGATGTGCCGATAGCCCAGCTCCACCGCGGTCACGATCACCGGGGCCACCGCGGCGTCGGTGAGCGGCCAGGTGCCCATGCCCAACTGGGGAATGCTGTGGCCGTTGTTGAGGGCCAATTCGGGTACAGACATGGTGTGCCTTCCTAGGCTGGTCCGCGAAGCAATCCAGTCATGTTATCCGGCGACGATGCGGTCCCGTCGTTGAGGGCGAGCGTCATGAAGACGCTGTGCGGGTCGAGGGTGTAGTCGGCGAACGGCGGGCAGTCGGTGAAACCGTGCCGGGCGTAGAGCCGGCGGGCCGGCGTGAAGAACTCCTCGCTGCCGGTTTCGAGGAACAGCTGCTCCAGCCGGCGCTCGCGGGCCTCATCCATGACCTGGGTGAGGAGAAGCGTGGCGACGCCACGGCCCCGCGCGGCGGGCGTGGTGCGCATCGACTTGATCTCACCCTGCTCGCCGGTCAGCAGTTTCAGCGCGCCACAACCCAGCAGCGCGCCGTCCTCGCGGGCCGTCCAAAAGCTGATCTCCGGCGCGGACAACGCCGAATGGTCCAGCGCGTGCACGCTCTCGGCCGGTGAGGTGGCGAACATGTCGGCCAGGTGCTCGTCCAGGAGGAGTCGCACATCCTCCCGCATGGGGTCGTCGCGTTCGATGAGAATCATGGCGATCAATTTACCGGCCGGGCGGCGACGGCGCACACTCGCCCCGACGCCGAGGGCAGTCGCGGCCCGGGTTTATCCCGGCGGCGCGTGTTGCAACGAGTGCCGCCGGGACGAACGCGTGCCGCGAGCGGCCAAGGTCACGGCGCCGGCGGCAACCCGGCGGCGATGGCCTGCAGTGCGGCGACGTGGATGCGCATGGCGGCGACGGCGCACCCCGCGGTCTACGTCAAACGCAGTAGAACAGCTGATCCCTCTGAACGATTCGGCCCTCTGTCGCCGACGTCACACTCGGAATTACAGTTTCCCGCACATCTGAGGAGTAGTAATGTCCAGGTTTCTTGCACAGATCGGCCGGTTTAGCGCCCGGCACCGATTGGTCGTGATCGGGGCCTGGCTCTTGATCTTCGCCACCCTCATCGGAGCGCTGGTGGTCGGCAGCAACAACGGTTCGACCGACGAGGCGACCACCTCCATCCCTGACTCGCCCGCGTCGCAGGCGCTCGAGCGGATGAACGACGAGTTTCCCGCCGCCGAAGCCACGGGCAGCACTCTCCAGCTGGTCTTCCAGCCCAGTGCCGGCACAGTGTCCGATCCCGCCGCCGCCGCCGAGATCGCCGGCGTTCTCAGCGACGCCGCCGACCTGCCCGGTGTCGAATCGGTGAGCGACCCGTTCGATCCGGCCCAGCCCTACATCTCGGCGGACCAGAGCATCGCCGTGGCGACTCTGGCCTACGGAGACCTGTCCGACGAGGACCAGGTCACCTTCTATGACGCGGCCCTGCAGCTGCAGGCCGACTCCGCGAGCGATCTGGGCGTCGAATTGGGCGGCAACCTCGTTCCGCTGGGCGCTCCGGCACCCGGTATCGGCGAGGGCGTCGGCGTGATTATCGCCTTCCTCGTGCTGATCCTCACCTTCGGTTCCATGCTGGCGGCCGGTGTCAACCTGCTGATCGCGGTGTTCGGGGTCGGCGTGAGCATGGTGGGTGTCATCGCCTATGGGCTGTTCTTCCCCATCGGTGAGAATGCCATCATTCTGGCGGCCATGCTCGGCCTGGCGGTGGGCATCGACTACACCCTGTTCATCCTGTCCCGCTTCCGCATCGAACTTCGTGGCGGAAAGAGCGTTGAGGATGCCGTCGCCCGCGCGAGCGGCACCGCAGGCACGGCCGTCGTGTTCGCCGGACTCACCGTGATCGTGGCCCTGGTGGCCCTGCTGGTGGCGAACCTCAGCTTCATCACCGAGATGGGTTTCGCCGCCGCCGCCGCGGTCGCCGTGTCCGTCCTGCTGGCGCTCACCCTGCTGCCGGCGATCCTGCGCACCATGGGCACCAAGGCGCTGTCGAAGAAGCAACGCCAGGACCTCGCCAACGGAGTCCTCTGGCAGGAAGGCGCCGTGCAGAAGCACGGGATCATGCGCGGCTGGGGAAGCTTCGTCGTGAACCGGCCGATCATCTCGGTCATCGCCGGCGTGGTCATCCTCGTCGTCGTCGCGCTGCCGTTCTTCAGCATGAAGACCGCGTTCAACGTGCCCGGCGGCTCGGACCCCAGCTCGACCGAGCGCACGGCGTACACCCTCATCGTCGACGAGTTCGGCGGCATCCAGAGCCCGCTCATCGTTCTCGCCGAGGGCGACGACATCGCCACGAAGACCGCCGGTCTCGAGGCCGACCTGGCCGCGCTCGACGGAGCGCAGACGGTGGTGCCGGCCGAAATCTCCGTCGACGGAACCATGGCCCGGATCATCATCATCCCCGCGGAAAGCCCCATCGACGAGCAGACCAAGGATCTGGTGCACAGCATCCGGGATGACGCAGATGCCGTGACCGGGGTACACCTCGAAGTGACCGGCGAGACGGCGATCGGCATCGACCAGGACGCAGCGCTGATGAGCGCCCTGATCAAGTACATCATCGTCATCGTCGTGATCTCGATGCTGCTGCTGATCGTGATGTTCCGCTCGCTCCTCATTCCCCTCATCGCCACACTGGGCTACCTGCTGTCCGTCGGCGCGTCGTTCGGTGCGAGCACCGCCGTCTTCCAGTGGGGCTGGCTGGATCCCTTCATCGCGGCCCCGCAGGGCGACCCGATGCTCAGCCTGCTGCCGCTGCTGCTGGTCGGGGTGCTGTTCGGCCTCGCCATGGACTACCAGGTGTTCCTGGTCTCCCGCATCAAGGAGATGCACGACAAGGGGATGCCGCCCAAGCAGGCCATCCGCGAAGGCTTTGCGCGTTCGGGCCCGGTGCTCGTGGCTGCCGCGACCATCATGACCGTCGTCTTCGGCGGCTTCGCCACCGGCACCTTCGCAATCGGCGCATCCATCGCGTTCGGTCTCATGGTCGGTGTGATGGCGGATGCCTTCATCGTGCGCCTGGTGCTCATGCCGGCGATGCTCAGCCTGCTCGGCGAATCGGCCTGGTGGCTGCCGAAGTGGCTGGACCGCATCATCCCGAACATTGACACCGAGGGCCACGCGCTCGATGCCGCCCCGGCTGCCGAGGAGAAGCCGACGCTCGTCGGCGTCTAGGTGCTGCCGAACAGGGGCCGTCGCCGGGAGGCGACGGCCCTCTTGTGGCTGTAATCATCGTCTCCGATGACAGGCGTTTATCAGGACACGGGCAGAAAAGGGCCCTAGCTCCAGTCCGTGCCTTGTGCAGCCCCGGGGAGAGGGCATCCATCTGGATCGGGTGCAGGCTAGATCGGCTCGATGAGCAGGCTGTTGATCAGGCGGCGGATGTCCTCAGCCATATCGACCTCGAGACCATTGAGCCAGAGGAGTTCGAGACCCTCGGTCGTGGCGAGGGTGAGGAGGGCTGCGTTGCGCGGGTCGACTCCGTCTCGCAGCCCGTTGACTGCGCCCACCTCCTCGAAGGCCAGGGTGACGGCGGCGGCGATGCGCTCGAAACGGTCGACGAAGTAGTCGTGCGCCGGATGATCGGGGTCGGTCGCCTCGGCGGACAGGATCGTGTAGAGCTGCACCACGCCGCGCAGCCCTGCCTGGGCGCGTGAGATTTCGACGAGGCTCGCGAGAAAATCCCGGCCGCTGCGCCCGTCGAGCAAGAGCTCAGCCCGGGTGTCGCGCTGCTCGAGGACGGCCTGCAGCAGGGCCAGTTTGCCGGCGAAGTGATGCACGACACCGGTCTGCGTCATGCCCACGGATCGGGCGATCTCGTTGACGGAGGTGGCCGAATAGCCGCTCTTGGCGAAGGTGGTGAAAGCTGCCTCGAGGATCTCAGCACGCCGTTCGACGCTCTTGCTGTACTCACCTCGGGGACCGGCCATGGTCGTCAGGTTATCAGCTTCTTGTGAAAATATGACACCCATAACATTTTTGTGTTAGCTTCTCCTCGTCGTCGCAAATCGAAGACAGCAGTTCAACGTAGAGCAGCCGCATCAGAGCGGACCATTAGGCAAGGAAGCCCCTATGACCCTCCCATCCCCATCCGCGAATCCCCGGGTATCCAGCACATCGAGCGTGGCCGTTTCGGCCTCGACCCTGAACGAGCTGACCCCGACAGCGTTACTGCGAGCGCAAATGCATCAGAGTCGCGGATTTGTCTTCTTCTTGGTGTTCGCGACGATCGGTGCCGGTGCGGCGCAGATGTCGGCCGTGCTGCTGACCCTCACCCTGAAGGCCACCGAGCTCAACGCCGACGGAGCCGCGACGATACTCGCGATCTCGAGCGGCATCGTCGGGCTGATCACGCTCGTCGCGCTGCCGGTCTTAGGTTCGATGAGCGACCGCTCACGGTCTCGATTCGGTCGCCGCCGCCCGTTCCTGGTTGCCGCCGCCGTCTTCTTCATTGTCGGCGGATTCCTGCTCGTGACGGCGACTACGGTGCCACTTTTCGTTCTCGCGCACGCCGTGATCAACCTCGGGTTCATCGCCACTGTCGTGACAGCGACGGCTCTTCTCGCCGATCAGATCCCCGCCAACAAGCGCGGGCCGGCCTCGGCCTTCGTGAGTCTCGGCACGCCGATGGGAGCCCTGTTGGGCACGGTGATCGCCCTGCCCTTCGGTGCGGACCTGGTGCCGCTGATCGGGATCCCCACCGCCATTGCCGTGATCGCGGTTCTCTTGCTCGCCGTCGTGCTGCGTGATCCCCAGTTCGAACAGCGTCGCGACCGCCGCAGTCTCGGTGAACTGCTCAGTGTCTTCTGGGTCAACCCGCTCAAGTTCCCCAGCTTCGCCTGGGTCTTCACCAGCCGGATGCTCGTGTTCTCCGGCGTTGCCGCACTCAACGGCTTCCAGGCGATCTACCTGCTGCAGAGCGTCGGCCTGGCGCCGGCCGAGCTGGGCGGCGCGATCCTGCTCACCGTCGTGGTGAACACCGGAATCTCCCTCGCTGTCGCCCCCGCCATCGGCCGGCTCAGCGATCGCCTCAACGTGCGTAAACCGTTCATTGTCGCGGCCGCGGTCATCCTCGGCGTCGGCCTCGTCCTGGCTTCGATGGCACCGAGTTTCGGCTGGTACCTGGCCGCCGCCGGTGTGGTGGCCCTCGGCCAGGGCGTCTACTTCGCCGTGGAGCTGGCGCTGGCCACGAGCGTGGTCCCCGACCCGGACAACCCGGCGAAAGACCTCGCGATCTTCAAGATCGCCGACAACCTGCCGGTGTCCTTCGTCTCGGCAGCGGCCCCATTCCTGCTGGCAATCGGCGTGGGTACCTCAGGCGGGCAGAACTTCGCGGCCCTCTTCATCACCGGCGCGGTCGCCGCGATCGTCGGCGGCCTCTCGATCCTCTTCGTGCGCGGCGCACGGTAGGGAGGCTGTGGGCCGCCCACCTGGCGGCCCACGCCCGGCACATCCAACGGACCTAGTCCAACGAAAGAAAGAAAGTTTCCCGAATGACATCTCAGTTCCCCGCAGACTTCCTCTGGGGCGTGGCGCAGGCCGGGCACCAGAACGAGGGTGACAACATCCACAGCGACATCTGGTTTCTGGAGAACACGGTGCCCTCGCTCTTTCAAGAGCGCAGCGGGCCCGGCTGCCGGGGCTATGAGCGGTGGCCGGACGATCTCGACATCGTCGCCGGCCTGGGTTTGAACGCCCTCCGCTTCTCGTTGGAGTGGGCGCGCATCGAGCCCGTGCGTGGTCAGGTGTCGGTCGACGCTCTCGACCACTACGAACGGGTGGTCGACGGATGCCTCCAGCGTGGGCTCGCGCCCATCGTCACGCTGAATCATTTCGCCGCGCCGAGCTGGTTCTCCGCAGCGGGCTCCTGGCTCGCGGATGACGCGGCGACGCTCTTCGCCGAACAGAGTGACCGGGTGATGGAGCGTTTCGGCGATCGCATCGCTGCCATTGTGACGCTCAACGAACCCAACCTCGAACAGCTGCTGCAGGCCGGCGGCAAGCTGCCTCCGCAGGCCGAGCAGCTGAAGGTCGACATGCTGGCCGCTGCGGCCCGCGCGGCCGGAACCGAGCGCTATTTCGCGTCGAACGTGCTGCCTGCCGACGCCCAGCAGGAGTTTCAGGAGGCGTTCACGGTCGCGCATCGCGCGGCGAAGGCAGCGGTCAAGGCGCGCCGCGCCGATGTGCCGGTGGGGGTGTCGATTGCGATCAGCGACGAAGTGGCCGTCGCCGGTGGCGAGAAGAGCCGTGACGCCCGGCGTGCCGCGGTCTATGACCACTGGCTCCGGGTAGCCCGGGACGACGACTTCATCGGGGTGCAGAACTACGAGCGCACCCTGCACGGACCCGACGGAGAGTTTCTGCCGGAGGGGCCGCGAAACGACATGGGGTCGGTGATTGCGCCCGGGTCGCTTGCTGGTGCGGTTCGCTATGCGCACGAAGTCTCCGGCGTGCCGGTGTTCGTCACCGAACACGGCATGCAGACAGACGACGACACGAAACGAGCCGCGTTCATTCCCGCCGCCCTCGACCTGCTGGCCGAGGAGATCGCCGCCGGCACGCCGGTGCTTGGCTACACGCACTGGACGCTGATGGACAACTTCGAGTGGATCTTCGGCTACGGCCCCAAGCTCGGACTGCTCTCCGTGGACCGGGAGACCTTCGAGCGCACACCCAAGCCCAGTGCAGCTGTCTACGCCGCCGCCGTGGCCGGGCACCGAGCCGGCGCGGCCTAGCGGAGACGATCGCGCGTCGGCCGGGAACTGGCCAGGGCACGTGAGTGGAGGTTCTCCTCAGGCAAGCACAGGCATCCGGTGCTACACCGGAACGGGCGGACCCCGTGCGCGTGTGCTGTGGGACCCGTCGTACTGATTCGATTCGTTGACCACCGGAAAGGAACAGAACCATGGCAACTTACAAGATCGGCTACCTGATCGGGAGCCTCGCTAGCGCCTCCATCAACCGCACCCTGTCGACGGCCCTGATCAAGCTGGCCCCGGCGGAGTTGGAGTTCACCGAGATCCCGATCCGGGACCTCCCGCTGTACAACTCGGACTACGACGCGGACTTCCCGGCGGCCGGCCGGGCACTGAAGGCGGCGATCGACGCTTCCGACGGCATCCTCTTCGTGTCGCCGGAGTACAACCGGTCCATCCCCGGCGCGCTGAAGAACGCCATCGACTGGGGGTCGCGGCCCTGGGGCACCAACTCCTTCGCCCGCAAGCCCACCGGCATCATCGGCGCCTCACCCGGCGGCATCGGCACGGCCGTGATGCAGTCCTCGATGCGCAGCGTGCTGAGCTTCCTCGACGCGCCGCAGCTGAACTCGCCCGAGGCGTACATCCAGTTCTCCGCCGACGTCTTCACCCCGGATGGCGAGGTCACCAACGAGGGCACCCGAACCTTCCTGCGGCACTACATGGAGGAGTATTCGGCCTTCGTGCAGCGGGTGCTCGCCGCGAACGCGCCCGGGCACATCGGCGACGACGACCCGGGCTCCCGCAAGTAGTCACACCCCGCCCGGGTGGTGTGCGTAACTCCTGCAGAATTCACCACCGCGCCCACGGAAGCCCGCAATCACCCGGGCAGAGTCACGGTCGAGAGCAAAATTGCAGGAGTTATGCCTCCACGGGCGGGCTACTGGTCGGCGTGGGACTCGAGGAAGTTGTAGACCTCGGTGTCGTCGACACCGGGGAAGGTGCCGCTGGGCAGCGGGGAGAGCACGTGCGCGTGCAGCCGGGCGCTCGGCCAGGCCTGCCCGGCCCAGCGGGCGGCGACCGCGCCCGAGGGGCGCCGGCAGCAGGACTCGTCGGGGCAGCGGGACACCGCCCGCTGCGTGGTCTCCCGGCCGCGGAACCACTTGGCTTGCGCGAACGGGGCGCCGACGCTGATCGAGAATTCGCCATCCGCGGTGGTGCCGGTCTGGGTGGCGCACCAGAACGTGCCGGCCGGGGTGTCGGTGTACTGGTAGAACTCGGTGGTGCGGTTGGTGTGCGTGAAGGCGCTGCGGGCGCTCCACTGCTTGCAGACCAGTTGGCCCTCGATCGAGCCGGTCACATCGGCCGGCAGCGGCAGGCCGTCGTTCTCGTAGCCCTTCTGCAGGGCGCCGTCGCCGGAGACCCGGAGGAAGTGCACGGTCATGTCCAGGTGTTCGGTGGCCAGGTTGGTCAGCCGCAGCGCCGCGGCCTCGTGGGTGACCCCGAACGCGTCGCGCAGGTCCTCCACCGAGAGCACCCGCTCGCGTTTGGCCGTCTGCAGAAAGCTGCGGGTCGCGTCCAGAGGCATCAGGCAGCAGGCGGCGAAGTAGTTGATCTCCAACCGCTGCCAGAGGAACTCTGCGTAGCTGGCGGGGCGCTCGTGCCCGAGCAGCCGGTGCCCCATCGCCTGCAGCGCCATCGAGCGCAGCCCGTGCCCGCCGGGGATCGACGCCGGCGGCAGGTAGATGCGGTGGTTGGCCAGGTCGGTCACCGACCGGGTGGAGTTCGGCAGGTCGTTCACGTAGAGCAGGGTGAAGCCCAGCTGCTCGGCCATCACGCTCACCTCGCGGTGGGTGAGCGCGCCGGAGACGTGCCCGGATGCCCGCACGCGCTCTTCGGCGAGCTTCTCGATGTCGGGCATGTAGTTGCCGCGCTCACGCATCCGCTCGCGTAGCTCGGTATTGGCCCGGCGGGCCTCCTCCGGGGTGGCGATGGCCTCGCTGGCGCGGCGGGCCAGCTCCCGGTGCAGGCCGACGAGCGACTCGATCGCCGGCAGCGGCATGCCGCGGGTCACCTTCACTTGAGGCAGGCCGAGCGCGCCGTAGAGCGGGTTCTTCTGCGCCCGGGCCAGCTCGATCTCCAGCGCCGCGCGGATGTTCGGCGCCTCGCCGCTGAGCAGCTCCGCCAGCGGAACGCCCAGCGCCTGCGCCAGCTGCTGCAGCGTGGAGAGCTTGGGCTCGCGCCGGCCGTTCTCGATCAGGGAGAGCTGGCTGGCCGCCAGGCCCACCTGCTCGCCGAGCTGGTCGAGGGTGAGCGCGCGCTCGCCGCGAAAATGACGGATGCGATGACCCAGGGTGACGAGGTCGGAGGCCGGCGTTGGCATTCCTTAAGCATACGTAAAGAACGACGTTTCTTAACGCTTGTTTTTCCGTCCAGGACCCGGAATCGGTCGCATTGTTAATGAACAGGACGAAATTAGCGCTCCTGCCCCCGACTTCCCGCCCCGTCCGCACCTGAGGAAGGCCAGACAATGACCGTCACGCACCCCACCCGCAGCGACATCCGCACCCACGCCGCCCACGCGACCCAGACCACGGCCGCCCCCGTGTACGGCGCGCCCACCGGCACCACCGACCCCGCCCTGCAGGCCTGGGTCGACGAGATCGCCCGCCTCACCCGGCCGGATGCCGTCGTCTGGTGCACCGGGACCGCCCAGGAGGCCGACGTGCTGTCGAAGCAGCTCGTCGCCGAGGGCAAACTCATCCGGCTCAACCCGGAGTGGCGTCCGAACAGCTTCCTCGCCCGCACCAGTCCGAATGACGTGGCGCGGGTGGAGGACCGCACCTTCATCTGCTCCACCCACCGCGATGACGCCGGCCCCACCAACAACTGGGCAGAGCCCGGCCGGATGCGCGCCGAGCTCGGCGCCGTTTTCGACGGCAGCATGCGCGGCCGCACCATGTACGTCGTGCCGTTCTCGATGGGCCCGCTCGGCGGCCCCATCTCCCAGCTCGGCGTTGAGCTCACCGACTCGCCCTACGTCGTGCTCAACATGGGCATCATGACGCGGATGGGCGCCGCCGTGTTGCGCCTGATCGAGGCCGGCACCCCGTGGGTGCGCACGGTGCACAGCGTGGGCTTCCCGCTGGTGAACTCCGCGGGCATCCGCCGGGCCGACGTCACCTGGCCCAGCAACGACACCAAGTACATCGTGCAGTTCCCCGAAGACCGTGAGGTCTGGTCGTTCGGCTCCGGCTACGGCGGCAACGCGTTGCTGTCGAAGAAGTCGTTCGCGCTGCGGATCGCCTCGGTGATGGCCCGCGACGAGGGCTGGCTGGCCGAGCACATGCTGCTCATCAAGGTCACCTCGCCCGAGGGCGGCACCTACCACGTGGCCGCCGCGTTCCCCTCGGCCTGCGGCAAGACCAACCTGTCGATGCTGCAGCCCACCATCCCCGGCTGGAGCGTGGAGACCATCGGCGACGACATCGCCTGGCTCCGCCCCGGCGACGACGGCCGGCTCTGGGCGATCAACCCGGAGGCCGGGTTCTTCGGCGTCGCCCCCGGCACCGGCGAGACCACCAACCCCACCGCCGTGCAGACGGTGTGGGGCAACACCATCTTCACCAATGTCGCCCTTCGCGACGACGGCGACGTCTGGTGGGAGGGCCTCACCGACACCCCGCCGGCGCACCTCACCGACTGGGAGGGCAACTCCTGGACGCCGGACAGCGGCCGCCCGGCCGCACACCCCAACTCCCGATTCACCGTGCCGGCGGCGCAGTGCCCGTCGATCGCCGACAGCTGGGAAGATATCGGGGGAGTGCCGATCGACGCGATCATGTTCGGCGGCCGCCGCGCCACCAACGTGCCGCTGGTCGCCGAGGCTCGCAGCTGGAAGCACGGCGTCTTCATGGGCGCCACCATCTCCTCGGAGAAGACCGCCGCCGCCGAGGGCACCGTAGGGGAGCTGCGCCGCGACCCGTTCGCGATGCTGCCGTTCTGCGGCTACAACATGGCCGATTACTGGGCGCACTGGCTGCGCGTCGGCCGGGGCCTGGGCAGTAAGGCGCCCGCGATCTTCCAGGTCAACTGGTTCCGCAAGGGCGAGGACGGCAGCTTCCTCTGGCCCGGTTTCGGTGAGAACTCCCGGGTGCTCGAGTGGATCATCCGCCGGGTCGAAGGCTCAGCCGACGCCGTCGACACCCCGATCGGGCGGATGCCGGTGGCCGGCGACCTCAACGTGGACGGCCTCGACGTAAGCGAGGAGGCCCTCGACCAGCTGTTCCGCATCGATCCGGCCTCCTGGCTGGCCGAGTGCGATCTCACCGAGGCGTTCTTCGGCCGGTTCGGCGGCCGGGTGCCGCCCGCCCTGCAGTCCGAGCTCGCCAGCCTGCGCTACCACCTCGCCCCGTAGCCCGCGCCGCGCCGCGCCCCGCACCCCGTCGATCCGTCACCCCCGCCCGCGGATCGGGCTAAGGTGCCCGCGAAGCGGAGGCGATCATGCATCACAACGAACGACTGCACGACGAGCGACTCGAGCGGGTGCTGCGGGAGCGGCTGCTGCCCGCCGTGTACCGGGCCCGGCATCCGCTCGAGGTCGCCGGGTGGTCGGCGGATGCGGCGGTGACCGACCCGCCCGTCCCCTTCGACGAGGCCGTGCGCCAGACCTTCTCCCCGAGCGGCCCCGGCGCCGGCTGGGGAGCCCCGTGGGGCACCACCTGGTTGCACATCACCGGCGATGTGCCCGCGGAGTGGACCGGCGTGCCCGGCACCGAGCCTGAGGTGGTCATCGATCTCGGCTTCACCGCCGCGATCCCGGGCTTCCAGGCGGAGGGACTCGTGTATGCCGCTGACGGCATGGTGATCAAGGGGCTGCAGTCCCGCAACCGCTGGGTGCCGGTGCGGGCCGGGACCCCGGCCGACGATGGCACCTCCCCGGCCGCGGTGGCCACCAGCCCCGGCGGCCTGATCGACCTCTATGTGGAGGCCGCGTCGAACCCCGACCTCGTGCACGACTTCGGCTTCGCCCCCACCGCCCTCGGCGACCCGGCCACCCTCGGCCCCGGCCCGCTCTACACCCTGGGCCGGGTGGATGTGACGCTGCGGGACCTGACGGTGTGGAACCTCGTGCAGGACATCCGGGCCCTCGACGGGCTGCAGGGCGAGCTTCCCGCCGCATCCACCCGCCGGGCGCAGCTGCGCGCCGGCCTGGAACGCTGCCTGGACCGGCTCGACCCCGACGATGTGGCCGACACCGCGGCCGCGGCCCGAGCGGAGCTGGCGCCGCTGCTGGACCATCCGGCGTCGACCAGCGCCCACCATGTGCACGCCGTCGGGCACGCCCACATCGACAGCGCCTGGCTCTGGCCGCTGCGGGAGACCCCGCGGAAGGTGGCCCGCACCCTGGCGAACGTGCTCGCCCTGGGGGAGGAGAACCCCGATTTCCACTTCGCCATGTCGTCGGCGCAGCAGTTCGCCTGGGTCAAGGAGCACGACCCGCGACTCTTCGAGCGGGTGCGCGCGGCCGTCGCGGCGGGCATTATCGTGCCGGTGGGCGGCATGTGGGTGGAATCCGACACCAACCTGCCCGGCGGTGAGGCCCTGGTGCGGCAGTTCGTCGCCGGCCAGCGGTTCTTCCGGGCGGAGTTCGGCCTCGAACCGGGCGAGGTGTGGCTGCCCGACTCGTTCGGCTACTCGGCGGCGTTCCCGCAGATCGCCCGGCTGGCCGGGATGCGCTGGTTCCTCACCCAGAAGCTCTCCTGGAGCGACACCAACGTGTTCCCGCACCACACCTTCCTCTGGGAGGGCATCGACGGCAGCCGCATCTTCACCCACTTCCCGCCCGTCGCCGATTACAACGCCGAACTGACCGCCGCCGAACTTGCCCGCGCCGAACGCCTGTTCGCCGAGAAGGCGCACGCCACGGTGTCGCTCGTGCCGTTCGGCTGGGGCGACGGCGGGGGAGGCCCCACCCGGGAGATGCTCGCGGCCGCCCGCCGCAGCCGCGACCTTGAGGGCTCGCCCACCGTGGAACTGTCCACCCCGCAGCGGTTCTTCCAGGCGGCCGAGGCGGAGCATCCGTCGCCGCCGGTGTGGTCGGGCGAGCTGTACCTCGAGTTCCACCGGGGCACGTACACCTCGCAGGCCCGCACCAAACGCGGCAACCGGCGCAGCGAACACCTGCTGCGCGAGGCCGAGCTGTGGGCCGCGACGGCCGCCGTGCGCACCGGGGCGCCCTATCCGTACGACGTGCTGGAGCGGGCCTGGCAGAGTGTGCTGCTGCTGCAGTTCCACGACATCCTGCCGGGTACCTCGATCGCCTGGGTGCACCAGGAGGCCGAGCGCCGGCACGCCCACACCGCACACGCCCTAACCGGCGTCATCGACGAGGCGGTGCGCGCCATCGCGGGCGTGGGCGTGCGCCGGCTGCGGCTGAACGCCGGCCCGTATGCGGCGGATGGCGTGCCCGCGCTGGGTGCGGACGCCGACGGTGCCCTCGCCCAGCCTGGCTATGCCGCCGCCCTGATCGAACGCACCGCGGCCGGCATCGTGCTGCGCAACGACCGCCTCGCGGTCACCATCGACGCCGACGGGCTCATCTCCTCGCTGCGGGACGTGCTCGCCGGCCGCGAGCTCATCCCTGCCGGCAGCCGGGGCAACCTGCTGCAACTGCACCGCGACACCCCCACCCGCTGGGATGCCTGGGACATCGACGCGTCACACCGGCGCACGGTGACGAACCTCACCGCCGCCGACACCGTGGAGGTGAGCGTGCAGAGCGACGAACTCGTGGGCGTGCGGGTGGTGCGCACATTTGGGCGCTCCCGGGTGGAGCAGCACCTCATTCTGCGGGCCGGATCGCCCACCCTCGACCTGCGCTTGGTGATCGACTGGCACGAACGGCAGAAGCTGCTGCGGCTGGTGTTCCCGCTCGACGTGCTCGCCGAGCGGGCGGCGTCCGAGATCCAGTTCGGGCATGTATTCCGCCCCACGCATGCGAACACCACCTGGGATGCGGCCCGGTTCGAGACCGTCGCGCACCGCTGGGTGCACGTGGGCGAGCCCGGCTATGGGGTGGCGGTGGCGAACGACTCCACCTACGGGCACGCCATCGACCGCACCCTGCCGGTCGACCCTTCCGGCGCACCTTCGGTCGTGGCCGGCGCCGACCGCACCGGCACCACCGTGCGGCTCAGCCTGCTGCGCGCCCCGCTCTACCCCGACCCCGGCGCCGACCAGGGCCGGCACGAACTGCGGGTGTCGGTGCGCCCTGGCGCCGGCATCGCCGACGCCGTGGCCGAGGGCTACCGGCTCAACCTGCCGGTGCGCACCGTCACCGGGGTGGCCGCCTCGAGCATCGAACCCCTGCTGCGCGTCGACAATCCGGCCGTGGTGGTGGAGGCGATCAAGCTGGCCGAGGACCACAGCGGCGACCTCATCGTGCGGCTCTACGAGGCGCACGGCAACCGGTCGACGGCGCGGCTCATCCGGCACTTCGAGGCCACGGATGTGGTCGAGACCGACCTGCTCGAACGCCCGCTGGCCGCACCCCGCGCCGACCTCGCCGCCGGGCGGCCTCCGGCGGAGGAGTCCGCGGTGCCGGGCCCGACCGAGGCGTCGCGGGAACTCGTCCTCACGCTGCGTCCTTTCGAGATCGTCACGCTGCGCTTTCGCCGCCCCTAGTTCGCGGTGGGGAGAGGTACTCGCGAAAGCGGTCAAACGGTTGCCACGCGGGCACCAAGCAGCCACAAGTCCGCTTTCGCGAGATGAACAACTCGCGAAAGCGGCAAAGTGGTTGCTTCGCGAGTGCCCAGGCAGCAACACGACCGCTTTCGCGAGATGTGCGGGTGTCTCGACTGGCTGGCGGCCGGCGGGTTAGACCAGCAGCTGGTGCTTCGCCAGGTCGCGGTAGAGCGGCGTGGAGACGACCAGCTCGGAGTGCGTGCCCGTGCCGACGACCTGGCCGTGGTCGAGCACCACGATCTGGTCGGAGTCGACCACCGTCGACAGGCGGTGCGCGATCACGATGAGGGTGCGGTCAACGGCCACCGCGTCGATGGCCTCGCGCATCAGCTGCTCGTTCATGCCGTCCAGGCTCGAGGTCGACTCGTCCAGCAACAGGATCGGCGGCGCCGCGAGGAGCGCCCGGGCGATCGCCAGGCGCTGGCGTTCGCCGCCGGAGAGCTTGACGCCGTCCTCGCCGACCGCCGCGCCGAGTCCGGCCGGGTCGCGGTCGAGCACCTCGCCGAGGTTCACCGCGTGCAGCACCGCCACGCACTGTTCGTCGGTGGCGTCCGGCGTGGCCAGGGTGAGGTTGTCCCGCAGCGAGCCGGCCAGCACCGGGGCGTCCTGCTCCACGTAGCCGATCTGTCCGCGCAGGTCGGTGCGGTCCAGGCTGCGGATGTCGAGGCCGCCGAGGCGCACCACGCCGGAGTCGGCGTCGTAGAAGCGCTCGATCAGAGCGAGGATGGTGCTCTTGCCGGCGCCGGAGGGGCCGACCAGCGCGGTGCGCAGGCCCCGAGGGGCGCTGAATGACACGCCGCGCAGCACCGGGGTGCGTTCGGCCGGGGCAGCGGCATCCGACACCGCGGCGGGGGCGGCCGCAGCCGACCCGTCTTCGGCGGCGAGCAGGGCCTCGGCGGCGGCCGCAGGCGCGAGCGCGCCGGGCACGAGAGCGGCGAGCGGCTCGCCGGTCACGGCATCCGTGGTCGCGGCGACGGAGGGGGCGTAGTGGAACCGCACGTCCTCGAACGAGATCGCCGGCGCATCCGGGTTGACCTTGGCGTTCGCGGCGCCGACGACGATCGCCAGCGGCGCGATGTCGCGGTCGAACTGGTCTTCGCTGGGCAGGTCGATGATCTCCTGGATGCGGCCGAGCGCGCCCAGTGCGGAGTTGATCGAGGTGATCGCGCCGAAGAACTGGCCCAGCGGCATGATCATCATGAACAGGAACAGGATGAACGAGACCAGGTTGGCGATGGTGATGCTGCCGTCGGCCACCCGGAAGCCGCCAACGCCGAGCACCACGAGCAATGACACCTGCAGGGCGATGCCGGCGATGGGCACGACCAGGGCGGAGACCTTGGCGACCTTGATGCCCATCTGCCAGGCACCCTCGGCGTCCTTCTCCACCACGGCGACCTCGCGGGCGGTGGCGTTCGCAGCGCGCACCGTGCGCACGGCGCTGATGGCGCGTTCCACACTGGCGGCCAAATCGCCCACCTTGGTCTGGGCGGCCAGGCTGGCGGTGCGGATGCGCTGGGAGAGCAGCACCACGGTGACCACCGACACGGCGATCACCAGCACGGTCAGGCCGAGCAGCACCGGGTCGATGATGAGCATCGCGATGATCGCGCCGATGAAGGTGAGTGACCCGCCGATGGCTTCAACGGCGCCCTGGGTGAGTACGGCGCGCAGCAGGGTGGTGTCCGAGCTCACCCGGGAGACCAGGTCGCCGGTGCGGCGGGCGTCGAACTGGCTGATCGGCAGGTTGAGCATCCGCCCGATCAGGCGTTTGCGGCTGGAGAGCACAACGCCCTCGCCGGTGCGCTGCAGCAGGTAGTGCTGGTAGCCGCTGATCAGTGCGGAGACCACGACGAGGGCGACGAGCCCGCCGACGATGCCGTCGAGCGGGTCGCCGGCTTCGACGAGGGTGATTACCTGGCTCACCAGCAGCGGCTGGGCCAGGCTGGCGGCGGCGCCGAGCACGCTGAGCACCACGACCACGCTGAGCACGGCCTTGTGTTCGAAGAGGTAGGGCAGCAGCTGGCTGAAGGAGGCCCGCGGCCCCTCGGCCGGCGTGCCGCGGCGGCCCATACGGGAGCGGGGCTTCGGGGCGGGGGTGTCGGGCTGAGCGTTTCTGGTGCCGGGGCTTGTCGTACTCACCAGTCGAGCTTAACCGCCGCCCGCGCCCCGCCAGGCACGCGAAAGCGGCCATGTGGTCACCTCAGCGAGCTGAGGCAACACCATGACCGCTTTCGCGAACCGTGCTGTGGGGGCCGAGCGGATGCTGCGGTCAGCGCTCCAGGTCGAGGTCGCGGGTCTCGCGGCTGAGGTACAGCGCCACCAGGGTGATCAGACCCATCACCGAGAGGTAGATGCCCACCCAGAACGGGCTGCCCTCGCCGAGGGTCCACAGCCACACCGCGATGAACGGGGCCACGGCCGCGCCGAGGATCGAGCTCATGTTGTAGGCGAAGGCGGAGCCGGTGTAGCGCACGTGGGTGGGGAACAGCTCGGGCAGCAGTGCGCCCATCGGGCCGAACGTCATGCCCATCAGGGTGAAGCCGAGGATCAGGAAGATCATCACGCCGATGAACCCGGCGCCCAGCAGCGGCACGAACAGGAAACCGAACACCACGATGCCCGCGGTCACCCAGAGCAGGGTGCGGCGGCGGCCGAACCTGTCGGCCCAGGGTCCCGACGCGAGGGTGAAGACGCCGAAGAACAGCACCCCGCCGATCATCATCAGCACGAACGTGGTGTAGCTGTAGCCGAGGCCCGCCACCGGCGCATCCGTGGCCGCACGGCCGTAGCTGAGGCTGAACGTGGTCATCAGGTAGAACAGCACGTAGGTGGCCAGCATGATGAAGGTGCCCAGGATGAGTTCACGCCAGTTGGACTTGAACACCGCGGCGAGCGGCAGCTTGGCGACCTTCTTGGTGGTGACGATCTTGGTGAACGCGTCGCTCTCCACCAGGCGCAGGCGCACCCAGAGGCCCACGATCACCATGACGGCGCTGAACAGGAACGGTACCCGCCAGGCCCATTCGAGGAACGCGTCGGACGGCCGGGTCGGGTCGTCGGAGGGCAGCAGCAGCGCGATGAGCAGGAACAGGCCGTTGGCGATGATGAAACCGAGCGGGGCACCGACCTGCGGGAAGGTGCCGTACCAGGCGCGCTTGCCCTTGGGGGCGTTCTCGGTGGCCACAAGTGCCGCACCGCTCCACTCGCCGCCGAGCGCGAAGCCCTGGGCGAGGCGCAGGATGACGAGCATCGCCGGGGCGAGCCAGCCCACCATCGCGTAGGTGGGCAGCAGCCCGATCAGGAAGGTGGCGATGCCCATGGTGAGCAGCGCGCCGACCAGGGTGGCCTTGCGGCCCTTCTTGTCGCCGAAGTGGCCGAAGAACAGGGCGCCGAGCGGGCGGGCGACCATGGCGGCGCCGAACACCGCGAAGGAGGCCAGCAGTGCGGCTGTCTCGTTGCCGGTGGGGAAGAACAGGTGCGGGAAGACCAGGACCGCGGCGGTGGCGTAGACGTAGAAGTCGTAGAACTCGATGGTCGTGCCGATGAGGCTGGCCAGGATGACGCGGCTGCGAGGATTCGTGGGCGCGGGAGCGACGGATGTGCCCGTCGCGGTGGATGCTGACATGGGGAACGGCGCTTTCAACAGAGGGGAGGGGCGTGGCTGAATCTCGGCGCGAGACGGCGGTCAGTCGTCTGGGGCGTGACGGGCAACGCACAGAAAAGAGGTCGGCCGCTTGTGGCGGCCTGATTCACCCTACATTCGCGTTGTGGCGCCCGACGAATCCGGTGGCGTGGTCGCGGCCGGGAGCACGGTGCGCAGCCGGGGCAGCGCCACCGTCACATGGGTGCCGTTCCGGCCGTCGGACTGCAGGTCGATGCTGCCGCCGATCCGGTCGACGAGCCCCTTGGTGAGGGGGAGGCCGAGCCCGGTGCCCGCCAGCGATTCGGCGGTCGCCGACCTGAAGAACCTGTCGAAGACCCGTTCCAGGTCGCCGGCGGGGATGCCGACGCCGTTGTCGCTCACGGTGAGCAGCATTCCGAGGCCGTCCTGCGCGGCTGAGCAGCCGATCCACACCTGCCCGTGCGGCGGGGTGAACTTCAGCGAATTCGAGACCAGGTTCGTCAGGATCCGGCGGAGGTCGGAGGCCGAACTGCGCACGTCGAACGGACCGTCGCCGAACTCGGCGGTCAGGCTCACCCCGGCGGCCTGCGCCTGGGGAGCGAGTTCCTCCACGCAGTCGGTCACGAGCGCCTCGAGGTCGACGGGCTCGATCTGGCCGGCGTCGGGCTGGGTGCTCATCCGGGACAGGTCGAGCAGGTCCTCCACCAACTGCGCCAGCCGGTGCGAGTTCCGCACGATCACCCGGGTGAACCGGGCCTGGTCGGCGTCGAGGGTGGTGTCCTCCAGCTCTTCGGCGAAGCCCAGGATGCTCGTGATCGGGGTGCGCAGTTCGTGGCTGACCGAGGAAACGAAGATGTCCTTCTGCAGGTTGAGGTCGCGCAGGGCGTGCACGACCTCCCGTTCCCGGTCGAGCAGGGCGTCGCGTTGGGCGAGCTCGGCGGCCAGCAGTAGCACGGAGCTGGCGTAGGTGACCAGGAAGATCTGCACGAAGGAGCCGCTGGTGCCGACGGCGCCGCTCTGGCCGGCGGTGAAATAGCCGATCCCCAGCGAGGTGAGGCCGGACGCGACCAGGGCGGCCCCGCAAAGTTCCCAGGCCACGATCCGGATGCCGAACCTGAAGGCCGCCCAGGTGAGCAGGGGCAGGATGAGGAAGGAGATCGGCAGCGACCGGCCCGGCCCGTACGCGACGCCGAGCACCAGGAGCAGGAAGCCCATCTGGATGAGCAGTTCCAGCCGCCGCTCCGGCCGGCCGGGCCCGCTCCGCACCAGGGCGAGCGGCACGAGCACGAAGACCGCGAACGCGTGGGAGGGGATGGCGTTGAGCAGAACCGTGCCGAACACGGCGCCCTCGAAGAGCACCAGGGTGCCGGCCGCGACCAGGCCGATGACCACGGCGCCGCAGATCACGGCGATCGAGAAGCGCAGCACGTCACGCACGGTGTCGAGTCGGGCCGGCTCACCGCGGCGCGCGACGATGCTGGTGAAGACCCAGGCCTCGAGCGCGTTGGCCAGCCCGAAACCGAGCGCCACCGACAGGGGGCGGCCGCCGCCGACGTTCGCCGCGACGCTCACGGCCGCCACCAGCACCGCCACCAGAATGCGTTCCCTGCCCCTGGCCACACACATCGCGAGCACCGCGGCCGCGGCGGCGGGCCACCAGGCGGCGACACCGGTCTGGTCGGTCGGTGCCGCGAGCGCGGCGCGGCCGAGGCCGTAGGTCAGTAGCAGCAACAGCAGAACGGCCGCGTACCGCCACCGGCGCGGAGCGGCCCAGAGCGAGACGACGACGTTGTTCATCGGCGTGGTGTCCCCCCTGTGCGCTCCGGCCGCGGGCGCGGTTGGATAATGTCAACGTAGCGTGTCCTGTGCCCTGAGCTGGGGACAGACCCGAAATGAGTGACGGCCGAATCAGGAGACAGTGCGGATGCCGCGTATTTTGATCGTCGAGGACGATGAGGATGTCCGTGCGCTGATCGCGCACAAGCTCCGCCGGGCCGGGCACGAGGTGTCGGAGGCCGGCGACGGCGAGGAGGGCCTCGCGGCCGCCCGCGCCAGCCCGCCCGAGCTGATGGTGCTGGACTGGATGATGCCCAAGCTCACCGGCATCGAGGTGTGCGCGCAGATCCGGGCGGACACGACGATGGTGCAGCCGCGCATCCTGCTGCTCACCGCGAAGTCGCAGGACAGCGACATCGCTCTGGCCATGCAGACGGGCGCCGACAGCTACCTGATCAAGCCGTTCCGGGCCAACGACCTCCTCGAGCGGGTCACCGCGCTCCTCGACACGCCCTGACCGTCGCCCCCAGCGGGCGCGCTGTGGCAACCATCTCGCTGGTCGAGCTTGTCGAGATCTCGCGATCCGTCCTCGTTAACGCATTTGCCTCACGGGATCTCGACAGGCTCGATCAGCGGAGTGGTCGAGCGTGTCTCCGCTGGTCGAGACTCGGTGACGGGCGCGCTGTGGCGACCATCTCGCTGGTCGAGCTTGTCGAGACCTCGCGATCCGTCCTCGTTAACGCACTTGTCTCACGGGATCTCGACAGGCTCGATCAGCGGAGTGGTCGAGCGTGTCTCCGCTGGTCGAGACTCGGTGACGGGCGCGCTGTGGCGACCATCTCGCTGGTCGAGCTTGTCGAGACCTCGCGATCCGTCCTCGTTAACGCACTTGTCTCACGGGATCTCGACAGGCTCGATCAGCGGAGTGGTCGAGCGTGTCTCCGCTGGTCGAGACTCGGTGACGGGCGCGCTGTGGCGACCATCTCGCTGGTCGAGCTTGTCGAGACCTCGCGACCAATCCGCCAGCGGATGCGCCACATCTCCCCAGCCGACTCGGGCCGGAGGATATCCACAGACACGCCCCAAGGCATCGGCGAGCCGCCCACCGACTGCGACCCTCCTCGCATGCCCTTCATCTACATCCTGCAGTGCTCTGACGGTTCGTTTTATGTAGGCAGTACCTGGGACCTCGAGCGCCGAATTGCGCAACACAACACGGCGGATCAGGGAGCGGCCTACACCCGTCGTCGGCGCCCGGTACACCTCGTCTATTGCGAGGAGACCGACCGAATAGAGGATGCCTACGCCCGCGAGAAGCAGATCCAGGGTTGGGGGCGCGCGAAACGCATCGCGCTCATTGAGGGCCGCTTCGACGACCTGCCTGGCTTGAGCAAACCGCACGACCCCTGAGCAGCCCACCGGGTCTCGACAAGCTCGACCAGCGCGACTCGCTCGACCAGCGCGACGAGCTCGACCGCGCGCCGGCTCGACGAGGGGGAGGCGGGCTGTCGGCTAGCGGTCGCGCAACGCCTTGAGCACCAGGGCCGTGGCCAGCGCCGCTGTCGCGGCCTCCTCGCCCTTGTCCTCCTTCGAGCCGGGCAGACCGGCCCGGTCCAGGCCCTGCTGCTCGTCGTCGAGGGTGAGCACGCCGAAGCCAACGGGCTTGCCGGTGTCCAGAGCCACCCGGGTGAGGCCATCCGTCGCCGCCGCCGACACGTACTCGAAGTGCGGGGTGCCACCGCGGATGATGACACCGAGCGCCACCACCGCGTCGGCGCCGCTGTCCAACGCTACCTTGCTCGCCACGGGCAGTTCGAAGCTGCCGGGCACGCGAACGAGCGAGAACGTCGCCCCGGATGCCTCGAGCACCCGGGTGGCCCCGGCGATGAGCCCGTCGGTGATCACGTCGTGCCAGCGGCCGGCGATGATCACGACCTCCAGTCCGGTGCCGTCGACGTCGATTGCGGGCGAGCCTGCTCCACTCATAGTGCGAGTCCTTTCACGATCTGGTGTGCGGTGATGTCATGTCCCATGCGGTCGCGCTTGGCCGCCAGGTAGTCCTCGTTGTGGCTGCCGACGCCCACGACGAGCGGCACGCGTTCGGTCACCGTCACGCCGTGCGTCTCGAGCTGGCGCACCTTCTCCGGGTTGTTGGTGAGCAGGCGCACCGAGCTCACGCCGAGCTCGTCGAGGATGGCGGTGGCGGCGCCGTAGTCGCGGGAGTCCGCCGGCAGTCCCAGCGCGAGGTTCGCGTCGAGGGTGTCCAGGCCGTCTTCCTGCAGCTTGTAGGCGCGCAGCTTGTTGATCAGGCCGATGCCGCGGCCTTCCTGGCCGCGTAGGTAGATGACCACGCCGCCGGATGCCTCGATGGTGTCCAACGCGGCCTGCAGCTGGGGGCCGCACTCGCATTTGAGTGAGCCGAACGCCTCGCCGGTGAGGCACTCGGAGTGCACTCGCACCAGCGATCCCTCGGTGGGGGTGCCGGAGACGATCGCCACGTGGTCGGCGCCGGTCATCCGGTCGCGGTAGGCGCGGATCTGGAAGGACCCGTGCTCGGTGGGAACCGTGGTCTCCACCTCGAAGTCCACCCGCGGGGATTCCCGGATCGGGCTGACCGAGGCCAGGTCGTCACCGCCGTGGAACTCCTGCAGGTACTCGATCAGGTCGGCGATGGTGATCACCGGAACGCCCTCGCGCTCGCCGAGCACGAGCAGGCCGGGCAGGCGCATCATCTCGCCGTCGTCGGCGACGATCTCGGCGATGCCCGCCACAGGGACCAGCCCGGCGAGCTTCATCAGGTCGACGGCGGCCTCGGTGTGGCCGTCGCGTTCCCGCACGCCGCCGTCCATGGCGCGCAGCGGCAGGATGTGGCCGGGCCGGTTGAGGCTGGCCGGGGTGGAGGTCGGTTCGGCCAGCACGCGCAGGGTGTGCGCGCGGTCCGCGGCGCTGATGCCGGTGCTCAGGCGGTCGGCGGCGTCCACGGTGACCGTGTAGTTGGTGCCGCGCGGGTCTTCGTTGTTCAGCACCATCACGGGCAGGTCGAGGGTGTCGGCGATGTCGTTGGTCATCGGCGCGCAGATGAACCCCGAGGAGTTGCGCACGGTCCAAGCGATCCACTCCTGGGTGGCCAGCTGGGCGGAGATGATCACGTCGCCCTCGTTCTCACGGCCCTCGTCGTCGGCGACGATGACGGGCTTGCCGAGCCGGAGTGCCGCGAGTGCGGTGGGGATGTCGGCGAGGCTCATGGGGTGCTCCTTAGAACTGCGGATGGTTCGGATGGTTCAGAAGTGACGGCGGGGGTGGCGGTTGCCCGGGTGGCGGCGCTCGCCGCGAGGGCCAGCATCCGCTCGACGTGCCGGGCGAGGATGTCGGTCTCGAGGTTGACCCTGTCGCCGACGGCGAGGCCGCCGAGGGTCGTGGCGGCGAGGGTCTCGGGGATCAGCGACACCTCGAACCACTGCTCGGGCAGCTCGGCGGGGGAGATGGAGCTCACCGTGAGGGAGACCCCGTCGATGGCGATCGAGCCCTTGTCGACCACGAGCGGCGCCAACGTCTCGTCGAGACTGAAGCGCACGACCCGCCAGGCGTCGCCGGGCCGCACGGCCAGCACGGTGCCGGTGCCGTCGATGTGGCCCTGCACGATGTGGCCGCCGAGCCGGCCGCCCACCAGCGCGGCGCGTTCCAGGTTCACCGGGGAGCCCGCCGTGGCGCCGGCGAGGGTGGACATCGACAGGGTCTGCGCCATCACGTCGGCGGTGAAGGTCTCCGGGGTCTGCTCCACCACGGTGAGGCAGACGCCGTTCACCGAGATGGAGTCGCCGTGGCCCGCGCCGTCGACCACGAGCGGGCCGCGGATGGTGAGCCTGGCGGCATCCGCCGAGTGCTCGATGCGCTCGACGGTGCCGAGCTCCTCAATGATTCCGGTGAACATGCTGGTCCTCAGTTCGTCTGGTTCAGGGCGGCCGGGATGGCCCGGGTGGTCTGGTCGATGTGGTCGGTCTGGTCTGCGCCAGGGCCCTCGGCGCCGGCCGGCTGGGCGACCAGCAGAAGGTCGTCACCCAGGCGCAGCAACTGCCCGATCCGCAGCCTGCGCTGCTCGGTGATGCCGGTCACCCCGATGTCGCCGAGGGCGAGCCGGTCGCCGCCGAGCAGGGTGGGGGCCAGGTAGACGAGGTACTCGTCGACCAGCCCGGCGCGCACGAAGGCGCTGGCCAGGGTGGGCCCGCCCTCCACGAAGACCCGGCGGATGCCGCGGCCGTGCAGCTCGTGCAGCAGCGCGGTCAGGTCGTGCCCGGGCAGAAACCACGGGGTGAGCGGATGCCGGTGCACGGCCGCGCCGGCCGGCACCGGGCGCCGCCCCACCACCACGGGCCGCGGCTGCCGGGCCAGCAGGGTGCCGTCGGCGGCGCGGGCGGTGAGTGCCGAGTCGTCGGCCAGGGCGGTGCCGGTTCCCACCAGGATCGCGTCGGCCGCCGCTCGGCGCTCGTGCACGTCCTGACGGGCGGCCGGCCCGGTGATCCAGCGGCTGGAGCCGTCGGCGGCGGCGGCGCGGCCGTCGAGGCTCGACGCCCACTTCACGGTCACGTGCGGCCGGCCCAGGCGCGCCGAGACCAGCCAATCGGCCAGGAAGGCCTGCGCCTCGTCGGCGAGCACACCGCCGGTAACATCCACGCCGGCGGCCCGGAGACGGTCGGCGCCGCCGGAGGAATGCGGTCCGGGGTCGGCGACGGCGTAGACCACGTGGGCCACGCCGGCCTCGATGAGGGCGAGCGCACACGGGCCGGTGCGGCCGGTGTGGTTGCAGGGTTCCAGAGTGACCACGGCGGTGGTGCCGCGGGCGGCGTCTGCGTCGAGGTGGGCGAGGGCATCCACCTCGGCGTGGCAGGTGCCGGCGCCACGGTGCCAGCCCTCGGCGAGAATGTCGCCGGCCGGGCTGAGGATCACGCAGCCGACCCGGGGATTGACGCCCTCGGCGGGTCCGTTGCCCGCCAACTGCAGGGCTCGGCGCATCGCGTCCTCGAGCTCGTGCTGCTGGTGCATTCCCTGTCCCGTCGTTATGACGCTCTCCGGGAGGGGGTTTTCGCGTTCGCGAAAGCCGTCGACGGTCGACAAACACACCGTCGAATCGTGCGCCTCCCATCCGGACTTTAACCGTCGGTGCTGGAATTTCACCAGCTCAACCGGAGCCCAAACAACAGGATCCAGCTCGCGGACTTTCACCGCCGGTTCGGATTCTCACCGACCCCGGAGCACGTTTCTTATAGTCAGTTATATCTCAACGCACGGCACCCTCGGGTATTCCCGACGAATTGTGACGCCCTCTCGGATTCGTCAGGCGGTGGCGACGAGTGCTCGCGCGGTGCTCTCGTCCACGAACAAGTCCGTGATCAGATCGGCCTTCAACGCCCCGCGCAGGCTGGGCAGCTTGGCCGTTCCGGAGACCACGCAGAGACGCCGGGGCGTCTGCCGGAGCACGTCGAAATCGGGGCCGGTGCCGCGGGCGTTCAGCAGGATTCCGTCGGTGGAGCCGTCGGCGCGGTAGAAGATCGTGGCCACGTCACCCACCACCCCCGCACGGCTGAGCGAGGCGTAGTCGGCCTCCTCGAGGTAGCCGCCCGCGTACACGTGGCTGGGCACCTCGGAGAACGGCGAGCCCAGGCCGAACAGGGCAACGTCCATCCTGGCCTGCATCTCGAGAAGCCGGCTCACGCTGCGTTCGCGCCAGAGCGCCTGCTTGGTGGCGGGGCTGTCGAAGAACGCGGGCACCGGGAACTGGTGCACGTGGGCACCGAACGCGTAGCCGAACCGGCCGAGGATTTCGCTCGCGTAGCCGAGCCCGGTGGTGCGCATATTGCCGGCGCCGTTGAGCTGGATGATCTGCGACCCGTGGGTCTGCTTGGGGGTGACGTGACGGCTGATGGCGTTCATCGTGGACCCCCAGGCGATGCCCATGACCATGTTCGAGTCGAAGAACTGGCCGAGAATCCGTGCAACGGAAAGAGCCACCCGCTCCAATCTGTCGACATCCGTGGCGTGATCGGGCACCGGAACGACGTGCGCGGTGATCTTGAAACGCTCCTGGATGAGCAGCTCCAGGCGGCTCGGAGCGTCCAGTGGGGAGCGGATTTGGATGTCGACCAGACCGGTCGCGCGAGCGTGACTGAGCAGGCGGGACACCGACGAACGGGAGGTATGCAGCTCGTGGGCGATGGCATCCATCGTCAGATCCTGCATGTAGTAGAGGTGCGCGGCCGTGAGGGCGTCACGCACCCGATCGGACTGCGCTGACTCGTCGACGAGGCTCACAGCCCCTCCTTGCACGTTTGTTCACTCGGCTTGACCGTATGTGTTTGATCTACTCAAGCTTGATTAATCCATATGGATGGCCCCCGCGCAAACCCGGCTGGGCCATTCGGCGGATTTCGGCCGAGCTTCACCCGGTCGCCAGCCCGGTCGCATGACGAACAAAGGTAGTGAACAGTGCAGTCCATCCCCGTCTCCTCGCCCGCCGATACCGCCCGCGCCGCGCTCGCCGAGCGCCCCCAGGCCAAGGTGCTCATCATCGGCGCCGGCATCAACGGCATCGCCACGTTCCGCGATCTGGCGCTGCAGGGCGTCGACGTCACCCTCATCGACCGGGGCGACTACGTCTCCGGCGCCTCCGCTGCGTCCTCGCACATGATCCACGGCGGCATCCGCTACCTGGAGAACGGCGAGTTCAGGCTCGTCAAGGAATCGGTCACCGAGCGCAACGGCCTGCTCAAGATCGCGCCGCACTACGTGAAGCCGCTCAAGACCACCGTGCCGATGTTCTCCGCACTATCCGGGGTGCTCGCCGCCCCGCTGCGCTTCCTCACCCACAAGCAGGGCAAGGCGCAGGAGCGCGGCGCGCTGCTGATCAAGGTGGGACTGGTGCTGTACGACTCCTTCTCCCGCGATGGCGGCTCGGTGCCCAAGCACGAGTTCCACGGTCGTAAGAAGTCGCTTCAGCGCCTGCCCCGGCTGAACCCCGGCCTCAAGTACACCGCCACCTACTACGACGCGTCGATGCACGACCCGGAGCGCCTCGCGCTCGACGTGCTCCGCGACGGTCTGGACACCGGCCCGCACGCCCGCGCCGCCAACTACATCGAAGCCGTGGGCATGGATGCCGACGGCGTGCGCCTGCGCAACACCGTCACCGGGCAGGAGTTCAGCTTCGCCGCCGACGTGGTCGTGAACACCTCCGGCCCCTGGACCGACCTGACCAACTCGGCGCTCGGCCAGGCCAGCACCTACATGGGCGGCACCAAGGGCTCGCACATCGTGCTCGACCACCCCGAGCTGCTCGCGGCCACCGGCGGCGGCGAAATCTTCTTCGAGAACAACGACGGCCGCATCGTGCTGATCTACCCGCTCGCCGGTCGCGTGCTGCTGGGCACCACCGACCTCGAGCACGACATGAGCCAGCCCATCCGCACCACCGAAGACGAAATCGACTACTTCTTCGACCTGGTCAAGCACGTCTTCCCCGACATCGAGGTGAACCGCTCGCACATCGTGTTCAGGTTCTCCGGCGTGCGCCCGCTGCCCAGGCACGACGATGAGGCTCCCGGCTTCGTCTCCCGCGACTACCGCATCGAGTCCACCCCGCTGGGCGCGCGGCCCGGCACCCTGCTCAGCCTGGTCGGCGGCAAGTGGACCACCTTCCGTGCTCTCGCCGAGCACCTCAGCGGCGACATCCTCGCCCTGCTCGGCCAGACCCGCACGGTGTCAACGGTGGGGCTCGCGATCGGCGGCGGCAAGGACTTCCCGGCCACGCCCGCCGCGCACACGGTCTGGCTCGCCGCGCACGGCGACGAGGTCGGCCGCCCGCGCGCCCAGGCGCTGCTCACCCGGTACGGCACCCGCGCCGGCGCCATCATCGACTTCCTCACCGAGCAGGCGGATGCGCCCCTGACGCATAACCCGCTCTACAGCCGCCGGGAGATCGAGTACCTGGCCCGCGAGGAGTCGGTCACCCACCTGATCGACCTGCTGCTGCGCCGCACCAGTCTCGCCTTCGTCGGCGGGCTCACCACCGAGCTGCTCGAGGAGCTGGCCGGGGTGCTCGCCCCCGTGCTCGGCTGGGATGCCGCGCGCAGGTCCGACGAGGTCGCCCAGGCGACGCACGAGTTGCGGGAGGTGCACGGCGTCGACCTCGCCGGCGCCGACGCGGTGCAACCGCTCTAGCTCTTCGATGTGAGGGAGCGGAGGACTTCTCCGCTCCTCACTGCTTGCACGACGGCGTGCGTGGAGCCTTTCTGCGTCCGTCGAAAAACACGAAAGGTCAATGTGGACAATCTCGGTGTTGTATTCCTCTCGGAGCTGGTGGGCACAGCCCTCCTGGTGCTCCTCGGCTGTGGCGTCGTCGCCAACGTCGCCCTCACGAAGAACAAGGGCTTCGGCGCCGGGTTCCTCATGGTCACGATCGGCTGGGGCCTCGCGGTCTTCGCCGGTGTGATCGTCTCGTACAACTCCGGTGCGCACCTGAACCCGGCGGTGACCCTCGGCCTCGTGGCATCGGGCGCCACCGAGTTCGGCTCGGGCGTGCCGGTCAACGTCGTCTCGGTGCTGGTTTACATCCTCGCCCAGATGATCGGCGCCATCCTCGGCGCCGTTGTGGTGTGGCTGGCGTACAAGCAGCATTTCGACCAGGAACCGGATCCGGCCAACAAGCTCGGCGTGTTCTCCACCGGTCCGGCCATCCGCTCGTACGGCTGGAACCTGGTCACCGAGATCATCGGCACCTTCGTGCTGGTGTTCGTGGTCATCGCCTTCGGTGGCGGTCGTCAGGGTGAGGGCGGCGGCCTCGCGGCACTCGGCGCGCTGCCCGTTGCGCTGCTGGTGATCGTGATCGGCACGTCGCTCGGTGGCCCCACCGGCTACGCCATCAACCCGGCCCGTGACCTCGGCCCCCGCATCGCCCACGCCCTGCTGCCCATCAAGGGTAAGCGGGGCTCCGACTGGGCCTATTCCTGGGTGCCCGTCGCCGGCCCGGTTATCGGCGGTGTGCTCGCCGGCTGGGCCTCCCTGGTGCTGCTGCCCATCCTCACCTGATCCATTCGCCTCACCCGAACCATCCGCCCCATCCGTCTCACCCGCTTTAGCCGTTTCAGCAAACACGTCCCAACACAGGAGTTCCGACATGAGTGACAAATACATTTTCGCCATCGACCAGGGCACCACCAGCACCCGCGCGATCATCTTCGACCACGCCGGTTCGATCATCTCCACCGGTCAGCTCGAGCACGAGCAGATCTTCCCCCGCGCGGGCTGGGTCGAGCACGACCCGATGGAGATCTGGGGCAACACCCGCCAGGTCATCGGCCAGGCGCTGTCCAAGGCGAACCTCACCCGGCACGACATCGAGGCGGTCGGCATCACCAACCAGCGCGAGACCGCCGTGGTCTGGGACCGCACCACCGGGCTGCCGATCTACAACGCCATCGTCTGGCAGGACACCCGCACCCAGCCGATCGTCGACCGTCTCGCAGCGGATGGCGGCGGCGACAGGTTCAAGGCCACCGTCGGCCTGCCGCTGGCCACCTACTTCTCCGGCACCAAGATCGCCTGGATCCTGGAGAACGTGGACGGCGCCCGCGAGAAGGCCGACGCCGGCGACCTGATGTTCGGCACCACGGACTCCTGGGTGCTCTGGAACCTCACCGGCGGCCTGGAAGGCGGCGTGCACGCCACCGACGTCACCAACGCCAGCCGCACCCTGTTCATGAACCTGGAAACCCTCGAGTGGGACGATGAGATCCTCGGGATCTTCGGCGTGCCGCGCTCGATGATGCCCGAGATCCGCTCCTCCAGCGAGGTCTACGGCACCGTCAACGAGCACAGCCTGCTGCGTGAGGTGCCGATCGCCGGCATCCTCGGCGACCAGCAGGCCGCCACGTTCGGCCAGGCCGCGTTCGACCAGGGCGAGGCCAAGAACACCTACGGCACCGGTAACTTCCTGATCTTCAACACCGGCACCGAGATCATCCACTCCAAGAACGGGCTGCTCACCACGCTCGGCTACAAGCTCGGCGATGCCGAACCGCACTACGCGCTCGAGGGATCCATCGCCGTCACCGGGTCGCTGATCCAGTGGCTGCGCGACAACCTCGGCCTGATCAACTCGGCGAGCGAGATCGAGACACTCGCCGCCACGGTCGACGACAACGGCGGCGCCTACTTCGTGCCGGCGTTCAGCGGCCTGTTCGCGCCGTACTGGCGTTCGGATGCCCGCGGAGCGCTCGTGGGCCTCACCCGGTTCGTCAACAAGGGCCACATCGCCCGCGCGGCGCTGGAGGCCATCGCGTTCCAGACCCGCGAGGTCATCGACGCGGTCAACGCCGACTCCGGCGTGCCGCTGACCGAGCTCAAGGTCGACGGCGGCGCCACCGGCAACAACCTGCTGCTGCAATTCCAGGCCGACATCCTCGGCGTGCCCGTGGTGCGCCCGGTCGTCGCCGAGACCACCGCGCTGGGCGCCGCCTACGCGGCCGGCCTGGCCGTGGGCTTCTGGAGCGGCCTGGGCGAGCTGCGCGCCAACTGGCAGGAAGACGCCCGTTGGGAGCCCGACATGGAGGACGCCGAGCGCGCCCGCCTGCTGCGCAACTGGAAGAAGGCCGTCACCAAGACCCTCGACTGGGTCGACGAAGACGTCCTGTAGTCCCACGGCCCCATAGGCCTTCCGCGGACACCACTTTCGGCGCCGCATCCGTCGCTCTTGTGAGCTGCGCGGGTGCGGCGCCGTTGCGCGTGTGGCGCGCCACCCGCGAAGCGGCGCAACCCCCGCGCAACGCGCTGCGCGGCTACTGCGGCGCGAGGACGGCCGGCAGGGCGGCCAGGGTGGTGAGCCGGATGAGGCCCAGCGCGCGGGCCTCGACCAGGTCGGCTTCCGGCGGGGGAGGGCCGGCCGACCCGACCCGGTCCAGCCACACCCCGGTCAGCCCCGCGGCGGCCGCGCCGATGGCGTCGGTGCGCAGCCGGTCGCCCACGTACACGGAGAGCTGCGGGTCGGCGCCGAACAGGGCGCAGGCGTGCCGGAAGATCTCCGGCCGCGGTTTGCTCAGGCCGAACTCGGCCGAGGTGATCACGTGCTCCACCTGGGCGTCCAGCCCCGTGTCGGCGAGTTTCACACTCTGGTAGGCGAGCTCCCCGTTGGTGATCAGCCCGAACCGCACCCCGGGGATGCGCCGCGCCAGTTCGTCGAGGCACGGCAGCGCGTCCTCGTGCAACCGCCAGTGCGCCCGGTAGTGCACGAAATAGTCGCTGAACCAGGCGCTGGCCTCGTCCTCGGTGAGCTGCACCCCGTGTGCGGCGGCGAAGTCCCGGGCGCGCGCGCTGCGCTGCCCGGCGAAGTCCAGATTGCCGGCCAGGTAGGCGTGATAGTGCTGCTCCTCGAGGGCGTTCCACAGCTCTACGACGGCGTGCGGATCGGCGGCGGCGCCGCGGCCGCCCTGCGCGGCCACGTGCCCGAGGATGCCGGCGGCGACGGCCTCACGGTGAGCGAACAGGGTGTCGTCCAGGTCGAACAACACCAGTGCCGGGCTCGTCGCAGTCGTCACACCCGTCACACCAGCCTCAGCGGCCACAGGCGCGCGGAGAGGCGCTCGGTGAGACCACACCGGCACATCCGCGCGTTCCGCCACCGTCAGGCCCTTAGCGGCGAGCCAGGAAGCCCATGCGCTCGAAAGCGGTCGCCAGGGTGACGTCGGCCACTGCGGCGGCCCGGTCGGCGTTGCCGGCCAGGATCCGGTCCAGTTCGGCCGGGTCGTCGAGGAGCTCGAGGGTGCGCCCCCGGATCGCGCCAAAGGTCTCGGTGACCACCTCGGCCAGGCCCTTCTTGAAGTCGCCGTAGCCCTTGCCGGCGTACTCGTTCTCGAGCGACTCGATCGAACGCTCCGCCATCACGGAGTAGATCGTGAGCAGGTTGGCCACGCCGGGCTTGTTCTCCCGGTCGAAGACCACACCGCCCTCGGCGTCGGTCACGGCGCGCATGATCTTCTTGGCCGTCACCGACGGCTCGTCGAGCATCCAGATCACACCGGCGTGCGACTCGGCCGACTTCGACATCTTCGAGGTCGGGTTCTGCAGGTCGTAGATCTTGGCGGTGTCGCGGATGATCGAGGCCTCCGGCACCGTGAAGGTGTCGCCGAACCGGGAGTTGAACCGGGCCGCCAGGTCGCGGGTGAGCTCCACGTGCTGGCGCTGGTCTTCGCCCACCGGCACGATCTCGGTCTGGAAGAGCAGGATGTCGGCGGCCATCAGCACCGGGTAGGCGAACAGGCCCACCGTGGTGGCGTCGGCACCCTGCTTCTGCGACTTGTCCTTGAACTGCGTCATCCGGCTGGCCTCGCCGAACCCGGTGAGGGTGTTCAGCGCCCAGGCCAGCTGTGCGTGCGCGGCCACGTGCGACTGCACGTACAGGGTCGACTCGGCCGGGTCGATGCCGGCGGCGATGTACTGCGCGGCGGTGGCGCGGGTGTTCTCCCGCAGCTTCGCCGGGTCCTGCGCCACGGTGATGGCGTGCAGGTCCACGATCGAGAAGAACGCGTCGTGGGTCTGCTGCAGCTTCTTCCAGTTCAGCAGCGCACCGATGTAGTTGCCGATCTGCAACGAGTCGGCGGAGGGCTGCATGCCGGAGTAGAGGCGGGTCTTGGTCATGATGGGGTGTCTTTCGTCAAACGGTGGGCCGCGGTGCGGCGAGAAGAAGAACTAGATGTTGTAGTCGACGACCACGGGGGCGTGGTCGGACCAGCGCTGGTCGTAGGCATCCGCCCGGTCGACCGTGTAGTTGACGACGGATGCCGCCAGTGCGGGCGTCGCGAGCTGGTAGTCGATGCGCCAGCCGGTGTCGTTGTCGAACGCCTGGCCGCGCCACGACCACCAGGTGAACGGTCCGTCCATCTCGCCGGCGGCCTTGCGGCCCACGTCCACCCAGCCCAGGCCCGCGCCGTTGTTGTAGTCGGCCTCGTCCTCGGCGCCGAGGATCTTGTCGAAGTAGGCGCGTTCTTCCGGCAGGAAGCCGGCCCGCTTGACGTTGCCCTTCCAGTTCTTGATGTCGAGCTTGCGGTGACCCACGTTGAGGTCGCCGAGCACCACGACCCGGTCGCTGTGCGCGGCCAGTTCGGGCAGCCGGACGAGCATGGAGTCGAGGAAGGTGAACTTCTCGACCTGCTTGGGGGTGTCCACCTCGCCGGAGTGCACGTAGGTGCTCACCACGGTGACGATCTTGCCGTTCACCTCGTAGTCGGCCTCGAGCCAGCGGCCGGCGCTGTCGAAGTCGGGGTGGCCCAGTTCGACCCGGTGGATCGACGCGCTCTTGCGGCTGGCGATGGCCACGCCGGCGCGCCCCTTGGCCGTGGCCGGGTCGTGCAGGATGTTCCAGTCCGGGCCGAGCAGACCCTCGATGTCTTCGGTCGAGGCGCGCACCTCCTGGATCGCGAGAATGTCGACGTCCCGGGTGGCGAGCCAGTCGCCCATGCCCTTCCGGAATGCGGCGCGGATGCCGTTGGTGTTGATGCTGGCGATGCGCAGGGGCTGAATGGACTCTGATGCGGGAGAAGACGGCATGCGCCGATTCTACCGAGTGCCACCGACACCGGCCGGGGCTACCGCTCGGCCGGCTCCGTCACGCCGTACTTCTCGGCGCGCTGCTGGGCGCGGCGCAACCGCCGGTTGCTGCCGGGCCGTTGCAACCAGGATGCGCTCTCCCGGGCCAGCCGCGCTTGCCGCAGTTCCACGGTGGCGGCCAGGCGCAGCGCGTCGGCCTCCTTCTCCTCTTCGATCTTCTTCGTCTCGTCTGCGCTCAGGCTCGACGGCGGGATGCCGGCGTCTTGCATGCCGACCGCGATCCAGGAGGCGGAGATCAGGGTGACGGTGGAGGTGAGGTTGAACCAGATCAACAGACCGATGATCACCGCGAAGCCGGCCAGGAGCGGGTTCTTGGCCGCGCCGCCGAGGAGGGCAGCGCCGAGTACCTTGAGCACGCCCAGCGCGATCGCACCGAGCAGCGAGCCCACCAGCAGGTTCCGCCAGGGGATGCGCACGTGCGAGAGCACCCGGAACAGGGCGGCGAGGGTGATGGTGTCGATGAGGAGCACGATCAGCAGGGCGACGGTCTGGCTAGACGCGACGAACCAGAACGAGTCGGCGCCCTGTCCGAACAGGCCCAGAAACCAGCGCAGCAGTTCGGTGCTCACGATCGAGATGACGGCGGAGACCACGAGAGCCAGACCGAACAGAAGGCCGAGGCCGAGCTCGCGCAGCTTCACAAGAACGAAGAACGTGGTCTCCTGGCCCATGCCGAAGATGCCGCGCACGGCCTGCGAGGTGGTGTTCAGCCAGCCCAGGGTAGTGGCGAGCAGACCGACCAGGGCGAGAGCGCCGCTCCAGGTGAGTGCGCCGGTACTGGCCAGATCCTTCGGGTCGATGCCACCGTCACCGAT
The DNA here is from genome assembly GCF_026151165.2 of Cryobacterium sp. SO2. Taxonomy (NCBI): domain Bacteria; kingdom Bacillati; phylum Actinomycetota; class Actinomycetes; order Micrococcales; family Microbacteriaceae; genus Cryobacterium; species Cryobacterium sp. SO2. Next base: position 746,544 of record NZ_CP117849.1, read on the forward strand.
CAGGCCGGGTATCGACTGGTTGATGATCACGAACAACTGATCGAGCAATTGCGGGTTCGCGGCCAGCCACAATCCGGCAACCGAGAACACCAGCCAGAGAGCGGCAAAGATCGCGAAGATCGCCTGGTAGGCCATGCCGGCGGCCAGAATCGGTCCGCGGCTCTGGCCGAAGTGGGTGTACACCCGCGCAGGCCGTGAGGCCATGACGCGCTTGATGAGGTCGCCGATCTTCATCGCTCCAGCCTAGCCAGAGGGTGTGCCCCAACCGGGCGTTAACCACAAACGGCGGCCAGAGGCCGCCGTTCGTGAGAAATCCGTAAGGACTTTTAGGGCTTACCGCGCATGATGGCCTGCTTGACCTCGGCGATGGCCTGCGTCACCTGGATCCCGCGCGGGCAGGCTTCGGTGCAGTTGAAGGTCGTGCGGCAACGCCAGACGCCTTCCTTGTCGTTGAGGATGTCCAGGCGCACGGCGGCGTTCTCGTCGCGGGAGTCGAAGATGAACCGGTGTGCGTTCACGATCGCGGCCGGGCCGAAGTACTGGCCGTCGGTCCAGAAGACCGGGCAGCTCGACGTGCACGCGGCGCAGAGGATGCACTTGGTGGTGTCGTCGAAGCGTTCGCGCTGGGCGACGGTCTGGATGCGCTCCTTGCCGTCCTTGGGCGTGTTCTGCGCCATCAGGAACGGCTGCACCTCGCGGAAGGACGCGAAGAACGGCTCCATGTCCACGATCAGGTCCTTCTCCAGCGGGAGGCCCTTGATGGCCTCCACCGTCACCGGCTTGGTGATGTCGAGATCCTTGATCAGGGTCTTGCAGGCCAACCGATTGCGCCCGTTGATGCGCATAGCGTCCGAGCCGCAGATGCCGTGCGCGCAGGAGCGGCGGAAGCTCAACGAGCCGTCCTGTTCCCACTTGATCTTGTGCAGGGCGTCCAGGATGCGGTCCGTCGCGTACATTTCGACGTCGTAGTTCTCCCAGTGCGGGTCTTCGTCGGTCTCCGGGTTGAACCGGCGCACCGACAGGGTGACCGTGAACGACTGGATCTCTTCGGGAACCGCCGGAGGCTTCTCGAGGGTGGGGGTGCTCACTAGTACTTCCTCTCCATCGGCTGGTAACGCGTAATGGTCACGGGCTTCCAGTCGAGCGAAATGTGGTCGGCGGCATCCGCCGACAGGGCGTCGCCCGACAGGTACGCCATGGTGTGCTGCAGGTAGTTCACGTCGTCGCGCAGCGGGTAGTCGTCGCGCATGTGGCCGCCGCGGCTCTCCTTGCGGTTGCGGGCGGAGAACACCACCACCTCGGCCAGGTCGAGCAGGAAGCCCAGTTCGACGGCCTCGAGCAGGTCGGTGTTGAACCGGCGGCCCTTGTCCTGCACGCCGATGTTCTTGTAGCGCTCGCGCAGCAGGTGGATGGTCTCGGTGACCTCGGAGAGGGACTCGTCGGTGCGGAAGACCTGGGCCTTGGCGTCCATGACCTCCTGCAGTTCACGGCGGAGCACCGCGATGCGCTCGGTGCCGGTCGAGGTGCGGATGGTGGCGAGCAGCTCCCGCACGAACTTGGCCGGGTCCTCGGGCAGCGGCACGAACTCCGCGGTCTTGACGTACTCCACGGCGTTGTTGCCGGCGCGCTTGCCGAACACGTTGATGTCCAGCAGCGAGTTGGTGCCGAGCCGGTTGGAGCCGTGCACCGACACGCAGGCGCATTCGCCGGCGGCGTAGAGTCCGGGAACGACGGTGGTGTTGTCGCGCAGCACCTCCGCCTTGACGTTGGTGGGGATGCCGCCCATCGCGTAGTGCGCGGTGGGCATCACGGGCACGGGCTCGGTGACCGGGTCGACGCCGAGGTAGGTGCGGGCGAACTCGGTGATGTCGGGCAGCTTGGTCTCGAGCACCTCTGCGCCCAGGTGGGTGCAGTCCAGGTAGACGTAGTCCTTGTTGGGGCCGGCGCCGCGGCCTTCCGCGACCTCCTTGACCATGCAGCGGGCCACGATGTCACGCGGGGCGAGGTCCTTGATGGTGGGCGCGTAGCGCTCCATGAACCGCTCGCCGCTGGCGTTTCGCAGGATGGCGCCCTCACCGCGGGCGCCCTCGGTGAGCAGGATGCCCAGGCCGGCCAGGCCGGTCGGGTGGAACTGGAAGAACTCCATGTCCTCCAGCGGCAGGCCCTTCCGCCAGATGATGCCCACGCCGTCGCCGGTGAGGGTGTGCGCGTTGGAGGTGGTCTTGTAGATCTTGCCGAAGCCGCCGGTGGCGAAGATGAACGCCTTGCCGGAGAAGACGTGCAGCTCGCCGCTCGCGAGGTCGTAGGCGACCACACCGGAGGGCTGGTCGACACCGTCGACGTTGGTCATGATCAGGTCGAGCACGTAGAACTCGTTGAAGAAGTTGATGCCGCGCTTGACGCAGTTCTGGTACAGCGTCTGCAGGATCATGTGGCCGGTGCGGTCGGCGGCGTAGCAGGCGCGGCGCACCGGGCTCTTGCCGTGGTCGCGGGTGTGGCCGCCGAAGCGGCGCTGGTCGATCTTGCCCTCGGGGGTGCGGTTGAACGGCAGGCCCATGTTCTCGAGGTCGATGACGGCGTCGATGGCTTCCTTGGCGAGGATCTCCGCGGCGTCCTGGTCGACGAGGTAGTCGCCGCCCTTGACGGTGTCGAAGGTGTGCCACTCCCAGTTGTCTTCCTCCACGTTCGCCAGGGCGGCGGCCATGCCGCCCTGCGCCGCGCCGGTGTGCGAGCGGGTGGGGTAGAGCTTCGAGATCACGGCGGTGGATGCGTTCGGTCCGGCCTCGATGGCGGCCCGCATGCCCGCTCCTCCCGCCCCGATGATGACGATGTCGAACTGGTGGTAGTGCACCCCGTCGACGATGGTGGATTCAACGGGGTTGGTCACAGGTGCATCCGTCATGAAAGTTTTTGCAGCTCCTCGAGGGCCTAAAGGGCCTGGCAGAAAGTGGGCAGAAGGTCGGCAGGCTGGCCGGCCGGGCAGGCGTCGAAGGTGAACACCACGAGCGTGCCGAGCACGATCAGGATGACCACCGCGGCGAGGATCGCCGATTTGAGGATGCCGCGGCCGACGCGTGTCGTGGCGTAGTCGTTCACGAGGGTGCGCATGCCGTTGCCGCCGTGGATGAGTGCGAGCCAGAGCATCGCCACGTCCCACCACTGCCAGAACGGGTTGGAGAGCTTGCCGGCGACGAAGGCGAAGTTGAGGGCGCTGACGCCCTCGCCCACCATCAGGTTCACGAACAGGTGGCCGAAGATCAGCACCACCAGCACGATGCCGGAGACGCGCATGTAGATCCAGCCCCACTTCTCCCAGTTCACGCCGCGTTTGCGCGGGGCGCGGGCGTACGGGCTGCGGGGGGCGGCGAGTGTCGAGGTCATGATCCTGCCCTCCTAGTGGCTGAACACGTTGATCAGGTGGCGGGGCGCGAAGCCGAGCATGGTGACCACCCAGAGGCCGATCACCACGTAGAACAGCACCCGCTGGTACTTCGCGTTCCAGAAGTCGATCGCGATGATCCGCAGGCCGTTGAAGGCGTGGAACACGATCGCGGCGACGAGGGCCAGTTCGCCCAGGCCCATGATGGGCGTCTGGTACTGGCTGATCACCGCGTTGTACGCCTCTGGACTGACCCGCACGAGGGCGGTGTCGAGGATGTGCACGAGGAGGAAGAAGAAGATCGCGACCCCGGTGATCCGGTGCAACACCCAGGACCACATGCCCTCGCGGCCGCGGTAGAGCGTTCCGGCCGGGCGACGTGACGTCGTCCTCCGCTGAGCTGTCAGGGTCCCTGCCGATTTTGGCATGACCAACCCTCCCTGGCTGAGTCGTGACCCCTGCTGAACGAGGTGTCATCGTTGAACAAACACGTGCGTCTATTCTATGTCTCGATGACGAGATAAGTCTGGTTAGGACTGCCTAACCGGCTCGGGCCGGCGAGGCTGCCAGAGGCTTAAGGCCCGAAAGATTCGAGGGGCGGATGCGCGGTCGCCGGCACGGCTATCGGCGTTGCGCGAGCGGCACCAGGGTCTCGGCGCGGTGGGAGAGTCCCTCGTCGACGACCAGCTGGTAGTAGTCGAACAGGGTGCTGCAGACGCTCTCCCAGCTGCGGCCGAGCACGGCACGCCGGCCGGCCTCGCCCATCCGGTGCCGCAGCGAGGCGTCGGCGACGAGCGCGGCCACGTGCCGGCGCAGGTCGTGGTCGACGTCGGGTTCGAACAAGAACCCGTCCACGCCGTGCTCGACGAGGTCGATCGGGCCGCCGGCCCGTGGGGCGACGACGGGCAGGCCGGCGGCATGCGCCTCCTGCAGCGTCTGCCCGAAGGTCTCCTCGGTGCCGGCGTGCAGGAACACGTCGAACGCGGCGTAGGCGTGGGCGAGCTCCTGGCCGGCGAGGCGGCCCAGCCAGGTCACCGGCAGTCCGGCCAGCGCGCGGGCCACCAGGGGAGTGGACGGCCCGTCGCCGACCAGGGCGATGCTGATGCCGGGCACCCCGCGCAGGGCCCGGAATCGTTCCACCTGCTTCTCCGGAGCGATCCGGCCCACGTAGCCGATCACGACCTCGCCGTTCGGGGCGAGCCGCTCGCGCAGCGCCAGGGCCGCGGGGTCCCGCCGGTGGTTCGGGTGATAGCCGTCCAGGTCCACGCCCCTGGTCCACCGGTCCAGCCGCTGCACCCCGATGCGGCGGAGATCCCGCATCGACGCGGCGGAGGGCACCAGGGTGAGGTCGGCGCCGTCGTGCACCCACTTGACGAACCGCCAGGCCAGCCGGGTCGCCTGGCCGAGGTGGTTGCGGTGCGCGTAGCCGGCCACATCCGTCTGGAACACGGCCACGCTCGGCACGCCCAGGCGCCGGGCGGCGGCGATGCCCTGCGCGCCCAGCAGGAACGGAGACGCGGCGTGCAGCACATCCGGCTGGAAGTCGGCGAGCAGGGTGAGCACCCGGGGGTTCGGCAGCCCAACCGGGAACTGCCGGTAGGAGACGGCGGGCACGGTGTGCACCGGAAATCCGGCGTAGCTGGCCGGGGCGCCCGACGGGGCTATCACCATCGCCTCGTGCCCGCGGCGGCGCAGCTCGTCGAGTACCTTGCAGACACTCGTGGTGACCCCGCTGATAGTGGGGAGGAAGCTTTCGCTGACGACGGCGACCCTCATGCCCACAGAGTAGGCAGCGGGTGCGTCCACCGGGTGAACCCACGGTGAACAGGGTCACGCGAGCGGTAGTCTGGCGCAATGTCTCACTCCAGCGATGCCCTCGACCGCTTCTACAGTGTGATCCCCGCCGGCGGGATCGGCTCCAGGCTCTGGCCGCTGTCGCGCGCCGACGCCCCGAAGTTCCTGCACGACCTCACCGGCAGCGGCCAGACCCTGCTGCGCGCCACCTGGGACCGCCTCGCGCCGTTGAGCGGCGACCAGCGCATCATGGTCGTCACCGGCCGGGCGCACCGCGCCGCCGTCGAAGAACAGCTGCCGGAACTGGCCGACCTCAACGTGGTGTTGGAGAGCGAACCTCGGGACTCCTCCGCCGCGATCGGCCTTGCCGCGGCGATCTTGGAGCGCCGCGAGCCCGGCGTGATCATCGGTTCGTTCGCCGCCGACCACGTCATCAAGGGCCCGGCGGCCTTCCGGCAGGCCATCGTCGAGGCTATCGCTGCCGCCGACACCGGCCTCATCGTCACCATCGGCATCCAGCCCACCGAACCGGCGATCGGCTTCGGCTACATCAAGACCGGCGCGGCCCTGAACATCCCCGGCGCCCCGAGCGCCCAGTCGGTGAACTCCTTCGTGGAGAAGCCCAGCCCGGCCACCGCCAAGCGGTACCTCTCCAGTGGCCAGTATCTGTGGAACGCCGGCATGTTCATCGCCCGTGCCGACCGGCTGCTCGAGGAGATCGGCGCGTCGGAGCCCGAACTGCTCGCAGGTCTGCTCGAACTGGCCGAGGCCTGGGACACCCCGCGCCGCGGCGCCGTCGTCGACCAGGTCTGGCCCAAGCTGAAGAAGATCGCCATCGACTACTCCGTCGCCGAACCCGCGGCGGCTCAGGGCAAGCTGGCCGTGATCCCCGGCCAGTTCGACTGGGATGACGTGGGCGACTTCGCGTCGATCGCCAAGATCCACGCCAACGGCCGCAAGCGCGACCTGGCGATCCTCGGTGAGGGCGCCCGCGTGCTCGCCGACTCGTCGAGCGGCATCGTGGTCAGCCACACCAAGCGCATGATCGCCCTGATCGGTGTCGACGACATCGTCGTGGTCGACACCCCCGATGCCCTCCTGGTCACCACCAGCGCGAACGCGCAGAAGGTCAAGGCCGTCGTCGACGCCCTCCGGCTCTCCGGCAGCTCCGACGTCCTCTAACCGGCCGGTCGGCGGCCGGCCGGGGCGCCGCGCGAGACTTTCTCAGGAATAGCCCCGGTAGATGACTATTTGTGTCGTTCGGATTTCCGGAATGTCGCGGCTTGATAACCTTTTGGCTACAGTGTCGGTTTGCTCATCTGAGCAGGGTTGTTCTGGGTAACGTGTAAGCCATATAGCAGCCCGCGCGATCCCACGCCGGGCCTCATCTGGAGGTCAATCTTGACAATCACGACCCGCAAGGCAACGCTCGGCGGCCTTGCCTCTCTCGGCGTTCTCGCTCTGCTCGCGGCGTGTGCGCCGGCCCCCACCGACGAAGGCTCGAGCGACGCTGCGGCAGTGGACTTCCTTCCCTGCATCGTCTCCGACTTCGGCGGCTTCGACGACAAGTCCTTCAACCAGTCCAGCTTCGACGGCATGTCCCAGGCCGCTGACGAGCTCGGTGTTGAATTCAAGCAGGCCGAGTCCACCTCAGAGGACCAGTACGCGGGCAACGTGACCAGCATGGTCGACCAGGGCTGCGACTTCATCCTCACCGTCGGCTTCGCCCTCGCCAACGCCACCCGCGACGCCGCGCAGGCCAACCCGGACACCGAGTTCGCGATCATCGACTCCGCGCTCTCCAACGACGACTTCAGCCCGCTGACGCTCGACAATGTCAAGCCGGTCCTCTACGACACCGCGCAGGCTGCCTTCCTGGCCGGCTACCTCGCTGCAGGCACCACCAAGACCGGCACCGTCGGCACCTTCGGTGGCATGCAGTACCCGTCCGTCACCATCTTCATGGACGGCTTCGCCGACGGCATCGCGTACTACAACACCGAAAAGGGCACCGACGTCAAGCTCACCGGCTGGGACAAGGCCTCGCAGGCCGGTCTGTTCGCCGGTGGCTTCGATGACATCAGCGCAGGCAAGACCCTGAGCCAGGGCCTCATCGACGCCGGTGCGGACATCATCCTCCCGGTCGCCGGCCCGCTGTTCCAGGGCACCGCGCAGGCCATCACCGAGTCCGGCAAGGACGTCGCCATCGTCGGTGTCGACAGCGACCTGTTCGAGACCACCCCCGAGTTCGCTTCGCTCTACCTCACCTCGGTCATGAAGTCGATGACTGACGCGACCGACACCATCGTCACCGACGCAGCCGGCGGAGACTTCTCCGCCGACCCGTACGTCGGCACGCTGGAGAACGAGGGCGTCGGCCTGGCCCCGCTGCACGACTGGGAGTCCAAGGTTGACCCGGCTCTCGTCACCGAGGTCGACGACCTCAAGGCGCAGATCATCAGCGGCGACATCGTCGTGACCAGCGACGCAACGCCGAAGTAGTCACCTGGCGCTCGCGCCACACGCACCACAGCAGTTCAACGGGGAGGTCAGCGTTACGTTGACCTCCCCGTTCCGTTGTGCGCCGCACCCTCCGCGAGAACCCGGCCGGGCAGCACCTCAATAGAATCGAAGACTATGAAGCTCGAACTTCGCGGCATTACGAAGAGATTCGGTGCCCTTGTTGCCAATGACGACATCAACCTCACCATCGAGGAGGGCGAAATCCATGCCCTGCTCGGCGAGAACGGGGCCGGTAAGTCAACGTTGATGAACGTGCTCTACGGCCTGTACCGGGCCGAGGAGGGCGAGATCCTGCTCGACGGTGTGCCTCAGCACTTCTCCGGGCCCGGCGACGCCATGGGCGCCGGCATCGGCATGGTGCACCAGCACTTCATGCTCATCCCGGTCTTCACCGTCGCCGAGAACGTGATGCTCGGCCACGAGCAGACCGCCTTCGGTGGGCGCCTCGACCTCGCGGCCGCCCGCAAACGGGTGCGCGAGATCTCCGACCGGTTCGGCTTCGACGTCGACCCCGACGCCCTGGTGGAGAACCTGCCCGTTGGTGTGCAGCAGCGGGTGGAGATCATCAAGGCGCTCTCCCGAGACGCCAAGGTGCTGGTCTTCGACGAGCCCACCGCCGTGCTCACCCCGCAGGAAACTGACGAGCTGATGAACATCATGCGCCAGCTCAAGGCCGCGGGCACCTCCATCGTCTTCATCACCCACAAGCTGCGGGAGGTGCGCGAGGTCGCCGACCGCATCACCGTCATCCGTCTGGGCAAGGTCGTCGGCACCGCCTCGCCGACGGCCAGCAACGAAGAGCTCGCCACCCTCATGGTGGGCAGAGCCGTCGACCTCACCGTCGACAAGGCCCCGGCAACCCCCGGCGCCCCCGCACTGGTCGTGACCAACCTCACCGTGATCGACCCGCTCGGCCAGATCCTCGTCAACGACGTCAGCTTCGACGTGAAGGTCGGTGAGATCCTCGCCATCGCCGGGGTGCAGGGCAACGGGCAGACCGAACTGACCGAGGCGCTGATGGGCCTGCAGCCCCGCGTGCTCGGCGAGATCACCCTCGACGGGCACTCCCTGCGCGGCCACTCTGTGCGCCAGGTGCTCGACGCCGGCGTCGGCTTCGTACCGGAGGACCGCACCAGAGACGGTCTCGTCGGCGGGTTCACCATCGCCGAGAACCTCATGCTCGACCGGTCCAACAAGCTGCCGTTCGTCAAGCGGTTCAACCTGCAGCTGAGCTTCCTCGCCGACTTCGCCCGCACCAAGGTGAAGGAATTCGACGTGCGATCCCAGGGCATCGACACCCCGGTCGGCCGGCTCTCCGGTGGCAACCAGCAGAAGGTCGTGCTCGCCCGCGAGCTCAGCCGCGACCTGCGCCTGTTCGTCGCCGCCCAGCCCACCCGCGGCCTCGACGTCGGCTCGATCGAGTTCGTGCACGAACGCATCGTGGCGACGCGGGATGCCGGCACGCCGGTCATCGTGATCTCCACCGAACTCGACGAGGTCGCCGCCCTCGCCGACCGCATCATGGTGATGTACCGCGGTCGCATCATCGGCATCGTTCCCGGCGACACCCCCCGATCCGTCCTGGGTCTCATGATGGCGGGCGAAACGCCCGCAGAAGGAGCCGCAGCATGAGCGCCGCTCAGCAGCCAGCCACGACCCCCGCGTCGGCGCCGGAGCCCACCGAACCGTCCAGGTGGCACAACGTCTTCCGGGAGATCACCACCGGCAACGCGATCATCTCCGTGCTCGCCGTCGTGCTCGCCCTGCTCGTGGGCGCCGTCATGATTGCGTTCACGAACGAGAACGTGCAGCAGACCGCCGGGTACTTCTTCTCCCGCCCGGGTGACATGCTCAACGCCGTCTGGGACGCCGTCTCCGGGGCGTACTCCGCCCTGTTCCAGGGGTCGGTCTACAACTTCCGCCGCCCAGGGTTCGCCGACGGCATCAAGCCGTTCACCGAGACCCTCGGTTACGCCACCCCGCTGATCGCCGCCGGTCTCGGCGTCGCGCTCGGATTCCGGGTGGGCCTGTTCAACATCGGCGGCCGCGGCCAGATGCTCATCGCCGCGACGCTCGGCGGTTGGGTCGCGTTCGCACTCGACCTGCCCAGCGGCATCCACATGATCGCCGCCCTCGTGGCCGGCGTGCTCGGCGGCGCTCTCTGGGGCGGGCTGGTCGGCCTGCTCAAGGCCCGCACCGGCGCGCACGAGGTGATCACCACGATCATGCTCAACTACGTCGCGTTCTACCTGGTCAGCTACCTGCTGCGGGACGGGTTCCTCAAGACCCCCGGCTCGAACAACCCGAAGAGCCCGGCGTCGAAGGAGACCGCGGTCTTCTTCGACCTGCTCGGCCCCAACTACGGCGTGCACTTCGGTTTCATCCTCGTGATCGCCGCGACGGTGTTCACCTGGTGGCTGCTCAGCCGCTCCAACCTGGGCTTCAAGTTCCGCGCCGTGGGTGAGAACCCCAACGCGGCCAGGGTCGCCGGCATCAGCGTGCAGCGCATGTACGTCTACGCGATGCTGCTCTCCGGCGGGCTCGTCGGCCTGGCCGGCATCAACCAGGTGCTCGGCACCACCACCAGCGGCTTCGGCGCCGGCATCGACTCCGGCATCGGCTTCGACGCCATCACCGTTGCGCTGCTGGGCCGGTCCAAGCCGTGGGGCGTGTTCGCCGCCGGCATCCTGTTCGGCGCGTTCAAGGCCGGCAGCTTCTCGATGCAGGCCGCAGAGGGTGTGCCCATCGACATCGTGCTCGTTGTGCAGTCGCTCATCGTGCTGTTCATCGCGGCACCTCCGCTGGTGCGCGCCATCTTCCGCCTGCCGGCACCCGGCGCGCCCCGCCGCAGACCCGTCCCCAACGTGACCCAGGAGGTGGCGGCGAAATGAGCACCATCGCTCCAGTGAATCAGCCCACCCAGCCCGTCGAACCCGATGAGGGCCCCGGCACCACCGTGATCAAGAGTTGGAAGGTGCCGATCGTCCTCGGCGTCTTCACGGTGCTCGGCATCCTGCTGCTCGTGGTCTTCGGCCGCTCCGGCACCAGCACCATGGTGCTCTCCACCTCGAGCGATCTGATCCAGCTGCCCGATGTGCTGCTGCCCACCAAGGCGACCGGCATCGTCATCAGTGTCCTGCTGGCGGCCATCACCGCCGTCAGCGCCTGGATGGTGCAGACGCACCGCAAGGTGCCGCTGTGGCTGATCTCGGTGTTCGGCGTTCTGCTGCTCGTCGGGTTCCTGGCGTGGGCCTCCGCCGACGCCCGCATCCCCATTCCCGGCCTGCTGTTCGGCTCGCTGAGCCTGGCCGTTCCGCTCATCTTCGGCGCACTCGGCGGGGTCATCTCCGAACGGGTCGGTGTCGTCAACGTGGCGATCGAGGGCCAGCTGCTGGCCGGCGCGTTCACCTCGGCGATCGTGGCCTCCGTCACCCAGCAGCCGCTGCTCGGCCTGCTGGCCGCCATGGTGGCCGGCATGCTGGTGTCCTTCGTGCTCGCGGCCTTCTCGATCAAGTACTTCGTCGACCAGGTCATCGTCGGTGTGGTGCTCAACGTGCTCGTCACCGGCCTCACCGGGTTCCTGTTCTCCCAGGTGCTTGCCCCGAACGCGGCCCTGCTCAACCAGCCGCCCAAGTTCGAGCGCATCAACATCCCGCTGCTCAGCGAAATCCCGATCATCGGGCCGGTATTCTTCCGGCAGACCCTGATCGTGTACATCATGTACATCGCCGTCGCCGCCGTGTACTACGGCATCTTCCACACCCGGTGGGGCCTGCGCCTCCGCTCGGTGGGCGAGCACCCGCAGGCCGCGGACACCGTGGGCATCAACGTCACCGGCACCCGCTTCTGGAATGTCTCGCTCGCGGGCGCCGTCGCCGGCCTCGGCGGCGCGTACTTCACCCTCGGGTCGGTGGGCGCCTTCGGCAAGGAGATGACGGCCGGCGCCGGCTTCATCGCCCTCGCGGCGGTGATCTTCGGCCGGTGGGACCCGATCAGGGCCACCCTCGCGGCGCTCCTGTTCGGCTTCGCCAGCAACCTGCAGAACGTGCTCAGCATCATCGGTTCGCCGGTGCCCAGCGAGTTCATGCTGATGTTGCCCTACCTGGTCACCATCTTCGCCGTGGCCGGCCTGGTGGGCCAGTCCCGGGGGCCGGCGGCATCCGGCAAACCCTACATCAAATCGTGACGGAGACCACAGTGACTGCTGACCTGAGCCCGACGTCCGGGGATATCGACTGGGGCGTGCTGCGCGCCGCGGCCGCCGAGGCGATGACCCACGCCTACGTGCCGTACTCGAAGTTCCCGGTGGGCGCGGCGGCCCTCGTCACCGACGGCCGGGTGATCAGCGGATGCAACGTGGAGAATGCCTCGTACGGCCTCACCCTGTGCGCCGAGTGCGCGCTGGTCTCCGTGCTGCACCTCACCGGCGGCGGCCAGCTCGTCGCGTTCAGCTGCGTCGACGGCAACGGCAACACACTGATGCCGTGCGGCCGCTGCCGCCAGCTGCTCTACGAACACTCGGCACCAGGCATGCTGTTGGAGACCGTCTCCGGCGTGCGCACCATCGACGAGGTCCTGCCGGACGCCTTCGGGCCCCGCCAGCTCGCCGCTTACAGGGAAGACAACTCATGAGCACCACGCCCGCCCGCACCATCGAGGCCTTCGACGCCGTCGACCTCATCCACGCCAAGCGCGATCAGGGCGAGCTCTCGACGCCGCAGATCGACTGGCTGATCGACGCGTACACCCGCGGTTACGTCGGCGACGAGCAGATGGCCGCCATGACCATGGCGATCTTCCTCAACGGCATGTCCCGCCGGGAGATCCGCGACCTCACCATGGCCATGATCAACTCCGGCGAGCGGATGAGCTTCGATCGGCTGGACAAGCCCACCACCGACAAGCACTCCACCGGCGGTGTCGGCGACAAGATCACCCTGCCGCTGATGCCCCTCGTCGCGGTCTTCGGCGCCGCAGTGCCGCAGCTCTCCGGCCGCGGTCTCGGCCACACCGGCGGCACCCTCGACAAGCTCGAGTCCATCCCCGGCTGGCGCGCCAACCTCAGCAACGAGGAGATGTTCGCCCAGCTGCAGGATGTCGGCGGTGTCATCTGCGCCGCCGGCAGCGGCCTGGCCCCGGCCGACGGCAAGCTCTACGCCCTCCGCGACATCACCGGCACTGTCGAGGCGATCCCGCTGATCGCCTCGTCGATCATGTCGAAGAAGATCGCCGAGGGCACCAGCGCGCTCGTGCTCGACGTCAAGTTCGGCTCCGGCGCGTTCCTGAAAGACATCGACCGCTCCCGCGAACTTGCCCGCACCATGGTCGCGCTCGGTGAGGATGCCGGCGTGGCCACCTCCGCACTGCTGACCAACATGAACGTGCCGCTCGGCCTGGCCATCGGCAACGCCAACGAGGTGCGCGAGTCGCTCGAGGTGCTCGCCGGCGGCGGCCCCGCCGACGTGGTGGAGCTCACCGTTGCCCTCGCCCGCGAGATGCTCAGCCTGGCCGGCATTGTCGACGTCGATGTGGAAGAGGCCCTCAAGGACGGCCGCGCGATGGACAAGTGGAACGCGGTCATCCGCGCCCAGGGCGGCGACCCGACCGCGGCGATGCCAGTTGCTCGTGAAACCCACACCGTGCTCGCCGACCGCGACGGCGTGCTCGTGGAGCAGCAGGCGCTGCCGTTCGGCATCGGCGCCTGGCGGCTCGGCGCGGGCCGTGCCCGCAAGCAGGACCCCGTGCAGCACGCCGCCGGCATCGACCTGCACGCCAAGCCCGGCGACACCGTGCGCCGCGGCGAGCCGCTCTTCACGCTCAGCGCCGACGAGCCGGAGCGGTTCAGCCGGGCCCTCGAGGCCGTCGAGGGCGCCTGGCGCATCGGCGATCCCGGCGAGCCCGTCCTCGACGGCGGCCCCCTGATCGCCGAGCGCATCACCCGCTAGCGGCCTCACCCCGCAAGCCGGCCCCGCCGACTTGCCGCAAAAGCCCCCTTCACGCGTGCCGATGGGGGCTTTTGGCGTAAGTGGGCGCATCCGCATCCGCCGACTTGCCGCAAAAGCACCCTTCAACCGCCATGAAGGGGGCTTTTGGCGTAAGTCGATGCACGCGCGACGGCGGTTCGGGTCACTCAGAGCGGCTGTGGGGGCGCCAGCCGCGTGAACGCAGCGCCTGATCGACCCTGGCAATCACGTCGGCATCGGGGGTGTCCTTGAGCACCCTGATCACCCGCCAGTCCTCTGCCATGACCCCGTCGAGCCGATCAACATCTCGGGCGAACTGCGCGTCATCCGTGCGGTGCTGTTCGCCGTCGTATTCCACCAGGGTGCGGTACCGGAGGTAGACCAGATCTCCCCGCACCCGGCGGCGCTGGTAACGCAGCGGGAGGTACACGTTGGTTTCCGGTTCGGGCAGGCCCGCCCGCACCAGCAGCAGCCGCAGCCGGGTTTCCTGGCGCGACTCGACGCGGGGGCGCACCCACTCCAGCGCCTGGCGCAGCCGACGGATGCCGCGCTGGCCGGCCCGCCCGGCCACCACTGCCGCGAGCTCCTCGGCCGTGTACGGCGGATCCAGCACCCCGAGCAGGTGGTCTCCGACCGCAATGAGATCGTCCAGGCCCACGAGGGGTGCCAGTTCGCACCAGGTGGTCATGGGGTTCTGCACGGTGAGCCCGCCGACGATCCATACCTCCGGGCGGCTGATCACGGTGTGCCCGGCTATCCCTGCGCCCTGCGGTGCTCGTTCGGGCACGACTGCGCTCACATGCAGTCGGAGGTCGCGGGTGGCGTAGCGCGGCAGAGGCATCCCGAGCAGCTGCGCCGCGGTGACGTGACTGAAATAGTGCCCAGCCGGCATCACCGCCGCGTACGCCCTGGCCCGGTCGGACACCTCGTGCGGCGTGCCGGCAGCGACCCTGACGCCGTGGAACGGTGCGTCGAGGTCGTTCGCGGACAGGCGCTTGGGTGTGACGCCGGCCAGGCGGGCCTGGGCGACGGTGAACCCGTCGGGTGGAAGGCTGCGGGGGAGCTCCGTTCGCTTATGCATCCGCCCAAACTGTCACCTCTGCGCGCTGCACGTCGGAGTTATCCACCGCTGCCGCCCACACGACTTGCCGCAAAATGCCCTCTGGGCGGCGCTCAAGGGGGCTTTTGCCCGAAGTCGACGACGGGCCTGACGCCGACTTCGGGCAAAGTTGCCCTTCAGCGGCGCTGATGGGGTGTTTTGCCCGAAGTCGGGGCGGGCGCGGATGCGGCAGCATCGGGATACGCGCAGCGCAGGGGCGATAGATTGGAGGAGTGAATACGAGCACTGAGGAATACCTGATGCCCGGCAGCGGCGTCAGCATCAACGTCCTGCCCAAGGTCTCCCTGCACGACCACCTCGACGGCGGCCTCCGGCCGGCCACGATCATCGAGCTGGCCGAGTCGATCGGGCTGGACCTGCCCGCGTCGACCGAGTCCGACCTGGCCGACTGGTTCGTCGGGCAGGCAGCATCCGGTTCCCTCGTGGACTACCTCAAGACCTTCGACATCACGGTCGCCGTGATGCAGACCCACGACGCCCTCGCGCGCGTGGCCCGTGAGTTCGTCGAGGACCTCGCCCTCGACGGCGTCATCTACGGTGAAGTCCGCTGGGCGCCCGAACAGCACCTCGCCGGCGGCCTCAGCCTCGACCAGGCCGTCGACGCCGTGCAGGAAGGCATCGAGGCCGGCATAGACCGCGTCGCGCAGGCCGGCCTGACGATCAAGATCGGCCAGCTGATCACGGCGATGCGGCACGCCGACCGCAGCCTCGAAGTCGCCGAACTCGCCGTGCGGCACCGTGACCTCGGCGTGGTCGGCTTCGACATCGCCGGTGCGGAGGAGGGCTTCCCCGCCGGGAACCACACGGCCGCCTTCGACTACCTGGCGGAGAACCTCTTCCCGGTCACCGTGCACGCCGGCGAGGCCGACGGGCCCGACAGCATCCGTGGCGCCCTGTTCGCCGGCCGGGCCCTGCGCCTGGGCCACGGGGTGCGCCTCGCCGAAGACATCGAAATCGGCCGCGAAGACCAGGACAACACCTACGTCACCCTCGGCCCGCTCGCCCAGTGGGTGCGTGACCGCGAGATCCCCCTCGAACTGAGCCCGTCGTCGAACCTGCAGACCGGCGCCATCGCCGCGTGGGGCGACGACATCCTCGACCACCCGTTTGACCTGCTCTACCAGCTCGGCTTCCGCGTCACCGTCAACACCGACAACAGGCTCATGAGCGGCACCACCCTCAGCCGTGAGCTTGCCCTGCTGACGGATGCGTTCGGCTACGACCTCGACGACCTCGAGGCCCTGCAGCTCAACGCGGCGTCGAGTGCGTTCCTGCCGCTGGAAGAACGCGAAGAACTCGCCGACGCCATCGTCGCCGGCTTCGCCGACGCCTAGCCGACCCCACCCCAACCCCGAAAGCTGCCATGTCGCTTCCCCCGCTTCCCCTCGACGCCATCGACCTCGGCCTGCACGTTCCCGACTGGCGGGCCGCCGTCGGCGCCGCCGGAGCAGCATTGGAGCGGAGCGGATCCACGTCTGCCGGCTACACCGAGCGCATGGTCGGCGTGATCGAGGAGTTCGGCGCCTACGTGGTGATCGCGCCCGGCCTCGCCCTGGCCCACGCCCGGCCCGGCCCCGACGTGCTCACCGAGGGCCTGAGCGTGGTCACCCTGGCCGAACCGGTCGCGTTCGGGCATCCGCACAACGACCCCGTCAACGTGGTCCTGGGCCTGGCTGTCACCACCGGAGACGAGCACGTGCACTTCGTGGCCGAGCTCGCAAACGTCTTCAACGATTCGAGCATCATCCCGGCGCTGGCAGCGGCACCGGACGCAGCAACCGTCCGCTCACTCCTGGGCATCGCGGCACCAACCGGCGAACACGCCAGCACGGAGGATTCAGAATGAAGATCGTCGCACTGTGCGGAGTCGGGATCGGCACGTCAGCCATTCTCAAGGTGAACGCCGAACGCGCCCTCGAACGCCTGGACATCGAGGCTGACGTCACGGCGGCAGACATCGCCAGCGTGAAACTGGCGGCCGCCGACGCGCAGGTCATCCTCACCTCGTCCGAGCTGGTGCCGTCGATCGGCAAGACCAACGCCGACGTCATCGTCATCGACAATTTCTTCGACCTCGACGAGCTCACCGCCAAGCTCGAAATCGCTCTCGGCTGAGCCGGCGCGGATGCCCGGCCGGGCATCCGCACCCGGGTCTAGCCGATGAGCGCGCGCATGCCCTTGTCGAGTTCGGCGAGGGCAATGGATGCGGCCTCCCGCCGTTCGGCAAGGGTGCCGACGGTGCTGTGGGTGTCGAGGTAGACCTTGAGCTTGGGCTCCGTGCCGCTGGGCCGCACCATCACCCTGGCGCCGTCGGTGAGCACGATCCGCAGCACGTCGCTCGCCGGCAGGCCGTTGAAGCCGCCGGAGAGGTCGTCGATGTGGTCGACCCGGCTTGAGCCGATCATGGCCGGCGGGCTTTCCCGCAGGCGGCCCATCACCCGGTCGATCTCGGTGAGATCGGTGACGCGCACCGAGATCTGGCTGGACGCGAAGTAGCCGAACTTCTCGGCGAAGGCGTCGAGGTGCTCGGCGAGGGTCGACCCGTCGGCCTTGAGGTCGCTCACCAGCGAGAGCAGAGCGACGGCGGCGGAGATGCCATCCTTGTCGCGCACGGTGCCGGGGTTCACGAGGTAGCCGAGCGCCTCTTCGAAACCGAAGATCAGGCCAGGGGCGCGGGAGACCCACTTGAACCCGGTGAGGGTGTCGGCGAAGTCCAGGCCGTAGGCGTCTGCGACGGCCTTGAGGGCAGGTGTGGACACGATCGAGCAGGCCAGGGTACCCTCGGCGCCGCCGTCGCCCGATACGGCGGCGGCGAGCTCCGCCGCACGCCAGCCGAGGATGGCGCCGACCTCGTTGCCGCTCAGCCGACGGTAGCCCTCCGGCGCCTCGGCGTCGGGGATGGCGATGGCGAGCCTGTCGGCATCCGGGTCGTTGGCGATGATCAGCTCTGCGTTCACCTCGCGTGCGGTCTCGTAGGCGAGATCCATCGCGCCGGGTTCTTCGGGGTTCGGGAACGCAACGGTTGGGAACGCCGAGTCGGGGGCGATCTGGGCGTCGACCAGGGTCGGCAGGGCGAAGCCGGCGGCATCGAGTACGCGGCGGGTGGTGTCCCAGCCCACGCCGTGCAGGGCGGTGTAGACGGTGTTCACCTGGGCGCGCGGCCGGTGGCCGACGGCGGCCGTCGCATCCACGTAGGCCTGCACGACGGACTCCGGAGCGGTCTCGTAGGCGGCGCGCGGCAGTTCGGTCACGAGCAGGGTGTCTGCGACGCGCTGGATCTGGGCGGCGATCGCGACGTCGTCGGGGGAGACGATCTGCGAGCCCTCGTCGGTGTCGCCGAGGTAGACCTTGTAGCCGTTGTCGTTCGGCGGGTTGTGCGAGGCCGTGACCATGACGCCGGCGCTGGCGCCGAGGTGGCGCACGGCGAAGGCCAGCACCGGAGTCGGCAGCAGGCGGGGCAGCAGCACGGCGCGCACCCCGGCTCCGGCCATGATCGAGGCGGTGTCTGTGGCGAAGACGTGCGAGTTGCGGCGGCCGTCGTACCCGATGACCACGGAGGGGATGCTGCCGGGCCGGGCCGCGGCGGCCTCGGCGAGCAGGAACGCGGCCAGTCCGGCGGCGGCCTGGCTGACGAGCACGCGGTTCATCCGGTTGGAGCCGGCGGCGATCGCTCCGCGCAGGCCCGCCGTGCCGAAGGCGAGGCGCTCGTCGAAGCGGGAGTGCAGGTCGGCGACCGCGGCCGGGTCGCGGTCCTGGGCCTGCTGGATAAGCAGGCGCAGTTCGGCGCGGGTCTCCGGGTCAGGGTCCTGGGCGAGCCAGGCGGTGGCGGTCACGAGCAGCGCATTCAGCGGGTCGGTGGCCGTGGTGTCCAGCACCGCGGTGGCGGCGGGAACCTCGTCGGCACCGTCGACGGTCTCCATCACGGCGGTCTTCGGTTCGCGTTCGTCGCCGGGCGAGGTCTCGGCGGCGGCTGGCGCATCCTGGCCGGCGTCTGGCGCGGCGGCGTGCGCGCCGCGCGGGCGAACGGTCTCGGCCGGGGTCTCGTCGTTCAGGCTCACAGTGCGGCCACAATCTTGGCGAGCAGGGCGCTGATGGTGGCTTCGGCGGCCTGGCCGGCCTCGAGCACTTCACCGTGGCTGAGCGGGGTCTTCTGGATGCCGGCGGCAAGGTTGGTGATCAGCGACATGCCGAGCACCTCCATGCCGGCCTGGCGGGCCGCGATGGCCTCCAGGGCCGTGGACATGCCCACGATGTGACCGCCGATGGCCTTGGCCATCTGCACCTCTGCCGGCGTCTCGTAGTGCGGTCCGCGGAACTGGCAGTACACGCCCTCGTCCAGGGTGGCGTCGATGCCGCGGGCGAGGTCGCGCAGGCGCTGTGAGTACAGGTCGGTGAGGTCGATGAAGGTCGCGCCCTCGAGCGGCGAATCGGCGGTGAGGTTGATGTGGTCGCTGATCAGCACCGGGGTGCCCGGCTTCCAGGTCTCCCGGATGCCGCCGGCACCGTTGGTGAGGATCATGGTCGTCGCCCCCGTCGCGGCGGCGGTGCGCACGCTGTGCACGACCCGGCGCACGCCGTGGCCCTCGTAATAGTGCGTGCGGGCGCCGATCACCAGGGCGCGCTTGCCGGTGGGCAGCAGCACCGACCGCAGCATGCCCGCGTGGCCGGCGAGGGCCGGCGCGCTGAACCCGGTGATCTCCTGCGCGGGGATCGTGTGGGTGGTCTCGCCGATCAGGTCGGCGGCCTTCCCCCAGCCGCTCCCCAAGGTCAGCGCGATGTCGTGGTGCGCGACACCGGTGGCGGCGATGATTTCCTGGGCGGCGGTCCTAGCCACGTCGAAGGGGTTGGTTTCGGGCGCGTCAAGAGGATTGATCTCGGTCGTGAGCATCCCCCTACTCTAATTGCCCGCAGGCCCGCGCGGTTTGGCGGGTCCGGCCGGGGAGGACAGAATAAGTGAATGCCTTACGAGTTCGAACGAAAACAACGCATCGCCATCATCGGCGGCGGCCCCGGTGGATACGAAGCGGCACTCGCCGGCGCCCAGCAGGGCGCGGAGGTGACCCTCATCGAACGGGTCGGCGTGGGCGGAGCCGCTGTGCTCACCGACGTCGTTCCGTCGAAGTCGCTGATCGCGACCGCGGAGGCATCGAACTCGATCCGCGAAGCCACCGATCTCGGTGTGCAGTTCTTCGTGCGCGACGCGAAGGGCAAGCCTCTGCACCCCGAGGT
Organism: Cryobacterium sp. SO2; assembly: GCF_026151165.2. NCBI lineage: Bacteria > Bacillati > Actinomycetota > Actinomycetes > Micrococcales > Microbacteriaceae > Cryobacterium > Cryobacterium sp. SO2. The sequence goes on from NZ_CP117849.1 coordinate 766,552, forward strand.
GGCGATCAACCTCGCCGCCGTGAACAAGCGCCTGCTCGCGCTGGCCAGGGAACAGTCCCAGGACATGCGGGAGACCCTCCTCAAGGCCGGGGTGAAGCTGCAGAGCGGCCACGGCCGGCTGGACGGCAGGGACGCCGTCATCGTCTCGACCGGTGACGACGGCTCCGGCACCGACTTCGACCGGATCGAGGCGGACACCATCGTGCTGTCGGTGGGCGCCAGCCCCCGCACCATGCCCACGATGATGCCGGACGGCGAGCGGATCCTCACCTGGACCCAGCTGTACAACCTCAAGTCGGTGCCCAAGCACCTCATCGTCGTCGGCTCCGGTGTCACCGGTGCCGAGTTCGCCTCGGCCTACCGGGCGCTGGGCGCCGAGGTCACCCTTGTCTCCAGCCGCGACCAGGTGCTGCCGGGCGAAGACGTCGACGCCGCCGCGGTGATCGAGAACGTGTTCAAGCGCAACGGCATGGTCGTGCTCAACAAGTCCCGCGCCGCCTCGGTCGAACGTACCGACTCCGGCGTGCTGGTGACCCTCACCGACGGCCGCACCGTCGACGGCAGCCACTGCCTCATCGCCGTCGGCGCCGTGCCGAACACCCAGGGCCTGGGCCTGGCCGAAGCGGGCGTGCAGCTGGACGAGTCCGGCCACATCCGGGTGAACCGGGTGGCGCGCACATCCATCCCCAACATCTACGCCGCGGGCGACTGCACCACGGAGATGCCGCTGGCCTCCGTCGCATCCATGATGGGCCGCACCGCGGTCTACCACGCCATGGGTGACGCCGTGAACCCGATCGAGATCCGCAACGTGGCCGCCAACATCTTCACCCAGCCGGAGATCGCCACCGTCGGCTGGACCCAGAAGGAGATCGAAGAGGGCGTTCGTCGGGGCGAGGTCTACAAGATGCCCCTCGAGTCCAACCCGCGGGCCAAGATGATGGGCATCAAGGACGGCTTCGTCAAACTGATCGCGTCCCGCGGCACCGGCACCGTCATCGGCGGCGTCATCGTGGGCCCCAAGGCCAGCGAGCTGATCTTCCCGCTCACCCTCGCGGTGGAGCACGGCCTCACCGTCGACGAGGTCGCCGAGGCCTTCACCGTCTACCCGTCGCTCACCGGTTGCATCACGGATGCGGCGCGCGCGATGCACAAGGTGCACTACTGACCCACAGCTCCACGCGCATCCGTAACTAACTGTTCCCCGTGCGGACAATTGCACCCGGCGTACCGGGACCAATTGTCCGCACGGGGAACAGTTGCGTGCGGGGTGCGGGCGCTAGCCGACCGTCATCAGGAGGTGGCCGGAGGAGACCGTGGCGCCGACGTCGGCCCCGATGGAGCCGACCACGCCGTCCTTGTGCGCGGTGAGCGGCTGTTCCATCTTCATGGCTTCGAGTACGAGCAGCAGGTCGCCCTTGACGACGGTGTCGCCCTCGGCGACGAGGATCTTGACGATGGTGGCCTGCATGGGCGCCTTGACGGCATCGCCCGTTGCGCTGCTCACGGCGTGCGACGAGGTGCGGCGGCGGGGCGCCGGCCCTGCGGTCTTCTCCGAGGCTGTGCCGGGTAGCAGACGGCTCGGCAGGCTCACCTCGATGCGACGGCCGTCCACCTCGACGACGACGCTGTGGCGCTCGTCTGTGCGCGGACGGTCCTCGACGGTGCCGCTCCACGGGGCGATCGTGTTCTCGAACTCGGTCTCGATCCATCGGGTGTAGATCGAGAACGGGGCGCCGTCCGCCGGTGCGAAGGCGGGGTCGCGCACGATCATCCGGTGGAAGGGCAGCACGGTGGGCAGGCCGGCGACCTCGAACTCGTCGAGGGCGCGGCGCGCACGCTCGAGGGCCTGCTCGCGGGTGGCGCCGGTGACGATGAGCTTGGCCAGCAGCGAGTCGAACGAGCCGGAGATCACATCGCCGGACTGCACGCCGCTGTCCACGCGCACGCCGGGGCCGCCGGCGGGCCGGAACACGTGCACGGGACCGGGGGCGGGCATGAAGCCGCGGCCGGCGTCTTCGCCGTTGATGCGGAACTCGAACGAGTGACCGACGGCGATGGGGTCGTCATAGTCCAGCGTGCCGCCCTCGGCGAGGCGGAACTGCTCGCGCACGAGGTCGATGCCGGTGACCTCTTCCGAGACGGGGTGCTCCACCTGCAGACGGGTGTTCACCTCAAGGAAGGACACCGTGCCGTCCTGACCGATCAGGAACTCGCAGGTGCCGGCGCCGACGTAGCCGACCTCCTTGAGGATGGCCTTCGAGGCCCGGTACAGCTCGCTGGTCTGCGCTTCGGTGAGGAACGGTGCCGGCGCCTCCTCGACGAGCTTCTGGTGGCGACGCTGCAGGGAGCAGTCGCGCGTGGAGACCACGACGACGTTGCCGTGGGCATCCGCCAGGCACTGGGTCTCGACGTGCCGGGGCTTGTCGAGGTACTTCTCCACGAAACACTCGCCGCGGCCGAATGCCGTGACGGCCTCGCGCACGGCGGAGTCGAAGAGTTCGGGGATTTCTTCGCGGGTGCGGGCCACCTTGAGCCCGCGACCGCCGCCGCCGAACGCCGCCTTGATGGCGACGGGCAGGCCGTGCTGGTCGACGAAGGCGAGCACCTCGCTGGCGTCCGCGACCGGGTTGAGGGTACCCGGCGCCATCGGCGCGTGCACCTTCTCGGCGATGTGCCTGGCCGACACCTTGTCGCCGAGTTGCTCGATGGCGGTCGGCGACGGGCCGATCCAGATCAGGCCGGCGTCGATGACGGCCTGAGCGAAGGCGGCGTTCTCGGCCAGGAAACCGTAGCCGGGGTGCACGGCGTCCGCTCCTGAACGGCGGGCGATGGAGAGGATCTTCTCGATCACGAGGTAGGTTTCGGCGCTGGACGTGCCGTCCAGCCCGTAGGCCTCATCGGCGAGTCGTGCGTGCAGGGCGTCCCGGTCCTGGTCGGCGTACACGGCGACCGACAGGATGCCGCTGTCCTTCGCTGCTCTGATCACTCTGACGGCGATCTCGCCCCGGTTGGCGATGAGGACCTTCGTTATACGCGACATAGGTACTGAGCCTATTGGTCAGGACCGTCTCATTTTTGGTTCTTTCCCACAAAAACCTTTGTCGGAACACTGAGACCGGCTACAAAGGCACCCCGGTGCGGGTCACTCCGGTAGGGCCGAAATACCCCGATTCCACAGGCTCGGCCAGTCATAGCCCAGCCGAACGACCAAACGGCGCAGGGTGGGTAGCGACAGCCCGACAACTGTCGACGGGTCCCCTTCGATGGCGGTGATATACGGCGCGCCGAGGCTGTCGATGGTGAATGCGCCGGCGACGAACAGCGGTTCGCCCGACGCGATGTAGGCGTCGAGCTCCGAATCGGGGATGTCGTCGGCGAAGGTCACCGATGCGTGGGCGACGGCTCCGACGGCCCGGCCGACCTTGCCGCCGGTGTGTTCGATCAACCAGTGCCCGGAGTACAGGGTGCCCGTGCGCCCGCGCTGCTGCTGCCAGCGTTCCCTGGCGCGCTCCGGGGTGTGCGGCTTGCCGTAGATCACACCGTCCAGCACGAACACCGAGTCGCCGCCGAGGATGAGGCCGTCGATGCCGTGGGCGGCGGCGTCCGCGGCGACGGCTTCAGCCTTCGCCCGCGCCAACAGCTCCACCACGTGGTGCGGGGTGAGCGGTGCGCCCAGCCGTTCGGCCTCGGCCGCGGCGACGGCGTCCTCGTCGACATCGGGGGAGATCGTGACCGGTTCGATGCCCGCTGCGCGCAGCAATGCGAGCCGGGCGGGGGAAGTGGAGGCGAGGTGGAGGCGCATGGAACCCTTCGTGCGGCAGGCAGATGTGGGATGCTCATTCAATGGGCACCAACACTAATCGTCAGCCGAGTTCGAGCATTCCCGAAGGCGAGATCGGCACAGAGCTCGAGCTCGACGTCACCAACGTAGCCCACGGCGGTATCTTCGTGGCCCGGCACGAGGGCCGTGTGGTCTTCGTCAGCGACACCCTCCCCGGCGAGCGGGTGCGGGCCCGGTTGACCGACGCCAACAAGAAGAGCTTCTGGCGCGCCGAGACCGTCGAGGTCCTGCAGGCCGCCCCCGAACGCCAGCCGCACATCTGGGCCGCCGCCGCCATCGACCGCGACCCGGCCGACCGGGCCGGCGGCGCCGAATTCGGCCACATCGAGCTCGGCCACCAGCGTGAACTCAAGCGCCAGGTGCTCGCCGACGCCCTGCACCGCATGGCCGGCATCGACACCGACGTCGTCGTCGAGGCGGTTCCGGTGGCAGCGGATGCGTCACCGGGCGACGCGATGGACGGCACCGGCTGGCGCACCAGGGTGCGCCTGCACGTGACCGAGAGCGGCATCGTGGGCCCGTACGCGGCCCGGTCGCACCGGGTGATCCCGGTGGACGACCTGCCGCTGGCGGTGCACGCCCTGGAAATGGCGGCGCCGCTGGACCGGCTGTTCGCCGGCGCGGCATCCGTTGACGTCATCGCGCCCAGCACCGGAGACGTGCAGATCCTCGTCGCCGAACAGGACGACAAGGGTCGCCGGCGCCGCACCGCCCCGAAGCCCATCACCGAGCTCGTCGGCGACCGCGAGTTCCGGCTCGACGCCGCAGGCTTCTGGCAGGTGCACGCCCGCGCCGCCGAAACCCTCTTCGCCGCTGTGCAGGACGCCATCGATCCCGACCTGTTCGACCCCAAGGCCGCCAACCTCGACCTCTACGGCGGAGTCGGCCTGCTCGCCGCTGCCGTCGGCGCCCGGTTCGGCTCCGGCGTTCGCATCACCTCGGTGGAGAGCGACGCCCAGGCCACCGGTTTTGCCAGCGAGAACCTGGCCGAATGGGTCGGCGCCAGCGCGCACACCGACAGGGTTGACAGGTTCCTGGCCGGCCTCACCCGCGACGCCACCGCGGCGGACCGCCAACGCCAGCAGGCCGCGACTGTCGTGCTCGACCCGCCGCGCGCCGGCGCCGGTGCCGACGTTGTCGACAAACTGGCCCTTCTCGCACCGGCCCAGGTCGTGTACGTCGCCTGCGACCCGGTGGCCCTGGCCCGCGACGTCGCCCTGTTCGCCGGGCACGGCTACAGGCTCAGCAGCCTGCGCGCGTTCGACCTGTTTCCCAATACCCACCACGTCGAGGCCGTCGCACTCCTCACCAAATAGCTAGTCTTAGCGAATCGACCGAAACGAAAGATGAGCAATATCGTGACCGAGCCCGATCCAGCACCCGCCGTGCTCGACCACCCCGTCCGCGTGGGAATCGCGGACGACCACGAGTCGGTGCGCCTGGGCATCAAGGCCGCCTGCGAGAACGCCGGTTTCGACGTCATCTTCGCCGCGGCCACCGTGCGGGAGCTCGTCGAGGGCATCAGCGGCCGCCCCGTCGACGTCATCGTGCTCGACCTGTCCCTGGGCGACGGCTCCCTCGTGACCGACAACGTGCACCTGGCCCGCGGCACCGGCGCCTCAGTGCTCGTGCACAGCATCGCCGACCGGGTCGCCCTGGTCAGGGAGGCGCTCGCGGCCGGAGCGGCCGGCGTCATTCCCAAGTCGTCGCCGACCACCACGGTGATGGCCGCCGTCGCGTCCGTGGCGCGGGGCGACGTGCTCAACAACCTGGAATGGGCCACCGCCATCGACGCCGACCGGGACTTCGCCAAGGCCCAGCTCGGCCGCCGCGAACGCGACGTCCTGCACCTCTACGCCTCCGGACTGCCGCTGAAGATGGTAGCCATGCAGCTGGGCATCGCGCACTCCACCGCCAGGGAATACCTCGACCGCATCCGGGTGAAGTACGTCGAGGTCGGGCGCCCCGCGCCCACCAAGGTCGACCTCCTGCGGCGAGCCGTCGAAGACGGAATCCTGCCTGGGCTCGACCCGGACGGCGGGGATGGGCGCGCCTAGGCCGGCGGAGGCAGTACCGGTCCGGTCGTTCAGGCTCACGCCTGGGCGGATCGGGACGGAGCAACTCGGGGCCGACCTCCTCAACGAGTCCAAGCAGCCGCGCAAGCCGATCAGCCGCGCGCAGATCGAGCGTGTCGTGTCCAGGGCCGTCGGGGGCGTCGGGCTGATCTTCGCCCTGCAGACCTACCCGGGGATGCTCGACCAGCTGGACAGCCTGAAGCCGGGTCTGGGCATCGCCCTCACCGTGCTGATCTTCGGCATGCTGGGGCTGGCGATCCTGGCCACCGTCCTCAAGCGCTTCATCAGGGTCACCAGCGGCCTGTTCGCCGTGGTCTATCTCGCGGCCCTCATCGCCTGGCCGGCGATGCTGAACACCCCTGACGGCGTGCTCGACGGCAAACCGTGGCTCTGGTATCTCTGCACAGTCGCGACGTCGTGCGCCGCCGTCTCCTTCCCGCTCTGGTGGGCGATGGCGTACACACTGCTGGCCCCGTTGGCGTACGGCATCGTTCGGGTGCTGCCCGCCGGCGGCGGCGCGGAGCCGATGCTCGGCTTCCTCGACGCGTTCTACGCGATCCTGCTCGGCCAGGTGGTGCTGATCATCATCACGATGCTGCGCCAGGCCACCGCAGCGGTCGACACCGCCCAGACCAACGCCCTCACCACCTATGCCGCCGCCGTGCGTCAGCACGCCACCGAGGTCGAGCGCGTGCAGGTCGACTCGATCGTGCACGACAGCGTGCTCGCCGCCCTGCTCTCGGCCGCCGCGGCGAGCACTCCCAAGGGCGCCGAACTGGCGTCCACCATGGCCAAGGACGCCATCACCCGCCTCAACGAGGCCGGGTCGAACCCGGCCGGCGACGACAGCATGGTCTCGTTCGCCCGCCTGAAAGACGACATCCGCGTCATCGCAAACCGATTCGACGAACCCATCGAGTTCATCGACTGTGAGGCAGAGGACCTCAACCTGCCGGCATACGCCGCAGAAGCGCTCGTCTCGGCCACCTCCCAGGCCATCGTGAACAGCGTCCAGCACGCCGGTGTCGCCGGCGATCCCGTGGCGAGGTCGGTGCGGGTGAACTCCAACCTCCTCGGCGGCTGCACCATCGAGATCGCCGACTCCGGGGTCGGGTTCGACCCCGCCGCCGTGCCCAGCGAACGCCTCGGCCTGCGCATCTCCATCCGCGAACGGGTCGCAACGGCCGGTGGCGTGGTACAGGTGCGGTCGGGCCCCGGCCGGGGCACCTCGATCCTGATCGAGTGGCCGCTCGGCGAGAACGGCGGCGACAGATGATCACGGTTCCCCGCGGGCTGATCCTGTCGCTCGCCGCGCTGTTCTCCGGCTATCACGTGATCCTGGCGTTCTACTCGCTGGATGCGCCGACCTCGCCGGTGCCGCCCCTCATCGCGATCCTGCTCTACGTCGTCGCCACGGTGATGAGCCTGTGGCCCACCAGTCCGCCGCGGATGTCGCTCTGGCTGGGGTTCTTCAATGTGGCCGTGTGCATCGCCGTTCCGCTCCTCGTCGGCAGCCAGCTGGACGGTTCGAACGCCGACAACGGCTACGCCACCTGGTACGTGGCCGCCGTCGGCACTCTGATGACCATCACAGCCACCCGCAGGCGGGCGGCACTGGCCTGGGTGGGGGTGGGCTTCCTGTTCGCGCACACGATCGTCTGGGCGGGTCCTGGCGCCCTCGCCTCGATGGGAGTGATCGGCAGCGTGGTCTGGGTCGTGGTGGCCGTGATGCTCGCCAGGGCGCTGGCCAAGGCCGGCCGGGACGCCCGGCAGTACGGGCTCGCCGAACGTGAGGCCACCGAGTGGCAGGCGGCGCAGGAAGCGCATCTCTATGAGCGCCAGGTGCGCCTGGCCCAGACCATCCGCCTGGCCGCGCCCATGCTGCGGCGCATCATCGAGAGCGCCGGCACCCTCACCGAGGGTCAGCGGCAGGAATGCCGGTACCTGGAGGCCGCGATCCGCGACGAGATCCGCGGACGGCGGCTACTCAACGACGCCGTGCGCCGCGAGGTGATGTCGGCCAGGCGGCGTGGCGCGATCGTCACCCTGCTGGACGAGGGCGGCATCGACGACCTCAGCGGGGCCGACCTCGAGGTGGTCCTGAACACCCTCGCCGATGCGATGGCGGGCACCACGGCGGCAACGATCATCGCCCGCACCGCGGCGGACGGCGCAGGCACGGCCGTCACCGTCGTCGGGCTGAACAGCCCCGATCCGCGCCTGAGCGCCCTCGGCCAGGATTCCCCCGACGAAGAGGTCGACCTGTGGCTGGAGATTCCGCGGGCGAGCCACGCGGTCGGACGGGTCACCCGGCGGCACTGAGCGGCCGCGGTGCGTGCCCGATAGCCGGGAGTAGAAATGCGGAAGGGGACCAGCCCCAAAAGGCCGATCCCCTTCCGACATTCCGTGTCGAGGCGACAACCCGAATGTCGCCCTGACGCGCCCCCAAAACATTCGCCTGCTTACCCTAGTCGGCGAATGAATGGTGGTGTCACTCCGAAGAGCTTCACCCAGCAATAGCAATGATGGTGCATCCGGTGCCCCCGGAAAAGTCGTCATTTAGGGGGACAGCACCTGTGCCCGGGGGACGCGGCGCGGCCGGGCTAAACGGTGAAGCCGCGCCAGCGTTCGTCGCCGCGCGCCAGAGGGGCACGGATGGCCCGCTGGCTGTCCAGCCAGGCGCTCCTGGGGCCCACTGGGGCGGCCCGGAGGCTGTCGGACTCCTCCCGCAGCAGCGCGCGCAGAACGGCCGTCACGGCCGCGGCCTCCTGATCGGTGACGCCAGTGGTCACGAAGGTCAGGTCGGCCGGGTCGAAGCCGGTGGTGTGGGTCTCTGAGTCGGTCATGGTGCCGCCTACAGCGGGATGTTCCCGTGCTTCTTGGCCGGCAGGCTGGCGCGCTTGGTGCGCAGCGCCCGCATGGCCTTCACGACCGATACCCGTGTCGCCGCAGGTTCGATGACGCCGTCGAGCTCGCCGCGCTCCGCAGCGAGGAACGGGCTGGCGACGTTGTAGGTGTACTCGTTGGCCAGGCGGCTGCGCACGGCGGCGACATCCTCATTGGCCGCCTCGGCCTTCTTGATCTCGCTGCGGTAGAGGATGTTCACGGCGCCCTGGCCGCCCATGACCGCGATCTCGGCGGTCGGCCAGGCCAGGTTGATGTCGGCGCCGAGCTGCTTGGAGCCCATCACGATGTATGCGCCGCCGTAGGCCTTGCGCAGGATCACGGTGATCAGCGGCACGGTGGCCTCGGCGTAGGCGTAGAGCAGCTTCGCGCCGCGGCGGATGATCCCGGTCCATTCCTGGTCGGTGCCGGGCAGGAAGCCGGGCACGTCGACGAGGGTGAGGATCGGGATCGAGAACGCGTCGCAGAACCGCACGAACCGTGCGGCCTTCTCGCCGGCCGGGATGTTCAGCGTTCCGGCCATCGAATTGGGCTGGTTGGCGACGATGCCGACGCTGCGGCCCTCGATGCGGGCGAAGCCGACCACGATGTTCGGCGCGAACAGCGGCTGGGTCTCGAGGAAGTCGCCGTGGTCGACGATGTGCTCGATGACGGTCTTCACGTCGTAGGGCTGGTTGGGCGAATCCGGGATCAGCGTGTTGAGCTTGAGGTCGGCATCCGTGGTTTCGAGCTCGACCTCGCTGTCGAAGACGGGCAGCTCGGCGAGGTTGTTGTCCGGCAGGAAGCTGAGCAGCGTGCGCGCGTAGTCGAGGGCGTCAGACTCATCGCTGGCCAGGTAGTGCGCCACACCGGAGACCGAGTTGTGGGTCAGGGCGCCGCCGAGTTCCTCCATGCCCACGTCTTCGCCGGTGACGGTCTTGATCACGTCGGGGCCGGTGACGAACATCTGGCTGGTCTTGTCGACCATGATCACGAAGTCGGTCAGGGCAGGGGAGTACACCGCACCGCCGGCCGCGGGGCCGCAGATGATCGAGATCTGCGGGATGACGCCGGATGCCGCGGTGTTGCGGCGGAAGATCTCGCCGTACTTGCCCAGGGCGACGACGCCCTCCTGGATTCGCGCTCCGCCGGAGTCGAGGATGCCGATGATGGGCACCCCGGTCTTGAGGGCCAGGTCCATGACCTTGATGATCTTCTCGCCGGCCACCTCGCCGAGCGAACCGCCGAAGATAGTGAAGTCCTGGGAGTAGACGGCCACCTGACGGCCGTGGATGGTGCCGGTTCCGGTGACGACGGAGTCGCCGTAGGGACGCTTCTTCTCCATGCCGAAGGCCACCGTGCGGTGGCGCACGAACTCGTCGAGTTCGACGAAGGAGCCTTCGTCGAGGAGCTCGGCCACGCGCTCGCGGGCCGTCATCTTGCCCTTGGCGTGCTGTTTCTCAATGGCAGCCTCGCCGCTGGCGGTCACGGCCTCGTGATACCGATGCTTGAGGTCGGCGAGTTTTCCCGCCGTCGTGTACAGGTCGGGTCCAGTCGGGTTCTCAGTCACGCCGTTCACTCTACCGGCCTCACCCTGCCCGCCCCAGAGCCCACCGGCCCTGCCCGTCCCGCCGGTGAGCACAACTTGCGGCGATTCGGCCATCACGGAGCCGGAATCCCCGGTACCCGGACAAACTGGGCAGAATTGCAGGAGTTATGCATCCCGCGATGGGGTGTGGGAAGCGGCGTGAGATGGAATTTCCGATCAGCAGCGGCATCGGGGCACGGTTCGAGTACCTCGACGAGGCCGGCTCCACCAACGATGTGCTCGTGACGCGAGCGACCGGGCCGGATGCGGCGGCCTGGCCGGACCTGTCGGTGATCGTGACCGACAACCAGACCAGCGGGCGCGGACGGCTCGGTCGCAGTTGGCTGGCCCCCAGCGGCAAATCCCTGGCCATCACGGTGTTGTTGCGGCCGAGGCTGGCCTCCGGCCCGTTGCCGGCGAACCGGTTCGGCTGGTTCCCGTTGCTCGCCGGCGCTGCCATGACCCGTGCGGTGCGCGCGGTGGTCGAGGCGGCGGACACGGCCGCGGCGGCGGGGCCGGTGGACGAGGACGCCCCCCGGCACGAGGTCACGCTCAAGTGGCCCAACGACGTGCTCATCGACGGCTACAAGGTGTCCGGCATCCTCTCCGAGCTGCTGCCGGACGCGAGCGGGCTGTGCATCGGCTCCGGACTCAACCTGGCGCTCGACGAACACGATCTGCCCACCCTCACCTCCACCTCGCTGCTGCTGGTCACCGGCAGCGTGCCGAACCCGGATGCCGTTCTGGCCGGCTACCTCACCGAATTGCGGGATCTCACCGCAGCGTTCCTCGTCGCAGACGGCGACCCGGTCGCCAGTGGACTGCACGCCATGGTGAGCTCGCTCTGCGGCACCCTGGGCAGCGCGGTGCGGGTCGAGCTGCCCGGCGGACACGACCTGGTCGGCACCGCCGTCGGCCTCGACCCCGACGGCCGGCTCATCGTGGAGGACCAGTCGAGCGGCGAACTGCAGGCGGTCGCCGCCGGGGATGTGACCCACCTGAGGTATTAATGGGTTATGACCAACCCAGCGAGCACGAGCCCAACGGCCCCGGCGTCTCCCGAGGTGGTCGTCGCGCGCCTGCGCCCGCACGCCAGGGCCCTGTTCTGGCCCACCCTGTTCCTGATCGCGGTCTGCGGGGTCACCGGCTACTACTCCGGCAGCCTGGCGGAGCCGTGGCAGAACACACTCCTGCTCGCGGGTGCGGCGGCCGTGACCGCGCTGCTGTGGCTTCTGCCGCTGGTGTCCTGGCTCACCAGGAGATACACGATCACCACACGGCGCATCATCCTTGTGCACGGCATCTTCGTGCACACCCGCCAGGAGGTGCTGCACAGCCGCGGCTACGACGTGAGCGTGCGCAGAACCTGGCTGCAGTCGCTGATGCGCTCCGGCACCGTGCGCATCACCTCCGGCGGCGGTACCGTGCTCCAGCTGCAGGATGTGCCGGGTGCCGCTCTCGTGCAGCAGGCCCTCCAGGACCTCACCGAACAGGCCAGGGCCGCCCAGGCCAGGTCGGCGCAGGGGTTCCGGCCGGACCCGTCAGCGCTCGGTGACGAGACCGCGTTCTGGACGGGCCGGTAGCCGTATCGATCCGGTCGCGGTCCTGGCGGCGGCCACTGGACGCCTGGCCGGGGAGAACACCCAGTACCGGTAGAGCACAAAACGGAACACCGCGCCGAGCAGCAGGCCGATGACGTTCGACGAGATGTTGTCGGCGAGCACGCTGGTGTGGCCGAGCACGTAGTGGCTCACCCACAGGCAGGCCAGGCCGATGCCCATGCCGGCCAGGCTGACGGCGAAGAACTCCAGTCCTTCCCGGACGGTCTGCGACTGGCGGTCCTTCGAGAAGGTCCAGTACCGGTTGCCCACCCAGTTGGCCAGAATGGCCAGGATCGTCGAGACGACCTTCGCCCAAATCGGCCCGGAGTCCAGGTTGTCGGGGGAGAACACCGTGGCCCGAAGCAGGTTGAAGACCGTGATGTCCACAGCGAACCCGACGAGTCCGACCATGCCGAACTTGGCGAGCTGCGCGGCGAACGCGAAGACCCGGTGTCTACTGACGGTTATTCTCGACATGCATCCGTCCGGCCGATAAGTGAAAATAGAAGTTGGAGCGGGACAACACGCTTCTTTCGCAGTCTACGACGCGGCATATTTCCCATCCTGAGAGTTCGTAGCCCTCGGGATGAACGCTCGCACAGAAATTGGTGAACAGATGAGCACGATCGTTGGTGTGATCGGTGGTGGTCAATTGGCCCGCATGATGATCCCCGCCGCGGTGAACCTCGGCCTCGACCTGCGCGTCCTGGCCGAAGCCGACGGGATGTCGGCGAGCCTGGCCGCCGTGTCGGTCGGCGACTACCGGGACCTGGCGACTGTGCTCGCCTTCGCCGAGACCGTCGACGTGGTCACGTTCGACCACGAACACGTTCCGCAGGCGATCCTCCGGGAGCTCGTCGACCGCGGCATCGCCGTGCACCCCGGGCCGGACGCGCTGCTCTACGCGCAGGACAAGCTCCTCATGCGTGAGCGCCTCACCGAACTCGGACTGCCCGTCCCCGACTGGGCGCGCGTGCACGACTCCGAGGAACTCGCCGCCTTCCTCGCCGACCACGGCGGCCGCGCCGTCGTGAAGACCGCCCGCGGCGGCTACGACGGCAAGGGCGTCCGCGTGGTGCAGCACGCCCACGAAGCCGACGACTGGTTCCTCGCCCTGGCCGAAGACGCCAACGACGGAGCCCTCCTGGTCGAGGAGCTCGTGGACTTCCGCCGCGAACTCGCCCAGGTGATCGCCCGTCGCCCGTCCGGCGAAATCGCGCTCTGGCCCGTCGTGGAGACCGTGCAGCAGGGCGGTGTCTGCGCCGAGGTGGTCGCGCCGGCCCCGAAGTCGGCCGGCCGCCTCAGCGATGTCGCCGCCGACATCGCCGAGCGCGTCGCGGTGGGCATCGGCGTCACCGGTGTGCTCGCCGTCGAACTGTTCGAGACCACTGACGGCAGGCTCCTGGTCAACGAGTTGGCGATGCGCCCGCACAACAGCGGCCACTGGTCGATCGACGGGTCGACCACGAGTCAGTTCGAGCAGCACCTGCGCGCGGTCCTGGACCTGCCGTTCGGCGGCACGGGCCTGACCGAACCCTGGTCGGTGATGGTGAACATCCTCGGCGGCCCGCTCGAGGGCACGATGGCCGACCGGTATCCGGCCGCGTTCGCCGAGCAGCCGACGGTGAAGGTGCACAACTACGGCAAGGACCCGCGGCCGGGTCGGAAGATCGGGCATGTGACGGCCACGGGGTCCGATCTGGACTCGGTCACCTACCAGGCGCGTGCCACTGCGGCGTTTTTCCAGGACTGAAGCCTAAGATCGTCTCCGTGCCTGACAAACCCGTGACCCCAGAGCCCGTACCCGCCGCAGCCACCCTCGTCGGCGTCGTGATGGGGTCGGACTCCGACTGGAACGTCATGAGCGACGCCGCCGCCCTGCTGAGCGAGTTCGGCGTCGGCCACGAGGTACAGGTGGTCTCGGCGCACCGCACGCCGGAGAAGATGATCCGTTACGGCCAGGATGCGCACGCTCGCGGCCTCAAGGTGATCATCGCCGGCGCCGGCGGTGCCGCGCACCTGCCCGGCATGCTCGCTGCGGTGACAACCCTTCCCGTCGTCGGCGTGCCCGTGCCGCTCGGCCGGCTGGACGGCCTTGACTCGCTGCTCTCGATCGTGCAGATGCCCGCGGGGGTTCCCGTCGCGACCGTGTCGATCGGCGGCGCCCGCAACGCAGCGCTCATCGCCGTCAAGATCCTGGCGACAGCGGATGACTCGCTGCGCCTGAAGCTGGAAGGCTACGCCGCCGGCCTGGCCGAGCAGGTGGAGCAGAAGAACGCGGCCCTGCAAGCGAAGCTATGAGCAGTGCCAGCAGCCCGATCCGGTACCCGAATTCCGGTTCCAGCCAGGTCATGACCCGGCGGGCCTGGTGGCTCGTCGTCCTCAACATCGTGCTTCCAGGCTCCGCGCAGGTGCTCGCCGGCAACCGTGGCCTCGGCCGGTTCGGCCTGCGTGCCACGCTGAGTTTCCTCGCCCTCGTCGTGCTGGCCGGGGTGCTCTACGCGATCAACCCTGAGATCATGCTCACGATCGCCACCAACTCGATCGGGCTGTGGGTCCTCGCCGCCGTGATGGTGTTCTACGCGGTGGTCTGGGCGATCCTGACCTTCGACACCATGCGGTTGGTGCGTCTGGTGAAGGCCAGGCCCAAGGCCCGCCCGTTCATCGCCGGGCTCGCGACGGTGGCTATGGTCGCCGTTGTCGGTACCGCCGGATACGGCGCCTATGTGGCCACGACGGCCAGCGGCTTCCTCTCCTCCGTCTTCGTCGCCGGCCCGAGCGAACCGCCCGTCGACGGTCGCTACAACATCCTCTTGCTCGGCGGCGACGCCGGCGCCGACCGCCTGGGGCTGCGCCCCGACAGTACCTCGGTGGTCAGCATCGACGCCGAAACCGGCAAGGCCGACATCATCGGCCTGCCCAGGGACCTCGAGTACGTCCCTTTCCCCGAGGACTCCCCGATGCACGCCTCCTACCCGAACGGGTACGGCTACAACGGCACCTGCGACGTCGATGTCTGCCAGTTGAACTCGATCTACACCGAGGTCGAACTGAAGAGCCCGGAGATGTACCCGAACGCCGTGGCCGAGGGCAGCGAACCCGGCATCGAGGCGATGCGGGACGCCGCCAGCGGCGTCACCGGGCTGACCATCCAGTACTACGTCCTGATCGACATGCAGGGCTTCTCCCAGCTGATCGACGCCCTCGGCGGCGTCGACATCAACGTGACCGAACGGCTGCCGATCGGCGGCCAGCTCGACGACCTCAGCGATGTCGAGGGCTGGGTGGAGGTCGGGCAGCAGCACATGGACGGCTTCACGGCGCTCTGGTACGGCCGGGCCAGGCACGGGTCAAGCGACTACGACCGGATGGCCCGCCAGCGCATCCTGCAGGAGGCGATCCTGCAACAGTTCAACCCGGCGAACGTGCTCACCAAGTTCCAGGGTGTGGCGCAGGCCGGCGAACAGGTCGTCAAGACCGATGTGCCGCAGGGCATGCTCGGGTACTTCACGAACCTCGCCACCAAAACCAAGGAACTGCCCGTCGGCGCGGTCGAACTGGTGCCGGAGAACGGCGTCGACCCCACCGACCCCGACTACGACTACATCGCCGGGCTGATCGACGCGGCGCTCAACCCCGTCACGGAGACGCCGGCCCCCTGACCCGGTCCGCCAGCGCGGAACAGGGCTTCCCGCTCAGCTCGCGAAAGCGGTTGTGTGGCTGCCTCACGGCGGTGAAGCGACCACACGGCCGCTCTCGCGGAAGGGGGCAGCCCGAGGCAGCCGCGAACCGCCCGGAACAGGCCGGCTCAGAGGTCGGCGTGCAGCTGCCAGACCCGCTCGGCGGTGTCCCGCCAGGTGAAGGCCTTCGCCCGGTCGCTGCCGAATATCCGCAGCCGGTCGGCCAGCTCGGTGTCGCCCAGCACCCTGTCGATGGCCGCGCCGAGGCGCTCAGGGTACCCGGCCGGGTCGTCCCGTTCCACGGTGAAGCCCGCATCTCCGCCAGCCTCGACGAGGGCGGGCGCGTCGGAGTGGATGACCGGGGTGCCGAAGGTGAAGGCCTGGATGATCGGCAGGCCGAAGCCCTCTTCCAAGCTCGGGTAGACGAACACGGCGGCCCGGGAGATCACCAGGGCGAGTTCCTGGTCGGTCAGACCGTTCAGCGACCGCACCCGGTCCGGCGCCAGGCCGGCCTCGTCGGCCACGGACGCCAGGGTGAGTTCACCCCAGGAATCGGGCCCGAGCACCAACAGCGGCAGGTCGGAGGCGCCCGGCCGGCCCAGCGCGGTGATGACCGCCGTGACGGCCCGACGCGGTTCGAGGGTGCCCGCCGTGAGGATGTACTCCTCCGGCAGGCCCAGGCTGGCCGCCAGGGCTTCCGCCGCGGCCGAGTTCGTCGGGAGGCGGAGGCCCGTGCTCACGGCCCCGCCGATGACACGCACCCTGTCGCCGAAGTCCAGGATCTCCCCGAGCTGGCCGGCCAGCGCGTGGCTGGGCACAACGATGGCGTCAGCGTGCTTGCGGGCGCGTTTGAGCATGAGTTTGGTCCAGGCCACGGTGGTCGGGGTGAGCGACTCCGGATGCGTCCAGGCGAGCACGTCGTGCACCGTCACGGCCACCTGGGACTCGTCCCTGGCCCGGTCGTGGCGGCGGAGCGGCGCGAACAGGCCGGGGGCGTGCACCAGCCCGTGGCCGGCGGAGGTGGCCACGCCCAGCTGCCAGGCCGCTGAGAGCTCCCGGCGGGGCAGTGCCATCTTGTGCAGGCCGGCGAGGCCGGGCAGCGCCGTGGTGATCTGCTCGTAGTTCTCCGCCGAGGTGGCCGAGACGATGCCCTCGACGACGCAGTCGGTCGGCGCCGTGCTGATCAGCGACCGGGTGAGTTCTTCGGTGTACCGGCCGAGCCCGCCCGGAACGGGCGAAACCAGCTGGTCGACAATGACCCGGAGGGTGATCATGACGGGGTGAACGCGCCGTGGTCTGCGGCGTCGGCCAGGGCCTCGGTCCACGGGCGCATGGGGGAGAGGCCGGCTGCGGCCCAGGCGTCGTGCCCGAGCACCGAGTACGCCGGGCGGGGTGCTGGTCGTACGAACGAGCGCCCGTCGGTGGGCAGCACCCGCTCGGGATCCAGTCCGGCGCTGGCGAACACGGCCTTGGCGAAGCCGAACCAGTTCGTCTGCCCGGCGTTGGTGCCGTGGTAGATCCCGGCCGGCGCGTCGGCGTCGAGCATGGCCACGATCTGGCGGGCCAGGTCGACAGTCCAGGTGGGCTGGCCGAACTGGTCAGCGACAACGGAGACGGTGTCTCTGCCCGCGGCGAGGGTGAGCATGGTGCGACCGAAGTTGGGTCCGTGGGCGCCGTAGAGCCACGCGGTGCGCACGATGTAGCTGCCGGCGGGGTTCTCGGTGAGCACGAACTGCTCGCCGGCGGCCTTGGTGCGGCCGTAGGCGTTGAGCGGATCGATCTCGGTGTCTTCGGCGTACGGGCTGTTGCCGGTGCCGTCGAAGACGTAGTCGGTGGAGATCTGCACGAGCTTGGCCCCGGCGGCGGCCGCGGCCAGCGCGAGGTTGCGGGGGCCGATGGCGTTCACCGCGTACGCGGCGGCCTCGTTCTCCTCTGCGGCGTCGACGGCGGTGTACGCGGCGGCGTTGATGATCACGTCGTGGCCGGCAACGGCCTTCTGAACGGCGGCGAGGTCGGTGATGTCCAGCTCGCTGCGGTCGACGGCGGTGACGTCGCGCCCGACGAGGGCGTCCTGCAGGTCGCGGCCGAGCATCCCGGCCGCGCCGGCGATCAGATAACGGGTCATGCTCAGCTCAACGCCGCACGGGCCTTGAGGGGCTCCCACCAGCTGCGGTTGTCGCGGTACCACTGCACCACGTCGGCGAGGCCCTTCTCGAAGGGGACCTCGGGCGAGTAACCGAGTTCGGCCTGGATCTTGGAGATGTCCACGGAGTAGCGCAGGTCGTGGCCGAGACGGTCGGCAACGCGGTCGACATAGGACCAGTCCTTGCCGGTGGCGTCCAGCAGCAGCTGGGTGAGCTCGACGTTGGTCAGCTCGGTGCCGCCGCCGATGTTGTAGATCTCGCCCGCACGGCCCTTGACCAGCACCATGGCGATGGCGCGGGTGTGGTCGTCCACGTGCAGCCAGTCGCGGATGTTGTTGCCCTCGCCATAGAGAGGAACGTGCAGGTCGTCGATGAGGTTGGTCACGAACAGCGGGATGACCTTCTCGGGGAAGTGGTACGGGCCGTAGTTGTTCGAGCAGCGCGTGATCGACACGTTCAGGCCGTGGGTGCGGTGGTAGCTGCGGGCGAGCAGGTCGCTGCCGGCCTTCGACGCGGAGTAGGGGGAGTTGGGCTCCAGGGCCCGCTCCTCGTTCCAGGAGCCCTCGGCGATGGAGCCGTAGACCTCGTCGGTGGAGACGTGCACGAAGCGGGGCAGGTCGTTGCGGAGCGCCGCGTCCAGGAGCTGCTGGGTGCCGAGCACGTTGGTCTCGACGAAGATCGACGCGTCGCGCACCGACCGGTCGACGTGGGACTCTGCGGCGAAGTGCACAACCGCGTCCAGGCCGGGGAAGAGGGTGTCGAGGAGTGCACCGTCGCGGATGTCCCCCTGCACGAACGAGTAGCGCGGAGAATCGGCGACGGGCGCCAGGTTCTCCAGGTTGCCGGAGTAGGTGAGTGCGTCGAGCACGACGACCTCTGCGCCTTCCAGGCCGGGGTATGCGTCCTGCAGGGTGCGTCGAACAAAGTTCGAGCCGATGAACCCGGCGCCGCCGGTGACGAGGATCTTCATATAAAGGTAACCATTCCGTTTGCGTAAAGGTGCCTACGCGATTGTACTGGACGCGCATTGCTAGGCTGGCAAACGTGCAGATTCGCGAACTCTCCGTGCCCGATTCCTACGAGGTGACCCCGAAGCAGTTCGGTGACGACCGGGGCGTGTTCCTCGAGTGGTACCGCTTCGACAAGCTGAGCGAGGCCATCGGACACCCGCTCGACCTGCGTCAGGCCAACACCAGCGTGTCCAGCCGCGGGGTGGTGCGCGGCATCCACTTCGCCGACATCCCGCCGGGCCAGGCCAAGTACGTCACCGCAACGCACGGCGCGATCATCGACTTCATCGTCGACATCCGGGTCGGCTCGCCGACCTTCGGCCAGTGGGACTCCGTGCTCCTCGACGACGTCGACCGCAAGGCCGTGTACCTCGCCGAAGGACTCGGCCACGCTTTCGTCGCGCTGACCGACAAGGCCACCGTGAGCTACCTGGTCTCCTCCACGTACACTGTCGGCGCCGAGCACGGCATCAACCCGCTCGACCCCGAGGTCGGACTGGTGTTCCCGTCCGCGGCCGGTGAGCTGCTGCTCTCGCCCAAGGACACCGACGCGCCGAGCCTCGCCGAGGCCGCCGCGAGCGGGCTGCTCCCCACCTGGGACGCCGCCCGCGCCTACTACGAGTCGCTGAACGAACGGAAGTAGACCATGCGCGGAATCATTCTCGCCGGAGGCTCTGGCACCCGCCTGTGGCCGATCACCAAGGGCATCTCCAAGCAGCTGATGCCGATCTACGACAAGCCGATGATCTACTACCCCCTGTCGACGCTGATGATGGCCGGCATCCGTGAGGTGCTCATCATCACCACCCCCGAGTACAACGACCAGTTCAAGGCACTGCTCGGAGACGGCAGCGACCTCGGCCTCCGCCTCGAATACGCCGTGCAGCCGTCCCCGGACGGCCTCGCACAGGCGTTCACCATCGGCGAGGAGTTCATCGGCGACGACAGTGTCGCCCTGGTGCTCGGCGACAACATCTTCCACGGCGCCGGCCTCGGCACGGCGCTCCGCAACAACGCCGACATCGACGGCGCCCTGATCTTCGCGTACCACGTGTCGAACCCCACCTCGTATGGCGTCGTGGAGTTCGACGACGACTTCACGGCGGTGTCGATCGAAGAGAAGCCGGTCATCCCCAAGAGCAACTACGCGGTGCCCGGCCTGTACTTCTACGACAACTCTGTGGTCGAGATCGCCAAGTCGATCGAGCCGAGCGCCCGTGGCGAGCTGGAGATCAGCACCGTGAACGAGCGCTACCTCAACCAGGGCAACCTGCACGTGCAGGTGCTGGATCGCGGCACCGCGTGGCTGGACACCGGCACCTTCGAATCGATGATGCAGGCCTCCGAGTATGTGCGCGTGATCGAGGACCGTCAGGGCCACAAGATCGGCTGCATCGAGGAGATCGCCTGGCGCGCCGGCTGGATCGACGACGCTCAGCTGGCCACCCTGGCCGCCCCGCTCGCCAAGAGCGGCTACGGCGTCTACCTCAACGGGCTGCTCAAGACCGACTAACAGCCCGCCGATCTGCCGCAGAAGGCCCCGTGGATGCGTTCCACGGGGCCTTTCGCGTCATACGGGAGGCAGTGCGCCGCGTCGAGTTGCTGCAAAGTGCCCCTTCAGCGCCCGTGACAGGGCGTTTTGCGGCAACTCGCGGGCGGGTGAGAGTGCTTAGCCGCCGGACTGGATGTGGGTGAGCACGTCGTCCATGGTCGCCTTGATCCCGGCGGGCAGGCTGGTGAGCTGGCGCCGATCGAGGTCGGGCCACACCGTCGACGTGATCCGCAGGTCCAGGCCCTGCATCGACGCCTCGGCCGAGTAGCCGAGCATCACGTTCGGCTGGCTCTTGGCGAGGGTGCGGATGTGCCCGAGCAGGTTGCTGATCGTCACGGCCTGGCCGGAGGCGAGGTTCTTGACCACCTCGGTGCGCCCCTCCGCCGCCGTGACCGTGAGCAGGCGGGCGACGCAGTCCAGCACCAGTTCGGCGCAGTCGCGCACGAAGATGTAGTCCCGCATGGTTTCCAGCGGCACGAAGATCGAGGCCGGCTTGGGCGAGAACTGGGCCTTGGCGAGGTGCGAGATCAGGCCCTGCATCTTGCCGAGTTTCTGGCCCGGCCCGTACAGGTTGGCGATCCGCCCGGCCAGGACCGACACCCCGGACGACCGGGAGAAGGCGACCAGGCTCGCCTCGGCGTCGAGCTTGAACCGGCCGTAGCCGGAGATCGGCACCGGGGTGCTCTGCTCGTCGAACGGCGGATGCACCGAACCGCCGTACACGCCGCCGGCGGAGGAGGCGTAGAAGACCGCGCCGGACCCGGCGGTGCCGAGCGACCCGGCGGCGTGGCCGACGGCGTCGAGAACGAGCCTGAGCTGGTGCAGTTCCCGTTCGATGGCGGCCGGCGGGGTGGAGGTGACGGCGTTGCCGGCCAGCCAGAGCACGGCCCAGTTCGCGGAGTCCGTCGCTGCGGCCCTGAGCAGTCGGTCAGCGGTCGCCGACACAGCCTCGACCAAGGCCGTGTCGTCGGACCAGGGCAACGGGTCGGCGGGCAGCAGCACCCAGCCGGTTCGGCGGGCGATCGCCGCCGACGTGGCGCTGCCCAGTAGGCCGCGGGCGCCGATCACCCAGGCATAGGTGGTCACTTCGCGGCTTTGCGCGTCCGCCCGAGAGGCCCGTCCGCGGGGTCTGTCGTGATGAGGTACGGCGGCTTGCCCATCGCCATGTTCACGTTGATGCCGATGTACTCGGCGATGACACCGAGGGAGAACAGGATGAACCCGGCACTGAGCAGCACCAGCACGCTGAGCGAGGCCCAGCCCTGGATGGCGATGTCGCCGGAGAGCCGCTGGATGAAGATCACCACGGCGAAGACCACGCCGACGAGGGCGAAGACCACGCCGAGCCCGCTGACCAGCCGCAGTCCACGCGTGCCCGTGGTGAGGATCATGCGCCAGAAGTGCGAGAACAACCTGCGGGCCGAATAGCCGCTGGAGCGTTCGCCCTCTTCGCGCAGCTCGACGGGTGAGGTGGTGACGCGCGCGGCGACCCAGCCGATGGCCACGTCGAGGTACACGCCGCTTCCGGCGTATGCGGCGACGCTGCGACCGATGTTGCCGAGCATCAGCCGGTAGCTCTGATAGTCGGCGGCGGCGCCGGAGCCGGACAGTTTGGTGAGCAGGTACTTGGCCGTCTTCGACGCGGTGTTTCGCAGGGCGCCGTGCGGGGCCGGGTTGGTGGGCTTGGCGTAGACGACGCTGGCCTGTTCGCGCATGGCGGTGTCGAGCATCCCGCCGATCGCGGCGGGGTCGTGCTGGCCGTCCTCGTCGAGGGTGACGATCCAGTCGCCGCCGGAGGACGCCATACCCGCCAGGGTGGCGGCGTGCTGGCCGAAGTTCTTGCTCAACCAGATGCCGCGGGCGAACGGGTACCGCTCGATGATGTCGCGGATGACCGAGGCCGAGTTGTCGGGGCCGTGGTCGAAGACCAACAGCACTTCTTCGACCTGGAAGGTGTAGCCGTCCGGGGTGATGCTCAGCCGGGTCAGCGGTTCGATCTCGCCGAGCACGCCCGCGAGGGTACGTTCACCCTGGTAAACGGGGATGACGATCGAGATGCTGTGGTCGGCGACGCCGGGTTCTGCAGAGGGGAGTGTCACGGGTTCAGAACCTACCACACGGGCAGTTTCGTCGGCCGGGTCAGGCGTTTGCTGCATCCGCCTTCACCGCCTTCGACATCCGTCGCCCGAGCCAGATATAGGCCAGGCGGCGCGCCTGCGCCATCACCCTGGCGCGGGTGTTGCCGATGAGGCGGTCGGTGCCGGAGACGACATCGGGGCGGGTCGCGGCCATCCAGTTGTGGAAGCCCATCGCCTGGGCGGCCTGCTCGGCGACGAGTCGCACGCTCCACTGGCTGTCGGAGATCCGGAAACCGGCCAGGCTGCCGGGCACGCCGACAAATTTGCCTTCAAGCAGAACCAGCGAATAAGAGGTCTCGTCGATCAGGTACGGCCAGCGGGAGTCCCACCAGCCGACCTTCTCCAGCACGCTGCGGCGCATCAGCACGCAGCCGGGCTCACCGAAGATGTTGGTGCCCTGCGTGACCGTCTTGCGCACCGCCACAGTGCCGTCGTGCACACCGACCAGACCGGCCAGGCCGCGGTTCTTGATGACGGGAACACCGTTGGCATCGACGATGTCACGCGGGGAGGCGGCGAGCACGGCGCCGGGCTCGGCGACGAGTGCGGCCACCTGCTGGGCCACGATGGTGGGGTAGAGCAGGTCGTCGCCGCAGACGAGCTTGATCAGGTCGCCGGTGGCCGCCTGGCTCACCCGGTTCCAGTTGCGGAGCGCGCCGCCACCGCCCTCGGTGTGCAGCAGGGTGACACGGGGGTCGCTGCTGTAGCGCTGCATCACCGCCCAGGTGTCATCGGTGGACGCGTGGTCGGACACGATGATCTCGAGGTTGGTGTAGGTCTGGCCGAGCACTGACTTCATCGTGTCGTCGAGGTAATCCGCGTTGTTGTACGCGGGAATGACGATCGAGACGAGAGGTTCGTCCTGGCTCGAGGGGGTCTGGGGCGAATTGATACTCATATGTAGGTGGTTGCTCGTTTCGTTGGGGAAACTACCCCACCACGATACCGGCTGACCCCCTCGTGCGGTTGTGAAGGCACCGTGAGGGATAATCTTCTGGTGCAGTCCAAAATTGTGTGGCCCATGCTCGTCGTGGTGGCAGTCCTGGCGGGAGCATCGATCCCGCTGTTCTTCGACCCCGGTTTCTACTATGTGGACGACAGCCAGTCCGGCGCTTTCGGCCAGTGGTACGAGATCGGCCGCCGCGTGCTCGACCTCGACTGGTCCCTGGTCAACCCCAGGGTCTGGCAGTCGGGCAACTACCTCGCCGAGGGCGCGTGGGGCATCCTGAGCCCGGTCCTCTGGGTGGTCGGCATCGGCGCCCACCTCACCGGCAGCGCCCTCATCTTCAGCACCGTCATCAAGCTGCTCTGCCTGCTGCTCGGCGGTGTGGGCGTCTACGCCCTGGCCCGTAACTTCGGCGTCCTGCGCCCCTGGGCGGCACTCGTGGCCGTCGCCGCGCCGCTGGCCGGCTTCACCCTGTACATGGATGCGCCGTCCTGGGCGAACGGACTGATGGCCTGGAGCTTCCTCCCGCTGACCTGGGTGCTCGCCCGCCGGGCCGTGCTGCAGGCGAAATCCCCGGTGCTGCCGATCCTCTCCGGGATCGCGCTGGTCGGGATCGGCTACGCGCACGCCACGATCTTCCTGGCGATCACCTTGGGCGCCCTCATCTTCGAGGCTTTCCTCACCAAGCACCGCCCGTCGATCATCCGGGCGTTCGCCCTCGCCACGGCATTGGGCAGTTTCGCCGTGATCGTGCACCTGCCGGGTCTGCTCACCGCGCCCGTCACCGGCCGCACGAGCGAGATCCTGAACACCGACCTGCTCACGGTCAACCTCAGCGGCCTGTTCGCGTCGTCTACGCCGGTCGGCACGCCGGGCATCCTCTTCTTCAGCGGTCAGTTCCCGTACGCACCGCTGTTGTACATTGCCTGGTTCCTTCCCCTGTTGGCTTTCGTCGACCTGCACCGACTCCGGGTGCTGCTGCGTTCCCGCCGTAGCATTGTGGTCGTCTTCGTGGCCGCGCTGATCGGCGTTCTACTGCCCAGCGACTTCGGAGCGCTGCGTTTCCCGGTGCGGATGATGCCGTACCTCACCCTGGCGGTGTTGCTTCTGGTCGGCGTGGCCCTGTCACACGCCCTGGCCACGGTGCTCACCCGCAACCGGTTCCTGGTCGCCGGCGCGATGGTGCTCGGCAGCGCCGCCCTGACCTACGCGTCCGGACCTCAGTACATCAAGGTGCTGCTCGTCGTCACCACGGTCATCCTGGTGGCCGTGTGGCTGAGCTACCTGATCCTCGGTGACCGCCCGTTGCCCGTGCTGGGCAGCAACTCATCCGGCTGGTTGGCCGGCCGTGGGGTCACGACTGTCGCGTTGGCCGGAATCGCCGTCACGCTCGTCCTCCTGGTGCCCCAGCATGTGGCGTCACCGTCATCGCCGCTGCCGGACTACAGCGTTCCCAACGACGTGAGCGACTACCAGCAACAACTGGAGAACGCCGAGGGCGACGTGATCGTCGTCGGCGGCGTGGCCGACACGAACGACGCAGACGCGTGGGATGAAACCCTGGTCGGCAACCTCTGGTACGTGACGGAGGAGGACGTGCAGAACGCGTACTCCGCGGTCTACTACAGCCCATACAACTCGCTCACCTGCATGAGCTACAACGGCTCCACCTGCGGCGGCCTGTACGACCGCCTGTTCGAAGAGATGCCGGAAACCGGCCTCACCCCTGTCGACCTGATGGGCATCAGCTCGGTACAGGTCGTCAAGGGCATCGTGCCGAAGAAGGACTGGTCTGTGGTGCCGGAGGGCTGGCACATCGTCGACGACACCGAGAAGACCCGCCTGATCGTGCGCGACGAACCGGTCGCGGGCGCGGGCTCCGTGGTCTGGTCCTCCGAGGGCACCGAGGTCACCGTGCTGCACGAGGACGCCATGGGAGTCACCTTCCGCGTCGACGCCATCGGCGACGACGGCGGCCAAGTGGCACTCAGCCGGATCCCGTGGCCCGGCTACCAGGCCGATGGCGGCACGATCTCCGCCGATCCTGTCGACACCTTCCTGCTGGGCGTCGACATCGACGCGTCCCAGCTCGGCAAGACCGTGACGGTGTCCTACTACGCGCCCGGCTACCCGCTGCAGTTCGCGGCCGCCATTCTCCTGCTGCTGATCCTGCTGGGCTGGCCGCTTCTGCGCCTGATCGGTCGTCGACGGGACGGTGCCGGCCGCGTCGTGCGCGTCGCCCGCGCCAGCCGGGTGCCGGCCCCCGAGGTCTCGGTGTGAGCGCCCCCGGCCGCACCGTGGCGGTTGTCGTGGCGTTCAACCGCCGTGACCTCCTGATCGAGGTCCTGGACGCCCTCGCCGTGCAGACCGCACCGGTCGCGGCGATCGTGGTCGTCGACAACGCCTCCACCGATGACACCGCCGCGCTGGTGCGCGAGAGGTACCCGCACGTCGACCTGGTCTCCGTTGCCCGCAACACCGGCGGCGCCGGCGGGTTCGCCATCGGTGCCGCGCGTGCCGTCGTGCGCCAGTCCGCCGACCTGGTCTGGCTGATGGATGACGACACCATTCCCACCGACACCGCCCTCGCGGCGCTGCTCGCGAGCGTCGGCGACGACACCCAGGTCACCGTCGCCGGTTCCCGAGTGGTCTGGTCCGATGGTCAGGACCACCCGATGAACACGCCCAGGACCAAACCGTTCGTGGGCGCCGCCGAACGTACCGCAGCGCAGGCGCGCGGAGCCGTTCCCGTGCGCAGCTCATCGTTCGTGTCGATGCTGGTGCGCGCCGATGCTGTTCGTGAGCACGGGCTGCCCATCGCCGACTACTTCATCTGGAACGACGACTTCGAGTTCTCCACCCGCATCCTGCGGCGGAGCCGCGGCTTCTTCGTGCCGGGTAGCGTCGTGGTGCACAAGACCGTCAAACTCGGTGCCACCGACATCGACCCCGGCGCCCGCTTCTACTACGAGGTGCGCAACAAGGTCTGGCTGATCCGGCTGGCCACCGGGCTGAGTCCCGCCGAAAAGGTGCTCTACTCCGGAGCATCGCTGCGTCGCTGGGCGCGCACCTTCCGCGCCTCTGCCGACCGGCCCTTGCTGCTGACCGGGCTGCGCAGCGGGCTCCGCGACGGCTTCCGCACCCGCCCGCGGCCCAACCGGGTCGCGCTGGCCGGGCTGGGCGAAGCCACGGATGACGTCGCCGCCTGCGAAGCCGGGCTGGCTCGATCGTGACGGCAACCGAGTTCTCCCTGCTGCTGCCGGTGTACGCCGGCGACAAGGCGGCGTACTTCTCCAAGGCGTTCGCGAGCACCGTGGTCGAACAGAGCCGGCGGCCGAGCGATGTCGTCATCGTGCAGGACGGCCCCATCGGCACCGAACTCGCCGCGGCCGTCGCAGCGGCCGCCGCGAGCTCCCCGGTGCCGGTGAACCATGTGCGCCTGCCGGCGAACGTCGGACTGGCCCGTGCCCTCGAGACCGGCCTCGGGCACTGCGCCCACGATGTGGTCGCGCGCATGGACGCCGACGACATCTCGCTGCCCACCAGGTTCGAACGCCAGCTGGCCGTGATGGAGACCGGTTACGACCTCGTCGGCACCGGCATGCTCGAATTCGACGAGGCCGGCCGGGTGCTCGGCAAACGGATTCCCCCCACCGACCCCGACGACATCGTCACCAGCGCCCGTTTCCACGACCCGTTCAACCACCCCACCGTGGTCTACCGCCGCTCGGTCGTGGCCAGGGCCGGCGGCTACCGCGAGCTGCCGCTGATGGAGGACTACTGGCTCTTCGCCCGGATGATCCAGGCCGGCGCCGTCGTGGCCAACCTGCCCGATCCCCTCGTGATGTACAGGGTGGATGCCGGCGCCTACGGCCGCCGCGGCGGTTTGACGCTGTTTCGCAGCGAGATCGCCCTGCAGCGCAGCCTGCTCAAAGACCGGTTCGTGACGCGTCGCCAGTTCGCCCGCAATGTGCTCGTCAGGGGCGGCTACCGCTTTGTGCCGGTGGGCCTCCGACGGGTGGCCTACCGCCGCTTCATCGTGCGGAATTACGCCAACGACGGCGACTGACCGGCGCGTCAGGACGCCGATGGGCGTCCCCTCCGGATGCTCCGGGTTAGTCTTGTCGAACGTGCGCAGACGCGTGAGCAGAACCGCGGGGGCAAAATTTCTGCCTCTCGCCGGGCTTTTCTCGTGCTTGCCAGGTTCATTGACCGACAAGATAGCCGAGGCCCCGACGTGTTCAGACCTGACCCAGAGCTGACCAGACCGCACGCACCCAAGCGCCTCCTGCGCCGGTTCACCGCGACGATCGGCGTTCTCGCCCTGGTCCTCGGCTTCTTGACCGTCGGCGCGACCACGTCGGACGACTCGGCCGTTGCGGCTACCGGCAGCGACTTCAACGCCGGCAACATCATCAGCGATGCCGTCTTCTACAACTCGGGCACCATGTCCAAGACCGACATTCAGGCCTTCCTCAACAACAAGGTGCCCACCTGCCGCTCCGGCTACACCTGCCTGAAGAGCTACACCCAGGCCACGGCCTCGCAGAGCGCCAAGAGGGAGGGCTGCGCCGCCTACTCCGGTTCGTCGAAGGAGACCGCCGCGGCCATCATCGCGAAGGTCGCGACGGCGTGCGGCATCAACCCGCAGGTCATCCTGGTGCTGCTGGAGAAGGAGCAGGGTCTCGTCAGCGACACCTGGCCGTCCGCCAGGCAGTACCGGTCGGCCACGGGCTACGGCTGCCCGGACACCGCGGACTGCGACACGAGCTACTACGGCTTCTTCAACCAGGTCTACAACGCCGCCTACCAGTTCAAGAAGTACCAGGCCAGCCCGAGCTCGCGCGGCTACGTGGCCGGCAAGTGGAACACCATCCAGTGGAACCCCGAAGCCTCCTGCGGTTCGTCCAGCGTCTACATCGAGAACCAGGCGACGGCGGCTCTGTACATCTACACGCCGTACCGGCCGAATGACGCGGCGCTGGCCAACGTCTACGGCACCGGTGACGGCTGCTCCTCCTACGGCAACCGCAACTTCTGGCGCATGTTCACCGACTGGTTCGGCGACACCAAGGGCGGCAGCTCCTTCGTGCGGGACGCGAGCACCGGCGCTATCTACCTCATCACTGGCACGATCAAGCACTACGTCCCGTCCACGGCGATCTACAACGCACTGGCCAAGCTGGGCACCTACCGCAACGTCAGCTCGTCGTACCTGACCGGATACGTCGTCGGAACCAACGCCAGCCCGCTGGTCCGCAATCCGCTGACCGGCGATATCGCGCTCGTGCAGGGCAATTCCCGGCACCGGTTCACCAGCTGCGGCCAGGTGTCGGTATGGGGCTATGACTGCGGCTCGCCGACCGACCTGATGCCCGGCCAGTGGACCAAGATCCCCCAGGGCGGTGAGGTCTCCAACTACATGGTCGTCGCCGGAACGGCCACGACCTACTTCCTCAACTCGTCCACCCGATTCCCGGTCGCGGAATGGACCGGAGTGGTCCGCCTCAACGGTGGCGTAGCCCCGTGGGTGGGCACCATGAGCGTGACGAACGCGCAGCGGTACCCTATCGGGCGCACCCTGGCCACACCGGGAACGGCCATCAAGTCGTCGAGCAACAATGAGCTCTACCTGGTCGACGGCTTCGGCAGTCGCATCCGGATCCCGTACATGTCCATGCTCGCCGAGTACGGCCTGAAGACGTACAAGACGGTGTCGCCCAATGTGGTCGACGGTTATGCGAAGTCGGCGGCCGACCTCACGCTGGTGGCGTCCTGCAACTCGGCGCTGGTGCTCGTGAACGGCGGCAAGGCGTCACCGCTGACCGCGAACAACGGGGCCGGAATCGCCACGACGCCGCTCTCGCCATCCACCTGCAGCGGCCTGGCCAAGGGGGCGACCATCCCGGGACTCGTCTTCGCCAAGACGGGCGTGTCTCCCTACGTGTACGTGCTCCTGAACGGCGCCGCGCGACAGATCTACGAGTGGAGCGATGCCGTCGCGATCAACGGCGGCTCGGCTCCCACCGTGATCACCCTGTCGTCGCCGACTATCCGCACCTTCGCGATGCCGGGTGGCGTGGTCGCGTCTGGTTCGCTGATCAAGGCGGCGAACAGTGCCACAGTGTACCTCGCCGACGGCACCGACCGGATCACCAAGCTGCCCTCCTTCGGGATCAGCGACGGTCTCGGTATCGGGTCGTACCGCACGGTGCCCGCCACGGTGATCGCCGGGTACGCCAAGACCGGTGCCTCGCTCAGCCGGGTGGTGAACTGCGCCGGCGCCCCGTATATCGGGCTGAACGGAACTCTGTACAAGCTCAGCGCGACCAGCGGAATCGGGCTGCCCGTCACCGACCTGCGCGGCTCGACCTGCGCCACGTTCACCCTGTCGAAGAACGCTGCGATCTCCAAGGTGTTCGTCAAGGAGGCGAACAAGTCCGCGGTCTACTACATCACGGCTGGAAAGCGCCGGCTGGTGGGCTCCTGGTCTCAGGCGATCAACCTCAATGGCGGCAGCGCCCCGCAGGTCTTCACCATCCGCGCGTCGGAGATGGGATTCTTCGCCGACGGCGGCCCGATGAAGTAGCGCGGGCCCCGGAACGACGAAACGCCCCGACCTCGGTCGGGGCGTTTCGTCGTAGTGCGGAGAGGGGTTACTGGGCGCGCATCCGCGCGACGGCCTCGTGTGACTCGCCGTCGAAGACGACCCTGCCCTTGTCGATGAGGATGCCGCGGTCGCAGAGGTCGGCGACCATGCCCAGGTCATGGCTCACTACGACCAGCGTGCGGCCCTCAGCGTGCAGCTGACGGATCTTGGCCAGGCACTTGCGCTGGAAGGGCTCGTCGCCCACCGAGAGGATCTCGTCGACCAGCAGGATGTCGACCTCGGTGTGGATGGCGACGGAAAACGCCAGGCGCAGGAACATGCCGGAGGAGTAGTGCTTGACCTCGGTGTCGATGAACTTGGCGATCTCGCTGAACTCCACGATGGCGTCGAAGCGCTCGTCGATCTCCTTCTGGCTCATGCCGAGGATCGCCGCGTTCAGGTAGATGTTCTCCCGGCCGGACAGGTCGGGGTGGAACCCGGCACCGACCTCGATCAGGCCGGCGACGCGACCTCGGGTGAGTACCTCGCCCGTGTCGGGGCGCAAGACGCCGGAGATCAGCTTGAGCAGCGTGGACTTGCCCGACCCGTTGAAGCCGAGCAGGGCGACGGACTCACCCGTGTTGATCGTGAAGCTGACGTCGTCGAGGGCGTTGAAGCTCGAGGAGATGGGCTTGCGCCGCACCGCGGCGATCACCGACTCCTTGAGCGAATGCGTGTGCCGCAGCAGGAATGTCTTACTGAGGTCGGACACGATGATGGCCAGCCGCGGTTGCTGCTCGTTAAAGGTCTTGGGCAAAGCGACGCTCCAATCGGCGGAAGACAAGCTGTCCGATGACCAGCAGCACGCTCGAGGTGAGCAGGGCGCAGAGACCGAAGAACCACAGGGTGGGCGGCAGCGGGCTGCTGCCGTCGGTGGTGGGGTACCAGAAGCCGGCATGGAGCAGCTCGACCGCGGCCGTGATGGGGTTCAGCTGGTAGATGACCATCAGCCAGTCCGGCAGCACCTTGGCGACGGTGCTCCACTGGTAGAGCACGGGGGATGCCCAGGTGGCGACGAGCAGGATCAGCTCGACGAAGTTCTGGGCGTCGCGGAAAGAGACGTTGATCGAGCCGAAGAACAGGCTCAGGCCCATGGCGAGCAGCACGATGATGAGCACGCCCAGGAGGATGCCGAGCAGCTGCAGCAGGCTGGGGCGCCAGCCCGTGAACACGCAGACCACGGCGAGCACAAGGGCCTGGGGCAAGAAATTGACGAAGGCCACCAGGGTGGACGACACCGGGAACAACTCGCGGGGCAGGTAGATCTTCTTGATCAGCGGTGCGTTGTCCACGAGCGACTTGGTGCCGTTGCTGAACGCCTCGCTGAACAGGTTGATCACGATGAGGCCGGAGAACAGGTAGACCGGGTAGTTCGGGATAGTGCCGTTCAGCTGCAGGAACACGCCGAGCGCGATGAAGAACACCAGGAACTGGGTGATCGGCTTGACATAAGACCACATCCAGCCGAGGACCGACCCGCGGTAGCGGACCTGCACTTCTTTTCGCACGAGCAGGGAGAGCAGGTACCGACGGCGGAATACGTCGATCAGTCCGGCCCCTTGACCCGGCCGGACGAAGCCGTCGAGGTCTGGTACTGGAACGATTTGCGTCACACGTTTCCTTTTATCGTTGGGTCGCCGGCCTGGTTCCTCCGGGTGGGGGCAACTGGCCCACCCGTGATTCTAGCTGTTAGCGGTTGCGCGGTCGTGACCCTATTCGCGGGTGCTGTCGGCCGTTGCAGCCGTCCCGGGTGCCACGCCATCGACCGCTGAATCCAGGCCGAGAGTGGACGTCCAGGACTCCAGCGAGGTCAGGTCGTGCTGGTTGGAACGGTATTTCTCGCTGAGGGCGGCCCACTGGCGGCGGAACTTCAGGTTTTGGATCACGCTGGACCGGAGCAGTGACCGGAACATGGTGCGGTCACGAATGTGCCAGGTGACTCCCGAACCCTCGGCGTTGGTGATGACCACGCTGTCCATGTTCGGAACCGTCCACCACGGCGCTGTGCGCGGCAGGTGGGTGTCCGGGCGATCGGCGCTCCCCGGGTGCGGGTGGGTCATGCCGTGCCGTACGAAGTTCTTGATCAGGAACGAGTAGAGCTTGCGTCCGCTCGGGCGGGGCTCGTCGCTGCCGACGAGGTTCGTCATCGGGAACCGGCCGAAGCGGCCGAGGTCCTTGATCAGGGTGGATTCCGGGTAGTCTCCGGCGATCGCCCGGATGGCGGGCAGTCGGCTGGTCAGCTCGGAGTGCAGAGAGCCGGGGCCCGCCATGACGCTCTCGTATGCCAGCTGGCGAAGCTTCACCGTGTAGTAGTCCATGGTCAACAGGTGCCGCACGTCCGAGGCGAGGTTGCTGATCGTCAAGCGGCCGCCCTTGGCGTGCGGCGAGTGCAGCAGGGCCGCGACCAGACGGTTGCGCGCGTGGTAGAACGCCTGCCAGTCCCGCGAGTCGTCCTTGTCGACCCAGGACACGTGCCAGACGGCCGCGCCGGGGAGGCTGACCGTGGAGTAGCCGTGTTCGGAGGCGCGCAGCGAGAATTCGGCGTCATCCCACTTGATGAACACCGGCAGGGACAGCCCGATCTCGCGGATGACCTCCACCGGGATCAGGCTCATCCACCAGCCGTTGTAGGCCACGTCGTTGCGCTGGTGCAACCAGGTGGTCTGGCGCAGGTTCATCGCGGTGAAGTCGTGGCGGGACGGCGTGATCGGGCCCCACATGAAGTTCCAGGTGTCGATCGACTCGGCGAAGGCGTGCAGCTTGGTCTTGTCGAACATGTCGAACATGTGGCCGCCGACGATGGTCGGTTCGGTGCACAGCCTGGCGAAGGCCAGGGCGCGACGGATGCTTTCCGGTTCGACGACGACATCGTCGTCCAGCAGCATCACATAGTCACTGGTGCCGGCCGCGACGGTCTCGAGCATCCCGCGGGAGAACCCGCCGGAGCCGCCGGCGTTGACCTGTTCGATGACCCGCAGACGTCCGCCAAGGGCAGCATCCACCTCGGCGTACCTGGCGTGTTCGCGGATCTTGTCAGTGCCCTGGTCGACAACGATGATCTGGTCGAGGCCGGCGAGCACGTCGGCGTCGGTCGCGATCGTGGCGAGCAACTCCAGGCAGTAGGCAGTGCGGTTCAGGGTGGTGATGGCGACGGTCAGCGTGCGGGCCGGCTGGGCCGGTTCGTCGCTCGGCGGCGCCTGCCATTCGGCGCTCGTGAGGGCGAAGTCCTCACCGCGGGAGACCAGGTCGAACCAGTACCAGCCGCCGTCGATGAAGTAGTCGAAGCCGAGGTCGAACTCCACGGTGCCGGCGGTGTCCACGTGGGCCGAGTCGACCGTCTGGATGACGCCGCGGGCGTTGGAACGGTAGACGATGATGTCGCCGGGTCCGGTGGTGGAGATGCTCAGGCGCACCCCGGTGAGGCTGGTCCAGCGGCGCCAGTAGCTGGCGGGGAAGGCGTTGAAGTAGGTGCCGAGTGACACCCGCTTGTCCAGGCCGGGCTTGAGGCCGCGGCGGCCGTCGAGCATCGGGGTGACGTTGTGGTGCGTCAGCCGCAGCGGCTGCATCGTCGGTTCGTCGGAGTTGCCGCGACGCTTCTTGGCGTCTTCCTGGGCGGGGGCGACGATCTGGGTCCACTCGTCAGGGTCGACATAGAGCGGAGCGACATCCGGCTCCGAGGAGGACGGGAAGACGACTTTTTGCAGGACGATGGGCGTGGACATATAGACTCCGTGTCGCTATTCGCTGCGTCCGCTGAGAAGCGGCTTGAGCTTGTTTTCGTACATGGACAGCGCAGACCCGATGGCCATGTGCATGTCGAGGTATTGGTAGGTACCGAGGCGACCGCCGAAGAACACGTTCGGCTCGCCGGCCTGCAGGGCCCGGTAGGAGTGCAGGCTCTCGCGGTCGGCCGGGGTGTTGATCGGGTAGTAGGGCTCGTCGGCCTTGGTGGCTGCCCGGGAGAACTCACGCATGATCACGGTCTTGTCCGTGGGGTACTCGGTGCGCTCCGGGTGGAAATGACGGAACTCGTGGATGCGGGTGTACGGCACAGTGGAGTCCGCGTAGTTCATCACCGGGGTGCCCTGGAAATCGCCGACCGGCAGCACTTCCTGCTCGAAGTCGAGTGTGCGCCAGGTGAGCTCGCCGCCCTGGTAGTCGAAGTAGCGGTCGACCGGGCCGGTGTAGACGACGGGGATGCGGCCGACGACGGACTTCTTGTTGATCTCCTGGCTCTCGTCGAAGAAATCGGTGTTGAGACGCACCTCGATGTTCGGGTGGTCGGCCATCCGCTCGATCCACGCCGTGTAGCCGTCGACCGGCAGGCCCTCGTGGGTGTCGTTGAAGTACCGGTTGTCGTAGTTGTAGCGAACCGGGAGCCGGCTGATCACCTCGGCCGGCAGGTCCGTCGGAGACGTCTGCCACTGCTTGGCCGTGTAGTCACGGATGAAGGCCTCGTAGAGCGGGCGGCCGATCAGGGAGATGCCCTTCTCCTCGAGGTTGCGGGACTCGCCGGTGGCGAACTCGCTGGCCTGGCCCTTGATCAGCGCGCGGGCCTCGTCGGGCGAGTACGCGGACCTGAAGAACTGGTTGATCGTGCCCAGGTTGATCGGCAGCGGGAAGACCTCACCGCCGAAGTTGGTGAAAACCCGGTGTTCGTAGTTTGTGAACTTCGTAAAGCGGTTGACGTATTCCCAGACGGGCTCGTTCGAGGTGTGGAAGAGGTGTGCGCCGTACTGGTGCACCTCGATTCCAGTCTCCGGCTCCGGTGCGCTGTAGGCGTTGCCGCCGATGTGGCTGCGCTGGTCGATGACCATCACCTTGAGCCCGAGGTCCCTGGCGGCTCGTTCCGCAACGGTCAGGCCGAAGAAGCCCGAGCCAACGACCACAAGGTCAACCGTCATATCAAAAGTCCTTTATCTCGGGAGGTGTAGCCAACGTTCTGCAACGTTCCACGATAGCCGATGCTTGCTGGGAGGGTCCCTTTTGAGGCATTCCCACTGTGTCGGCGGTGGCCGGGAGGCCGTCCCTGCCGGTGTCAGCGGCCGTTTCGTCATAGGGCCGCGTTGTAGGGTGTTGCAGTGAATGACGCTCGAGTGGCCACAGTTTCCGGCAGCGACCGAGCCGGCATCGGCCGAATCAGAATCGGCGTCGTTGTGACGGTGGCCCTGATCCTGCACCTGATCGTGCAGGCCGGCATGTACCTGGCCACCCCCGGTTTCTCGCTTGCCCGGTTCCGCGACTACTTCGTGCACGACCAGCTCGGCTACCTCGCGATCGTGAAGAACTTCTCAGAGGGACAGTTCGCCGCCCTCGAACCCGACACCGAGACCGGCGCGAACACCTACCCGCGCATGTACTACGAGGCCATCGGCCTCGTCGCCCGAGTGACCGGGTGGGACCCCATCGTCGCGTGGAACGTGTGCGGCATGGCGGTGCAGCTGGTGCTCGTGGGCCTGTTGGCGGCCATTCTCATCCGGCTGAGCCGGCGCTGGTGGGTCGGCCTGATCGCGCCGGTGCCGTTCATGCTCGGTACCTTCTCCAGGCTCACCGTGACCGGCTGGTACACGCCGCTCGAATCGCACGCCGTGATCTGGGGGCCGTTCGGTCTTCTGCACACCCTCAACGGCGAGTCGGTGTCATTGTCCATCGCGGCCATCTGCCTGCTCGCCCTGGCCCTGCTCTGGTTGCGGCCGGCCCGCACCCGCACCCGGGTGCTGCTCACCACCCTGATCTGCCTGATCCTCGGTGGTCTCGCCAATGTGCAGACTTACTCGTTCATCGCCGCGATCTACCTGCTCGCGTTCGGCCTGGCCGCCTGGGTCATCCTCCGCGGCCGCCATCTCGTGCTTGCGGCGCTGTCCGTTGTCCTGATCCCCGTCGTCTTCCTGGCCGGCCCCACCGTCGCGGATGCCGGCGGCCAGCTGCCCGCCCTGGTCTTCGGGCTGCTCCCCGCCGTGCCCGGCATGATCGCGCTCATCGTGCGCAGCCGGGGCGTGGTGCTGCTGTACTGCGTAGCCGTCGTGCTCGGAGCCTCCCCGCAGGTGGTCGGCACCGTCATGGGCCTCGTCACCGGGGACCCATTCCTCGCCTATCGGGTGGCCTCGAACAGCGAGCTGGGCGTGCCGCTGGAGACCGGGCTCATCTCGGGTCTTGCGCTGATCGTGCCGTTGGCCGTGATCCTCGCCGCCGCGATCTGGCGCCGCCGCCCGGTCTGGGGCGCCTATGCGCTCGGCGCCGCGCTGGCCTGGATCCTGCTCGGCACGAACGACATCTGGGGGGCCAACGCCGAGCCGTACCGGCTCTACATGGACGTGTTCTTCCTCGTGGCCGCCACCATCCTGCCCGTCGGGGTCATGGTGCTCACCGATCTCTGGGCCGCTGCGACTCCGCACCCGGCGACGCCGGCCGCCGAGCTGGGGAGCGCCCCCACGTCACCGGCCCCAGTGGCCGAGGAGCCCGCAGGCACCGCCGTTCCGCGGGAAGGCAGGCGCTCGGTGCCGCGCTGGGCCGTGCTCGTCGCCGCGCTGCTCTGCGTCGGCATCGCCACGGTGTCGCTCACCGACTGGTGGGTCTTCTATCGCGCCGGCATCGCCCGGTCCCTGCTGGTGACCGATTCACCCCGCAACACAGCGCTCAACGACCTGGCCCTGCAGTCCGCCGAGACCCACCCCGGCACACTCCTCATGGTCGACTCCTGCATCGACCCACGCGTGCTCAAGGTCACCTCCGGTGTGCCGATCGCGTACTACCACCTCGGCATGGCCTGGCCCACCGAGTACGACGCGATCGCCACGATCGTCTCCAGCCGGCTCAGCGGCGCCATCGACCGGGATGCGGCCATCGCCGGCGATGCCACCCAGGTGCTCTCAGACAGCGCCTGCGGAGACGACTGGGGGAACCGTTATGCGGACATCCTCGTCGAACAGTCCAGCCTCCCGTACACCCAGGACGACGGCTCCACCGGCACCATCACGCTGTGGGGCCTGGAGTAACTAGGCCCTGGCAGGCTCAGCGTTCCGCACGAAAACCAGGTAGACGGCATGCACCAGCACGCCGGCTGCCGGACCGACGAGCAGGGCCAGCATGGTCTTCTCGATGAACCCCATCGGCAGCAGCAGGCAGGCGACGGTGGTGAGAGCCGCGACGATCCAGCCGGCGCTGAACGCCGCGTGCGCGTTCCTCGAGAGCACGGCGGGCGCGCTCACGCACAGAGCGCCGACCAGGGCAGAGGACAGCACGAGGGTGGGGATGAGCCAGTCGGCCGGTGCGGACTCCTTGGGGTACAACCAACCGAAGATGGGCGGGCCGAGCAGGTAACCCAGAACCGCCAGGACCAGGCCGATGGCGATCACCGCACCCTCCAACAAAAGCAGGGTACGCCAGAAATGCGCGGCCCTGGCTCTGAAGAAGACGATCAGGTAGCTCTGCAGCGCCATACCCACGACGATCAGCGGCGCCCGCGTCAGCGTGGCCAGCAAGATCACCAGACCGATCTCATCCGCTGACACTCCGGGCGAGGTGAGCTGGAGGACGAGCGGGAAACCGCTGATCATGACACCCATCGCCGCCGCCGCCGTGATCGTGCGCCCGACATTCCAGGTGAGCTGGGGGAGAGTGACGTCCAGCCGGGTCTTTCCCACGATCCGCGCTCGCGCGAAGGGCCACACTACCGCCACCGCCACGGGGAACGGCAGTGCGACGGCCCACGCCAGGGCGACCATGTCGGGATTGATCAGGGCGACGGAGCCGACCAGGACCAGCCGCAGCATGCCCTCGACGGTGATCAGCGCGAACAGTGCCTTCCAATGGCCGACCCCGTAGAGCGAGCCCGCCAGGACGGCCAGGGGCACATACGAGGCCGCCCCGATGGCCAGGGGGACCACCATGGCCCAGCCATGTTCGGGGAAGACGGCGTGCTGCCAGAATGGCGCGGTGCCGAAGACGGCGATGAGAACCACAAAGAACGCGATAAGCGCGAAGCGGCCGGCCTGACCGGCTCGGGTTCCGTCACCGGGCTCGCGCGCCTGCGTGCCCCGGGTGATCTCCTGCTGGATTCCGGTGAGGGCCGCTGCAACGAGGAAGATGAACGACCAGAAGACGGCGAACACCGCGTAGGACGCCACGCCGATCTGAATCGGAAGCAACGCCGTGATCAGATAGCCCGCGATGCCGACGAGTCCGGTTGCGGCCACGATCAGGATGAAGCCGTTCCCGGTCTTCGGGCTCGCCGGAGCGAGGGTGGGCTGATCCTGGTCTGGCTCTTCTGTGTGACTCACGTGCACGGGTCCCGCTTCCATTGGCTGGTTCGATACATTCTGCCGGGCTCCGGTGGATGTTTCCCCGGGAGGGAACATCAGGGCCTGAGTTAGTCGTCCGCGTCGACTCGGGGGCTGGGCTTGAGAAGGCGCCGCCAGCTCTGGCTCTGTGCGGCCTTCACCGAGCAGATCAGCAGCAGCAGCCAGCCGAACTCGACGAGCACCGTGCTCTCGGCCGCCGAGGTGACCAGGAGCGCTACGAGGACCAGCGGCGACCAGACGTAGACGACGGGGCGCTTGTTCGAGGCGAGCACCCACGAGCGGATGAACGCGAGGGTCACGAGCGCCACGAAGGAGAGGAACCCGACGAGGCCGACCTGAAAGTAGACGTCCAGGAACGCGTTGAGTGCGGAGGAGTGCTGGCTCTTGGTCACGAAGTCGAGCCAGCCGTACGGGCTGATGTCCTGCGGCCAGGTGCCGGTCCAGCCCCAGCCCTCGAGCGGATGCAGCTCCACGAGTCGCCACATCTCCCGCCACAGCGTGGATCTGGTCTCGAATTCGCTGCCGGCATTGAGCAGGTTGATGATGCTCGCCCGGCCGATGAAGACGAGGAGCGTGACGACGAGCACGGTGCCGAGCAGGCTCAGCTGCAGCAGCCACCGCTTGTCGACGGGGGTGCGGCGCAGCCAGTACAGGGCCAAGGCGGCGATGCCGACGGCACTGGCGACGACGACGAACACCGGCGAGTGGGTGAGGAGCACGCCGAGGCTGGCCAGTGCGATCGACCAGGCGGCCCGGAGCGGTCGCACCGACCTGGAGCGCAATTCGATCAGGAAGCTGACCCCGGCGATCAATGACACCAGGCCGAGCACGTTGCGTGAACCGAACACCCCTTGGATGGGGCCGAGCATGGCGATGTTGCCCTGCACCCCGAGGAAGGCGATGGGGAGGTCCAGCAGGAGCCCCGACAGCACCTCGAGGGCGATCGACAGGCCGAGCAGCACCCGCAGTACGTCGCCGGTGGCGCGCACGATCTGGATGGTGTCACGCACGAGGGCCACGTAGATCGCCAGGAAGGCGAAGGTCAGCTGGTAGCCGACCCCGGCCACGGTGCGGCCGGGGTACCCGCTCCACAGCACGGACAGCGCACACCAGATCAGGAAGACCAATATCGACACCGGCAGCAGTCCGTGCCATTCGATGCTGCGCCGCCTGGCCACCAGAGACGCCGTCGCGAGTGCGACCAGACAGGCCAGCGCGCCCAGCAGGCCGGGCCAGCCCATCAGGCTGCGCAGCAGGTGCGTGGCGAAGGCCAGCCCGAGGATGAGGTGGGTGAGCGCGGCGCTGAACCGCGGAGAGGAGAACACCGCGGAGACCGCGGTCGGAATGAGCGGCCGGGCGCGGTCGGTCATCGCTTGCCCACGCCGAGCAGTTCCTCAGCCGCGCCGGGGCGCTTGGTCTTCACGGCGAGCACGATCAGCAGCACCCAGCCGGATTCGACGAGGATGCGGCTTTCCGCCAGGCTCTGAGCGAGCAGCGCGACGAGCAGGAGCAGGGGCAGCAGCGCCGTGACCGAGAACCGCGCGGTGTCGTCGACGCCCAGGCGGGGCCGGTCGACGGCGAGGAACCAGGACCGCCACAGGGTCGACAGGGCGAGGGCGCCGAAAACGATCAGCCCGAGGATGCCCAGTTGGAGCCAGACATCCAGCCAGGCATTGTGGGCCTGCAGGTATTGCACACCCTTGCGCACGGCGAGGCCGTTGAACGGTTCGACCCACGGCGCCCAGTAGCTGACCCAGCCCCAGCCCCAGACCGGGCGTTGGCCGGCCAGGTCGATGACACTGTTCCAGATGTCGAAACGGCCGGTGAGGTCTTCGCTCTTGCCGAGCAGGCCGAGGAGGGTCGACGAGAAGGCGACGACCCCGATCACGAGCGCGGCGAGCGCGGCGGCGAAGGTCAGGTACAACGGCCGCCGGCCGAGCGGCGGCAGCCGGCGGGCCCAGAGCGCGAAGAGCAGGGCGATCACGACGGCGACGAGCGCGACGGACACGGTGGCCGACCGGGTCAGCCAGAGCAGCACGAGCGCCACGGCAACCCAGAAGATTCCGCGGCCGCGGGCCACGGTGCCGGCCGCGAGCTGCACGGCGAACACGATCAGCGCGAGCAGCGCGATGAAGCCCAGCAGGTTGCGGCTCGCCACGATGCCCTCGATCGGGCCGCCATCAAGCAGCAGCCCGCGCGACCAGTAGAACGCGGCGGGGATCTTGCCGGTGTACTCGACCCAGAACGGGAGCACGGCGTGGCCGACGAACACCGCCACGATGAACTCGAAGACCAGCGACAGGCCGAGGATCAGCCGCAGGGCCACGCCGAGGGTGCGCAGCAGTTCGGTCCAGCTGAGGCAGAGGGCCACGAACAGTGCCGTGATGGTGGTGATCCACTGCAGGGTGATGCCGAGCGCGCTGACGCCGGGGTAGGCCGACCAGGCCAGTGAGACCGTGGCGAGCAGCATGAACGCGGCGAGTGATTTCGGGAAGGTGCGCCAGGCCAGGCCGGGCTTGGTGGAGAGGAGGAACCAGAGGCTGCCGACGACGATGACCACGGCGATGGCGCCGAAGCCCCACCAGCCGAGCAGGTTCCGCCAGAACTGTCCGGCCAGCACGCTGAAGAACACCAGGGTCGCGAAAAGGCGAACAGTGAGACGGCTCTGCACGACGGGCATGTGTCTAGGGTACTGGGGGGACCTCTCCTCGGCCTGCGGAGTTCTTCTGATACCCTGTGGGGTATAAACCGATGGGAAGCCGGGTGCCCAGTTTCGGCTGCACAGGTGCCCCTCCCCGCCCCGAAGGGATACCCCATGACCGATATCTCCGTGACCGAACTCTCGGCGCTGCCCCACCCCGTCGTGATCGACGTGCGCGAACCGCACGAGTGGGGTGCCGGCCACGCGGCTGCCGCCATCCACATCCCCCTCGGCGACCTCGGTGAGCGCGTCGGCGAGGTGCCCCGCGACGCCACCGTCTACGTCATCTGCGCCGCCGGCGGCCGCAGCCTGCAGGGCGCGGCCTTCCTCGAACGGCATGGCCTCGAGGCCGTCAACGTGACCGGTGGAATGAACGCCTGGCAGCAGGCCGGTCTGCCCGTGGTGCAGGACGGGGCGCCGTCATGACCGCGGTGTCCGAGGTCATGACCGATGAGCAGCGCGCCGTGAACCAGAAGAAGGTGCTCAACCGGCTGCGCCGTGCGCAGGGGCAGTTGAGCGCCGTCATCACCGCCGTCGAGGCCGGTGGCAGCTGCAAGGATGTCGTCACGCAGCTGGCGGCCGTGTCGAGCGCGCTCGACCGTGCCGGTTTCACCATCGTCTCCTCCGCCATGCGCGACTGCATCGCCGATCCGGA
The DNA here is from genome assembly GCF_026151165.2 of Cryobacterium sp. SO2. Classification (NCBI taxonomy): domain Bacteria; kingdom Bacillati; phylum Actinomycetota; class Actinomycetes; order Micrococcales; family Microbacteriaceae; genus Cryobacterium; species Cryobacterium sp. SO2. The sequence goes on from NZ_CP117849.1 coordinate 808,318, forward strand.
GAACAAGGAATCCCTCACGGTCGACGAGCTGGAAAAGCTCTTCCTGGCCCTCGCCTAGGGCCCGGGAACCCCGCGCAACTGTTCCCGAATCGGACAAATGCGTCCGGCGCACCGGGACCAATTGTCCGGAGCGGGAACAGTTGCCTCGGGCGTCAGTCTCCGCCGGCGCCGCCCTCGGCGAGGTAGGCCAGTCGCCGCAGCGTCTCGGCGTTCCTGGCGCGGATCGCCACGTCGCGCAGGGGCCTGGGCACGAACCGGCCGGGGCCCGCCGTGGCGTCCTCGGCCAGGCGCACCACGCATCCGTCGCCGCGTGGTTTCACGTCGATCGTCACCTGCGCCTCGCCGATCGGCCAGCCGCGCGCCCGCAGCAACGCGTGCCGGGGAGGATCCCACTCCAGGACCAGGGTGGAATCGTCGATCAGGGCCGGCCACACCCCGACCGAGTGGTGGATGGCGCTGCCCGTGGCCGGCCAGGCCGGGTCGACCTCCCGGATCCTGGACGCGCCGACCACCCAGCCGGGGTACAGCCAGCCGTCGGCGAGAACCGCGAAGACTTTCTCGGGAGAGCAATCGAGGGAACGGTAGTTCACGGCCACGGTGTCACCTTTCGCTGGGCGGATGAGGGGGAGAGGTCGGGGGCGCTGGACACGCCTAGATCGTGCCGGAGCGCGCTCAGGGCCGCGTGCCACCCGGCCAGGCCGTGCACGCCCGGTCCCGGCGGGGTCGACGACGAGCACAGGTAGACGCCGGCCAGCGGGGTGCGCCAGGGGTCGCTCGAGAGCACAGGTCGAGCCAGCAGCTGGCGGATGCTCACCTCGCCCGCCGAGATGTCCCCTCCGACGTAATTGGGGTTGTGAGCCTCAACAACCTGGGCGGTGCGACCGGCATGGGCGAGGATCGTGTCGCGGAACCCCGGCGCGTACCGCTCGATCTGGCCGATGATCGCCTCGGTCTGGTCGACCGTGGAGCCGCGCGGCACATGGGTGTACGCCCACAGGGTGTGCCGGCCGTCCGGGGCACGGCTGGGGTCCCAGCGGCTGGGCTGCGAGACGAGCACGTAAGGCTCGGCCGCATGCCCGCCGCGCGCCACGGTGTTCTCCGCCCGCCGGATCTGCGCCCTCGTGCCTCCCACGTGCACGGTGCCCGCCGCGTGCAGCCCGGCGGCCTGCCAGGGCACCGGGTCCGACAGCGCGAAGTCGACCTTCGCCACGGCGTTGCCGTAGCGGAAGGCCGCCAAACGCCGGGCGTATCCGGCGGGCAGCTCGCCCTCGGCCAGGCGCACCAGCGCCCGCGGGGTCACATCGAGCAGCACCACGCGCGCCGAAGGCAGGTCGCGCAGCCGCCGTACCTCGGTGGACGTGACGATCTCCCCGCCGTGCCGGAGCAGGTCGTCGACCATGGCGGTCACGATGGCGCCACTGCCGCCGACCGGGATCGGCCAGCCGCCGGCGTGCGCGTAAGTGGCCAGGGTGAGGCCGGCGCCGGCCGTGGCGAGGCTCGGCAGGGCCCTGATCGTGTGGGCGCTGACCCCGGTGAGCAGGGCAGGGGCGGCGTCGTCGGTGAAGCGCCGGTCCCAGAGCGGCCCACCCTGCTCGAGGGCGCGCAGGCCGAATCGCGCCGCCGTGACCGGGTGCCTGGGTACCCGCAGCAGCTGGTTGCCGGTGAACTCGGCGACCTGCTCGGCGTGCTCCACCAACGGCGCGAACAGGCGGTGCCAGGCCGGCCCGTCCCTGCCCAGCTCGTCGACAGTGCGGGCCAGGCTCCGGTAGGCCAGGCCGGCGGTGTCGCCGGGCAGCGGGTGCCCGTACGAGACCTCCGGCACCACCAGATCGATCCGGTCGTCCAGGCCGAAGCGGCGAAAGAACTCGGAGGCCAGCGCCAGCGGGTGCACGGCGGAGCAGACGTCGTGGTGGAAGCCGGGCAGGGTGAGCTCCGCGGTGGCCGCGCCGCCGCCCACCTGGGCGGCCCGCTCGTAGACGCGCACGGACAGCCCGGCCCTGGCGAGCGTCACGGCGGCGGCCAGGCCGTTCGGCCCGGAGCCGACCACGATGGCGTCCACCTCCGGCGCCCCTCGCCGCACGCTCACGCGGTCACACCGTTCCGGTCGTCGCGCGCTGATGCCATGCGCCCATTGTCACCCCGCGGCGGCGATTGCGGCAGGAGATCACACGAATGCGGCCAGGCCAGTGATGCTGCGGCCCACGATGAGGGTGTTCATCTCCTGGGTGCCCTCATACGAGTAGATGGCCTCAGCGTCGGAGAAGAAGCGGGCGATGTCGTAGTCCAGCACGATCCCGTTGCCGCCGAACAGTTCGCGGCACCAGGCCACCGTCTCGCGCATCCGTGACGTCGTGTACGACTTCGCCAGGGCCGAGTGCTCGTCGCGCTGGGTGCCGTCGTCGAGCATCTGCGAGACGCGCACAACCATGCCCAGGCTGGCGGTGACGTTGCCCAGGCTCTTCACGAGCAGGTCCTGCACCAGCTGGTGCCCGCCGATCGGCTTGCCGAACTGCACCCGCTCTGCGGCATAGGCGACCGCGGCCTCGTACGCGCCCATCGCCAGGCCGACAGCCGCCCAGGAGACCTCGGCGCGGGTGAAGCGCAGCACCCGTGCGGTGTCGCGGAACGAGTTCGCCTCCTGCAGCCGGTTGTGCTCCGGCACGAGAACGTTCTGCAGGGTGATGTCGGCGTTCTGCACCGAACGGAGGCTGATCTTGCCCTCGATCTTGGTGGCCGTGTAGCCGGCCGTGTCCGTCGGCACGATGAATCCCTTCACCGCGCCGTCTGCGGTGTCCTTGGCCCAGACGATGGTGATGTCCGAGAACGTGGCGTTGCCGATCCAGCGTTTCTGCCCGTTCAGCACCCAGCCGTCGCCTTCCCGGGTCGCTGTCGTGCGCAGGCCCTGCGCGGAGTCCGAGCCGCTGAGGGGTTCGGTGAGGGCGAACGCGCCGACGATGTCGCCGCGGGCCAGCCGGGGCAGCCACTGGGCGCGCTGCTCCGCAGACCCGCAGGCGGCGATCGAGCCGGCGACAAGGCCGTTCTGCACGCCCACGAAGGTGGCGACGGATGCGTCCACCCGCGCCAGCTCCAGTGCCACGAAGCCGCGGAAGACGGCCGAGTTCGGGAACGGGCGGGTCTCCTCCCAGCCGAACGAGTACGCGCCGAGCGCGCCGAGCGGCTTGATGATCTCGGACGGGAACTCGGCCCGTTCCCAACACCCGTTCACCACCGGCCGCACGTCGGACTCCAGGTAGCCGCGTATCCGCATCAGTGCGGCCTTCTCCTCGTCGGTGAGGAGGTTCTCGTATCCGAAGAAATCACTGCCGAGCGGCTCGAAGGTCATCGTGCTCCATTGCAACGTAGATGTACGGCCGTGCGAGTGCCGCGACCGGGACTTTCAGCCTAGGTCGGCGAAGCCGCGGGTGAGAAAGCGGTTGGTAGTTTGGTCTAAACCAATCGACTCAGGAGCCAAGCATGTTTGTGGGCATCAGCAACACCCCGCGTGACTACGCGTGGGGTTCACGCACCGCGATCGCCGATCTCCTCGCCCACCCGGCGTCCGGCGGCCCTGAGGCCGAGTTGTGGCTGGGCGCGCACCCCGGCAGCCCGTCCGTGATCACCGACCCGGCGCTCGCCGGGGGAGCGGCCAACCTCGCCGCCTGGATTCACGCCGATCCGGCGTCGGCGCTCGGCGCCGCGCACGCCGGGGCGGAGCGTCTGCCGTTCCTGATGAAGATCCTCGCCGCGCACAGCCCGCTCTCCCTGCAGGCGCACCCGTCGCCGGAGCGCGCCGCGGCCGGCTTCGCGCTGGAGAATGCCGCCGGCATCCCCGTCGACGCCGCCGACCGCAACTACCGCGACCCGTTCCACAAGCCGGAGATCATCTTCGCGCTCAGCGACACCTTCCAGGCCCTGTGCGGTTTCCGGGACCCGCGCCAGATCCGCTCCATCCTCGCTGAACTGCGCGCACTCGACGCCACCATGGACGACCCGCAGCCCGCGGCGCTGCTCGGGCTGGAGAACCGGCTGGTCGGGGACGACGCTCTGCACGACGTCGTCGATTGGCTACTGCGCGACGGCCGCGGCGGCGACTCCGGCGAGGTGTCCTGGCTGGTCGAGCGGGTCGTGGCGCTCGCCGAGCGGGCCGCGTTCCTCATCGACGGCGGCGCCCAGGTGAGTTTCGCCGCCGAACTCGCCACGGTGCTCTCCTTGTCCCGCGCGTACCCCGGCGATCCCGGCATCGTCATCTCCCTGCTGACCAACCTGGTGACGCTCCAGCGCGGCGAGGTGCTCTTCCTGCCGGCCGGAAACATCCACGCCTACCTGTCCGGGCTGGGCGTCGAGGTCATGGCTTCCTCGGACAACGTTCTGCGCGGCGGGCTCAGCCCCAAGCACATCGACGTCGACGAGCTTCTCGAGGTGCTCGACTTCGCGCCCCTGCCGGTGCCATACCTGGCGCCGGAGCTGCAGGCAGACGGCGTCGCCGTGTACCGGCCCGACGTGCCCGACTTCGAGCTGGCCCACATCGAGGTGTCGGCGGATGCCGCAGCCGGCGCGGCCGGACCGGCCGGCGTCCCCATGCGCCAGGTGACCCTCACCGGCCCCGGCATCGCGATCTGCACGGCCGGCCGTTTCCTCATCGCCGGCGCGGGATCATCGATCTCCCTGGCCAGGGGTGAGTCGGTCTACATCACGCCGGACGAGGCGACGCTCACCTTCGCGGGTTCCGGCGAGGTCTTCCTGGCCACCACCCCGGCTGCGTCCGCGTAGTCCGGCGTCATCCGGCGCCGGCCGAAGGTGCGCCGGTATGCCGTCGGCGTGGTCTGCAGGCCGCGCACGAAGTGGTGCCGCATCACCGCGGCAGCGCCGAACCCGGTCTGGGCCGCGATGAAGTCGAGGGTCTCGTCGGTCTCCTCGAGCAGCTGCTGGGCCAGCATCAGGCGCTGCCGGTTCAGCCACGCCGTGGGCGTGGTTCCGAGCTCGGCCCTGAACCGGCGGGCGAAGGTGCGCGGGGACATCAGCGCGCGTCGGGCGAGCTGGTCGACGGTGAGTTCCTGGTCGAGGCTGCGCAGCATCCAGTCGGTGATCTCGGCGAACGAGTCGCTGCGCTGTTCGGGCATCGGCGCCTGGATGAACTGCGATTGGCCCCCGTCCCGCTGCGGCGGCACCACCATGCGCCTGGCGATCACATTCGCCGCGGCGGCGCCGAGTTCCCGGCGCACCACGTGCAGGGCGGCGTCGATGCCGGCCGCGGTCCCCGCCCCGGTGACCACATGGGTGTCGTCGACGAAGAGCACATCGGGGTCGACGGTGGTGTTCGGGTACGCCTCGGCGAGGGCGTCGGCGTACATCCAGTGCGTGGTGCTGCGCCGGCCATCGAGGATGCCGGCGGCGCCGAGGATGAACGCGCCGCTGCACACGCTGAGCACCCAGGCGCCGCGAGCTTCGGCGTCCCGCACGACCCGCAGCACCTCCGGGTGGATCTCCGAGCCGGCCTCGTAGGCGGGAATGGCGATGAGGTCGGCGTCCGCCGCCGCCGCCAGGCCGTCGTGCACCACGATGTCGAAGCCCAGTTTGGTGCGCAGGGCCCCCGGAACCGCCGTCACGACGTGGAAATCGAAGACCGGCCCGCCGTGCGCCGACCTGTCGATGCCGAACACCTCACAGATCACCCCGAACTCGAACGGGGCCATGCCGGGGATGGCGACGCAGACGATCTTCTTCAGCATGGGGTCCTCCGACGGGGTTGGCAGGAATGTGCGGGTAAACGGCAACTCTGCCACTCGTGGCAGGAAGTAGCAAGACCTACCGTTAGTGCCATGATCCTGTTCCTGAGTGTATTAGTGGCCCTGACAATCTGGGCCGTGGTGGCGAGCGTCGCCGCGCTGCGCTCCGACGGCTTCGGCGACGCCGAACTGGCCAGGCGCAACCGGCATCCCGAACCCTTCCCGCGCGGACGATAGTGTGGTCTGAAACGGCAGCATGCGGCTGCCTGGAGAGCGCAGGGGCACCACATGGCTTGGCTTGTTACCGGAGGGGCCGGCTATATCGGCTCCCACGTCGTCCGTGCGTTTCTGGCTGAGGGCATCGACGTCGTCGTCCTCGACGACCTGTCCAGCGGCCACGCCGAGTTCGTTCCCGCCGGGGTCCCGTTCATCGAGGGCACCCTGCTGGACACCGCGCTGCTGACGAAGACCTTCGCCGAGCACCAGATCAGCGGTGTCGTGCACGTCGCCGGCTTCAAGTACGCCGGAGTGTCGGTCTCCCGGCCCCTGCACACCTACGAGCAGAACGTCACGGCCACGGCCCTGCTGCTCGCCGCCATGCAGGAGGCCGGCGTCGGCCGCATCGTGTTCTCCTCGAGCGCGGCCGTGTACGGCACCCCCTTCACCGACCTCGTCACCGAGGAGACCGCGAAGAGCCCGGAGTCGCCGTACGGCGAGTCGAAGCTGATCGGCGAGTGGCTGCTCCGCGACCAGGCCGTCGCGGCCGGCCTCGCGCACACCTCGCTGCGCTACTTCAACGTCGTCGGCTCCGGTGCGCCGGAGCTGCGCGACACCAGCCCGCACAACCTGTTCCCGATGGTGTTCGAGGCCCTCATCGACGGGCGCACGCCGCGCATCAACGGCAACGACTACAAGACCGCGGACGGCACCTGCGTGCGCGACTACATCCACGTCGCCGACCTCGCGACCTCGCATGTCGCCGCGGCCCGGCGGTTGGACGCCGGTCAGGACATCGCCCCGGTCTACAACCTCGGCAGCGGAGACGGCGTCTCGGTCGGCGAGATCATGAGCACGGTCGCGACGGTCACCGGCATTCCGTTCACCCCGGACATCGGCCCGCGTCGCACCGGCGACCCCGATCGGATCGTGGCGTCGGGCGAGATGGCGGCTCGCGACCTGGACTGGAAGATGCGACACAGCCTCGAAGACATGGTGCGCAGCGCGTGGGAGTCCAGGAAGGCATCCGTCAGCTGACTCGCACGACACGATTCGAGCACGTGGGCGCGTCGCAAACCCTCCAGCCCGCGTTGAGGGTTTACCATCGGCGACTTGACGCCAGGGAACTACACCGGTGTAATTAGTTCTAGCGCGGAAATGTGCATGAGCTGATGGGTGGAGGCGATATGACGTTGTCCGAATATCGTTCCGGTGTACCTGACGACTGGTTCGTAGATCCAGTACGTCTCGGTGTACCCGGAGTGCGCAAGCAGCCCACGACGCCTGACGGCGATGCCGATGACAATCCCCTCGCCTGGCAGTCTGATTCGCTCTGCGCGCAGACCGACCCCGAGGCCTTCTTCCCGGAGAAGGGCGGCTCCACCAGGGACGCCAAGAAGATTTGCGGCTCGTGCGAGGTTCGCCCGCAGTGCCTGCAGTACGCGCTCGCCAATGACGAACGCTTCGGCATCTGGGGCGGCCTCTCCGAGCGCGAACGCCGCAAACTCCGCAAGCGCGCGGGCTAGGCAGAACCGACAGTTCTGGCCGGTTTGCGGGGCCCGGTTTTGTGGCGCGCCTGCCGATTGAGCCGTCTCCACAGATATCCGACCTAGGCTGTCCACGATATGCAAGCCAGAGTCACCGCCATCATCGTCGCCCGTAACGGCGCCCAGCACCTTCAGCGAACTCTCGAGGCCCTGCGCGGGCAAACCCGCCAGCCCGACACCGTCATCGCCGTCGATTGCGGGTCCACCGATTCCTCCGCCGAACTCCTCGCGGCCTACGGGCCCACCCATTTCATCTCGGCGCATGCGAACCTCTCCTTCGGCGATGCGATCAAGACCGCCGAGACGGTCCTGCCCGCTACCGACGGTGAGCACGAACTGCTCTGGCTGCTGGCGCAGGACAGTGCCCCCGAGGCCGGCGCGTTGGAGAAACTCGTCGCCGAACTCGAGATCGCGCCGTCGGTCGCGGTAGCCGGTCCGAAGGTCATGGAATGGGTCGCCGACGACTACATCCACGACTTCGGCCAGTCGATGACTCCGTACGGTTCTACGGTGACCCTCGTCGAGAGCGAACTGGACCAGGAACAGCACGACGCCCTGAGCGATGTGCTCGCCGTCAGCGCGGGCGGCATGCTCGTGCGCCGCACGGTCTGGGACCACCTGGACGGGTTCGATCCCGCGCTGCCCATCGTCGACGACTCCCTCGACTTCTGTGTGCGGGTGCGTCTCGCCGGCTACCGCGTGTCTGTGGTCTCCGCGGCCAGGGTGAGCTCGGCCGGTGACGGCGTGGCCGGCCCGGACGGCTCGTCCCGCGGACGTGCCCGGCGCCGCATGGTGCGCGCGGAACGCGCGGCGCAGCTGCACCGCCGTCTCGTCTACGCGCCGGTCTGGGCGCTTCCGGTGCACTGGCTCTCGCTCATTCCGCTGGCCTTCCTCCGCTCGCTCGGCGACCTGCTCCGCAAGGAGCCCGGTGCCATTCTCGGCGAGTTCTCTGCGGCGTTCTCCGCCGCGTTCCTCGGCGGCCGGGTTCGCCAGGCCCGCCGGCGCCTGGCCGGCACTCGCACGCTGGCCTGGTCGTCGATCTCGACCCTGCGGGTGTCCGCCGCCGAGGTGCGGCGGCGTCACGCCCTCACCCGGGAAGCCGCGCTCACCGGTGCACGGGGAGACCGGCCGGAGATCCGGTTCTTCTCCGGCGGGGGAGCCTGGACCCTGCTCGGCGCTGCCGTGCTCAGCGTTGCTGTGCTCGCCTCCTTGCTCGGCGCTGAGACCCTCACCGGCGGCGGCCTGCTCCCGCTCTCCGACACCGTCGGCGCCCTCTGGGCGAACGTCGGCTACGGGTGGCGCGACATCGGCTTGGGATTCGTCGGCGGTGCAGACCCCTTCGCGGTGGTCCTGGCGGTTCTCGGCACGCTCACCTTCTGGTCGCCGTCGTTCTCCATCGTGCTCCTGTACATGCTGGCCCTGCCGCTGGCCGCCACCGGCGCGTGGATGGCCGCGACCCGGCTTACCCATCGCGGGTCGATCCGCGCGACCGCCGCCGTGCTCTGGATGCTGTCGCCCACCTTCCTCACGGCCATCGCGGCCGGCCGCCCGGCGGCCATCCTCGTGCACCTGCTGCTGCCGTGGCTGTTCTTCGCGGGATTCGCCGCGGCCAGGTCCTGGTCGGCATCCGGCTCGGCCGCCCTTTTGTTCGCCGCCATCGTCGCCTGCGCCCCGTCGTTGGCCCCGGCCCTGCTCGTCGGCTGGCTCCTCTGCGTGTTCGTCAGCGGACGCCGGGTGATGCGCTTCGTGGGCATCCCGCTGCCGGCCCTCGCGTTGGCAGTTCCCCTGATCTGGAGCCAGGCCTTGCGCGGCAACTGGTTGGCCCTGCTGGCCGATCCCGGCGTTCCGGTTCCCACGTCACCGGTGCCGGTCTGGCAGCTGATCCTCGGATTCCCGGCCGGCGACCTCGGCGGCTGGACCCAGCTCCTGCCCCTCTGGGGCGCGGATGCGAGCATCGCCACCCTCGTGGTGCCGCTGCTCCTGGTGCCGCTCGCGGTGCTGGCGCTCGTCGCGCTGCTGCTACCCGGCGCGCGCGGCGCGGCGTTCGCCCTGCTCGCGGCCCTGCTCGGACTGGCCACCGCGATCGCCGCCGGCTCGGTGTCGGTGGCGGCGGTGGGCGACGCGGCCGTCGGCATCTGGCCCGGCGCCGGACTCAGCCTCTACTGGCTCGGCATCACCGGTGCCGTGGTTTTCGCGGCCCGCGGGCTGCACAAGGTGGCCATCGCCCCGCTGGTGGTGTCCGCGGTCGCCCTGGCCGTGGTGGCGTTCCCGCTGGCCGCGGCACTCCCGCTCGGCACCTCGGCGGTGCAGGAGGGCATCGGCCGCACTCAGCCGGCCTTCGTCACTGCTGAGGCCCTGGTCGACGAGCGCGTCGGCACCCTGCAGATCGTGCCGCAGTCGGACGGCGGCATCCTCGCCACGATCGTGCGCGGAACAGGCGAGCGCCTCGACGTGCAATCCACCCTCGACAGCACCGCGACCGGGATCACCCAGGAGCAGGCGGAACTGGCCACCCTGGCCGGCAACCTCGCCTCGCAGAGCGGGCTGGACGCCTCCGCCGACCTGGCCAGGTTCGGCATCCGCTTCGTGCTGCTGCGCCCCGCCGCCGAGACACCCGCGGAGTGGGGCACGACCGGCACAGTGACGCCGGCGGCCGCCCAGACCAGCACGCGCACCACCACCTCCCTCGACGGAACCGCGGCGCTCGTTCCGGTGGGCGACACGGCCTTCGGCCGGCTGTGGCGGTCGGACGCCCCCACCGACACAGCGGTCAACGGGCCGATTCCCGCGGACGCCGGCGGCGCATTCGGGCTCATCACCGCGCTCATCGCCGCCATCGTGATCGGTGCGACGGTGCTCCTGTCCATTCCCACCGGTGCGGGCCGTGAAGCCGTGCGCCAGGCGCACCGCGACGCGATCCGCCGGGCCTCCAGGATGAGCAAACCGGCCAAGCCCACCCGCGCGCCACGACGGGTCCGGTCAGCGCGGGTGCCGCGCTCCGAACGGCCCGGCGCCACACCCCGAACCAAGGGCAAGCGCAAACGAGGCAGCGAGGTCCAGGCCACCGGGTCGGCTGAGGCCCAGACCCCGCCCGCCACCCCGGACACCGCCACCCCGGACACCGCCACCCCGGACACCGCCACCCCGGACACCGCCGCCCCCGACAGTGCAGAGGATGCAGACCATGGCCACTAAGCGCAGGGTCGCCCTCGTCGGGGCCAGAGTCACCGCCGGCCTGATCGGCATGGCCGTCGTAGTCGTCGCCGTGGGCGGGTCCGCCCTCGTGCCCTGGCCGGCAGTGCTGCAGGAGCCCACGTCCACGCTGGTGACCCCCGTTGCCAGCGACCAGTTGCGGGTGTGCCCTGGGCCGCTCCTCACTCTCGCCGCCGACTCCAGCCAGGCGGATGCGGCCACCTCTGTTGGCCCGTTCGCCACCGTCTACGGTGCGCGCGCACCCGGCGCCGACGGGGGCGTCCTGACGGTCGAGCGTGCCGACGTGTCCGCGGTCGACAACTCCGAGAGCGGCAGAGACGGTTCCCCGCTCGTGCTGAGCGTTCCCGTCGACGACGGCGCGCTCGAAGCCCCCCTGGTGGCCGGGGCCCAGTCGCAGACCGCCGCGGGGGAGACCCTGGGCGGGCTCGCCGCCGCAGCCTGCACCGAAGCTTCCAGCGACTCATGGCTCGTCAGCGGCTCCACCGATGTGGGCCGCACCAGCCTCGTTCTGCTCAGCAACCCCTCCTCCGTCGTCGCATCCGTGGACCTCACCGTCTACGGCGAATCCGGTCAGGTCGACGCCCCCGGGTCCACCGGCATCCTGGTGCAGCCCGGAACGCAGCGCATCATCTCCCTCGCGGGGCTCGCCCCCAACCTGCTGTCGCCCGTCGTGCACGTGCAGGCCACCGGCGGTCAGGTGGCCGCGGCGATCGAGCAGAGCGTGATCCGCGGCATCCAGCCCGGCGGCGTCGAGCTCACCGGTCCGACGACCGCCGCCGCTACCGAACAGGTCATTCCCGGCGTCGTTGTCAGCACGCCCGGCACCGACGTGTCCGTCGACGACGGCGCCGTGTCCGACGACACTCCGACGGTGCGGGTCCTGGTGCCCGGCGACATCCCGGCCACCGTGAGCGTCGGCGTGCAGAGCGAGGACGGGGCCTCGACCGGCACCTCTCTCGAGGTCGAGATCCAGCCGGGTGTTGCCACCGAGATTCCTCTCAGCGGCGTCGTGGCGGGCAACTACACGGTGAATCTCAGCAGTGACCAGCCCCTGGTCGCTGCGGCGCTCAGCACCGCCACCGGCTCCGTCAGCCCCGACTTCACCTGGGCGTCGGCCGCCGCCCCGCAGGACGGCGCCTTCCTGGTGCACGTCGCGGACGGCCCTGCCCCCGCGCTGCACCTGGCCAACACCTCCGACGCCGACGTCACCCTCACGCTCACCCCCGACAACGGTGAGCCGACGGTCGTGACGGTGCCGGCCGCACAGTCTGTGGTCATCGGGGTCGCGGCGTCCACGCAATACCTGGTCACCGGCGGCACGGGCATCGTGGCCGCGGTCGGCTACACGGGAGACGGACTCGCGTCGTCGTACACCATCAGCCCGATCGGACCGCTGGCGGAAGCCATCCCGGTCTACTCGCGCTGACCCGCCATCAGCCAGCGCCCAAGGAGCCAGACGTGATCGACACCAGCACCGCAGTGCCGCCGGCGGGGGACACCGCCGGCCACCTCCTGATCACCGGCGGCGCCGGCTTCATCGGCGGCGCCATCGTCTCGGCCGCGCTCGAGCGGGGCTGGCGGGTGCGGGTGCTCGATTCCCTCCGTCGCGACGTGCACGGCGGTCTGCCGACCCCCGACCCGCGAGTCGAGTTCGTGGTCGGCGACGTGACCGACCCCGTCGTCGTCGCGCACTCGCTCCTCGGCATCGACGTGGTCTGCCACCAGGCGGCCAAGGTCGGCCTCGGCGTCGACTTCTCCGACGCTCCCGACTACGTGCACAGCAACGAGGTCGGCACGGCCGTGCTGTTGGCCGGTATGGCGGATGCCGGGATCGTTCGATTGGTCCTGGCCTCTTCGATGGTCGTCTACGGCGAGGGCAGCTATCGCGGCAGCGCCGGGTTCGCCCGGCCCGGCCCGCGACGCGCCACCGACCTGGATGCGGGCCGGTTTGACCCTCTCGACGAGGTGACGGGCGCGCCTCTCGAGCCGACGCTCGTGGCAGAGGACGACCCGCTCGACCCCCGCAACGTCTACGCGAGCAGCAAACTGGGGCAGGAGTACCTGGCCACGTCGTGGAGCCGCAGCACCGGCGGCCGGGCAGCCGCGCTGCGCTACCACAACGTCTACGGCCCCGGCATGCCGCAGAACACCCCGTACGCGGGTGTCGCATCGCTGTTCCGGTCCGCGCTGCAACGCGGCGAGGCGCCGACGGTCTTCGAAGACGGCCGGCAACGCCGGGACTTCGTGCACGTGCGGGACATCGCCTCCGCCAACATCGCCGCGATCGAGTGGACGGCCGCCTCCGACGCCGGCGTCTTCCGCGCGTTCAACGTCGGCAGCGGTACCGTGCACACCATCGGCGACATGGCCGAGGCGCTCAGCCGGGCCGCCGATGGTCCGGCCCCGGTCATCAGCGGGGAGTACCGCCTCGGCGACGTCCGGCACATCACGGCGTCGTCTGAGCGCCTCCGCACCGAGCTGGGCTGGCAGCCATCGGTCAGCTTCGAGGACGGCATGGTTGAGTTCGCAACGGCACCGCTGCGGGCAGCCGTCCGCTAACCCAACCCGGCCGGGTTCACGGCACCGTGGTGGCCGGTTCCAGCGGAAGCAACAGGTCGAACCGGCAGCCGCCGGCCACATTGTGCACAGTCACCTCGCCGCCGTGGGCGGCGACGATTCCCTCGACGATCGCCAAGCCGAGCCCGGCGCGTCCCCGGTCGGCCGGCTCCACGCCGGGGGTACGCGGTTCACTGCCCCGCCACCCGGCTTCGAACACCCGTCCCAGATCGGCCGGGTGGATGCCGCCGGCGCTGTCCTGCACCGAGATGACCGCTCGTCCGTCGGCGTGGTCGGTGACCGCGACCACGATGGCGCTGCCCGGCGTCGACTGTTGAACCGCGTTCATCACCAGATTGCCCACGGCCCGCGACAGCTCTCCGGGGTCGGCCCGGATGGTCAAGCCCATCGCACCCTCGAACCGGAGGTCAAGCGACTTCTCCCTGGCGACCGGCCCGAGGTCGGCGACGGTGTCGCTGATCAAGTCATAGAGGGCCACCCGCTGCAACCTCAACCGCAGGGTGCCGGAGTGGATGCGCGACAGCTCGAAGAGATCGTCGACCATGCCCGTGAGCCGGTCGACCTGGCCGCGGATCTGGCGGTAATAGCGGCGGGGGTCCTCCACCATGTCGTCTTCCAGCGCCTCCGACATGGCCCTGATGCCCGCCAGCGGCGTGCGCAGGTCGTGCGAGATCCACGCGACGAGTTCTCGCCGGGAGGCGTCGATCCGGCCCTCGCGGTCCCGCAGCTCCTGCAGTCGTTCCCCCGTCGCGGCCAGCTGGCCGGCCAGGGCGGCGAATTCGTTGTTGCTGTGGCGTTCGGGGGAGGCCACCGGCTCTCCCCGGCCGAGGCTCTCCGCTGCGCGGGTGAGGTAGCGGCTGTCCCGCACCAGGGCCCGCCCGAGCAGGGCGGCCATCACGAGCGACACGCTGCCGGCCACCCCGGCCACGAAGTAGAACACCGTCAGGTCGTGGTCGGACACGTACATCAGCGAGGCGGCCGCGGCCATCCCGCTGACCACGGACACCACGGTGGCCAGGGCGACCACCACGAGCTGAAGCACCAGGGAGTACCGGGCCAGCAACCGCAGGGTGATCAGGCCCAGTGCCCCGACGATGATGGCGGTGGCCAGGGCGATCACGACGACGCTGACCAGCCCGTAGAGGTTCATCGGCGGGCTCCGGAGTCCTGGTCGTCCGGGCGGGAGGCGACCAACGGCTCGGGGTCGAACCTGTAGCCGACGCCCCACACCGTGTTCAACAGGCGGGGCCGGGTCGGGTCGGCCTCGATCTTCTCCCGCAACCGGCGCACATGCACGGTGACCGTGGACAGATCGCCGAAGTCCCAGCCCCAGACCGACTTGAGCAGGTCCTCCCGGCTCAGCGCCAGGTGCGGCCGGCCGATCAGGTGTGCGAGCAGGTCGAACTCCCTGGCGGTGAGCACAAGCGGCTCGCCGAACATCCGCACCTCGTGTGCCGCGAGGTCCAGCGAGAACGGCCCGGCTTCGACCGCGCCGCTCGGCGCCGTTTCCGGCACGCTCCGGCGCAAGACCGATTGCACCCGCAGCACGAGTTCCCGCGGGGAGAACGGTTTGGCGAGATAGTCGTCCGCGCCGGCCTCGAGACCCTCGATCCGGTCTTCCTCCTCGTCGAGGGCGGTGAGCATGATCACCGGCACAGCCCAGGCAGCCTTGAACCGGCCGCAGACCTCGATCCCGTCCATTCCGGGCAGCATCCGGTCGAGCACGACCAGGTCCGGCCGGTTCGTTCCGGCACGGCGCAGGCCGTCCAGGCCGTCCGGCGCCTGCTCGACGGTGAAGCCGGCTGCGCTCAGGTAGCTGCAGACGATTTCGGAGACCGTCGGATCGTCGTCGATCACCAGGATGCGGCGCGGAGTCTCGGGGAGCCCCGTCGTGGGCGTTGGATTCACCCTTGAAGGATAATCGCTCCCCGCCGCATCCCGATCCTTCCGCACTCCGTAACGTTTGGTGGTGCGGCGGCAGGTGACCCCCGACATAGGGTCGAGAGGTGAGTGAATACCGAGTTGACATCGTGTTTCCGTGCCTGAACGAAGCCGGCGCCCTGCCCTGGCTGTTGGGGCGGCTGCCAGAGGGATACCGGGCGATCGTCGTCGACAACGGGTCGACAGACGGGTCGGCCGAGATCGCGTCTTCGGCCGGCGCCACGGTGGTCCACGAAACCCGCCGCGGCTTCGGCGCGGCCGCTCACGCCGGGCTGCTGCACGCCAGCGCAGCCATCGTCGCCTTCTGCGACGCCGACGCGTCGATGGATCCGCAGGACCTGCCGCTGGTGGTGGATCCCGTCGCCGCCGGGGAGGCCGACCTGGTGCTCGGCCGGCGCCGCCCGACGACCGCCGGATCGTGGCCCCTGCACGCCCGGATAGCAAATACCACTCTTTCTTGGCGACTGCGCCGAATAACAGGTGTGAACATCTACGACTTGGGCCCGATGAGGGCCGCCCGGCGAGAAGACCTCCTGTCCCTCGACCTCCAGGACCGGCGCAGCGGGTATCCGCTCGAGGTCTTCCTCAAGGCGGCCGCGCGAGGCTGGCGCATCCGTGAGGTCGACACCCCGTACGCCCCGCGCGTCGGGCGCAGCAAGGTGACCGGCACCGTGCGCGGCACCCTCACGGCCATCGGCGACATGTCCCGACTCCTCAAGGAGGCCGGACGATGACCACCCTGATCGTGATCGCAAAGGAATGCCTGCCCGGCAAGGTGAAGACCCGGCTGCACCCGCCGCTCAGCCTCGCCCAGGCCGCGGAGCTGGCCGCCGCCAGCCTCGACGACACCCTCGAGGCCGTCGCCGCCCTGCCGGCGACACGCCGGGTGCTCGCCTTCGACGGCGAGATCCCCCCGGCCGCCGCGGCCGGCTACGACATCGTGCCGCAGGTTGCCGGCGGACTCGACGAACGCCTCGGCGCCATCTTCGACGGCTGCACCGAGCCCGCGGTGCTGATCGGCATGGACACCCCGCAGGTGTCCGCCGCCCTCCTCGCCCCGATCTTCACCGCCTGGCCGGACGACGTCGACGCCTGGTTCGGGCCTGCCGCCGACGGCGGATTCTGGGCGCTCGCACTCCGGCAGCCGAACGGCGACCTGATCCGGGGTGTTCCGATGTCCCGCGACGACACCGGCGACCGCCAACTCGACCGGCTCCGTTCCGCCGGACTGCGGGTGCGGATGCTGCCGACCCTCACCGACGTCGACCACATCGAGGATGCCCATCACGTGGCCGCCCTCGCACCGAACCGCCGGTTCGCGGCGACGCTGGCCGGCTTCGGTGCAGCCCTGCTCAGCGGGGCGAGCCGATGACGCTGCTCACCGGGCGCTCGGACGTCGAGCAGCCCACCACTTTCGGTTCCGGCGGCACCGAACCCTACGCGGCAGCCCTGCAGCAGGAGTCCGCGGTGCTGTACCTGCGGAACAATACGGCTCAGCTCACGGCCTCTGCGCCCATGGACGCCGGCCGCTGGAGCGCCGACGCCGACGCCACCGATCTTGACGTGCTGACGGATGCCACCGGGCCGGTGCTCGACATCGGCTGCGGCCCCGGCCGGATGATCCGCGCCGCCATGGACCTGGGCATGTCGGCCGCCGGCGTCGATGTGTCACCCACGGCGGTGCGCATCGCCACGGCCGCTGGGCTCGCGGTGTTCAACCGCTCGGTGTTCGCCCCCATGCCGCTCGAGGGCGGCTGGGGCACGGCTCTCCTGCTCGACGGCAACATCGGCATCGGCGGTGACCCGGCGGCCCTGCTCGCGCGATGCGCGCAGCTCCTCGCCGTTGACGGCGCGCTCATCGTGGAGGTCAGCCAGGATCCGATTCGGGAGCACGCCTTCGAGGGCACCCTCGAAGACGCTCAGGGCCGTCGCAGCGACGTCTTCCCCTGGGCCGAAATCGGGCTCGTGCCGCTTCGTGCGCGCGCCGAGGAGGCCGGCCTCGCGGTGGCTCAGGACTGGGTCAGGGACGGACGCTGGTTCGCCCGCCTGGTGCGCAGGTAGAGCCAGACGGAGAGGGCGCCGCCCGCCAGCGCGAGGGTGAGCCAGAACAGGCCCAGGTTCACCGCGTAGTCCAGCGGGAGGATGGTGGGGTTCTTGGGCCCCAGGTCCTGCGCCACGATCGCCGGCACCACGATCAGCGTCATCAGCGAACCCAGCACGATGACGGCCTGCGCCGTCACGATGATGCTGCCGGCCAGCCGGTGCCCAGCGCGTCGGGTGAGCACCCCGAGCCCGAACACAAGGGGGGAGATCACGGCGTCGTGCAGCACGATGGCCGCGCCGATCCACAGCGCCACCCCGGGCAGGCGCCGCAGTGAGACGGTGTCGACCAGGACGTAGGCGCCCCAGGCGAGCCCGAGCACACCGAGCGCGAGGAGTGCGATCCGCGCCGCGCGCATCCGGCGCGTCGGTACGAGGGGTGCTGGTGTCGTCATCACGCGTCGATCGCCTCGATCCGGCTGAGCCATTTGGTCTGCAGAACGCCGGGCCTTCCCGGCGCGATCATGCGCGCCGGGTAGCCGTGTTCGAGGTCGAGGGTCTCGCCGTTCAGTTCGAGGGCGACGAGGGTGAGCTCGTCCCGCACGTACTCGTGGCCCATTTCGGTCTGTTTGAAGCCGCCGCGCTGCTCGAGGCTGATCAGCCTGAAGTCGGTGTCGGGGGAGCCGCCGACCTCGTCGATGAGGTCGCGGAGGCGCACCCCCCGCCAGGATGCCATCTGGCTCCAGCCCTCGACGCAGGAGATGGGCAGGTCCACGTCGGTCTGCGGTAGGGCAAGCAGCTCGGTGCGGGTGAAGGAGCGTTCGGTTCCGCCTGAAGCGACAGTGAGCACCCAGTCGGACGCCAGGGCAGTCGTCGCCACCTTCGCCTGGGCGGAGGTGCGGTTCACGGGAACGCCCTGCTGGCCGACTCCCTTCTTGCGCGGTCCGAAGACGTTGATCGCGTCGAGGGGCGCAAAGGTCTGGCCTGCGGTGAGTCCCACGACCGCCGCAACCGCCAGTGCCACCGTGGTGAGAAAGCCGCGCCGGCTGGTGCGCGCCGGAAGGTTGGGCGTCGCATCGATGTAGGACAGCAGCCGCCCGGTCAGGCCTCGTGTTCGTGGCAGCCCCTCCGTGGGGACCTCGGCGGTGACGGTGTCCACCGGGTGCCGTTCCTCCGGGCCCGGCGTGGGGGCGGAGCGCCAGTGCGCCGCGATCAGCGGCAGCTTCACACCGATATGCACCAGCAGTGAGCCGATGATCACGAAGGAGAGCGCGAAATGCACCTGCTTGAACGGGAACGGGAACGGATACCACTGGTAGGTGTTCAGCAGGCCGATGGTGATTTCCACCAGGGAGGCGCCCACGAAGAGCGCGATCGACGCGCGTTCGAAAAAGTTCACGAACGAGGTGACCGGCGGGTACTGGAAGAGCTGCGGGAAGACCACGTAGAGCTTCGCCAGCAAGAGCGGGAAGCAGGCGATCCCGGTGACGATGTGCGTGCCCTGGGTGAGTTGGTACAGCCCGGCCGGCCGGGTGGGGAAGGTCATCCACGGCAGTGGTTGCTGCAGGAAATGGCTGTACAGTCCGGTGCCGAAGCAGAGCAGGAATGCCAGGCCGAGCAGCCGACCGATTACGGTCGCCATCCGGGGATTTCGCACCGGAGAGGCGAGCTGGGCCCTGGCCTCGTACATCAATCGGCGCATAGTCCATTCCACCATCTCATGGAGCACTGCAGGTGTATGCAATCCTTACAGTTCGATGACGGGCCGCCGGTCGGTCGGGACGTGTTCGCTCGCTCGGGGAGGATGGCAGGGTGCGTATAGCCATCGTCTCGGCCCTTCTTGTCATCAGCGCCGCTGTCACTGCGGGCCTGGTGGTGGCCTTCGACCTGTTCCGTCCGCACCGGGACACCGTGCCGCTGCTCGTGGGCACCCTCGTGCTCTGGCTGCTGTTCGCCGCGGCCGTGCTGGCATTACGGAAGGTCAGGGGCAAGGCCGTCGTGGTGCTGGTGCTGGCCGGATCCGTCGTGCTCGGCGGGGCCGCGATGGCCGGCCCGCCGAATACGAGCACCGACTCCGCCCGGTACGCCTGGGATGGCATCGTGCAGAATGCCGGGATCTCGCCGTACGCCTACACGCCCGCTGACGACCGGCTCGACGGCCTGCGGCCGGACTGGCTGTTCCCGGCCCCGGTGGCCGTCGACGCGGACGGCGGCGTCAAGTGCGTGGGGGAGCGCATCGAGACCGTGGACCGGGGCGAGACCCTGCCGCTCTGCTCGGCGCTGAACCGCACCAGAGTGCCCACGATCTACCCGCCGGCCGCCGAAATCTACTTCGCCGCCGTCCGCGCCGTCGTCGGCGCCGAGGCCGGCTATTGGCCGTTGCAACTGACGGGGTTGCTGCTCAGCGTCGGCATCACTGGGATGCTCCTGGTGGGCATGCGGCGCCGTGGCATCGACCAGCGCTACGCGGCGCTCTGGGCGTGGTGTCCGCTGGTCGCCACTGAGGGCATCACCAACTCCCACGTCGACCTGCTCGGTGTGGCCTTCGTGCTGGCGGCTGTCTTCTGGGTCAGCAGCGCACGGTACGTCCGCGGCGGGATCCTCCTGGGGATGGCCATCGGCGTCAAGCTCATCCCGGCCATAGCCGCGCCGGCAATGCTCAGGAGGCAGGGCTGGAAGGTTGTCGTGGCGGCGGCCCTGACCTTCCTGCTGCTCTACGTGCCGTATGTGCTGGCCACCGGCATCGGAGTACTCGGCTACCTGCCCGGCTACCTCACCGAGGAAGGATACGAGGACGGGTCCAGGTTCGCCCTCGTGTCGCTGATCGCGCCCGGCAGCTCAGCCATCGTCGTGGCGGCGATCCTGCTGGCCGGACTGGCCGCGTTCACGATCTGGAAGACCGACCCTGATCGCCCCTGGCTCGGCCAACTTGTGATGATCGGCGGCACCCTCCTGGTACTCAGCCCGCGGTACCCCTGGTACGCGTTGCTCCTGCTTCCCTTCATCGCGCTCAGCGGCCGCTGGGAGTGGCTGGCGATCCCGCTCGCCCTCACCGTGCGACTGTTGGTTCCCTCGCTCACGGTCACCAGGGTGTCGCTCGCGGTCGCGCTGCTGATCATCGTTGTCGTGTCGGTGCGGCGCGCGGGCCCCGGCGCCTGGGGCCGGTGGCGTGCTGCCCTGCCCGGTGTGAAGACCGGGCCGCAGGGCGATCAGCGTTCGTAGCGCAGCACGTTGACCCCGGTGAGTCCCCATTCTTCGTCGAGGGAGTAACCGAGGGCGGCGAGTTTCTCGGTCACACTCGGCCGCCAGTCCTGCTTGTCGCTCGTGACCAGCCAGACCGCATCGACGCCGTCGAGCCGGTCGGTCACCGCGTCCAGGGGGTACCGGGTCTCCCACAGCTCGCCGGTCTGGGCCGCGGGGGTCTTCAACTTCACATCGATCAGCCCGGTGAAGGCATCCGGGTACGAGTACGCGATCACCCGGGTCGTCGCGGCGGGATGCTGGCGCACCGGCCCATAGATGACGGCGCCGGTCTCGCCCGGATGGGCGGCGCGCTCCCGGCTGATCAGGTCGGCGACCTCGCTCCACGACGAATTCTGCTTGGCTTCCGGCTGGCGCTGCGCGACGAACTGCGGGGCAGCCAGGGCGACGAGCACGACGAGCGCCGTGATGATGAGCCAGCGACGCCGCAGCGCGGCGAGCCCCACTCCGATCAGGATGGCCACGGCCGGCGCACAGAACGTGAGGTAGCGCGGCGAGTACAGCGGCGACAGCAGTGCGGACACCAGGATCACGCCGAGCGTCGGCACCGCCAGCCAGGGCAGGGCGACGGCCAACAGCGATGGATTCCGGGCGCCGGCGCTCGGCGCGGGGGAGCCGGTGGCCCGCGACCGGCCACGGATGAGGGCGACGACGCCGATCACCAGCAGCGCCCAGGCCACGACCGCGAAGGCCGGGTTCAGGTAGAACCACTGGGTGACGAAGACACCGTTCCAGCTGCCCCAGCTGATCGGGGCGATCCAGCTCACCTGGCCGGACTGCCGCACCACGGCCAGTGCGAACGGCAGTAACAGAAGTGCGGCGGCGACGGAGGCCAGCGCCCAGCCGGCCAACGACGCTCGAGCCGCCGGGTCCCGGCGTCGCGCGGCCCACACGGTCCAGAGCGCGGTGAGGCCGTGCGCGGCCACCAGGAAGGCGAGGTAGATGAACGTGGCGGTGGCAGCCACCGCGGCCAGACCGTACAGCGCCCACCAGAGCAGCCGGATGTGTCGGGGAGCGGGGCCGCGCCGCCAGGCCGCCAGGAAGACGAGGGTCAGGGCGATCGCGAGGGCGGCGGTCAGCGCGTACGACCGGCCCTCCGTTCCCATCCAGGTCACCCTGGGCAGCAGGCAGAACACGATACCACTGAGAACGGCGGTGCGGCGGCTGGCCCGGGATGACACGAGTAGCACCGTGAGCGCGGCGCTGACACCGACGAACACGGCGCTGGGAAGCCGCAGGGCGAATGAAGAGTAGCCCACGAGGTCGAGCCAGAGGTGCATCCCGACGTAGTACAGGCCGTGGACCGCATCGACGCTCTGCAGCATCCGGCCCAGTTCGGGCCAGCTCCGCATGGTGGCGGAGATTGTGGCCGCCTCATCGAACCAGATGGACGGCTGCCAGGCCAAGGCGAGGCTGAGGATGGCGCCGAACGCTCCGACGACGGCCGCTGCCCGCCACTCGCTCGCAACGGGTATGCGACCGGAGCGCGTGACGGAGCGCCGCGGGCTCGAGATGGTGGCGATCATGCGCTGGCTTTCGGTTTGTTCCTGGTGGGGGTCGATTCGTGGCGGGCGCCCTGTCGAGGTTAGGGGACGTTACCGGGGAATCTACCCGGAGCCGCTCCGTCACCGCCGGGTGCGCGAAAAAACGGCCGAGCGGGTGCTCGGCCGTTTTTCGGGTGGTGCTGGGTGTTACTTGGTGGCGACGGTGATGGTGGCGATGCCGACGAGGAGCTGGTCGGCGACGGCGTCGGTGTTGAAGGTGCTGTTGAGCAGGCCGGCGGCTTCGGCGGAGATGTGCACGGTGGTGCCGGTGAGGATGGCGTTGTCGCCGTCCATCTGGAGGGGCTTGAGGGTTCCGCCGTAGAGGTTGAAGAGGAGGACCTGGGTGGCGGCGGATTCGCCGTTGACGGTGACGTCGCCGAAGAGTTCGGAGGTGCCGGGGTCGATGGTGAAGTTGGTCAGTTCGACGACGGTGTCTCCGGCGGTGAGGGAGAAGCCGCTGCCTTCGTGTTCGATGTTGCCCTGGACGTAGGGGCGGTAGTCCTCGGCGGGGTCGTAGTAGTCGACGTTGCCGCCGGTGATGGGGAAGTGGAGGCTGCCTTCTTCGAGGGTGGCGGTGCCGACGGTGCCGGGGGTGAGTCCGAGGCTGGTGAGGGCGGCGGCGAAGTCGGCGTCCAGGAGGACGGCGGTGTCGACACCGGTGAGGCTGGGGATGGAGGCGACGGGGGTGGGGGTGGCTTCGGCGGAGCTGCTGCTGGAGCTGCTGGACGAGGAGGACGTCGACGTCGAGGCCTCGGTGGAGCAGGCGGCGAGGCCGGCGACGAGCAGGCCGGCGGTGGTGAGTCCGAGTGCGGTCTTGGTGAAGCTGCGCATGATGTGTTCCTTTGCTGTGGGGATGGTCTGCGGGGTGTTGCTGGTGTTGCTTGGTATGCAGGTGGTTCGGCCCCATGCCAGAAAAGGTTTGGTCAATCTCAAAAGTCGTCGCTCGAGCCCTCACCCAGACGTGTGTGTGCGTCGTGCCCCGTCCGCTGGTCGAGCTTGTCGAGACCCCGCGACATACTTACGTGTCCTGCCCCGCGCACTGGTCGAACGTGTCGACGTGTGCCCCGGTGCTTGCTAGAAGTGACGGAAGCGGTCGGGCGCGAGATCCCAGGGATCCTTGCCGAGCAACTCGGCAATGGCCCGGAAGACACAACTCTCGATCACCATGCGCTGATGGAACTCGTCGTTCCGGTGCAGCCGGCTGAGGCGCTGGATCGGCAAGCGGTAGAACGTGATCCGCCGCTCGCGGGCATCCACGGCGAAGCGCTCGACCCCCACGTCGGGGATGACGGAGAACGGCCCAGGGGCAACCTCGAAGACGACATCGCTCAATTCGGTGGGCCACACCATGCGCAGGTAGTCCACCGTGGAGGCGATCGTCATGTCGAACGAGTCGATACGTGTGCGCAGCGGAGGGAGGAATGGCCCGGTGGCCGAACTCCGCACGCCGCGGCCGTGCCGGTCCCTACCCCGGCCGCGGAGGGTCGGGGTTTGCACGAGCGTGCGGCGGGAACGGGCCATGGCCTCAGTCTACTTCCGTCGCTTCGGCGGTATCCTGAATCACCATGTCAGCCAGAGCGTGTTCACGAATCTCCTGCAGCGACGAGGCCGT
Source organism: Cryobacterium sp. SO2 (assembly GCF_026151165.2). Lineage (NCBI taxonomy): Bacteria > Bacillati > Actinomycetota > Actinomycetes > Micrococcales > Microbacteriaceae > Cryobacterium > Cryobacterium sp. SO2. The sequence goes on from NZ_CP117849.1 coordinate 831,995, forward strand.
TGCGACCCTGACCTTCTCCTATGCCGACTCCATGGCCGTTCTGGGCCCGCTCGCCGGCACCCATGAGCCGCACACCTATGACCTGTGCGACCGGCACGCGCGCCTCACTTCGGCGCCCCAAGGTTGGCAGCTGATCAGGCATCGGATTGTGTCGATAGCTGATGCCGGCCCCGACGCGTCACAGCGTGCGAATGGGCCCGACACGCCCGGGCGCATGGGGCAATTTGCGGCCCCCTCAGAATCCCCGTAATGTCATCTCTCGTCACCCCACAGGTTCGGAAAAGCCGCAGAGCTTCCGGCCTCAAGCGGGACCAAATCCCAGTCAAATCACACTCCATTCGCTTATAGCGATGGGTCATTGGTTTGCTGGAAATCAGCATTTCGCACGATCCGTCAGTCGATGGAACGGAGCGTTTTCAGGCACTAGTTTGCCGAAAACACGCCGCTCACTCGATTTGACACGGATTCGAGCGGAGGCTAAGGTAGTCAAGTTGCCCCGGAGCGACAGCCAATAACATGGCCTGAAGTCGGGTGCGTCCGATCCTTGAGAACTCAACAGCGTGCACAATGTCAAATGCCAAAAACCTCGGTCGTAGGGCTCCTTTCTAGGGAGTACCGCGGAAGAGATTCCTTTGGAAAACATTTAAACAACAAAGCAAGTCAGTAATGATTTGTTCTGTCAGTTTCAAACTTGTGTCTTGTTCGCCTATTCCGGCGGCTGGACACACTAGATGTGCCCACTGAGCTTGCTCGGTGAGGCTATTAAACATTTACGGAGAGTTTGATCCTGGCTCAGGACGAACGCTGGCGGCGTGCTTAACACATGCAAGTCGAACGGTGAAGAGGAGCTTGCTCCTTGGATCAGTGGCGAACGGGTGAGTAACACGTGAGTAACCTGCCCCAAACTCTGGGATAAGCACTGGAAACGGTGTCTAATACCGGATACGAGCTTCAGCCGCATGGCTAGGAGCTGGAAAGAATTTCGGTTTGGGATGGACTCGCGGCCTATCAGCTAGTTGGTGAGGTAATGGCTCACCAAGGCGACGACGGGTAGCCGGCCTGAGAGGGTGACCGGCCACACTGGGACTGAGACACGGCCCAGACTCCTACGGGAGGCAGCAGTGGGGAATATTGCACAATGGGCGCAAGCCTGATGCAGCAACGCCGCGTGAGGGACGACGGCCTTCGGGTTGTAAACCTCTTTTAGTAGGGAAGAAGCGAAAGTGACGGTACCTGCAGAAAAAGCACCGGCTAACTACGTGCCAGCAGCCGCGGTAATACGTAGGGTGCAAGCGTTGTCCGGAATTATTGGGCGTAAAGAGCTCGTAGGCGGTTTGTCGCGTCTGCTGTGAAAACCCGAGGCTCAACCTCGGGCCTGCAGTGGGTACGGGCAGACTAGAGTGCGGTAGGGGAGATTGGAATTCCTGGTGTAGCGGTGGAATGCGCAGATATCAGGAGGAACACCAATGGCGAAGGCAGATCTCTGGGCCGTAACTGACGCTGAGGAGCGAAAGCATGGGGAGCGAACAGGATTAGATACCCTGGTAGTCCATGCCGTAAACGTTGGGAACTAGATGTGGGGACCATTCCACGGTCTCCGTGTCGCAGCTAACGCATTAAGTTCCCCGCCTGGGGAGTACGGCCGCAAGGCTAAAACTCAAAGGAATTGACGGGGGCCCGCACAAGCGGCGGAGCATGCGGATTAATTCGATGCAACGCGAAGAACCTTACCAAGGCTTGACATATAGAGGAAACGGCTGGAAACAGTCGCCCCGCAAGGTCTCTATACAGGTGGTGCATGGTTGTCGTCAGCTCGTGTCGTGAGATGTTGGGTTAAGTCCCGCAACGAGCGCAACCCTCGTCCTATGTTGCCAGCACGTAATGGTGGGAACTCATGGGATACTGCCGGGGTCAACTCGGAGGAAGGTGGGGATGACGTCAAATCATCATGCCCCTTATGTCTTGGGCTTCACGCATGCTACAATGGCCGGTACAAAGGGCTGCAATACCGCAAGGTGGAGCGAATCCCAAAAAGCCGGTCTCAGTTCGGATTGAGGTCTGCAACTCGACCTCATGAAGTCGGAGTCGCTAGTAATCGCAGATCAGCAACGCTGCGGTGAATACGTTCCCGGGCCTTGTACACACCGCCCGTCAAGTCATGAAAGTCGGTAACACCCGAAGCCAGTGGCCAAACCCGCAAGGGATGGAGCTGTCGAAGGTGGGATCGGTGATTAGGACTAAGTCGTAACAAGGTAGCCGTACCGGAAGGTGCGGCTGGATCACCTCCTTTCTAAGGAGCACAGCAGTGCCGTCTGTATACAGCGGAGTAACACTGCCAAGTCATACGAAGACGAATGTTCTTCGATGGCGCTCATGGGTGGAACATTGACATTGATACAGAAACAGAACAGTTGAATCCAGTACGCCGCTTGCGGTTGGAGAGGTTTGGTTGTCGAGGGAATGTATATGCACGCTGTTGGGTCCTGAGGGACCGGAACGATCAGGGCAACCTGGTTGGACTTTTCCTCTGGACCTTTTTCGGTCAACAGTCGTACCTCTCGGGGTCGTTGGTCGTAAGGGGTACCGCCCGTACTTTGAGAACTACACAGTGGACGCGAGCATCTTAAATTTGAACCCTTCGGGGTCAAATTACAAAGATCAACACACTCTTTGAGTGTGTGATCATTGGTCAATTTCGGTCGCGAATTTATTCGCGGCACTTAATCGATTCAAACTCATGTGATTTCAAATTTCTAAGAGCAAACGGTGAATGCCTTGGCATGTAGAGCCGAAGAAGGACGTAGTAATCTGCGATAAGCCTCGGGGAGTTGATAAACGAACTGTGATCCGAGGATGTCCGAATGGGGAAACCCCGCCAGGCCCGCAAGGTGACCTGGTGACTCCCGCCTGAATATATAGGGCGGGTAGAGGGAACGTGGGGAAGTGAAACATCTCAGTACCCACAGGAAGAGAAAACAATAGTGATTCCGTTAGTAGTGGCGAGCGAACCCGGATGAGGCTAAACCGATCATGTGTGATAGCCGGCAGGCGTTGCATGGTCGGGGTTGCGGGACTTTTCTGCTGATTCTGCCGAACAGTGAGCGTTACAAAGTTGTATAGACGAACAGGATTGAAAGCCTGGTCATAGAGGGTGCGAACCCCGTAGTCGAAATGCAGCGATGGCGCGAAGAGTATCCCAAGTAGCACGGGGCCCGAGAAATCCCGTGTGAATCTGTCAGGACCACCTGATAAGCCTAAATACTCCTACATGACCGATAGTGAACAAGTACCGTGAGGGAAAGGTGAAAAGTACCCCGGGAGGGGAGTGAAATAGTACCTGAAACCGTTTGCTTACAAACCGTTGGAGCACCCTTTGTTGGTGTGACAGCGTGCCTTTTGAAGAATGAGCCTGCGAGTTAGTGATATGTGGCGAGCTTAACCCGAGAGGGGAATGCGTAGCGAAAGCGAGTCTGAATAGGGCGATTCAGTCGCATGTCCTAGACCCGAAGCGAAGTGATCTATCCATGGCCAGGTTGAAGCGACGGTAAGACGTCGTGGAGGACCGAACCCACTTCAGTTGAAAATGGAGGGGATGAGCTGTGGATAGGGGTGAAAGGCCAATCAAACTTCGTGATAGCTGGTTCTCTCCGAAATGCATTTAGGTGCAGCGTTGCGTGTTTCTTGCCGGAGGTAGAGCTACTGGATAGCCGATGGGCCCTAAAAGGTTACTGACGTTAGCCAAACTCCGAATGCCGGTAAGTGAGAGCGCAGCAGTGAGACGGTGGGGGATAAGCTTCATCGTCGAGAGGGAAACAACCCAGACCACCATCTAAGGTCCCAAAGCGCGTGCTAAGTGGGAAAGGATGTGGAGTTGCATAGACAACCAGGAGGTTGGCTTAGAAGCAGCCACCCTTGAAAGAGTGCGTAATAGCTCACTGGTCAAGTGATTCCGCGCCGACAATGTAACGGGGCTCAAGCACGCCACCGAAGTTGTGGCATTGATATTTTTGGTAAGCCGCACCCTTGTGGTGTTGGTTCAGCCGTGTTGATGGGTAGGAGAGCGTCGTGTGGCCAGCGAAGCGGCGGTGTAAACCAGCCGTGGAGGCTACACGAGTGAGAATGCAGGCATGAGTAGCGAAAGACGGGTGAGAAACCCGTCCTCCGAAAGATCAAGGTTTCCAGGGCCAGGCTAATCCGCCCTGGGTAAGTCGGGACCTAAGGCGAGGCCGACAGGCGTAGTCGATGGACAACGGGTTTATATTCCCGTACTGATGAAAAACCGTCCAAGCTAATCCAGTAATGCTAAGCATCTGAATCCTCTAGATGGATCCCTTCGGGGTGAAGCGTGAGGCCTAGCGTGCGACCCTATGCTGGTGCGGTTAGCGTATTAACAGGTGTGACGCAGGAAGGTAGCTGAGCCGGGCGATGGTTGTCCCGGTCTAAGGATGTAGGGCGAACGATAGGCAAATCCGTCGTTCATTAAGCCTGAGACCCGATGGGTAGCCCGTAAGGGCGAAATCAGTGATCCTATGCTGCCAAGAAAAGCATCGACGCGAGGTTTTAGTCACCCGTACCCCAAACCGACTCAGGTGATCAGGTAGAGAATACTAAGGAGATCGAGAGAATCGTGGTTAAGGAACTCGGCAAAATGCCCCCGTAACTTCGGGAGAAGGGGGGCCTGAGGCGTGAAGGGATTTACTCCTGGAGCGTTCGAAGGCCGCAGAGACCAGTGGGAAGCGACTGTTTACTAAAAACACAGGTCCGTGCCAAGTCGCAAGACGATGTATACGGACTGACGCCTGCCCGGTGCTGGAAGGTTAAGAGGAACGGTTAGCCGCAAGGCGAAGCTGAGAATTTAAGCCCCAGTAAACGGCGGTGGTAACTATAACCATCCTAAGGTAGCGAAATTCCTTGTCGGGTAAGTTCCGACCTGCACGAATGGCGTAACGACTTCCCAGCTGTCTCAACCGCGAACTCGGCGAAATTGCATTACGAGTAAAGATGCTCGTTACGCGCAGCAGGACGGAAAGACCCCGTGACCTTTACTACAGCTTGGTATTGGTGTTCGGTGTGGCTTGTGTAGGATAGGTGGGAGACTTTGAAGCTTGGACGCTAGTTCAGGTGGAGTCATCGTTGAAATACCACTCTGGTCATATTGGATACCTAACTTCGAACCGTGATCCGGTTCAGGGACAGTGCCTGGTGGGTAGTTTAACTGGGGCGGTTGCCTCCTAAAAAGTAACGGAGGCGCCCAAAGGTTCCCTCAACCTGGTTGGCAATCAGGTGTCGAGTGTAAGTGCACAAGGGAGCTTGACTGTAAGACTGACAAGTCGAGCAGGGACGAAAGTCGGGACTAGTGATCCGGCAGTGGCTTGTGGAAGCGCTGTCGCTCAACGGATAAAAGGTACCTCGGGGATAACAGGCTGATCTTGCCCAAGAGTCCATATCGACGGCATGGTTTGGCACCTCGATGTCGGCTCGTCGCATCCTGGGGCTGGAGTAGGTCCCAAGGGTTGGGCTGTTCGCCCATTAAAGCGGTACGCGAGCTGGGTTTAGAACGTCGTGAGACAGTTCGGTCCCTATCCGCTGCGCGCGCAGGAAATTTGAGAAGATCTATCCCTAGTACGAGAGGACCGGGATGGACGAACCTCTGGTGTGTCAGTTGTTCCGCCAGGAGCACCGCTGATTAGCTACGTTCGGAACGGATAACCGCTGAAAGCATCTAAGCGGGAAGCCGGCTTCGAGATGAGATTTCCATCCCTTAGGGGGAGAGGCTCGCAGCTAGACTACTGCGTTGATAGGCCGGATGTGGAAGTGGGGACTAAAGACCCACGGAGCTGACCGGTACTAATAAGCCGATAATTTGATAACACTCAGTTTGAATAAGCTGCTATGCGTCCACTATGTGGTTCTCGATGTACGGTCGAGAACAAACACACTCCTCATGGGAGTGTTCTATAACTAAAAATATAGATTCGATTCACCATCACCAGGTGTTTCGGCGGCTATAGCAAGAGGGAAACGCCCGGTCACATTCCGAACCCGGAAGCTAAGACTCTTTGCGCCGATGGTACTGCAGGGGGGACCCTGTGGGAGAGTAGGACACCGCCGGACTTAACTTAAGTAACACACGAAATGGCCACCCCCCAGGGGTGGCCATTTTGCGTTTAACCACCCCGCCCGTCCCGCGACCCGTGAGTAAAACCCCCAAAACCCCCGGTTTTCGGGGTCAAACTCACGGCTCGCGAACCCACTGCACCGGGCGCGACACCTACGCACGTCACCGGGTCTCGACGAGCTCGACCAACGGACGGGCGCGACCCGCAGACATCCGCCCGCGCGCATCCGCGAACCGTGAGTAGAGCCCCGAAAACCCGCGCTTTTCGGGGTCAAACTCACGGCTCGCGAACCTGCTCCGATCGGGAACGCGCCCCTCCCGCCGGTCGAGCCTGTCGAGACCCCGCGAGACGACCTGCGGAACGCACGCCGCACACCGGCACCCCGCGGAACCCACGCTCGTTACCGGGTCTCGACGAGCTCGACCAGCGGATGGGCGCGACCCGCCGGCATCCGCCCGCGCGCATTCGCGAACCGTGAGTAGAGCCCCGAAAACACGTGATTTTTGGGGTAAAGCTCACGGCTCGCGGGCGGGGCGAGTGGGGGAGGGCGGGGTCAGCGGTCGGGGAAGTTGTGGGGGTGGCCGGTGAGGACCGGGGCCAGGGCGTCCAGGCGGGTGCGCTCGAGAAGGTGGCCGGCGTACTCGCGCTTGCGACGCACGTCCGCGACGCCGATGAGGAGGTACTCCGGCGGCACCGGCGGCAGAGGCGACACGAACGGTGCCACCTCGGCGGCGAGGCTTGCCGCCAGGCGCACCCGGGTGTCGGGGGAGAGCTGGTGGGCCTGCCTGAGGAACTGCGCCACCCGACGTGACAACCGGTCGGGCAGGCGCGCAACGTCCACGGTATCCGCCCAGGACTCCAGAACCGGGGGCAGCACGAAGCTGGGTTCGCTGAACCGCGGCACCCGCTCGTGCTGGCTGTAGGTTCCGGCCAGCAGATCGCCGAGCCGTTTGGACCTGGAGTTGAGAAGTGCGCAGGTCACCGCGAGACCGCCGAAGGTGAGGAAGATCTCGATCACCCCCATCAGCGCGCGAATGAAGGAGTGTCGAAGCCCAGTGGCACCACCGTCGTCTCGCACGATGCGCGCGCCGATCGCCCACCTGCCCAGGGACCGGCCGTGTGACACCGTTTCCACGAGCATGGGCACGACCAGGAGAGAGAAGACCAGTCCGGACACGGCCAGCGCTTGTGCCAGGGCCTCGTCGATACCGTCGCCGAAGAGCACCGACACGACCAGGGCCATGAGCAGGAACAGGCCGACGTAGGCGACCCAATCGATCATGGTGCCCGCTGCCCGCAGGATGACGCTCGCCGGCCGCACGTCGAGGGCAACGGCCTCCCCGGTTACCAGCTCGTGCTCGATCAGGGAATCTTCACCATGATCGGCCGCTTTCCAGGGCTGCGCCATGTCTACTATTGAACCAGATGGATCTCGACGCGTATTCAGCGGCGCACCGCGCCGAGTGGGACCGCCTGGCCGGACTCGGCCGCCGGCGGCAGCTCAGTGGCGCCCAGGCCGATGACCTGATCCAGGGCTACCAGGCCGGTGCCACCCAGCTCTCGGTGATCAAGACGGCCGCGGGGTCGACCGTGCAGGGCGACCGGCTCTCGGTGATCCTGTCCCGGGCCCGGTTGCGTTTCACCGGAGCCGGAACCAATGTGTTGTCGCAGGTGCCCCGGTTCTTCCTGGCCCAGCTGCCGGCCGCGCTCTACCGCCTGCGGTGGCTCACCCTCGCCGTCGCGGCCGTCACGGCGGTTGTCGCGACCTTGTACGCGGTCTGGGCCCTGAACAACCCGGCGGTGCTGGCGAACTTCGGTTCCCCGGCCGAGCTCGACCAGCTCGCGAACTCGGGTTTCGTGTCGTATTACTCGGAGAACCCGGCGGCGTCGTTCGCCGGGCGGGTCTGGACCAACAACGCCTGGATCGCCGCCCAATGTGTGGCCTTCGGCATCGTGGGCGTCTATGTGCCGTACATCGTGCTGCAGAACGCCCAGAACCTCGGTGTGACCGCGGCGGTGATGTTCGCCTACGACCAGGGCGACACCTTCTTCCTCTATATCGCCCCGCACGGCCTGCTCGAGTTGACGGCGATCTTCGTGGCCGCCGCGGCAGGTCTGCGCATCTTCTGGGCTTGGATCGCGCCCGGTGCGCGCACCCGTGGGCAGGCCCTGGCTGAGGACGCCAGGGCGCTCTTCACAGTGGCCATCGGGTTGGTCTTCGTGCTGTTGGTCTCGGGCATCATCGAGGGCTTCGTGACACCGGCGCCGTGGCCGTGGCCGGTGAAGATCGGCATCGGCGCGGTGGCGCTCCTGGCGTTCCTCGCGTACATGCTGGTGCTGGGCGGGCGGGCCTCCCGCGCCGGGGAGACCGGAGACCTCGCCGAATTCGAGGCAGGCACCGCCCGCGTCTTCGCCGGTTGAGCTTCTGGCCACAGCCCCGAGCTACAGACGACCGGCGGCCTTGAGCGCGATGTAGCGGTCGGCCAGGGCCGGCGGCAGCTGATCGGGAGACGCGGTGACCACATCGGCCCCCAGCTGCCGGACGGCGGCCGCCACCCGCGCGGAATCCAGCAGGGTACGTTCGGCGGATGCGGCGCGATACACGCTCTCCCGGTCGCCACGGATGCGTGTCTGGCCGACCACCGCGGGATCCGTGACCGACGCCACCAACACTGTGTGGCGCTGGGTGAGCTGTGCGAGCACCGAGAGCAGCCCGGTCGACGCGCCGGGGGCATCCATCGGGGTGAGCAGCACCACCAGGGCACGCTGGCCCGTGATACCGCGAATCTGCGCGGGCAGCCCGGTCCAGTCCATCTCGATGAGTTCGGGTTCGATCAGCGCCATGCCGTCGACCATCCGGCTGAGCAGGTCGGCGCCGGACGCGCCCTGCACCCGCGCGCGGACGCGGCGGTCCCAGGCGAGAACATCGACCCTGTCGCCGGCCCGGGAGGCGAGCGCGGCCAGCAGCAGCGCCGCCTCGAAGGCCGTGTCGAGCCGGGGTTCGTCGGCGACCCGCGCGGCCGAGGTGCGACCGGTGTCGATGACGATCACGATGCGCCTGTCCCGTTCGGGCCGCCAGGTTCGCACCACGACGTCGTTGCGGCGGGCGGTGGCGCGCCAGTCGATGGAGCGCACGTCGTCACCGCGCACGTACTCGCGGAGGGAGTCGAATTCGGTGCCCTGACCGCGGACGAGGACACTCGTGCGGCCGTCGAGTTCCTTGAGCCTGCTGATGCGGGACGGCAGGTGCTTGCGGGAATGGAACGGCGGCAGGACGCGGATGCGTGCGGGCGCGACGAGGGTGGCCTGCCGGGCGCACAGGCCCAACGGGCCCAGCGAGCGCGCGGTGACGTGGGCCGCGGTGCGTTCGCCCCGTCGCGTGGGGCGCAGCGTGAGCGCCACGAGGCGTCGTTCGCCGGATGGCAGTGTCACGGCCGTGCGGTTGTTGCCCGCGCCGGCAGACGGCTGCCAGCCGTCCCGAACCACGCCGCGCAGCCGGCGCCGGCCGTCGTTGGTGAGGTACAGCTCGCTGGTCACCGCCTCACCCAGCCGCACCCGGGCGGGCAACACCCGGGTGACCGTGAGGGTGCGCGGCGACGCCGCCAGGGCGAGATCGATGCCCCCGAGCACCAGGCTGAGCAGCAGCCACCCGGCCAGCACCGCGAGCGCGGTCGGCGTGGTATCGCCGAGCAGCACAAGAGGCACAACGCCGAGGGCGATGAGGAGAACGAACCTGCCGGTCAGGGCCATCGGCTAGATCGGAACCTGGACGTGCTGCAGCACACCGTGCAGGATCGCGTCGACGGTGATGCCCTCCAGCTCCGCCTCCGGGCGCAGCTGGATGCGGTGCCGCCAGACCGGCAGCACCATGGCCTGAACGTGGTCGGGGGTGATCGACGCGTACCCGCTGAGCCAGGCCCAGGCCTTGGCGCTGGCCAGCAGGGCGGTGGTGCCACGCGGGCTGACGCCCAGCTTGGCCGACGGGCTCTGCCTGGTGGCCCTGGCCAGGTCGACGATGTAAGCCAGCACGTCCGGGCTCGCGCCGACCGCGGCGACCGAGGCCTGGGCTGCTGCGAGCTCGGCCGCACCGAGCACCGGGGTGACGCCGGCCGCGGCGAGGTCGCGGGGGCTGAACCCGGCGGAGTGCCGACGCAGCACCTCGAGTTCCACGTCCCGCTCCGGGATGTCGAGAACGAGCTTGAGCAGGAACCGGTCCAGCTGGGCCTCAGGGAGCGTGTAGGTGCCCTCGTACTCGATCGGGTTCATCGTCGCAGCCACGATGAACGGCTCGGGGAGGGCGAGCGAGAGCCCGTCGACACTGACCTGGCGCTCCTCCATCGCTTCGAGCAGGGCGGACTGGGTCTTCGGCGGGGTGCGGTTGATCTCGTCTGCGAGCAGGATGTTTGTGAAGACCGGGCCATTGCGGAACTCGAACTCGCCCGCCTTGGCGTCGTAGATGAGCGACCCGGTGACGTCGCCCGGCATCAGGTCCGGTGTGAACTGGACCCGCTTGGTGTCGAGGCTGAGCGCGTGGCTGAGTGAGCGCACGAGCAGGGTCTTGGCCACACCGGGCACCCCCTCGAGCAGCACATGGCCGCGGGCGAGGAGCGCGATGATCAGACCGGTGACCGCGCCGTCCTGCCCGACGACGGCCTTGCCCACCTCGGTGCGCACCTGGGCGAGAGAGCGGCGCAGGCTGTCGACCGAGGCGTCGGCTGGCGTGGTGTCGGCGGATGTCGCGGCTTGACTGGTCATGGTTCCATTCTTCCGGTAGACGGGGGAGCTGCGGGGGAGGGGCCGGATCCGGGCGGCCGCGCGGCCACCGCCGTCGCGTCCTCAAGATCGTCGATGGCGGTAGACAGCGCCATCAGGTCTGCATCGTTGTCCGGGACCTCTCCGACGAGTGCGGCGTACACACTCTCGGCGGGGCGCCCGGTGAGTGCCGCGACGGTGCTGATCACCTGGTCGAGCGGTGCCGTGCGCGGCAGACCGGCAGCCAGGGCCATCCTGGTGATGGCGCCGATCCGGATGGCGTCGATCGCGCGCAGCCGGGCGTTCCCCCTGGCGTACAGGCGGGCACGGCCCTCCATGGTCTCGCTGGCCCGCACGACGACGGGAAGGTTCTCGGCGACGAGCGGTCCGAAGCGCCGGCCGCGCCAGACCATGGCGGCAATCGCGGTGCCGGTCAACAGCAGAAGGACGGGTGTGACCCAGCCGGGGGTGAGAGCCCCGAGCGACGGTGGACCCGTCACGGGCACATCCGCCAGCGTCGGCAGGTACCAGACCAGGGTGTCATCGGCGCCGAGCAGGTTGAGCGCCAGCGCCGCGTTGCCCGAGGTGGCGATCTCGTCGTTCGCGAAGACCGCGGTGTCGGCGACCAGGGTCAGGGTGCGGCCATCCGTGACCTTCTCGACCACCGAGAAGGTGCCGTCACCGCCGGGGAAACAGCCCGTGTACCCGGGGGTATCCGCGGCGAGCCCCAGGGTCTTGCCGCCGGGCGACAGCGTGCCGGCGGCGATGGCGGCCGGAAGAGTGCACTGGGCGGTGAGGGAATCCGCGGGGGAAATCCCTCCGAAACCCACCTCGGGTGCCAGAGCCTGCAGGGTGAGGAAGCCGGGGTCGGCCACGACCGTGCGGCGGGCGAGAGCGCCGAGCTCGGTGAGCTGGTCGGACTCGAGGAACGCCTGGGGGTCGGTGAAGAACAGGGTGGCGTCGTCATGAGCGGATATGGTCTTGCTCGCTTCGTCGAGCGTGTCGACGGGCAGCACGGTGACACCCTGCTGGCGCAGCACCTCGACGAGGGCCATGCTGCCGGCCTGGGCTGGGTTGTCGGCCGCGAGCGGCGGGCCGGATGAGCCGCCGGCCGCCGTGGCGATGAAAGCGATGACCGCGACGAGTACCGCCCCGATTCCGGCCACGACCCAGAAGGCCGAGGTGCGCAGGGCCGCCCGGATCGTCGGCGTGCTGGACCGGTGTGTCGGGGCGAGGGTGGGGCTCATGGCGCCGGCACCGGCACCGATGGCTGCGGGCGGGCGGCCTGCAGGTCGGCATCGAGGGCGGCCAGGGCGCGATAGCCGGATTCGGTTCCGCTGCCGCCCAGGTAGCGGACGCTCTCGAAGACGACGGCGCCCGCACGCAGCCTGTCCAATTCGGCAGGGAAGGCAGCGCCGGCCAGCTCGGCGACGCTGTGCGCCGTCGTGCCCGGTGTCGGCCGCACTATCGTGCGTTCAACCAACGCTTGCGCGATCGCCCGGAAGGCTTCCTCGCTGGCCAGGGTCCAGTCGAGCGCGTCGGCCGCCGTCGCGGCGGCCGCGCGCAGCTGGGCGGCGGTGCGGCGGTCGTCCTCGGCGAAGATCCCCGTGGCACTCTGGCGGCGCCTCGCACGACGTGGCAACCCGAAGATGAGCACAGCGGCCACCACAACAGCGATGCCCACCAGCGTTCCGATGACAGACAGCCACCCGCCGCTTCCATCTCCGGAGAACGACAACGACCCCAACCAGTCGACGATGGCCTGCGACACCCTGTCGAACCAGGTGGGCTGGGCAGCCTGGTAGGGAGCCTTGGCCAGCTCGTCGCGCAGCCACTGCTGCGCCTCAGGCGCGTCAGGATCCACCGGGATCCCTATCCATGCCAAGCCGAGCCCCCACACCGCGATCATGCCCAGGGCGCCCCCGGGTCAGGACGAGGGGCGTCATCGGCCGTCGGCGCCGGATCTCGCACGAGATAGGGATCGGCGGTCTGGCTGCCGGGGGCGGCCTCGACGAACCGCTGGAGCTCGAGGTCGAGGCCCTCCTTGCGCATCCGCAGGTCGATGTAGATGAGCGCGACGGCGGCGGACTGAACGACGGCGGTCACGGCACCGATCACGAGGGTGATCAGGATCGTGAGCACGTACAGCACGGCCGCGGGAATGTACGCCTCGATGCTCGCATTCGGGTCGATGAGCGCAGTGGCGGCGCCGAACAGCAGCGAGAGGGGCGTCGTCACGATCTGCGAGATCACGCCGACGATGAGCGAGATGAGCAGCAGGACGCCGAGCGTGCGCCAGAAGAACCCGGTGGTGAGCGACCAGGAGCGGCGGACCGCCGGCCAGACGCGCAGCCGCTCAAGCACGATCAGGCTCGGGACAACGGCGGTCTTCGTGTTCACCCAGGCGAAGCCCGCGATCAGGGCGAGTCCGCCGAAGACCCCGATGAGAACCGCGAGCCCGATCCACGCGCCGCCCAGCAGCACGCAGGCGACGACCAGGCCACCGATGAGGAGAACGCCCACCAGGATCGCCGCTGTGAGGAGCAGCGTCCAGCCGAGCAACGGCCAGACGCGCCGGCCCACCTGACGCCAGAGCGCCGTCAACCGCAGCTTCTCGCCGAGAGTTCCCCTGGCGACCTCGAGAACGATGACGCCCTGGAGCATGGCGGACGCCACCACCAGCAGGGCGATCGGGATCAACGCGGACAGCACGATGGCGAGGATCGCTCCGGCCTCCACGGCGTCCTGATCCTCGACGGAGGCCGCGTCGATGCGGCCGATCGCGAAGAACGTCACCGCGCCGACCACCACCAGAGTGACCAGCAGGTACGCAGCCTGCACGAGCAGGGCGCTGCCGAAGGTGGCCTTGGGGTTGCGCCGCAACACCTGGAAGGGCGCGCCGAGCAGGGTGCCGAAACCGAGCGGCCGGAGCGGGATGAGGCCAGGTTTGGGCGGAGGAGTCCAGGCGGGCGGCGGGGCCTGCCGGTAGCCGCCTTCCGGGTCGACGGGAGGGTACCCGGGCGGCCCGCCCTGAGCGTATTCGCCGTAGCGGGGGCGGTCCGGATCGTTCGTCGGGGGGTGCCAGTTAGGGTCCGTCACGCCTCCATGCTGGCATACCTGAAGTCTGTGCGGGGCCCTGTCAGCACTCTCGGGGCCGTGTCGACTATTCTGGTGCCAGAGATTGCCCGCGTTGCCGGGTTATTGCCCGGTGAACGGGCGGAAAACGGATGTATGAACTCACGCATTTTGGTTGTCGACGATGACCCCGCACTGGCTGAGATGATCGGCATCGTCCTGCAGGGCGAAGGCTTCGAGCCGCACTTCTGCGCGGACGGTTCGCTGGCCCTGGACGCGTTCCACAGCGTCGCCCCCGACCTGGTTCTGCTCGACCTCATGCTTCCGGGGCTGGACGGCATCGAGGTGTGCAGCCTCATCAGGGCCGAATCCGGCACTCCGATCATCATGCTGACGGCGAAGTCGGACACCACGGATGTCGTCAAGGGACTGGAGTCCGGCGCCGACGACTACATGGTCAAGCCGTTCAACCCGAAAGAACTCGTCGCCCGGATCCGCACCAGGTTGCGGCCGGTTCCGGTGGAATCGCCCGCCAACCTGCAGATCGGCGACCTCATCGTCGACGCGGCCGGTCACGAGGTCAAGCGCGGTGACCAGAGCATCAACCTCACGCCCCTCGAATTCGACCTGCTACTGGCGCTGGCGTCGAAGCCCCAGCAGGTGTTCACCCGCGAAATGCTGCTCGAACAGGTGTGGGGCTACCACTACAAGGCCGACACCCGCCTGGTTAACGTGCACGTGCAGCGTCTGCGCGCGAAGGTCGAGGACGACCCTGACAACCCGCGCATCGTGATGACCGTGCGCGGTGTCGGCTACCGGGCCGGCGCGGCCGGCTAGATCCGGTGTCGGCGCGATTCGACGCGGGCGGGCGATTCGACGTGAACAGTCTCAACTGGCGGTCGTGGGCGTCGTGGCGTTTCCTGACTCTGCGGATGCGACGCCGCTGGCGTTCGTCCCTGCAGTGGCGCACCGTCGCCATCACCGTGGCGGCCTCCGGGGCCGCGATCGGCTTGGTGGGGGTGTACATGTCGGTCAGCGTGGGCAACGACCTCTTCCAGTCCAGGCTCAGCCAGGTCCTGGTGGACTCCAACCGGGCGACCACAGCCGCCCAGGGCATCCTGGACTCGTCCGACGCCACCGACAGGGTGCAGGTGCAGACGCTCCTCGAGGCCGCACGCACATCGATCTCCGCGGCGTCGTCGAGCCGGCTGGTCGCCCTGTTCCGGGTACCGGGCCAGGAGGCGTCCACGGTGGCCCCCCAGGACTCGTCCACCTTCGGCAGCTCCACCTCGGTCATCTCGCCCGAGCTCCGCGCGTCCGTGCAGGACGACGCCGACGGCCAGCTCTGGCAATCCGTGACGCTCGCCTCCGACGACGGGTCGCTCGTCCCCGGGATCGTGGTGGGCTCCCAGATCACCGTGCCCGTCGCCGGACGCTATGAGCTCTACATCGGCTACAGCCTCGCCGACGCCGAATCGACGCTCCTGTTCGTGCAGCGCACCCTCGGCGGCGCGGGGCTGGCCTTGATCGTGCTGATCGGCGCGGTCACCTGGATCGTCGTACGCTTCGTGGTCACTCCGATCCGGGTGGCCGCCGAGACGAGCCAGAAGCTTGCCTCCGGCGACCTCGGCGTGCGGATCCCCGAGAAGGGCGAGGACGTGATCGCCACGCTCGCCCGGTCGTTCAACGGCATGGCCGATAGCCTGCAAAGCCAGATCAAGGAACTCGCCGAGCTGTCCGAGGTGCAACAACGGTTCGTGTCCGACGTCTCGCACGAGCTCCGAACGCCGCTGACCACCATCCGCCTGGCCGGCGATCTGCTCTACGACCAGCGTTCGACGTTCCCTCCGGCCACCGAGCGCACAGCCGAACTGCTGCACACCCAGGTGGAACGTTTCGAGCTGCTCCTGGCCGACCTGCTCGAGATCAGCCGGTACGACGCCGGGTCGGTGGAGCTGGAATCCGAGCCGACCAACCTGGTCCACCTGGCCGAGGACGTGATCGACGGCATGAAATCGCTCAGCGAGTCCAAGGGCACCCCGATCATGCTGGTCGCCCCCGGCGGGCACCTCGCCGCCGAGGTCGACCCGCGCCGGGTGCGCCGGATCGTGAACAACCTGATCGGCAACGCCATCGAACACGGTGAGGGCAAACCCATCATCGTCTCTGTCGACAGCAACGAGTCCGCCGTGGCCCTGTCGGTGCGCGACTACGGCATGGGAATGAGCCAGGCCGAGATCACGCACGTCTTCGACAGGTTCTGGCGCGCCGATCCGTCCCGGAAACGCACCATCGGCGGTACCGGGCTCGGCCTGGCGATCTCCCTCGAAGACGCCATTGCCCATCGAGGCTGGCTGCAGGTGTGGTCGAGTCCAGGGGCTGGTTCCTGCTTCCGCTTGACCCTGCCCAGGCAGGCGAGCGGTGTTCTCACGACGTCACCGAACCCGTTGCCGCCGGAAGACGCGGATACCGGCGGTTACGTCTCGCCGCGAGCCGACCAGAGGGGAGACCATCATGTCTAGCCGGCACCGGCTTCTCGCCGTCGTCACCGCCGCCGCCCTGCTGCTGAGCGGATGCTCGAGCATCCCGCGCAGCGGAGCCGTGCAGGCCGGCCAGGATGCCGTCACGGGGGAGAATCCCGCGCCCATCTTCCTGCCGTTCGGCCCAGGCGCCGACGCGACCATGGAGGAGATCCTCACCGGCTTCATCGATGCGGCCACGAGCCCGGACAACAACTACGAGATCGCCCGGGAATTCCTCACCCCCGAGTTCAGCGAATCCTGGAAGTCGGATGCCGGTGTCACCGTCTACGACGGGTCAGAGCGCACCTTCGGCCAGGTCGACGAGAGCACCATGATGTTCGAGGTGAAGCCCGTCGCCGAGGTCAACGCGAACGGTGAGTACCACGAGGAGGCGTCGTCCTCGAGTGTTCCGTTGCGCTACTCCTTCACGCTCGTCGACGGACAGTGGCGCATCAGCGCGGCGCCGAACGGCACCGTGCTCGACCAGAGCACCTTCAAGGACGTCTTCAGCGCGCAGTCGCTGTACTTCTTCGATCCCGACTACCGCTACCTGATTCCCGACGTGCGCTGGTACCCGCGCGGGGCGTCCACTCCCACCAAGATCGTCAATGGCGTGCTCAACGGTCCCAGCGAATGGCTCGCCGGCGCTGTCACCAGCGCCTTCCCGGAGGGAACCGCGCTGACCGCCGACGCGGTGACCGTGGTCGCCAGGGACGCCAAGGTCGACCTCAACAGCGAAGCCCTGAATGCCGACACCATCACGCTGCAGCGGATGCGGAGCCAACTGGAGACCAGTCTGCCCAGCGGCCTGACGGTGTCGATCACGATCAATCAGAATTCGCAGGACATCGACGAGCTGGGATCCAGCGAACCCGAGGTGAACCCCCGGGTGGATGCCCGCGCCCTGGTCCTGCGCGACGGCGAATTCGGCTTCCTGGCCGCGACCGGTAAGACCGTCACTCCGCTCGCCGGGCTGTCCGAGTCCATCGTCGCTCTCGCCCCGACGGCGATCGCCCTGTCGCCCTCGCAGACCGCGGCCGCGGCTTTGACCCCGAGCGGGGTCTTCGGGGTCAGGGTGGGCGACGAGGCTCGTCTGCTCGACCCCCGGCAGAACCTCATCGAACCGTCCATCGACGGCTCCGGCTTCGTCTGGTCGGTGCCCGCCGACCGGCCGAACGAACTGTTCGTCTACAACGCCCAGGGCGAGGCCTCCGCCCTGCTGACGCCCTGGCTGGATGCGTCGAGCATCGCTGCCCTGCAGGTGTCGCGGGACGGCACCCGGGTGATCGCCCTGCTCAGCGCCGCCGGGGAGACCAGGCTCGTTGTCGCTGCCGTGCTGCGCGAGAACGGCGTTCCCACCGGTCTCGGTGAGGCCGTGCAGCTCGCGTCCGGCCCCGGCACCCCGGTGGACGCCACCTGGATCGACCAGAGCACGGTGGCCTACCTGAGCGTGCAGCCCAACGGCGAGGACCGCATCGTGGCCCACGAGATCGGGGGAACGAGCACGCAGCTCGAGTCGTCGACCGGCATCACCGCGATCGCCGGGAGCAACCTGCTGCGGGACCTGCGCGCACTGTCGACCGATGGGTCGCTCCTGGTGCAGCGTGGGGTCGGCTGGCAGGAACGCATCGGCGAAGTCACCGTGATCGCGACGCAACAGGGCATCGGCGGCTGATCCGGCCGTCCTGCACAGGCGCAGCGGCCCGCCGTTGTGCACGGCTCCGCCCGCCGTCCGTCGACCCGTGAGCCGGCGCACGACCATGGGGGGATGACGGACGACCGGTGGGGTGTGCGAGCGGGGCTGGACGTCGTGCGCGACGCGCTGCTCGAGGCGTGGGCGGTGCTGATGCCCACGGAGTGCAGCGGCTGCGGCACTCCGGACCTGGCCCTCTGTGCGGCCTGCGCTGACCTTCTGCGGGGCACGCCGGCACCGGCGGGCCGCGACACTCTCACGATCTGGTCAGCGCTGGAGTACACCGATGTGGTGGGCCGGGTTCTTGTCGCCTACAAGGACGGTGGCCGCACCGACGCGGCGCCGGCGCTCGCCGCGGCGCTCGCCGGCGCGGTGGCAGCGGCGCTGGCTGCCGCAGCACCGGCTGTCGCGGCGCCGGGCGACGCTGCAGTGCTGCTGGTCACGGTGCCGTCCTCCCGCCGCGCCTGGCGGGCCAGGGGCTTTCACCCCGTCGACCTGCTCCTCGGCCGCAGCGGCCTGCGACCGGTGCGGTTGCTGCGTGCGCAGGGCCGTGTGGCGGACCAGGTCGGCCTGGGCCGGGAGCAACGCCTGGACAACCGCAGGGGCACCCTCATCGCCACACGGCCACTCGACGGCCATCGGATTCTGCTGGTCGACGACATCGTCACCACCGGAGCGACCCTGCTCGACGCCCGCCGTGCGGTGCTGGCGGCCGGCGGAACCGTGGTCGGCGCGGCCACAGTGGCCGAAACCCGGCGGCACCAACCTGTCGACACGCGTTCACGGGAAACTGATTGACAAAAGCTGTGACTTATCCAGCTGGCACGACTACGGTAGGGCCAAAGGCGCGTACCAATCGCCCGGATCAGGGGCGGTTCGCCAGATCTGGAGGTCGTCATGGAAACTAACATCGTTGGACGCAACCTGGGGATCACTGATCGCTTCCGGGAATATGCGACGGAGAAGGCCGAGAAGATCGCCGGCCTCGCCGAGAAGGCCCTCGCCCTGGAAATCAAGGTCAGTCGTCACACCGAGAAGAGCGGCGCCGCCGGTAACGACCGCGTCGAACTCACCCTCATCGGCAAGGGCCCCATCGTTCGGGCCGAAGCGGAGGGCAGCGACAAGTACGCGGCATTCGACATTGCGCTCGGACGGCTTCTCGAACGTGTGCGCCGGGCCAAGGACCGCCGCAAGGTGCACCGCGGCGGCGCCCACCGCCCGACCTCGCTGCACGAGGCTTCGGCCTCCGGCTTCGCGGTCATCGACATCGTTCCCGCCGACGGCGACACCCTCGAGCGAGTGCGCACCGGTGCGATTCAGGTCGTTCCGGACGACGCCCAGGTCGCCGCAGACGAAGCCGACGAGGCCGAAGAGGTGTACAGCCCGGTCGTCATCCGACGGAAGGTTTTCGCCGCCGCCCCGATGACAGTGGATGACGCACTCTATTTCATGGAACTCGTCGGACACGACTTCTACCTGTTCCAGGACGCCGAAACGCACCGGCCCAGCGTGGTCTACCGGCGCAAGGGCTGGGACTACGGGGTCATCGAGCTGGACGACAATGCCGTGGATGCGCGTGCGCTGGCGTCCGTTGCCAGCGAGTCCGGCTACTGACCAACTAGCATTGCTATAGTTGCCGGCTAGGTCGGCGCTACGTGCGTCCGACCGGACGACAGGCGTGTACACACGCCGTGACGACTAGTGGAGTGCATTCGTGGCCTCAATCCTGGAAAAAGTTCTTCGTGTTGGCGAGGGGCGCATTCTGCGCCGGCTCGAGAGCTATGCGAAGGCCATCAATGCGCTGGAAGACGACTTCGGCACCCTCAGCGATGAGGAACTGAAGAACGAAACCGTGCAGTTGCGTGAGCGGTACTCGGGTGGCGAGTCTCTGGACGACTTGCTGCCCGAGGCCTTCGCGGCTGTGCGCGAAGCATCCACCCGTACCCTGGGCTTGCGTCACTTCGACGTGCAGCTGATGGGCGGGGCAGCGCTGCACCTCGGCAACATCGCCGAGATGAAGACCGGTGAGGGCAAGACCCTGGTGGCCACGACGGCCGCCTACCTCAACGCGATCACCAGCCGTGGCGTTCACGTCATCACGGTGAACGACTACCTGGCCAGCTACCAGAGTGAGCTGATGGGCCGCGTGTTCCGCGCCCTCGGCATGACCACGGGCTGCATCGTCTCCGGGCAGACCCCGGCGCAGCGCCGTGAGCAGTACGCCTGCGACATCACCTACGGCACGAACAACGAGTTCGGCTTCGACTACCTGCGCGACAACATGGCGTGGCAGGCCAGCGACATGGTTCAGCGCGGCCACTACTTCGCCATCGTCGACGAGGTCGACTCGATCCTCATCGACGAGGCCCGCACCCCGCTGATCATCTCCGGTCCGGCATCCGGCGAGGCGAACCGCTGGTTCACCGAGTTCGCCAGCCTCGCCAAGCGCCTCGTCGTCGACGAGGACTTCGAGGTCGACGAGAAGAAGCGCACTGTCGGTGTGCTCGAACCCGGCATCGAAAAGGTCGAGGACTACCTCGGCATCGACAACCTCTACGAGTCCGCGAACACCCCGCTGATCTCGTTTCTGAACAACGCCATCAAGGCCAACGCCCTGTTCAAGAAGGACAAGGACTACGTCGTGATGAACGGCGAGGTGCTCATCGTCGACGAGCACACCGGCCGCATCCTGATGGGCCGCCGCTACAACGAGGGCATCCACCAGGCGATCGAGGCCAAGGAGGGTGTCGCGGTCAAGGCCGAGAACCAGACCCTGGCCACCGTGACCCTGCAGAACTACTTCCGCCTGTACTCGAAGATCTCCGGCATGACCGGAACCGCCGAGACCGAGGCCGCCGAGTTCATGAGCACCTACAAGCTCGGCGTTGTCGCGATCCCCACCAACAAGCCGATGCAGCGCATCGACCAGTCCGACCTGATCTACAAGAACGAAGAGGCCAAGTTCGGCCAGGTCGTCGAAGACATCGTCGAGCGCCACGAGAAGGGCCAGCCGGTCCTCGTCGGCACCACGAGTGTCGAGAAGAGCGAGTACCTGTCGCGCCTGCTGGCGAAGAAGGGCGTGCGCCACGAGGTTCTCAACGCGAAGAACCACGCTCGTGAGGCCGCCATCGTCGCCCAGGCCGGTCGTCTCGGCTCGGTCACCGTCGCGACGAACATGGCCGGCCGCGGCACCGACGTGATGCTCGGCGGCAACGCCGAGTTCCTCGCCGTCGCCGCCATGAACGCCAAGGGCCTGAGCCCGGTGGAGACGCCGGACGAATACGAGAGCGAGTGGGACGACGTCTTCGCGGGCGTCAAGGCCGAGGTCGCCACCGAGGCCGAAAAGGTCATCGCGGCCGGCGGACTCTACGTGCTCGGCACCGAGCGCCACGAGTCCCGCCGCATCGACAACCAGCTCCGCGGCCGCAGCGGCCGCCAGGGTGACCCGGGCGAGAGCCGGTTCTACCTGTCGCTGACCGACGACCTGATGCGCCTGTTCAACGCCGGTG
This sequence comes from Cryobacterium sp. SO2, assembly GCF_026151165.2. Lineage (NCBI taxonomy): Bacteria > Bacillati > Actinomycetota > Actinomycetes > Micrococcales > Microbacteriaceae > Cryobacterium > Cryobacterium sp. SO2. The sequence continues at coordinate 853,665 of NZ_CP117849.1, forward strand.
CCGCCGAAAGCCTGATGGGCCGCCAGGGCGTCCCGGACGACATGGCGATCGAATCCAAGGTCGTCAGCCGCGCCATCCGCAGCGCCCAGTCACAGGTCGAGGGCCGCAACGCCGAGATCCGCAAGAACGTCCTCAAGTACGACGACGTGCTCAACCGCCAGCGCGAAGCGATCTACGGCGATCGCCGTCACATCCTCGAGGGTGACGACCTGCACGAGCGCACCCAGCACTTCCTGGAAGACGTCATCGACGAGGTGCTCGATGTGCACACCGGTGAGGGCAACGGCGACGACTGGGACTTCGACGCGCTCTGGACCGAGCTGAAGACCCTCTACCCGGTGGGCCTGACCATCGACGAGGTCATCTCCGAGGCTGGGAACAAGGGCAAGATCAACCGGGACTTCATGCGCCGGGAGATCATCTCCGACGCCAAGGTCGCCTACAGCCGTCGCGAGGAGTCCCTCGGGGCGCCCGCCATGCGCGAACTCGAACGCCGCGTCGTGCTCTCCGTGATCGACCGTCGCTGGCGTGAGCACCTCTACGAGATGGACTACCTCAAGGACGGCATCGGCCTGCGCGCGATGGCGCAGCGCGACCCGCTGGTGGAGTACCAGCGTGAGGGTTTCGCGATGTTCCAGCAGATGATGGGACAGATCCGCGAGGAGACCGTCGGCTTCCTGTTCAACCTCGAGGTCGAGGTGTCCCAGGGCGCCGGAGCCGTGGATGCCCCCGTCGTGGCCGCCAAGGGCCTGACTCCGCCCGCGGAGACCGCAGAGGGCAAGCTGAGCTTCACCGCGCCGAGCGACTCCGGCGGGGTCGAGGTGCGCAACCAGCGCGGCCAGATCCAGCAGGCCGCAACGGACCGTGCCCGCCGCGCTGCCGTCACCGCCGCGCCCGTCGAGGCCGAACCGGCCGCGCCGGCCGGTCCGCCGCAGCGCGGAGCCTTCGGCCAGCGCGCCGAGTCGGACAAGCCGGTTCCGGTGAACCGCGCGGAGCGTCGCACCCAGGGCAAGAAGAAGTAACCAGCCGCTCGCAGCCGCAGTACGGGCATCCGCCCATAACTGTTGCCCAATCGGACAAATGCGCCCGGCACACCGGGCGCATTTGTCCGCACGGGCAACAGTTGTCGGCGACCGCGGGGCGGTCAGAGCACGTTGATGGCGCTGGCCCGCCAGCGGTTGTCGAGCCCCTCGAGGCGCACGGCCACCGCGCGCACCCGAACCTTGCTGTGCACGATGACGACGGCCTCGATGATGCCGTCCCTGGGCTCGTTGATGGTGACCCGCCCGATGGTGATGGCCGGGCGTTGCGCCCGCTGGCCCTTCACCGCTCTGGCCCTAGCCGAGAGCACCACGCGTTTGAGCAGGTGCCGGTAGACGTCGTCGCTCACCCACCTGGCCAGCTGGTCGAGCTCCCTGGCCCCAGCCAACACCTCGATGACGCACCGGGTGAGGTTGATCAGCAACGGCTCGGGATCTGGCAACGTGCTGCGCGAACTGGGCTGGTGGCCGAAGAAGTCATCGGCGATGAACCCCTCGGCGGATTCGCGCTCCGGGTGGCCGGACGCCGCCCCGGCTGAGGGCTCGGGCAGGTTCGGCGGGTTCGCCTCCTGTGGGCGGCGGCGGTCAGGCTCGGCAAGTGGATCGCTCATGGGTTGCTCCAGATGCGTGGATCCGTGGTGTCGACGAGAAGATCGGGGTTTGGCCGACACTCAACCACCCGGGATCGCGGCTGTCTAGGCTTTGCCAGGGGCTGTGGATAACGTCAGCGTCCGGCGAATGGTCCGACTACCGTCGGGGTGTGCGCTGGGACAATCTGTTCGACGACCTCGAAGGTCAGCTTGAGAACGAGCTGAACGCCGAGGACCTCGACCTGCGTGCCGAGGAGGAGCGCCTACGCCTCGGGCGGCTGTCGTTGCGGCAGCGTCTCACGGCGGTGAGCGCCGGCACCGGATCGTCCAGGGTGCTGCGGATCGTGCTCGTGGATGGTCGGACCCTCACCATCCGGCCCACCACCTTCGGCCGGGATTGGCTGGCGGCCGACCTGCTCGACGCGGGCGCCGGTGAACCGGCCGGCGTGGTGCCGTTCACGGCCATTGCGGCCGTGCTCCTGCTCCCCGAGCAGGTGGCGCAGTCGCTGGAGCCGGAATCCGAGGCGTCGGCCAGGCTCGTCGACCGGATCGGCCTGCCGTTCGTGCTGCGGGACCTGTGCCGGCGCCGGAAGAGCCTGGAGATCCAGACCGGACTCGGTTCTGTCACCGGCACCATCGACAGGGTCGGGCGCGATCACCTCGACCTGGCGGTGCACGCCCCTGGCACCGCGCGGCGGGCGGCGGCGGTGGCGCAGTACCGCATCATCCCGCTCGGCCAGATCCAACTCGTCAGGCTCGACTGAACGACCCCGGCGCGGGGGTCAGCCGCCGGTGTCGCCGTCGGCGGAGGACTCCGGGCGCAGTATCCGGCCCTCGGACAGCTCGGGGATGTTCGCGAAATCGGACTGCTCCCAGAGCGACATCCGGCGTGCCTCCTCGTACTTCGCCTCGATATACGACTCGAGGACGACCCGTTCCACCCGCCAGGCGCCGGAGGCGCCGATCCTGATCGCGGGGAGCTCGCCGGTGCGCACCAGGTCGAGGGCCGCGGCAACGGACACATTCAGGATCTGAGCCGTATCGGCGAGGGTGAGAAAACGACCGACGGATGCGGAGGAGACGGGATCGCTCATGATCACGATTATCCGTCCTGCGGCGCCGGTGCGCACGGTGTCGGCGGGAGCTGTGGATAACTTCAACGCCGCGGGCTCAGGCCCGCAACGATGGTACCCAGGCCAACGGGCAACGGGTGATGGACGGGGTGACCGCATGAGACGAGGACCAGACGCCGGATCCGGCCGGCCGAAGACGGGCGCCCAGACCCGCACCCGATTCTGGTTCGACCCGCGCTTCGCGCTCGGCCTGGTGCTCGTCGTCGCATCCATCGCCGGGGTCAGTGTGGTGGTGGCGGGCAGCGACCGCACCATCGCCGTCTACGCGGCCAGGGCGCCGCTGGCCGTCGGGGACAGCCTCGACCCGGCCGATCTGGTGGAGACCAGGGTGAGCCTGGGCGCCGCCGACACGCTCTACTTGACCCCGGCCAGGCTCCCCGCCGACGGACTCGTCGTGACGCGCACCATCACAGCGGGTGAACTCATCCCGGCGTCGGCCGTGGGCACCCACGCGGGAACAGCGGTGACGAGCATCGTGCTCGACCTGAGCGGCCGGCTCTCGGCGGGGCTCACGGCCGGTTCGACCGTGGACGTCTGGTCGGCGGCGCCGACCGAGGACGGCGGATTCGGGCCGCCGTCGGTGCTGGTCGGGCAGGCGGCGATCGTGCGGATCCTGGAACCGACGGGCCTCATCCAATCGGACGGCGCCAGGTCGGTGGAGGTTCTCGTGCCCAAGGCGAAGGTCGCCGTGGTGCTGCAGGCCGTGGCGAACGAGGAGGCGATCTCCCTGATCGCCGTGAACAGCCCGATCGGCGGTTGACGGTGACCCTCCTGGCGCTCGCACTCGACCGTGACACCGAGGACCGGCTCCTGGCCGACATCGTGGAGCACGGCCACATCATCGTCGCCCGCCCCGCGAATGTTCGTGAGCTGCTGGCCGCCATCGACCGGCACACTCCAGAGGCGCTCATCGTCGGGGCGACACCCGGAACCCTCACGGCCGAACTGCTCGCCGCGAGCGACTCGAACGGTATCCGGGTCGTCGCCCTGGCCGCCACCGAGCAGGAACGCCGCTATGCGGCCGAGCTCGGCCTGCACGAGGTGGTCGCCGCCGATGCCGACTGGCCGGACATCGAGGCCGTCATGATGCTGGGCGGCGTGGTGCCGCTGCGCATAGACGAGGCCGCCGCCCCGCCGCCGGAGCCGGCCGACCCCGGCCGCATCCCGCAGGGCCGGCCGCGGGCAGCCAGGCGCGCCGACCGGGCCAGCCGGAAACGGCACCGCACCGCACCGGAACTGAAGGCCGCTCCCGACCCGGCCCGGCCGGTCACGTCCGCCCCGTCCCGACCCGCTCCCGGCGCGGTGAGCGACGACGACGGCACCGGCGGCCTGTCCGGCACCGGCACGGTCATCGCCGTCTGGGGACCGGCAGGCGCGCCAGGGCGCACCACCCTGGCCATCAACATTGCGGCTGAGATCGCCGCGGCCGGGCACACTGTGGTGCTCGCGGATGTCGACACCTACAGCGGGTCCATCGCCCCGAGTCTCGGGCTGTTGGATGAGGCGCCCGGGTTCGCTGCGGCCTGTCGGCTGGCCGGATCGGACGCGCTCACCCGCACCGAATTCGAGCGGATCGCGCACCGGTACAACTCGCCCAGGGGTGCATTCTGGGTGCTCACCGGCATCGGCCAGCCGTCGCGGTGGCCGGAGCTGTCGGCCCAACGGGTGGGCGACGCCATCCTCGCACTGCGGCGGTGGGCGGACTACGTCGTGCTCGACACCGGATTCAGTCTGGAGAGCGATGAGGAGATCTCGAGTGACCTCTTCGCCCCGCGCCGGAATGCGGCCACGCTGGCGGCGCTCGGCTCTGCCGACCGGGTCGTCGCCTGCGGCCTGGCCGACCCCGTCGGCATGGCGCGGTTTCTGCGAGCCTGGGCCGATCTCACGGAGGTGATCACCACCAACCGGGTGCACGTCGTGATGAACCGGGTGCGGGCCAGCGCGGTCGGTCTCGGCCCTGCCGGCCAGGTGCAGAGCGCGCTGCGCCGGTTCGGCGGTATCGACGCGGCTGCGCTGGTGCCGCACGACCAGGCCGGTGTGGACGCGGCGGTGCTGACCGGGCGCACCCTGCGGGATGCCGCGCCGCGGTCGCCGGCCAGGCTCGGCATCCTCGATTTTGTGCGGGACGACCTGCTGCCGGCCCCGGACCCGCAACCGGCGGCCCGACGGCGGCGGCCATGGGGTCGGCCGGCCCGGTGGCGAGGACCGGCGTCGGCAACCTAGGACGTCGTCAGGAGCCCGCGGTGACGGGGAGGACGGTGAGAGCGCCGTCGGCCCCGACCACCAACACCACCCGCTCCCCGGATACGCCGGCGAGAGCCTCGACGACCTGGCCGGGCGTCGGCAGCGTGACCGGCGCCGATGGAGCGGCATCGGTGCGCTGCCAGTAGCTGACGCGGGCCCCGGTGAGCTCTCGCAGGTGCGCCACGACGGGCTCGGCTCCCGGGCCCATGATGAGGATCAGCTCGGCGATTCCGGGTCTCACCGCGGGCGCCGGCGGAGCGGGGAGGGGTGCGGCGGCAGAGCCGGCGGCTGCGGCCCGGTCGCCGCGCCAGACGCTGAAGTGGTACCCGGCGACAAGGCCGGTGGCCACCAGCAGGCCGAGAGGCGCGCGGATGCGGTCGAGCAGGCCGGCGTCCCCGCCGAGAACCGAATCGAAGAGGCGGAAGCCGATGACGAGCAGGGTGATCAGGGCGACGACGGCGCTGATGCCGAACACCACCACCAGGTACACGCCACGGCCGGGGGAGCGCCGGCGGCGGGGGTCCAGTGCCGTGCCCGGACGCCAGGTGACCCACCACAGCGGCCCGCCGACCAGCACAGAGCTGATCCCGCCGAGGAGCAGAGTGCGGGGGTCGGACGCGGCGAGCGGAGTCGTCAGGGCGGCCAGGAGCGCGTTCACGATGACACCGATCCCCGTTGCCGTCGCGACCAGGGCGATGCCGCTGGTCACCAGGCTCGCCGCCTCCCGCACCGGGCCTGGCCGGAGGCGCACCACACCGCGGTGGTAGACCCAGACCAGGCCACCCACCAGGGCGGCGGCGACGGCCAGGCCGAGGGGATCGATGAGCGCGGCGAGCGGCTCCGACCTGTCCACGGCGAGTCGCAGCAGCACGAACAGTGTTGTGCCGGTACCGGCCAGGGCCAGCAGGGCACCGCCCAGGATGCCGACGCCCACCAGCGCCACGGCGGCGAGAGGCGTGCTGGTGTGTCGTCCGTTCTCGTGCCACCAGTGCCACCACCAGATGAGTCCGCCGCCGACCGCCCAGACCAGACCCTGCACGGCCGGGAACCACCACGGGTCACCGGCCAGGGCGGGAGCACCGTCAAGAGCCCTGTCGAGCACGATCGTGAGCGCCGTGACGGCGCCGCCGGTGCCGAGCACCAGTCCGAACGTGCCGCCCAGCACCGCGGCGGTGCCGGGGAGCCGGGTCGGGCGCCTGCTGCTGCGTCGCAGCACGAACCTGTGCCCGGCCCACACGCCGGCCCAGACCAGCCCTGTCGTGGCCTCCGCGGTGAACTCGTCGCCGGTCACGGCGGCCGCGCCGGCCGTGAGCAGCGCGGTGCCGGCGACGACCACGGCCACCGTGACCATGCCGACCAGATACAACGCCCAGGCCAGCGAGTTCAGTTCAGCCGGGTCGGCCAACCGGCGCCAGGCGAACCAGCCCAGGATCCCGGCCAGCGGGCCGCCGATCAGGGTGAAGGTCAGCGAGACGGCCAGGCCGCCGGTGTCGCCCACAAGCGTCGTGCCCGTGGCCAGGTCGGCCAACCGGTTGAGCAGGTCGCCCAGACCGCTCGCCACCAGCACGACGAGCACGAAGAGGATCGTGTACACGACGATCCTGCGCACGAGCGGCGCGGCGGATGCCCGGGCCGGAGCCGTCGACGAGGTCACGGTCATGGGGCATCCTCCTGATCGGCCGGACACACGGCCAGCTGCCATGGTGCGTCGGCGATGAGCCACTCGCCGGCGACCTTCTCCAGGTCGAAGACGTCGTCGCTCTGGTACTCGTCGACCCCGAACGGGCCGCTCCCGTACGACGTGACGATCGACACCCGCACGTCGGCGCTGCTGTCCCGCTCCGTGGCGCCCTGAAAGATCACTCGGATGTCGTCCGTGGTCGAGGGGGAAGTGCGCTCGCAGCCGGCCAGGGCGCTCTCGGTGAGGTAGCCGGCCGCCAGGTCCTCATCGCCGGCCAGTACGGCCGTGGAGTATCGCTGCACGACTCCGCTCGGGGTGCCGGCGTCGAGCGGGGCAGGCTGGCCGCGGCTGAACACCACGATGAGGGCGAACACGACGAGCACCACGAGCAGCCCCAGCACCACCAGCAGCGCAGGGTCGCGCCCCGCGACCGGCCCGGCGGCCCGTCCGGGTTCGGTGGAGGTCATCTGACGAGCATGGCGCATCCGTTGTCTGGGCGCCAGCGTCTCGGCTGCCGCCCGGCGGGAAGATGACGGCGCCGTGCACGGACGGCCTGCGGCGGCCGTAGGCTGTTCACGTGTCGACGCTCAGTGATCTCGTACTTGCCCAGGGCCGCAACAATGCGGAGGACGTCGACTGGCTGCACATGCTCGTCGCCGACGGCCAGCTGCTGGCCGACCTCGCCTTCGCCGACATCGTGGTGTGGGTGCCCACCATCGGTGGCAGCTTCGTCGCCGTCGCGCACGCAAGGCCCTCCAGTGCCGCCACCCTGTTCTACCGGGACTTCGTGGGCCAGGACATCAAGGCCGAGTGGCGCAAGCAGGTCACGGAGGCGTTCGACACCGCCAAGATCATCGACACGACTGCGCCGGACTGGTACGAAGAGACCCCCACCAGGGTGCGGGCCATCCCGGTGCGCCGTCGGATCAGCTCCAGCGGTGCAGAGATCACGCCAGAGCCGATCGCCGTGCTCACCCGGCACACCAATCTCAGCGAGACGCGCACCCCCGGCCGCCAGGAACTGACCTTCAACGACTGCGCCAACGACCTGTTCGCCATGATCGCCTCCGGTGACTTCCCCGATCTCGGCGCCCCCACCGGCCCGCGCCGCGGCGCGCCCCGCGCGTCGGACGGCCTGATCCGGCTCGACCTGGACGGGGTCACCACATTCGCCAGTCCGAACGCGCTCTCGGCGTTCAACCGGATGGGCTTCGCCGACGAACTCGAGGGTGAGTCGCTCGCCGAGGTGACCACCAGCCTGCTCACCGGCAAGGCCGTCGTCGACGAATCCCTGCCCCTCGTCGTCACCGGCCGGGCACCTTGGCGCACCGACATCGAGGCCAGAGGGGTGACGGTGTCGCTGCGCGCGATTCCGATCCGCAACCGGGGCGAACGGATCGGCGCCATCGTGCTGTCCCGCGACGTCACCGAACTGCGGCACCAGGAACGCGAACTGATCACCAAGGATGCCACCATCCGGGAGATCCACCACCGGGTGAAGAACAACCTGCAGACCGTCGCGTCGCTGCTGCGGATCCAGGCCAGGCGCACCCATTCGGACACCGCTCGCGAAGCCCTCAACCAGGCCATGCGCCGGGTCGCGGCCATCGCCGTCGTGCACGACACCCTCTCCTCCGGCCTGAGCCAGAACGTGGACTTCGACGCCGTGTTCGACAGGGTGCTGCTGCTCATCGCCGAAGTGGCCTCCGCGCACAACACGACGGCGCACCCCACCTCCTCCGGCAGCTTCGGGATCCTGCCCAGCGCCTACGCGACCCCGCTGGCCCTGGCCTTGACCGAACTCGTCACCAACGCCGTCGAGCACGGGCTCGCCGGGCGGGAGGGCGAAGTGGCCATCGAGGCGGAGCGCAACGAGGAGACCCTCACCGTGCGCGTGCGCGACAACGGGTCCGGCATGCCGGAAGGCAAGGTCGGATCGGGGCTCGGGACCCAGATCGTGCGCACGCTCATCCAGGGTGAGTTGAGCGGCACGATCGACTGGCACACGATGATGGACAGCGGCACCGAGGTCACCATCGAGATCCCGCTGCGCTTCATGGAATTCGACTGATCCCACCGCTGAACCCACCGCGGGGTCAACTGCTGAGCCGCTCGACCGCGCCAACACACGTCAAAACGGGCGAGCAGCCGAAGCTGCTCGCCCGTTTCGGGCACATCGTGACGCGTCTAGGAGGCGCGGCGGGCGCGTGCGGCGCGACGCTTGAGCGCACGGCGCTCGTCTTCGCTCAGGCCACCCCAGACGCCGGAGTCCTGGCCGGTCTCGAGTGCGTACTGGAGGCACACCTCGGTGACGTTGCAGCGGGCGCACACGGACTTGGCCTTCTCGATCTGGTCGACTGCCGGACCAGTGTTACCAACCGGGAAGAAGAGTTCCGGGTCAGCGGTGAGGCAGGCAGCTTTATCGCGCCAGTCCATAGGGGTGCTCCTTTATTGCGGGGGGATGCCTGGCCGATCGGCCGAAGATGCGGGGGAAGCCCAGGTTTCAGGAGGTCGGATCTGCATGGAGATCCGCTCACCACCCTGTGAGCGTGAACCGGGCCTCAAATATGGTTGCATAATAGGGGTGTCAAATCAATAGTTTTGTATGGGATATCGCTGTGAGCCAACCGTTCGACCCCGGCCTGGACGGCCAGAATGAGCCCCGTCGGGCCCCCCGTCCCCGGGCGCTCACGCTCCTGGCTGCCCTGCTCTTCGCGGAGGCCGCCCTCCTCTGGGCCGCCGTCGTCTGGCTGATCCTGGAGCTGCTCACCGACCAGCCCAGCTCGTTCGCCAGCGCGGTCGCGATCCTCGTGCTCACCATCGTCGCCGCGGTCTGGGTCTCGACCATTGCGGTGGCCACCCTCCGGGGCAGGTCGTGGATCAGGGCGGCGGCCATGACCTGGCAGTTCGTGCAGGTCTTCATCGCGATCGGCTGCTTCCAGGGCCTCTACGCCAGGCCCGACCTCGGCTGGGCACTCCTCGTGCCGTCGGCGCTGGTCGTCGTGCTGCTCTTCACCCGCAGTGTGCTCGAGGCCACGAGCGCCCGCGACCGTCATTCCCCGTCACAGGATTAGTAACCCGCGGGCCCCAGGCCCGAGAATTGTAAGGTTATGACCGTTCCGTCCCCCACCCCAGCCGCCGCACCGGTACTGTCCGACGACATCGTTGCGACCGCCGCAGCCGGCTGGCCGCAGTGGCGTTCCGGCCGTCTGGCCTCCGTCACGGCGCCGACGGGCAACCTGGCCCTGGTCGAGACCCGGTGGCTCGCCGAGGACGGCCCAGACCAGGACGCCGCCGTCGCCGAGGCCGAGGCCGCCGTGGCACCGGGCGTCACCGTCACGACGCTGCAGCGCACAGACCTCAGCACAGGCCGGCCAGAGCGAGGCCTCCGGATCTGGGACGCCGCGTCACCCGGGATCGTGCACTTCGACACCGTGACCGGCTGGGAATTCGACCCCGCCTGGGTCGTCAGCGCCCGGTTCACCCCCATCGACGCCGCCAACACGGTGTCCTTCGAGCACATCAGGGACAACGGCGGCACCAGGGACCTGGTCGTTCCCGGCGACATCACCTTCACGCTGCACGGCACCGACCACCGGCTCAGCGCGTTCGACGACGGCGGAACCCTGCTCCTCGTCTTCGGCGACACCACCAACTCGGCCGACGACGACACGGCCAGCTACGAGGCCGGCCGGTTCCTCTTCGTCGAACGGCCCCCGCACGCGTTCGGCGAGGCCGGCGATGTCGTGCTCGACTTCAACCGGGCGTTCGTGCCGCCGTGCGGCTTCTCCGTGCACTACAACTGTCCGTTGCCGCCGCGCAACAACCGCTTCGGGTTCCCGGTCACAGCCGGCGAGAAGCTGGTGCGGTTCCGCGACGGCCACACCCTCTACTGACCGGCGCTACCGACCAGCGCTACCGACCCGCGGCCGGATCCCCTCCGGCCCGACCCACGTCGACGTCGACGACCCCGGCACCGGATGCCCGGCCTCGACCGGCCGTCCGGCACGCCGCCGCAGCATCCCCGAACACAGCATCCCCACACACAGCACCCGCAGGAGTAGTCACGTGAAAACATCCGTCACCGCCGCCATCATCGCCGCCGGAGCCCTCGTCCTGACCGGCTGCGCCGCGTCGCCGAGCTCCGAGACCTCGGCCGACAGCATCGAGATCGGCTCGCTGTACGAGCCGCAGAACCTCGACAACACGGCCGGAGGCGGCCAGGGCATCACCGAGGCATTCAACGGCAACGTCTACGAGGGGCTGTTCTCGCTCGCCGACGACGGCACCGTCGCACCGCTGCTCGCGTCCGGCTACACAATGAGCGACGACGGCCTCAGCTACACGTTCACCCTCCGCGACGACGTCACCTTCCACTCCGGGGAGCCGCTCACAAGCGCCGACGTCGCCTCGAGCATCGCCAGGGTCACGGTGGAGGACTCGCAGTCCGCCCGCAAGTCGAGCCTGGCGGCCATCAGCGACGTCGCGACCCCCGACGAGCACACCGTCGTCATCACCCTGGCCACCCGCTCCATCTCGCTGCCGTACCTGCTCAGCTACGTCTGGATCTCCGGCGCCGACGCGACCGACCTGCAGAGCTCGGAGGACGGCACCGGCCCGTACACGCTGGACGAGTGGAAGCGCGGCAGCTCGCTGAGCCTGTCCGCGTGGGACGGCTACTGGGGCGACGCCCCGAAGTCCGACGAGGTGGTCTTCAACTACTTCACCGACGCCACCGCGCTGAGCAACGCGCTGCTGACCAACCAGATCGACATCGTCACGAGCGTGCAGAGCCCGGATGCCCTGAGCCAGTTCGAGGACAACGCCGACTACGTCGTGAGCGACGGCGACTCGACCACCAAGGAGCTGCTCGTCTTCAACGACCGGGTCGCCCCGTTCGACAACGTCGATGTGCGCAAGGCCCTGTACTCGGCCATCGACCGGGAGAAGCTGCTGGACTCCATCTGGGGCGGCTACGGCACCCTGATCGGGTCGATGGTGCCGCCGACCGACCCCTGGTACGAGGACCTCAGCGACACCAACCCCTACGACGTCTCCCTGGCCACGGACCTGTTGGCCTCGGCCGGCTACGCCGACGGCTTCGAGTTCACGCTCGACACCCCCACCTACGACCCGCACCCCGCCGTCGCCGAGTTCATCAAGAGCGAACTGGCCAAGGTGGGCGTGACCGTCACGATCAACCCGATCAGCTCCGACGAGTGGTACACCAAGGTGTTCAAGGACCAGGACTTCACGGCCACCCTGCAGGAGCACGTCAACGACCGCGACGTGGTCTGGTACGGCAACCCCGACTTCTACTGGGGCTACAACAACCCCCAGGTGACCCAGTGGGTGGCGGAGGCCGAACAGTCCGGCACCGAGGCCGAACAGACCGCGACACTGAAGAAGGTCAACGAGCAGATCGCCGCGGATGCCGCCAGCGTCTGGCTGTACCTCTACCCGCAGATCGTCGTCGCGAGCAGCGACCTCGAGGGCTACCCGGTCAACGGGCTCAACTCGCAGTTCTACGTCTACGACATCGAGGCGAAGTAGCCGCCCGGGCACAGGAGCGAGGCCGACCGTGACCCGCTACCTGCTGCGCAGGTCGGCCTTCCTGGTCGCGTCCCTGCTCCTGGCCCTTGCGGTGCTCTTCGTGCTGCTGCGGCTGCTGCCCGGCGACCCGGCGAACGCCCTGCTGTCGGTCAGCGCGACCCCGGCGCAAATCGCTGCCGCCCAGGCACAGGTCGGCAGCGACCGGGGACTCTGGGAACAGTTCTGGCAGTGGCTGGTTCCGCTGCTGCGGCTGGACCTCGGCTCATCGTTCATCAGTTCGCTCCCGGTCGGGCCCGAGATCCTCGCCAGGCTCGCCGTGACGGTGCCGCTGACCCTGCTGGCCTTCGGGCTCGCCCTGCTGCTCTCGCTGCTGGTGGGGTTCGTGGCGGCCTGGCGCGCCGACCGCTGGTACGGGACGGCGCTGTCGGTGCTGTCGCAGCTGGGCATCGCCGTGCCCGCGTTCTGGGTGGGCATCCTGCTCGTGAGCGTCTTCGCGATCGGCCTGCGGATCTTCCCGTCCGGCGGCTTCCCCCGCGACGACTGGGCCGATCCGGCGGATGCGCTGCACTCGCTCACCCTGCCCGTGCTCACCGTCGCCATCGTGATGAGCGCGTCGCTGTCCCGCTACGTGCGGAGCGCGACCCTGGACGTGCTCGGCAGCGACTACCTCCGCAACGCCAGGGCCCTGGGCTCCGGCTTCGGCCAGGCCATGTGGCGGCACGGCCTGCGGAACGCGTCGGTGCCGGTGATCGCGATCCTCGGCATCGAACTGGCCACCACGTTCCTCGGCGCCGTCGTGATCGAGAGCGTCTTCACCCTGCCGGGCCTGGGCAGCATGCTGCTCACCGCGATAGCACAGCACGACTACCCCAACATCCAGGGCATCCTGCTCGTGAGCACGGTCGCGGTGCTGCTCATCGGCTTCCTGGCCGACATCATCCAGCGCCTGGTCGATCCGCGCCTGCGCGCACGGGCGGGGGAGGCTCGATGACCCGGTCGTTCACGCTGACAGCGGGGCTGGTGCTCACCGCCGCCGTGGCGCTGCTCGCGCTGGTCTCGGTGGTGTGGCTGCCGTATCCGGTCGCCGACACCTCAGGCGGCCGGCTGGAGGCCCCTGACGCGACGCACTGGCTGGGCACGGACAAGCTCGGCCGCGACCTGTTCAGCCAGCTGATGATCGGCGCGCGAATCGCACTCACCGTTGGCGCGGGCGCCGTGCTCATCGCGGCCGTGCTGGGCATCACCCTGGGCCTGGCCGCCGCGTTCGCCTCCGCCTGGCTCGACGACACCCTCTCGGCCGTCCTCGACATCCTGATCGCCTTCCCCACCCTGCTGCTGGCCATGCTCATCGTCGCCGCACAGGGCGCCTCGCTGTGGTCCGCGGTGCTCGCGATCGGCCTGGCCCAGTCGGCCATCGTGGCCAGGCTCACCCGGGTGCTGGCCAAACGGGTGCTCACGCAGCAGTACATCGTTGCGGCCCGCACCTCGGGGACCGGCTGGCCCGGTGTGATCCGCCGGCACGTGCTGCCGAACATCTGGCCGACCCTGGGCGTGAACCTCGCCCTGCAGTTCGGTGCAGCGGTGCTGGCCGAGGCGAGCCTGTCGTACCTCGGCCTCGGCGCCCCTCCGCCCAACGCGTCCTGGGGGCGGATGCTGCAGGAGGCGCAGGCCACCGTGCTCGTCGCCCCCGTCGGCGCCCTGGCGCCCGGCCTCGCCCTCGTCGCCCTGGTGATCGGGGTGAACCTCGTCGCCGATGGCATCCGCGCCGTCGCCGACCCCACCAGAAGGAGCACCAGATGAGCCTGCTCTCCGTGACCGGCCTCGCCGTGAGTCAGACCGGCCGCCGCCCCGCCGGCACCGTGAAGTCCGCCAGCCTGCTGCGGGACGTCTCGTTCGAGCTGGCCGCCGGCGAGAGGCTCGGGCTCATCGGCGAGTCCGGGTCGGGCAAGTCGCTGACCGCCCTGGCCCTCACCGGGCTGCTGGCCGGCGGCCTGGCCGCCACCGGCAGCGTGCTCCTGGACGGGGTGCAAGTGGTCGGAGCGGCCGAGCGCACTCTCGTCGGCCTTCGCGGCCGGGTCGCCGCCACTGTCTTCCAAGACCCGCTCACCGCGCTCGACCCGCTCATGCGGCTCGGCGCCCAGCTCGCGGAGCCCCTCCGGCGGCACCGGGGACTGCGCAAAGCGGCGCTGGCCACCGCGGTGCACGACGCGCTGGCCGAGGTGAGCCTCGACGAGACCGAGCGCATCATCCGGTCCTACCCGCACGAGATCTCCGGCGGGCAACGCCAACGGGTGGCGATCGCGATGGCGCTCGCCTGCCGCCCACAGCTGCTCATCGCCGACGAACCGACGACGGCGTTGGACGTGACGGTGCAGGACGGGGTGCTGGCGCTGCTGGACCGCATCGTCGCCGAGCGCGGCATGGCGCTGCTGTTCGTCAGCCACGACCTCGCCGTCGTGGCCCGTATGACCGACAGGGTGCTCGTGCTGCAGCGCGGCGACGTCGTGGAGAGCGGTCCGTTGCAGCGGCTGCTGCGGGCGCCGGAGCATCCGTACACGGCCGAGCTGGTGCGCAGCGCCCGCACCCTCGACACCGTGCTGGACGTGGCACCGCGAGCGGCCGGGGCGGCCTCGTGACCGCCATCCTGCAACTGGCCGAGGTCGGGTTCGCCTACCGGGGCGGCGCCGCAGCGCTGTCCGATGTGTCGTTCTCGGTCGAGGCTGGCCAGAATGTGGGCCTGGTGGGCGAATCCGGGGCCGGAAAATCGACGTTGCTACGCCTGCTGCTCGGCCTGGGCAGACCGAGCGAGGGCACGATCCTGTTCGACGGTGCGCCGCTGAACCCGCGCGACCGGGCCGGCATGCGCCGGTTCCGGCAGAGCGTGCAGGCCGTCTTCCAGGACCCGTACTCGTCGCTGGACCCCCGCCAGTCCGTGGGCGCCATCGTCGCCGAGCCGCTGCGGTCACTGGGCCTCAGCTCCGGTCAGGCGGCCAGGGACCGGGTGCGCGCAGTGCTCGAGTCTGTCGGGCTGCCCGCCGACGCCGCCGGCCGGTACCCGCACGCGTTCTCCGGCGGCCAGCGGCAGCGGATCGCCATCGCCAGGGCGATCGCTCCCCGGCCCCGGCTGCTGCTCGCCGACGAACCGGTGAGCGCGCTCGACGTGACCACCCGCATCCAGGTGATCGATCTGCTCGCCGAACTCGGTCTCAGCCACCAGCTCACCGTGGTGATGGTGTCGCACGACCTCGGCGTGGTGGCGGCGTTGTGCGAGCGGATGATCGTGCTGCAGAACGGCCGC
Organism: Cryobacterium sp. SO2; assembly: GCF_026151165.2. Classification (NCBI taxonomy): domain Bacteria; kingdom Bacillati; phylum Actinomycetota; class Actinomycetes; order Micrococcales; family Microbacteriaceae; genus Cryobacterium; species Cryobacterium sp. SO2. The sequence goes on from NZ_CP117849.1 coordinate 869,204, forward strand.
GTGGTGGAACAGGGCGCAACGACCACCGTGCTCGGCGCCCCCGCGCAGCCGTACACGCGCCGCCTCCTGGCCGCGGTGCCGCGGCTGCCTCCCGCCGAGCCGGCAGCGTGAGGGCCGGTTAGAGGCCGAGCTTCTTACGCAGGCTGGCCACGTGGCCGGTGGCCTTGACGTTGTAGAGCGCCAGCGTCACCACGCCGGCCTCGTCGAGCACGAAGGTGGAACGGAGCACCCCGGTGACGATCTTGCCGTAGAGGTTCTTCTCTCCCCATGCGCCGTAGGCGCGGTGCACGGCGAGGTCTTCGTCGCTGAGCAGCGGGAAGGTGAGGTGCTCGGTCTCGGCGAAGGTGACCAGCTTGGCCTGGGTGTCCTTGGACACTCCCAGCACCTGGTAGCCGGCGGAGGCGAGCGAACCGAGGTTGTCACGGAAGTCGCAGGCCTGCGTGGTGCAGCCCGGCGTCATCGCGGCCGGGTAGAAGTACACCACGACCTTCTGGCCGCGCAACGAGGCCAGGCTGACGGCGCGGCCGGTCTGGTCGGTCAGGGTGAAGTCTGGGGCTGTGTCGCCGGCTGCGAGCCGGGGGAAATCCGTCATGGAACTACGCTACCCGGTCAGTTCTCACCCGGGCGGTGCGCAGGCGCTGCCGCAAAGGTCTCCAGCAGGCGCTGCAGGGAGTCCAGGCGCGCTTTGCCGGTGTCACCCAGGGTTCCGGCCGCCACGGCCTCGTTGATGGCGCAGTCGGGCGAGGAGGGCAGGTGCGTGCAGCCGCGCGGGCATTTCTCGGCGATGACAGCCAGGTCGGTGAAGGCGCGCAGGATGTTGTCGGTGTTGATGTGGCCGAGGCCGAAGGAGCGCACGCCCGGGGTGTCGATGACCCAGCCGCGGCCGGCATCCGTTTCGAGGCGCAGGGAGATCGTCGACGACGACGTGTGCCGGCCGCGGCCGGTGACGGTGTTGACGACCCCGACCGCGCGGTGGGCGTCGGGCACGAGCGCATTCACCAGGGTGGACTTGCCCACGCCGGAGTGGCCGACGAAGACGGTGTCGTGGCCGATCAGCGCGGCGGAGATGGCCTCGAGGGGCATGGCGTCGTCGCGGCTCTGGAACACCGGCAGGTCGAGCCCGGCGAAGTTGTCCAGGAACTCCGCCGGGTCGGCCAGGTCGGTTTTGGTGATGCAGAGGATGGGGGAGACCCCGGCGTCGTACGCGGCGACGAGGTACCGGTCGACGAGGCGGATGCGCGGCTCCGGGTTCGCCGCGGCGACCACGATGAGCATCTGGTCGGCGTTGGCGACGATCACGCGCTCCACGGCATCGGTGTCGTCGGCGCTGCGGCGCAGCAGCGTCTCGCGGCGCACGATCCGCACGATCCGCGACAGGCTGCCTTCCGCCCCGGTGGTGTCGCCGACGATGTCGACGCGGTCACCGGTGACGACGGCGTGCTTGCGCAGCTCGCTGGCGCGCGCGGCCGTGACCCGGCGCTCGGTGGGCTCGTTCTCGTCGAGCATCACCGTGTAGCGGCCGCGGTCGACCGAGAGGATGCGACCGGTCAGGGCGTCGCCGTGTTCCGGACGGGTCTTCGTGCGGGGTTTGCTCCCCTTGCGACCCGGGCGGATGCGCACACTGGACTCGTCGAACTCCGGCTCATCGTCGTCGGGGGTCGACCACCACGTCACTGAGTGCCCGCTCCGGAGACCAGGCCGTGCCACAGCTCGGCGAACTGGGGGAGGGTTTTGGCGGTCGTGCCGATGTTCTCCACCTCGACGCCGGGAACCACGAGGCCGAGCAGGGCGCCGGTGGTGGCCATCCGGTGGTCGTCGTAGCTGTGCCAGGTGCCGCCGTGCAGGGGCCTGGGGTCGATGGCCAGGCCGTCCGGAAGCTCGGTGACGTGGCCGCCGAGGTTGTTGATCTCGGTCGCGAGGGCCGCGAGACGGTCGGTCTCGTGATGGCGGATGTGCCCGATGCCGGTGATGGTGCTGGGCGAGTCGGCCAGCGCCGCCAGCCCCACGAGCGTCGGCGCGAGTTCGCCGCCGGTGGACAGGTCCAGGTCGACGCCCGTGATGCGGCCGGTGCCGGTGACCGTGAGCCTGTCGCCGTCGAGGGTGACGGTGGCGCCGAAGAGCGGCAGCAGCTCGGCCAGGTGGGCGCCGACCTGCGTGGTCGTGGCCGGCCAGCCCGTGATCGTCACGGTGCCGCCGGCGACGAGCGCGGCGGCGAGGAACGGGGCGGCGTTGGAGAGGTCAGGTTCGATGTCGACCTCCGCCCCCCTGATGGCGCCGGGGGCGACGTTCCAGACGCCGACCTCCGGGCTGGTCACGGTGACGCCGCGCTGGGCGAGGGTGTGGATTGTCATCTCGATGTGCGGCAGGCTCGGCAGGCGCTCACCGGCATGGCGGAGCGCCAGGCCGTTGTTGAAGCGGGCGGCGGCGAGCAGCAGGCCGGAGACGAACTGGCTGGACGAGGACGCGTCGATGGTGACGTCGCCGCCGTCGAGGCTGCCCGTGCCGTGCACGGTGAACGGCAGGGCGCCGCGGCCGTCGTCGTTGATGTCGGCGCCCAGGGCCCGCAGCGAACTGATCGTGGTGGACATGGGCCGCCGGCGGGCGCCGGCGTCACCGTCGAAGGTGGTGGGGCCGAGGGCGAGCGCCGCCACCGGCGGCAGGAACCGCATCACGGTGCCGGCCAGGCCGCAGTCGATGGTGGTGGAACCGAACAGTTCGCCGGGGGTGATGCGCAGGTCTGAGCCGTACTGGCCGTCGCCGTCGACGGACTCGATGGTGGTGCCCAACTGGCGCAGTGCGTCGACCATGAGGTCGCTGTCGCGCGAGTGCAGCGGGGAGCGCAGCAGGGAGGGCGAGTCGGCCAGGGCCGACAGCACGAGTTCGCGGTTGGTCAGCGACTTGGAGCCGGGCAGCGCCAGGGTCGCGGTGAGCGCGCGCGGTGCGACGGGCGCAGCCCACAGCGCATCCGTCTCCTCTGGCGAACTGTCGCCGTATGGATCGAACTCCGGCTTGGAATATCTCGAGATCAACATCGGTTATCAGAATAGTCGGGATCGCTTCACGCGGGACCGACTTCACAGGCAGTTGAGGAGACCGGGAGGTCATCAGTGGCAGCATCCATGCTCATGGAGCGCACGCTCGCGGTACCCCAGGGTGTCGACGGCTTAGAATTGCCCGTGATGACAACAGATACGACTGATATGCGGGACCTGTTCGAAGCACAGGCCATGCCGTTCATCGACCAGCTGTACGCAGCGGCGATGCGCATGACGCGGAACCCCTCAGACGCTCAGGACCTGGTGCAGGAGACCTTCGTCAAGGCTTTCGCGTCGTTCAAGCAGTTCGAGCAGGGCACCAACCTCAAGGCGTGGCTCTACCGGATCCTCACGAACACCTTCATCAACACCTATCGCAAGAAGCAGCGCGAGCCCTACCAGGGCACCATCGACGACCTCGAAGACTGGCAGCTGGGCGGTGCGGAATCCACGACGGCGACGTCGAGCCGCTCCGCGGAAGCCGAAGCGATCGACCACCTGCCGGACAGCGCCGTCAAGGACGCCCTCCAGTCGATCCCGGAGGACTTCCGTCTGGCGGTCTACTTCGCCGACGTCGAAGGCTTCTCCTACCAGGAGATCGCCGAAATCATGAAGACGCCCATCGGCACGGTGATGAGCCGGCTGCACCGCGGCCGCCGGCTGCTGCGCGACCTGCTGGCCGGCTACGCGCAGGAGCGCGGACTCGGCACTGGCCAGGCTGCTACGAGCAAGAAGACCTCCGGGAGTACAGGAAAATGACCGATTGCGGTTGCGAGAAGGCCAAGGCCGAACTCGAAGAATATTTGCACAATGAACTCCGTAAGGAGGACGCGTTCGACATCCGCGAGCACCTCGAACACTGTGTGGACTGCCGGAACGAGCACAATGTCGGGCTCACCCTCACCGAGGTGATGCAGCGGGCCTGCAAGGAGACCGCACCCGAGGACCTGCGCGACCAGGTCCTGCTGCGGCTGCGCGCCATCCAGTCAGCACACTGACCAACCGGCGCAGGAGCCGGCCGGCGTACTAGCCGATCCGCGCCACCGTGACCTCGATCGAGGTCACGGCCGGTTCGCCTGACGCGACGAAGTACTCTTCGATCGTCTCGTAGACCCGGCGGCAGACCTCCGTCGCCGCCTCCACGTCCGAGATCCCGATCGCGACGGATGCCGTCACACCGTCGTCGGATTCGGTGAGAGCCACCAGCTCCGGCTCCGTCGGCTTCTGCGTGAGAGCCCCCACCACGTGGTTCACAACCGTGGTGAGCACGGGACCGGCCGGATACAACTCGTCGACGCCGGGAACGTCCCCGACGGCTGCGGCGAGTTCCTCCGTGCGCTTCGTGGTGCTGCTCATGGGCGCCTCCAGTGTGACGGAACGAGTGGGACCAGATCAGTGTAGATCGTGCCCCGCGAAAAAACTTTCTGCCAATTCCGTGACGAATGCCCCGCACGCTGCGTCTGAACTATGACGATGCCAATCCTGCCCGCATTCGCGGGCTGGGAATCGGCCTTGAGAAATCGTCGACAACTTCCCCACATTCGTCACACTCCAGCCCCGATCCGGGCTGTGAAGACACCAGGAACGGCCGGTTGATCGCCGTTGTCCGCGGGTGTCTGCCATCCGAACCAAGGAGCACCAGATGACCAGCATCCTCCCCGACCCGCCGAGCGCCGCCACGACGCTGCCGGCGAACGCCGGCGCCGTCTCCGACGCTGCCGCCGACCGGGTCGGCGAGGGCGTGACCACGATCAAGGACGGCGTCATCGGCAAGGTGGCCGGCCTGGCCGTGCGGGAGATTCCCGGCGTGCACGCTGTGGGGAGCGTGCCCACCAGGGCGATCGGGGCGATCGTGGACGCCATCAGCAGCGCAGACGTCAATCCGGGTATCTCGATCGAGCTCGGTGACGAAGGTGTCACCGTTGAGATCGTGCTCGTGGCCGCCTATCCGGTGCCGCTCACCGCGCTGGCCGACCGGGTGCGCGCATCCGTCACCCGGGCCATTGAGGGCCTGGTGGGGATGACCGTGACCGCCGTGAACGTGACCATCACAGATATTTACGTGGCCGAGGAACCAGACGACAAGGACGTCGTCTAGGTTCCCGGCCGCGTAATCAAGCCGGCTCGCCAGAGCCCGGTCGGACCGCTCAGCAGGTCCGAAACACCAGCAGTACCCACAACACCAACAGAAATGAGACACTCCATGGGGTTCTTCGGATTCCTTCTTCTCGGCCTCCTCGCCGGTGCAATCGCCAAGCTGATCCTCCCGGGCAACCAGGGCGGCGGATGGTTCATCACCCTTCTGCTCGGCGTTGTCGGCGCACTGCTCGGCGGCTTCCTCGGTAGCCTCCTGTTCAACGCTCCGCTGCAGGACTTCTTCTCCATCCAGACCTGGCTCCTGGCCATCGGCGGATCCATCATCGTTCTCCTCATCTACGGCCTCCTCGTCGGCCGTCGCAAGGCGTAATTCCACCCGGGTTCGCCCAGGGATGACAGGCGGCACGCCGGACCATTCGGTCCGGGTGCCGCCTTTCTCCGTCCCGGCCGACCTTCCAACTTTCGGACGACGCCTGGACTGGGCGGTTGGCATATTCTCGGGACTGTGATGAAGACAACTGCCCCAGAGCCGCCCACGGATGCCGGTCGGCGGAGCCGGAAGACCGGCTCGCCCAGCAGGGTGCCGCTGTGGCTGCGCATCCTGATCCCCACCGCACTGATCCTGATCTGGTTCGTCATGTTCGGTGCCGGCGGAGCCTCCTTCGGCCGCATCAGTGACGTGTCCACGAACGACCAGGTGCAGCAGCTGCCCGCCAGCGCCGACGCGACGAAGGTGCAGGCGCTGCAGGCCGAGTTCCGCGGCGACGACGTGCTGCCCGGTGTGCTCGTGTACGAACGCGTCGGAGGCCTCACCGAGGCAGACCGCACGGCCATCACCGCGCAGGTCTCCGACCTCGCAGAACTGGACGGTGTCGTCACCGAGAGCGTGTCTCCGGCCATCTTCTCGGACGACGGCGAAGCGGCGGAGGCGATCCTCACCCTGGACACCCAGGTGAAACCGGCAGATACCGTGGAGTCGATCCGCGCCTATCTGGCCGACAACCCCATCGACGGGGTGGACACCTATGTGACGGGCCCGGCCGGGCTCATCGCCGACCTCACCGGCGCGTTCGCCGGCATCGACGGCATCCTGCTCCTCACGGCGCTGGCGGCCGTGCTGGTCATCCTCGTGATCGTCTACAGGTCGCCGCTGCTGCCGCTCATCGTGCTGTTCACCAGCCTCTCCGCCCTCTGCGCCGCGGTGCTCGTGGTCGTGTCGCTGGCCGCCGCCGACGTGCTGATCCTCACCGGGCAGACGCAGGGCATCCTGTTCATCCTGGTGATCGGTGCGGCAACCGACTACTCGCTGTTGTACGTGGCCAGGTTCCGGGAGGCGCTGCGTGACAACGACAAGAAGTGGGACGCCACCCTCGTGGCCCTCCGCGGGTCGTTCGAGCCGATCCTCGCCGCCGGCGGCACCGTGATCGTGGGCCTGCTCTGCCTGCTCTTCAGTGACCTCAACTCGAACAAGGCGCTGGGCCCGGTGGCGGCGATCGGCATCGCCTTCGCTCTGCTCAGCGCTTTGACCCTGCTGCCCGCGCTCATGCTCTGGGCAGGTCGCGCCGCGTTCTGGCCGGTGCGCCCCAAGCTCGGCTCCGCCCACCCCGGCCTCGACGGCGACAACGCCAAGGGCGTCTGGCCGTGGCTGGCGCGCCTGATCAGCCGCCGTGCCCGGCTCATCTGGATCGCCTGCACGGTCCTCCTGGCCGTGGCGTCCATCGGGGCGTTCCAGTTCAAGGCGGACGGGGTGTCCCAGAGCGAGTTCGTGCTGGGCACCTCGGAGGCCAGGGACGGCCAGGCCGTGGTCGGGGCACATTTCCCCGGCGGGTCCGGCACGCCGGCCGTCGTGGTCGGCTCGGAGTCCGAGCTGCAGGCGATGACGGATGTGCTGCTGGCCAACGACGGTGTCGACTCGGTCAGCGTGCTCTCAGAGGACTCCGTGAGCGGGTCGCTGCCGGTCACCGCCGACGGCGTGCAGGCGTTCGGCCCTCCCGGCACCCCCGCCGGCGACCCCACGGTGATCGACGGCGACGTCATGCTGCAGGCCACCCTCACCGACGTGGGGGACTCGGCGGCGGCCGAGGAGACGGTGCGTGAGCTCCGTACCGAGCTCGACAGCGTCACGGGCACCGTGCTCGTGGGCGGAACCACGGCGATCGCCGTGGACACCACCGACACCGCGATCCACGACCGCAACCTGATCATCCCGATCATCCTCGGCGTCATCCTGGTGATCCTGATGCTTCTGCTGCGCTCGATCCTCGCCCCGGTGCTTCTGGTGGCCACCGTCGTGCTCTCCTTCGCCGCAGCGCTGGGGGTGTCCTCCTGGGTGTTCGACGGGGTGCTGGGCTTCCCGGGGGCCGACCCCGTGGTGCCGCTGTACGGATTCGTCTTCCTGGTGGCGCTCGGGATCGACTACAACATCTTCCTGATGACCCGGGTACGGGAGGAATCGATCCGGTTCGGCACCCGCACCGGAATCCTGCGCGGGCTGGTGGCGACCGGTGGTGTGATCACCTCGGCCGGTCTGGTGCTCGCCGCGACGTTCGCCGCCCTCGGCGTGCTGCCGATCCTGTTCCTGGCCCAGTTGGCGTTCATCGTGGCGTTCGGCGTGCTGCTGGACACCTTCGTGGTGCGGTCGCTGCTGGTGCCCGCACTGGCCCACGACATCGGTCCGAAGATCTGGTGGCCCAGCAAGCTGTCCCGCCAGCCCTGATTCCCGCGAGCCGTGAGAAAAGCCCCAAAAAGTGGAACTTTTTGGGGCTCAACTCACGGCTCGCGTGTTTCGTGGTTAGAGGGTGAGGGCGCTTCTGATCAGCTCGGTCTGCTCGGCGGCGTGACGCTTCGCGGAACCGGCCGCGGGCGACGCCGAGGCGGCGCGGGAGAACAAGCGCACCTGACGGCCCAGCTTGTCCTTGCCGAGGCTGTTGGTCTGGAGGTAGAAGAACGGCCAGGCACCCTGGTTCTCCGGCTCGTCCTGCACCCAGGCCAGTTCGGCGTTCGGGTACTGGTCGGCGATCTGCTTGAGCTCGGCACCGGGAAGCGGATAGAACTGCTCCAGGCGCACCAGGGCGATCTCCGGGTTGGGGTTCTTCTCGAGGTCGGCCAGCAGGTCGTAGTAGAGCTTGCCGGCCATGAACAGCACCCGCTTGACGGCGGCCTTGTCCTGGATGCGGGCATCGTCGAGCACCGGTTCGAACTTGCCGGTGGTGAAGTCGGCGACCGGGCTGGTGGCCCCGCGCAGACGCAGCATCGACTTCGGCGTGAAGACGATGAGCGGGCGGCGGGGACGCATGTACGCCTGGCGACGCAGCAGGTGGAAGTACGACGCCGGCGTGGACGGCCGGGCGACGGTCATGTTGTTCTCGGCACACATCTGCAGGTACCGCTCGATCCGGGCGGACGAGTGGTCTGGACCCTGGCCCTCATAACCGTGCGGCAGGAGCAGCACGACGCTGGAACGCTGGCCCCACTTCTGCTCGGCCGAGGAGATGAACTCGTCGATGATGGTCTGGGCGCCGTTGGCGAAATCGCCGAACTGGGCTTCCCAGAGCACGAGGGCGTCGGCCCGTTCGACCGAGTAGCCGTATTCGAAGCCCATGGCCGCGTATTCGCTGAGCAGCGTGTCGTAGATCCAGAACCTGGCCTGGTTCTCGCTCAGGTTGGCCAGCGGCAGCCACTCCTGACCGTTGACCCTGTCGTGCAGCACGGCGTGGCGCTGTACGAAGGTGCCGCGACGGGCATCCTGGCCGGCGAAACGCACCGGGGTGCCCTCGAGCAGCACCGACCCGAGCGCGAGCAATTCGCCGAAGCTCCAGTCGATGTTGCCGTTGCGGCTCATGTCCAGACGCTTCTGCAGCAGCTGCTGCAGCTTGTTGTGCACGGTGAAGCCGGCCGGCTTGTTGTTGAAGGTGTCGCCGATCAGGTGCACGACGCTCTCCGGCACACCCGTGGTGACCGGTTCGCCGACGGCGTCGTCGGGCACGCCGGCGCCGGAGAGGCCCCTGGCCGCGGCGGCCGCGTCCCCGGTGATGATCGGGATGGACGACGTCTGGGCGGCGTGGGTCTCCATGAACGCCCGCTCGAGACGGTCCTGGAAGTCGGCGTGCGCGGCCTCGAACTCGGCCTGGGTGATGTCACCGCGTCCGACCAGGGCCTCGGTGTAGAGCTTCCGGACGCTGCGCTTGGCCTCGATCAGGTTGTACATCAGCGGCTGCGTCATCGAGGGGTCGTCGCCCTCGTTGTGCCCGCGACGGCGGTAGCAGACGAGGTCGATGACGACGTCGCGCTTGAATTCCTGCCGGTAGGCGAACGCCAGCTCGGCGACGCGGACGACGGCCTCCGGGTCATCGCCGTTCACGTGGAAGATCGGCGCCTGGATGGTCTTGGCGACGTCGGTGGAGTACACCGAGGTGCGGCCCTCGCCGGGAGGGGTGGTGAAGCCGACCTGGTTGTTGACGACGATGTGGATGGTGCCGCCGGTGCGGTAGCCGCGCAGCTGCGACATCTGCAGGGTCTCGAGCACGACGCCCTGGCCGGCCATGGCCGCGTCGCCGTGCACCAGCACGGGCAGGGTGGAGAAGGTGCCGATCGGCTTGCGGTCCTGCTTGGCCCGCACGATGCCCTCGAGCACCCCGTCGACGGCCTCGAGGTGGGACGGGTTGGCGGCCAGGTACACGGCCACCTCCTCGCCGTTCTCGCCGCGGAAGGTGCCCTCGGTGCCGAGGTGGTACTTCACGTCGCCTGAGCCCTGCACGCTCCGGGGGTCCTGGGTGCCCTCGAACTCACGGAAGATCTGACCGTAGGTCTTGCCGGCGATGTTGGTGAGCACGTTCAGCCGGCCGCGGTGCGCCATGCCGATGGCGACCTCGTCGAGGCCGGCATCCGCCGAACCCTGCAGGATCTGGTCGAGCAGGGCGATGGTGGACTCGCCGCCCTCGAGGCTGAAACGCTTCTGCCCGACGTACTTGGTCTGCAGGAACGTCTCGAACGCCTCGGCCTCGTTGAGCTTGCCGAGAATCCGCATCTGCTCGTCGTGGGTGGGCTTGACGTAGGTCTTCTCCATCTTCTCCTGTACCCACTTGCGCTGGGCCGGATCCTGGATGTGCATGTACTCGATGCCGGTCGTGCGGCAGTAGGAGTCGCGCAGCACGCCGAGGATGTCGCGCAGCAGCATGGTGCGCTTGGTGCCGAAGCCGCCGGTGATGAACTCGCGGTCCAGGTCCCAGAAGGTGAGTCCGTGGCTGGCGATGTCGAGGTCGGGGTGGGTGCGCTGCTTGTACTCGAGCGGGTCGATGTCGGCCATGAGGTGGCCGCGCACCCGGTACGCGTTGATGAGCTCCTGCACGCGGGCGGTCTTGTCGACGGCGCTGGCCAGGTCGACGCTGATGTCGGGGGCCCAGTGGATCGGGTCATACGGGATCCGCATGGCGGCGAAGATGTCTTCGTAGAAGTTGTGCTGGCCGATGAGCAGCTCGTGCACGATCTTGAGGAACTCGCCCGAGCCGGCGCCCTGGATGACCCGGTGGTCGTAGGTACTGGTGAGGGTGATGGTCTTGGAGATGGCGAGGCTGGTGAGCGTCTTGACGCTCGCGCCCATGAACTCGGCCGGGTAATCCAGGGCGCCGGCGCCGATGATGCAACCCTGCCCCTTCATCAGCCTGGGCACCGAGTGCACGGTGCCGATGCCGCCGGGGTTGGTCAGCGACACCGTGGCGCCGGAGAAATCGTCGGCGGTGAGCTTGCCCGCACGGGCACGGCCGACCAGGTCCTCATACGAGGTCAGGTACTCGCCGAAAGTCATGGTGTCGGCGCGCTTGATGGCCGGGACCATGAGCGAGCGGGTGCCGTCGGGCTTGGGCAGGTCGATGGCGATGCCCAGGCCCACGTGGGCCGGCGCGATGACCGAGGGCTTGCCGCCCTGCTCGTCGTAGTAGACATTCTGGCTGGGGAACATCTTGAGTGCGCGGATCAGCGCCCACCCGATGAGGTGCGTGAAGGAGACCTTGCCGCCACGGGCTCGCTTCATGTGGTTGTTGATCACGATGCGGTTGTCGATGAGCAACTTCGCGGGAATGGTGCGCACGCTCGTGGCCGTGGGCACGGTGAGGCTCGTGGCCATGTTGGCCGCCAGGCTCTTCGCCATACCGCGCAGCGGGGTCGCGACATCCTGCGGGGGAGTGGGGGCGGCGGCGGAGACCACCGGCTGCGGGTTGGTGATGGGCGCGTCGGCCGGAACCGGCTCGGGCTTGGGGGCGATCGAGGTGGTGCGCGCGGTGCGCGGCCCGCCGAGCACCGGGATCGGCGCGGTGATCGGGTGCGCGTCCGCGGTGGGCGTCGCGGGCGCCTCGGCCAGCGGCGGGACCTCCGCGGCGGCGGGCGCGGCAGCGGCGGCAGTGCCGGCCGATGCGGGCTCGGCGTCAGCGGATGCCTTCAGCGCCGTCGCAGTCTGGTGGTAACTGTCCAGAATCGGCCACCAGGACTGATCCACCGAGTTCTTGTCGATGAGGTAACGTTCGTAAAATTCGTCTACGAGCCATTCGTTGGCTCCGAATTCAGCAGAGGCCGTTTCTTCGGACCCACCGCCGGTCAACTGGTTCGACACAGCTGATCGCCCACTCTCTTCGTTGATTCTGATTCTCCATGGCGATCACAACCGCCGGGTCAGTGTGTTGATATCAAGACTAATCCCATCGAGGTGCTGCGCCGGTACGGCTTGTGGGGACTAGCGTTAAAAACATGCAGTTCTATGGAGCGGTGCCCCGCCACGATTTGACCTATTCCGACGTCTTCCTGGTGCCCAGCCAGTCGGCCATCAACAGCCGTCTCGACGTGTCCCTCGCCCCCGGCGACGGCACCGCGGCGACCATCCCGATCGTGTCCGCCAACATGAACTCGGTCACCGGACCTCGTCTGGCCGCATCGCTCGCCCGCCGCGGCGGCCTCGGCGTGTTGCCCCAGGACATGCACCTACAGGACCTCGACGCCGCCATCCGCTGGGTGAAGGCCCAGCCCGTGCAGTTCGACACCCCGTTCGTGTTCGCACCAGACGCCACCGTGGCCGACGCGCTCCGTCAGGTGCCGCCCGTCGAGGGCCAGGGCCTGGTCATCCACGACGGCGACGAGACCTACCTGGGCTGCATCGACGCCGCCAGGCTCGCCACGGCACTGCCGGATGCCCGCCTCGGCGACCTTCTGCACGGCCCTCTCGCCTCCCTCGACGCCGAGGACATCGACAGTGCGCGCGGCGCGTTCGACGTGATGAGCGCCGCCGACCTCGACTTCGCCCCCGTGCTGCTGCGCGGCAAGCTGGTCGGCACGCTCAGCCGCAAGAGCGCCCTGCGATCCACCCTGTACCAGCCGGCCGTCGACGCCTCCGGCCGGCTGCTCGTGGCCGCGGCCGTCGGCATCAACGGCGACGTCGCCGCCAAGGCCACGGCGCTGGCCGCCGCCGGCGTCGACGTGCTCGTGCTCGACACCGCGCACGGCCACCAGGACGGCATGATCCGGGCGTTGAAAACCGTCTCGGCGCTCAAGCTCGGCATCCCCATCGTCGCCGGCAACGTCGTCACCGCCGATGCCGTCGAGCACCTCGTGGGCGCCGGCGCGAACATCATCAAGGTGGGCGTCGGCCCCGGCGCCATGTGCACGACCCGCATGATGACCGCCGTCGGCCGGCCGCAGTTCTCCGCCGTGCTCGAGACCGCGGAGGCCGCAGGCAAGCTCGGCGCCCACGTGTGGGCGGATGGCGGAGTGCGCTACCCGCGCGACGTGGCGCTCGCGCTCGCCGCCGGTGCCGCCTCCGTGATGATCGGCTCCTGGTTCGCGGGCACCATCGAGGCGCCGGGAACCCTGGACACCGACGCATCCGGCGCCCTCTACAAGGAGAGCTGGGGAATGGCGTCGACCAAGGCCGTGCGCGAACGGTTCGACAGGCTCGACGCCTACGAGCTGGCCCGTAAGACCCTCTTCGCGGAGGGCATCTCCTCGTCGAAGATCTACCTCGACCCGCTGCGCCCCTCGCTCGAAGACCTGCTCGACATGATCACCTCCGGCGTGCGCAGTTCGTTCACCTACGCGGGGGCGGCCAGCGTGGCCGAATTCCACGACCGGGCGAAGGTCGGCATCCAGTCCGCCGCCGGTTACGAAGAGGGCAAGGCCCTAGTGGTTTCCTGGTAACGGGGCGTGAATTCGGTCAGGCTCTGCCGGTATAGTTGACCCTCTAATGGACGACCCCCCTTCTGCGAATTCACCCGACCATAAACCTTCGCCCGTGACCAGCGGCGGTGCTGCCCGTGTATGAGTGGATCATGCTCGGCTTCGGCCTGATCCTGACCCTGGGCACGGGCTTGTTCGTGGCCAGCGAATTCGCGCTGGTCAACCTCGACCGTTCCGATCTCGAGGCGCGCCGCGATCGCGGGGAGACCCGCCTGGCGAGCACCATCGCCGCGCTCAAGATCACCTCGACGCACCTGTCCAGCGCGCAGCTCGGAATCACCCTCACCACCCTGCTCACCGGGTATGCCCTCGAGCCGGCCATCAGCTCGCTCCTCGCCGGCCCGCTCACCCTGGTCGGGCTGCCCGCCGCCGCCGTCCCCGTCGTGGGATCCGCCGTGGCCATCGTGGTGGCCACCCTGATCTCGATGATCATCGGCGAGCTCGTGCCGAAGAACTTCGCCCTCGCCCTGCCGATCCAGACCGCGAAGTTCGTCATCCCGTTCCAGACGGTGTTCACCACGGTCTTCAAGCCCGCCGTGACGGTGCTCAACGGCAGCGCGAACGGCCTGCTGCGCGCCGTAGGCATCGAGCCGAAGGAAGAGATCTCCGGAGCGCGCACCGCCGAGGAACTCTCCTCCCTCGTGCGCCGGTCGGCCAGCGCCGGTCTCCTCGAGGAGGACACCGCCACCCTGCTGCACCGCACGCTGCTGTTCTCCGGCCACACGGCCTCCGACGTGATGACGCCGCGCCCGCGGCTGGCGAGCATCCAGCGCACCGCCAGCGCCCAGGCCGTCATCGACCTCACCCGCCAGACCGGCTACTCGCGCTTCCCTGTCATCGACGAGAGCGCCGATGACGTCGTCGGCATCGTGCACGTCAAGCAGGCGGTGGCGGTGCCCAGGTTCCGCCGGGCGGATGTGCCGGTGTCAGCCCTGCAGTCGGAGGCGTTGCGCGTGCCGGAGACCATGAAGCTCGACGGCCTGCTCAGCGAGCTGCGCGGCCGTGGCTTCCAGATGGCTGTGGTGGTCGACGAATACGGCGGCACCGCCGGGGTGGTCACCCTGGAGGACCTCGTCGAGGAACTCGTCGGCGAGGTCGCCGACGAGCACGACCGCACCAGGGCCGGCATCGTGCGCTCCCCAGGGTCGCTCACCTTCCCCGGCATGCTGCGCCCGGACGAGCTCGACGAGCGCGCCGGCCTGTCGGTGCCGGATGACGGCCCGTACGAGACCGTCGCCGGTTACGTGATGAGCGAACTCGGCCGGCTGCCCGTCGTGGGCGACACCGTGCGCATCACCACCGGCGAGCTGCGGGTGGAACGGCTTGACGGCCGTCGCATCGACCGCCTCCGCTACACCCCAGACCCCGTCGAACCCGGCGCACCCGCGACCGGCGCCGTGCGCACCATCCAGAAGGCAGCAGTGACCACTTCGTCTGAGACCACGCAGGAGGGCGGCCGATGAGCGACTGGGCCGGGCTCGGCTGGCTGGTCGTCCTCCTGATCGGCAACGCGTTCTTCGTGGCCGCGGAGTTCGCCGTGATCTCGGCGCGCCGCTCCCAGATCGAACCTCTCGCCGAGGCGGGCAAGCGCAGCGCGAAGACCGCGTTGTGGGCGATGGAGCACGCCACCCTGATGCTGGCGACCTCACAGCTGGGCATCACCGTGTGCTCACTGCTGATCCTGAACGTGTCGGAACCGGCCATCCACCACCTGTTGGAGATCCCGCTGAACCTCACCGGGCTGCCCGAGGAGTACATCGGCACGATCGCATTCATCATCGCGCTGTTCATCGTGTCGTACCTGCACGTCGTCTTCGGCGAGATGGTGCCCAAGAACCTCTCCTTCTCGATCCCCGACCAGGCCGTGCTGCTCCTGGCACCTCCGCTTGTGTTCTTCGGCCGCCTGGTGAAGCCCGTCATCGTGGCGTTGAACTCCACGGCCAACGGAGTGCTGCGGCTGTTCGGCGTGGCGCCCAAGCACGAGGCCACCAGCACCTACACCCTCGACGAGGTGGCCACGATCGTCAAGGAGTCCACCAAGGAGGGCGTGCTCGCCGACGACTCCGGGGCCCTCAACGCGGCTTTCGAGTTCACCACCCGCAAGGCCAGGGATATCGCTGTTCCGCTGGACCAGCTGGTCAGCCTGCCGGAATCCGCGACCCCCGCTGACGTGGAGAAGGCCGTCACCCGGCACGGGTTCTCCCGCTACGTGGTCAACGGCGCCAGCGGGGAGCCGGCCGGCTACATCCACCTCAAGGATGTGCTGGGCCTGAACGTCGACCCGGTCGAAATCGGGCGCAACGGCTATACCGACCCGATCCCGGCCAAGCTGATCCGCCAGCTGGTGTCGATCTTCGAGGACACCGACCTCGAGGACGCCCTGGCCACGATGCGGCGTTCCGGCGCACACCTGGCCCGAACCTTCACCGCCACCGGCGACGCAACCGGGGTGCTCTTCCTCGAGGACATCATCGAGGAGCTTGTCGGCGAAGTGCAGGACGCCACCCGGCGCCTCTAGGTCAGGCTGCTGTCAAGCCAGCTCGGGCGCGAGGTTCGGCAGTGCGGCGAGGATGCTCGTGATGACGCCCTCGTCGAGGTTCGACGGTGCCTGGTGCCTGGCGCGGGCACGGATGCTCTGGTGCGCGTTGGCGACCGCGTAGGAGTGCCCCGCCGCGTCGAGCAACTCGGTGTCGTTGAGGTAGTCACCGAACGCCATGGTCTGTTCCCGGCTGATGCCGAGGTGCTTCTGCAGCTGGATCAGCGCCTTGCCCTTGTTGGCGCCAGGGCGCATGATGTCGACCCAGTTCTCGCCGGAGATGACGACGTCGGCGGGCAGGCCGAGGGCGAGCACGGCAGGCCCGGTTCGGGTCTCCGCCCGGCCGGCGTCGAAGATGGCGAGCTTGAGCACGTCGTCGGCCGCCGCGGCTGCCAGCACGTCGTCGACGATCTCGAGGGCCGCGTAGTACGGGCGGACGTGGGCGACGAACGCCTCGTCGTCGCGTTCGATATAAGCACTCCGGGCGCCGCACAGGACGATGCCGAGGTCGGCGCCGGCGGCGGCCGTGGAGCGCACCCACTCGACGACGGGGGCGATGATCGCAGGGACGACGGTCTCCAAGGCGATGGTGGTGCCGTCCTGCACGATATTCGTGCCGTTCTCGGCGATGTAGACCAGCCCGGCCCTGTCGCCGAAGACGGCCTGCAGGGTCTGGTACTGGCGTCCGCTCGCCGGCACGAAGACGATCCCGGCCGCCAGCAGCCGGTCGAGCACCGGCCAGAAGTTCTCGGGCACCTGCCCGTCGGCGTCGAGCAGAGTGCCGTCCATGTCGGAGGCGATGAGGCGGATGTCGGCCGGCGTGGAAGAGGTCATTTGAGCCATTTTACCGCTGGGCGATCCGGCCCTCGCCGCCCCGGCACGCGCGGCGTACGCTGATCGGCAGAAAAGGAAGTGAGGTCATCTCATGTTGAGTCAATTGGAACCGGCCGCTGTCCTGCCGGCCAGGGACATCAAGCGGGCACGGTCGTTCTACAAGGAGAAGCTGGGCCTGGAGCCCGTTGACGTGCGCGAGGGGGAGATGCGTTTCCGCGCCCCGTCCGGCGCCGAGGTCCTGGTCTACGAGACCGAGAACGCGGGCACGGCCAAGAACACGGCCCTGCTCTGGATGGCCAAGGACGTCAACGCCGAGGTCGCGCGGTTGCGTGAGGCCGGCGTGGTGTTCGAGGAATACGACATGCCGGGGCTGAAGACCGAGAACGGCATCGCCACCACCGACCAGGAACGCGCCGCGTGGTTCAAGGACTCTGAGGGCAACATCATTTGTGTGGCCCAGGAGCTCTAGTGGGCCAAGAGCTCTAGCTCTCTACAGCTCGGGCCAGGCCGCCCGCAGGTATTGGCCGGGCCAGTAGTCCAGCTGCACGCCGAGTTCATGCGCTGCCCGCAGGGGGAAATGCGGGTCGCGCAGGAACTCTCGGCCGAGCATCACGGCATCCGCCGCGCCGGACGCGACGATCGCGTTGGCCTGGCTGGCCGTGGTGATCAGGCCGACGGCGTTCACCGGCACAGCGGCGTTGTCCTTCACGAATCGCGCCAGCGGAACCTGGTAGCCGGGCGCGAGCGGGATGCTCACACCGGTGACGTTGCCGCCGGAGGAGATGTCGAAGAAGTCGGCACCCGCCTCGGCGGCCCAGCCGGCGACGACAGCGGTCTCCTCCACGCTCCAG
The DNA here is from genome assembly GCF_026151165.2 of Cryobacterium sp. SO2. Classification (NCBI taxonomy): domain Bacteria; kingdom Bacillati; phylum Actinomycetota; class Actinomycetes; order Micrococcales; family Microbacteriaceae; genus Cryobacterium; species Cryobacterium sp. SO2. The sequence continues at coordinate 886,774 of NZ_CP117849.1, forward strand.
CCGTCCACCGCGTAGTCGGTGGCCGAGAACCGCACGAGCAGCGGAACACTCTCGCCCACCTCGGCGCGGACGGCCGCCACGACGCGCAGCAGCAGCCTGGCGCGGTTCTGCAGCGACCCGCCGAACTCGTCGGTGCGCCGGTTGCTGAGCGGGGACAGGAACTGGTGCAGGAGGTAGCCGTGCGCGGCATGCAGTTCGAGCACGTCGAAACCGGCGGTGAGGGCGCGCCTCGCCGCGGCGACGAAGTCCGCGACGACGGCATCGATGCCGGCCGGGTCCAGCGGCGCCGGGTCGGCATAGCCGGGGAAGGGGACGGCAGAGGGAGCGAGGGTGGGCCAGCCGCCCTGGGCGGTGGGTACCGTGCCGCGCTCCGAGGCGCCCCAGGCCGGCCAGGTGGAGGCCTTGCGTCCGGCGTGGGCGAGTTGCACACCGGCGGCCGCACCCTGGGCGTGCAGATGGGCGACGATGCGTGCCCAGGCCGCGGTCTGCTCGTCGTTCCAGAGGCCGGTGTCCCGGTCGGTGATGCGACCCTCCGGGCTGACCGCCGTCGCCTCCGCCACAATCAGGCCCGCACCGCCGGCGGCCAGCGACCCGAGGTGCACAAGATGCCAGTCGGTGGGAACGCCGTCGCGCTGCTGCACCGAGTACTGGCACATGGGCGCGACCCAGAGCCGATTGCGGATGTCGACGCCACGCAGTGTGATCGGGTCGAAGAGCGAGACGGCGGGGGCTGCGCAGGTTTCAGACACCGAAACAACCTATCGTGAGTGCATGGCGAAACCACGACGATGGCTGGAATGGGAAGCCGAGCAGGCGCGCGACTGGATCGCGGTGCCGCAGGCCACCGACGACAAGTACAGTCGCGGCGTGCTCGGCGTGCGGACCGGGTCCACCGCGTACCCCGGTGCCGCGGTTCTCGGGGTTGAGGCCGCGAGCCGCACCGGCGTCGGCATGCTGCGCTACCTCGGACCCAAGCGGGTCGCCGCCCTGGTGCTGCAGCGCCGCCCGGAGGTGGTGACCGCGGACGGACGGGTGCAGGCGTGGCTGCTGGGCTCGGGGATGGACGCCGGCGCGCGCAGTGCGGAGACCACGACGCGCCTGCAGAAGGCGTTGCGGCAGGGCTTGCCGACCGTGCTCGACGCCGGCGCGCTCGACCTTGTCGCCGCCGGCACCGGCGCGAGGGTGATCACCCCGCACTACCGGGAACTGGCCGGGCTGCTCGCCCGCTCCGGTGAGACCGTGCAGGCGGAGGAGATCGCGCGGGATCCGGGGGAGTGGGCCATCCGTGCCGCCGGTCTGCTGGGGGTGACCGTACTGCTGAAGGGCGGCACGACCTACCTCGCCTCACCGTCGGGGATTCGGTTGACGGTGTCCGGGGCGCCGCCCTGGTTGGCGACGGCCGGGTCGGGGGACGTGCTCGGTGGCATCCTCGGCGCCCTGTTGGCGACCCACGCCGCACGCATCGACGCGGATGCCGACGCCCTGGCGGCCCTGGCGGCCACGGCGGCGTTCCTGCACGCGTCCGCAGCCAGCCGGGCCTCGGGCGGCGGACCCATCGTGGCGCTGGACATCGCCGAGGCGGTTCCGGCGACGATCGCGGCGCTGCTGGCCTGAGCCGGTGCCCCACGTCGCCGTGCCTGGCAGCCGCGCCCCTGTGCCACAGTGGAACGTGCCCGAATCCCCGCCTCCCGCCCGCCCGGCCGTGACACCGGCGTCGCGGTCGCTGCTCCGCCGACCCGTGACCCTCTGGGCCGGTTTTGTGCTCGTGCATGTCGTGCTCGTCGCACTCAACCTGAGCGGGATCGGCTGGCCGCTCGGCGATGTGGAGCGGGTCTACCTGGGCTGGGCAGAGGGCACGGTGTCCGGGGCCGTGCGGCTGGGCATCGACACCGACTTCGTCTACCCGATCCTGGCCCTCGCCCCGATCCTCGCGGCGCTGGTTTTCGGCGCGCCGCTGTACGCGCTCACCTGGCTGGGCCTGGTGACTCTCCTCAACGGCGTAGCGTTCGGCGTGCTGATCGGCCGCCGGCCCGGCCGGGCCGCGGCCGCCGCCGCGTGGTGGTGGCTGGCCTTCCTGCTGCTGCTCGGACCCGTCGGGCTCGCCCGGATCGATTCGGTGACGGCGCCGCTGGCGATCCTCGGACTGCTGTGGCTGCGTACCCGGCCGTTCTGGGGCGCGGTGCTGTTGAGCGTGGCCACCTGGGTGAAGGTCTGGCCGGTCGCGGCGATCATCGCCCTCGCCGTGGCGTCGAAGCGGCGCTGGCAGGTGATCGGCGCATTCGCCGGCACCTCGGCGATCATCATCGGCGTGGCCATGCTGGCCGGCAGTGGGCTCACCATCCTCAGCTTCGTCACCGAGCAGACCGACCGGGGTCTGCAGATCGAAGCCCCCGTGGCCTCCTGGTGGCTGTGGTCATCCGCTCTCGGGTTCCCCGGCACCGTGGTCTACTACGACCAGGAGATCCTGACCTACCAGGTCATCGGTGCGGGCACCGACGCCGCGATCGCGTTGATGACCCCGCTGCTGGTGCTCTGCGTCGCCGCGGTGCTGCTGCTGGGCTGGCGGGCCCAGCGCGCCGGCGCGAGCGTGGATGTGTTGTTCCCGCCGTTGCTCCTCGCGCTGGTGCTCACGCTCATCTCCATCAACAAGGTCGGCTCGCCCCAGTTCATGACCTGGCTGGCCGCGCCGATCATCCTCGGCCTGGTGTCCTGGCCGCGCGCCTGGCGGGGACCTGCGGCCGTGGCCCTCGTGGTGGCCGGACTCACCCAGCTGGTCTACCCGTACTTCTACAACGGCCTGCTCGCCACGACCCCCACCATGGTGTTCGTGTTGTCGCTGCGGAACCTGCTCGAACTGGTGCTGCTGGTGTGGATGGGCGTGCGCGTCTGGAAGCTCGGCACCGCCACCCCCGTACCCGGTGCCGACCGGCACCGTCCGATCCTGAAGGAGTAATCATCGTGCTTGTCGCATTCTCAGTCGCCCCCTCCGGCGGTCACTCCGATTCCGTGCACGACGCCGTGGCCGCCGCCGTGCGGGTGGTGCGCGAATCCGGCCTGCCCCACCACACCGACTCCATGTTCACCACCATCGAGGGTGACTGGGACGAGGTGTTCGCCGTCGTCAAAGCCGCCACGGATGCCGTCGGCGCGTTCGGCACGCGGGTGTCCCTGGTGCTCAAGGCGGATATCCGCCCCGGCTACACCGGCGAACTGACCGCCAAGCTCGAGCGGCTCGAGGCGGCCATCGAGGAGTCCGCCGACGGGGCGCCCGCCGGCGCGTAACCCGGCCGGCACAGTCGGCCCGTAGTCTGGGTCGATGCCCTCAACTTCCTCAGGGGCGGCGCCCCTGTCGCCGGCCCGCATCCGTCTTGCCCTGCTCGCGCTCGCGCTCGGCGGCTTCGCGATCGGCTCGACGGAGTTCGTGGCGATGGGGCTGCTGCCGAACCTGGCCGCCGACCTGCTGCCCGGCCTGTACGCGTCGTCGCCGGACGCCGCGAACGCGCAGGCCGGCTGGCTGATCTCCGCCTATGCCCTCGGCGTGGTGGTCGGGGCGCCCACCATCGCGGCGGCGGCGGCCAGATGGCCCCGCAAGCAGCTGCTGCTGGCCCTGCTCGCGGCCTTCACGGTTGCCACGCTCGCCTCCGCGCTGCTGCCCAGCTTCGGCCTGGTGCTGGTGGCCCGGTTCGTGTCCGCGCTGCCGCACGGAGCCTACTTCGGGATCGCGTCGCTCGTCGCGGCCGAGCTGATGGGGCCGGGCAAACGGGCCCGCGGGGTGGCCATCGTGCTGTCGGGGCTCACCATCGCCAACGTCATCGGGGTGCCGTCGATCACCTGGCTCGGGCAGGTCGCCGGCTGGCGGGTGTCATACGTGGCGGTCGCCGCCCTGTTCGCCGTGACGTTCGTCGCCGTGATCGCGGCGGTGCCGTTCCAGTCCGGCAACCCTGGCGCCACCATGCGGAGCGAATTGCGAGCCTTCGGTCGTCTGCAGGTGTGGTTCGCGCTGTTGATCGGGGCCGTCGGCTTCGGCGGCCTGTTCGCCGTCTACACCTACGTGGCGCCCCTCGTGATCGAGATCACCGGACTACCCGCCGTGGCGGTGCCGCTGGTGCTCGTGGTGGTGGGCCTGGGCATGACGGTGGGCAACTTCGTCGGCGGCGCGCTCGCCGACCGCAGTGTGCGGCGCACCATGTACACGTTCTTCGGGGTGATGCTCGCGGCGCTGCTGCTGCTGGCTTTCTCCGCGCAGACCCTGGCCGGGCTGCTGATCGGCGTGTTCCTGGTCGGCGGGTCGGCGTCGGCGCTGTCGCCGACCATCCAGACCCGGCTGATGGATGTCGCGCACGAAAGCCAGTCGATCGCGGCCGCCCTCAACCACTCGGCGCTCAACCTCGGCAACGCACTGGGTGCGTACCTGGGCGGGGTCGTGGTCGCCGCCGGGCTCGGCTACCTGGCGCCGATCTGGGTCGGCTTCGGCCTGAGCGTGCTGGGGGTCGGGCTGGCCGCGGCGACGTTCGCCATCGACCGCAACCGTCGGCGCCGCGGCGTGGACGTGCCCTACGGGACGCAGCTGATCGACGTCATCAGCCCGAACTGAGGTGGTCGGCGCCGCCGTGCCGTCTAGTCCGACTGCAGCAGGATACCGTCGTGGATGGCGCGCTTGCGCAGCGCGACCTTGGTGCCCACGTCGAATCCGGCCAGGCGGTACTTCTCGCGGATCCGCTTGAGGTACGACTTCGCCGTCTCCTCGGAGATGCCGAGCTGGTGCGCGACGGCCTTGACCGGCTCCCCGGCTCCGTACAACGCCATGACCCGGCGTTCCTGGGCGCTGAGCCGCGGCGAGGTGCCGGCCGACCCGCTGTGCAGGGCGAGGTCGAGTTCGGCCGAGATGTACGACTCGCCCTCATTGGCGGCGTGGATGGCGTCGACGATCGTGCCGGCCTCCTCGGTCTTCACGAGGTAGCCCAGCGCCCCGGCGGCCAGGGCCTCACGCACGAGGGCCGGTTCGGAGTACGTGCTCATCAGGACCGTTTTCACCCCCGCCGTCTTGAGGGTGGAGATCTTCAGCGACACCGGGATGTTGTCCTTGAGGTCGAGGTCCAGGAGCACAACGTCGACGGGGAACTCCGGGTGGGTGAGGAGCTCCGGCCAGGTGGTCACGGCGGCGACCATGTTGATGTCGTCCGCTGCGCCCCTGATCCATTCGGTCAGTGCCCCGAGGAGCATTCGATGATCATCTACCAGCGCCAACCGGATGGGATTGCCGATGAGCGTCACTGCTGCGTTCGTCACTGCTGCCTCCTGTTGCCTTGTTCCCCCGTCAAATGGCACTCGCGCCGGCTGGCGCGGCTACGCATCCGCGGGATTGTCAATACTGCATTCGATATCGACGTGGAGTTGTCCACTTCGTACCGAATCGATATGAGGGCCGACCGCTCGGATCGCCTGCCACGTCTCCGGGTCGACGCGCCGCCGAGGTACGCCCTCGATGACAATCTGGATCGGAAACCGCAACATCTCGCCGATGGCGTGGCCGCTGGTGCGGCCCAACGGCCCGAACACAAGCGAAACCGTCGGCTCCGCCCCATCCGTGTCGCTGATCAGAAGCCATATTGCCAGAAGAAGGGCGTCCCGCTGCACCGGGGAGAGCTGGCCGGCCAGCCCGGCGGGGTCGTCGAGGTTCACGGCGGGGCCGAGAAACTCGGACTCGGTGAGCGCGTGGTGCAGCCAGGTTTCCCGGCGTCCCTCGATGAGATGCAGGCGCAGCTGGGTGGCCAGTGCCGCGGCCGCCGCTGACTTCGCGGCGCTCAACGGCAGGGCGGTGCGGCCTGTGGCAACGTCATCGAGCAGTGTCTCGGCGTCGAGGTCGATGCGAGCGAGCTCCTCGGACGCCAGCATGCCGACCGCCGACGAGGACTGGGTGACGGTGCTCTGCACGAGCACCAGGTCGAGTTCGCGCTGCACCATCCGCCGGAAGACGCGCACAACGGATACCCCCAGCAATGGGGGGAAGATGCACAGCCCGATTGTGAGGATCGCGGGAGCCAGGACCAGCGAATCGGTGCGCGCGGCCGTGAGCGACCCTGCCGCAACGACGGCGCCGAGCACGAGGGTCGCCGCCACGATGTCGCGTCCGCGCCGCACGGTGACGAGGACGGTGAACAGCGCGCCGACGGCGGCCGCGGCCGTGGGGAAGGTGCCGACGGCATCGCCCCGGCCGTAGCCGGCCAGGTCGAGACCCACGATGAGTTCGCCGGTGGCCAGAACGGTGAGGAACAACCAGGTGGGCATCCGGTTGGGCAGCCGGTTGATGGCGACCAGGGTGGCGGCGCCGGCGGCGAGCAGGACCGCCCACGCGACCAGTGTGGGCATCGGGTTCGGGTAGAGCTCCCACTGCACCGCGAAACGCCAGAGCAGGAAGAGGGCGACGAACGCTCCGCTCAGCGAGACGCCGACGCCGAGGTGGCGACCGCCGAGGCCGGTGCGGTTCGCACGGGTGGTGTCGACGGTGCGCTGGGGCCGGCGGAAGGTGCGCCGTCTCTCGTCGCGCTGGTCATCGAGCAGCTGCCGGTGGGCTCGTTCGGCGGGGCCGTTGCCGGCCTCCACTGACACGGCTCCGGGCATCACTTGGGCACCTCGAGGACCACCGTGGTGCCGGACCCGGGGGAGGAGAACAGGCGAGCGCTGCCGCCGACATCGCGCAGCCTGGCCACCACGGATTCGGCGAATCCGAGCCGTTCGGTGCTGACGGCTGTGAGATCGAAGCCCTTGCCGGCATCCGTGACCATGGCACGCACCGTGGTGTCGTCGTCGGAGATCGTGACGTCGGCGCGGGTGACGCCGGAGTGCCGGCGGACGTTCTCCAGGCACTCGCCCAGGGCCAGCAGGAACGAATCGAGCACGTCGCTGGGCAGCAGCACCTGGCCGCTGCCGTGCCAGTCCACCTCGAGGCCCATCCGGCCGAAGCGTTGCTTGACCGACTCCAGGGTGCTGCCCAGGGTCGACGTGCTCGCCGGCTCAAGGGTGTACACGCCGGAGCGGCTGGGGGTGGGCAGTCCGCCCAGCCGCAGCTGGCGCAGCAGCCGGGCGTCGTCGCCGGACTGCTGCCGGAGGGCGGCCGGGCTCACTCCGACACCGGAGTGCGCGAGCAGGGTGAGGGTGGCCAGGACGGTGTCGTGCAGCAGCCTGGCACCCTGCCGGCGTTGTGCCTCCAGCTCGCTGGCGTGCCGTTCGGCCTGGTGGGCCCGGCCGATCGCCGCGATGCGCTGCAGCACGCGGGGGACGCTCTGGGCGATCCACCAGCCGCCCAGCGACAGCGCCGCCCAGCCGCACACGGTGAGGGCGAGGGGCAGCACAGAGCCGCCGGCCGAGATCGTGACCAGGGAGACGCTGGCCACCGTGATGCCGAAGGAGGCGAAGAGCACGATCTGGCGGCGCGGCCCGACGACCAGGACGGGGGCGACGCAGCTGACCATCGCGGCGGCGACACTGCCGATGACGGCTTCCTCGACCACGTTGAGGCCGATCTGCGCCGTCGACATGAGCCCGACGAGGAGCACGATGGCGGTGCCCAGCACCACGATCGGTACGATCCAGCGGATGGCGCCGGTGCGGCCGAGCAGATACTGGCAGCCGAGGATCAGCAGCGTCAGCGGCACGACCACCAGGACCACCGGCACCCTGACACCGCCGGGAACCGCGAGGTAGGCGAGCGTCGTCACCGATCCTGCCGCGCCGGTCACCCGGGCGGCCCGGCGAAGGACGCGGTCTCGCTCTTTGGCGATGCGTGGCATGGATGCTGGCTCCTCGTGAGTGCTCTAACAGCACCCTAGCGGCCTCGTTGTCTTTTAGACCGGTTGACTAGGACTTTTGGTTCGCAGTATGCCCACAAGGACCAGCCCGCTGGTGAGAGCCATGCCGACCGCCATGAGGACCCCGGCGAGCATGCCGATCAGCAGGACGACGGCGGCCGATTGGCCAGGTTGCCACAGCGGAGTCGCGACAGCGAAAAAGACCGCCAGTCCGGCGCACCAGGCCGCCGCGCTGCCGGCGATCCACCAGCCGGCGGCCCGCCGGTGCCTCTTCAGCTCCGTCCACTGGGCGATGCCGATGCTGGTGAGCAGCAGCACCCCGGCGGCCAGACCGACGCCGAGTTGTGCGGGTGCCGGCCAGCGCTGCCAGACATCGGCCCATTCGGCCGGCAGCAGGCCGATGAACCACGCCACCGAGGCGCCGATGGCGGTGGCGCCCACCCAGCGGGACCTGGACAGCGCGGGTATCCGGCTGCGGAGCACCGTCGCCTGGGTCCAGCCCAGAACTGTTCCCTCCAGCGCCCCGGCGAGGATCAGCGCCGGAACCCGGACGGGCGCGTCGCCGAAAGCCAGCTGGGCCAGCGCGGGGGCGAGGAAGCCGACACTCTCGCCGAGACTGACCCAGAAGAGCCAGTACCGCAGGAACCTGTCGTCGGGGTGCGGGCGGACCGCGGAGGCTGCGCCCTGCCTATCGACCGTCATGGGGCGCAACGATAGTGCCGGGGTCGACCGGTCCCTGGTCCAGCCGGAACGGCGGGTACTCGTCGCGCATCAGGGCCGTGTAGACGATCACCCGGTAGACCCAGCGATTGAGGCCGAGGATGAAGTTGAAGAGACCGCGCCGGTACCGCCCGCTGAACAGCAGGATCACGGCGGCGATGAGCACGAGCAGCCCGAGGAGGGAGAAGCCGGTGGTCCTGGTCCAACCGTCGGCCGTGCTCCGTGTCCAGGCCTGCGTGCCGCCCGTGATGATCGCCACGATGAGCAGGTGCGGGATCGCCAGGAGCCACCACTTCACCAGCACCAGCCCGTGTGAGAGCCGCTCGGGGTAGTCCACTTCGAAGTCTGCGGGGTAGTCGGTGGCAGCGAGGCTGAACGGCGGGTACCTGTCGGTGCCGAGCGCGGAGTACGCGTAGAAGCCCACCCGCCAGTTCCAGCGCAGCACGCCCACGTTGTAGTTGAAGATGGCACGCGGGTACCGGCCGGTGAAGAGGATGGCGAAGCCGGCCACGATCGTGCTCACCGCGAAACCGACCCAGAGGAAGAACAGCACGATCACGTGTGGGATCACCAGAATCCACTTGACCAGCCAGAGCGCCCGCGACAGGTCGGGGTCCAGTCCGCCGTTCAGCCGGGCGGGGTAGTCGGCGCCCGGCCGGTCGGGGTCAGTCGGCACGGCCGGCACAGCCGGTGCGGCCGGTCCGGTGCGGCTCGACGGCGCCGGCCCTCCGCGGCCCAGCCCGATGACGCCCAGCACCACCAGCACCAGTCCGATGATCAGGGTGAGGATGCCGATCGCCAACAGCACCGCCGCGGCGGGAGCCAGCAGCCCACTGCGCACCCCGGCGCGGAGCTCGACGTCGACGGGGCGGCTGGCATCGGCGTTCATCACCACGACGGCCCATGAGCCGGGCTGCACCTGCCAGGTGATGTCCTGGGTGCCCGGCCCGGCCGCCGACGCCACCCAGATGTCCTGCTGCGCCGGTGCCGCGGGGCGCTCCGACCCCGCGATGTCCCTGTACCGCACCCGGAACGGGTTGGTCTGGATGCTGCGCACCTCGGAGTGGGCGACTCCGGCGAGGTAGTCGTCGACATCGGCTTGCGGGGCGATCCCGATGAACACCGCGGCAGAGTCGGAGCCCGTCGCCTCCAGCCTGATCCTGGCGATGTCCAGGTTGAGCGGGGCCGGGGTGTCTGTGCTGGTGACCGGTCCGAGGGGCGGGCTGGTGAGGGCATAGCTCTCTGTCGCGAACGACGCGGAGCGGCTGGTGAAGTAGCCGTTCTGGCCCTGGGCCCCATTGGCTATCGCTGCGATTGTGCCGACCGTGACAAGCCCGACACCGAGCAGAGTAAGGATTGTGCCGATCAGCAGCATGATCAGGGGGCCGGGTTTCATGACGACGGATCCTTTCCGCGCGGGCCGAATTCACTCAGACTTCTCCCGAACAGCGCTGCTGTCAACCCGCCGCCGTCGCACCGCCGGCAGCCTGGTCAGTCGAGCAGCCGCCGCAACTGTGCGCCGATGGCCGCGTTCTCGATCAGGAATCCGTCGTGGCCGTAACCGGACTCGAGCACGACGGGCGTGCCGGGCACCGGCCCGACACCGAGCGCGTGCGGCACTCCCGCCGCGATGACCCGCTGTCCCTCGACGGGGAACAACCTGTCGCTGTCGATGCCGACAACGAGGGTGCGCGCCTGGATGCGCCCCAGGGCTGCCGCGACCCCGCCGCGGCCTCGGCCGATGTCGTGCGAATTCATCGATTCGACCAGGGTGATGTAACTGTTCGCGTCGAACCGGCGGGTGAACTTGTTGCCGTGGAAGTCGAGGTACGACTCGACGGCGAACCGGCCGTTTCCGCCGAGCGGGCTGATGTCGCTCTGCCAGCTGCGTTCGAAGCGCACATTGAGCTCGGAGGGGCTGCGGTAGTTCAGCAGCGCCATCCGCCGGGCCAGGGCCAGGCCGCGGCTCGGGCCGTCGCCGGGATCGGCGTCGTAGTAGTCACCCGCCCGGAACAACGGGTCGGTGCGGATGGCCTCGATCTGCACCGAGTTGAGGGCGACCTGATCGGCGGTGGTGACCGGCGGAGCGGCCAGGACGCCCAGCCGGGCGACCCGGTCGGGCTGGTCGATGCCCCATTCGAGCACGTGCATGCCGCCCATCGACCCGCCGATGATGGCGGCCCACCGGTCGATGCCGAGCCGGTCGCTGAACGCGACCTGCGCGGCGACCTGGTCGCGGATGGTCAGGTACGGGAACCGGGGCCCCCACTCGGAGCCGTCCGGGGCGAGGGAACCCGGCCCGGTGCTGCCCTGGCAGCCGCCGAGCATGTTCGGCGCGACCACGAACCAGCGGTCGGTGTCGATGGCCAGGCCGGGACCGACGATGCCGCTCCACCAACCGGCGGTCGGATGCCCCGGCCCGGACGCGCCGACCAGGTGACTGTCTCCGGTGAGGGCGTGCAGCACGAGCACGGCGTTGTCACCCGCGGGGGAGAGCTCACCCCAGGTCTCATAGGCGATCCGCGCCGCGCCGAGGCGACCGCCCGCCTCCAGGTCCAGGGCCCCGATGTCGAGGAAACGGCGCGCCCCGACGGGGTCACCGTCCCGCCATCCGCCCGTCACGGGCGGTTTGCCCAGCAGCGAGCGCACCTGTGCGTCAGTGACGAAGGTGGACGGGACGGTGTCCTCGGAGAATTGCCATTCCATACGGCTCCATTGTGGCCAGTAATGCTGCGGAGCCGGGGTTTGTTACGTCACACAGCCGCTACGCGTTCGCGCGGGACGCGGCGACCACGGCTCTGGCGGCCGCGAGGCCGGCCTCGAGGTCGGCCGTGAGGTCGGCGAGGTTCTCGATGCCCACCGAGAGCCGCACCAGGCCCGGCGTCACACCGGCGGTGAGCTGCTGCTCCGGCGTGAGCTGCGCGTGCGTGGTGGAGGCCGGGTGGATCACCAGCGAGCGCACGTCGCCGATGTTGGCCAGGTGGCTGAACAGCGTGAGGTTGTCCACCAGCGCGCGGCCGGCATCCACCCCGCCCTTGAGCTCGAACGAGAGCACGGCGCCGACGCCCAGCGGGGCGTACTTGTTGGCCGCGGCGTACCAGGGGCTGGACGGCAGGCCGGCGTAGTTGACCGACGCGATGTCGGGGTGGTTCTCGAGGAACTCGGCGATCGCCTGCGCGTTGGACACGTGCCTCTCGAGGCGGAGGCTCAGCGTCTCGATGCCCTGGATGAGCTGCCAGGCGCTCGCCGGGGCGATGGCGCTGCCCAGGTCGCGCAGCAGCTGCACGCGGGCCTTGATGATGTAGGCGAGGGCGTCGCCGACCGCGGTGGTGTAGCTGGCGCCGTGGTACGACGGGTCGGGTTCGGTGAGCCCCGGGAACTTCTCGACGTTGGCCGACCACTCGAACAGGCCGCCGTCGACGACCACGCCGCCGATGATCGTGCCGTGGCCGCCGAGGAACTTGGTGGCCGAGTGCACGACGATGTCGGCCCCGTGCTCGAACGGGCGGATCAGGTAGGGCGTCGCGATGGTGTTGTCGACGATGAGCGGCACCCCGTTGGTGTGCGCGACCTCGGCGACGAGCGCGATGTCGAGGACGTTGATCTTGGGGTTGCCGATGGTCTCGGCGAAGAACAGCTTGGTGTTGGGCCGCACCGCGCGCGCCCACTCGGCCGCGTCGTCCTGGTCCTCGACGAAGGTGGTCTCGATGCCGAGCTTGGCGAGGGTGTACTTGAAGAGGTTGTACGTGCCGCCGTAGATCGAGCTGGACGACACGATGTGGTCGCCGGCCTGGGCGATGTTGAGCACGGCGAAGGTCGACGCCGCCTGGCCACTGGCCACCAGCAGCGCGCCGGTGCCGCCCTCGAGCGCGGCGACGCGCTCCTCGACCACGGCCTGGGTCGGGTTCTGGATGCGGGTGTAGATGTTGCCGAATTCGGCCAGCGCGAACAGGTTCTGGGCGTGCTCTGCGCTGTTGAAGACGTAGGAGGTGGTCTGGTAGATCGGCGTGGCCCGCGCGTTGGTGACGGGGTCGGGGCGGGCCCCGGAGTGGACCTGCTTGGTTTCGAACTTCCAGTCTGCGGAATCGCTCATGGGTCGGTCTCCCTGTTCGTGCCCGGGGTGGCTGCCCCGAGTGATTTACGGTGCGGAGCTGACCGCTCCGTCTCTCTGCAGCAACCATAGGCAGCACAGCCGGAGCCGACAACGGTGTGTGCAACACGGCGTCATCTGTTGGGCGCCTCAGCGGCTCGGCTACGGTTTGGCAGGTCCGTGCGGCAAAACAATGGTGCCCGTGTGGGTCGACGGTTCCTGCCGGAACAGCCACCGCAGCCTCGGTTCCACCAAGGGCCTGAAGACCCGTTTCACCACCGGGAGCGAGAGCAGCACCGAGATGCCGATGGCCAGCAGGATGATGGCCGGGAGCACCCAGACCGGCTGGGGCCCGTCGAGCACCCCGGTTTCCCGCAGCGGATAGAGCAGGAAGGTGTGCAGCAGGTAGATGTACATGGTGGCGGCGCCGAGCGGCGTGAACCAGGTGGCCCGGCGCGGCATCAGCATGAGGAAGGCCAGGATGAATCCGAACGAGGCGAGCATCAGGCCCAGCCGGATGACGCCGGCCCAGAATTCGTTGTAGCCGAACTGCCAGTAGGCCTCGTCGTAGAGCGTGAAACTGCGCAGCCGCAGGTCCCGCACGCCGACGATGTTCACGCCGATGCCCAGCGCCAAGGCGCCGAAGAGGGTGATGGCACCCGCCCGCCACCGCCAGACCAGGGCTGGAGACAGGTGCATCCAGGCGGCGGTGAGCGGCCACTGCCGCAGCTTCCAGCCGAACACGAAGAACGGCAGCAGCCCGAGGGTGCGCGACAGCGAGAAGGTGCTGTCGATGTCGCCGACGTAGCCGGCGCCCACCGAGATGGCGATGCTGATCAGCAGCGGGTAGCGCATCAGCACCAGGTAGGGCAGCGCGACCCGCCAGATCGCCAGGGCGATCAGGAACCAGAGCGTCCAGGACGGGCTGGAGTAGTCCACCTGCAGGGGGCCGCCGAGTCCCCAGGTGATGAGGGTCCAGATGCTCTCGAAGATCAGGTACGGGAAGATGACGTCGGTGACCAGCCGGTGCATCTGGCGCGGGCCGGGCGGCCCCGACTTGGCGAAGTAGCCGCTGACAGCCACGAACACCGGCACGTGGAACGCGTAGATGAACAGGTAGACGCCGTAGGCGGTGTCGGATTCGCCGATCAGCTTCAGGATCGCGTGACCGATCACCATGAGCGTGATGGCGATCCAGCGGGCGTTGTCCCAGAGGGGAACGCGGCGCTTGTGCTTGTGGGGTGCGTCGGTTGGCGAACTCATCGGGTCCATTCTCCGGGCAGAATAGGGCAATGGGCAAAAGAAGAGTCGTCGTCACCGGTGCGAGCAGCGGAATCGGAGCGGCCACAGTGCGCTTGTTCCGCGAGCACGGCTGGGATGTGGTGGGCGTGGCACGGCGGGCGGACCGCCTGCAGGCTCTCGCGGAGGAGACCGGCGCGGCCGTGTTCACAGCCGACCTCACCGTGCAGGCCGACGTGGACGCGCTGCGCGACTTCCTCGCGGCATCCGGTGAGGTGAACGCGCTGGTCAACAACGCCGGCGGCGCCAAGGGGCTCGACTCGGTCGAGACCGGACCCGTCGAGGACTGGGCCTGGATGTACGAGATCAACGTGCTCGCCGTGAAGCGGGTCACCAGCGCGCTGCTGCCGTTGCTGCGCGCGTCGGTCGCGACGGATGCCGCCGGCCCAGCCGCCGACGTCTCCGCCGACATCGTGAACATCACCTCCACCGCCGGGCACACCGCGTACATCGGCGGCGGCGGCTACAACGCCGCGAAGTTCGCCGCGCACGCCATGACCGAGGTGCTGCGCCTCGAGCTCAACGGGGAACCGATCCGCGTGATCGAGATCGCGCCCGGCATGGTGCAGACCGAGGAATTCGGCCTCGTGCGCTTCGGCGGCGACCCCGAGAAGGCGGCCGCCGCATACAACAACGTGGCCAACCCGCTCGTGGCCGAGGATGTGGCCGCGACCATCGTGGCCGCTGTCGAGATGCCCGCGCACGTGAACCTCGACCTCATCGTGGTCAAGCCCGTCGCCCAGGCCTCCACCACCCTGATCGCGCGCGGCCCGCTCGCCCCGCGCGTCTAGCCGGCTCGTCACCGACTGTTCCCCGAACGGACAATTGCGCCCGGCGCACCGGGCGGAATTGTCCGTTTCGGCCACAGTTGCGGCCTGTCGGACGGGCTAGTGCTCGCTCGCCTTCTCGGCGCCAAACCCGGTGAGGGAGCGCACGGCCATCTCCGCCGCCAGCGCGGGGTTCTCCCTGCGGGTGCTCGTGACCGAACCGAGCCAGCCGAGGACGAAGCCCAGCGGGATCGAGATGATGCCGGGGTTGTTCAGCGGGTAGAGCGCGAAGTTCACTGACTCGCCGAACATCGAGGTGGGCGTGCCTGAGAACACCGGCGAGAACACGATCAGCAGTATCGCCGAGCCCAGGCCGCCGTACATGCTCCACAGTGCCCCGCGGGTGGTGAACCCGCGCCAGAACAACGAGTACAGGATGGTGGGCAGGTTGGCGCTCGCCGCGACGGCGAAGGCCAGTGCCACCAGGAACGCGATGTTCTGGCCCTGCACGCCGATGCCGCCGGCGATGGCGAGGATGCCGATCACCACCACTGTGCGCCGGGCGATCTTGACCTCGCCGTCCGGGTCGCCCGTGCCCTTCTTGATCACGCTGGCGTAGATGTCGTGCGCGAACGAGGTGGCCGCCGTGATGGTGAGGCCGGCCACGACAGCGAGGATGGTGGCGAACGCGATGGCGGAGATCAGCCCGAGCAGCAGCGGACCGCCCAGCGCCAGCGACAACAACGGTGCCGCCGAGTTCACCCCGCCGGGGGAAGCGAGGATGGTGTCGGAGCCGACCAGGGCCGCCGCGCCGAAGCCGAGCACCAGGGTGAACAGGTAGAACGCGCCGATCAGGAAGATCGCCCAGACCACCGAACGGCGGGCCTCCTTGGCGCTGGGAACTGTGTAGAAGCGCATCAGCACGTGCGGCAGGCCCGCGGTGCCGAGCACCAGGGCGATCGCCAGGGAGATGAAGTCCAGCGGGTTGTGGCCGTACTGCAGGCCCGGCGAGAGGATGGCGTCTGCCGGGGTGGCTGCGGAGTTCGCGACAGCGGCGTCGAGCAGGGTGGACAGGTTGAACCCGTTGATCACCAGCACCCACACCGTCATGGCGCCCGCGCCGATGATGAGTAGGAACGCCTTGACGATCTGCACCCAGGTGGTGCCCTTCATACCGCCGATGAGCACGTAGAGGATCATCAGGCCGCCGACGACCGTGACCACGATGGACTGGCCGAGCTTGTCGGTGATGCCCAGCAGCAGCGACACGAGTCCGCCGGCGCCGGCCATCTGGGCGAGCAGGTAGAAGAAGCACACCGCCAGGGTGGTGGTGGCCGCGGCCACGCGCACCGGCCGCTGCGCCAGCCGGAAGGAGAGCACATCCGCCATGGTGAACTTGCCGGTGTTGCGCATCAGCTCGGCCACGAGCAGCAGGGCGACGAGCCAGGCCACCAGGAAACCGATCGAGTAGAGGAAGCCGTCGTACCCGTTCACGGCGATGGCGCCGACGATGCCGAGGAACGATGCCGCCGAGAGGTAGTCGCCGGCGATCGCGAAACCGTTCTGCGGCCCGGTGAACGAGCGCCCGCCGGTGTAATAGTCGGCGGCGGTGCGGTTGTTGCGCCCGGCGCGGATCACGATCACCAGGGTGACGGCCACGAAGGCCAGGAAGATCGAGATGTTCAGCACCGGGTTGGTCTCGGCCTGCTCGACCGCCGCTGTGACAGCGGCCACGGTCGTGCCCAGGGCGCTCATGCGGCGGCCTTCTGCTCGAGCTCTGCGCGCAACTCGGCGCCGAGCGGATCGAGGACCCGGTTGGAGAAGCCGACGTACCAGATGGTGATGGCGAACGTCGTGACGAACTGGCCGAGGCCGAGCACGAGGCCCAGGTTGACGCTGCCGGCCACCTGGTACGCCATCACGTCGGGCAGGTAGGCGGCCACCAGAACGAAGGCGAAGTACCAGACCAGGAAGAACACGGCGAGCGGGATCACGAACCGCCGCCGGCGCCGCTGCAGGTTGACGAATCGTTCAGAGGTCTCGAAGGTGACGTAGTCGATCGATCCTCCCGGCCTGGTGTCTTTCAGTGATTCCTTCATGGGGGCTCCTTTGCTCCGGTGAGATGGGATTGCTGATGAAACGGTTAGTCGGGACGCACGGCTCGGGTGAGGGCGTCGAGCACCGTGGGGTCTTCGATGGTCGGTGGCACCTTGTACGGCTCACCGTCGACGATCTGGCGGATGGTCTTGCGCAGGATCTTGCCGGAGCGGGTCTTGGGCAACCGGTCCAGGATGGTGACGTCACGGAACGCCGCCACCGGGCCGATGTGCTCGCGCACCAGGTTCACCAGCTCGGCCGTGAGGAGGTCGTTGTCGACCACCCAGCCGGCCTTGAGCGTGACGAACCCGGCGGCGCGCTGGCCCTTGAGCGCGTCGTGCACGCCGAGAACGGCGCACTCCGCGATCGCCGGATGCCGGGTGAGCACCTCCTCGAGGGAGCCGGTGGAGAGCCGGTGCCCCGCAACGTTGATCACGTCGTCGGTACGGCCCATCACGTAGAGGTAGCCGTCGGCGTCGAGGTGCCCGGAGTCGCCCGTGGCGTAGTAGCCGGGGAACGCGGTCAGGTAGGCGCTGGCGAAGCGGTCCTCGCCGCCCCAGATGCCGAGCAACCCGCCCGGCGGCAGCGGCAGCCGGATGGCGATGTTGCCGTCCTTGCCCGGCTTGGTGACGGGCTGGCCCTTCGAGTCGAGGATGGCGATGTCGTAGCCGGGCACGGGCACCGCGGTGGAGCCGGGCTTGGTGGGCAGCTCCTGGATGCCGCGCGGGTTTGCGCAGATGGCCCAGCCGGTCTCCGTCTGCCACCAGTGGTCGACGACGGGGCAGTGCAGGCTGTCGTTGACCCAGTGGAAGGTCTCCGGGTCGAGGCGCTCGCCGGCCAGGAACAGCGCGGTGAGGCTGGACACGTCGTAGCGACCCAGCTCGGCCAGCTCCGGGTCCACCCGGCGGATGGCGCGGATGGCGGTGGGAGCGGTGAACAGCACGGTCACCCGGTAGTCCGCCACGACGCGCCAGAAGGCGCCGGCATCCGGGGTGCCGATCGGTTTGCCCTCGTAGATCACCGTGGTGGCGCCGGCGAGCAGCGGCGCGTAGACGATGTAGGAGTGGCCGACCACCCAGCCGACGTCGGACGCCGCCCAGAACACGTCGTCGGGACCGATGTCGTAGATGCCCCGCATCGACCAGGTCAGCGCAACGGCGTGGCCGCCGTTGTCACGGATGATGCCCTTCGGGTTTCCCGTCGTGCCGGAGGTGTAGAGGATGTACAGCGGGTCGGAGGCGGCCACGGTGACAGGGTCGGCCGGCACGGCGCCGGCTTCGGCCGCCGCCCAGTCCAGCCAGCGCACGGCTGCAGCATCGCCGGCATAGTCGCCGGCCGATCCGGGGATGCTCTCGCGGTTCCGCACGATCACGGTGTGCACCGAACCTGCGCTCAGCTCGAGAGCCTTCTGCACCAGCGGCAGGTACTCCACGGCCTTGCCCGGCTCCAGGCCGCCGGACGCCGTGACGAGCACGGTCGGCCTGGCGTCGTCGATGCGCACGGCGAGCTCGCTGGCCGCGAAGCCGCCGAAGACCACGGAGTGCACGGCCCCGAGCCGGGCGCAGGCGAGCATCGCCACCACGGCCTCCGGGATCATCGGCAGGTAGACGATCACCCGGTCGCCCCGGCCCACCCCGACGGCGCGCAGTGCCCCGGCGAACCGGGCGACCCGCTCGAGTAGTTCGCTGTAGCTGAGCCGCGCACGGGTGCCGGTCATGGCGGAGTCGTAGATGAGCGCGGTGTGATCGCCGCGGCCGGCGAGAACGTGCCGGTCGAGGGCGTTGTAGCTGGTGTTGAGGGTGCCGTCGTCGAACCAGCGATAGTCGGTGGGGGAGCGCTGGGTGAGTGCCGTTGTCGGCGGGTCCACCCAGTCGATGAGGCCGGCCGCCTCGAGCCAGAAATCCTCGCGTTCGTCGATGCTGCGCCGCCAGACATCGCGGTACGAACTGTGGTCGATCATGGTGTGAACCTCTCCATCGAAGCTCTCATGTATACACAAGGTGCGGTTAGTCTTGCACAACCGCGGCAATAGGGGAATAGAATGCGGTTGTGTATACAGAGACCGTGAAGTCCGCGCCGGAGCGGGCCAGTGACCGGGCCTACCGGGTGCTGCGCGACGAGATCCTGGACGGGCTGCTTCCCGCCGGCACCGTACTGCTGGAGGTCGAACAGTCCGCCAGGCTGGGCGTCTCCCGCACCCCGTTGCGCTCCGCCGTGGCCCGGCTGGTGGCCGACGGCCTCGTCGCCGGACGCAGCGGCCGCGGCTTCTCGGTGACCTCGATGTCGGTCGAGTCCATCAACGCCCTCTACGAGCTGCGCGAGGCCCTCGAGGAGCGCGCGGCAACGCTGGCCGC
This sequence comes from Cryobacterium sp. SO2, assembly GCF_026151165.2. Taxonomy (NCBI): domain Bacteria; kingdom Bacillati; phylum Actinomycetota; class Actinomycetes; order Micrococcales; family Microbacteriaceae; genus Cryobacterium; species Cryobacterium sp. SO2. The sequence goes on from NZ_CP117849.1 coordinate 905,909, forward strand.
CCGCGGCGCCGACCGCTCGGCATTCCGGATGCTGCGCGAGCGTTTCCTCGCCGCCCCCGCCCTGCTCGACGCCGGTGAGCACGGCATCCACGATTACTACGCCCTGATCGACGAGTTCGACGCGGCGATCGACAACGCCGTCGACAACTCCTTCCTCGTGGGCGCCCTCGACACCGTGCGCACGCACCTGGCGCGCATCCGCCGCGTCGCCCGCGGCAACCCGGTGCGGCTGCGAGCCGCCGCGGCCGAACACCTGCTGATCCTCGACGCGATCATCGACGGTGACGCGGCGCTCGCCGCGCACGCCACCCACGTGCACCTGCACCTCAGCCTCGCGAGCGTGCTCGCGGTGCTGGCAGCGCCCGTCCACGCAGTGCACGACCAGACTTCGTAACCCACCCGACCGAGAGGACCATCCGTGCAGCCCATCACAGTGCGCGTTCATCCGAGCGACGACAGCCCCGCCCGCACCGAACAGCTGGCCTGGAAGATCGCCGCCTGCGCGGCCGACCCGGTGGCCGTCGACGCGGATGTGACCGAGATGATCATCAACCGGGTCATCGACAACGCCGCCGTCGCTGCGGCCTCCCTCACCCGCGACCCCGTCGCGGCGGCCAGGTCGCAGGCCCTGGCGCATCCGCGGTCGGCGGGTGGCGACGGCGCCACCGTCTTCGGCCCGCCGAGCGGCCGCAGGGTCTCTCCGGAGTGGGCGGCCTGGGCCAACGGCGTTGCCGTGCGGGAGCTGGACTATCACGACACCTTCCTCGCCGCCGAGTACTCGCACCCCGGCGACAACATCCCGCCGCTGGTCGCCGTGGCCCAACACCTGGCCGCCGCCCGCGGCCTCACCGGCCACGACCTCGTGCGCGGCATCGCCACCGGCTACGAGGTGCAGATCGACCTGGCCCGCTCGATCAGCCTGCACAAGCACAAGATCGACCACGTCGCGCACCTCGGCCCGTCCGCCGCCGCCGGAATCGGCACCCTGCTCGGCCTCGACCCCGACACGATCTTCCAGGCCATCGGCCAGGCGCTGCACACCACCACCGCCACCCGGCAGTCCCGCAAGGGCGAGATCTCCAGCTGGAAGGCGTACGCGCCGGCGTTCGCCGGCAAGATGGCCGTGGAGGCCGTGGACAGGGCCATGCGCGGCCAGACCAGCCCCACCCCGATCTACGAGGGCGAGGACGGCGTGATCGCCTGGTTGCTCGACGGGCCGGATGCCTCATACGACATGGCGCTGCCTGGCGCCGGCGAGCCCAAACGCGCGATCCTGGACAGCTTCACCAAGGAACACTCCGCGGAGTACCAGGCGCAGGCGCTCATCGACCTGGCCCGCAAACTGCACCGCGAGCACCCGGAGATCCTCACGCCGGGGGCGATCCGGAGCATCGTCATCCACACCTCGCACCACACCCACAACGTGATCGGTTCCGGCGCCAACGACCCGCAGAAATACGACCCGCGGGCCAGCCGGGAGACCCTCGACCACTCGGTGCCGTACATCTTCACCGTGGCGCTGCAGGACGGCGCCTGGCACCACGTGGACTCGTACCTGCCCGAGCGGGCCAGACGCGCAGACACCGTGGCCCTGTGGAACACCGTGAGCACGAGCGAAGACGCCGAATGGACCCGCCGCTACCACTCCAGCGACCCCGCCGAGAAGGCGTTCGGCGGTCGGGTGGAGATCCTCCTCGCCGACGGCACCCGCCTGGTCGACGAGCTCGCCGTGGCCGACGCGCATCCGCTCGGCGCCCGCCCGTTCGTGCGGGAGGACTACATCGAGAAGTTCCGGCTGCTGGCCGCCGACGCCCTGGAACAGCCGGAGATCGAGCGGTTCCTTTCTGTCGCCCAGCGGCTGCCTGAGCTGACCGCTGCCGAACTCGGCACCCTCACCCTGGTGGCCCGCCCCGGTCTCTTCGACACCCTGCCCAGCCTGAACGGAATCTTCTGATGCTCTACTCCGGCCTCACCCCCGCCGCCAAGCGCGCGAAGCTCCGCGCCGACCTCGCCGGCGGCAGCCTGCTGCGCTTCCCCGGCGCGTTCAACCCGCTCTCCGCCAAGATGATCCAGGCCAAGGGCTTCGAGGGCGTGTACATCTCCGGCGCCGTGCTCGCCGCCGACCTCGGCCTGCCCGACATCGGCCTCACCACGCTCACCGAGGTGGCCGGCCGCAGCCAGCAGATCTCCCGGATGACCGATCTGCCGACCCTCGTCGACGCCGACACCGGCTTCGGTGAGCCGATGAACGTGGCCCGCACCGTGCAGACCCTCGAGGATGCCGGCGTCGCCGGGCTGCACATCGAGGACCAGGTCAACCCGAAACGTTGCGGGCACCTCGACGGCAAGCAGGTCGTCGACACCGACACGGCCCTCAAGCGCATCCGCGCCGCCGTGGACGCCCGCCGCGACCCGAACCTGCTCGTGATGGCGCGCACCGACATCCGCGCCGTCGAGGGGCTGTCCGCCGCGATCGACCGGGCCAAGGCTCTGGCGGATGCCGGCGCCGACGCGATCTTCCCCGAGGCGATGGGCACCCTGGCCGAGTTCGAGGCGATCCGGGCGGCGGTCGATGTGCCGATCCTGGCCAATATGACCGAGTTCGGCAAGAGCGAGCTGTTCCGGGTGGACCAACTCGAAGGCGTCGGGGTGAACATCGTCATCTTCCCGGTGTCGCTGCTGCGGCTGGCCATGGGGGCGGCCGAGGACGGGCTCGACACGATCATCGCCGAGGGCTCGCTGACCAGCCGCCTGCCGCGGATGCAAACCCGTGCGGAGCTCTATCAGTTGCTCGACTACGAGGCCTACAATCGCTTCGATTCGGGGATCTTCAACTTCACCCTGAGCGGCCACGAAGGCTAGCCCAGCACCACACCAGCAGAACAGCACGGCCAGTTTCATCAGGACGCAAGGGAGCGAAATGACCATCAACCAGCCCATCCAGACGCCCGCGGTGCAGAGCCCTGCCGTGCCGGAGATCCACAAGGGGCTGGCAGGGGTGGTGGCGGACGCCACGGCGGTCTCCAGGGTCAACCCCGACTCCAACTCCCTGCTCTACCGCGGCTACCCGGTGCAGGAACTGGCCGCTCAGAAGAGCTTCGAAGAGGTCGCCTACCTGCTCTGGTACGGCGAACTGCCGACGGATGCGCAACTCGCCGACTTCGAGGTCGCCGAGCGCTCGCTGCGCCGCCTCGACCATTCCGTGCGCCGGGTCATCGACGAGATCCCCACCTCCGCCGACCCGATGGACGTGCTGCGCACGGCCGTGAGCGTGATCGGCGCCAACGACCTGACCACGCCGGACTCCTCGGTGGAGGCCAACCTGGCCAAATCGCTGCGCCTCTTCGCGCAGCTGCCCGCCATCGTGTCGTACGACCAGCGTCGCCGGCACGGCCTCGAGCTCGTGGAACCGCGCGACGACCTCGGCTACTCGGCGAACTTCCTCTACATGACCTTCGGCGAGGTGCAGGAACTGGCCGTGGTCGAGGCCTTCGACGTGTCGATGATCATGTACGCGGAGCACTCCTTCAACGCGTCCACCTTCACGGCCCGGGTGATCACCTCCACGCTCTCCGACCTCTACTCGGCCGTGACCGGGGCGATCGGAGCGCTCAAGGGACCGTTGCACGGCGGCGCCAACGAGGCCGTGATGCACATCTTCACCGAGATCGGCCTGGGCGACGGCTCCGCAGAACGCGCCCAGCTGTGGCTCGATGACACCCTCGCGCACAAGCGCAAGGTGATGGGCTTCGGCCACCGCGTCTACAAACACGGCGACTCGCGGGTGCCCACCATGCACACGGCGCTGCTCACCCTCATCGAACACTATGACCGGCCCGACCTGCTCGCCCTCTACGAGGCGTTGTCCGCCGGTATGACCGAGCGCACCGGCATCCTGCCCAACCTGGACTACCCGTCCGGTCCCGCGTACCACCTGATGGGGTTCGACACCGCCACCTTCACGCCCATCTTCGTCGCCGCGCGGGTGACCGGTTGGACGGCGCACGTGATGGAGCAGCTGGCCGCGAACGCGCTGATCCGGCCGCTGTCGTTCTACAACGGCACGCCCGAGCGGCACCTGCCGGCCCCGGCAGAGGGCGACATGCTCTGACCCGTGCTCCGCCCGGTGCGCTGAGTGCCCCCCGCGCAGCTCCATACTGGGGGGATGACTGTACTGATTGCCGGATGCGGCGACCTCGGCACCGAGGTGGGCCTCCGCCTGGTCGCGCTCGGCCAGCACGTGATGGGCCTCCGCCGCCAGGCCGGGGTGCTCCCGGCCGCCCTGAACGGCCAGTCCGTGGACCTCAGCCGCGAGCGGCCCGAGGTGCCGGCGGACACCGACCTCGTGATCGTGGCGATCGCCGCCGGCAACCCGGACCCCGCCGTGTACCGGGCCGCGTATGTGACCGGCCTGGCCAACCTGCTCGACGCCCTCGATGCGGCCCTGGTCACCCCGCGCCGGTTTCTGATGGTGTCCTCCACCGCGGTCTACGACGTGAACGACGGCAGCACCGTCGACGAACAGACGCCGGCGACTCCCGGCTCCGGCACCGACTCGATCCTGCTCGAGGCCGAGCAGCTGCTGCGCAGCCGGATCCCGTCGGCGGTCGTGCTGCGTCTGGGCGGCATCTACGGCCCCGGCCGGGAACGCCTGATCAGCCAGGTGCGTGAGGGGCGTGCCACTGTCGGCGAACGGTCACGCCTCACCAACCGGATCCACCGTGACGACGCCGCCGCCATGATCGTGCACCTGATGCTGCGGGCGAAGGCGCCGGACCGGCTCTACCTCGGTGTGGACTCGACGCCGGTGCCTGCCGCTGAGGTGCTCGCTTTCGTGGCCGGTGAACTGGGCCTGCCTGTTCCCGAGATCGTCGAGACCGGGAGCCGGCGGGGCGGCGACAAGCGTGTGAGCAACCAGCGCATCCTGGAGACCGGGTTCTCGTTCCGCTACCCGAGTTACCGCGAGGGCTACCGGGCCGTGCTGGCCGGTGACGGCGTCAGGCACCCGTAGCCGAGAGCGGGAGGCTGCTGCGCAGCCGCGCCGGGCCGAGCCGTAGGATCCCGTCGGTCAGCGGTTCGCAGCGCATGCCACCGCGTCCGCGCAGGGCCCGGTGAGCCCCGGGGGCGAGCGTCACGTCCATCCAGGCACAGGGATTCGCCGGCCGGTTCGCCAGGAACTCGACCGGGCCGTCGCCGCTGTCGAGCGAGAACCTGGCGCCGCGCAGAGCGTCGACATCCACACCGCGCAACAGGATGTTGCGCCGGGTGGCGGCCGGGTCCAGGGTGCGCGGCAGCCCGAGGTCATCCGCCACGCGGTCGAGCACGGCGGCGTTCATCACCGTGACCGACGCGTGCGCGTGCGCCCGCTGCCCGAAGTGACGGTCGCCCACGATGCCCAGGCCCGCCCGCAGGTGAATGCTCGGGTGGGTCTCCGCGCCGACCGCGGGCAGCGGCCCGTCGGCCGGGCGCCCCTCGTAGCGGTGCACGGACGAGGCCAGGAGCAACACGATCTCCACCTCGGCGCTGAAGGGCAGCGGGCTCATGACACCGTTACGGGGCCATCCCGGCCGTGACCGGCACGAACTCCACGTTGTTGGTGGCGTGCACGGTCTTGGCCGGCGAGCGGGAGAATCCCTTGGCGTCGAGGCGGTTCTCGGCGCGGAACGTGGCCAGGGCCAGGTCGTAGAGCCCGTTCAGCCGGGCGCCGGTGTACTCGCCGGTGCTGCCGTCGGTGAAGAGAATAATGATGGGGGTCTTGCCGGGGAAGTGCCGGTTCATGCGGACGAAGCCGTCGGCATCCTGCTGCAGTGTGATCATGCGTCAATTCTCCTGTAACCGGGGCGCCGCCGGTGAACCGGGCCCTTCGTCCGCGCGCGGCGGGCGCGCGAGGTTCTACCATTGACAAATGCAACCCGACCAGCCGTCCATCGCCCCCGTCACCGTCGACCCGCCCCGCGAGGTGCTGGAGTGGACCGAATTCGCCGACGCCTCCAGGTCACTGGCGTCCACGGTGCTCGAGAGCGGGTTCCAGCCCGACGTTGTCATCGCCATCGCGCGCGGCGGCCTGCTGCTGGCCGGGGCGATCTCCTACGCCCTCGGCACCAAGAACTGCGGCTCCATCAACGTGGAGTTCTACACCGGCATCGACGAGCGCCTGCCGGAGCCCGTGCTGAGCGGGCCGATGCTCGACGCCCCGGCACTTGCCGGCAAGCGCGTGCTCCTGGTCGACGACGTCTCGGACTCCGGCCACACCCTTGCCCTCGTCGTGGGCATCCTCAAGGAATCGGCCGGCGAGGTGCGCTCGGCCACGCTGTACACCAAGCCCCGCACCGTGCACGTGCCCGACTTCACCTGGCGTGAAACCGACGGCTGGATCGTCTTCCCGTGGTCGGCGCTGCCGCCCGTCACCGCCACCCCGCTGACGACGGCGGTCGACGCGTGAGCATCCACCTCGTCGGCGGCGGCTGGAGCCCGCACGAGTCCACCGAAAACGATGCGGCGGTCTACGGGCCGTTCCTGGCCGAGGCCACCCTGCGCGCCGGCGCCGCAGGCCGCACCGAGCCGCGCATCGCGATCATCGTCGTGCGGGGCGCCGACGGCGACGACCACGCCGCCAAGCTCGTGGCCGCGCTCGAAACCGCCGGCCCGCTCGAACCCGTGATCACGTCGTTGGCCCTCGATGGCCTCGCGACCCTGCTGGCCGTGGCGGATGCCGACGGCATCGTCATCGGCGGCGGCCTCACCCCCGCCTACCTCGCGGCCGTGGCCCCGATCGCCGGCGAGATCCGCCGCCAGGTGGCCGCGGGCATCCCCTACCTCGGCTACTCCGCCGGCGCCATGATCGCGGCCGAACGGGCCCTGCTCGGCGGCTGGCGCATCGGCGGCGTGCCGGTGAGCCCGCAGGACGCCTCCGAGGAGCTGGACGAGATCACCATCGAGAACGGCATCGGCCTGCTCGACGTGACCGTGGACGTGCACGTCGCCCAGTGGGGCACCCTGTCGCGCATGGTGGCCGCGACCGAGGCCGGACTCATCCGCGGCGGCCTGGCCGTGGACGAGGGCACCGTGCTGATCGTGGGCCAGGGTACCCTCGGCGTGGCCGGTGCCGGCAGCGTCTGGACCGTGAGCGAGTCCGAGGGCGGGGTGCTGGTCAGCACCTTCGGCGCCTAGCCGGATGACCCAGCCGACGTCACCGGCGCTGATCGAGCCGGGCTGGGCGCGTGCCTTCGGCCTGCCCGGCGCCGGGGAGGCGCCGGTCGACGTCAGCACAGCGGCGCCGTTCGCGGCCCCGCTGGCCTTCGCGCGAGCGGAGGCCGCGGCCGGCCGCACGGTGCTGCCGGCGCCGGAGAACATCCTGCGCGCCTTCCGGCAGCCGTTCGACGACGTGCGGGTGCTCATCGTGGGCCAGGACCCGTACCCGACCCCCGGGCATCCGGTGGGCCTGGCGTTCTCGGTAGCCGCGGATGTGCGCCCGGTACCGCGCAGCCTCGGCAACATCTTCACCGAACTGCACACCGATCTGGGCATGCCGACACCGGCCGACGGCGACCTCACCCCGTGGACCCGGCACGGCGTGCTGCTGCTCAACCGGGTGCTCACGGTGCGGGCCGGCGAGGCCGGGTCGCACCGGCGGCACGGCTGGGAGGCCGTGACCGAGCAGGCCATCCGGGCGCTCGCCGCCCGCGGCACCCCGCTGGTGGCCATCCTCTGGGGCAAGGACGCCGCGAACCTGGCCCCGCTGCTTGGCGACACCCCCACCATCGTCTCCGCCCATCCCAGCCCGCTGTCGGCGCGCCGGGGCTTCACCGGGTCGCGCCCGTTCAGCCGCGCGAACGCGCTCTTGGCCGAGCAGGGTGCTGTGCCCGTCGACTGGTCGCTCACGGTAATCTGAACAGCGTTACGAGAGGACACCCACGGTGCTTGAAGAGGAATACCAGCCGCGTCGACAGCTGCCACGTCACCTGACGCCGGCACCGGCACCCGAGGCGCCGTTCGAGTACACCCTGCGCGATGCCGTGGAGACCGACCTGCCCGATATCCAGGAGATCTACAACTACTACGTGGCCAACAGCACCGTCACCTTCGACGAGGACCCGATGACGCTGGCCGAGTGGCGCGACAAGTTCGGCTACCTCGCCAAGCTCGGTATGCCGTTCATCGTGGCCCAGTCGCCCGCCGGCCAGCTGCTCGGCTACGCGCTGGTGAGCCCGTGGAAGCAGAAGAAGGCCTATCGGTTCACGGTCGAGAACTCGATCTACCTCGGAGCGGCCTCCACCGGCAAGGGCCTCGGACGGGTACTGCTAGCCGAGCTGATCGAGCGCTCCAGGGCCGCGGGTCTCAAGGAGATCATCGCCGTGATCGCCGACCAGGGCGCAGAGGCGTCGATCAAGCTGCACCAGGACTTCGGCTTCGAGGAGATCGGCCGGATGGGCAAGGTCGGCTTCAAGTTCGAGCGCTGGCTCGGCACCGTGCTGCTGCAGAAGAGCTTGAAGTAACTCCACGCACCGCGTCAGCGGCGTGAGAGCCGCCCGGTCACCGTCACCACGGCTCGGCGGGGCGCCGTGCCCACCAGCCAGGCCACGACCCTGTTCGAGGTGCCGCTGACGGTGTGCGGGGGAGTCCGGGGCGCATCCAGCGCCGCGAACGCGGTGCCGATGACCTCGTCCACGCTCATCAGCCGGCGCGGACCTTCGGGGGAGCGTCGCGCGACGGCGTAGAACTCGGTGTCAGTGGGGCCGGGGCACACGGCGGTGACCTTGAGCCCGCTGCCCCTGGTCTCGTACCAGAGCGCCTCGGTGAGGCTGAGGACGTAGGCCTTCGCGGCCGCGTAGACCGCCAGCCGCGGCACCGGCTGGAACGCCGCCGTGCTGGCCAGGTTCACCAGGGCGGCGCCGTGCGGATGCGCGAGCGCGGCACCCTGCAGACCGGGCAGCAGGGCATGGGTGAGGTCGGTGAGCGCCGCCACGTTCACCGCCACCTGGTCGTGCACCCGGTCGGCCGGCGCATCCACCAGGCTGCCGTAGTGGCCGAAACCGGCGTTGTTGACCAGGGTGGACACCCGGATGTCGCGCTCGGCGAGGTCGCGCACGAGTTCGGTGACGGCACCGGGCACGGCCAGGTCAAGCGGGATCACCGTGGACACGGTGCCGTACTTCTCGGCCAGGTCCACCGCGAGGGCTTCGAGTCGCTCGAGCCGGCGGGCCGTGAGCACCAGATCGGCGCCGCGGCGGGCGAGCTCATGGGCGAATCCCACGCCGAGACCGCTCGACGCTCCCGTGATCAGGGCCGTCGTGCCCATCGGGTTGTACAGCGCGGCAGCGTCGGTGCGTGTCATTCTTCGAGGCTACCCGGGGCGGGGTTTTCAGCGCCAGCGTCACATCAACGCGGCATCACATCATCAGAGTGAGATCCACCCTGCCCAGCGTGAACACCAGCAGCGACGACCCGGCCCCGCCGACGAGCAGCAGCCCCGGATGGGCGAGGCCGATCGCCACGGCGCGCAGGCGGGGCCGGTCCTGCAGGAATTCCGCAGGCACCGCCCGCTGGTCGCTCGCCCTCACCGGATCCTGCCGCCAACCGCGCAGCCGGCGCAGGAACCAGGCGCACCGCACGATCAGGGCCAGCCAGAGCACCCCGATGACGACGGGCACCAAGGCCAGCAGCAGGCTGAAACCCAGCCCGGTGACGGCCTGTTCCTCGTGGTCGCCGGCCTCCTGGATGGCCGCCTCGATCGAGGCGCCCAACGCCAGCGACACGCCCCAGACGATGAACGCGGCGATCAGCGCCAGGAACCGCACCACGAAATGCGCCAGCACGCTCTCCCGCACCGGCAGCAGGTGGCTGCGTGGGGTGGCGGCGAGCACGAACAGGGTCGCGGTGAGGGTGGGCAGCGCCGCGAGCACGATGGCCGGCCACCGGCTCCAGGGCGGCGCCCCGGCCAGCTCCTGCGCCAGGATTACCGCGAACCAGAACCCCACCCACAGCCAGCCGGCGATGAGCGGATGCCGCACCAGCCACGCGGTCACGGCGACACTGCTTTCATGGCGACACTGTAGCCAGATGTGCACTGGCTAGGCTCGGAGGATGGCCGACCTCTTCGAACTGACCGCCCTCGAGCAGTGGCGTTTGCTGCAGCGCGGCGAGATCAGCCCCACCGACCTCACCGAACACTATCTGGCCCGCATCGACCGGCTGAATCCCGGCCTGGGCGCCTTTGTCACGGTGACCGCGGACGACGCCAGGGCACGCGCCCGGTTCGTGCAGACCGAGGTGCCCAGAACCGCGCCGCTCTGGGGCCTGCCGTTCGGCGACAAGGACCTCCAGCTGCGCGCCGGCGTGCCCGCCCGGCTCGGCTCCCGGCTGATGCTGGGGAACGTGCCGGAGACCAGCGACCTGCTCGTGCAGGCCCTCGACACCGCAGGCGGCGTCAGTCTGGGCAAGACCAGCACGCCGGAGTTCGGTCTGCCCTCGTACACCGAACCCGTCGCAGGCCCGGCCGCCCGCAACCCCTGGAACCCGGCGTTCGGCGCCGGCGGATCCAGCGGCGGCGCCGCCGTGGCCGTGGCCGCCCGGATGCTGCCGTTCGCCCCCGGCAGTGACGGCGGCGGGTCGGTGCGCATCCCCGCGGCCGCCTGTGGACTCGTCGGTCTCAAGCCGTCCCGCGGCCGGATCCCCGCCGCGAGCGGCCTCGATGTGCCCGGCGGCCTGCCGGTGGCCGGGCCGCTGGCCCGCACTGTCGCGGATGCCGCGCTGCTGCTGGACGCCATGATCGCCCCCGGCGGCGGCCGGCCGGAGCACCCGTTCGCGGTGCGCGCACCCGGGGGAGACGAACAGTTGCTCGGCGCCGCTATCCGTGGGGAGGGCCGCTACCAGCTGGGCGTGATGACCACCTCGGCCTGGGACGACGCCTATCAGATCACTCTGGCCCCCGAGGCTCTGGCCGCGCTGGACACGGCCGTGGACGGCTTCGCCGGCATGGGGCACGGCATCGAGCAGACCGCCCTCACCCCCGACCCCACCTACGCGCCCGCGTTCCGGGCGCTCTGGCAGCTGAGCGCGGCCCGGATCCCCGCCGAGACCCCCGAGCAGGAGGCCCTGCTCGAACCGCTCACCCGGTGGCTGATGCACCGCGGCCGCGAGCTGACCGGCCGCGCCGTCGCCGAGGCTCTGACCGCCCTGGCCGCCTACGAACGCTCGTTCATCCGCCAGTTGTCCCGGTTCGACGCCGTACTCACCCCGGCCTTGGCCCTGACGCCGCGGCCGGTGGGCTGGTACGACGCCGTCGACGGCGAACGCAACTTCGCCCAACAGGTGCAGTACACACCGTTCACCTCGATGGTCAATGTGTGCGGCCTGCCGGCCATCACGCTGCCCGTCACGCAGACGGCAGACGGCCTGCCGATGGGTGTGCAGCTGATCGGCCGGCCCGGCGGCGAGGCCACCCTGCTCGCGCTCGGTGCCCAGTTGGAACGCCGGCTGCGCTGGCAGGACCGGGTGCCGCCCGGGCTGTGAATCGGCGCACCTTGTTTTGAGTAATTCAAAACAACTGCTACCGTGAAGCCATGCACACCCACGGAGCGATCGGCACGGCAGACCCTGCCGCCACCGATCCTGCCGCCGAGATCCGGGCCGCCGGCCTCAAGGTCACCGCGCCCCGCCTCGCTGTGCTCACCGGCCTGACCGATTCGGCGCACGCCACCGCCGAGCAGCTTTTCGACACGGTGAGCGCGGGGCTGCCCGGCACCAGTCTGCAGGCGGTCTACGGCGTGCTGAACGCCTTCACCACCGCCGGACTGGTGCGCCGCATCGAACCGGCCGGCTCCGCCGCGCTGTTCGAGCGTCGGGTGGGTGACAACCACCATCACCTCATCTGCACCGGCTGCCGCTCGGTGACCGACGTCGAGTGCGTCGTGGGCGAGGCGCCGTGCCTGACTCCCGGCGACTCCGCCGGCTTCATCGTGCAGACCGCCGAGGTCACCTTCTGGGGTCTCTGCCCCGACTGCCAGGCCCACGCGGCCGACGCCCCCACCGACATCCCCTGACTGTGAACGACCTGAACGACCAGCACATGACACGAAGGAGCACCATGACAACACTGCCCCCCACCACCACGCAGACCGGAACCCCGGTCCCTAGCGACGAGCACTCCCTCACCGCCGGCGCCGACGGCGTCACCGCCCTGCACGACCGCTACCTGGTCGAGAAGCTCGCCCAGTTCAACCGCGAGCGCATCCCGGAGCGCATCGTGCACGCCAAAGGCGGCGGAGCGCACGGCGTCTTCGAGGTCACCGGCGACGTCTCCGCCTACACCCGCGCGGCCCTGTTCCAGCCCGGCGCCCGCACCGACACCCTGCAGCGCTTCTCCAGCGTGGCCGGCGAGCAGGGCAGCCCCGACACCTGGCGCGACGTGCGCGGCTTCTCGGTGAAGTTCTACACCCAGGAGGGCAACTACGACATCGTCGGGAACAACACCCCGGTGTTCTTCATCCGCGACGGCATCAAGTTCCCCGACTTCATCCACTCGCAGAAGCGCCTGCCGGGCTCCGGCCTGCGCGACGCCGACATGCAGTGGGACTTCTGGACCCTCTCGCCCGAGTCCGCGCACCAGGTGACCTACCTGATGGGCGACCGCGGCCTGCCGCGCTCCTGGCGCACCATGCCCGGCTTCGGCTCGCACACCTACCAGTGGATCAACGCCGCCGGTGAGCGCTTCTGGGTGAAGTACCACTTCACCTCCAACCAGGGCAACATCGAGATGGAAGGCGCAGAGGCCGAGCTCATCGCCGGCGCCGACGCCGACTACTACCGCCGCGACCTCTACGAGGCCATCGACGCCGGCGACTTCCCGTCCTGGGACGTGCACGTGCAGGTCATGCCCTACGAAGAGGGCAAGACCTACCGGTTCAACCCGTTCGACCTCACCAAGGTCTGGCCGCACAGCGACTTCCCGCTGATCAAGGTGGGCACGCACACCCTCAACCGCAACCCGGGCAACTTCTTCGCCGAGATCGAGCAGGCCGCGTTCTCGCCGGCCAACTTCGTGCCCGGCATCGCGGCCAGCCCCGACAAGATGCTGATGGCGCGCATCTTCTCCTACCCGGATGCGCAGCGCTACCGCGTGGGCACCAACTACAACCAGCTGCCGGTGAATGCTCCGCAGGCGCCCGTGCACAACTACTCGCAGGATGGCGCCGCCCGCTACTCCTTCAACGACGCCAGCGCCCCGAACTACGCGCCGAACTCGCTCGGCGGCCCCGTCGCCGACGAGGCCCTCGCCGGCGACGGCACCTGGGAGAGCGACGGTGCGCTCGTGCGCAGCGCCGCCACGCTCCGCTCAGAGGACGACGACTTCGGCCAGGCCGGCACCCTCTACCGCGACGTCTTCGACGACGCGGCCAAGGCCCGCTTCCTCGACACCATCACCGGTGCCGTCGGCGGCGTCACCCGTCCAGAGGTCAAGGAACGCGCCATCCAGTACTGGACGAACGTGGACGCCACCCTCGGCGCCAGCCTTCGGCTGAACCTGGCCGACGGCACCGCGGAGGCCACCTCGGCCAACGTGGCCGCCGAGCCCGTCGGCGTCGGCGAGTAAGAGAACAACCGCACCACCAGGACCGCGCGGCCGGCACGCACCGGCCGCGCGATCCGGTGCCACCACCACCACCACCACCACCACCCACCACCAGCACGCGTCCAATGAAGCTCCGCGTCGAACCCGCAGCACCACGACAGGAGCATCATGAATTCCTACATCAGCACGCCCGCCACCCGTACCGACCGCACCGGTGAGCCGGCCGGCTACGTCAGCACCGGGTCGCCGGCCGCCGCCCCCACCGGGTACGTGAGCCCGACCACCCGCCAGGGTGCCGGCAGCTACGTCGCCACCGAGTGGGTCACCGCCGCGTAGCGATTCGCGAGGAACCACCAGTCGGCACACCGGCGGGTGCAATTAAGGTAAGGCATGCCATACTTAGGGCATGCTTACATCGACAGTCGCTCCCGCGCCGGCCGCCGCACGCGTTCGGGCCCCGCGCCCCAGCTACCGTCCGTTCGCCGTCTCGGTCGCCCGGGTGCAACGGCTGTCGACCAACTTCACCCGCGTCACCTTCACCGGTCCGGAGCTGCACAGGTTCGGCACCGCCGGACTCGATCAGCGCATCAAGATCGTTCTGCCGCTGCCCGGCGTCGGGGTGTCCTCCTTCCCGCAGCACGACGCCTGGTATGAGGCCTGGCGCGACCTGCCCGACGAGCACCGCAACCCGATTCGCACCTACACGGTGCGCCAGGCGCGTCCGGAGCACCGCGAGGTCGACATCGACTTCGTCACCCACGGTGACGCCGGCCCCGCCTCCCGCTGGGTGCGCGCCGCCATCGTCGGCGACGAGGTCGCTATCGTCGGCCCCCTCGCCGATGGCGACAACCCGGCCGTCGGCATCGAGTGGGCCCCCGGCAACGCCAACACCGTGCTGATCGCCGGCGACGAAACCGCCGCCCCGGCTATCTGCGCCATCCTCTCGGCCCTGCCCCGCACGGCACGCGGCTGCGCCTACATCGAGGTGCCCGAGGCCGGCGACGCCCACGAGACGGACGCCCCCGACGGCGTCACCGTCACCTGGCTGCCCCGCGACGGGGCCAGCCACGGCTCGGCCCTCGAGAGCGCGGTGAAGGGCTGGACCGCCCGGTTCATCACCGCCCACCACGCCGGCGCCGACCTCCCCGACATCAACATCGACGAGTCGATCCTCTGGGAAGTCCCGGACGGATCAGCGCTCGACGGAGAGCTCTACGCCTGGCTGGCCGGCGAGGCCAGCGTGATCAAGCGCCTGCGCCGCTTCCTCGTCTCCGAGGTCGGCATCGACCGTCGCCAGGTGGCCTTCATGGGTTACTGGCGGAACGGTCGCGCGGAGCACGCGTGACCGCCCGCTTCGCCCGCAGGTAGCCGCCCTTCTCCAGGCCGGCCTCGATCTCGAACCGGTTCTTCAGCGGGTCGCGCCCGGCGATGAGGTACAGCAGCGGGAAGAGCATGCCGTAGCGCTGCCACTGCACCTTGTGCACGGCCTCGTGCTCGAGCACATCCGCCGTCACGTTCTGGTTGGTGAGGTAACACGCGCCCACGCAGGAGCCGCCGCGGCCGAAGGACCAGGCGGGCAGTCCGCAGAACACGAACAGGCCGTTCCGGCGTTCGATGCGGCCGGTGCTCCAGATCGCGCCCCAGACCAGGCCGACGGCCGTGGCGTAGAGGTAGCCGGCCCGGCTGAGCGGCGAGTCGATCAGGAGCCGCCGCATCACAGGCTCCTATCGCTGACGGCCGGCGGCCGGCCGTAGGCCTCGAGCAGCCGTAACCACACCTCGCTGAGAGTCGGATAGCTGGGCACGGCGTGCCAGAGCCGGCTGATCGGCACCTCGCCGACCACGGCGATGGTGGCCGCGTGCAGCAGCTCGCCCACGCCGGCGCCCACGAAGGTGACGCCCAGCAGCACCTCGGTGTCGAGGTCCACGATGGCGCGGGCCCGCCCGGTGTAGCCGTCGGCGAGCACGCTCGCACCGGCCACGCCGGCCAGGTCGTAGTCGAGCACCCGGGTGCGGAACCCGGCCTTCTCGGCCGCCGCGGCGGTGAGCCCGACCGACGCCACCTCCGGATCGGTGAAGGCGACCTGCGGCACGGCCGCGTGGTCGGCGGTGGCCACATGGGTGCCCCACGGGGCGTCGTCGACGATCCGGCCGGTTGCGCGGGCGGCGATGACGTCCCCGGCGGCGCGCGCCTGGTATTTGCCCTGGTGGGTGAGCAGCGCCCGGTGGTTGACGTCGCCGGTGGCGTAGAGCCAGTTGCCGGCCAGCGCGGCGGAGTCGCCCGTGACGAGCAGGGTGTCGTCCACGCTCACCCAGTCGCCGGGGGTGAGGCCCACGGTCTCCAGGCCCAGGTCCTCGGTGCGTGGGCTGCGCCCGGTGGCCACGAGCACCTCGTCGGCCGTGACGGTGCGGCCGTCGGCGAGCACCAGGGCAACCTCGCCGGTGTCGGTGCGGCGGGCGGCGGTGGGGCTCGCGTCGGTGAGCACCTGCACGCCGGAGTCGGCGAGGGCGGCTGACACCAGTTCGCCGGCGAAGGGCTCCTGGTCGCGCAGCAGGGAGCTGCGCACGAGCAGGGTCACCTGGGCGCCCAGTGACCTGTATGCGGTGGCCATCTCCACGGCCACGACACCGCCTCCGATGATGGCGAGATGGCCGGGTACGTGCGTCACCGAGGTGGCGTCCCTGCTGGTCCACGGGGAAACGTCGGCCAGGCCGTCAATACCGGGCAGCAGCGCGCTGGAGCCGGTGCTGAGCACCACCGCGTGTTTCGCGGTGACGATCACCGGGCCATCCGCGGTCTCGACGGTGACCTCGCGGATCCCGCTGAGCCGGGCGTGCCCGCGCAGTAGATCGATACCGGCGGAATCAAGCCAGTCGGCCTGGCTGTCGTCGCTCCAGTCGTGGGTGAACTCGGTGCGGCGCTTGAGCACCGCCGCCACGTCGAGCGGCCCGGTGACGGCCTCGGCCGCGCCGGCGACCCGGCGGGCGGCGGCGAGCACCGCGCCGCTGCGCAGCAGTACCTTGGAGGGCATGCAGGCCCAGTAGGAGCACTCGCCGCCCACCAGCTCGGCCTCCACGATGAGGGTCGTCAGCCCGCCCTGCACCGTGCGGTCGGCCACGTTCTCGCCCACGGCGCCGGCGCCGATCACGATGACGTCATAGCTGCGGGCAGCAGATATTGCGGCGGATGTTGAGGTCTGGGTGGTGTCAGCGTCGCTCATCGTCGCAGCCTACCCACCGTTCCCGGGAAGAAACCAGAGCGCCTCGCGGGTACCCCCTCGCCGACTTCCGCCAAAGTGCCCCTTCGGGCGCACCCAAGGGGCATTTTGCGGCAAGTCGGCGAGGAGCCTGCCGCATTCCCTGGCCTGGTAACTCGCGCCGGCGGGCATCCGGCGGCTCGGGTCAGCGCCCCTCGAACTCGGCCGGGGTGCGCGAGAGGAACGCCTCCATGCCGATGCGGGCATCCGTGCTGGCCGCCAAGCGGGCCAGGGCAGGTTGCAGCTCGGCTTCGGCCGCCTCGGCGCCGTCGCGGAGCGCCGCGCGGGCGTTGGCGAGGGTGGCCTGCACGGCCAGCGGCGCCTGAGCGGCGATGCGTTCGGCGAGTTCGATGGCCCGGTGCAGCTCGCGGCCGTTCGGCACGATCTCCTGCACGAGGCCCATCCGGTGGGCCTCCCTGGCGTCAAACAGGTCGCCGGTGAGCAACCAGCGCATGGCGTTGCCCCAGCCGGCAGCGCGAGGGAACCGGATGGTGGCGCCGCCGAACGGCAGGATGCCCCGGCTCACCTCGATCTGGCCGAAGCGGGTGGACTCGGCGGCGACGACGATGTCGCTGGCCAGCATCAGCTCGATGCCGAGGGTGAGGCAGGTGCCCTGCACGGCCATCACCACGGGTTTGCTCAGCGCGGTGCCGTCGACCTGCCAGGGGTTGATGCCGCCCTCCGGCACCATCTCCAGGCCGTGCGGCCCGAGCCGGGGGCCCACATCGGCCAGGTCGAGGCCGGCGGTGAAGTGCTCGCCCAGAGCGTGCACCACGCCCACGCGCAACTCGGGGTCGCGTTCGAGCTCGCCGTACGCCAACGCGAGTTGCTGCAGCATGGCGAAGTCCGCCGCGTTGCGCTTCTCCGGCCGGTTCAGCCCGATCAGCAGCAGGTGTCCGCGCCGTTCGGTCACGACTCTCAAGTTTTCCGTCACGTGCGATCTCCTTCGATCGTTACTCATCCCGCGAGCCGTGAGATAAGCCCCGAAAACCGGAGGTTTTCGGGGCCCAACTCACGGCTCGCGGACCTGAAATCAACGGGTGAGGGCGCCGATGATGCGCAGGATGCTGGGCAGGTCGTCGTTCGCGGCCTCGGGGGAGGACGGCGCGAACCCGGCGATGGTGGCTCCGGCCAGGGTGAATTCGGCGCGGAGAGCGGTGATCGCCGCGGTGAGGGACTCAACGGCCAACCCGAACGGGTAGATGTTCGAGAGCCCGACGATGGTGGCGGGGTCGAGCACGTCCAGGTCGATGTGCAGGTAGATGTGCGCGGCACCGGTGCGGCGCACCGCGGCGACAAGGACCTTGGGGCTACCGAAGCTCTCCACCGGCACCAGGGGGATGGCCTGCTCGGTGATGAAGACGTCCTCGGCCGGGTCGATGTCGCGCACACCGGCCAGCACCACGTGGTCTGGCGTGATGCGGGCATCCGGATCGAGTGCGAGCCCGTCGACACCCTCGCCGAGGATGGCGCGCAGCACCATGCCGCCGAAGCCGCCGGACTGCGACGACTCGCTGGTGTGCAGGTCGGGGTGCGCGTCGAACCAGACCAGCGCGACATCACCCGGGTGCCGGCGGGAGGCGTGCTCGACGGCCCCGAAGGACACCCCGCAGTCACCGCCGATCGTGAGCACCGGCTCGGAGCTCGCGCGCAGCACGGCCAGCTGCCGGTCGCGCACGGTCAGCAGCGACGAGAACCGGTGGATGCCGGTGTCGAGCGAGTCGCCGGCCTCGACGGGCACGTCCACCGGATAGGTCACCGAGAAGGGCAGGTCGCCCTTGATCGCCTCCGCCCCGTCGACGAGGCGCATTGCGCGCGGAGAAACGGAACCTTGCCACTGCGGGACGACCACGTAGTTGGGGGACACCACCCCAGTATGCTCCTCGGCCCCGCTCCGGCGCATCTGCCAGTTCGCGGGGTACGGGGCCGGGGCAACCCGGGTCAGACCGCCTGCGGCATGTCCCGGTAGCGCACGGCCGCGCTCACCGCTTCGCGCAGCTCGAACGCGTCCAGCCGCGGGCCGTAACCCGGGGTGTCGCGCTGGATGCGCCAGCTCTCGGTGAGCGGGCCGAGGTCGACAGTGTCGAAGCCGAACGTGTTCAGCAGGGCCGTGACGACCTCGCGGGAGTCGGGGTCGTTGCCGGCGATGACCAGCGCGCGCCGGTCCTCTGTGCCGGCGGGCAGGCCATCCGTGGTGAGGTCGGCGGCGTAGATGTGGTTGAACGCCTTCACCACGCGGGAATCAGGCAGCAGCTCCTGCAGCAGTTCAGCGGTGGTGGTGGTTTCTTCGTCAAGGGCGACGATGTTGCCGTCCCGCTGGGGGTAGTAGTTGTTGGTGTCGATCACGAGCTTGCCTGCCAGTTCGGCCAGCGGCAGGGTGTGGATCTGGTGCAGCGGGATGGTCACGATGACCAGGTCGCCGGCGGCGGCGGCCTCCGCGGGGAGGGCGGCGCGGGCGCGCGGGCCCAGCTCCTCGATCAAGGACTCGAGCGTGGCGGGGCCGCGGGAATTGCTCACCACGACGTCGTATCCGTTGGCCACACCGAGGCGGGCGAGTTGGCTGCCGATATTGCCGGCACCGATGATTCCGAGAGTAGTCATGCTGGTGGCAACCAGAAACGGCCGCGGGATGTTCCCGCGGCCGTTCTGGGTGACCTGGTGTTACTGCTCGATCGAGGAGGGCGAGCCGGCCTTGAGGGCGGCCAGTCGCGCATCCACCTCGGTGAGCTCGCCGAGGTCGTCGAGGCTCTCGAACTGCGCATCGAGGCTGGAGGCGGCGAGCTCGCTGGCGCCGCGCACCTTGGCCTCCTCGCGGCGGATCTTGTCTTCGAACCGGCTGACCTCGCTGGTCGGGTCCATGATGTCGATGCTCTTCACGGCGTCCATCACCTGGGCCTGAGCGGCGGCGGTCTTGGAGCGTGCGATGAGCTCGTCCCGCTTGGAGGTGAGCTGACCGAGCTTGGTCTTCATGGTGTTCAGGCCGGTCTTGAGCTGCTCCACGATGGCGGTCTGGCTCGCGATCTGCGGTTCGGCGTCCTTCGCTTCCTTCTCGGACTGCAGCTGACGGCCGAGCGCCACCTTGGCGAGGTTGTCGAACTTGTCGGCGTCGACGGCGTTGCCCGCCGTGCGCAGCTCGTCGGCCTTGCGGCTCGCGGCCAGGGCCTTGCGGCCCCACTCGCCGGCGGCCTGCACGTCTTCGCGGTGATCGTCTTCGAGCAGGCGCAGATTGCCGATGGTCTCGGCGATCGCGCTCTCGGCGTCGGCGATGCTGTTGGTGAAGTCACGCACCATCTGGTCGAGCATGAGCTTGGGGTCTTCCGCGGAGTCCAGCATCGCGTTGATGTTCGCCTTGGTGAGCTGGGCGATGCGGCCGAAGATCGACTGCTTGGTCATGTGAGTGTCCTTTCGAGGGGTGTCAACGCTTAGAAACTACCGCGTTCGGCTCCGAAAATGCCTGCATGATCCTCAGCGCACCGCTGCCCGGCCGAATCGCCGGATAGTGTGTTTTGCACACGCCGCACCGACCTTCGAGGACCACCACCATGCCCACCCCCCTGAGCTTGACGATCGTGCCGGGCATCAACGACTCCACCGAGAAGCACTGGCAGACCCGCTGGCAGGCAACCCAGTCGGATGCGGTGCGCATCCGCCCGGCGTCGTGGGACGAACCCGATCTGGAGAACTGGATTGCGGCCGTTGACGCGGCCGTCACCACTCCGGACACCATCATCGTGGCGCACAGCCTGGGCTGCCTGGCCGTCGGGGCGTGGCTGGTGCGGAACCCCGGCCGGGTGCGTGGCGCTCTGCTGGTGGCCCCGCCCGATCGGTTCGGACCCGATTTCCCATCGGCCGCCCCGACCTTCCGGCAGGCCGAACCGGCCGTGCTCGGCACCCCGGCCCTGGTGGTTGCCAGCGCCGATGACCCCTACTGTGCTCTCGGAATCGCGCGCACCCTCGCGGCATCCTGGGGCGCCGGGTTTGTCGAGGTGGGCAACCTGGGTCACATCAACATCGCCAGCAAGCTCGGCGCGTGGCCGGCCGGCCGCACCCTGCTCGATGAGTTCGCCGAGAGCCTGGCCGGGATGGTGCGCTGATGACCGACCCGGATGTGCTCACCCGCCAGACCGTCGACCTGCTGCGCGACCTCATCCGCAACGCCTGCGTGAATGACGGCACCCCGGACTCCGGCGGGGAGATCCGCAGCGTGCGCACCCTGGAGGGGTTCTTCGCCGGCTCGGGGCTCGACCTCGAGGTGGTGGAACCGCACCCGGGGCGGGCATCGCTGATCGCGCGCATCCGCGGCACCGACCCGGCCGCACCATCGCTCGCTCTGGTCGGCCACATCGACGTGGTCCCGGTGGACAGGGACGGTTGGAGCCGGGATCCGTTCGCCGCCGAACTCGTGGACGGGGAGATCTGGGGCCGGGGAGCCCTCGACATGCTCTATCTCACCGCGAGCTACGCCGTCGTGATCCGTGACCTGGCGATGGGCCCGTTCCGGCCGCGCGGCGACCTGATCTTCGCGGCCGTGGCCGACGAGGAAAGCGGCAGCCGGTACGGGGTGGGCTGGCTCACCGAGCACCGGCTCGACCTCATCGACGCCGACTTCGTGCTCACCGAATCCGGCGGGGCGCCCGTTGGCGTGCGGCCGTCGATCACCACCACGGTGGGGGAGAAGGGCATCGCCGGCCGGCGCCTGGTGGTGCACGGCACGCCAGGACACGGCTCCGCCCCCTGGGGTGCCCGCAACGCCGCCGTGACCGCGGCCGAAGCCGTGCTGCGGCTCGCGCGCTTCGAAGCGCCCGTGCAGATCACCGCCGACTGGCGGCACTACGTATCGGTGCTCGGCCTCCCCGCCGAACTGGCCGAGCGGCTCACCGACCCGGCCCGCATCGACGGCGCCGTGCACGAGCTGGGCAGCCTGGCCGGCTTCGCCCACGCCTCCAGCCACACCACCATCTCGCCCAACATCGTGCACGCCGGCGAGAAGGAGAACGTCATCCCTTCGCTGGCCACCGTGGACCTCGACATCCGGGTGCTGCCCGGCATCGACGCCACGCACGTGGACGCCTACCTGCGCCAGGCGCTCGGCGACCTGATGGTCGACATCGAGATCGTCGGCGACAGGTTCGAGGCCGCCACCCGCTCGCCCGTCGACACCCCGCTGTTCGCCGCGCTCAGTTCGGCCGTCGCACGCGCCTACCCGAACGCCGATCTGCTGCCGGTGCTCAGCGTCGGCGGATCCGACGCCAGGTTCTACCGTCGCCGCGGCATCCCCGCCTACGGGTTCGGCCTGCTCAGCCCGCGCTGGGACTACGGCACCTTCCGGATGCTGTTCCACGGCAACGACGAACGCATCGACGTGGCCTCAATCGCCCTCACCGTAGCCGCGCTCGACTTCACCGTGCGGGAGGTGCTCGCGTGACCACCGAAACCGGAAACGTGCAGCTGCACACCGTCGACTGGACCGACCCGCGCGCCGCCCTGCTCCGGGCGGCCATGGACGAGGAAGTCATGCCGCGCTACGCGGACCGTTTCGAGAACGTGAGCGCGGAGGAGGATGCCGCCCGGGATGCTGCGTTCGCCATCGACCCGGCCACCATGGTGCTCACCCTCATCGCCACCGTCGACGGGGTGCCCGCCGCCCACGCCGCGCTGCGTATGCTCGGTGAAGAATATGAACTCAAGCGTCTGGTCACCCTCGCGGAGTACCGTGGCCGCGGCCTCAGCAAGGCGCTCATCCGGGCGGTCGAGGACGCCGCATCCGCCCGCGGCGCCCGCCGCCTGATCCTGCAGACCGGCGACCGCCAGCCGGAGGCCGTGCGCCTCTACGAGCACCTCGGCTACACGCCCATCCCGATCTACCCGCCGTACGAAGCGATCTGGTTCTCGCTGTGCTACGAACGGATGCTGCCCGCATGATCACCCGCGTCGACACCCTGGTGATCGGCGGCGGCGCCATGGGCTCCGCGGCCGCCTGGGAGCTGGCCCGCCGCGGCCGCGAGGTGACCCTGCTCGAACGGTTCCAGCCCGGGCACACCAACGGCGCCTCTCACGGAGCGTCCCGCAACTTCAACCTCAGCTACTCCGACCCCACCTATGTGGCGATGCTCGTGGAGGCGCTGCGGCTCTGGCGCGAGCTCGAGGATGAAACCGACACGGGGCTGCTCGAGCAGGTGGGCCTGGTCAACCACGGCCAGGGCCAGCCGTTCGGGCAGGTGCACGCCGCCCTCAGCGGGGTGGGCTTCGACCCGGAGATGCTGTCGGTGGACGCGGCGCAGGAGCGCTGGCCGGGCATCCGGTTCGACACCGAGGTGCTCTACACGCCGGAGGCCGGTCGGCTGAACGCGAACGCATCGGTGACGGCCCTGCAACGGGCGGCCGCCGCCCGCGGCGCCCGTATCGAGCACGGCCTGCCCGCCACCAGCCTCACCGTGCAGGGCGACGACAGCGTGCTGGTGACGACCGAGAGTGAACAGTTCCAGGCCCGCCGCGCGATCGTCACTCTCGGCGCCTGGACCAGCTCGTTGCTCGGCGGCCTGCTGCCGCTGCCGCGGTTGGTGGTGACTCAGGAACAGCCTGCGCACTTCGCCGCCCTCGACACGAGGTTCACCTGGCCGGGCTTCAACCACGGCTACCGGCCCGGCACCGCCGGCTACGAGTACTGGCGTTCACCCGTGTACGGCATGCACACGCCCGGGGAGGGCATCAAGGCCGGCTGGCACGGCGTGGGCTCTGTGGTCGACCCCGATCACCGCGACTTCACCTCGGAGCCCGACCAGCTGCTGGCGCTCCGGCGCTACGCACGGGAGTGGCTGCCCGGCGCCGACCCGGACGACTTCACTGAGATCAGCTGCACCTACACGACCACCCCGGACGAGAACTTCGTGCTCGACCGCCGGGGCCCCGTGATTGTCGGCGCGGGCTTCTCCGGCCATGGCTTCAAGTTCACCCCCACCGTCGGCCGCATCCTCGCGGACCTCACCGTGGGCGTGCCCGCCCCGGCCCTGTTCGCGCTCGGGCGGTAGCCGGGAGCGTTCGCGCCCAGTTGCCGCAAAGTGCCCCTTCCCGGCGCCGGAAGGGGGGATTTGCCGCAAGTCGACGAAGGACTCTTCGCCCAGTTGCCGCAAAGTGCCCCTTCCCGCTCGTCGAAGGGGTCATTTGCGGCAAGTCGGGGCTCGCCAGGCGCCGGCCGGTTAGAAGCGCCCGCCGCCGCCGCGCCGGCCACGGGTGCCGCTGCCGCCGAAGCTGCCGGGGCTGCGGCCGCCGCCACCGAAACCGCCGCCGCTGCTGCGCCGACCGCCGCCGCCGCCCATCCCGCCGAAGCCGCCGCCACCGCCGCCACCGAACAGACCGCCGCCGCCCCCGAGCACCTGGCCGATCAGGATGCCGCCGAGCACGGCGCCCATCGAGCCATTGCTGCCGCCGCGCCTGCTGGTCCCGCCGCCGCCGAAGAAGTCGCCGAAATCGTCGTTGTTCGAGAAGCTGTCCACATCGCGCCGGGCCATGGCGCCGGCCTCCGCGGCCAGCGAGCCGGCCCGCTGGGAGACGGCCAGGGCCGCGGCCGGGTCAGTCGCCACGAGGGAATCGGCCTGGGCGGTGAGGCGGCTGGCCTCGGCCAGCCGGGTGCGCGCCTCCGCCCCGACGGCGCCGCGCCTGGCGGTGATGAAATCATCCGCCGCCGACACCTGGCTGCGCGCGGCCTGCAGGCTCTGCGCCAAAGCCGCCTGCAGTCGCTGCGCCTGCAGCTGGGCATCGCGCACACCCTGGAGCGCGGCATCCATGGTGGCGTTCGTGGCCTCGAGGGTCTGCAAGAGCTCGAGGGGGTTCACCGGCGGCGCCGCCAGCCGGGCACGCACCTCGGCGAGGGTCTGCTCAGTGCGCTCGATCACGCCGGGCGACAACGCGGGCAACGTGCGGGCGGTGACCAAATCGGTGTCCAGGTCGGCGAGCACCGCGGGGATGCCGGCTTCCGCCCGCTGCAGATCGGCGGCCAGCCTGTCGACGGCGTCGGTGAGTAGGTTGGCCTGGTCGACGGCCTCCTCCGCGGCCCGGATGTCGACGGCGGCGGCGCTCGCTTCGCCGGCGGCGAGCCGGGCGCGGGCCTCGGCCAGCGCATTGGTGGCGAAGGTGAGTCGTTCGGCGGCCTGGTCCGGGTTGTCGGCGACGGTGTCCAGCGCCGCGGCCGTGTACCGGGTCGAGAGGTCTGCCACCGTGGCCTCGGCCTGGTCCAGGCGGGTGTCGATGGCCGCCAGTTCGGTCGCCAGCGTCGCGGCCGCTGCCGGAGCGTTGGCCTCGAGTTGGCGCAGCTCGTCGAAGTCGGCGGCCTGCTCGTCGAGGGCATGGTTGGCCTCTGCGCACAGCGCGATGATCTGTCGGTACCAGGCTCGCACCTGCTCCTCGGTGTCGGGCTCGGCGTCGTCGAGACGCTGTTGCAGGGTGAACGCGTCGGCCAGTTTCGCCGAGGCGATGCCCACGGCCGCCTGGAACGGTTCGGCCGCCGCGGTGCCGTACTGGGCGACGGCGAAGCCCACCTCCTGACCGCTGGTCTTGATCGCGTCATCGGTCTCGATCAGGGCGCTGGATGCCTCCCGTTTCAGCTCCGCGGTCGGCACGTCGGCACCCGGCTGCCCCGGGCCGGCGAGGGGCGCCGTGCCGCGGCGGCGCAGCAGCACGATCACGATCACGATGATGCCGGCGACCACCGCGAGCACCAGCAGCACCGCGATCCAGAGCGGGAACCCGCCGCCGGAACTCGGGCTGGCATCACCCGGGGTGACGACAGGGTCCGACAGCGGTTCGCCGGCCACGCTCTGCTGCATCGCCGTCGCGCCGTTGATAGCGGCGCCGGCCCAATCGTTCTCGCGCAGCGACGGTTCGATGGCGGTGTTCTGCACCTCGGCCAGCTGGGCATCGTCGAGCACAAAATCGGATGCGACGGACAGCTGATACTGCCTGGCATCCGTGGCCACGGCCAGCAGCACGTCGTTGTCACCGAAGCCGTTGTTCACGGCGGTCTGGTCCGCCCAGGTCGACGTGTCGTCGACACCGTCGAAGCTCGACACATAGGCCACGAACAGGTCGATCTGAGTGTCGGCGAAGAGGGCGTCCAGCGCGGCGACGACCTCGGCTTCCCGGTCGCCGAGCGCACCCACGGTATCGACGATGTGGCTCTCCCCGAACGTCACCGGGTCGTCCGCCCTGGCGGCGAGGGGCTCGCCGAGCCCGCCGAGCACCCCGGCGCCCAGGAGCACCGCACCGGCCACGAGCCCTGCAATCGTCGGTCGGATGCGCGGGCGGCCTGGCTGCATGGGGTCCACTTCCTCTGATGCTGTCACGGGTGGCAGATTCCCATCGAGCATAGAACCCCCGGCCAGCACCGGCTAGGAAGCCTGACTGTTGCGCACTGTTACCTCCGACCGGACGCCCGCGGACGCCCTCGGGCACACTGGAACCCGCACCATCCGCAGCTCAACACCCGATCCCGTCACGAAAGGCGAGACATGACCACCCAGAATCTCGCCACCATGACGGCCCTGCCGGAGCCGGTCCGGCCCACCCTCGCTGTCGTCGAGGTCACCCGCAGCCGGCCCGACCGCCCCGAGTACCACGCCAAGGTGCAGACCCTCAACGCCACAGTCGTCGACGCCGGCACCCGCGGCGGCTGGACCGTCGTGCGCCTGGCCGCCGCCGACCTCGACCCGGCCGCGCTGCTCGACCTCACCGACTCGGCCGACGCCGTCGTCATCGTGGGCGGCGAAGACATCGACCCGCGCTTCTACGGCGCCCAGCCCGGCTACGAGGGCGAGACGACGCACTTCGTCGACGCCGACGAGGGCCAGATCGCGCTCGTGCAGCGCGCCGCCGACCGGGGCACTCCGTTGCTCGGCATCTGCCGTGGACTGCAGATCATCAACGTGGCCCTCGGCGGCGACCTCGTGCAGCACATCGACGACGGCATCCACCGCAACGTCGGCGTGCCGATCGATGACATCCTCTCCACCCACGACGTCGTGCTGCGCTCCACCAGCACCCTCGCCGCGGCCCTCGGCGACACCCGCATCTCGGTGCAGAGCGCCCACCACCAGAGCGTCGGCCGGCTCGGCGCCGGCCTGACGTCGGTGGCCACCGCCCCCGACGGCCTGGTCGAGGCCGTCGAGCACCGCACCGCGCCGATCACGGGCGTGCAGTGGCACCCAGAGGCCCCGGATGCGCCCGCCGCCCAGCTGCCCCTGCTGCTGGCGTCCCTGCACAACAAGCTCAAGGCGGCCGAGGTCGCTCAAGCCGCCTAGGTCGCTCAAGCCGCCTAGGTCGCTCGCGGGCGGAGCCGGGCCAGGAACGCGGGCACGTCGAGTTCGTGTTCGAAGGGCTCAGCCACCGTGGTGGCGTCGTAGTAGAGACCGTCGGCCAGCAGCATGGTGGCCCGGGCCAGCTCGGCGTCGCGCAGGTCGTCGTTGAGGATGTCGAAGTAGCGGCGGCGCATCTCCACGACCACGGCCCTGGCCTGGGGGTTGCGCCGCGCCAGGGTGCCGCCGGCCAGGGTCGCCCGGTCCAACGGGCTGTTGACGTATTCCGCCAGGCTCACGTAGTAGGCGGCGGCGCCGTTCGGGGCGATGCGCATCCGCTCGTACTCGGCAGCCGCGAGGGTCTCGAGCCTGTCGATGAGCGCGGTCTCCAGGCCGTCGCGGGAACCGAAGTGGTAGAGCAGCCCGCCCTTGGTCACGCCCGCCGCCTTGGCGACGGCGTCGAGCGACGCGCCGGAGCCGCTCGTGCTGATGAGCAGTTCCTGGAACGCGGTGAGGATGCTTTCCCGTGCGCTGTCTCGATGTTGGGCCATGCTGGCCACTTTACTGTACTTGGTGGTATAGTCGATATCTGCTGTACCGAATGGTGCAGTAAAACTCGCCGTTCCGTTCGGAACCCCGTACTTCAGCCAGGTAGACATGAGCACGACAGCCACCATCCGCACCCACCCAGACGACTCCCGACGGGTCGGTTCGACGCCCCGCGCCGGCCGCCGCGAATGGCTGGGCCTGGTGCTCTTGATGCTGCCCGTGCTGCTGATCTCCGTGGACAACACCGTGCTCAGCTTCGCGCTGCCGGCCATCAGCCTCGACCTGCGCCCGAGCAGCACCACGCTGCTGTGGATCGTGGACATCTACCCGCTCGTGCTGGCCGGCCTGCTCGTGGCGATGGGCACCCTCGGCGACCGCGTCGGCCGCCGCCGGCTGCTGCTCATCGGCGCCACCGGCTTCGGGGTGGTGTCGGTGCTGGCCGCCTTCGCGCCCACCGCCGAACTGCTCATCGCGGCCCGCGCGGTGATGGGCTTTTTCGGTGCCATGATCATGCCGTCCACGCTGTCGCTGCTGCGCAGCATGTTCCGGGATGCCCGCCAGCGCACCCTGGCCATCGCCGTCTGGGCCGGCGCGTTCGCCGCCGGCTCGAGCCTCGGGCCCATCGTCGGCGGTGTCGTGCTCCAGCACTTCGCCTGGGGCGCGGTGTTCCTCATCGCGGTGCCGTTCCTGCTGCCGCTGGTCGCGTTCGCCGGCTGGCTCGTTCCGGAGTCGAAGGACCCGGCCCCGCTTCGTATCGATGTGGTCAGCGTCATCCTCTCGCTGCTCACCCTCGCGCCCCTGGTCTTCGCGATCAAGACCCTCGCCCACGATGGCATCGTGCCGCTCGGCGTCGCCGCCCTGGTGCTGGGCCTCGCCGCTGGCGCGCTGTTCCTGCGCCGGCAGCTGCGGATCGACAACCCGCTGCTGGACCTCAGCCTGTTCCGGCACGCCCCGTTCGCCGGGTCGGTGTTGGCGAACTTCCTCGCCGTGTTCAGCCTGGTCGGCTTTCTCTTCTTCGTGTCGCAGCACCTGCAGCTCGTGCTCGGCCTCGACCCGCTCGCCGCGGGCCTGCTGCTGCTGCCGGGCGCCGTGCTGTCGGTGTGCGCCGGCCTGGCCGCGGCCTTCATCGTGCGCCGGGTGCCGCCGCGCCTGGTGATCGTGGGCGGAATCCTGCTCTCGGCGGCGGGCTTCGGCCTGATTGTGCTCCTGCGCGAGAACCTCAGCGCGGGGGTCATCATGCTCGCGTTCGGCGTGCTCTCGGTGGGCGTGGGTGCGGCGGAGACCATCTCCAACGACACCATCATCAGCTCGGTGCCGCCGGAGAAGGCCGGAGCGGCGGCCGGGGTCTCCGAGACCGCGTACGAGCTCGGCGCTGTCCTCGGCACGGCCGTGCTCGGCGCGATCCTCGCGGCCTCGTACCGGGCCTCGGTGGTGCTGCCCGACGGCCTGGGCCGCGGGGCGACGGCCCAGGCTGGTGAAACCCTCGGCGGTGCGCTCGGTGTGGCCGGCGAGCTGCCGGCCACGCAGGCATCCGCTCTCGCGGAGTCGGCCAGGGCGGCGTTCGACAGTGGGGTGGGGGTCACCTCGATCATCGCCGTGGTGCTCATGCTCGTGGCGGCCGCGGTCGTGCAGCTGAGCATGCGCCCTCGCCGCGCCCGCGCCTAGTTCCGGGCCCGCCCGGTTCTCCGCGGATGCGTGACCCGCGACTTCGGTCAAAGTGCCCCTTGGGCGCCGGCGAAGGGGGCTTTTGCGGCAAGTCGGCGGATGCGGCAAGTCGAGGGACAGGCGCAGCCGCAGGCGCAGGACCACGGGCCCTCGCGGACCCGCTGCCGTCGGGCGATACTCGGAGCATGACAGTCACGGGAACCCACCGCGTCCAGTCGCCGAGCCGCCCGGCCGGCAGCCGGTCCGGCGTTGAGAAAGCCCTGATCGCGCTCGAGGCGGTCACCAGTGTGACGGCGCTGGCCGGCGGGGTGCTGCTGATGGTCGCACCGGACGGCTCCCTACTGATGGCCGATGCCGCGGCCCTGAACGGCACTCCGTTCAATGACTGGCTGGTACCCGGCGCGGCCCTCACCCTCTTCGTGGGCGTCGGCTTCGCGGTCGCCGGCGTCTGGCAGTGGCGCCGAGGGCCGTACGCCCGCTACCTCTCGCTGGCCGCGGGCATCGGGCTGGTCGTGTTCGAGATCGTGCAGTTCTCGGTGATCGGGTTCCACCCGCTGCAGGCCGTCTTCGGCCTCGTGGGGGCGGCGACAGCCGTGCTGGCCTGGCGCCTGCCGGCCTCCCGGCACGCGGTGTAGTTACGCGCGGAAGCCGCGCAGGCGCAGGCTGTTGCTCACCACGAACGCCGACGAGAGCGCCATGGCCGCGCCCGCGATGAGCGGGTTGAGCAGGCCGAGCGCCGCGAGCGGGATCGCGGCCACGTTGTAAGCGAACGCCCAGAACAGGTTGGCCTTGATGGTGGCCAGTGTTCGCCGCGACAACCGGATGGCGTCGACGACGGCGAGCAGGTCGGCGCGCACGAGAGTGATGTCGCTGGCCTCGATGGCCACGTCGGTGCCCGTGCCCATGGCGATGCCGAGGTCGGCGGCCGCCAGCGCCGCGGCGTCGTTGACTCCGTCGCCCACCATCGCCACCACATGACCGGCGGCCTGCAGCGCGCGCACCCGCTCCACCTTCTCGGCGGGCAGCACCCCCGCGAAGACCTCGGGGATGCCCACCTGATCGGCCACGGCGCGGGCAGCGGCGGGGTTGTCGCCGGTGAGCAGCACCGGGGTGAGGCCGAGGGCCACCAGCCGCGCCACGGCAGCGGCGCTCGTGGGCTTGACCTCGTCGGCCACGGTGAGGATACCCCGCGCCACGCCGTCCCAGGCCACGGCCACGGCGGTCTGGCCGCGCGCCTCGGTGGCGTCGAGGGCGGCGCGCAGGTCACCGGGCAGCTCGACCTGCCAGGCCTCGGCCAGCCAGCGCGGCCGGCCCACGAGCACCAGGTGGCCGTCGACGCTGGCCTGCACGCCGAAACCCTGCGCCGAGGCGAACGCCGTGGCGGCAGGCAGCCGGCCGACCCGGTCGGCCGCACCGTTCGTGATGGCCAGGCCGATCGGATGCTCCGACCCGGCCTCGGCCGCGCCGGCCAGTCGCAGAAGTTCGTCCTCGGGCAGGCCGGCCGTGGTGTGCACGCCGAGCAGCGCCATCCGCCCCGTGGTCACGGTGCCGGTCTTGTCGAGCACGATGGTGTCCACCTGGCGGGTGGACTCCAGCACCTGCGGGCCGCGCAGGAGGATGCCCAGCTGCGCGCCGCGGCCGGTGCCCACGAGCAGGGCCGTGGGCGTGGCCAGGCCCAGCGCGCACGGGCAGGCGATGATGAGGGTGGCCACGGCCGCGGTGAAGGCCTGCTCGGCGCTGGCGCCGAGCATCAGCCAGGTGCCGAGGGTGACCAGAGCGATGACGAAGACGATGGGCACGAACACGGCGGAGACCCTGTCGGCGAGCCGCTGCACTGGTGCCTTGCCCGATTGCGCCTGCTCCACCAGCCGGCCGATGCGGGCCAGCTCGGTGTCGGTGCCCACCCGGGTGGCGCGCACGGTGAGCCGGCCGCCGGCATTGACGGTGGCGCCCACCACGGTGTCGCCCTGGCCCACCTCGACGGGAACGGGCTCGCCGGTGAGCAGGCTGGTGTCGATGGCCGAGGCGCCGTCCACGACCACACCGTCGGTGGCGATCTTCTCGCCCGGGCGCACCACGAACAGGTCGCCCACCATCAGCTCGCCGATCGGGATGCGCGCTTCCGCGCCGCCGCGGAGCACGGCCACGTTTTTGGCGCCCAGGTTCAGCAGCGCCTCGAGGGCCGCGCCAGACCGGGTCTTGGCACGGGCCTCGAAGTAGCGGCCGGCGAGGATGAACACGGTCACGGCGGCCGCGACCTCGAGGTAGATCTCGGAGGATCCGGAGGATGCCATGCTGAAGTCCAGCTGCATGGTCATGCCGGCCTGACCGGCGTCGCCGAGGAACAGGGCATAGAGCGACCAGCCGAACGCCGCGAGCACGCCGACGCTGATCAGGGTGTCCATGCTGGCGGCGCCGTGCCGGGCATTCAGCCAGGCCGCCCGGTGAAACGGCCACGCGCCCCAGACGGCCACCGGTGCCGCGAGGGTGAGGGCGAGCCACTGCCAGTCGGTGAACTGCAGGGCCGGCACCATCGAGAGCAGGGTCACCGGGATCGCCAGTGCGCTCGAGACCAGCAGTCGCTGGCGGAGCGCCAGTGTGTCGGCATCCAACTCAACGGCGGCGGCTGCCGGTGCGGCGGCGGGCGGCGCGGGCAGCCTGGCGGTGTAGCCGGTGGCCACGATGGTGGCGATGGCGTCGTCGATGCTGGTGCCCTCCGGCAGCCGCACTGTGGCCTTGTCGGTGGCGTAGTTCACGGTGGCCTCGACGCCGGGCAGCCGGTTGAGTTTCTTCTCGATGCGGGCGGCGCAGGACGCGCAGGTCATGCCGCCGACCAGGAGGTCGACGGGCTCGCTCACGCGGCCGGCCCCTGCAGCTGGTAGCCGGCTTCGTCGATGGCGGCGCGGATGTCGGCGACCCCGGGGGCCGCGGCGCTGGTGACGTGCACGGTGCTGGTGGCGCCGGCCACGAGGTCGACGGTGACGGCGCTGACCCCCGGCACCAGGGACACCTCCTCGATGACGCTGGCGACGCAGTGGCCGCAGGTCATTCCGGTGACGAGGTAGTCGGTGCTGATGGGAGCCATGATGCGAACCTTCTCTGCTGGTGAGTCGCTGTGCTGGTGAGCCGTCGGGGATACCCCCTCCGGGTACTCTAGCGTACATTCGTGATACCGTGAGGGGGTATAGGGTCCCGACAGCCAGGAGCGCACCATGACGACCGCAGACCACCCCGCTGACCACTCCCACGACGGCCCGCACGGCTATATCTCCAACAAGGACGACTACCTCAAGCGCCTGCGCCGCATCGAGGGCCAGGCGCGCGGCCTGCAGGGCATGGTCACCGACGACAAGTACTGCATCGACATCCTCACTCAGGTCTCGGCCATGACCAGTGCGCTGCAATCGGTGGCCCTCGGCCTGCTCAACGACCACCTCAGCCACTGCGTCGTCGACGCCGTCGCGACCGGCGGCGACGAGGCGCAACTCAAGCTCAAGGAAGCCGGCGACGCGATCGCCAGGCTCGTGCGTTCGTAGGCTCCCTCTCGCCCTAGGCTGTGCGCATGACGGATGCGGGCGGCTTCAGAATCCACCGGCCCATGCGGGCGCGGGACACAGACGAGGCGCACCGGGTGGCTAGCCCACTCGAGCTGCTTTTCGACCTCACCTTCGTGGTGGCGGTGGCCCAGCTCGTGGTGGAGCTCGCACACGGCATCGAGGGCGGCCACGGTCTGGAGGAGATCGGCCCGTTCCTGATGGTGTTCTTCGCCATCTGGTGGGCCTGGATGAACTTCACCTGGTTCGCGTCTGCCTACGACACCAACGACGTGCCGTACCGGCTGCTCACCATGCTGCAGATGGGCGGGGTGCTCGTGCTCGCCGCTGGCGTGCCGGGCGCGTTCGCCGAGCAGGACTTCCGCGCCATCACGGTGGGCTACCTCATCATGCGGATCGGCCTGGTGGCCCAGTGGCTGCGGGCCGGCTTCGAGCATCCGGCCAGCCGGGCGACGGCCTGGCGGTACGCGGCGGGGGTGAGCCTGGTGCAGATCGGCTGGCTGGCCCGTCTGGCCTTGCCGGCGGACCTCGGCGTGGCCTTGTTCGTCGTGCTCGCCGCCCTCGACCTCGCCGTGCCGGTGTGGGCGGAGCGCACCGGCGCGACGTTCTGGCATCCGCATCACATCAGCGAGCGCTACGGCCTGTTCACCATCATCCTGCTTGGTGAGAGCGTGCTGGCGGCCACCGCCGGCGTGCAGGATGCGCTGGGCGAGGCCGGCGTGAGCGGCGACCTGGTGCTCGTGTCGGCCGCGTCGCTGGTGACCCTGTTCGCGCTCTGGTGGTTGTACTTCCTTGAACCGGCGGGGGAGGGGCTCGCCGACAAACGCAGCCGCTCCTATCTCTGGGGCTATGGGCACTACTTCGTGTTCGCGTCCCTCGCCGCCCTCGGCGCCGGGCTCGAGGTGGCGGTGGCCGAGGCCGGGCATCACCTCGACGTGGCTCCGGTGGCGCTCGGCTATGCCGTGGCCATCCCGGTGGGGGTCTTCCTGGTTCTGCTCTGGGCGGTGCACGCCGTGCTGGTCTCCAGGTCGCAGATCCGGCCGGTCGTGATCCTGCCGACCGCGGGTCTCGTGCTGCTGGTTCCGTTGCTCGCCGCGGCGGTCGGGGTGACCGTTGTCGTCGTCATCGTCGCTGCCCTGTGCGTTTTCGTCGTGACGGTCACCCTCGCCGACCGGGCGCGTCAGCCCATCGGCGCCCAGTAACCGACCCGGCAGAGCAACAGAGTCTCGCTGTCGGCGTCGGCCGGCGCCTCGATCGCGGGCGGGAAGACACCCATGGCCCGGAAGCCGTCGATCTGTGGACCGATCACCTCCCAGAGGATCTCCACCAGCGGCGCCGGCAGCGAATAGTCCCAGCCGAGCTGCCGGGCGATCGACCAGGCCTGGAAGGCCCGGTAGGTGCTGGTGTGCTCCAGGTAGTCCTGCACCGGGAAGTCCCCGTAGCTCAGGTGCACGATCGCGTCCGGGTCGAGATCCTCGTTCACGGCCGCGGTGGCGAGGTCGTTCAGCCTGTCGTAGGCCGCGACCGGGTCGTCGCCGAGCAGGTCGCCGTTGTAGCTGTCGCCGGCGTCGTCGATCGTGCGTCCGTGCAGCACATCAGGCACCCAGGCCTCGTCGCGGGCATGAGCGGCCAGGATGTCCCGGACGGTGGGGTTGGGCGTTCTCGACCACTCGGCCGGCGCGGGCCGGTCGAGCTGGTCTGGCGTGATCCGGTCGATGACGGAGCGCAACGCGGCATCCGCCTGGAGGAAGAGCTCTTTCTGCTTCATGCGGGCACGGTAACACGCGCCGCCGACGACAGGGCGGCGGCGGGGTGACGGCGTGGTGCGCGGCGCTCGCTGGCAATCGCCTCCGAAAGCGGGCAGTAATCACGGAGGGCGCCCAGCCAACGTGGGTAGCATCAGGCTGATGTCAACCGTTCACGCCACAGCCAGGATCGTAGGTCGGTCGTCCGTTGTTGTCATTCTCCTAGCGCTCGTCCTGAGCGGATGCTCCGGTGCCGGCGCCACGAACGGCAACGCGTCGGCGACGGCGCAACTGGGCAACTCGGCGGACGCCGCCGCGACCCAGGCGCCGACGCCGGCACCCACCGCGGAGCCGACCGGCTGCCCGGCGAACTCCGGCACGGTACCCGACGGCGCTGTCACCGCCGAGATCGCCGATATCGACGGCGACGGCGAGAACGACACCGAGTGGTACTCGGAGGCCACTGTGCCGTTCGAGTACGGCATCACCACGGCATCCGGCGCCACCATCACCCTCGCCGACGGCCTGGCCGGCCCCAACTCGCACAGCGGCTGGACGGCGCAGCTGCACAACGGTGTTGTCGTCACCGTGCTCGACGACGGCAGGGGCGCCGACCTGTACGCGTTCGTGGAGTGCGCCTTCGTCACCCCGATCGGGGTTGATGCCCGGCCGTATGCCTTCGACATGCAGAACCTGCGCGGCTACGGCACCGGGGTCGGCTGCCTCGAGGTGGAGGGCGGCCTCGAACTGAACGGGCTGCAGGTCACCGAGAACCGCGACGGCAGCTATGCGCTGATGGCCACGGGCATCACGGTGTCCGACGACGGCCTGACCGCTATGAACGGCTATACCGCGGTGGCGGCGGCCCTGGCGGCGGATGACCGCCGAGTCGTCGAGGCGCGCACCTCCTCCTGCGCAGACACCCCCGTGGTCAGTACCAGCGGCCGCTAGGGCGCCAGCGCCGCTTCGACGGCATAAGCATCGGGATCGTAGCCCGACCGGACATCGAATCGCATGGCACCGTGTGCCTGCCCTGAGCTGGCTTGTGTGCCGGCCGCCGGCCAGGCGGCGTCTCCGTGGCTGATGAAGCGCACCCAGGCGGCGTGCATGGTGTCGGCCAGTGCCTGCGGCAGGTCGGTGCCGACGGAGTCGGGCACCCCCGGCGCGTCGAGGAGGTCCCAGGCGAACGGCAGATCGATGCAGTGGCCGGCGACCGTGGTGACCGGCGCCCTGAAGGCGAAGTCATAGAGCCAGGTGTTTCCGCCGGCACCGTGTGCGGCGCGCAGCCGGGCGGTGCGCAGGGCAGGCAGCCGGAACAGCGCCGACGTCGAGAGCTGGCCGCGCG
The DNA here is from genome assembly GCF_026151165.2 of Cryobacterium sp. SO2. Classification (NCBI taxonomy): domain Bacteria; kingdom Bacillati; phylum Actinomycetota; class Actinomycetes; order Micrococcales; family Microbacteriaceae; genus Cryobacterium; species Cryobacterium sp. SO2. The sequence continues at coordinate 941,879 of NZ_CP117849.1, forward strand.
CAAAGGATTCCCCGATTATCGACACCGCCCCGCGGAACGCGGCGACCCCGACCGGTGAGACGCCGGCGTGCACGAGAGCGGCCGCGACGGCGTCGAGACCGTCGGGAGACGGGAAGGCGAACTCATGCGCCGTCGAGCCGACCAACAGCGGCACGCCGGTGGCAGGGCCGGCGGCGATCGCCGGGCCCAGGGCCACGACCACGTCGCCGTCGATGACCGGGGCGAACGGGATGCCGGTGATGTCGGCATCCGGATCGTCTGCGACCGTGACGAGCTCACCGAGCGGCATGGTGGGGTTGAGGATGCCGCCGCCCTGCAGTGTTGCGCCCGGCTCGGCGTCGAGGATCGCCTCGGCAGGCACCGGCTGCCAGCCGGCGAGGTCGAGTGTGACGCCCAGCGTCGCGGCGAAACGTCGCCCGATCGCCTCCGCGTCGGCCCGGTCGATTCCGTAGACCGGTGCGGACTGCGCGATGACACCGCCGAACAGCCCGTGCGCGCGCGGTGAGGCCAGCAGCACCAACGCGCTGCCGGCTCCCGCGGACTGGCCGCCGATCGTCACCCGCTCGGGGTCGCCGCCGAAGGCGCGGATGTTGTCCTGCACCCACTGCAGGGCGGCGATCTGGTCGAGGATGCCGCGGTTCAGCGGGGCGCCGTCGATCCAGCCGAAGCCCTCGAAGCCCAGGCGGTAGGAGATCGTCACGACCACGACACCGTCCCGGTTGAACGAGGCGCCGTCGTACCAGGGGCTCGCGGGAGAGCCCGCAGAGTAGCCGCCGCCGTGGATCCAGACCAGGACCGGCAGTCCGGCCTCCGTCGCGCCCGGCGCCGGGGTGAACACGTTGAGGTTGAGGATGCCGTCGCCGGGAATCGAGGGCTCCGGAATCGTCGTCACCTCGGCGAGCTGGCGCCGCTGCGGGGTCGGCCCATAGGCGAGCGCGTCGCGTACCCCGGACCAAGGGGTGACGGGCGCCGGCGCGAGGAACCTGAGCTCGCCCACCGGCGGGGCCGCGAACGGAATGCCCAGGAACGCGGCGGAGCTGCCGCGCCAGCTGCCGCGCACCCGGCCGCTCCGGGTCTCCGCCTCCGGGGCGCCCACGTGGGCGCCGTTGTCGTCACCGGCGAGGTCGTTCGCGTCCGTCATAGCAGAATCGTAGCGACCGGGAGCCGCCCAAATTGCAATGACGGCGATCACCTGAAATTCTAGGCAGTGGGGGGCTTCGAGCGCGAGGTCCGAAAAGACAACGGAGAGAGCGCGACCATGCCGCACAGGGGGCTGAATCGGGGATCGCACGGACGAGCCGTTTTCGGTGCGGACAGCGTCGTGCGCCTCTTCCCCGACTACGCCGGCTCGGTGCTGTGGTTCCCGCATCCGGTCGCCTACGCGGACACCGGCCTCGACCCCGCGCTGGTGACCGATCTGATCCGGTGGGAGATCGGCTACTACGACTCCCTCGACGCCGACTTCGACTGGCGCAGTGCAGACCTGGCGAGCGCCTTCACGGCGGATGGCGTCGCCCTCGCCCTGCGCCTGGCCGTGCAGCTGGGTGCCGGGTTCGACATCGAGTTCGCGTCCTATGAGGCCGGCGTGGCCACGCGCCGGTTCCGCAGCGAGTTCCCCGCCGACAACCCCGGGGCCGCCGCCGCGTTCACGGCATTGGCCGGACACACCCGGGCGGCGGCACCCGCCCCGGCTGCGCTCACTCCGGCGGGGCTGACGGTCCCTCTCCGGAGATCTGCCCGGCCGCGTCGAGGGTGAGCCAGAGTCAGTCGACGATGAACAGCCTGGCGCCGGTCTCGGTGCTCGAGCGGTGAGCTTCCATGCCGGTGGAGACCGTGTAACTCTGGCCGGCGGTGAGCGACATCACGCGCCCGTCGTCGAGTTCGGTGCGCAGAGCGCCCTCGAGCACGTGGGTCTCCTTCGGGCGGGTAGGGGTGAGTTCAGACTAGTCAGCGCTGCCTGTTCATCCGGCCCGCGCTACCCTGTGCGCCAAAGCGACAGATTGTGGGGCATCCGGTGTTCGATTCGTTCTGGACGTGGATCGTGCTGGGTCTGATCGCTCTCGGCTATGCCGCCGCCATCGGCTTCGCCACCCGATCCCTGCTCGGCACCACGGTGGGATGGCTGCGCACCACCGTCGTGGCCGTGCTGGTGTTCGTGGGCTGCTGGCCGTTCGCGTACTTCACCGCCAGTCAGGCGCGGCTCATCGCCGCGGACGGCGGCCTCAAGGCGCCCGTGCTCGTGGTGGGGCTGTTCGTCGCGCTGGCGTTCGGCTGGGTCTTCGCGTTCGGCATGGCACTCCTGGTGGCCACCGAGGCGCTCTGGCCCACCACGGCGGCCAACCCGATCGATGCGTTCCGGGCCGCACTGCACCGGCGGCGCCGCACCAAGCGCTACCTGCAGATCCTCACCCTGCTCTCCAGGCACGGGATCGGCTGGATCGTGCGCGAACGGCCCGGTGCCGCCTCGCGGGAGCAAGGCGCGAGCGGCCGGGCGCCGGAGGCGCTGGTGTCGGCGATCAACGACGCCGGGGTCACCTTCGTCAAGCTCGGCCAGCTGTTGTCCACCCGTCGGGACCTGCTGCCGCACAGCTACATGACGGCCCTCGCTTCGCTGCAGTCGCGGGCGACGACGCTGCCGTGGCCGGCCATCCGCAGCGTGATCGAGGCGGAGATCGGTGGTCCGCTCGACACCGTGTTCGCGTCGGTGGACGAGGAACCGCTCGCGGCGGCATCCGTGGCGCAGGTGCACGCGGGAACGCTGCTCGACGGCACCCGGGTGGTGCTCAAGGTGCAACGACCCGCTGCCGCCGCGCAGGTCGCCGCTGACATCGACATCATTGTGCGACTCGCGCAGCGCATCGAGAACCAGACCACCTGGGGGAGTGAATTCGGGGTGGTGAACCTGGCCGAGGGCTTCGCCAAGTCGCTGCGCAACGAGCTGGACTACCGGGTGGAGTTCGCCAGCACGCAGCAGATCGGCAGCGTGGTCGCCTCCTCGGCCGCGGCCGAGGTACTCGTCGTGCCGCGGGTGTATGCCGCGGCGAGCACCCGGCGGCTGCTCACCATGGACCTCGTCGACGGGGTGCCGCTGAACGCGGCGGCCGCGCGTCTGGACGACCTGTGGCCGGAGGAACGGGCGGCGCTCGCCGCGGCCCTGCTCGATGCCGTGCTCGAACAGGTGATCGTGACGGGGATCTTCCACGGCGACCTGCACCCGGGCAACCTCATGCTGCGCGACGACGGGCGGCTGGGCATGATCGACTTCGGAAACGTCGGCGTGCTCGAGCGCAGCATGCGGGAGGGACTCGTGACGCTGCTGCTGGCGGCGGCCAACGACGATGACGTCGCCACGACGGATGCCCTGCTGCTCGTGGTCGACGCGCCGCCGGACGCCGATATCAAGGGGTTGCAACGCGACCTGGGCCGGATGCTCACGCTCGCCAGGCACAGCGCGGAAGGGGAGGGATCGATCTTCGCGGCGATGCTCGACACCGTGCGGGAACACCACCTGGCCATCCCCTCCACCCTGGGCCTGGCGCTCCGCTCGCTCACCACGCTCGAGCGCTGCCTGGCGATCCTCGACCCCGACTTCGACATGGTGGCCACGGCATTCGAGCGGGTGCCGCACTTCCTGCGCCGGTTGGTCACCCCGCGGTTGTTCCTCGGCTCGGCGCAGGCGCAGGCCGCCGTGCTGCGCACCACGGTGCGCCGGCTGCCCCGGCGGTTGGAGAGCATCAGCGCTGCCCTGGAAAAGGGCACCTTCAGCCTGCGGATCCGGGCGTTTTCCGAGCCGGACGACCGCTGGTGGCTGGGCTCCGTCGTGATCGAGACGGTGGGGGCGCTGATCGCCATCGCCGCCGTGAGCCTCGGTGTTGTGCTTGTGGTGTCCGACACCGGACCGGACCTGGTCTCCGGGGTGCGGCTCTACGCCTTCCTCGGCGCGACCGTGGGCCTGGTCGGTTTCGTGTTGATCATCCGCGCCCTGCGCCAGTTGTTCCTGCGCCGGCCGCACTGACGGTTGCCCCGGCGGCCCGCTGCCGGAACGCGATCATGTTCATGCGGTTGCCGCAGCGGATGCTGCAGAACCGCTTGGATCCGTTGCGGGAGAGGTCCGCCAGCAGACCGTCGCAGTCCTCCGCCGCGCAGGCGCGCAGCCGGCCGGTCTCGTCGGTGCGGATCACGTCGACCAGGGCCAGGCCCACCTCCACTCGGATCCGTTCGGCCAGCGGCGCATCCGGGTCGGTGGCGTGCAGGTGCCAGTCGAGGCCGTCGTGGCGCATGAGCCGGGGCCGGGCGAGGGCGGAGAGCAGCATGGTGTTCACGTCGAGCGCCGCGTCATCGCGGTCCATCGTCCAGATGCGGCGCAGCAGCTGCCGGGTTTCGCGTACCTCGGCCAACTCCGCCTCGGTCTGGTCGAGGCGTCCGGAGAACCGGTGCGCCACAAAAAGCGCCGCCAGCTGGGCGGGTGTGACGAGTTCGTCGATGCCGCTTTTCGTGGCGCCGGCGACTGTATTCGCGAGGTCGACGGTGAACGCCAGACTTGCTTCGGTGTCAGGGGCAAAATGCAAATTGACTCCTTACTTCCGACCAGACTATCTTCGTGATTAGTTATCACACAAGCCCATCGAAACGCCCGCCGGCCTGGAGCATCATGACTCGCTCGTCCACCTCACTCGGCCTGGTCATCGCGGTCATTGCCGCGGCCACCTTCGGCCTCTCCGGCGCCCTCGCCAAGCCCCTCCTCGAGAGCGGCTGGAGCCCTGCCGCCGCTGTCACCGTGCGGGTGCTGATCGGCGGCATTGTGCTGGCACCTGTGGCGATCATGTCGCTGCGCGGACGCTGGTCCGCCCTCTGGCGGGCCCGCTGGCGAGTGTTCGCGATGGCCCTCATCGGTGTCGCCGGTACGCAGCTGGTCTACTTCGCCGCGATCGAGCGCATCCCGGTGGGCACCGCGGTGCTCATCGAGTACATGGCCCCGCTTCTGCTCGTCGGCTGGGCCTGGGCACGCACGCGACGGATGCCGAAGCTTGTCGTGCTGATCGGCTCGGTGGTGGCCCTGTGCGGCCTGATCCTCGTGGTCTCGCCGGGCGGAGCGGCCCGGTTCGACGCGTTCGGCCTCACGCTGGCCCTGGCGGCCATGGTGGGCTGCGCCATCTACTACCTGGTGGCGGCGCAGCCCAGTGACGGGCTGCCCGCTGTGGCGCTGGCCGGCTTCGGCCTGCTGCTCGGTGGTCTGCTGCTCGGTCTGATCGGGCTGACTGGCCTGGTGCCCTTCACAACCTCCACCCGCGATGTGCCGATGTTCGGCGCCCCGGTCTCCTGGTGGGTGCCGTTGCTGGTCATCGGCGTGGTGGCCACGGCCATCGCCTACTCCACCAGCATCGCCGCCAGCGAGATGCTCGGCTCCCGGCTGGCCTCCTTCGTCGGCCTGCTCGAGGTCGTCGCCGCCACCTTCTACGCCTGGCTGCTGCTCGGCGAGCAGCTCACGATTCCGCAGCTGTTCGGCGGGCTGCTGATCCTCATCGGCATCGCCTTCGTGCGCTCCGAGAAGACGGATGCCGCGATCGAGCCGGCATCCGTCCCCCCGCTGGAGTCCGTTCGAACCTAGTGCGCCACCACCGGCTCGGCGTCGGCGGCCAGGTGCGCGTTCGACAGCGACAGGCCGTGGCCCATCCGGCGGAACAGCAGTGCCGCGATGATGCCACCGACGGCGAAGAAGCCGGCACCCCACCAGTAGGCGACCGCGTAGCTGTTCACCGCGGCCTGTGCGGCCACCTCAGCCGTTGCGGGCAGATGCGACGCCACGTAGTCGGCCGCTGCGGTGGCCGCCAGGGTGTTCAGGAGGGCGGTGCCGATCGAGCCACCGACCTGCTGGCTGGTGTTCACCATCGCCGAGGCGACACCGGCGAACTGCCGGTCCACGCCAAGGGTGGCGGTCTGCATCGAGGCGGGCATGATCGAGCCCATGGCGAAGCCGAGGATCATCAGCGGCGGCAGCACGTTGGCCGCGTAGGTGCTGTCCAGGTTGAGGTTGGTGAGCAGGATCATGCCGATCGCGCCCAGGGCCATGCCGAACGGCACCATGATCTTCGGCCCGAACCTGGGTACGAAGATGTTGGTCGACAGCTGCGCGGCGAGCACGAGCATGGCGATCATCGGCAGGAACGAGAACCCGGTCTGCATGGGCGTGAAGCCGAGCGAGGTCTGCAGGTAGTAGGTGACGAACAGGAAGATGCCGAACATGCCCGCACCGGCGATCATCACCGAGAGGTAGGCGGCACCGCGGTTGCGGTCGAGCACGATCGCCAGCGGCAGCAGTGGATGTGCGGCCTTGCGCTGCCAGAGCACGAAGCCGACGAGCAGCACCACGGCCCCCGCGAGCATGCCCCAGGTGAGCGGCGAGTCCCAGCCATCCGTCTCGGCGTTGGAGAAGCCGTAGACCAGGCCGAAGAGCGCGGCCGACACCAGGATGGTGCCGGGGATGTCGAGCTTGGGGCGCGGGCCCGTGCGCTGAAGGTGGTCGACGAAGATCGCAGCACCGATGACGGCGATGATGGCGATGAAGACGTTGATGTAGAGGTTCCAGCGCCAGTCGAAGTATTCGGTGAGGTAGCCACCGAGCAGCAGGCCCACGGCACCGCCTGCACCGGCGATCGCGCCGAAGACACCGAACGCGCGGGCGCGCTCCTTGGGAATGGTGAACGTGGTGGTGAGCACGGCCAGGGCGGTGGGGGCCAGCAGTGCGCCGAACGCGCCCTGCAGGGCGCGGGCCGCGACGAGCCAGCCGAAGGTGCCGGCCGCGCCGCCGAGGGCAGAGGCGATGGCGAAGCCGATCAGGCCGATGATGAAGGTGCGCTTGCGGCCGATGAGGTCGGAGAGCCGGCCGCCGAGCAGCAGCAGGCTGGCGAACGCGAGGGAGTATGCGGTGACGATCCACTGGCGGTCGCCGTTGGAGAAGCCGAGGTCGGCCTGGGCGGAGGGGAGGGCGATGTTCACGACGGTGGAGTCGAGCACGACCATGAGTTGGGCGAGGGCCACAACGCTCAGGGTCCACCACCGGCGGGAGTGGGGTACTGGGGTGCTCGACGCTGTCGACGGAGCGGGAATCGTTTTAGGCATAAACGCGACTATATACGATACTGTGGAGTTCCGGATCTTAACAGTTCCTGAATTTACGCCCCGGTAACATGTGGAGTCGTACAGGGTCCCTGCACACAGGGTCTGCCCAAGGCGATCGACGATACTCAGTACGCCGGTATACAGACAAGGAGATCGACGCAATGACCCAGGTCGAACCTGTTGCCGCGGAAACCAAGCTCGGCCGCAAACGCGACCACACCCGCGACCCGGAGATCCTCGCCGCGGCCCTCGAGGTGCTCGCCGAGACCGGCTTCGACGGCATGACCATCGACATGGTCGCGACCCGGGCGAAGGCCGGTAAGGCCACGCTGTATCGCCGCTGGCCGTCCAAGAACGAACTCGTCATCGACGCCGTCGCCTGCATGAAGCAGGGCGACCTCGACCTGGACCGGCTGCCGGACACCGGAACGCTGCGCGGTGACCTGGTGGCGATGATCAAGCCGCGCTCCATCCACGACGCCGAGAAGAAGATGCAAATCATGGCCGGGCTGATGTCGATGCTCTCGGCCGCTCCCGAGCTCGCCGACGCCGCGAATGACGTCATCGCCAAACCGCGGGCCACGGCGAACCGATTCCTCATGCAGCGCGCCATCGACCGCGGCGAGATCTCGCCGCAGTGCGACATCGACACCCTCTGCCTGGTCACGCCGTCGATGGCCGCGTACCGCACCCTCATCGAACGCAAGCCCGTCGACCGCGACTTCCTCATCTCGCTCATCGACGGGGTGCTGCTGCCGGCTCTCGGCCTGCCGCGGGAGCCCGACGACGGTTCCCCCACAGCCCACCGCGGTAAGGTTGCGCCACCGGCCTCGTAGCCGGCGGAGTTCCATCTCGACGAAGAGAGCGTGTCATGTCCGGCAAGTATGAATTGACTGCAGACCGATCCGGTGGGTACGTCTTCAAGCTCAAGGCCCACAACGGCCAGGTGCTGATGACCTCGGAGAGCTACCAGACCAAGGCGGACGCCATCAAGGGCATCGAGATCGTCAAGGCGGATGCCAAGGGTCGTGTGGTCGACCTCACCGAGCCGAAGTAGCCCGGCCCGCTACAGTTCGGCGTCGGCGGCCGCGAAGGTGTCGCAGGCCTCCGCACCGTTTGTGTACCCCGCTGTGAACCACTTCTGGCGCTGTTCGCTCGACCCGTGCGTCCAGGTCTCCGGACTCACCTGACCCTGGGTCTTCTCCTGGATACGGTCGTCGCCGATGGCGGACGCCGCGTTGAGCGCATCCGCGATCTGGCCGTCGGTGATCGGTTCGAGCAACGGGACGCCGTCAGCATCCGTGGTCTCGGTCGCGGAGCCCAGCCATGCACCGGCGAAGCAGTCGGCCTGCACCTCGAGGCGCACCGAGTCGGAGGTGGGGCCGGTCTGCGAGGTGTCGGCGGTGTCGAACGTGCCGGCGAGGTTCTGGATGTGGTGGCCCCACTCGTGCCCCACGACATAGAGCTGGGAGAGCGGACCCGCCGTGGCGTCGAACTGGGTGCGCAGTTCGTCGTAGAACGCGATGTCGAGGTAGATCTGCTGGTCGGGCGGGCAGTAGAACGGGCCGACGGCGCTCGTTGCCGCGCCGCATCCGGTGTCGACCGATTCGGTGAACAGCTGGATCATGGGGGAGGCGTAGTCGATGCCCATGGCCGGCGCCTGCTGGGTCCAATAGGAGTCGAGCAGGTCGTAGCTGAAGCCCACCCGGCACTCCGCATCGGCGTTGGCGTCGGCGCCGGTGTCGCAATTCGTGAGCGCTGTGCTTTCGCTCTGGCTGCTGGTGCCGCTCGTGCCGCCTCCGAGCAGGCCGGTGAGGTCTACCCCGAGCAGCTGGGAGAGCAACACGATGGCGACGAGGCCCAGGCCTCCGCCTCCGACAGCGAGGCCGGTGCGCCGACCGGATTTGCGCACCCCACGGCCGGAGTACTTGGCGTCATCGTTGAAAGTCATTTATCGACAATAGGCGATCCCGGATGCTGGTGCCCGCGACCCGCTGCTGTCACACTGCGCACATGAGAACCCTCGGTCGTCTCCTCTGCGCAGCCGGTCTGCTCGCCCTGGCCGGCTGCGCGGGCAGCGCGGGGCCCGGAGCCGGAGCAACCGCGGCCCCCGGCGAGTTTCCCCGCCCGGCCGCCGACGGCGAGGTTCTCGCCCAGGCCACGGTGCTGCAGAAAGACGGCGAAGACCCCCAACTCTGCCTGGGCGCAGTCGCCGACTCGTACCCGCCCCTGTGCGGAGGCCCGCCGATCCTCGGCTGGGACTGGGCTGTTGCTGAACAGGCCGAGACCGCCTCCGGGGTCACCTGGGGCAGCTACGCGATCACCGGCACCTGGGACGCCAGCGCGTTCACAGTGACCGGGCCGCCGATTCCGCTGTCGCTCTACGACCCGCTGGCCCAGTTCGACCCCCGCCACGACCCGGCCAACGTCGGCCCGAGCGACGACAGCACCCTGCTCGACCTGCAGGAGCGCCTGCACACGGCCGAGTACTACCCGGCTCAGATCACCGACTGGTCCGAGACGCTCATCCTCGGTGACGGGCTCGAGAACGGGTACCTCTGGGTATCCGTGATCTACGACGACGGGTCGATCCAGAAGTTCTTCGACGACCAGTGGGGCGAGGGCGTGGTGGCCGTGGAATCTGCGCTGCGGGATGTGGGCACCAGCGCAGAGGGCACCCACACTGAGGGCGCAGCGCCGGGTGAGCTGCCACGGCCGACCTCTGTCGACGAGCTCACCGGTCGGGCCACCGTCTTGCAGGAGGAGGGCGGGCAGCCCACGGTCTGCTTCGGCGCGGTCGACGCATCCCTCCCACCGCAGTGCGGCGGTCCGGTGGTGACGGGCTGGGACTGGGCGGATGTCGAGGGCGCCGAAACGATATCCGGGGTGACCTCGGGAATGTATGCCGTCACCGGCATCTGGGACGGCGGCGTGTTCAGGCTCACCCAGCCGGCGATCCCGGCCACACGCGGCGACCCATACCCGGCGCAGGACCCGCGTCTCCTCGACGAGGACACCCCCGGCCCGACCGACGAGGCCGTTCTGCTGCAACGGCAGGATGAACTCCATGCTGCCGACTATGACCACGCAGCGAACGGGGATTGGTCCAAGATCACGATCCTGGGCGATGGACCTGAGAACGGCTACCTTGTGCTCGATGTGATCTACGACGACGGGTCGATCCAGAGGTTCTTCGACGACCAGTGGGGTGCGGGCGTCATGATCGTGCAGTCCGCGCTCCGGCCAGCCGACTGAACAGGCAGCGCCCGTAGTATCGGAGGCATGGCCCTCCTCTACGCTGCCGAAATCACGCCCACGAAGATCGAGATGCTCACAGCCTGGGCTCCCACGCAGCCCTGGTTCCTGGGCGACCCGGCCGCGCTGTTCACGAACGTCGCGGCCTATCGCTTCGACGACCCTGAGGGCCGGGTCGGCATCGAGACCATCCTCCTCCGGGCCGGCGACGGCCCGGTGCTGCAGGTGCCCGTCACCTACCGGGACGCCCCGCTGGCCGGCGCCGAAGCCGCACTCATCACCACCACGCAGCACTCGGTACTCGGCAAGCGTTGGGTCTACGACGCCACCGGCGACCCGGCGTACCTCGCCGCCGTCGCGACGGCCGCCCTGACCGGAGGCCGCCAGGCCGAGTTGCAGATCGAGATCGACGGCGTAATGGTCCTGCGCGAACCCACCGCCGTGGTCGCCGGCAGTGGAGCGCCGGGTGGTCCGGCCGTGACCCCGCCCGCGGTGGCCGACATCAGCATCCGTCAGGTCGACGGAGCCACGATCGTGGAGGCCGGTCCGCTGCGGGTCGTCGTGGCCCGCGTGCTGGGAGACGTCGACGCGCTGGCGAACCAGGCCGCGGACTCGACCACCCACGAGGTGCTCGCCGGCACCTGGCCGGAACAGTCCACTCTGCGCGCGCTCGTGCTGGTAGGGGCGCTGGAATAACACTCCGCCCAGGGACACGGCACACTGGACTGATGGATGAGCAGCTCGACTTCGACGAGCCCGGCCCGCTCTGCCCGGCCTGCGGCATCGAGATGACCGAGGACGGCGTGGATACCGCGGACGGGCTTGAATCCTGCCATCGCTGCCCACGGTGCAAGCTCGTGATCGTGGTACCCGGGCTCTGGTCTAGCTGAGCTGAGGGTGTTTGCCCACTCGACCGCACGAAGTCTTCCCAGGTTCACCCGTGGCCACCAGAATGAGGCCATGATCTCGCCACTGTTCAGTCTGTGGATGCGCTACCTCGGTCGGGGGTGCCTGGCGGTGGCCGTGCTGACGTTCACGGCTTCGGTGGCGGTGTTCGTCACCGGATTCGAGCCGGCATTCCTGGGTATGGTTTTCGCGCTCGGGCTCTTCACCCTCGGCATCGGTGCCCTGGCGATCGGTCGCCGCTGACCCGGCGAGCCCTCGCCGTTGGTCGCGCCGGCTGGCTCTTAGGCTTGCTGGGCCTTGACGGCGGCCGCCTCTTTCTGTTCGGCCACCTTGCGGTGCACGTCTTCCATGTCGAGGGCCTTGACCGCGGTGACGACCTGCTCCAGCGCCGCCGGCGGCAGTGCGCCAGGCTGCGAGAACACCAGGATGCCCTCACGGAAGGCCATCAGGGTCGGGATCGAGCGGATGCCGGCCGCCGCGGACAGCTGCTGTTCGGCCTCCGTGTCCACCTTGGCGAAGGTCACATCCGGGTGCTTCTCGGAGGACGACGCGTAGGTCGGCGCGAACTGCTTGCACGGGCCGCACCAGTCGGCCCAGAAGTCCACGAGCACGATGGCGTTGGACGCCAGGGTCTCGGCGAAGGTGGTGTCGGTCACGTCGATGGTGCTCATGTAGGTCTCCTTGCCGAAGCTGTCGAGGATGAACTGCCTAGCTTGCCAGATACCCCTTGGAGTATCCTCAATGCGGCTTCATCGCCTGGATCGTGTAAGACAGCGGCGCCACACCGGCCAGCGTGTCAAGGGCGAACTCGCCGCCGGCCCGTTCCACCATCTGCCCGGGAAGAGCCTCCCACGGAACACTGTCGTGTTCAACAAGCATCGTCAGTGTGAGGCCCGCACCGAGCAGCGCCGTCACGATCTCGCCCAGGCCGTGGTTCCACTCGTAGGTCTTGGTGGCGGTCATCGGCCGGTGCGTGGGCACATAGGTGGAGTCGTCGTCCCACTCCAGCGGCGCTTCCTGTTCGAAGTACGGGAAGCGCAGGTGCAGGTCGTCGCCGAGGCGTTCGTCCATCGACCACAGAATCGGATGCCCTTCCCGCAGGTGCAAACGCCCGCCCGGCGCCAGCAGCCCGGCCACCACGGCCGCCCAGCGGTCGATACTTGGCAGCCAGCAGAGCGCGCCGATGCCCGTGTAGACCAGGTCGAAGCTGCCCGGCTCCAGCACCGAGAGCGCGGCGTAGACATCCGATTCGACGAAGTCGACATCGTCACCGGTTTCGGCCACCAGGGTGCGCGCCTCGGCGAGGGCCACCGGGGAGAAGTCCAGCCCGGTGACGCGGGCGCCGAGCCGGGTCAGCGAGAGCGTGTCGGTGCCGATGTGGCACTGCAGGTGCACGGTGCGCAGTCCCGCGATATCGCCCAGCCGCTCCAGGTCGAAACGCACGACATCCGACAGGAGCGCCCGGTCGTCCACGTAACGCTGCACCTGGTAGCCCAGGCCGGTGCGTGCCGCGTGCGCCGCCGCCCGGTCATCCCAGTTGGCGCGGTTGGTGTCCAGATAGTCCTGCACGGTGAGCCTCATCCTGCCCGGCGTTGGCGAGCCTGCCAGAATAGCCGATCAGAGGCCGAGAAGGTACCCGTCGGCGTGATTTGTGCCGGCGGTGTCGTCCTCATAGCTCACTCCGCCCCAGACCAGGATGCTGTCCAGCCCGGTGATCACCGTTGCCTGACTGCGGGGAGCCCAGGTCGGCTCCGGGAGTTCGGTAAAGGTGAGGGCCATCGGGTCAAGCAACAGCCGACCGCCGATCAGCACCTCGTATCCGACAACTTGCGGGGGCCGGCCGTCAGCGTACTCGTCGAGTTCGGTGCCCGCGGGCAGCTTCGGCAGGTCCTTCCATGAGTTGTCTGCCGGATCAAAAATGCCGCCGTTGGCGTACGGCCGGTCCCACGCACCCACCTCTCCTCCGTCTTGCGTTCCATAGAACGGAAACACCACACGGTCGCCGGCGGCCACTGAGCCGATCCCTACGATGTCGCTGTCCGGTAGCGCACTCCAGGTACCGAGGGAGCCGTCCAGAGCGGCCATCCGCACCCGCGACGGGCCGTCTGCGACCGAGCTGTTCAGGGGCTTCGCACTGAGTTTCAGCGTGCCGTGCAGCCACACGGCCTCACGGTCGTAGCTGGGGCCAATCGGGTCGTCGGGTAGCGTCGCCCAGGCCTGGGTTGCCGGGTCGAAAACCGAATCCACTGTGACACCGTTCTCGTCGGATCCTGGAATGGCGAGCACCCGCCCGCCGGCCGCAACCAGGGTGCCAGCGGAGGGTGGAGCAGGCAAGGAGGTCCAGGCGTCCTTCGTGACGTTGTAGCGCAGGAAGGTGGGTTCGCTGCTCGACGCGAAGGCATCGGAGGTCAGGACATACAGGTCGTCCTTGACGACGGCGGTGTTGTGGCCGCTCACGGGCACAGGGGTCTCGGCGAGGCGCGACCACTCGGCGGAGTACGGGTTGAAGCTGGCGCCGGTTCGCTGGGCGGGCTCGGAGACGTCGCAGTCCGCGGCTGCGGGGCATGGCCGGTCCGACCAGCCGCCGACGATCACGAACCTGTCGTAAACCCAGGCGCCGACGCTGTCTCGCCGGGCGGACAAGGGGCTTTCCGGCAGCTCAGCCCATGCCTCGTCGGTGGGGAGGTCTGGCGGGAGGAGCGGCTCCGGAATCTCCTCCTGCACCCCGCCTACGAGCACGGGGGAGCGGTCACCGCAACGATCACGGATGTCTTCTCGCAGCACTGTGTCGTGAAGCACGCCGCCGCCGGCCGCCAATTTGTCGCCTACCTGGTACTCCAGGCCATCCACGGTCAGCGTGGTGCCGTCCCAGGTGGTGAGGTCTGCGGGAAAGAGAAAGGGGTCACCGCCGACGAGAAGGCATCCGTTCTCAAGGGTGAGAGTCCCCACGAACAGCGCCGCCATCGACACGTAGCCGCCGCCGGGCTGCTCCACGCGCTCGTAGGTGAGTAGCCCGTCGGTGAACATCGGGAACTCCGTGGCCGTCGGGCTCGGCGCCGCAGCCGCACCGGCCGCACATCCCGTGAGAGCGAGCGCCAGCACCGCTGCGAGACCGCTGATCCGTTTCATCATTTCCCCTCAGACACTCTGTACCCAGGAATGTCCGGACGGGGCAGATCGGTTCCCGCGTCACCGGCCGCGGGGGTCAGTCGCCCACGTAAGCCGCGAGGTGCTGGCCGGTGAGGGTGGAGCCGTCGGCGACGAGCGCCGCCGGCGTGCCCTCGAACACGATCAGCCCGCCGTCGCGCCCGGCGCCAGGGCCGAGATCGATGATCCAGTCGGCGTGCGCCATCACCGCCTGGTGGTGCTCCACGACGATCACCGACTTGCCGGAATCGACGAGCCGGTCGAGCAGGCCGAGCAGATTCTCGACGTCGGCCAGGTGCAGGCCGGTGGTGGGCTCATCCAGAACGTAGATGTCGCCCTGTTCGCCCATCTGGTTGGCCAGTTTCAGTCGTTGGCGCTCGCCGCCGGAGAGCGTCGTGAGCGGCTGGCCGAGGCTGAGGTAGCCGAGCCCCACGTCCACCATCCGGGTGAGGATCGCGTGTGCGGCGGGGGTGCGGGCCTCGCCGGCGCCGAAATACTCCGCCGCGTCGGTCACCGACATGCCGAGCACCTCGCTGATATCAAGGCCGCCGAGCGTGTACTCCAGCACGGATGCGTCGAACCGCTTACCCTCACACACTTCGCAGGTGGTCGACACCGTCGCCATGGGGCCGAGGTCGGTGAAGATCACCCCGGCGCCGTTGCAGTTGGGGCAGGCGCCCTCGGAGTTGGAGCTGAACAGGGCCGGCTTGACCCCGTTGGCCTTGGCGAACGCCTTGCGGATCGGCTCGAGCATGCCCGTGTAGGTGGCCGGGTTGCTGCGCCGGGAGCCGCGGATGGCGCCCTGGTCGATTGAGACCACACCGGCGCCGCCAGGAATCGAGCCGTGCACGAGGGAGCTCTTGCCCGAGCCGGCCACGCCGGTGATCACGGTGAGGACGCCGAGAGGGATGTCGACGTCGACATCCTGCAGATTGTGCTCGGTGGCCCCACGGATCTCCAACGCACCGCTGGCCGTGCGCACGGTGTCTTTCACCCGGGCGCGGTAGTCCAGGTGCCGGCCGGTGAGGGTGTCGCTGGCCCGCAGCCCCTCCAGGGTGCCCTCGTAACACACGGAACCACCCGCCGTTCCGGCGCCGGGCCCGAGGTCGATGACGTGGTCGGCAATGGCGATCATCTCCGGCTTGTGCTCCACCACCAGCACGGTGTTGCCCTTATCGCGCAGGCGCAGCAGCAGCTCGTTCATCCGCTGGATGTCGTGCGGGTGCAGGCCGATCGTCGGTTCGTCGAAGACGTAGGTGACGTCGGTGAGCGAGGAGCCGAGGTGCCGGATCAGCTTGGTGCGCTGCGCCTCACCGCCGGAGAGAGTTCCGGCCGGCCGGTCGAGCGAGAGGTAGCCCAGGCCGATTTCGGTGAACGAGTCGAACAGGTGCTGCAGCGCCGTCAGCAGAGGGGCCACCGACGGGTCGGTGATGCTGCGCACCCAGGCGGCGAGGTCGCTGATCTGCATGGCGCAGGCATCCCCGATGTTGACCCCGTCGATGCGGGACGACCGGGCACCCTCGCTGAGCCGGGTGCCGCCGCAATCGGGGCAGGTGGCGAAGGTGACGGCCCGGTCCACGAATGCGCGGATGTGCGGCTGCATGGCCTCGCGGTCCTTCGACAACATCGACTTCTGCACCTTGGGCACCAGGCCCTCATAGGTCATGTTGATGTCGCCGACCTTCACCTTGACCGGCTCCTTGTAGAGGAAGTCCTGGAGCTCCTTCTTGGTGTAATCGCGGATCGGCTTGTCGGCGTCGAGGAAGCCGGAGCCGGTGAAGATACGCACGCCCCAGCCTTCCGCGGTATAGCCGGGGATGGTGAGTGCGCCCTCGTTCAGCGACTTCGAGTCGTCGTACAGCTGGGACAGGTCGATGTCGTTGATCTTGCCCATGCCCTCGCAGCGCGGGCACATACCGCCGGTCACGCTGAAGCTGCGGCGTTCCTTGGTGGTGACCCCGCCCTTCTCCATGGTGACGGCGCCCGCGCCGGAGATCGAGGCCACGTTGAAGGAGAACGCCTGTGGCCCGCCGAGGTAGGGCTGGCCGAGCCGGCTGAACAGGATGCGCAGCAGCGCGTTGGCGTCGGTGGCGGTGCCGACCGTGGAGCGCGAGTTAGCGCCCATCCGTTCCTGGTCGACGATGATCGCCGTGGTGAGGCCGCTGAGCACGTCCACGTCGGGGCGGGCCAGGGAGGGCATGAAGCCCTGCAGGAACGCGCTGTAGGTCTCGTTGATCATCCGCTGCGACTCTGCGGCGATCGTGCTGAATACGAGCGAGCTCTTGCCCGAGCCAGAGACGCCGGTGAACACGGTGAGGCGTCGTTTGGGGATGTCGACGCTGATGTCTTTGAGGTTGTTCTCGCGGGCGCCCTGCACCCGGATCAGGTCGTGGCTGTCGGCGATCTGGGGCGCAAGCGCCTCGGTGTCAATGTTCGTGGCCATGCTCGTCCTCTTCCGGCTGGTGGAGCGGCCGTCGTCACGATTCCCAGTGCGCGGCCTGGGTTGATCTAACCAGTTTCGAGCATACGTCGGGAACCCAACTGACTCACCGGGCTGTTAGCCTCGCCGCAGGCAACGAATGGAGACTCCCATGCAGCTGAGTGTGTTCCTCGTGTTCATGGCGGCGTGCCTGCCGCTTGTGCTGGCTCCCGGCCCGTCGGTCGCGTACATCCTCACCACCACGCTGAGCTCGGGTCGCCGGGTGGGCCTCAGCGGGGTGGCCGGCGTCGAACTCGGCTACGTTGTGCACATCGTGGCTGCCGTGGCCGGCATCTCCGCTGTCATCGCGGCCAGCGCGGCCGCGTTCACGGTGGTCAAAATCGCCGGCGCCGGCTACCTCATCTGGTTGGGCATCAAGGCCTGGCGGTCACGCGACAACACCCGGTTACGCGATCTGGGTGCCGGCGGAGCCACGGTGACCCCGAGTGAGGCATTCCGCCGGGGCCTACTCGTCGGGGTGCTCAACCCCAAGACGGCGGTCTTCTTCCTGTCGTTCCTGCCCCAGTTCGTGCAGGTCGGCAGGGCGCCGGTCTGGCTGCAGATGAGCGTGCTCGGTCTCACGTTCATCGCCATGGCGTCGATCCCCGACCTGGCCTGGGCGCTCACCGGCAGCGGCGTGCGACGGCTGCTGCCGGGCATCCGGATGAAGACGATGGAGCGCATCTCGGGAACGGTGCTGTTCGGCCTGGCCGGGTACGCGCTCACCGCCCGGCGCGCGGTGACTTAGGAATGCGCGACGACAGGAACCAGAGTGGCGACGAAGGCACGCCGTCACTGGGCTGGGCGGCGTACGCCCCGCTCTCCGGCGCGGTCTTCACCGGCAGTGACGAGCCCGTGATGACGCGCGAGCAGTTCGCGGCGCTGCAAGGCGAGGCCTCGGCTCCGGTCGACCTCGCCGCGACCAGCGCCCGCCCCGAGGCGACTGCCGATGAGGACGCGCCACCGCCGGACGGCACCTCGGTCTGGCTCACCGAATGGCAGGTTGCGGAGGTGCGGCTCGACATCGGCGTGGGCGATCACATCGACTGGCAGCTCATCGCGATGGATGCGCCCTGGCTGGCCCGCCTCTTCGGCGAGCGTCGCACGGTGGCACTGCAGCTCGACCTGTATGCCGAAGCCATGCAGGAGAATCCCGCCTTCACTGCCGTGGCTGGAACCGTCGTCGGGGTCGAGGTGGTGCGCTGTGCGATGCAGCAGTCGACGGATCCGGAGGAAGCCGGCGGCTGGGTGCCGGTGTCAGGCCAGGCCTGGACCGCTCGGCTCGAGCGGACCGGGGACCTGCCGCCCGCGGCTGATGACAACGTCTACGGCTTCATCGTGTACCTGCGTGAAGATTGATTCGCGATTGCCCTACTCCGCCACCTCGCCGCTCGCGTAGAAGATATCGTCGGTCACGCAGCCCTCGGGCAGGGCGCTGAGCGTCTCGCTGGCCGGGTCCGCGGAGTGGACGCCCCCGCCTAGTCCGACCTCGTCGCCGGCCCGGAAACGGAACCCGTTGGGGAGTTGTACCTCGTCGTTGTCATTGATCGTCGTGCCCTTGGGGAACACGATGAGTTCTGGTTCAGGTCCCTCGATGTTCATCATGCAGCCGGCGTCTCCCCAGCCCACGGTTCCTTGAAACAAAGCCTCCTCACGGAAATCGCTGTCGAATGTTGACACGGCGATGATTCGACCGTTCGGGGACTCCTGAAAGGTGGGGGCCGCGGTGGAACAGGCGGAGAGGGCCATCGCCGCCAGTGCGGCGGCCAGGACGAGGACCCCGTGGCGTCTCCCGCACTTCGACACGAATGCCATCAGGCGTCCAGGGGTGCGGCCACACCCTGGCTAAGACTCTGCACGATCCTCGCGCGTGCGTCTTGGCCGACCACGGTGGGCAGCAACGGATAGACGTGCACCTGCCCGGTGCCCTCGTGGAACTCGAGGTCGACGCCGGCCGCGGCGGCCTTGTCTACGAGTAGATGCGCATCCGGATTGAGCACGTCCCGGGTGCCGCTGAACAGGGTGATCGGTCCGAGCCCGGTCAGGTCGCCCATCAACGGGCTCACCACCGGGTCCAGGATGTCGCGATCGCCCTTCCAGAGCTCGGCCAGCACGACCCCGCCGGGAGTGGCGAGCCAGGGGTCGCTCGGCTGCACGGTGGGAATGAGCGGATTGCTCCAGCTGAGGTCGAGCGCCGGGGAGATCAGCACTGTGCGGGGGAGGGCGATGCCGTGCTCATCCCGCAGCAGGAGCGCGGACGACAGCGCAATCTGTCCGCCGGCGGAGTCACCGGCGAGGCAGGTGGTGCCGCAGCGTTCCAGGTTGTCTCGCACGAGCGCCACGATCCCGGCGGCCACGACGGATGCGGTACCGAACGGCACGAGCGGATAGATCGGCACCATGACGGTGGTGTTCGCCTCGGCGGCGATCTGTGCGGCGAGGTGCCAGTGCTGCCCGGCGATCTGGTTGACCCAGCCGCCGCCGTGCACGTAGACGACGCTGCCCACCGGCGTCGTGCCGACGGGCGTGATCGTGTACACCGGCCAGCCCGGCTGCGAGACGTCCACCCGCACGTCCTGGCGCAGCCGGCTCGGCGGCCCGTAGGCGGCCGGCCGGACCTCGAGGGCCCGCACGCGGCGACGGGCCGCCTCGGCCGTGACGAACACACGGTTGGCGCGCATCAGGCGCAGGGCGGGGGCGATCAAGCGGCTCGGGACGGTGACCATGCTCTACAGTCTGCCGGTCCGGCGACCTACGCGGCTGGGCGAAGTCCAGTGAGGATGATCTCGAGCAGGGGAGAGCGGTCGGCCGGGCTGCCGAGGCGCACCGCGTATTCGATGCCGCAGACGAGATGCGAGAGCTGATCGAGAGTGAGGTCCGGCCGCACCGCGCCTACCCTCTTGGCCCGTTCGAGCACGGCAGCGAAGGTGCCGAAGATCTCACGCTTGGCAGCGCGCACCTCGTCGGTCTCGTCCGCCGGTGACAGCAGTACGGATTGCAGTCCGCCGTCCTCCAGCTGCAGGGTGAGCGCGGAGCGGAGGTAGAACGCGAACGCCGTTCCGGGGTCAGGTTCGGCCGCCGCGCGTTGCGAAATCTCGAGCATCCGCTCGATGGTGTTCACCGTGAGCGCCTCGACGAGGGCCTGCACGGTGGGGAAGTGCCGGTAGACGGTGCCGACGCCGACACCGGCCTCCCGGGCCAGATCGTTCAGCCGGAGGTCGTGCGAATCGTGGGTTCTGGCCACCTCGAGGATGCGCGCACGGCTGCGGGCGGCATCGGATCGGAGCGTTGTCATGTGCCGAGTCTACCCGAAACGGATGAATCATCCGTTCTTGTGCTAGCTTCGAAACGGATAAATGATCCGATTAGAGACGAGGACATCATGACCTGGAACCCCACCGACCCGCCCGCCCAGCCGGGCCGTACCGTCGTCGTCACCGGAGCGACCGCCGGCATCGGCTACTTCGCCGCCGAGCAGCTCGCTGCCACTGGAGCCCACGTGGTGCTGGCGTCCCGTTCGGCGACGAAACT
Source organism: Cryobacterium sp. SO2 (assembly GCF_026151165.2). Taxonomy (NCBI): domain Bacteria; kingdom Bacillati; phylum Actinomycetota; class Actinomycetes; order Micrococcales; family Microbacteriaceae; genus Cryobacterium; species Cryobacterium sp. SO2. Next base: position 962,316 of record NZ_CP117849.1, read on the forward strand.
GCAGGTGGCCCAGGACTCGATTCGCTCCCGGGTGCCGGATGCGTCGCTCGGTTCCGTCGTGATCGAGCTGGGCTCGCTCGGCTCGGTGAGCGAAGCCGCAGCCGAGCTCGCCGCGCTGCCGCGCCTGGACGGCATTCTGCTGAACGGCGGCGCCATGAGCATGAGCCGCGGAGCGACGACCGCCGACGGCCTGCCGATCCTCCTCGGCACGCATGTGGCCGCGAACGTGCGTCTGCTGGCCGGGGTGCTGCCTGCGCTGATCGCGACCGCGGCCGAGCACGGCACCGTCGGCCGGGTGGTGCACACCTCGACCGGGTTCGTGGGCCTGCGCCGGTACGAACTCGACGACGTGCGGCAGGTGCCGTGGACCGGCATCGGCGCGTACACCAAGGCGAAGACCGTCACCGAGGTGTTCGCCTTTGAACTCGAGCGCCGGCTGCGGGCGGCCGGCCTGCCGGTCGCGTCCGTGGTCGTCCGGCCGGGCGTTGGAGTGGATGCGAAGACCCCAGAGCGTCCCGGCATCCGGGATAAGACGACGCCGTACCAGCGCAACCCGTACACACCGTGGGCGCAAGGTAAGGACACCGCGGCGTGGTCGGCCGTGCGCGCACTGACCGACCCGGCGGTGCGCGGTGGCGAGTACTTCGCGCCGAGCGGCCGCCTCCGCGGCGAGCCGGTCGCGGTGCCGACGCTGGCGCGCACCGCTACCCCGGATGGCGACATCGCAGACCGGGTCTGGCGTCAGCTCGAGGCGCTCGCCGGAGTCCAGACGACCGGTGTGCTCCGTGACACGCAGATGAGGAAATAGTGAGTTTATGAGGACGTTTTCGGCAATTCCGTCCTCATAAACTCACTATTTCCTCATAACGCGACGTCCCGCATCCTGGCGGGACGCACGCCGGTCAGGCTGCTCAGCGCAGCCGACGTGCCCGCACGATGACGTCTTCGGTGTGGTGCGAGCCGGCGCCGGTGGCCACGTGCCGGGGTCGGGTCTCGTCCAGCTCGAGGAGCCAGTTTTCGTCGAGCAGCGCGGCGACACCGGCCGGGCTCACGTAGTCGTCGGGGTGGAAGCCGTGCGCGCCGGCCTCCGCTGTGGTGGGCGTGGGGTGGTGCACGATGAGGAGCACGCCGCAGGGAGCGACGGCATCCAGCAGCGCGTGCTCGGCCAGCTTGTCGTCGGTGCGTAGCAGCGCCGGGTATTGCGCCGAGACCAGGTCGAAGGATTCCGGTGGCAGCGCCGCCTCGACGAGACCGGAATGCAGCCAGGTCACCTGCAGACCGCGATGGTCGGCCTCGTGGGCGGCACGATCCAGCGCCACCTGCGAGACGTCCAGCGCCGTAACGTCCCAGCCCTGTTCGGCCAGCCAGAGCGCATCGGCGCCCTCGCCGCAGCCGACGTCCAGCACCCGCCCGGGGGCAAGCTCTCGCGTCTCGCTCACGAGCACGCCGTTGGGCTGCCCGCTCCAGAGCTTGTCCATGCCGGCATAGCGCTCATCCCACTGCGCCTGGTTCTCGCCGGGGTTCTGGGGCGGGCGGTTGGTGGCATCGCGGGTGTGGTCCATGACAGCAGCATGCAGCGTCAGTGCGTCACGCCCTAATCAGGTTGCCGAACCGGCAACCATCGGCCGGCGTGGTTGTTAGTGTCGGGCGTTCGCCTCGGGGCGCAGCCGGATGAGCCGCTGCGAGCCATCCTCGGCCATCTCCGCCAGGTCGCTGCGGGAGGAGAGGAAATCGGTGAACGACCGGTAGCCGAGCGGCTTCTCGTTGAAGGAGGGGTCCATGCGGCGCATCTGGTTCTTCACCGTGCCGGTGTTCAGCCACTCGTCGGCGTCACCCTTGGCGTGGCCGATCTGCAGCGCGCGGGCGAGGAGTTCGGTCGCGAGCTCCTGCGGGTCGATGTCCTCGGCCGGCTCCGGCTCGTCGTACGAGGAGTCATCCGCGTTGGAGAACATCGGGATGGTGGTGAACTTCCGTGCCGTGCTGGCCGGCGGGGTGGGCTCCACCTCCACCTCAACGGGCTCAGCGGCGCGGCGACCGGCCTTGCGCTTGTCGGTGTGGGCCGTGTCGGAGTCAGCGGAGGGGGCGACCTTCTCGATGCCGGGCAGAGAGTCGTAGTCCTCGAACTCGTCGCAGGCGGCCGCCAGCGAGGTGCTCGTCGATCCGGCGACGCCGATGCCCACCACGAAGCGACCGAGCCGCTTGGACTTCTGGGCGAGGGCGATGTAGTCGGAGTCGCCGGCGATGATGATCACGTGGGTGAGGTCGGGCAGCCTGAAGAGGTCTTCGACCACGTCGACGGCGAGGCGGATGTCTGCACCGTTCTTGGTGCCGCGGGTGGTGGTGGTGAACAGCTGGGTGAGGTCCACCGCTCGGGACATCAGCTGGCGCTGGTAGCTCGCGTTGACGGGCACCGACCAGTCGGCATAGGCGCGGTTCACCACGAGGGTGCCGAACGAGGCGGCGAAGTCGATGATGGCGTTGAAGTCGACCGTGGCGGCGGCGAGGCGTGCGGCGATCTCGGGGTCGGCATCCCGGCTGGTGCGGTCGAAGTTGCGGATGCCGTCGCGCTGGAACGCGTTGCGGCCGTGCAGCTGCTGGTAACGCGAGATGACGATGTTGTCGAAGTCGATGTACAGGCCGACGCGGGCGTCGTTCGGTTCAGTCATGGTGAGCTCCTTAGCCACAGGCGGAAGACTCAATAGCGATCCGGTAGTTCCAGTCTGGTGCGATCACTGCGGCGAGGGCAACTCGGAGCCCGGCTGCCCGGTCAGCTCAGCTGCACCGTGGTGACACAGGTGGGGTCGTCCGCGTTGGTGCCGACCGGTACCTCAGCGGTGTTCTCGCCGTCCTGGATGCGCATCGTCAGGTCGCGCCCGGACGGCAGCCAGATATCGAAGAAGCCGTTGTCGAAGGTGGTGACAGTGTCGTCGAGGAACACCTCGCCGCTGGCGTCGTCGGTGATCGTCACCTGCAGGTCCTCGTCGGCGAGTTCCCCGACGCAGGTCGTCAACGAGTGGAAATAGCAGTCGTGCGTGGCGTCAAGGTACGGGGCGACAGACAGGTGGAATTCGTCGTTGGGAATGGGGACGCTCACCTCGTCGTCTCCGCTGGAGAGGAGGAGTTCGCCGACCCGCACGGATGCCATCAACCCGTCTGGGCGGGCAGTGAGCGGCTGTGCCTGCAACTCCTCGATGAGGTCCTTCACGTCTGTCGGGGCCGCGATGTCGAATTCGGCGAGCATCGCGTCGGCATCCGCGCCCAGGCCGACCGAGCCGGCGGTCGGTGCGACGCCGGAACCGGTCGCGCCGGTGCACGCTGTGAGGGAGAAGAGCAGGATCAGCGCGCCGAGGCTCGCCGCAGACTGTGTACGGATCATCTGTCCAGCGTGGAGCCGCGCGGTCGACCACTCCAGTGACGAAGGTCCCGCGCGTCCGGATGCTCAGCGCGCTCCCAGACCTGCCAGACTCGCCCCATGACTACTCAGACCGTGGTCTTCACTCTCATTGCGGTCAGCAGCATCAACGGTGCGGCCGAGAGGCTCACGCAGCTGATCAATCAGTAGCTGATCAATCGGTAGTCATGTCGCCGGTCGCCGGAATCGACCCCGTCGGGCCGTACCGCAACAGCACGACGCCCTTCTCCGACGGGCCCTCCGAACCGAGTAGCTCCAACGCGATGGGTGCCCCGTCGTCGGGGAACAGGCGCTTGCCGGGCCCGACCACGATCGGGTACACCCACAGGTTTGCCTGGTCGAACAGGCCCTCGGCCACGAGGGAGCGGGCGAAGTCGATGCTGCCGATCACGTGGATCTCCCGGTGCCGCTCGCGGAGGGCATTCAGCTCCGCGGCGAGATCCGTGCCGAGCAGGTGCGAGTCGCGCCAGGGGAGATCCGGTGTGCCCCGGGACGCGACGTACTTGGGGATCGAGTCGAACTTACGGGCGATACCGGAGGCTTGCCCGTCGAGCTGATGCGGCCAGTACCCGGCGAAGATGTCATAAGTGCGTCGCCCGAGGAGGAGGGCGTCCATCGCCTGGATTCCGGCATCGATCTGGGCGCCGACTGTGTCGTCGAGCAGGGGCGCCTGCCAGCCGCCGAAAGCGAATCCACCCACGGTGTCCTCCTCGGGGCCGCCGGGGGCCTGGGCGACTCCGTCGAGGGTGGTGAAGTGGTCGATGTGGATGCGGCCGGTCATAGTGGTCTCCCTTCGGCTCCAAGCCTTCGCACGTGGCCTCCACAGTGGTGTCATACCGTGTCGACGTCAACCCATTCGTGGCCAAGGCTCTCCAGGTGAGCACTTCCAGCCGTCACATGAGCGACGATCGCGGAGAGCCGCTCGGCGTCATCGTCGGCTAAGTGCAGCAGGGCGTTCTGCCCGTAGTCCGTGCCCAGGATGAGCACGCCGCGCTGGCGTAACTCGGCCTCGATGCGGCCGGCATCCGTGTGGGCGAGCGTGAGCGTGAACAATTCACGGCGTTCGCGTTCCACGAGCATCTTCAGGGACTGGGCCCGATCGATCGTGCTGAGCACGGACTCCGAGTAGGCACGCACGAGCCCGCCGGCACCGAGGAGGGTGCCGCCGAAGTAGCGGGTGACCACGGCCACGCAGTCGACCAAGCCACGTCCGGACAGCGCCTCCAGCATGGGGCGCCCCGCGGTTCCGGATGGTTCGCCGTCGTCATTCGAGCGGCGCACCTGATCGGGTGTGCCCGTCGGCCCGATGACGAATGCCGAGCAGTGGTGGCGGGCGGCCCAGTGCTCCTTGCGTGCGTCGTCGATCACGGCACGCGCGGCGTCCTCGGTCTCGATCCTGACCAGGCGGCAGAGGAACCTGGACCGTTTGACGTCGATCTCGGCCTCAACGTGGCCGCCGATGCCGCCGCGCAGAGTGAGATCAGACATGTGCCCAGTCTCGCGCAGTTCTGTCAGCTGTCTTGGCGGATTCGCGCCAGCCAGTCGGTCACCAGGGCCGAGCACAGGCCCGCTTGCTCGAAAAGGATGTTGTGGCCGGCGGCGTCGAGTGCGGCGAACGACGCGCGAGGGTAGTGCTCGATTCGGCTCCAGGCGTCGGAGTAGCCGACGACGTCGTCCTGCCGGCCCGTGATGTGCAGGGTCGGTTGCATGAAAGGTTCGGGGTGCGCGTCTTCGGGGTTGCGGTCGAGTGAGTAGCTCTCCGAGATGCGATCGATGGCTTGGCTGTCGGCGCCATCGAGGCCAGGCAACACGTACTGCAAGAACGCCTGCGCGTCGCCTGTCGATTCCACCACGGCGTCTTCCCGGTACTGGTCGAGTGCCGCTCCGAGGATCGGCACGACTCGAGGTTCCTGCCTCAACACGGTTCGGGGCGGCACGGTTCGCTCGGCGTGCGCGGCGATGAAGACGCCGGCCACAGTCGCGAGTCCGAGTACCTGTGAGCGAAGCTCGTGGGCGACGTAGCGGGCGATCATGCCGCCGAACGAGTTCCCCAGCACGGCGAACGGTTCCTTGCCGACGGTCGCCAGGATCTGTTCAATCACCGCATCGGCGACCTCTTGCGAGCTGCCTATTTTTTTCGCTGGAGACCGGGTCGCGCCTGGCAGATCGAGGTAGATTCGCCGCCAGTGACCCGAGCGCTCAAACATCGGCTCCAGTGGAAGCAGGCTTCGATGGTCCAGGCCGAATCCGTGGAGGAGCACGACCGGGGTACCAGAACCTATCTCACGAGTGAACACATGCCCAGTCTCGCAGTTCGATCAGAAGCGTAGATCCCGGGAGACGAGCTGGCGGGCCACAAGGCTCAGGGACGTCTGGTGTGATCTCGCGTGCTCGCGGATGAGGGCGAAGGCGGCCTCGATCGACACATGGGCGGTTTCGGCGACAACGCCCTTGGCCTGCTCGATAAGCACCCGGCTGGTGAGGGCCTCCTGCAGCTGGTCTCGAAGCTTCGAGGCATCCCGAACGGTGCGTTCTTGCAGAATCCCGATGGTCGCCACGTCGGCGAGGGCCTGGGCGGCGCGGATGTCGTACTGGTTGAGTTCGCCGCGTTCGTTGCGCATGAGATTCAGTGTGCCGATGGTGGTGTCCCGAAGTCGCAGCGGGATGGCGTAAACCGAGTGGATGCCCTGCGCGCTGGCGGTGGTGCAGAATTCCGGCCAGCGAGAGGAGCCGATGTCGATGTCGGGCACGGAGACGACGGCGCGGGTGTGGAAGCACTCGAGGCACGGCCCCGCGTCGGCGTCGAGCTGCATGATTTCAACCAGTGTGTTTGCCTCACTCGTGGAAGCGACGACCTCCAACTTGTTGTCGGCGTTCGCCAACAGAATGCCCGCGGAGTCGACATCGAGAAGGTCGTGACAGTTCTCCACGAGGGTCTGCAAGAGGTCGAGCACGTCATAGCCGGCTACGAGGGTGTCTGCGAGAGTAGCGAAAGCGTCGAAAAGCCGTTCCAGGCGAGTTGTCTCATTCATTGGATCCTTCGCCCGACTCGGATAGTGCGGTGAAGCGAATCCGCCGCTCGATGACATCATGCGCGATTTCCCGCATTGGGCGGTTGTCGGCGAAAGCCCTGGCCTGAATGATCAGGTGGGCGTCCTCGGCAGTGGTGCCGAGTTGGGCGAGGACCATGCCCGTCGCCTGGTGAATGAGCCGCCGGGAGAACGTGGTCGTGTCCGGGGGGAGCTCTTCCTCGCTGATAGCACGGCGCAGGAGAACACGGCTCACGATGGCTGCCAGAGCCAGTGTCTGCTGCTGTTGTTTGAGGGTGAGTGACACCGGGTTGACGGAGTACAGGTCAACGGCGCCGATCTCGAGCGGTCCGAACACAAGCGGGAAAGCGAAAATAGCCCCGATGTCTTCACCACGAATCGCATTGGAGAAGGCCGGCCACGATCCGTTGCTTCGGGTAGCGAGGTCAGGTTCCAAGACCGGTTGGCGTTTGGTCAATGCGTCCCAACACGGACCTTCACCGAGGTCGAATTGCAGTTCATCCACTCGCCCGGCCCGGGCGTCCGTGGCCGATACGGTCTCCGCTCCAAGGAACGATCCAAAGGTGGAGATCGACACCCCGGACACGGGAAGGAAACGCAGGAACGGGCGCGCTAGATCGGAAATGCTTCCGTCACTGTCGGATAGCGCATCCGATGCGATCTGAAACGGATCATGCATCATCGCTGCAGCCCCTCCCTCCCTTTAGGTGTCACAATACGCTTCGCGGAACAGAGACTAAAGGGATTGCGCAAGGCAGGTATTACGTGCGAGGCCCTCAGCGGTGGAGCGCTGATCGGGGCACACTTGTGGCGTGAGCGGAATCCGGTGGGTGCTGCACGTCGATCTTGACCAGTTCATCGCGGCGGTCGAGGTACTCCGGCGGCCTGAACTTGCGGGCAAGCCAATAATTGTCGGCGGTCGGGGCGATCCCACGGAACGAGCGGTCGTATCGACCGCATCCTACGAAGCCAGGGCGTTCGGCGTGGGGTCGGGAATGCCCCTGCGCATTGCGGCCCGGAAGGTGCCCGACGCTGTGATCTTGCCCGTCGATCAGGAGGCGTACCTCGCGGCGTCGGACACGGTTATGGCCACCCTGCGTTCGCAGCCCGGCGTCACCGTGCAGGTGCTGGGGTGGGATGAAGCATTTCTCGGTATCGAGACGGATGGTCCGGAAGCCTTCGCCCGGCAGGTGCAGGCCGCTGTTCTCGAGCGGACACAGCTGCACTGCAGTGTGGGCATCGGCGACACCCTGGCGCGGGCCAAGGTCGCCACCGGCTTCGCCAAGCCGGCCGGCGTCTTCCGGCTCACGGCGGGGAACTGGCTCGAGGTGATGGGCGGCCGGCCCACCAGGGATCTGTGGGGAGTGGGAGCCAAGGTGTCGGGCCGGCTGGCCGCGCTCGGCATCACAACCGTCGCCGAGCTCGCCGCATCCGACCCCCAAGACCTGGTGCCGGAGTTCGGGCCCAAGATGGGCCCCTGGCATGCGTCGCTCGGGCGCGGGGACGGCGCCAGCGTGGTGGACGACACTCCGTGGGTAGCCAGAGGCCACAGCCGGGAGACCACCTTCCAGCACGACCTGACCGAACCCACCCAGGTGGATGGCGCGGTGAGGGAGCTGGCGGCGCGGGTGCTCGAGGACGTTCTCGCCGAGGGACGGCCTGTCATCGGGCTGACCCTCAAGATTCGCTACGCGCCGTTCGACACCACGACCCGGGCCCGGAAGATTCCCGGCACCTCCGATGGGAACGAGATCCTCGAGCGGGTCCTGGATCTCGCGGGTGAAATCGACGCGGGCCGCCCGATCCGGCTCCTCGGCCTGCGCGCCGAAATGGCCATGCCCGACAACGCCCGACAGGGCCATACGCCCACCCGCGGCGGTTGGTGACGCTCAGTTCTTCTTGAGCTCCTCGGCGAGCATCACGATGATGCCGCTGGGACCGCGCACGTAGGTGAGCTTGTAGACGTCTTCATAGGTCGCAACACCGCGAAGCGGGAAGCATCCGTGAGTCGCCGCTATCTCCAGGGCTTCTTCGAGGTTGTCGACGGAGAACGCGACCCGGTGCATGCCGATGTCGTTGGGACGAGTGGGCTCCGACTCGATCGCTTCGGGGTGGACGTACTCGAAGAGCTCCAGGCGGCCGTGACCGTCTGGCGTCTGAAGCATCGCGATGTTGGCGTGGTTGCCGTCCAGGCCCACGGCCGTGTCGGTCCACTCGCCACTGACGGTGTCGCGGCCCAGGACCGTGAGACCGAGGTCAGTGAAGAAGGCGATCGTTGCTTCAAGGTCACGAACGGCAATGCCGACATTCTCAAGCTTGATGGACATGCGCATCATGCTACTCAGCCGTGGGCGCTTCATCGAGTGACGGATGCGCGGACGCAGGTCGGACACTCGTCACCTGTTGTTCTTCCAGAAGACAACGAGCTCCGCCGGTGACCGGCATCACACTGGTGGTGTGGAAGACATCCGCGGGGGGACTTCGGAAATGTGAAGGATTTCGATGAACTACCGAGAGCTGTTCTCAGTCGTCATGTCGGGGCCGGCGCTGTGGGAGGTGCGGCACGAGTTCACCAATGAACTGGCCGGTGTCATCCAGCGCACGCCCAAGGGATTCCTGGTGAGGGATGACCAGACCCACCTAATCGGCAGCTTCGACTCGATCACGAGTGCGCTCGAGGGGCTATACGAGCTGGCGTGAGGCGTTGCGGCCAGAAGCCGGACCAATACGTCTCGTGAAAGGTGTGTGTCGCTCGCGTCGGATGGCGTCACCGGTGATGGGACTACAAGTACAAGGGCGCTCAGGTTATGAAGCACCCTGGCGGCGCATTCCGTCGCGGCGAGACTTCAGAACCCTCGCTGGCCCCGCTCGATGTCAGCTCGCACGTCCGACATGGCTCGAGCTAGTTCTGGGTCGGAGCCTTGAAGATCCCGAGCAGCGGATGGGCTGAGCCGCCGCCGCGAGGACAGCAAGTAGAAGGCCGCCAGAATCACGAGAGCGAGCCCCAGGCCACCCCCAGCGATGAGCACAATCATGAGAGCGCCGGCAGTCATAGGAGTTCCTTTCATCGGTCTCTGGCGAACCTGTCGCCTTTAGACTCACATAAAAAGCTGGTCAATAGTGTTTATCGACCGAATTGAGCACCCAAATTTGAGAGGCAAGAATGCTGCTTCGAGCCAGCTCAGCGCTCTCCCGGGCGTGCGGTGCCGTCGCATATCCCATGCGATATGAGGAACTTCGGTTATGAGACAAGTCAGTCTCGTCAGCGAGACGCTCACAACACATGCGATCGCGATCGTGACGTATCTAGCGCTGACACGCAAAATCTAGAGGGTCCCCCGCAGGATCGCTCAGGGCCGTGCGGTGACGACTTCTGTTGCGGTGGTCACAGCATCGAGGAAACCCGGGAACCGGGCGTCGAGCTCAGTAGCGCGCAGCACTGTCCAGCGTTGCGTGCCGCGGTTTTCTTGATGGATCAGTCCCGCGTCGCGAAGGACCTTGAAGTGGTGGCTCAGCGTCGACGGCGCAACATCCACGGGGAATGTTCCACAGGCGCGCCCCGCGGGCTCGCAGCGGAGGACGTGGACGATGGAAAGCCTTGTCTCGTCAGAGAGGGCGTGTAGTACCGCTGTCAGGGGAACCGTGTCGAGCTGCGGATGCTCGAGTGCCGGTCTCGGATTATGTCCCACACTCACTTCTTTCGATTGATTTCGAAAGAAGGATAGCATCTTGGGTATCATTCGACATATTGCGAAAGAAGATGGATCATGATCACTTCAACGATGCGCGCTCTTACGTTCAGCGGACCCTCGACGGACATCTCTCGAACTGGTGTCACGGTGTTGCCGACGCCGCTGCCCGGCCCCGGAGAGGTTTTGATCCGTATCACGCACGCCGGGATCAATTTCAAGGACGTGATGATGCGACGGGGTGATCCCGGTTACGTGCCTGTCTGGCCCGTCATTCCGGGACTTGAAGTTGCGGGCGTAGTCGAGCGGTTCGGCGACGGAGTGGATGATCTCGAGGTGGGCATGCGGGTAGCTGCTCTGACGAACATCGGTGGCCTCGCCGAGTACGTTGTCGCCAGTCAGGCATTGACGGCGCGCATCCCAGACGGCGTGCCCTCGGCAGTCGCGGCCGTGGTCCCTGGGGTGTGGACAACCGCCTGGCTGCTGCTACATGAGGCCGCCCGCGTCCGAGCCGGCGACACGGTCCTCGTCCACAGCGCGGCGGGCGCCGTCGGTGCGGCCATCGCTGCAATCGCCGCAGCAATCCCAGACACCACCCTCGTCGGCGTTGTCGGAGCAGCTAGCCGCATCGAAGACGCGAGGCGTGCCGGCTATCAGCACGTGTTTGTCCGCGATGGTCATCTCGTCGACGCTGTGCTCACCAGGCTGGGCGGCTCCGGCGTCGATGTCGTGCTCGATCCTCAAGGCACCGCTTGGCTCGACGCTGATCTACGCGTGCTGGCACCCACCGGTCGCGTTGTGCTCTTTGGAAATGCCTCGGGTGCCCCGCTTGACCCACTACCCACCGGTGAGCTCTATGCGGGCAACGCGTCCGTCGGCGGATTCAGCATCGGCGCCCTGTCAGCCACGGCACCGACGCGCGTGAAACGCGCCATGGAAGCAGTGCTAAGCGGGATCGCCGAAGGCTCCCTCGCCCCTGAAGTGACCGTCGCTCAGGGTCTTGACCAGGCTGCCGCCCGCCAACAGCAACTCGCGGACGGCAGCGCAAAAACGAAACATGTCATAAGCATCAATGCGTGACTCAGATCGCGAATGGACCACCAAGAATCGCCTCAACCCGCCAGAAGGCCGGGCGGCCTGCGGGTACTTCGCCGTCACCCCGGCACGGCGGAGCGCGCTCTCGGCACAGCCGCATTGTCTTGGCCATACGCAATCGCACTGGGTTGCGTCATGCGGGACAACCAGGTGACACCTGAAACTCTAGGAATTGACGCGTATCACTGGGCGCAGCCCCGTCCCCGGGGGAATCTCGCGCGTCTCGTATCCCATGGCATACGAGACAAGGAGCTCGCCTAAGGAGATCGCCTTAAATGGACTTGTATCTTGCACAGCTTCGCCATGCTGGCATGGGTGGTGGGAAGGCGCCGTCGCCCGCTAGTGTGTCAGTAATTCCGGGGGTGCAAATGAAGTTCAAAGCATTCGGCACGCTCGTAGTCCTCGGCGTTGCTCTCACTGTTCTTGGCGGCTGCGCGCAAACACAGTGCTGGACGATGGCAGGCGCCGTTGCCGAGGACGTAGTTGGCGAGTCGACTGCTCGTGAAGCACTAAAGAAGTGGCTGGAGCAGCCCTCCGACCTCTCGACTGATCTGCCCGCCTCCGACTGGGTCGAAACGACCTCGACGAATGACCTTGTCAGCTTCAAAGGAGGAGGGAACGACTGGGCCGACGCCAGTCTTTTCCCCGGGGGCTGGATCATTCTTACCGCAGGTACGTGCAGTAAAAGTAAATAGACCAAACAGTCCTATCCCGGGTGCATCACCGACGCAGGCTGTTCCGTCCGCCGTCGGTCATGATGGTCTCGCCGTAAGGCCCACCTCAAAGTCCACAAGCGTCTCGTAACCTCGGTGCCTCACAACCCATGGGTTCCGAGACGAATCGGTTTAGAGACAGACGGAGATGACTGAAAGTCAAAAGAAAAGTTCCGTCGTTCGTAGCTTCCACGCAATGCAGAACCGATCAATTACGAGTTCGGCTGATCGAGACGCTCCATCCAGGCCCCTGTGAGGGCCAGTGGTGCGAACCCGAACTTTGAGTACAAGCCATGAGCGTCGTTTGTGGAAAGTGCGATACGGCGCAACCCGAGAGGGCGGCAGTGGTTAACAATTCCGGATATCAGCATCGCTCCAATTCCTCGGCCGCGAACTCCCGGGTCTACGAAAACATCGCAGAGCCATGCAAATGTCACTCCATCCGTGACCATCCGCGCAAAGGCGACTTGCCTATTAGAAGCGTTGTCGTAGACACCGAAGTTGCGTGAGCCGTCTATCGCGGCGTCCTGCCGGGATCGGGAGCGCCCGGGCGCCCAATATGACTGCTCACTGATCGATTTATGAACCCATTCCCGGTCGATCTCCGCGAGGTCCCCTGAAAATCGATATTGAGCATCCATGGCCTCATCTAAGTGGTGAGACAACGGATCTGCTGCGCAACTAGCCGACGTCCTGAAAATGCGCGTCCAAGCGGACGGCCAAAAGCATGAGCCGCATTCGATCAGAGGACTCTGCGGCTCGGCGCAATCGCCTGGCTCGTGACTTCTCCCGCGTCAGCGCTCCATCAGTGAGCCAGTCCGTCAAGCCGGCGCGACCACGCGACCTCTCGGTGTAGTTGCCCAGTCCCCGTGAATAATTGAACCTGATGAGTTTGCGCAAGGACCGCCGCCATTTCGTACCGGTCTGCAGACTTGAAACCGAGCTTCTGCCAGAACGGGCCTGACCGGCGCGAGAACAGCCACGCTTGGCTGGCACCGCAGCGAGCAGCATCTGACATAGCGAACATCGCAAGTCGTGACCCGGCGCCGGCCGCACGTCGCCCGGGAGAGACGGCGACGCTGCGAATTAGAACGTGCGCGCCGTCTGGACTCAACTCGTAGCCGGTGCTGCCAACAATCGAGCCGTCCGGATCCCGCTCGGTCCAGAGCCTTACAGAGGGGGCGTCGAGACCGGACAGAGTCAGATCTACCTCGCCAAGAAAGTTGCGAAGCTCATCGATGTCAGTCGCGACTACCTGTTTCATCAGCACACGCCCATTCTCGTGGAAAGCACCCTGACCGGTCATCCGCGAGCCCCGCCTTGGCACGGAAATGTCGGAGTGTCTCAAGAGGCGCCCACAGAAGGTAGCTCATCTCGTGTGGGGGTTTTTGGGTCTTCGCGTCACCGGAAAGGGTCGCCTCTGCCTCGTATCCCATACGTTTTGCGGCAGTTAGGTTTGGCGACATCGGGTGAACTGATCATCGGGATAAAATGATCCGGGCCATCGTGTGGGTTCGGTGGCGTGGGTTGCCGAACATGAGCCAGGGGAGTGCCAATGCCGAAGAACGTTGCCTTCTTCTTAGTCGTCCTAGTCATCGCTATCGCTGTCTTCGTCGCATCTGCGGGTGTTGCCAGCAGTTCAATGCTCTTAGTGGTGCTTGGAGTGGTCCTGCTGGCCACTGCAACCGTGGTTCTTGTCAGAGTCTCGCGCCGAACCGAGTAGACCGGACGAACCTGGCTGAATCAGGCGTCTAGCCCCGCTTGAGTCGATGGTCTCGCTTCCACGTGTCCTCTCGAAGCCGCTGTTACTCGACCTGAAGGAGATCCAGACGCCTCATTACCCTACGGATCCAAGACAGGTGCAGATGCGAGACAGCTCACATGCCGCTCGTCGCTTGAGCTGGTGGTCTCCTGCGTCTCATATCCCATGGGATATGAGGCAGAGCGGTTAGGAGACAACACGGCCGTCACTAGCGAACTGGTGACCGGCGCAGAGATCCATCCCGGTTCGCTCAACGCTCTGCGCGTGACGGAGGTGAGACGATGATTACGATCCCGTTTCCGCAGGTCTTGGGGATCGGTATGGACACCGTCGCGCCTTCCACGGGACTCCCTCCGCCGAGCGAGATCTCGTCGCCCATCCGGTACTCCTCACCTGCGAATGTGAGTGTCGTACCGTCCCAAGTCGTGAGCTTGTCAGGAAATACCGGAATGTCGCCATCGTCAAACCGGACGCAGTTGTCGACGAATGCCAGAGTCCCGACTTTCAACCCGGCCATGCCCACCCAGTCCTCTGGAAGGGGGTACGTGACGAGCCCAGTCGGCTCTGGCGGTGCGGGCTCCGTCGCGGTGCAGGCCGTAAGAAGCGGCGGCGCGAGGATCAGAATCAGACCGACGAGCGCCCGGCGCTCACGCGTGCGTACCGACCCCAGAGTAGATGCGGACTCAGGAACGACTATCAATGACATGCGACCTCCGTCAACGCTGAGAAGTGCGAGCACCGTCACCCTAGCTGGCATGCGCGGAACCGGTCAGCGTTTAGCACGCGCTGGCTCACGCCTGACCGGTCGCGTTGGAGTGGAGACCTGCCGCACGGGCCATCTGTTGGGTCACCTGCAGGAGGCCAAAGAGCCAATCCCTGGTCCCATATCCCATGGGTTACTAGGTACTTGGGTTACGCGACTTCAGAGAATGCGTGTCATCTGAATTCGCTGCCCGTGCGTCGGTAGTCCTAGTTCTTTTTCGGTGGCCACGAGTTCGTGCTGAAAGCGGGACTTTGGCTCCGATGGAGCGAAACCGCATGACGCGTAGAAGGGCGCGTTCCATGGAACGTCGGCGAAGGTTCTCAACGAGATCTGCGAATACCCGCGCCGTTGCACCTCGTCTGCCGCGGCGTGGACGAGTTGTCGGCCATATCCGAGCCGGCCGAATTCGGGCAGAACGGCGATCTGCTCTAGGTGCGCGGACTCGTCAGCCTCTGTGACCTGAGCAAAGCCAATCGTCCGGCCACCGTCCTCTTCGACGGCAAGCAGCGTGAATCCTTTCGAGTGGGCGCGTTCCGCTGCGGCAGTCGCGGGTGGCCAATTGGTTGTCTGAAGAAAATCAATCAGGAGCTCGTCGGCGCGGTTCTCGATTGCTTCGGTCGTTCGATAGTCCTGATCTTCAGCCATTCGAATCCGGATACCCATGCCGCGAGCCTAACGCCGGGTTCCGGGCAACGTTTGGTCGGGGTGGGCTGCTGTATGTTCCGTGACGAGTGGGATAAATCATTCACCAAGCGGCGGGCACAGCGGCCGAGCGCTCCTGCCTGGGGTCCATCGTCTCGTATCCCATGGGTTTCGAGGCATCTAGGTTGCGAGACACCGGACACGAAGTGGACACGCTCCGCTGCGGTCAGCTTCGAAGGGGTCCAGCTGGGCCTACGCCTGCGTGGGCTCGCCAGGGTCCTTGCCACTGTCGCCAGAACCGACCCAGGGGCCGCCAGCATGGCCGGGGCTCCGGGCTATATGGCTGACTATGCGGACCTAAACCCTCGACGAACTTACAAACATGACCACTAGCGGGTGTGGGCGATGATCGCTTCGGCGATACCGACCGTGTCGCTGGTCGACGCGACCTGGTAGGCCGACTGGCCGAGTGAGAAGATCACGACGCAGAACGGTGTCACGTCGGAGCACATCTGCACGGCGTGCTCACCCTCGACCGCGCCCTTCAGCGCAATCGTCGGCAGGGCCTGGCTGTCTGGTGTGGAGACCATCGTGTCGACGAGTCCGGCCAGGTCGTAACCGACCGTGACCGACGTACCCAAAACCCCGGCGGCGATCAAGTCGACCGGGACGCCGGCGGCATCCACATCACACTGGAATACCCCGGCCCGCTGCGCCACGTAGTTCTCAAAGTAGGTCAAGCCGTTTGCTGGGGACCGGACTTCGTATTCGAGCGAGTCGACGCCGAGAGCCGTGGCGATGCCCTCCGACCCCAGCGCGCGGGTGCAGTCCGATTCGTGTTCGACCAGATCGACCGTCGGCCAGACCAACTGGCCGGGCTGAGCATCCGTCAGAGCGGTGAAAACGGATGCCGCGAGCGGCTGCATCTGCGCCAGAATCGCGTCGGGCGTCAGCCCGGAGAAATACCAACCGTCGCGTTGGATCCAGTTCGTGCTCAACACGATTTCGACCCAGGCATCGCCGACCGGCGCGCTGATGAAGCAGCCGGTGTCGTAGCCGCACCCGGTCGCCGCTTCAATGCCTCCGATGGTCATCGCGGTGTCGGAAGGGCCGTCGCCGAACGATAAGGCGTCGTCGCCCACCGTGTAGGGCGCCCAAGAGTCGGCGCCGCCGGGAACGACCTTGACGCTGACGTAAGCCCAGTCGAAATCGACGGGGTCGAGCAACGGGTTGGTGACCGCCGGGCCGACCCGCCAGGAGCAGGACAGACCGCCCAGGGCTGGCACGACGTAATCGGTGAGGTCAAACGCTGGCTGGATCGCGGCAACCGGGGTCGGCGCGGTTCCGTCGGCGGTGACGAAAACGGGTGCCACGTCATCAAGGGCGGCAATGTCGTCGCAGGTGTAAACGCTCGCTGCCGCTGGTGTTGGTTCGACTGACGCTGACGGTTCCATCGGGGGGCCCGCAGTACATCCGCTGAGGACCACGATGGCGAGCAAAACAGCCGGCGTGAGGGCGATGCGGCCAGTCCGGGTCGTGCGCATACGGCGAATCCTTTGAAGGAAACGGACAGAAGGGGTATCTAGGGTCTCTAGCCGACGACGCTGAAGATGCCTAGTCGCCTGGCGAACGTGCGTAGTCGATCCGCATCAGTTCCTATCCGCAGTTGCATTGGCGTTGAAACAACGGACCGGACCATCTGATCGTCCTCTTCTGTTCGGGCGGACCGAAAAAACAACACGGCTCTTCTAGCGACAGTAGTGGGCAGTGTAGGCAAGCTCCACCATCTATCTGGTCCCTGCTCCTCGCGTTCTGCCCCCATTTCGGGCAGCCCAGATTTTCCACGGCCTGCCGCGGGTAACCAGGTCGATGCGCCAGCGGCGCGGTTCTCGTGGTTGCCTAGATGACGGACACGAACGACGAGATGTCACCGGCCGCGGTGGGGCACCCGGTGAGGGGGAGCACGGCGGTGGGTAGCGCGGGGACTTCGAGGATGCGGCTGATTATTCGACAACGACCATGTAGGCGTCGTGCGATTCGGCCCAGTCGGTAGCCGCCGCGACCATTGCGGCTTGGTCGCTGGTGCCTGCTAGCTCGGTCCCGCCGGATTCTTCGACGGAGGAGATCGTGCCCCAGGAACCGAGGTCCCAGTAGACGATGACGACGGTGCGACCCAGCTCGTCCGCGTACGAGCTTGCGACCTCGCGCATGCTTCTTATGCCCGCCATGGGCGCAAACTCGTCGTCGGTCTGTGTCTGAGCCGCGCCGGGCGCCGCGTCGGCGGCTATCTGGTCGATGACTGGCTGCGGGAGTGGCTGACCGGGGGTCACGACGACGACGGTGCCATCGTGAAGAGTGATGTCGCGGGGAGCGTTCCTCGCGAGCACCTGTTTCTCGAACTCGGAGAGCTTGCCGTCCCCGTTCGAGTCCCCTTCGATTGGCGCGGAGGCCGTGGCAGTCGCTGGCGGGGTCGGGTCGGTGTCGGGCCCAGTGGTACAGCCGGTGAGCACAGCAAGCGCGAGCAGGCCTGAAGCGGCTGCTGTGGCGGTGCGGATGGTGGTCACTCGATGGTCCCCCTCTAGTTGTACTGACCTGGAACAGCGAACCAAGCACGCACAGTCAAGGGCGCGACCTCTAGTGTCTCGCAACCTACCTGCCTCGTATCCCATGGGATTCGAGCCAGCTAGGTTGCCAGACACGTCACAAGGCCTCAGGGGATGCGGCGAGCGAGTAGTTTCGCGACACCAGCGTCAGCGGTCTCATTTGTGGGTATGAGTTCTATCCGCGATTGGTATTGCCCGATTCCAGGATCCACCTCGATGACCAATATCGGTGAGACTCGCTTCCCAATGACCGCCTTCACGCTCTCCACACTCACGGAATGGATCCGGTCCCACGGCAGCAGACCCAAGTCCACGATCTTGTGGCCGCCTCGCCACAGCGTGATACCGGTTGAATCGGCCGTTGCGTCGACCGGGAAGCCGCGATAGTTCGTGTGGCGAAGCAACGGACCCGGTTTCAGAAACGGTGCAAGGATGCCCGAACTCCAGTTGCCCCGAACGATCGTTGACCCCGGCCTCGCTGCGCGGAGCGCGTTGAGCCGGGCCTTGCCGTTGAGGTTCGCATAGAGGACCGCTCCGGAGATGATTCCTACTACGGTTACCGCGGGAGCGCCGAAGAACAGCGCGGGGAACCAGCTCGGGGTGTCACTGCCCAGCGACTGTAAACCAGACACCGTCGTCGCAAGCAGAATGACGAAGAAGATCCCGTGGGCAACCATGCCCCCTATAACCGGATTCTTCATGTTTCGCTGAGCCGGCACGTGTCCTCCGAAGGCTCGTGGATGGTGGCCGGACAAGTGGCTCCGATCGTAGTTGCGCCCATGTCAACCGCCTGGCGCGCTGGTGAAATCGAATGAGGCGCTGTCGCCGTCGAGTGAGGCGACGGTGACCGTGTACGTGCTGCTTTCCTTGCAGTACACGACGAAGGCATCCGTAACGGTCGCGCCCGGCTCGATGATCGAGGGGAACTCGCCGATCGCATAACCTCGGTGCTCCGTCGTCACTGATCCGGCGCGACCGCCGAAGGGAAGATCCCACTCGGCCGAGCTTGAGCCGCCGAAGGCTGCAAGGTCGCTTTCGTTGAACTCGATCGGCGTGGGGCTGACGTTCTCGATTTTCACTCCGACTCCGCAGTAGCCGTCGACGGAGTACCCGATCTGATCAGCTGAGATACGCAGGTTCGCTGTCTCGACCTCGTCGGGGGACGACGTCCCCAGCTCGAAGAGGCTGCACCCCGCCAGCAGCCCCACTGAAACAAGCCCGCCCATCAAGCCACCGGTTGTTCGGGTGGCTAGCGGAAATCTTCGCGACATGGCCCGAGCATATGCGATCACCCGGAGCCGTTGGTTACGCACATCGATCATGCGATTGCCGTCCCATGCACTCAGCGCCGGGTCGCCCTACTGCTGACCCGAAAGCCGGTCTACCGGCGCATTTAGATTTGGGCAGGGGGCTGACGTTATGGGTTCGACTTTTGGAAGGTGGGCGTTTGACTCGCCCGGTGAACATGCCCGCGCGGGTACGGCGAATTCTGATACGCGACACGATGACTGTCTCATAACCCTAGGGATATGAGACGCCTCGTCGTCTCAATCTGCACTTTTCCTGATATCGGTGATTAATGGGTTCCGGAGAGTCACATAACTACGTCGCGTAACCCTGTGACCAAATTGCGGTGCGCATCGTTAGTTATGAGACAGCGAAGGAGCGTTGTGAAGAAGCTGATCGGTTACGCGCGAATATCGACTAGGAACGGTGCCACGGACGGACAGCGGGCCGAGATCTTGGCGGCCGGCGTTCGACGGGATGACTTCTATGTCGATCAAGGGAGTTCCGGCGCTCGGGCGTCCCGGCTTCAGCTTGAACTAGCACTCACCGCACTTGAGCGTGGCGACACGTTTGTGATCGCGTCCTTGGATCGGCTGGGTCAGGCGACGCAGAACGTGCTTGCGTTCGCCGCGGGGCTCAGCGATCGCGGTGTTGAGCTTCGCGTTCTCAATTTCTGCGGCGGCGATGTGGACACAAGGACGCCGACGGGAGCGATGCTGTTCACGACCATGGCCGCTCTCGGGCAGATGGAACACGAGATCAAGCGCGAGCGCGTGCTCGACTCGATCGACAGGCGCCGCAAGGCCGGCAAGAACCTTGGTGGCCGACCGCGCAGAATCACGAACCGACAGATTCGCAACGCCAATCGACTCATCGAAGCCGGAGAACCCGCGGCACAGGTCGCACGCGACTTTGGGATGTCCCGCGCCACGTTCTACCGCCGGGCCCGCGACCTGGGATTGATGCCAGATCAATCCGGTGAGGAGACCTAGGAAGTCCGAAGTGGCGTGTCACGTAAGAAGTGTGCCCCCAGGCAGATTCGAACTGCCGCCCCTGCCTCCGGAGGGCAGTGCTCTATCCCCTGAGCTATGGGGGCCCAGGAACCTCTAGGTTAGCATCCCTGGACAGACGACATTGCGCCAGTGGCGGCACCTGTGGAGCGTGCGGAGGCGGAGCTTCTCGTACGAGCCGTTTAGAACGGAGGGAGCTCGTCGACCTCTGGTTGTCGGGCGGGGCCCACCGGGCTGATCGGGGGACCGGGGTCGACCGGGGGAGCGGAAAGGTCGGTTGGCCAGCCGATCGGATTGGCAGGCTGCTTGGTGTATTTCTTGCCACCGGGGCTGGCCCAGGTGAGCGCGCCATCGGAAGTCTGGCTGGTGCGGAAGCTGGATTGGTGTTTGAGCCGATGACAGGCTTTGCAGAGATGCACCAGGTTGTCGGTACTGGTGGTGCCGCCCAAGTTCCACGGCTTGGTGTGGTCGATCTCGCTGTTGGTGGCTTTGCGGTTGCAACCGATGCCTTGGCAGGTTTGGTCGCGGATCTGCGCGTACCGTTTCATGTCTGCCGGCGGCGCATACGAGCTCCGGCCCACCGAGAGCATGCACCCGGTCTCCGGATGGGTGAGGATCCGGTCCCAACTTCGTGCCGTGCCCGCCAGCCGCCGCGCGGTCTCCGGGTCGATCGGCCCGTAGCCCTCGAGCATTCCCGGTTCGGCGCTCTTGCCCATCAGGGTCAGCACCGGCACCGTGACGTGCACGGTGCCGCGGATGCCCCGGCCCAGGCCGGACTCGCATTCGCCGTCCAGAAGTAGGTCGCGGTAGGCGTCCGCGCGGCGCTGGTCTTTCGTGCGCAACACCACGTCCACAGCGTCCGGAGCGGCAGGGCCGTCGTTGGTGTCTGCGTCGTTCAGGCTCCTCGCAATCCGACTGAGCCGGACGTAGCAGGCCTGAGCCTCGTCCGCCTTGAGGTAGGCGTTCAACCAGGCCATGCCATCCACGTCGGGCTGCAGCAGCACCCGCCGTTTGGCCGCACCGAGGTCCGCGCGTTCCTGCAAAGAGATCGGGTGCAGGCGGTTGAGCTCCCGGGCGGCGACCTTGCCGAACTGGGTCGCGGTGAGCTTGTCCGCCTTGGGCAGCACCGCTGCCTCCAAAGCGGGCAAGATCTCCTCCGGGGTGTCGGCGGTGAGAAGCTGCAGCTTCACCACGTGAGCCCAGCTGATGCTGCCCTGCGCCAAGGCCCGGTGGAACCCGGGCAACTGCTCGAGCAGGCGGGCAGCCTGAAAGATCATGGCCCGCGCCGTGTTGGAGTTCAGCCGGAGGGCGCAGCCGACTTCGGTGGCCAGCGTGCGTTCGGCGAGTTCCACGTCATTCCACGACGGTCCGTGCGTCTGGGTGTCGGGGTCGTCAGCACCGGTCTCGACCGGGTCGCCGCGGAGACCGGCAACGATGTGCGGCTCGTGACCGAGCCGGTCAAGTTCGGCCAGGAGGCGGCAGCGCTCGGCGTGGACCGCTGCCATCTGACGGGCGTTCTCGATCAGCGGATCGATGATCGCGCTGATCTCCACCATGGTGCGCTCAGCGATGTCGCCGGGGCGCAGGGCCGCGGCGGGGACGGTGGTGCCGGCGTCCTCTGGGCGAGCTGATTCGGGCTCGTCTGGGGCGTCTTCGGGTGTGGCGTTTGATGTGGCCATAGGGACATAGAACCACCGACCACTGACACTCGTGATCCCAATGAATCAGCGGTGGACAACCCGAAAAACCTGGGCCTGCGGAGGAGCGGCGGACCGTGCGGCAGAGTGCCCTACAGGTTGCCCAGCACCGTGCTCATGATGCGCTCGGCGTCGCCGGGCTCCGTCATGGTGGGGGAGGAGACGGCCACCCAGTAACCATTGGTGAAGACCTCGGCGGTGCCGGTACCGGCGCTGAAGTAGCCCTCGACCTCGGGGGCGCTGCCATAGGTGGGAACGATCTCCCCGCCGGAAAGGGCCGTGTCCTTGAGGGTGTTCGCGAGAGTCTCGTTCGGCATGGCCAGGGCCACCTCCACGATCTCACTGCTGGACTGGTTGATCCAGCCGCAGGAGATGCCGCTGTAGGTGGTGGCGGTCACGGCGGCGTCGCTGGAGGCCGCGTAGCCCGGGTCGATGCTGTAGTTGGGGTTCAGCGCATACAGGTCGTCGGCCGTGAGGAGCTGGTCGCAGGTCTTGTCGACGGCGGTGCCTGCCGGCGGAACGACGGGTACCGGCGTGGCAGATTCGGTGGGTTCAGCGGTGGCGGTCGTCGACGGTTCTGGCGTGACCGTGGCACCGGCCGAGGCCGAAGCCGTGGGCTCTGCGCTGGAGTCCGGCGCGCATCCGGCCAGAGCGAAGAGAGCGAGCGTGGCGCCGGTGAGGGCGAAGCCGGCCCGGAGGCTGCGGCGGGAGACGAGCAAAGACGAGCTGTTGTGGGTCACGCGTTGACCTTACCAACTGGGGCTGCACTAACTGGGAGGCCGGGTAAGCTTGTTCGCCGTGACCCCTGCCGAACTTTCCCAGTCCCTGCTCGACCTCGTCAACTCCCTGGTCGAGCGCCGACGTGGCGAGGGTGCGGAGATCGCCGACCTCGGCCTGACCGTGGCCGATATGTCGCTGGAGCGCCCGCGCAACCGCGACCACGGCGACTGGGCCTCGAGCGTCGCGATGAAGATCGCCAAGCCGCTGGGCACCAATCCGCGCGCCGTGGCCGCCGAGCTCGCCACGGGCCTTGAGGCCATGACCGAGGTCGCCTCGGTAGAGATCGCCGGCCCCGGCTTCATCAACATCCGCCTCGAGGCATCCGCCGCCGGAGCCCTCGCGCAGACCATCGTCAACGCCGGCGAGGTCTACGGCACCGGCCACATGTACGACGGCATCAAGATCAACCTCGAGTTCGTCTCGGCCAACCCCACCGGCCCCATCCACATGGGTGGCGTGCGTTGGGCAGCGGTGGGCGACAGCCTCGCCCGCGTACTCAAGGCCGAGGGTGCGGATGTGACGCGCGAGTACTACTTCAACGACCACGGTTCGCAGATCGACCGTTTCGCCCGCAGCGTGCTGGCCGCCTACCTCGGCGAGCCCACCCCCGAAGACGGCTACGGCGGAGCGTACATCGGCGACATCGCCGACAAGGTCGTCGAGATCTACGACGGTGACATCGCCGCCCTGCCCCGCGAAGAGCAGCAGGAGGTCTTTCGCTCCATCGGCGTCGACCTCATGTTCACCGAGATCAAGGAGAAGCTGCACGGTTTCGGCGTCGACTTCGACGTCTTCTTCCACGAAGACTCCCTGCACGAGTCCGGCGCCGTCGACCGCGCCATCGCGCGCCTGCGCGAACTCGGCCACATCTTCGAGGCGGATGGCGCCATCTGGCTGCGCACCACCACCTTCGGTGACGACCGCGACCGCGTCATCATCCGCTCGAACGGCGAACCGGCCTACATCTCGGGCGACCTGGGCTACTACCTCAACAAGCGTGAGCGCGGCTTCGACCAGAACCTGATCATGCTCGGCGCCGACCACCACGGCTACATCGGCCGCATGATGGCCATGGTCGAGGCGTTCGGCGACGTGCCCGGCGTCAACCTGCAGATCCTCATAGGCCAGATGGTCAACCTGCTCAAGGGCGGCGAGCCCGTGCGCATGTCCAAGCGTGCCGGCACCATCGTGACCCTCGACGACCTCGTCGACGCCGTGGGCGTGGACGCCGGCCGGTACTCGCTGGTGCGCTCCTCGAGCGACTCGCAGCTGGACATCGATCTCGACCTGCTCGGCAAGCGCACCAACGAGAACCCGGTGTTCTACGTGCAGTACGCCCACGCCCGCACTTGCTCGGTCGGCCGCAACGCCGTCGATTCCGGCGTGGACCGCAGCGCGTTCGCCCCCGAGTTGCTCACCCACGACAGCGAATCCGCTCTGCTCGGCGTGCTGCAGGAGTACCCGCGCGTGGTGGCCCAGGCCGCCGAACTGCGCGAGCCGCACCGCATCGCCCGGTACATCGAAGAGGTCGCCGGCTACTACCACCGCTGGTACGACAACTGCCGCGTCATCCCGCTCGGCGAGGAGCCGGTCACCGACCTGCACCGCACCCGGCTGTGGCTGAACGACGCCACCGGCCAGGTCATCCGCAATGGCCTCGGCCTGCTCGGCGTCTCGGCGCCGGAGCGTATGTAGGCGGGAGCCGCACCATCGCGAAACGTCGTCGACCCGTCCGCCGCCTGCTTGTCGCCCTGATCGCAGTCGTCGCGCTCGTCGGCGTGTTCTTCGCCGTCGACGCGGGACTGCGCAGCTACGCGCAGAACCGCATCGCGAGTGAGATCGACGCCAAGCTGCCCGCGGGCGTCACCGGCGACGTCGACGTGGCCATCGGCGGCACCTCGGTGATCGTGCAGTACCTCACCGGCAGCTTCGACCGGGTGGAGCTGACCGCGCCGGCGCTCTCGGTGAACGACGTGCCCGCATCCGTCTCGATCGTCGCCACCGGCGTGCCCACCGACACCAGCAAGCCCATCGCACACGTCGACGGCGCCATCGAACTGGACCAGGCTGCCCTCAACACCCTGCTGCAGACCGCCTTGGCCGAAGCGGATGCCGCCCCGGCCGCCCGCGACGCCGAAGTCGAGCTCGGCACAGACGAGATCACCTACGCCGGCGAGTTGAGCGTGTTCGGCCTGGGCATCGGTTACCAGGCCACCGCCACCCCCAGCGTCACCGCCGACTCTTTCGTGATCACGCCCACCGACGCCCGCGTCACCTCCGGGGCAGGCAGCCTCGACGTGAGCGGCCTGATCGACCTGGTGCTCGGCGACGAACCGATCAGCCTGTGCATGGCCGGATACCTGCCGCAGGGCGTCACCCTCAGCGGTGTGGAGACGACACCGGCCCGCGCACGCATTACGCTGGAGTCGAGCACATTGACGCTCACCGAACAGTCGCTCACCACCCTGGGCACCTGTTCGCCCGCTTGATTCGGCGCGCGCAACTCGCAGTCGCTAGAATTCCGGTAGATTCCCGCGCCGATTCGGCGCGTCTCTTCGCTGGCTTCAGGGACCAATCCGGGTTCGCTCGCCACTTCGTGAGACACCCACTTGACTCCTGTGAGGTTTTCACCCGTGGCCCATAATCCACTCGCCCCCGAGTGGCTCAGCCCCCCAGCTGATGCCAACACGCTCATTGACGGCCTCTGGCCTGCCTCGGCGCACCGCGCGAACGACGGCGCGATCACGATCGGCGGCGTCAGCGCCCCCGACCTCGCGGCCCGCTTCGGCACGCCGCTCTACGTGATCGACGAGACGGATGCCCGCAGCCGCGCCGCTGAGCTCCGCGCCGCCTTCGACGCCGAGTTCGCCCGCATCGGCACCACCGTCAAGGTGTACTACGCCGCCAAGGCCTTCCTCTCCACCGAGGTCGCCCGCTGGATGGTCGACGCCGGCCTCAACATCGACGTCTGCAGCGGCGGCGAACTCGCCGTGGCCCTGGCCGCCGGCGTCGCGCCCGGCCGGATCGGTTTCCACGGCAACAACAAGTCGCTCGCGGAGATCGACGACGCCACCCGCCTGGGCGTCGGCACGATCATCATCGACAGCCCCATCGAGATCACCAGGGTCGCCGCGGCCGCCGCCCGGCACGGAGCAGTGCAGAACGTGCGCCTGCGGGTGAACAGCGGGGTGCACGCCCACACCCACGAGTTCCTGGCCACCTCGCACGAAGACCAGAAGTTCGGCGTGGTCTTCGAGGACGCCCCCGCGCTGGTCGCCGCGATCCGCGCCGAACCGAGCCTCAACTTCCTCGGCCTGCACTGCCACATCGGCTCACAGATCTTCGGCGTCGACGGCTTCGCCGAGTCGGCGTCCCGGCTGCTCAGCCTGCAGGCCGACCTGCTGGCCACCGGCCCGGTGCCCGAACTCAACCTCGGCGGCGGCTTCGGCATCGCGTACACCAGCGTCGACGACCCCACCCCGGTGCGCCAGCTGGCCGCAGGGCTGGCCGACATCGTGGCCGCCGAATGCGCGAGCCGCGGCATCCCGGTGCCCGTCATCGCCATCGAACCCGGCCGCGTCATCGTGGGCCCGGCGGGTGTGACTCTCTACGAGGTGGGCACCACCAAGCCCGTGCAGGTGGGCGAGAACACCCGGCTGTACGTGAGCATCGACGGCGGCATGAGCGACAACGCCCGCCCCGCGCTCTACGGCGCCGAATTCTCGGTGCGCATCGCCGACCGGGTGTCGGCTGCCGACGCGGCGCTCGTGCGCGTGGCCGGCAAGCACTGCGAGAGCGGCGACATCGTCGTCGACGCGGACTACCTCCCGGGGGATGTGGCGCCGGGCGATCTCGTGATGGTGCCGGCGACAGGGGCGTACTGCTGGTCGCTGGCCAGCAACTACAACTACTTAGGGCGGCCGGCCGTTGTGGCTGTCGTCGACGGAGAAGCCAGGGTCATCGTTCGCGGGGAAACGATTGACGATCTGCTGGCGAGGGACACGGGGATCTCGAGATCGGCTCACGGGGTCTCGACAAGCTCGACCAGCGGTGAGGGCTCGACAAGCACGACTAGCGAAGATGTGAAGGAAACCACCCGATGATCGAATACCGCAATCTGCGCGTCGCCCTGCTCGGCGGTGGTTCGGTCGGTGCCCAGGTGGCCCGCCTGCTCCTCGAGCACAGCGACGAGCTCGCCAACCGGGTCGGTGCGAGCCTCGAGCTCGTCGGCATCCTGGTGCGCGACCTCGACGCCCCGCGCACGGCTGACCTGCCTCGCGAGCTGCTCACCACCGACGCGGATGCTCTGATCCTCGGCGCCGACATCGTCATCGAGCTGATGGGCGGCATCGAGCCGGCCCGCAGCTACATCCTCACGGCGATCAACTCCGGCGCCGATGTGGTCACCGCCAACAAGGCTCTGCTCGCGCAGCACGGCGCCGAACTGTTCGAGGCCGCCGACCAGGTGGGCGCGCAACTCAACTATGAGGCCGCCGTGGCCGGCGCCATCCCCATCGTGCGGCCCCTGCGCGACAGCCTCGCCGGCGACAAGGTCAACCGCATCCTGGGCATCGTCAACGGCACCACCAACTTCATCCTGGACCGCATGGATGTGGCCGGCGACACCCTCGAAGAGGCCCTCGCCGCCGCCACCGAGCTCGGCTACGCCGAAGCCGACCCCACCGCGGACATCGAGGGGTACGACGCCGCGCAGAAGGCCGCGCTGCTGGCCAGCCTCGCCTTCCACACCAACGTGCCCATCGAGAAGGTCTACCGCGAGGGCATCACCAAGGTCACCCAGCAGCAGATCGAATCTGCCCGCAAGGCCGGCTACGTGGTGAAACTGCTCGCGATCTGCGAGCGCCTCACCGACCCGGAGACCGGTGAAGAGGGCGTCTCCGCGCGCGTCTACCCGGCCATGGTGCACAACAGCCACCCCCTCGCCGTGGTGCACGGCGCCAACAACGCCGTCTTCGTCGAGGCCGAGGCCGCCGGCCCGCTGATGTTCTACGGGGCAGGCGCCGGGGGAGTGCAGACGGCATCCGCCGTGCTCGGCGACGTCGTCTCGGTGGCCCGTCGCCACGTCGTCGGCGGCCCCGGCTTCGCTGCGTCGAGCCACGCCGACCTGCCCATCCTGGAAATCGGCAAGGTCATCACCCGGTACGCGGTCATCCTGGAGGTCACCGACGAACCCGGTGTGCTCGCCACAATCGCCGGAGTGTTCAGCAAGAACGACGTCTCGGTCGCGCTCGTCGAACAGTCGATGACGCCCGCAGAGACCGGAACCGGCAGTCACGATGCCGTGTCGGGCACAGCTACCCTAGTCATTGGAACGCACGAGGCCACGGAGGCTGCGCTTGCCGCGACCGTGATCGACCTTGCCGCCAACAGTGTCGTCACCAAAGTCGCATCCGTATTAAGAGTTGAAGGAGTCTGATGTCCAGCGAACGAGAGACCGGTCAGCACCAGATGGTCAAGACCCAGTCCCGTCAGTGGCGCGGTGTGCTGCGCGAGTACGCCGACCGGCTGAACATTAGCGACGCCACCCCGATCATCACGCTCGGTGAGGGCGGCACTCCGCTGATCCCCGCCGCCGCGCTCTCCGCGCGCACCGGCGCCAAGGTCTGGGTGAAGTACGAGGGCATGAACCCCACCGGATCCTTCAAGGACCGCGGTATGACGATGGCCATCTCCAAGGCCGTCGAAGACGGCGCAAAGGCCGTCATCTGCGCGTCCACCGGCAACACCTCGGCGTCCGCCGCGGCCTACGCCACCCACGCCGGCATCAAGGCCGTCGTGCTGGTGCCCGAGGGCAAGATCGCCATGGGCAAGCTCAGCCAGGCCATCGCGCACAACGCGCAGCTGCTGCAGGTGCAGGGCAACTTCGACGACTGCCTCGACATCGCTCGCGACCTCGCCAAGAACTACCCGGTGCACCTGGTCAACTCGGTCAACCCCGACCGCATCGAAGGCCAGAAGACCGCGGCCTTCGAGGTCGTCGAGGTGCTCGAAGACGCCCCGGACTTCCACATCGTGCCCGTCGGCAACGCCGGCAACTACACGGCGTACTTCCGCGGCTACAGCGAAGAACTCGCCCGTGGCGCCACCACCAAACTGCCCCGGATGTTCGGGTTCCAGGCCGCCGGTAGCGCGCCTCTCGTGCTCGGTCACCGGGTGGAGAACCCGGAGACCATCGCCAGCGCCATCCGCATCGGCAACCCGGCCTCGTGGGACTTCGCCCTCGCCGCCCGTGAGGCCAGCGACGGCTACTTCGGCGCCATCAGCGACGAGAAGATCCTCGAGGCCTACCGCATCCTCTCCGCCGAAGTGGGCATCTTCGTCGAGCCGGCCTCCGCCATCAGCGTTGCGGGCCTGCTCGAACGCGCAGACGCCGGCAAGATCCCGGCCGGCGCCACCGTCGTGCTCACCGTCACCGGCCACGGCCTGAAGGACCCGCAGTGGGCGCTTCGCACGGCCGACGGCTCCGACGTGAAGCCGACCATCGTGCCGGTCGACACCGCGGCCATCGCCGAGGTGCTGGGGTTGGGTCAGAAGTGACCACCGCGCTCCCCGTCGAGGGACGCAACACCCTGGCCGGCCGCTCGGTGGTCGTGAAGGTTCCCGCCACCACGGCCAACCTCGGCCCCGGCTTCGACACCCTCGGCCTCGCACTCGCGCACTACGACCACCTGCAGGTGGCCGTGACGGACACGCCCGGCGTGTTCGTCGAGGTACACGGAATCGGCGCAGGCGAGGTGCCCACCGACGAGAGCAACCTCGTGGTGCGGGCCATCGCGCACACCTTCGCCGCCTACGGGCTGCCCCTGCCGGGGCTCAAGCTGATCGCGGACAACAAGATCCCGCACGGCCGCGGCATGGGGTCATCCGGCGCAGCCATCGTCTCGGGCATCATGGCCGCCAAGGGCCTGCTCGAGGGCATCGTCGACATCGACTCCGAGGCGCTCCTGGTGCTCGCCACCGAGATGGAAGGGCACCCGGACAACGTGGCGCCCGCCCTCTTCGGCGGTCTCACCATCGCGTGGATGCAGCCGGACGGTCCCAAGCACAAGAAGCTGATGGTGCACCGCGGCGTCTCGCCCATGGTCTTCGTGCCCGAGCACGCCATGTCCACCGCGCTCGCGCGCAGCCTGCAGCCGCAGTCGGTGCCGCACGAAGACGCCGTCTTCAACCTGTCCCGCTCCGCGCTGCTCATCGCCGCGCTCATCCAGAGCCCTGAGCTCCTGCTCGTGGCCACCGAGGACAAGCTGCACCAGAGCTACCGCTCCGCGGCGATGCCGGAGACCAGCCGACTGATCACGCTGCTGCGCGATCACGGGTTCGCGGCCGTCGTCTCCGGTGCCGGGCCGTCGATCCTGGTGTTGGCCAGCGACCCCGGCCAGCGCCTGGTCGCTGCCGCGCTCGTGGCGGAACACTCCGAGACTCCTTGGCAGTCGCTGATGCTGGCGGTCGATTTCAAGGGCGCCACGGTCATCCGCACCGACGCCTAGCTCGCGAGCCGTGAGCCAGCCCCCTCCCGTTCGGGAGGGGGCTTTTCTCGTGGGTGGGCGATCATGAAGTGCGGCCCGAACCTGCTAGAGTGGTTGCGCACCCGATAGAAACCGCCTCCGCGGATCTGTTCTCTGGTGTATTCCCTGTAACTCACTGCTATTGCGCATTCACGCGTGGCTGTGTGTGTTCATTCCAATCCGCCACTGTGTGGGACTGGATCACCCGCAGCCCACTGGCGCTGCGAAATCTTCTCTGGCCGGCTCGTAAGCGCCAGGGGAAAGGAAAATACTTCGTGACCAACGTCAATCTCCACGCCAACGGTGTGGACATCTCTCGCCTTTCTACCCTTCGTGTCGCCGAGCTTCAGGCTCTCGCGGGCGAACTGGGTATCCAGGGCGCATCCAAACTTCGTAAAGGAGAGCTCGTGGACGCAATCACCGCGAACCAGTCCGGCGCGACCGAGTCGGCCGCACCTGCCGACGCCCCCGCCGAGGTCGCAGCCGCTGAGGCAGCACCCGTCGAGGCGCCTGCAGAGGCCGTCGTCGAGGCGCCCGTCGAGGCCGCCCCGAAGAAGCGCGTCTCCCGCCGCGTCAGCACCGCCACGTCGGCTCCGGCCGTCGCACACGTCAACGCCGACGGCGACCTGGGCCTCGGCCTGATCCTCCCCGAGGCCGGCAGCCGTCGCAAGACCACCGCCCCCACCACCTACGCCGGCGCCACCGCCGGTGACATCGTCGCCGACGCCCCCGTGGAGAAGCCTGCCCGTCAGGTCCGCAAGCGTGCCAGCACCTCCACCATCACCGAGGCCGTCGCCGCCGCACTCGTCGCAGAGGCCGAGGCCGCAGCGGCCAGCGTCGAAGCGCCCGCCGCCAGCGCGCCCGTCGCCGCCGAGCCGGCCACCGAGGCCCCCGCCGGCAACTCCCGCAACCGTCGTGGTGGCAACACCCGCAACGACAACCGTGGCGAGAACCGCAACGAAGGCCGCAACGAAAGCCGCAACAACGGTCGCAACGGCGGCAACAACCGCAACGCGGCCGCCACGGCCCGCAACGCGTTCGACGCCCGCAGCATCATCGACGCTCAGAACGCCGAAGACGGCTACGAGACCCCCGCCGAGACCGTCGACGCCGCACCGGCAGAGACCACCGTCGACGCCGAGAGCACCGAGTCCCGCATCCAGCGCCCCGAGGGCGTTGTGCGCGCAGAGCGCTCCGAGCGCGGCGGCCGCCAGCGCAACCAGCGCGGCGCCCGTGCCGAGCAGACCGAGCAGGCAGAACCGACCGAGCAGGTCGAGGCAGCCGAGCAGGCCGAGCCGACCGAGCAGGCCGACACCACCGGCGCAGAGACCGACCAGTCCGAGCAGTCCGACCAGCCGCGTCAGGGCCGCAACCGCAACCGCAGCCGCGGCGGCGACCGCAACCAGAACCAGCAGGGCGACCGCGCGCAGCAGTCCACGGATGACCGTGGCGACGACCGCCAGGCCAACCAGCGCCAGGCGGGCAACCGCGGCCAGGGCCAGGACCGTCAGCAGCAGGACCGCCAGCAGCAGGATCGTCAGCAGAACGACCGCCAGCAGGGCGATCGCCAGCAGAGCGACCGCGCCCAGCAGGAGCGCCAGGGCCAGGATCGCAACCAGGGCCTGGACCGCAACTCCGGCCCAGAGGACGAGCTGAACGGCCGCAACAACCGCAGCCGTTTCCGTGACCGCAAGCGTCGCGGCGCCACCAGCAACGACGACTTCGAGCCCGAGCTGACCGACGATGACGTGCTCATCCCGGTCGCCGGCATCCTCGACGTTCTCGACAACTACGCGTTCGTGCGCACCTCCGGCTACCTGCCCGGCGCCAGCGACGTCTACGTCTCGCTCGGCCAGGTCAAGAAGTACAACCTGCGCAAGGGTGACGCCGTCGTCGGCTCGATCCGTCAGCCGCACGAGGGTGACCAGAGCGGCCGCCAGAAGTACAACGCGATCGTCAAGGTCGACTCCATCAACGGCCTGACCGTCGAGGAAGCCGCCACCCGCGTCGAGTTCCAGAAGCTCACCCCGCTCTACCCGCAAGAGCGTCTGCGCCTCGAGACCGAGCCGGGCAAGCTGACCCAGCGCATCATCGACCTCGTCGCCCCGATCGGCAAGGGCCAGCGCGGCCTGATCGTCGCGCCGCCCAAGGCCGGCAAGACCATCGTCATGCAGCAGATCGCCAACGCCATCGCCACGAACAACCCCGAGGTCCACCTCATGGTCGTCCTGGTCGACGAGCGTCCGGAAGAGGTCACCGACATGCAGCGCACGGTCAAGGGTGAGGTCATCGCCTCCACCTTCGACCGTCCCGCCGAGGACCACACCACGGTCGCCGAGCTCGCCATCGAGCGCGCCAAGCGCCTCGTCGAGCTGGGCCACGACGTCGTCGTGTTGCTCGACTCGATCACCCGCCTGGGCCGTGCCTACAACCTGACGGCCCCGCCGTCGGGTCGCATCCTCTCCGGCGGTGTCGACGCATCCGCGCTGTACCCGCCCAAGCGTTTCTTCGGCGCTGCCCGCAACATCGAGAACGGTGGCTCGCTCACCATCCTCGCCTCCGCGCTGGTGGAGACCGGGTCCAAGATGGACGAGGTCATCTTCGAGGAGTTCAAGGGCACCGGCAACATGGAGCTGCGCCTGTCGCGCCACCTGGCCGACAAGCGCATCTTCCCGGCCGTCGACGTCAACGCATCCGGCACCCGCCGCGAAGAAATGCTGATGAGCGCCGATGAGGTCAAGATCACCTGGAAGCTGCGCCGCGCCCTCGCCGGACTCGAGCAGCAGCAGGCGCTCGAGGTCATCCTGGGCCGGCTGAAGGAGACCTCGTCCAACGTCGAGTTCCTGATGCAGGTTCAGAAGTCGATGCCGACCCCGAACGGGTCAGACAAGGATCACTGATGTTCGAGTCTGTCCTGACTCTGCAGGCTGAGCACGACGAGCTGCAGTCCCAGTTGGCGGACCCGGAGTTGCACGCTAACCCCGCCCGTTCCAAGAAGGTTAATCGGCGCTATGCCGAACTCAGTCGCATCATCGCCGCGTGGAACGAGTGGAAAGAGATTGGCGACAATCTCGAAGCCGCTCGGGAACTCGCCGACGAGGATGAGTCGTTCGCGGAAGAGATTCCGGGACTCGTGGACCAGCTGGAGGCCGCAGCCGAAAAGCTGCGCCGCCTGCTGATCCCGCGTGACCCGCTGGACGCCCGCGACGTGATCATGGAGATCAAGATGGGGGAGGGCGGTGCGGAATCCGCACTGTTCGCCGCCGATCTCCTGCGCATGTACCTGCACTACGCGGAGTCCAAGCGCTGGAAAACCGAGATCATCGAGCAGACCACGAGCGACCTCGGCGGCATCAAGGACATCCAGTTGGCTATCAAGGGCAACTCGGCTGACCCCGCAGAGGGCGTCTGGGCCCACCTCAAGTACGAGGGTGGTGTTCACCGCGTCCAGCGGGTGCCGGCCACCGAGTCGCAGGGACGCATCCACACCTCGGCGGCGGGCGTTCTCGTCTTCCCCGAGGTCGATGAGCCCGAAGAGGTCGAGCTGCACCCGAACGACCTCAAGATCGACGTTTACCGCTCAAGCGGCCCCGGCGGCCAGTCCGTGAACACGACGGACTCCGCCGTGCGGATCACCCACCTTCCCACTGGGATCGTGGTGGCCATGCAGAACGAGAAGAGCCAGCTGCAGAACAAGGAAGCGGGTATGCGGGTACTCCGCGCCCGCGTCCTCGCCCGGCAGCAGGAAGAGATCGACGAGGCCGCCTCGCTGGTGCGCAAGGGCCAGATCCGCACCATGGACCGGTCAGAGCGCATCCGCACGTACAACTTCCCGGAGAACCGGATCGCGGACCACCGCACCGGTTACAAGGCGTACAACCTGGACACCGTGATGAACGGCGCCCTGGATGCCGTCATCGACTCGTGCATCACCGCCGACGAGGCCACCCGCCTCGCCGAGATCGGCGACCACGACTAGCTCCTGATCACCAGAAAAGGCGCCCCGGCTCAGGCCGGGGCGCCTTTTCTCGTTCAACTAGGCTGAGATTCATGCCCGGGCTCACCTTTGTCACGACCGACCCTGGCGCGCCCGCTGCCGCCGGCCTGCTGCGGGCCTACTACGACGACATCGTCGGTCGGTATTGGGGCCGGGCCGCGCTGCCCGCCGAGACCGATGCTGCCATGGCGGATGAGCCCAGTGACGACCTTCGGGGCGATACCGGTCTGCTTGTGCTCGGCATCCTGAACGGCACACCGCTCGCTTGCGGCGGAGTGCGTTTCGTCGGGGCCGGCATCGGCGAACTGACTCGCGTCTACGTTGCCGCCGAAGCGCGGGGAACCGGCGCCGGCGCCGGGCTTCTGGCCCACCTGGACGGCTTGGCCGTTGCCGCCGGACTCAGCACGCTGCGATTGACGGTGCGCAGCGACCTCGTCGAGGCCCGCCGGCTGTATGCCCGATGCGGTTACCTCGAGGTGGCCCCATTCAACACCGAACCCTATGCGGAGCACTGGCTCTCGAAGGAGCTGCACTGAGCATGGTCACACTTCCTGCCGTCCTGGGCATGGCGCTCGTCGCCCTCGGCATGGTCCTCACGCCGGGGCCGAACATGATCTACCTGGTCTCCCGCAGCATCGGGCAGGGCTGGCGCGCCGGAATGGTCTCGCTGGGAGGCACCCTGGTGGGGTTCCTCGTCTACATGACCATGGCCAACGTCGGGCTCGCCGCCGTGTTCCTGCTGGTGCCGTGGCTGTACACGGCGGTGAAGATCGCCGGAGCGGCCTACCTGCTCTACCTGGCCTGGAAGACCCTGAAGCCCGGCGGGCTGTCGCTGTTCGAGGCCCGGGATCTGCCGGTCGATTCCCGGGCGAAGCTGTTCCGGATGGGCCTGGTGACTAACCTGCTCAACCCCAAGGCGGCCATCATGTACCTCGCCCTGATCCCTCAGTTCGTGACACCGTCCGCGGGAAACGTGATGCTCCAGGGCTTTATCCTCGGCGGGGTGCAGATCACCGTGAGCATGCTGGTGAACGCCGCGATCGTGCTGGCCGCCGGCGCCATCGCGGTGTTCCTGCGCAGCCGGCCCACCTGGCTGGTCCTGCAGCGCTGGATCACCGGCACTCTGCTGGGCGCGGTGGGCGTCAAGCTCGCGATCGACGCTCCCGCACCCGCGGCCTGACCTCTTACTTGACTAGGTCCGGGTGGTGGATCGCCGCCACGTCGGGGTGCGCGCGCAGACGGCTCTTGAGCACGTTCTCGCCGTAGGTCGTGAAGATCGGGTTCTCCGGGTCCACCGTGATACCGGGGGCGTGCAGTTCTTCCGGCAGCGTGAGAACCGGGATCGTGGCGTCCAGTGCCGGGCTGTAGAAGAACGGGATCGAGATCCGGTCGGTGCCGATCAGCGGGGAGATCACCCGGTGCACGGTGGCCTTGAGGTAACCGTCCGTGGCCACCTCGAGCAGCTCGCCGATGTTCACCACGAACGCGCCGTCCAGCGGGGGAGCGTCGATCCACTCGCCGTCCTTCTCCACCTGCAGGCCGCCCTTGCCGGGCTCGACGAACAGCAGGGTGAGCACCCCGGAGTCCTTGTGCGCGCCGACGCCCTGCTTGGGTGTGGGGTCCGACTTGCCGGGGTAGCGCACGATCTTGATCAGGGTCGACGGCTTCTCGGCGAAGGCTTCATCGAAAACATCCTGCGGGGCGCCGAGCGACAGGGCCCACGCCTGCATCAGGCGGAGGGCAACGTCGTTGAGCTCCTCACGCCACTGGGTCATGACCTCTTCCAGTGCGGGCAGGTTCTCCGGCCACTGGTTGGGGCCTTCCAGGCGCAGGTAATCGGCGTCGTCCGCGCCGAGCTCGAGGGCCGGACGCTCCGCGCCGATGTCGATCTGCTCGCGCCAGTCCACCTTGCCCTGGGTGAGCTCGCCGCCGACCCGGGTGTAACCGCGGAAGTGCGGGCTCTTGAGGTTCTCGATGGCCATCTTGTCGTCCTCGGGGAGGTTGAAGAAGGCCCGCGAGGTGGTCATCACCCGCTCGATCAGCTCGGCAGGCACACCGTGCCCGGTGAGGTAGAAGAACCCGTATTCGTGGGTGACCTCACGCAGCTCCGCACGGAATGCCTCCGCCTCAGCCGGCCCGGCATTGAGCCTGGACAGGTCGAGGATCGGGAGGGACAGGGCGGTGTTCGGGGCGGCGGCTGAAGTTGTCATGACAACTATTCTGCCAACAACCGCCTGGAAATCCACCGGTGTTACACCGGATTGCCGGAGTCGAAGATCCTGCGGATCGGCATCCGCCACGGCGTGCCCCGTCGCAGAAAACCCCGGTTGATGGGGGTCAGGAGCCGGATGCGAGCAGGCTGCGGGCCGTCTTGATGTCGTCGTTGGTGGCCGGCTGGGCTCGGGCGGGGATGCCGAGCAGGATCGACCGAGCGGGGGCGTCCTTCGTGACGACGGCGTTGGCCCCCACGGTGCTCCACTCGCCGAGCGTGATCGGGCCGAGAATCTTGGCGCCGGCGCCTACGGTCACACAGTCGCGCAGGGTGGGATGCCGCTGTGCGCCCGGCACGTTCCCGTGTCGGCTCTTCCCGCCGAGGGTGACCCCGTGGTACAGCATCACGTCGTCACCGACCACGGCGGTCTCGCCGATCACGACGCCCATGCCGTGGTCGATGAAGAGGCGCCGGCCGATGCTGGCGCCCGGGTGGATCTCCACTCCGGTGAGGAACCTGGCGAACTGGGACAGCAGCCGGGCCGGCAGGCGCAGGCCTGCCAGCCACAGCTTGTGCGTGATGCGATAGGCCCAAACGGCGTGCACGCCGCTATAGGCGAGCACAACCTCGGCCTTGCTGTGCGCGGCAGGGTCGTGCCTCTGCGCCATCGCGATGTCCTCGCGAATGCGGGCGAACACTCCCATGCCGGGCACTCTAGACGAGGTCTTCGTAGAGCACGGTGCTGATGTACCGTTCCCCGAATCCGGGCACGATCACGACGATGGTCTTGCCGGCGTTCTCGGGCAGCTTGGCCTGCTCGAGGGCGGCCCAAACCGCGGCGCCGCCGGAGATTCCCGCGAGGATGCCCTCCTGGGTGCCCAGCGCACGGGCGGTGGCGACCGAGTCGGCCAGCGTGACGTCGGTGACCTCGTCGTAGACGTGGGTGTCGAGAACGGTCGGCACGAAGTTGGCGCCGATGCCCTGGATCTTGTGCGGGCCGGGAGCGCCGCCGTTGAGGATGGGGGAGTCCTTGGGCTCGACACCGATCACGCGTACGGAGGGCTTGCGCTCCTTGAGCAGCTGGCCGGCGCCCGTGATGGTTCCGCCGGTGCCGATGCCGGCCACGAGCAGATCGACGGCCCCGTCGGTGTCGTCCCAGATCTCCACACCCGTTGTGGCCTTGTGAATGGCCGGGTTCGCCGGGTTGTCGAACTGACGGGCCCAGATCGCGCCAGGCGTCGCTTCGACGATCTCCTGGGCCTTCTCGACCGCGCCGCGCATGCCGGCGGCACCCGGGGTCAAAACGAGCTCGGCGCCATAGGCCCGCAGAAGGATCTTGCGCTCCTTGCTCATGGTCTCCGGCATGGCCAGGATCACCTTGTAGCCGCGTGCAGCGCCCACCAGGGCCAGGGCGATGCCCGTGTTGCCGCTGGTGCCCTCGACGATGGTGCCACCGGGCTGCAGTTCACCGGACGCCTCGGCGGCGTCGACGATGGCGATGCCGATGCGGTCCTTGACGCTGCTGGACGGGTTGTAGAACTCGAGCTTGGCCAGGACCGTGGCCGTGGAGTCGCCGGGAAGCCGGTTGAGCTTGACCAGCGGGGTTCCGCCCACTGTCTTGGTAATGTCTGAGTAAATCCGTGCGGACATCGATAGACCTTTCCTGTGGCTCTCGTTAAGCCTAGAGCCATGACGATACCTAGAGAGTTGCGTAAGATTCCAGTTTGTGACACCTCCCCGTAGCAACTCCGATCTCCCGTCCGATATTCCGGCACCGGTGATTCCGGCCACCGTCGACCTGATGCGGTCGTTCGCTGCTTCTGCGCTGGCTGGAGCGGGAATCGAGGACGCCGAGATCGACGCCGACCTCCTGATCGGGCATGTCCTCGGCCAGAGCCGCGGACAGGTGCAGGCCGCCGCCATCATGGGCAAGGAGCTCAGCAACACGGATGCGTCCGCCATAGTCGCCCTGATCGGCCGCCGGGAGAAGCGCGAGCCCCTGCAGCACATCACCGGCCGGGCACCGTTCCGGGCGCTCGAACTCAACGTGGGCCCCGGCGTCTTCGTGCCGCGACCCGAAACCGAGGGGGTCGCCCAGATCGCCATCGACGCCCTGCGCTCGATGGCCGATCCAGAGCCGATCGGGGTAGACCTGGGCACCGGCAGCGGCGCCATCGCCCTGGCCCTGGCCACCGAGGTGCCGCACGCCCGGGTGTTCGCCTGTGAGAACTCCGCCGACGCGTTCCCCTGGACCAGCCGCAACTTTGCCGAGGTCGCCGCCGACAACGCCCGGCTCGTGTTCGCCGACCTGGCCGACGCCTTCCCCGAACTCGACGGCACGGTGTCGGTGGTTGTGTCGAACCCTCCGTACATTCCCGCAGACGCCATCCCGCGCGACCCTGAGGTGCGCCTGTTCGACCCGGCCCACGCCCTCTACGGCGGCCAGGACGGCCTGGATGTGGTGCGCCTGGTGTCGCAGACGGGCCTCCGCCTGCTGCGTGCCGGCGGGGTGCTCATCATCGAGCACGGCGAACTGCAGGGCGCCGACATCCGCGCGTTGCTCGACAACGACGGCTGGCGGGCCACCGCCACCCACCGCGACCTCACCACCCGCGACCGCACCACAACCGCCCTGCGCCCGTGACCGCATCCCTGCGCCCGCTCACGCCGGAAGAGCTCGCGGCCTGGCTCGCCACCAGCACCCTCGACTACACCGACGACCTTGAGGTGGCGGGGCTGAGCCGGGCCGCGGCCGAGAGGAAAGCGGGGGAGTCCACGGCACGCGAGTTCCCGGGCGGCCTCCCCGCGCCTGGGCAGCACGTCTACGCGGTGACGGTCTCCGGTGAGCACGTCGGTGTGCTCTGGCTCTCGGCCGGGCCGGCCGACGATCCCACCAACTGGTGGATCCTCGACATCCTGATCTTCGAGGCATTCCGCGGCCGCGGCCATGGCCGCCGGGCGATGCTGCTCGCCGAGACCGAGGCAGCCCGATTGGGTGCCGCCAAGATCACCCTGAACGTGTTCGCCCGCAACGCTGCCGCCCGAGCTCTCTATGCGTCCCTGGCCTATGAGCCCACAAAGATCTACCTGGAAAAGACGCTCCCCCTCCCGCGAGCCGTGAGTTAAGCCCCAAAAATCCCGGGTTTTCGGGGCTCAAGTCACGGTTCGCGAGACAGGCCTCCCAGGCCTCACAGGGAGGCTGCAGTAGAATCAGGCGCGATGACACGTATCTATGACTGCTCGGTCGACGAGGAATACACGACCGGCATGCGACTGGCACGCTCGGCGATCGGCCGTGGCGCGCTCGTTGTCATCCCCACCGACACCGTCTACGGCGTCGCCGCCGACGCGTTCAACCCCGAGGCCGTGCAGAAGCTGCTGGATGCGAAGGGTCGCGACCGTCAATCGCCGCCGCCCGTGCTCATCCCCGGCATCCCCACGCTCGACGCCCTGGCCGAGAACGTGCCCCAGCCGGTGCGCGACCTGGTCGCGGCCTTCTGGCCCGGCGGTCTCACCGTGGTGCTCACGGCCCAACCGTCGCTGGTCTGGGACCTCGGTGAGACGCGGGGCACCGTCGCCCTGCGGATGCCGCGCAACAAGGTGGCCCTGGACCTTTTGGCCGAGACCGGTCCGCTCGCCGTCTCGAGCGCGAACACCACGGGCAAACCGTCGGCCATCGACGCCGCAGGGGCGGACGACATGCTCGGCGGCACCGTGGCCGTGTACCTGGACGGGGGAGTGGCCGGCCTGGACTACGAGGCCATCGGCGACCGGCCCGGTGACACGTCCTCCACAATCGTCGACGCCACGGGCTTCGACACCAACGGCGGAAAACTGGTGATCGTGCGCAACGGCGTCATCTCCCGTGCCGCCATCGAGGCCGTGATCGGGGAGGCGCTGGCCCCGGTGGCAGAGCAATGACCCTCTTCGTCATCCTGGCGCTGGTCTCGGCGGTCGTGACCTACCTCATGTCGATGGTGGTCCTCAAGCTCACCCACAAATACCGGCTCTACCCGAAGATCCGCGAACGCGACGTGCACACCAGGCCCACCCCGCGACTGGGCGGCATCGCGATGTTCCTGGGCATCCTGGTGGCCTTCGGGGTGTCCTACCTGGTGGCATCCCAGTTCGCGCCGCTGCGGCTGATCTTCGCCGACCCCCACCAGATCATGGCGATCCTCGGTGCCGCGCTGCTGATCGTGCTGCTGGGCGTGGCCGACGACATCTGGGACCTGGACTGGATGACCAAGCTGCTCGGCCAGTTCATCGCCGCCGGACTGGTGGCCTGGCAGGGGGTGCAGGTCTTCTCGCTGCCCATCGGCGGACTTACCGTCGGTTCCTCCTGGATGTCGATCGTGATCACCGTGATGGCCATCGTCATCGTGATGAACATGATCAACTTCATCGACGGCCTCGACGGCCTCGTCGCCGGGGTCGCGCTCATCGCCAACGGCGTCTTCTTCATCTACAGCTACCTGCTGGTGCGCGACACCTCGCCCACCAACTACTTCAACCTCGCCTCCCTGATCGCCGCGATCCTCGTCGGCGCCTGCGTGGGCTTCCTGCCGGTCAACTGGCATCCGGCAAAGATGTTCATGGGCGACGCCGGCGCCCTGCTGGTGGGCCTGCTGATGGCCACCTCCGCGATCGCGATCACCGGCCAGGTCGACCCCACCGCGATCAACCGCGCCCAGCTGTTCCCCGCGTTCATCCCGCTGATCCTGCCGGTTGCGATCCTCATCATCCCCCTGCTGGACTTCGGCCTGGCGGTGTTCCGGCGGGTGCGGGCAGGCAAGTCCCCGTTCAGCGCCGACCGTAAGCATCTGCACCACCGATTGCTGGACATGGGCCACTCCCACCTGCACGCCGTGCTGATCTTCTACGGCTGGACCGCGGCCGCGTCGGTCGGTTGCCTGCTGTACTACGTGTTGCCGGTGTTCTTCGGCCTGCCCAGCGGCTGGGCCACAGTCTTCCTGGTGACCGCCCTGGTCATCTGCACAATCGTGACGCTGGCTCCGCTGAGCCGCCGCAAGGCCATTGAGGCGGCCAGCCAGCTGGCGCCAGTGACCGCGGTGATCGGTATCGAGCCCAGCGCCGTCCTTGACCCCCTCGACGAGGCGTCTGACAACGCCAAGGAGCACGTATGAGCACCGCACCCAGCACCCAGCCCACCTCGATCCCGGTCTTCCGCCAGGTGCTCGTCTACGGCGGTGTGCTGGCCCTCGCGATCGCCGTGATCGGCATGGTCGTCGGTGGACTCACCGTGGGCGGTGTCGGCGTGCTGAGCGCCCTGATCGGGACCCTGATGGCCGTCGTGTTCATGGGCATCACCGCTGCCAGCATTCTGTTGGCCAATCGTTATGCGGGCAGGGAGTCCGCCATCGGCGCCTTCTTCGGCATCGTGATGGGCGGCTGGCTGCTCAAGTTCGTGGTCTTCCTGGTGCTGCTGATCCTGCTCAAGGACCAGCCCTGGATCAACCCCCTGGTGCTGTTCCTGAGCATCATCGCCGGTGTCCTCGGTTCCCTCGTGGTCGACGCGATCGTGCTCTTCAAGAGCCGGATGCCCTACGCCAGCGACGTCGTGCTGCCGCCCGCGCCGCACGATGACTGAGGTAGACCTAACCCGCGACTCGCCGCAGGGGCCAATCAGCCACTGAGCGGGGCTCACCCGATTCGTAAGCTGGGCTCGTTTATTGCTAGGGTTATGAGCGATTCACCCCGGACCGACGTTGCCCATGCTGGCACGAGGGCCGGCATTATTATTCGTCGTTGCGAGAGCAGAGCTCCACGCCCCGAACCAGGAGAAAGCGCTGCTAGAAACCGCCGTAAACCTGCTCGTTCCGTTTGCGTCCGACGACGGTGAATTCCACGGTCCGACGATCAACGAGTTCTTCCCCGATGCGATCTTCTTCGCCGGCACCCCGTTCGAAATGAACCGGGTCATCATCATCCGCCTCATCGCGGTGGCCGGAATGATGTTGATCTTCTGGCTCGGCACTCGCCGCATGAAGATCGTGCCCGGCAAGCTGCAGAGCATCGCCGAAATGGGCCTCGACTTCGTCCGCGTCAACATCGCAGAAGACCTGCTGGGCAAGAAAGACGGCAAGCGCTTCCTTCCCCTGATCACCACCATCTTCTTCATGGTGCTGTTCATGAACTTCACCGGTGTGATCCCGTTCCTGAACATCGCCGGCACCTCAGTGATCGGCGTTCCGCTGGTCCTGGCCCTCGTGGCCTACGCCACGTTCATCTATGCCGGAATCAAGAAGAGCCCGGGCAAGTTCTTCCGGAACTCGCTCTTCCCGCCCGGAGTGCCGCCGGTGCTGTACATCATCGTCACGCCGATCGAGTTCGTCTCCACGTTCCTGATCCGCCCGGTCACCCTGACGCTCCGACTTCTCATGAACATGATCGTCGGACACCTTCTACTGGTGCTGTTCTTCTCGGCGACTCAGTTCTTCTTCTTCACGGCAGATGGCGCATTCAAGGCGTTTGGCGTGGGGACGTTGGCCTTCGGGTTCGCTTTCACCCTGTTCGAATTGTTGGTCGCCGTGCTGCAGGCCTACGTATTCGCACTT
Source organism: Cryobacterium sp. SO2 (assembly GCF_026151165.2). NCBI lineage: Bacteria > Bacillati > Actinomycetota > Actinomycetes > Micrococcales > Microbacteriaceae > Cryobacterium > Cryobacterium sp. SO2. The sequence goes on from NZ_CP117849.1 coordinate 1,005,132, forward strand.
CTCACCGCTGTCTACATCCAGCTCGCGCTGGCTGACGAGCACTAAACCTCGCATCCGGCACTCGCCGGGTACGTCACTACGGAAGGAAACACACGTGGACGCAGTTACCGTTCTCGCGGAAATCAACGGCAACATTGCCACCGTCGGCTACGGCCTCGCGGCTATCGGCCCGGCAATCGGCGTTGGTATCGTCGTGGGCAAGACCATCGAGGGTGTCGCGCGTCAGCCCGAACTCGCCGGCCGCCTGCAGGTGCTGATGTACATCGGTATCGCATTCACCGAGGCGCTCGCGTTCATCGGTATCGCGACCTACTTCATCTTCGTTTAGTCCTCTTTTCTACAACTAGTAAGGAGGCACGATGCTTCACTCAGTGATTGCGGCTGCCGCGGCGGAAGAGTCGCACAACCCGCTTCTTCCGGAGTGGTACGACATCATTTGGTCGTCGTTCATCTTCATCGTCATTCTGTTCTTCTTCTGGAAGCTCGCGCTTCCGCGGATGCAGAAGCTCCTCGACGATCGCGCCGAGGCCATTGAAGGAAACATCGCCAAGGCCGACGACGCCCAGCGCAAGGCAGAGGCTGCTCTCGAGCAGTACACCGCCCAGCTCGCTGCAGCGCGCGTCGAAGCCGGCCAGATCCGCGAGCAGGCTCGCGCCGACGGTCAGCAGATCGTCGCCGAGCTTCGTGAGCAGGCGTCCTCGGACGCCGCCCGGATCATGGCCACCGCCAAGACTCAGATCGAAGCAGAGCACCAGGCCGCCATCACCTCGCTTCGCAGCGAGGTCGGCACCCTGGCTCTCGACCTGGCCTCCGGTGTCATCGGCGAAAGCCTGAACGACGACGCGCGCGCCAGCGCCATCGTCGACAGGTTCCTCGCCGACATCGAGTCCTCCGAGAACACGGCCCCGTCGGCCGGAAAGCACTAGACACATGGGAAGCGCCACCAGAGAAGCCTTGGCCTCGTCGCGGACGGCCCTGGCCGCCCACGCCGACTCGGCCGATCTGGCGACGGGCGAAAGCCTGTTCGACGCCGGCCGGGTCATCGGCAACTCCTCTCAGCTGCTGGCCGCCATCGGCGACGCCTCAGCCGACGAGACCGCCAAGGCCGCCCTGGTCAAGGCGGTCTTCGCTCCGACGCTGACGCCGGCAGCCCTCGAGCTGCTGCAGTCGGCTGCGGCAGCCCGGTGGTCGAGCCACCAGGACCTGCTCGCAGGGATCGAAGAACTCGGCCTGCGCGTAACCGCCGCGTCCGCTCCGGCAGACGTGTCGATCGACTCCGAGCTGTTCACCTTCGGCGCGGCGGTCTCCTCCGACGCTGAACTCGAACTGGCGCTGACCAGCAAGCTCACCCCGGCCGCGGCCAAGGTGAGCCTCGTCGACGCGCTGCTCTCCGGCAAGGCGAGCGCGCAAACCCTCGTCATCGTGCGACACCTCGTGCAGCAGCCCCGCGGCCGCCGCATCGGCGAACTGCTGGGAGATGCCGCCGCGATCGTCGCCGATCAGGCTGACACCATGATCGCGACAGTCATCTCCGCCACGCGGTTGACCTCCACCCAGCTGGACCGCCTCGCGAAGACCCTGTCTTCACGGTACGGACGCAACCTCACCATCAATCAGGTCATCGACGCATCCGTCGTCGGCGGCCTGAAAGTACAGATCGGCGATGACGTCATCGACGGCAGCATCGCCACCCGTCTCAAGGACTTGAGACTGCAGCTTGCTGGGTAACCTTCGGGTTCTCAGATCACACAAACCTCGAGACGGTAACGTGTCGAAAAGACAAAGCCTGTACTGCTGTACAGAAAAGGGAAGATGATGGCAGAACTAACGATCAGCCCCGATGAGATCCGTGATGCTCTCCAGGACTTCGTCAAGTCCTACGAGCCGAACAAGACCGCAACGACCGAGGTCGGCTACGTCACCACCGCGGGCGATGGCATCGCCCACGTTGAGGGTCTCCCCGGCGTCATGGCCAACGAGCTCATCAAGTTCGCCGACGGCACTCTGGGCCTCGCGCTGAACCTTGACGAAGACGAGATCGGTGTTGTCGTCCTCGGCGAGTTCGCCGGCATCGTCGAAGGCATGGAGGTGTACCGCACTGGCGAGGTCCTCTCCGTTCCCGTCGGCGACGGCTACCTCGGCCGCGTCGTCGACCCGCTCGGCGCCCCGATCGACGGTCTCGGTGAGATCAAGACGGATGGCCGCCGCGCCCTCGAGCTGCAGGCTCCCGGCGTCATGCACCGCAAGTCGGTGCACGAGCCGATGCAGACCGGCATCAAGGCCATCGACGCCATGATCCCGATCGGCCGTGGCCAGCGCCAGCTGATCATCGGTGACCGCCAGACCGGCAAGACTGCCATCGCGGTGGACACCATCATCAACCAGAAGGCCAACTGGGAGTCCGGCGACACCAACAAGCAGGTTCGCTGCATCTACGTCGCCATCGGCCAGAAGGGCTCCACCATCGCTTCGGTGAAGGGTGCTCTCGAGGACGCTGGAGCGATGGAGTACACGACCATCGTGGCGGCCCCCGCCTCCGACCCGGCCGGCTTCAAGTACCTCGCCCCCTACACCGGTTCGGCCATCGGCCAGCACTGGATGTACGCCGGCAAGCACGTTCTCATCATCTTCGACGACCTGTCCAAGCAGGCCGAGGCCTACCGTGCGGTGTCGCTGCTGCTGCGTCGCCCGCCGGGACGCGAAGCGTACCCCGGCGACGTGTTCTACCTGCACTCCCGTCTGCTCGAGCGTTGCGCCAAGCTCTCCGACGAGCTCGGCGCCGGATCGATGACCGGCCTGCCGATCATCGAGACCAAGGCCAACGACGTTGCCGCCTACATTCCGACCAACGTGATCTCGATCACCGACGGCCAGATCTTCCTGCAGTCCGACCTCTTCAACGCCAACCAGCGCCCCGCTGTCGACGTGGGAATTTCGGTCTCCCGAGTCGGTGGTGACGCTCAGGTCAAGTCGATCAAGAAGGTCTCCGGTACCCTCAAACTCGAACTGGCCCAGTACCGCTCGCTCGAGGCGTTCTCGATGTTCGCATCTGACCTCGACCCGGCCAGCCGTCGCCAGCTTGCCCGTGGCGCGCGCCTGACCGAGTTGCTCAAGCAGCCGCAGTACTCGCCGTACCCCGTCGAAGACCAGGTCGTCTCGATCTGGGCCGGCACCAACGGCAAGCTCGACGAGGTTCCCCTCGAGGACATCCTGCGTTTCGAGCGCGAACTGCTCGACTACCTGGGCCGCAACACCGGCATCCTCACCACGCTGCGCGAGACCAACGTGCTCTCCGACGACACCGTCGCCGAGCTCACCGCAGCGGTCGACACCTTCAAGCGCGAATTCCAGACCGGTGAAGGCAAGGCACTCGCCTCCGTCGGCCGCGAAGAATTCGTCGCAACCAAGGCGGAAGACGTCAACCAGGAAAAGATCGTCAAGCACAAGCGCTAGTCGCCCACGCTTAACATCCACCGACACGACAGACAAGTAAGCACAGGAGACACATGGGAGCGCAACTTCGGGTCTACCGGCAGAAGATCAAATCTGCCCAGACGACCAAGAAGATCACTCGGGCCATGGAGCTGATCTCCGCCTCGCGCATCCAGAAGGCGCAGGCGAGGGTTGCTGCGTCCACCCCGTATTCGCGAGCGATCACGCGCGCCGTTTCGGCGGTTGCCACGTACTCGAACATCGAGCACGTGCTGACCACGGAGCCGGAGACCATCAACCGCGCCGCGGTCGTCATCTTCGCCTCCGACCGAGGCCTGGCGGGCGCGTTCAGCTCCCAGGTGCTCCGTGAAGCCGAACAGCTCAGCGAGCTGCTGCGCAGCCAGGGCAAGGACGTCGTCTACTACCTGGTCGGCCGCAAGGCCCTCGCGTACTTCAGCTTCCGCCGTCGCGTCTCGGAGCGATCCTGGACCGGCGCGACCGACCAGCCCGTGTTCGACACGGCGCAGGAGATCGGCGAGGCCCTCCTCGAAGCCTTCCTTCGCGGAGCGGACGACGGCGGCGTCGACGAGATTCACATCGTCTACAACCGCTTCGTCAGCATGGTCACCCAGGTTCCGGAAGTTGTCCGGTTGCTGCCCCTTGAGGTCGTCGAAGGCGAAGCCGCCGACGCCGCATCCGTGCTGCCGCTCTACGAATTCGAGCCTGAGGCCGAGACCGTTCTCGACGCCCTGCTGCCGGTGTACATCGAAAGCCGCATCTTCAACGCCATGTTGCAGTCGGCCGCTTCGGAGCACGCCAGCCGTCAGAAGGCCATGAAGTCGGCCAGCGACAACGCGGACAAGCTCATCAAGGACTTCACGCGGCTGTCGAACAACGCGCGCCAGACCGAGATCACGCAGCAGATTTCCGAGATCGTGGGTGGAGCCGATGCGCTCTCATCCGCCAAGAACTAACCCAGAGAAGAGAGAGTTATGACTGACACCGCAATCGCGCCAGTCCTCGAAGAGGGCACAGCCGGCGCTGTGGGCCGGATCGCACGCGTTACGGGACCCGTCGTGGACATCGAGTTCCCGCACGACTCGATCCCTGGAATGTACAACGCGCTCAAGACGACCATCGTCATTGGCGACGAGTCGACCGAGATCACCCTCGAGGTTGCCCTGCACCTCGGTGACGACCTCGTGCGCGCCATCGCCCTGAACCCGACCGACGGACTCGTCCGCGGCCAGGAGGTCCGGGACACCGGCTCGCCCATCATGGTTCCGGTCGGCAACGTCACCAAGGGCCGCGTCTTCAACGTCATCGGCGAGGTGCTCAACGCCAAGCCCGGTGAGAAGATCGAGATCACCGAGCGCTGGCCCATCCACCGCAAGCCGCCGCCCTTCGACCAGCTGGAGTCCAAGACCCAGCTGTTCGAGACCGGCATCAAGGTTATCGACCTGCTCACGCCGTACGTGCTCGGCGGAAAGATCGGCCTCTTCGGTGGTGCCGGTGTCGGCAAGACCGTTCTGATCCAGGAAATGATCCAGCGCGTCGCGCAGGACCACGGTGGTGTGTCTGTGTTCGCCGGTGTCGGCGAGCGTACCCGTGAGGGCAACGACCTCATCGGCGAAATGGAAGAGGCCGGTGTCTTCGACAAGACCGCCCTCGTATTCGGCCAGATGGATGAGCCGCCGGGAACGCGACTGCGTGTCGCGCTCTCCGCGCTGACCATGGCGGAGTACTTCCGTGACGTTGCCAAGCAGGACGTGTTGCTCTTCATCGACAACATCTTCCGCTTCACCCAGGCCGGTTCTGAGGTGTCGACCCTGCTGGGCCGCATGCCGTCCGCCGTGGGTTACCAGCCGAACCTGGCCGACGAGATGGGCATCCTGCAGGAGCGCATCACGTCGACCCGTGGCCACTCGATCACCTCGCTGCAGGCCATCTACGTGCCCGCTGACGACTACACCGACCCGGCCCCGGCGACCACGTTCGCGCACCTCGATGCCACCACCGAACTGTCGCGTGAGATCGCGTCGAAGGGCCTCTACCCGGCCGTCGACCCGCTCACCTCGTCCAGCCGTATCCTCGACCCCCGCTACCTGGGCGCCGACCACTACAACACGGCCGTTCGCGTCAAGGCGATCCTGCAGAAGAACAAGGAACTCCAGGAGATCATCGCGATCCTCGGTGTTGACGAGCTCTCCGAAGAGGACAAGGTGACCGTGGCCCGCGCCCGGCGCATCCAGCAGTTCCTCTCGCAGAACACTTACATGGCGAAGAAGTTCACCGGCGTCGAGGGTTCGACCGTGTCGCTCAAGGACACCATCGAGTCCTTCACGGCCATCGCCAACGGTGACTTCGACCACGTGTCGGAGCAGGCCTTCTTCAACGTCGGTGGCATCGGCGACGTCGAAGAGAAGTGGGCTCAGATCCAGAAGGAGAACGGCTAAGCATGGCTTCGGCTCCGCTTACCGTGAGTGTCGTCTCGGCGGACCAGCAGGTCTGGTCCGGCGAGGCGACCATGGTCGTGGCCCGCACCGTGGAAGGCGAGATCGGTATTCTCGCCGGCCACGAGCCGCTGCTGGCGATCCTCTCCAGTGGTGAGGTGCGCCTGACCCTGGCCGACGGCTCCAAGGTCGTCGCCGAGGCAGCCGACGGCTTCCTCTCGGTCGAGAACGACACCATCACCATCGTGGCCCGCAAGGCCGCGCTCGTTTAGGAACTGCCCGCTAGGACACTGTGTTTGTATTGCTACCGCCGTCGGAGACGAAACGCTCCGGCGGCGGTTTTGCGTCCCTGGACATCGACTCACTGGTCTTTCCCGCCCTCAACCGCCGCCGCCGCACCGTGGTACGGGCACTGAAGTCGCTGGCGAAAGACCAGGACGCCACTGTGCGCGCCCTCAAACTCGGCCGCACCCAACTGGCCGAGGTCGAGCGCAACGCCACGGTCGCTTCGTCCCCGACGACTCCGGTGATCGACCGGTACACCGGCGTACTCTACGACGCGCTGGATGCCGCGACCCTGTCGCCCGACGCCCGCGCTTTCGCCGGGCGCCACCTGCTCGTGCACTCGGCTTTGCTCGGCCCGGTCGGCGGCCTCGACCTGGTACCCGCCTACAGACTGTCGCACGATTCCCGGCTGCCGGAGCTGCCACTCAAGAAGCACTGGGCCACCGACGTGTCGGCCGTGCTGGAGTCCTCCGGCGGGCTCCTGCTCGACCTGCGGTCGGAAGGTTACGTATCGCTGGGAGCCGCGGCGGCCCATCCCGCGCGCTACTTCCTGCGCGTGGTGACGGAGACCGCTGACGGTCAGACCCGCGCGCTCAACCACTTCAACAAGAAGTCGAAGGGCGAATTCACCCGGGCGCTGCTGACGAACGGGCAGGACTTCGGCACCGTCGAGGAGCTGCTCGGCTGGGCTCCGACGGCGGGGCTCACCCTGCGGCCCGGCGCCACGGGCGAATTGCAACTGGTGGTGACCGGCCACGCCTAGTATTTAGTCGTGCAGAGACAACGAGTTAACGTCACCGTCACCGGCGCCGGGGGCAACATCGGCTACGCGCTCATGTTCCGCATCGCATCAGGCCAATTGCTCGGGCCCGACGTGCCCGTGGCCCTGCGCCTGCTGGAGATCCCCGGCGGACTCCAGGCCGCAGAGGGCAGCGCGTTCGAACTGCAGGACAGCGCGTTCCCGCTGCTGCGGGACGTGCGGGTGACGGATGATCCGGCCCAGGCCTTCGACGGCACCAACATCGCGATCCTGGTGGGCTCCCGCCCCCGCGGCCCCGGCCAACAGCGCGCAGACCTGCTCGAGGGAAACGCCCGCATCTTCGGCCCGCAGGGCGCCGCCATCAACGCCGGTGCAGCGGACGACGTCAGGGTGGTCGTGGTGGGCAACCCGGCCAACACCAACGCCCTCGTGGCGTCCAGCCACGCACCGGACGTTCCCGCCGACCGGTTCACGGCCCTCACCAGGCTCGACCACAACCGGGCGGTCGCCCAGCTCGCCGCCAAACTGTCGGTGCCGGTGACCTCGGTGCGCGGCGTGGCCATCTGGGGCAACCACTCCGCCCTGCAATACCCCGACGTCAGCCACGCCACGATCGACGGACGCCCGGTGCGCGACCTGGTGGACGACGCCTGGCTGGTGAACGAGTTCATCCCCCGGGTGGCCAACCGCGGCGCGGAGATCATCGCCGTCCGCGGCGCGTCCTCGATGGGCTCAGCCGCCAGCGCCACCGTCGACCACGTCTACGACTGGGTGAACGGCACCGGCGATGACTGGACCAGCGCCGGCGTGGTCTCGGACGGCTCGTACTGTGTGCCGGATGGACTGGTGTCGTCCTACCCGGTGCGCTCTCTCGGCGGACGCTGGTCGATCGAACCTGGCCTCGAGATCGACGCGTTCTCGCGAGCGCGGATCGACGCCTCTGTGGCCGACCTCGAAGCCGAACGCGACGCCGTCAGCGCCCTGGGGCTGCTCGGCCCCGGCTAGCCTGCCTGGGCTCCACGCTCAAGCGGCCGGCGCCGGAGCCAGGTGGCAGCCGGCCACGTGGTCGTTGACCAGGCCGCTGGACTGCATCAGCGCGTACATCGTGGTGGGGCCGACGAATTTGTAGCCGCGCGCGCGGAGGGCCTTGCTGAGGGCGGTGGACTCCGGGGTGATCGCCGGCACCTCCGCCAGCGTGCGCAGCGGTGCGGGGCGCGGTGCGGGGGCGAAGCTCCAGATCAGCTCCGCGAGGCTTTCGCCGAGCGCCTGGGTGGTGCGGGCGTTGCCGATGGTGGCGGTGATCTTGCCCCTGTGCCGGATGATGCTCTCGTCGGCCAGTAGCCGCTCCACATCGGCATCGGTATACGCGGCCACGGTATCTACGTCGAAGTTCGCGAACGCGGCCCGGAAAGCCGGCCGGCGGCGCAGGATCGTGATCCAGGAGAGCCCGGCCTGGAAGCCCTCGAGGCAGAGCTTCTCGAACAGGCGCTGGTCGTCGTGCAGCGGCGTACCCCACTCCTCGTCGTGGTACCGCCGGTATTCGCTGTCGTTCGCAGCCCAGCCGCACCGGGTGAGGCCGTCGTCACCGACGACGACCGATGCGCGCAGCACCGGGGCAGCGTCGACGCTCATCCGACGTACTCGATGCCCTCGTGGCGCAACAGCCACTGTTTGGTGGGGATGCCCTCACCGGCGCTGAACCCGGTGATGCGTCCGTTGGAGGCGAGCACCCGGTGACAGCCCACCAGGATCGGTGCGGGGTTCGCCCCGACCGCCCCGCCGATCGCCCGGCCGGCGCCGCTCTTGCCGATCGAACGGCCCAGTTCGCCGTAGGAGAGGTGGTCGCCGTAGGGGATCGCGGCCAGGCCCTGCCAGACGCTGCGCTGGAACTCGGTGCCACGAGAGAGCCGCACCGGCACATCGAAGGCGACCCTGTCGCCGGCGAAGTACTCGGTGAGCTGCTGGGCCGCTCGCCGCAACAGGGGAGTGGGGGCCTCCGGGAGGCCCTCGAAAGGCAGGTGGCCGTTCCTGACGATGGCCAGGGACCAGATCTCGGTGTCGTCGCCGGTGAGCTCGAGGCCGCCCAGCGGGCTGTCGACTCTGATCAGGTTCGGGGGGAGGGAGGTTGGGCTGCTCATACTGCGACTGTAGTCGGCGTGCCCCGGCGGTTCCGGCGGGTTTCGGACACCGGAATATTCCGCCGGCGCGTGGCCTGTGGAGGAGGGGCGAAAGGTCCTCTTTCCGGCTCCGGAGAGGAATAGTCTGGAGCAATGGCTCAGATCGACTATCGCACTCTCGGCAATTCAGGACTCGTCGTTTCGACGATCGGGCTCGGCTGCAATAATTTCGGCCGCACCGGCACGACGACCGAAAGCCAGGCCGGCACCTCCCTCGTGATCGACGCCGCGATCGACGCGGGGGTCACCCTCTTCGACACGGCCGACATCTACGGCGCCGAACGGGGACTCAGCGAGACCCTGATGGGCCATTCACTCCGCGGCAAGCGGGAGAAGATCGTTCTCGCCACCAAGTTCGGCATGGACATGAACGGCTCCAACGGCCCGGACTGGGACGCGCGCGGTTCGCGCCGGTACATCCGACTGGCCGTTGAGGCCTCGCTCACCCGGCTGCAGACCGACTGGATCGACCTCTACCAGCTGCACCGGCCCGACCCGAACACGCCCATCGAGGAGACCCTCTCGGTGCTGGACGACCTGATCCGCGAGGGGAAGATCCGTTACATCGGCCACTCCAATCTCGCCGGCTGGCAGATCGCCGAAGCCGAGTTCACCGCGAAGATGGCCGGGCACCCGGCGTTCATCTCGGCCCAGAACGAATACAGCCTGCTCGTGCGCGACGCAGAGGAGGAGGTCCTGCCCGCCGTGAACGCGTACGGGCTCGGCTTCCTGCCGTTCTTCCCGCTCTATAACGGCCTGTTCACCGGCAAGTTCAGCCGCGCGGGAGGGCCGGCGGACAGCCGGATCATGATGGTGCGCCGGCACCTGCTCGACGACGCCCCCTGGGACACCATCGAGCGGTACCAGCAGTTCTGCGACGACAGGGGCGTGAGCATGCTCGCGGCCACGCTCGCCTGGCTGCTCGCCCAGCCGGGGCTCACCAGCGTGATCGCCGGTGCCACCAGGCCGGAACAGATCGTGCAGAACGCCGAGGCGGCCACCACCTGGCGGCCCACCGGCGAAGACGTCGCCTACATCTCCGCCCTTTTCGCGTAACCCGTGCTCGCTGAGACACCAAGGACACCCATGCTCTGGAAATTGCTCGTACACTACCTCCGCCCGCATTGGCGGTTGCTGGTGGCCGTTGTCGTGTTCCAACTGGCGCAGTCGATAGCGTCGCTCTACCTGCCCTCGCTCAACGCCGACATCATCGACGAGGGCGTCGCCACGGGCGACACCGGCTACATCCTCCGCACCGGCGGAGTGATGCTGCTGATCACCCTGGGCCAGATCATCTGCGCCATCATCGCCGTCTACTTCGGCGCCAAGGCGGCCATGGCCCTCGGCCGTGACCTGCGCGGCGCCGTGTTCACCAGGGTGGGCGAGTTCTCCGAGCAGGAGGTCAGCCGGTTCGGCGCCCCGTCGCTGATCACCCGCTCCACCAACGACGTGCAGCAGGTGCAGATGCTCGTGCTCACCACCTGCACCCTGCTGGTGTCCGCCCCCATCCTGTGCGTGGGCGGCATCATCATGGCGATGCGCCAGGACCTCGAACTGTCCTGGCTGATCGCCGTCAGCGTGCCGGTGCTGCTCGTGGCCGTCGGACTCATCATCGTACGGATGGTGCCCCTGTTCCGGGTGATGCAGGTGCGCATCGACACCGTCAACCGGGTGCTGCGCGAACAGCTCACCGGCATCCGCGTGATCCGCGCGTTCGTGCGGGAAGACGTGGAGACCCGCCGCTTCGGCCGCGCGAACACCGACGTCACCGACACCGCGCTGCAGGCCGGCCGGTTGATGGCCCTGATGTTCCCCGTCGTCATGCTCGTGCTCAACGTCTCCAGCGTCGCCGTGATCTGGTTCGGCGCGTTCCGCATCGAAGACGGCTCGATGCAGGTGGGCACCCTGATCGCGTTCCTCAGCTACCTCATGCAGATCCTGATGGCCGTGATGATGGCCACCTTCATGGCCGTGATGATCCCGCGGGCCACGGTCTCCGCCGACCGCATCGGCGAGGTGCTCGACACCGAATCCAGCGTGCGCCCGCCGCTGAACCCGGTCAACGCCACCATCGGGCACGGTGAGCTCGAACTGCGCGGAGTGGGCTTCGCCTACCCGGGCGCCGACCAACCGGTGCTCAGCGACATCAGCTTCGTGGCCAGGCCCGGCTACACCACAGCCATCATCGGCAGCACCGGCTCGGGCAAGACCACCCTGGTCAACCTGATGCCGAGGCTGTTCGACGCCACCAGCGGCACCGTGCTGTTCGGCGGAGTCGACGTGCGCGAACTCAACCCCGACCTGCTCTGGGGCCACATCGGCCTGGTGCCGCAGAAACCGTACCTGTTCTCCGGCACCGTGCGCAGCAACCTGCTCTACGGCAAGCCGGATGCCTCCGAGGCCGAGATCTGGCAGGCGCTGGAGACCGCGCAGGCCCGTGACTTCGTGGAACGGCTCGACGGCGGCCTCGACGCCCCCATCGCCCAGGGCGGAACCAACGTCTCCGGCGGGCAGCGGCAACGTCTCGCGATCGCCAGGGCGCTGGTGAAACGGCCGGAGCTCTACATCTTCGACGACTCGTTCTCGGCCCTCGACCTCGCCACGGATTCCCGCCTGCGGGCGGCCCTGGCCGAGGACGTCAGCGACGCCACCATGATCATCGTCGCGCAGCGGGTGTCCACGATCATCGACGCCGACCAGATCCTCGTTGTCGAAGACGGCCGGATCGTCGCCAGCGGCACCCACGAGGAGCTCCTGGAGACCTCGACCACCTATCAGGAAATTGCGGCATCCCAGCTGGCAGCGGAGGCCACCAAATGAGCGACAGCACCGACGACGACGTCAAGGTTCCCGCCAGGCCCCCGCGCGGCGGAGGGCCGTTCGGCGGCATGAACATGCCGGCCGAGAAGGCCATGAACTTCGGTCCGAGCGCCAAACGCCTGATCGGCAAGCTGCGCCCGGAGCGGGTGTGGCTCATGCTCGTGCTGGTGCTCGCCGTGATCAGCGTGACGTTCTCGGTGATCGGACCTCGCCTGCTCGGCGAGGGCACCAACCTGATCTTCTCCGGCATCGTCTCCAAGGCCCTGCCGGCCGGGATGACGCAGGCCGAGATCATCGCGGGGCTGAACGCATCCGGTGACACGGCCAAGGCCGACATGCTCAGTGCCATGACGCTCACTCCCGGGCTGGGCATCGACTTCGCGGCGCTGTCCGCCGTGCTGTTCTGGGTGCTGGCGCTGTACATCCTCGCGTCGGTGTTCAGCTGGCTGCAGGCTCTGGTGCTCAATGCCGTCGTGCAGCGCACTGTGTTCAGGCTGCGCGAGGAGATCGAGGCCAAGATCAACCGGCTGCCGCTGGGCTACTTCGACACCGTCAAGCGCGGCGAACTGCTCAGCCGGGTGACCAACGACGTCGACAACATCTCGCAGAGCCTGCAGCAGTCGCTCAGCCAGGTGGTCACGTCGTTGCTCACCGTCATCGGCGTCATCGTCATGATGCTGCTGCTCTCGCCACTGCTCGCCGTGATCGCCCTCGTCACCGTGCCGCTCACTCTGGTGACCACCGTGTTGATCGCCAAGCGTTCGCAGAAACTCTTCGTGGCCCAGTGGACGCACACGGGCGAGCTCAACGGCCAGATTGAGGAAACCTTCTCCGGGCACGCCCTGGTCAAGGTCTTCGGCCGGCAGAAAGAGGTGGAGCAGCGCTTCACCGCCAAGAACGCCGAACTCTACGAGGCCAGCTTCGGCGCCCAGTTCGTGAGCGGCATGATCATGCCGGCCATGACCTTCATCGGCAACCTCGTCTACGTTGGCATCGCCGTCGTCGGCGGACTGCAGGTGGCCTCAGGGGCCATGCAGCTCGGTGACGTGCAGGCGTTCATCCAGTACTCCAGGCAGTTCACCCAGCCGCTCGCGCAGCTCGGCTCGATGGCCAACCTGCTGCAGTCCGGTGTGGCCAGTGCCGAGCGGGTCTTCGAACTGCTGGATGCCGACGAGCAGACCCCGGACGCCGACCCGGCCGAGACGCCGACCGAGACCCACGGGCGGCTGGTGTTCGAGGACGTGTCGTTCAGCTACAGCGCCGACAAGCCGCTCATCGAGGGCCTCAACCTGGTGGCGGAGCCCGGCCAGACCGTGGCCATCGTCGGCCCGACCGGTGCGGGCAAGACCACGCTGGTGAACCTGATGATGCGCTTCTACGAGCTCGACCGCGGCCGGATCACCCTGGACGGCGTCGACATCTCCCTGATGACCCGCGACGACCTGCGCGGCCGGATGGGCATGGTGTTACAGGACACCTGGCTGTTCGGTGGCAGCATCCGCGACAACATCGCCTACGGGCGGCCGGATGCCACCGAGGAGCAGATCCTCGAGGCGGCCAAGGCCACCTACGTGGACAGGTTCGTGCACTCGCTGCCGGACGGCTACGACACCGTGCTCGACGACGAGGGCGGCAACGTCAGCGCGGGGGAGAAGCAGCTGCTCACCATCGCCAGGGCGTTCCTGGCCCGGCCGAGCGTGCTGATCCTCGACGAGGCCACCAGCTCCGTCGACACCCGCACCGAGGTGCTTGTGCAGCACGCCATGAGCGCGCTGCGCGCCGACCGCACGAGCTTCGTGATCGCGCACCGCCTGTCGACCATCCGCGACGCCGACCTGATCCTGGTGATGGAGGCCGGCCGGATCGTGGAGCAGGGCAACCACGAGCAGCTCCTCCTGGCCGATGGCGCCTACCGGGCCCTGTACGACTCCCAATTCGCCGCGGCCATCGAGTAAAAAACCACCACCCAGCCCGCGAACCGTGAGAAGGGCCCCAAAAACCTGAGGTTTTTGGGGCCCTTCTCACGGTTCGCGTGTTATTTGGAGGGCCAGACGGGGAGGGACTGGCGGCCGGAAGTGGAGTTGTAGACCACGGCGAAGGAGCCGTACCAGGCCAGAAGCGCCGTGAGGATGCCGAACCAGCCACCGAGCTGGTGGATGGCGGTGATCCCGGTGTACGCGCCGATGGCGAGCAGCAGGAACGTGATCGACAGCGCCACGAAGACGATGAAGATCGAACCGTTGGTCTTCTTGGCGGCCACCGTCATGTACAGCGTGAAGATCGCCCAGGCGAGCAGGAACGTGCCCATGCCGGCGGCGCCGGCCTCGACGTTGCCCCCGGTGCTCTCGAGGTACCAGAAGGCCAGCCAGAAGGCGCCGAAGGAGGTGAACGCGGTCGCGCCGAAGGTGTTGCCGTTGCGCAGCTCCCAGATGCCGGCGATGACCTGGGCGATTCCGCCGTAGAACAGCGCGAGGCCGAGCACCGCGGCGCTGGAGGGCACGATGCCGGTGTTGGACATGCTGAGCACGAAGGTGGTGAGGGCGAACGCGCCCAGGCCCAGGGCGCCTGGGTCGGCGATGCCGTGGGCTGCGGCGGCGGGAGCGGGTGCTGAGGGTGCTGTCGCGGAGGCCACAGGGGCTTCCGGATTAGTCATATTAATCTGTGTCATTTGTTCCGAGATTATCAGCCGTACGACGGCCGAGGCCGCCCTGCACAGGGCGCCGCGAGCGCGGTTCTGCACAACCTCGGTTGCCCACCGGCACCGTCGACGGCTCCGGCGCACTCTGGGGCGCATGCAGAAGACAATCGTGAAGACTCCGACTCCCCAGGATTTCCTCGCCCTCGTGCCCCAACTCGTCGGGTTCCTGCCCGAACGCAGCCTGGTGCTTGTCGCGTTCCGTGGCAACCGCACCTGCGGTGCCCTCCGGTTCAACCTGCCGCCGGTCGACGCCGGCGCCCAGGACCTGCGCCGCATCGCCGGCACCTTGCTCGGCACGCTATGCAAGATCCCGGGCGTTGACGCCCTCGTGCCCGTCGTCTACACGGCGGATGCGATCGGTGACGACCCGTTCACGGCCGCCGGACTGCCGCACGGACCGTTCCTCGCCGCGATCCGGCACCGAGCGGGCCAGTCCGGTTTCCTCGTGCGGGACGCCCTGTGCGTGGCCGCAGACGGCTGGGCGTCTTACCTGGAAGCCGACGCGGCCGGGGGCCGTGCGCGCAGGCATCCGCTGCGCGAGATCGCGGACTCGACAGTCAACCAGGACGTCCCCGGCGACGCCCGCCGTGAACTCGCGCGGCTGCACACCGGCGCGGAACTGCCCAGGGTGGATCTGGCCACCCGGGAGCGCTGTGCCAGGCGGCTGGCGCGCTACCAGCGGCTCGGTCCCGACATGGGCCCGATCCCCGAGCTGGTGGAGATGGTCGGCGACATGCTCGACCCCGTCGGCACCGCCGAGACCGTGCTCGGCCTGAACCCCGCCGACCTCGGCATCGACGAGGTCGCCGCGCTGCTGTTCCTCATGCAGGGTCCGGCCACCCGCGACCAGATGATGCTGCAGTTCGCCTTCGGCCGTGAGGAGGGACTGCGCAGCCACGCGCTGAACCGGCACTATGCCAGACGGCAACGGGAAACCGGCCTGAGCATGGACGACCTGGTCGAAGCCGACATGGCGGCCGGCCGGGCGTTCGAGCAATCGATGCCCACCACCGGCGATCTGATGCTCGGCATGAGCCGTGACCGGCCGGACCCCGAGCGCATCGACCGCGCCATCCGGTTGCTCAAGCTGCTCGTCGCCATGGCGCCGCGATCGGCCAGGCCCGCACCGCTGTGCATGCTGGCCTGGCTGAGCTGGGCGCTGGGCCAGGGGTCGGTCGCCGGGATCTACATCGACACCGCCCTCGATATCGACGCCGACTATGGGATGGCGCTGCTGCTCCTGCAGGTGCTCGGTAGCGGGCACCTGCCGGAGTGGGCGTTCGCGGTGCCCGCCGACTAGCGGTGCCCGCGACCGGCGATGCTGTTAGAGGTGCTTGGGCGCCTCCGACAGCACGCCGTAGAGGATGTCGCCGATCTCGCGGATCTCGGCGGGCCCGATGGTCAGGGGCGGGGCGAGCTGCACCACCGGGTCGCCGCGGTCGTCGGCTCGGCAGTAGAGCCCAGCCTCGAACAGTGCCCCGGAGAGATAGCCGCGCAGGAGCCGCTCGGACTCGTCGTCGCTGAAGGTCTCCTTGGTGGTCTTGTCCTTGACCAGTTCGATGCCGAAGAAGTACCCCTCGCCGCGCACATCGCCCACGATCGGCAGGGCCAGAAGCTTCTCGAGCTCTGCCCGGAACACCGGGGAGTTCTCGCGCACGTTCTCATTGAGCTTCTCCTCCTCGAAGATGTCGAGGTTCGCCAGCGCCACCGCCGCGGAGACCGGATGGCCGCCGAAGGTGTAGCCGTGATAGAAGGCGGTGTCGCCGTGCTTGAACGGTTCGTAGATGCGGTCGCTGATGATGGTCGCGCCGATCGGCGAATACCCGCTGGTCATGCCCTTGGCGCAGGTGATCATGTCCGGTTCGATCCCGAAGGTCGTCGATGCGAACATGTTGCCGATCCGTCCGAACGCCGTGATGACCTCGTCGGCCACCAGCAGCACGTCGTACTGGTCGCAGATCTCGCGCACCCGCTTGAAGTAGCCGGGAGGCGGCGGGAAGCAGCCGCCGGAGTTCTGCACGGGCTCCAGGAACACCGCGGCCACGGTCTCCGGGCCCTCGAACTGGATCATCTCCTCGATGCGGTTCGCGGCCCACAGCCCGAACGCCTCCACGTCGTCGCCGTGGCCTGAGCCCATCTCGTCTGCGCGGTAGAAGTTGGTGTTCGGCACCCTGAACCCGCCGGGGGTGACCGGCTCGAACATCTCCTTGAGCGCCGGGATGCCCGTGATGGCCAGCGCGCCCTGCGTGGTGCCGTGGTAGGCGACCGAGCGCGAGATCACCTTGTGCTTGGTGGGGCGGCCCTGCAGCTTCCAGTAGTACTTCGCCAGCTTGAAGGCGGTCTCGACGGCCTCGCCGCCGCCGGTGGAGAAGAACACCCGGTTGAGGTCGCCCGGCGCCTGCTCCGCCAACCGGTCGGCGAGCTCGATGGCGCTGGGGTGCGCGTACGACCAGAGCGGGAAGAATGCCAGCTCCTCAGCCTGCGCCGCCGCCGCCTGGGCGAGGCGCTTGCGGCCGTGCCCGGCGTTCACCACGAACAGGCCGCTCAAGCCATCGATGTACTGCTTGCCCGTCGAGTCCCAGATGTGATGGCCCAGGCCCTTGGTGATGATGGGTACGCCTGGGCCCGATTCCATGACCGACTGGCGGGCGAAATGCATCCAGAGGTGGTCCTTGGCCTTCTTCTGCAGCTCGGCGTTCTCGGCGTCGCTGTAGACGCGGGGGCCGGAGTTCTGCGCCTGTTCGGAGCGTTCTGTCATGGTCATCTCGGTTACCGTGTTCCCCAGTTGTACAACTGTTTGTGAAGCTTGAGATAGACGAAGGTCTCGGTCGAGACGACCCCCTCAAGCAGGCGGATCTGTGAGTTGAGCAGGGCGATCAGTTCGTCGTCGTTCTCGCAGACCACCTCGGCCAGGATGTCGAAGGAGCCGGCCGTGAGCACCACGTAGTCGACGGCGGGGATCTCGGCGAGCTGATCGGCCAGCACGCGGGTGTCGCCGGTGGCGCGGATGCCGATCATGGCCTGCCGGTAGAAACCCAGCTGCATCGGGTCGGTCACCGCCACGACCTGCATGACTCCGGCCTCGGTGAGCTTCTGCACCCGCTGGCGCACGGCGGCCTCGCTGAGCCCGACGGCCTTGCCGATCTCAGCGTACGAGCGCCGACCGTCGACCTGGAGCTGTTCGATGATCTTCTTGGACACCTCGTCCAGTTGCGCCGTTTTGCCGGCACTGCCCGTTTTGCCGGCACTGCCCGGTTTGCCCGCACTGCCGCGTCCATTGCTGCTCATCACACGATTGTGGCAGTCAACCTGCGACGCGGCAAGTGAATCAGTCGTGAAACGATAGTTTCACAACGGATTCCCATGGCTGCGCTCTGGTTCCACGCTTCGCAGCCAGCTAGGCTGGCGCGCATGAGCGCACTTCGCAACTTCATCAACGGCGAGTACGTCGAGTCCACCTCGGCGACCACCATCGACCTCATCGATCCGGCCACAGAGCAGAGCTACGGCACCAGCCCGGTGTCCACGGCCGCGGATGTGGATTCCGCGTTCACGGCCGCCGCCACGGCATTCGAGGGCTGGGGCGACTCCACCCCCGCCGGACGCCAGCTCGCCCTGTTCCGCATCGCCGACGCCGTCGAGGCCAGGGCAGAGGAATTCGCGGACGCGGAATCCCAGGACACCGGCAAACCGCGCAGCACCCTCGTCGACGACGAGATCCTGGTGTCCGTCGACCAGATCCGGTTCTTCGCCGGCGCCGCCCGGGTGCTGGAGGGCCGCAGCGGCGGCGAGTATATGACTGACCATACCTCCTTCATCCGCCGCGAACCGATCGGCGTCGTCGGCCAGGTCACGCCATGGAATTACCCGCTCAACATGGCCGTGTGGAAGTTCGCCCCCGCGCTCGCCGCCGGCAACACCACTGTGCTCAAGCCCTCTGACACCACCCCGAGCGCCACCCTGCTGCTGGCAGAGGTGGCCGCCGAGTTCCTGCCGCCGGGGGTGCTCAACGTCGTGATGGGCGACCGCAGCACCGGGGCCGCGATGATCGACCACGCCATCCCCCAGCTCGTCTCGATCACCGGCTCGGTGCGGGCCGGCATGGAGGTGGCCAAGGCCGCAGCCTCAGATCTCAAGCGAGTGCACCTCGAGCTCGGCGGCAAGGCCCCCGTGATCGTCTTCGACGACGCCGACATCGCCCAGGCCGTCGCGGGCATCACCGCCGCCGGGTTCTTCAACGCCGGCCAGGACTGCACGGCGGCCACCAGAGTGCTCGTGCAGGAGGGCATCCACGACGAGTTCGTGGCGGCGCTCGCCGCCCACGCCGCCCAGAACGCCCGCACAGGCGCGCCGAGCGAGACCGGCATCCTGTTCGGCCCGGTGAACAACCAGAACCAGCTGGCCCAGGTGACCGGGTTCATCGACCGGCTGCCCGACCACGCCGTGATCGAGCTCGGCGGCCACCGGCAGGGCAGCACGGGGTACTTCCACGAGGCCACAGTGGTGAGCGGCCTTCGCCAGACTGACGAGGCCGTGCAGCGGGAGATCTTCGGCCCGGTCATCACCGTCCAGCGCTTCACCGACGAAGCGCAGGTGCTGGCCTGGGCCAACGACGTGCAGTACGGACTGGCGTCATCCGTCTGGACCAGCAACCACGGGCGGGCCATGCGGATGGCCAAACGGCTCGACTTCGGCTGCGTCTGGATCAACACCCACATCCCGATCGTCGCCGAGATGCCGCACGGCGGGTTCAAGCACTCCGGGTACGGAAAGGACCTGTCGATGTACGGGTTCGAGGACTACACCCGCATCAAGCATGTGATGAGCTATATCGGCTGAGCCCTCGGTGCGGGTCTAGCATCGAAGGAACGAAGGAGCCGGATGCAACTGGGACGGGTCGGGTGCGAAACGGCACCGGGGGAGCGCGCGGAGTGGACCTTCGTGGTGGGGCGCGGGTTCCTGGCCGTGGTGCCGGCCGGCACGCAGAGCCCTACCGTCGCGGCCCTGCACGCCCTGGCCGCCGAACCGGATGTGGCGATCGAGTCGCTGGTGGAGTTGATCCCCCTGGCCGGGCCGCACGAAGTCGCCTCCTTCGCCGTGATCGTGCCGGGCGCTCGCCGCGACGGGGATGACGCCGACGCCGACGGCATTCCCCACGACGGCATCCCGGTGCACGCCGTGGTGCGCGGCGCCCTCGCGATCGATGTCTTCTCGATCGGCGGCTCCCGCCGGTTCACCGACCGCAACATCCGGCCCTGGCTGCTCGCCGAGTTCCAGGCCGTGACCGGGCTCGTGATCGGCTCCCCGCTCGCCTCCGGTACCCGGGCCGACAGGCTCGGCTCCGGAACCGTCTGCGCCGTGGGCATCGACGCCGGCGACACCCTGTACTGGTCGGTCGCCGGCCTCCCCGCCGACGCAGGCGACACCATCCTGCGGCCACGCCGGATCGTGGACGACACCGTGGTGCTGCAGCGGATCGAGGGCGCCGCCCGGCCGGCCGCCGCTCGCGTCGCCGCGCCCGCTCCCGTCGGGCCCGCCGCAACTGCCGTCCCCGACGCCGCCGAACCCGGCCGTTACGGCATCCGGCTCGCCACCGGCGAGGACCTCAGGCTCGACAGGGTGTACCGGATCGGGCGCAGCCCGCGGGCCAGGCGCATCCTGACCGGGGAACGACTCGAGCTGGTGGAAGTGTCCTCACCCAGCGCCGTCGTCTCCGGCAACCACCTCGAAATCCGTCAGGACGGCGATGCCGTTGTGCTTACCGACCTCGGCTCCACGAACGGCACGCTGGTGCGATTCACCCTCGGGCGCACCCAACGGCTGCGCTCGGGAGCGTCGCTCACAGTGCTGCCCGGTACGACGGTGGACATCGGGGACGGTAACCTGATCGAGATACTTCCAGCGGGCTGACCGTCGTTCGCTGCGTTGCCGCACGTTCGTCTTCGGAAGGCACCACCCGTGACCCAGATAGGTCAAGGCTCACTCAGCCACACGATCGCGCTCCCCGCGGTGAAGAAATCCGTCACCCTCGCCTGGGCCTCACTCACCGATGTCGGCCACCGCCGCGAAGTCAATGAAGACAGCCTGGTGGCCCGATCGCCCGTGTTCGCGGTCGCAGACGGCATGGGCGGCCACTCAGCGGGCGACGTGGCCAGCAACGCCGTCGTCACCAGGCTGGCCGAGGCCGCAGACACGGCCGCCGGCTCGGGCCAGACGATCACCGCCGAAGCCATCAACCTCGCCCTGGGCCTTGCTGTCGCCGATATGAAGGCCGGCGAAGGCGTCACCGACCTCGGCACCGGCACCACCGTCACCGGCGTCGCCCTGGCCATCGTGTCGGATGCGCCGCAGCTGATCTCGTTCAACATCGGCGACTCCAGGGTCTACCAGCTGGGCAACGGCGTGCTCGAGCAGGTCACCATCGACCACTCCGTGGTGCAGGAGCTCGTCGACGCCGGCCGGATCACCCGCGAAGAAGCCGATGTGCACCCGCACGGCAACGTCATCACCCGGGCGGTCGGATTCCACGAGCCGCCCGTGCCCGACTACCGCATCCTGCCGCTCCACCCGGGCCAGCGCATCCTGGTCTGCTCAGACGGGCTCACCAAGGAGCTGACCGCCTACGGGATCCGGCATTTCCTGATGTCGAACCCGCTGGCCGCGGACGCCGTGGCGGCGCTCGTGACCGCGGCCCTGGAGAACGGCGGCCGGGACAACGTGACCGCGATCGTGCTCGACGTGCTGAGCGTCGACGATCTGAACGAACTGGACACGCCCGGCGGCTGAGCGGCCGGCCGGCACACAGGCAATCCGGTCCCGCGACGACCGGCAGACACGAACCAGGGGGAGGCGACATGGCAGCACGACCGCCGTCACTGCCCCCGGCGCTGCCCGGCTTCTCCTATCTGCGCCCGCTGGGCTCCGGCGGCTTCGCCGATGTGTTCCTCTACGAGCAGAACCTGCCCCGCCGCCAGGTGGCGATCAAGGTGCTCCTGGCCGAGGTGGTCAGCGATCCGGTGCGGCAGCTCTTCCAGGCCGAAGCGAACCTGATGGCCCAGCTCAGCGCACACCCCGCCGTTCTCACGGTGTACCAGGCCGGGATCTCGGCCGACGGCCGCCCCTACCTGGTGATGGAGTACTGCTCCAACGCCCTGGACGGCCGCTACCGCTCCGGCCGGCTGCCCGTCTCCGAGGTGCTGCGCATCGGCGTCACCATCGCCAGCGCCGTGGAGACCGCCCACCGCGCCGACGTGCTGCACCGCGACATCGAGCCGTCCAACATCCTGACCACCGCGTACGGGCATCCGGTGCTCTCCGACTTCGGCATCGCGGCGACCCTCGGCGAGGCCGAGCACACCGAGGCCGTCGGCCTGTCGGTGCCCTGGTCCGCCCCCGAGATCCTGCACGACGAGTCCGCCGGCTCGGTGGCCGCCGAGGTCTGGTCGCTCGGCGCGACGCTGTACACGCTGCTGGCCGGCCGGTCGCCGTTCGAACGCCAGGGCGAGGCCGCCAGCCCCGTCCAGTTGATGTCCCGCATCGCCCGGGACCCGCTGCCCGCCATCGGCCGCAGTGACGTTCCCGCGCGGCTGGAGCTCGTGCTCGCCCGGGCGCTGGCCAAGAAGCCCGAGCGCCGCCAGGCCAGCGCGCTCGAACTCATCCGCGAGCTGCAGTCGGTCGAGGCCGAGCTGGGGCTGGCCCAGACCCCGGTGGAATTGGCCACAGCGCAGTGGGAAGCGCAGGCAGCCGGCGACGCCGCCGACCAGACCCGCATTACCGGACTCCAGACCATAGACGCGCAACCGGCCCGCCGCCAACGCCGGCCCCCGGCTGCAGGCGGACGGCAGCACTCGGCATTCGCCGCGCCCGTCGCCGCCCCAACCGGGCCGCGTGCTCGCGCGCTGTCCCGCTCGGTGTCCCGTCCGCGCCGGCGTACTCTGCTCGCCCTCGGCGGGGCCGGCCTGTTCCTGGCCGGCGCCGTTGCCGGCGGCCTGCTGGTGGCACCGCTGTTGTCGGGCGCCGCCACCGGCACCGCCGGGCTGCCCCGGGTGAGCGATGTGGCCGGACGCGCAGGGGACGGCACCATCGTGTTCAGCTGGAGCGACCCCGGCCTGGCCGCGGGGGACTCCTACGTCGTCAGCCTCGCCGGCGGGGAGAGCAGTATCCAACGCGGCACCGACTTCACCGTGCAGACGACTGACGGAGCGACGGATGCCGTCTGCATCACCGTGAGCGTCAACCGCGACGGACGCACCGGCGCGCCCAGCGCCGAGAAATGCGTCGACCCGGCCGTGGACGTCGGATGATCCGCCGTTGGCTGGCCGCGCACCGCTCCACGGCCGCGACCATCACCGGCGGCACCCTGGTCACCGCGCTCGTGATCACCGTCGCCGTGGTCTCCTCCGGGTACACCGCTCAGAAGATCGATCTGGGAGACGCGGCCGTGTGGGTGGCCAGCGAGACCCGGCAGCTGGTGGGTCGGGTCAACACTCAGATCGACGAACTGAACACGGCAGTACCCGTCGAATCCGCCACGGCGGCCGTCGTGCAGGACGGCGCCACCGTGCTCCTCGTCGACGGCGGCACCGGCACCCTCGGCTTCATCGACCCGGCCACGGCCACGGTCGCCGATACTGTCGCCCTGCCGCCGGATGCGCCGGAGGTGCGGGTGGCCGGTGACCTCGCGGTGATCTCGGCCGACGGCGACCTCTGGACGATGCCGACAGCCGACCTGGCCACGTTCGACAGCACCAGCGAGCCCGGGCTGGCGCTCGGGGCCGGCACCCTGGTCAGTCTCGACCCGGCCGGGGTCCTGATCGCCTTCACCCCCGCCACCGGCGTCCTCGCCCGCATCGACTCCGGCCAGACCGGTTCGATAGCGTCGACCACGACTGTCGCCGCCGGCGACCCCGACGACTCCTACCAACTCAGCCAGGTGAACGGCACCTGGGCGGTGCTCAACGTGACCACGGGCATCCTGCACCTGCCGGGCGCCGCCGTGGACCTCTCGGCCGGCAGCGGAACCGGCCTGCCCCTGGCTGACCCGGAGCTCCAGGAACCCGCGGCGACGGGCGACCGGATCCTCGTCGCCCACCGCACCGGGTTGCTCGCCGTACCCACCACGGGCGGCGACGTGACCGAGCTGCTCGGCGCGTCAGACCTGCCTGGTGCCGTGCCCGCAGTGCCCGCCACAGCGGGGGACTGCGTCTATGCCGCCTGGGCGGACGGCACGGCCTGGCAGGCCTGCGGCACCGGCTCACCGGCCGGCAGCACCGCCACCCTCGCCGGTCTCTCCGGCGACGCCAGCCTGCAGTTCCGGCAGAACGGCGGCCGGCTGCTGCTGAACGACTCCCGCACCGGCACCACCTGGAACGTGCAACAGGACAACCGGGTGATCGACAACTGGGACGACTTCGCTGCGCCCGTCTCCGCCGAGCAGGAGACGACCGCGGCCACCGACGACACCGCGCCGGAGTACGAAGACACCCAGGTGGCGCCTGTGGCCGTCGACGACGACTTCGGCGCACGGCCCGGCCGGGCGACCACACTGCCGGTGCTGCTGAACGACTACGACGCCAACAACGACGTCCTGGTGATCGACAGCGCCGGCCAGCCCGAGGCGGCGCAGGGCCGGATCGACCTGGTCGCGAACAACCAACAACTGCAGCTCACCCTCACCCCGGAGGCCACGGGGACCATCGTCGTCGACTACACGATCTCCGACGGGCGCGGCGGGAGCGCATCCGCCACCGTCACGGTCACGGTCCGCGCCGCGGACGACAACGGCGCCCCCGTGCAGCTGCGCCAGACCCGGGCCACCGTTGAAGCCGGCGGGCGCGTCGACAGCCAGGTGCTCGGCGACTGGGTCGACCCCGACGGCGACCCGTTCTATCTCGTCTCCGCCACCGCCATGGCCCCCGACACCGCCGGCGCTACACCGGCGGGCGGCGTGCTGTTCACGGATGCCGGCGACGGCAGCGCCGACAGCCAAGTGGGCCTGATCGTCTCCGACGGCACCCTCACCGGCGCTGGCACCCTCACCGTCACGGTGCTGCCGGCCGGAACCGTGCCGATCGTCGCCGACGCCTTCGCCGTCCGCGCCACAGCGGGCGCCGGCATCACCGTCTCCCCGCTCGAGCACGCCCGCGGGGGCTCCGGCACGCTCCGCCTGGCCGCCGTACCGGCCCAGCCAGACACGACTATCACCGCAGACTTCGCCGCCGGTACCTTCCTCTTCGCCAGCGACACCGTCGGGGTGCACTACCTGGAGTACTCCGTCACCGACGGCGCGGCCACCGGCACCGGTTTGATCCGGGTGGATGTCGTGCCCGCACCGGACAGCTCCGGCCGGCCCGTCACCGTGCCGCACACGGCGTTCCTCAGGGTGCAGCAGGCCACCATCGTCGACGTCCTGGCCACCGACTTCGATCCGGCAGGCGGAGTGCTGCTGGTCACGGACAGCCAGAACGTTCCGGCCGGCATGTCCGTCGAAATCCTCGACCAGCACCTGATCCGGGTCACGCTGACCAGCCCGCTCGAGTCCGGCCGGAGCAGCTTCGACTACACGATCAGCAACGGCCTGGCCGTCGCCACCGGCACCGTGACCGTCATCGAGATCCCCGCGGCCACGACCAGACAGGCGCCCGTCGCCGCGCCGGACACTGTGTCGGTGAGGGTGGGCGACACCATCGACATCCCGGTGCTCGCCAATGACGAGCATCCGGACGGCGACCCGCTCACGCTCGACCCCACCCTGTCGACCCCGCTACCGGAGGGGGCCGGACTGCTCTTCGCCTCCGGCCGGGTGCTGCGCTACCTCGCGCCCGAAAGCCCAGGCAACTTCACCGCGGTGTACAGGGTCGACGCGCCAGACGGACAGTTCGCCAACGCCGAGGTACGCATCTCGGTGCGGGAAGCCGACCCGGCCAGCAACAATCCGCCGCAGCCCCCGACGGTCACGGCGAGGGTCCTGGCCGGCGACACCGTGCGGATCCCGATCTCCCGGGTGGGCATCGACCCTGACGGCGACTCGGTGCAACTGCTCGGGCAGGAGACCAACCCGGAGAAGGGCACCGTCACCGCGGCAGACGCCGACTCGCTCACCTACCGCGCCGGCGACTATTCGGCGGGCACCGACACCTTCACCTACGCCGTCATCGACGCTCTCGGCGCCCGGGCCGTCGGAACCGTGCGCGTGGGTATCAGCCCGCGCCCGGACGGCGCCCGCAACCCCGTGGCCGTGGCCGACGAGGTCACAGTGCGGCCCTACACCCGCGTCTCGGTGCGCGTGCTCGGTAACGACTCCGACCCCGACGGCGGCGCCTTGACCATCACCGCCGTCGAGGCCGGCGCCGGCGGGGCCGCCGGTGCCACCGCGTCGACGGCCGGCGCCGCGACGGTGGACGGTGACGTGATCGTGGTGAACGCGCCGGCCGCGCCGGGCAGGTACGGCTTCGTCTACGACATCGCGAATGAACGCGGCGGCACCGGCTCGGCGTTCCTCACCGTCGTCGTGGCCGCTGACGCCCCCCGGGCGTACCCCGAGGCCCAGGACACACGGCTGACGCTCTCCGACGTGCTCGGCCGCAGCAGCGTCGACGTGGACGTGCTGGCCAGGGTGTTCTTCGCCGAGGGGTCGGCGCGTACCCTCGATCTGGCCGTGCTGCCCGGCAACGCGGGCAGCCCCGCCGCGACGGTCACCGAGACCCAGCGCATCCGGGTCACCGTCACCCGGTCCAGTCAGATCATCCCGTTCAGCGTCACCCACCCGGACGACGCCGGCATCGTGGCATACGCGTTCGTCTGGGTGCCGGGCACCGACGACGCCCTGCCGCAGCAGCGAGCGGGGGCGCCGGCTCTCGTCGTGGCGAGCGAGGCCACCCTCACCATCGACATCAACGACTACGTCGTGGCCGTCGGCGACAACCCGGTGCAGCTCACCGACCGGAACACCGTGCGGGCCACGCACGCCAACGGCGCCGGTCTGACCGTCGGAGACGGCACTCTCGTGTTCACGAGCGCCGACCAGTACTTCGGGCCGGCCTCGATCTCCTTCGAGGTCGCCGACCCGGCCGGCCGCACGGCCACCATCGTGCTGCCGATCACCGTCACCCCGCGGGAGAACCAGCCGCCGTCCTTCGACGGCGCGCTCATCGACGTGGAACCGGACCAGACCAAGGTCGTCGACCTGGCCAGACTCACCTCCTATCCCTACCCGGAGGACCGCGACGAGCTGGTCTACACGGTGCTCGACCCCCAGCCGACCGGATTCGACTACTCCCTCACGGGCAGCGAACTCACCGTGCGCGCCCTCAGCGACTCGCCCACCGGCAGCGTGGGCGCCATCACTATCGGTGTGCGGGACGATCTCAGCGACGGCGCGGCCGGCCGCATCCAACTCGCCGTCGTCGCCTCCACCCGGCCGTTGGCCGTTCCGGCGACGGATGCGGCCGTGGCGCCGCGCGGACAGACCACCGTCATCGACGTGCTCGCCAACGACGGCGCCGCCAACCCGTTCCCGGCCGTGCCGCTGCGCGTCGTGGGCGTGCGGGGCCTCGACCAGGCCGCGTTGCCTGACGGCGTCTCGATCACTCCCAGCGCGGACAACAGCCGGTTGAGCGTGAGCGTGGCCGACGGCGCCCTGCCGGCGGACGTCACCCTGCAGTACCAGGTGGCCGACGCCACCAACGACCCCGACCGGTACACCTGGGGCACCGTGCGCGTGTCGGTGCAGGATGTGCCGGACCCGGTCACCGGGCTGGCCGTCACCGGCTTCGGCGACGGCACGATCAGGGTCGCCTTCAACCCCGGGGCCGCCAACAACTCGCCGGTCACCGGCTATTCCATCACCCTGGTCGACGCGGCGTCCGGGCAGGGCGTCGGGAGCACGGTCTGCGCCGCCACCTCCTGTACGGTGTCGACCCCCGGCAACGGGCAGGACCGGGCGGTGCGGGTGAGCGTGGCCGCGCGGAACGCGCTCGGCGAATCGCGGGCCGCGACCCTGCCCGACCCCGTCTGGAGCGACGTCATCCCGTCGGCGCCGACCGGGCTCACCGCTGCTCCCCTCGACGGCGGCCTGCTGCTGGGCTGGAATGTCGTGACGCCCCGGGGCGGCGGCACCGACATCCGGGGCTATCAGGTGACGGTTGGCGGTGTCGCGCAGAACGAGGTGAGCGCAGACGGGCCGCTCTGCGACGCCGACAGGTGCAGCCTGCGGGTGACCGGCCTCGGCAACGGGGTCAGCGTGGCGTATGCCGTCAGCGCCCGCAACGACGCCTACCCCGCGCTGTCCACCTGGAACGCCGCGACCGGCTCCGGACAGCCGTACGGCCCCGCCCAGGCCGGCACGATCACGGCGACGGCCGAAGACGCCAGCGGCGCCGTGACGGTTCAGTGGGCGGGCTTCGCCGACCAGGGTGACGCCGTCGGCGGCTACTACGTGCAGCGGATCAGCGGCGATACTGTGCCGACGGGCGCCCAGGCCTGTTCGGTGTCGATGCCAGCGCCCGGCACCGTCACGGCACCGCGCCAGGGCGGGGTGGTGCTCGACCAGCAGACCGCCCCGGCCGATGCCCGCAGCGCGGTCTTCGACGGCCTGCTCGCCGACGACGGCACCTACTCGTTCGTGGTCTGGGGGTACAACCGGGCCGGCTGCACGGTCAGCGCCGTGGCCACGGTGCTGGTGCGCCCGGCGCCCGGTGCGGTGGGCGAGGTGGTCGGCGGCATGGAACAGCGCGGCGACGCCTGGGACTACCGGCTGAGCGCCGTGCGGCCGTCGACCGGCGTCGATCACTACAACATCCGCTCCGGCGCCGGCCAGGGAGCCGGCCAGGAATTCACCGGGTCGATCTGGCCGCGGGAACTGCTCGATCTACCGTTCGGATCCGCCGTCGGATTCCAGCTGCAGGCCTGCACGGCCTGGGGCTCCTGCGGGCCCTGGTCGGCCACGACCACCGCGCCGGAGCCGTCGGTGGACTTCACCGTCACCGGGCTCGAGTACGACGCGGTGGCCGGCCGGTTCTCCTGGACCGACGCCCCCGCGAACGGCCGGCTGCCGGTGACCTTCGCCTGCCGGGCGGGCTCCGGTGCGTCCGAACCGACAGCAGCGGACACCAGCACCACTTGCACCCTGCCCGCACCCCTGCCGGAGACCGGCACCGTACTGCTCACCGTCACCGTCGACGGCCATTCCTGGGACTACTCCCGCCCGATCCCCACGAAAGCGACCACACCATGACCCTGACCCCCGATCGTGTGAGCCCGGCCGCCAGCGGCGCATCCACCGTGCCCGCCGCTATGACAGCCGAGGAAGCCGCCCAGTTCAAGACCCTCTTCGACCGCCTCGTCCGCGGCGTCGAAGACGTCGTGCTCGGCAAGCAGCATGTGATCCGGCTGGCGTTCACCGCATTGTTCAGCGAGGGACACCTGCTGCTGGAGGACGTGCCGGGAACCGGGAAGACCTCGCTCGCCCGCGCCATCGCGCAGAGCGTGCGCGGAACCAGCAGCCGGGTGCAATTCACCCCGGACCTGCTGCCGGGCGATATCACCGGGGTGAGCATCTACGACCAGCGCACCAACGGATTCGAGTTCCACCGGGGCCCGGTGTTCGCCAACATCGTGCTCGCAGACGAGATCAACCGGGCCAGCCCCAAGACGCAGTCGGCGTTGCTCGAGGTGATGGAGGAGGGCCAGGTCACCGCGGACGGTGTCACCCACGCCGTCGCCGGGCCGTTCATGGTGATCGCCACGCAGAATCCCATCGAGCAGGCCGGCACCTACAGGCTCCCGGAGGCTCAACTCGACAGGTTCCTGATGAAGACCTCGATCGGCTACCCCGACCAGGCCGCCACCGTGCGGATCCTCGAGGGCGCGAGCCGCCGGGCCCACGACACCCTGGTGGCCCCGGTGCTCTCGGCCGAATCCGTCGTGGAGGTCGCCGCGCTCGCCCGCACCGTCTTCGTCGACGCGACCATCAACGACTACGTGGCCAGGCTCGTCGATGCGACCCGCAGTAGCCCCGAGGTGCGCCTGGGCGCGAGTGTGCGCGGCGCCCTCGCGCTCATCCGCGCCGCCAAGACCTTCGCGGCCGCCCAGGGCCGGCACTACGTGATCCCCGACGACGTGAAGGCGCTCGCCGAACCCGTGCTCGCCCACCGGCTGCTTCTCGACGCTGAGGCCGAGTTCGACGGTGTCACCGCGTCGAGCGTGATCGGCCGGATCCTGGTCGAGACCGTGCCGCCCCGCGGCGGGGAGGACCACCGCGCGGATGTCCTCTAGAACCCGTCTTCCCGCGGCACGCCTTCCGACTGCGGTGACGCCGCTCGGCTGGAGTGTTGCCGCCCTCGCCGTGGCACTGCTCGTGGCCGGCTACGGTCTGGGCTGGGCCGAACTGACCGTTGTCGGCTGGGCCGCTGCCGCGCTGATGCTGATCGCGCTGGCGCACCTGCTCGGCCGCACCGTGCACACGATCACCCTCAGCGTGCCCATCGACCGCGTCGTCGTGGGCGAGACCGTGCCAGGGCAGGTCGACGTGCAGAACCCGACCGGCCGGCGCCTGGCCGGCGTGAGCGTGCAGGTTCCTGTCGGGTCGGGTCTGGCGGAGTTCCCGATTCCCTCCCTCGCACCGCACGCGAGCACCGACGACGTCTTCGTCGTGCCCACGATCCGCCGCGGGATCATCCCGATCGGACCCGTGCACGCCGTGCGGGCCGACCCGGTCGGACTCGTGCGCCGCGAGACTGTGCTCGCCCAGCGCATCGACCTCTTCGTGCACCCGCGCACCATCGCCATCCCGAGCATGAGCCAGGGCTTCGTGCGCGACCTCGAGGGCCAGCCCACCCGCGACCTCACCTCGAGCGACATCGCCTTCCACGCGTTGCGCGAGTACCAGCCCGGCGACGACCGACGCAGCATCCACTGGAAGAGCACGGCCAAGACCGGCCGCTTCATGGTGCGTCAGTACGAACAGACCCGGCGCAGCCACCTGCTCATCGCGCTCAGCCAGGCGCACGCGGACTTCGCCACCGATGACGAATTCGAACTGGCCGTGAGCGTGGCCGGGTCGTTGGGGATCCGGGCGATCCGGGATGCGCGCACGGTGTCGGTGCTGGCGGATGCCCGCGAGCTCACGACGGTGACCCCCGCACGACTCCTCGACGATCTCAGCGGCGTCGACCTCGCCGACGGCGCGGCAGGCCTGCGGGAGTTGTCGCGGCAGGCCGCCCGGTCGGTCGCCGGGCTCTCCGTGGTCTTCCTGCTCTGCGGGTCGACGACGACCGTGGCCGCCCTGCGCGCCTGCGCAGCGGGGTTCCCGCTCGGCGTCGAGGTCGTCGGCGTCCTGTGCGACCCTGGCGCCCAGCCGGGCCTGCGCCGGGCGGGTGCGCTGAGCCTGATCACCATCGGTTTCCTCGACGACCTGCGCCAGACCCTGGCGCGCGGGGTGGCCTCATGAGGGCCGGCTTCGTCCTGGGCAATACCGTCGCCGTGCTGGTGGCGACCGCCGTGGCCGCCGGCACGCTGTGGCCGGTCTACCAGAGCGGCGCCTTCGTGCTGCTCGTCGCCGTCGCCGCGCTGCTCGGCAGCGCCATCGCCATCGCCGGGGCGCTCTTCCGCTGGCCGGCCTGGCTGGTGGGGTCGGTCACGATCGGCACGTATCTCGTCGTGGGGGTGCCGCTGGCCGTTCCGGGGCTGGCCCTGTTCGGTGTGCTGCCCAGCGCGGCCGGACTGGCCGAGCTGCTGCCGGCGACAGCCCTCGCCTGGAAGCAGCTCGTGACCATCGTCCTTCCCGTCGGCGACTACCAGGCCCTGCTCGTGCCGGCGCTGATCCTGGTTTTGCTCACGAGCGTGATCGCACTCTCCGTCGCTCTGCGCGCCGCCGTTGCCGAGTTCGCCCTGCTGGCGCCCATCGTGTTGTTCCTGGCCGGAATCGCCCTGGGGCCGAGCATCGCGGAGGCCCCGACGCTCGTGGGTCTCGGCCTGTTCACTGTTCTCGTGGTGTGGCTGCTCGGGCTCAACCTGAGTCGCAGGCGCCGCCGCCAGATCGTACTCACGGGCCCGGCCCGGGTGCCTCGCGCCGACAGACGGGCCGGCGCCGTGCGGTCCGTCGGGATCGCCGCGGCGGCGCTGCTGGTAGCCGCCGCTGTCGGCAGCATGGCTGCTGGCGCCCTGCCCCCGACGGCGGCGAGGGACGTGCTGCGCACCAGGGTCGTGGCCCCGTTCGACGCCAGGGCCTACCCGAGTCCGCTCAGCTCCTTCCGCGCCTACCTGCAGCCCGATCTCGCCGACACCGTGCTCTTCGACGTGACCGGGCTGCCGGCGGGCGGCCGCATCCGGTTGGCCACCCTCGACGACTACGACGGCGTGGTCTACTCCGTCGGAACCGTCGACGCGGCCGGCGCCGGCGCTGACTCCGGCAGTTTCACCAGGCTGCCGTACCGCCTCGACCAGAGTGCGGTTCCTGGGCAGGAGGTGACGCTGTCCGTCACGATCGAGGCGTACTCCGGCGTCTGGGTGCCCGGCGTCGGGGCCCTCGAGCAGATCGACTTCGGCGGGGACGACGCCCCGGCGCTGTCCGAGTCATTCGTCTATAACGACCTCGGCGGCACCGGGGCCGTCGTTGCCGGCCTCGGCAGGGGTGACAGCTACACGCTCACCACAGTGCTGCCCGCCAGTGCCGATGAGCTGGCCGCCGACCTGGCCGATGCCCGGCCCGGTACCGCGGTGCTGCCGCCCATCGGGGTGCTGCCCGACGGGCTCGAAGACACCCTGGCCGGCTACCTGAGCCCGGGGGACAGCCAGGGCCAGGCCCTGCAGGCCATGCTCGAGGGCCTCGCGGCGAGCGGGTACGTCAGCCACGGCGCGGCCGACGAACCGGTGAGCCGGTCGGGGCACGGCGCCGACCGCATCAGCCAGCTGCTCGCCGCGCAGCCCATGCTGGGCGATGCGGAGCAATACGCCGTGACGGCCGCGCTGATGGCGCGCCAGATCGGCTTTCCAGCCAGGGTTGTGATGGGTTTTGCGCCCACAACGGCCGGAAGCACCGTCGAGGTGACCGGCGCCGACGTCTCGGCCTGGATCGAGATTCAGACCCAGGACGACGGTTGGGTGGCTCTGGATCCCACCCCCGCCGCGCGCGACATCCCCGACCCGCAGCCGAACGACCTCACCCCGGCCGCACGCCCGCAGACCGTGCTTCCGCCGCCCATCCCCGATACCGACGAGCAGGTCGACCAGGTTCCGCCGGAGCTCAGCACCAGCGACCCGGCACCGGCCGATGACCCGTTCTGGGACGCGGTGCGGCTCTGGCTCACCGTTGCGGCGTGGACCCTGGCGGGACTGGGCATCCTGCTGGCACCATTCCTGGCCATCGTCGCTGCCAAGGCGTGGCGGCGACGGCGGCGGCGACGGGCGAGCCTGCCCCTGACCCGCATCATCGGTGGCTGGCAGGAATTCGCCGACAGCGCGACCGACCACGGCATCATGAGCGACGGCGGGGCGACGCGCGCCGAGCTGTCCCGGTCGGTGGGCGGCGTGCGCGCCGAGTGGCTGGCCGCCGCCGTCGACCGGGCCGCTTTCGCACCGAACGGCGTCGCCGAGACCGACCCTGACGACATCTGGGTGTCCGTGCGGGAACTGCGCGCCAGCTTCGCGGCCGCGAGCACCCGCCGCGACCGGCTGCGCGCCGCCGTCTCGCTGCGGTCATTCGGTCGGTACGCTAAGAGGACGACCGGGCGGGACGGTCGCCAGGTTGGCACGCTGAGGGGAGCTGGCGGGAGCAGGAAGGGACTGAGCTTGTGAACTGCCAGATTTGCGGCGCGCACCTTCCGCAGGGCGCCATGTTCTGCGGCGGCTGTGGCAGCTCGACGACCGCCACCCCGATGACCCGCAAGAGGGCCGATCCCCGGCCGAGCGACACCACCATCATCCAGCCGCTACCGCCGAAATCCACCGTGATCTCCGTGCCGCTCTGGCCGGTCGACGAGAGCCGCGCCGCCGCTGCCGCAGCAGGGGCCCCCGAGCCGACCGTGCCGCCTGCCGCGGTCGAACGGGCCCGGTACACGCTGCAGTTCAGCACGGGTGAGACCGTGTCAGTACGCGGAACCGGCCTCATCGGACGCCGGCCCCTGCCGCAGCCCGCCGAACGGTTCGACCACCTCATCCAGATCACCGACCTGGGCATGTCGGTGTCGAAGAGCCACCTGGAATTCGGCCAGCACGACGGCGAGTTCTGGGTGAACGACCGCTTCTCCGGCAACGGCACCGTCGTGCGCCGGGCACCTGCCGATGCCGTGCGGTGTGAACCCGGGCGTCGCTACCTGGTGGCACGCGGCTCTCGCGTCGAAATCGGCGACCAGTTCTTCGTCGTGCTCTAGCAGCGCCGCTCCACCACAGCACCTCTCCTCCACAGGGCCCAGCGCACGCCGGTGTCCACCGGCTGGCCGGCCGGGCCGTGGGTCCCGATGACGTCGGCTGGAGTAGGGTCATGACCTCCGCCCCTCCACCGCCCGCCCCGCCCGCGCTGACCGATGCCGCGATGATCGAGCCGGACCCGATCCGGTTGCCGGCCCGTCCCGTCGCGCCGGCCAGGCCCGGTTTCCCGGTGATCGCCTGCGTGGCGCCGCTCGTGGCCGCCGGCGTGATCTGGTGGATCACCGGCTCCGCGCTGGTACTCGTGTTCGCTGCGCTCAGCCCGGTGATCGCCGTCGCAGGGCTCCTGGACGGCAGACGCTCCACCTCCAGGCAGCGACGCCGGGACACCGCGGAGTACGCCCTGGCGATGACCGCGGCCGAGGAGCAGGTGGACCAACGCCTGGCCGGACTCCACCGGACCGCCTGGTCAGCCGCGCCCTCCGTGCACCGCCTGCTGGGCACACTGGATGACCCGGGCCGCTGGGCGGACCCGGCACCGGTGACCGTCGTGCTCGGTGGCGGGCCCGCACCGAGCGGGCTCCGGGTGGAGGGCGGGGACGCCGCCGAACACCGGGCGCTGCGGGCCCGCGCCGCACAGCTGACCTCCGCCCCGATCACGGTCGACCCGGCCGGCGGCATCGGGCTCGTCGGACCCGCCGTGGTTGTGCGCTCGCTCGCGCGCAGCCTGGTGGTGCAGCTCGTCGGCCAGCTCAGCCCCCGAACCGTCAGTCTGAGCGTTCCCGCCGCCGAGCACTGGGCCTGGGCGGCCCGGCTGCCGCACAGCCCCGCGACACCACATCACGCGACGACAGCGGCCATGCGGCTCACCGTCGTGGAGTCCGACCTGCCGACCACTCCAGCGGCTTCGTCCCCGACCCCCGATGGCGGCCTCTGCATCGCGCTGGCCGACACCGTCGCCGGACTCCTGCCCGGGTGCGGAACCATTGTGAGGGCACACGGGGCGGGCGAGGCGGAGATGATTCGACTGGCCGGTCGGCCCTGCGCCATGCGCTTCGCCCCGATCCTGGTGGCGGAACAGCAGGTCGACGACCTGGGCGTGGTGCTCACCCGCGAAGCGGAGGCGGCCGGACTCGTGGGCCGGGACGCGGTCTTGCCCGCGGTCGTCGCCTTCGCCCCGCTCTGCTCGGCGCCGCCGGGGGTCCCCGAGAGCGGCGCCGACGCATCCGGCGGGCTGGCGTGTGTGATCGGGATGGGCGCGCGCGGCGGGCTCGAGGTTGATCTCGCCGCCGACGGGCCACACGCCCTCGTCGGCGGCACGACGGGCAGCGGCAAGAGCGAACTGCTGGTCACCTGGGTGACGTCCTTGGCCGCACGCTACCCGCCAGACCAGGTCACCTTCCTGCTCGTCGACTTCAAGGGCGGCGCCGCCTTCGACCCCCTGCGGGAGTTGCCGCACTGCGTCGGGCTGATCACCGATCTCGAGGAGCACGAGGCGATGCGGGCCCTGGCCAGCCTCGCAGCCGAACTGCGGCACCGGGAACGGGTGCTGCGGGAAGCCGGGGCCCGCGATGTCACCGACCCGCGCAGCGGGGGCGGGCTGCCGCGCCTCGTGATCGTCGTCGACGAGTTCGCGACGATGCTGGGCGCCTTCCCGGCGTTGCACGCGCTGTTCGTGGACATCGCCGCGAGGGGCCGGTCGTTGGGCGTGCATCTGGTGCTGTGCACCCAGCGGCCGGCCGGGGTGGTGCGGGACGCCCTGCTGGCCAATTGCAGCCTGCGGCTGTCGCTTCGGGTGAACAACCGCGCCGACAGTCAGGCCGTGCTCGGCTCGGATGCCGCGGCCGAACTCGACGCGGGCCTGCCGGGGCGTTGCGTCGTGCGACGCGGACCCGCCGCCGTGGAGTCGTGCCACGTGGCCACGACCACCGCCGCCGACGTGCGTGCCGTGGTGGCTGCCGTGGCGCGCTCCACCCCGTCCGCGGTGCCGCCGCGCCGACCCTGGCTCGACCCCCTGCCGCCGCTGGTGACCGCCTCCAGCCTGGCCAGGCTGGCGCCGGGCCCCCGGGTGACGGGGCTGCTGCTCGGGCTGCTCGATGAGCCGGATCGGCAGCGCTACCGGGTGGCCGGCTACGATCCGGTCGCCGACGGCAACCTGCTGGTGCTGGGCGGCGGCGGCACGGGCAAGTCGACACTGCTGACCGGGCTCGCGGCCCAGGATCCGCGCCGCGCCGCGCGGGTTCCGGCCGATGTGGAGAACACCTGGGATGCCCTGGTGCGCGCCCGGAACGACCTCGACCGGCCCGATCAGGTCTCGCGGAGTCGCCTGCTCCTGCTGGACGATGTCGACGCGGTGCTGGCACGGTGGGGGGAGGAGCACCGGGCCGCCGCGATCGACCTGCTCGCCGGATTGCTGCGGGACGGAGCCGCCGGCGGGCTGCGGCTGGTGCTCACGGTGCAACGGCTCAGCGGAGCCCTGCAGGCACTCCCGGCGCTGTGCCAGAGCCGGCTGGTGCTGCGCCTGCCGTCGGTCTACGAGCACCAGGCAGCCGGGGAGCCGGCCGCCGGCTACGACGACACCCTGCCGCCGGGCGGCGGCCACTGGCGCGGCCGGCGCATCCAGCTCCTCCAACCCGAGCACCGGGATCGGCTCGACCGGGCGGGCGCGGAGGATCCGCCGGTCGGCGTGCCCTCCGCCCTGGCCGAGGCCGCGGCATCCACCCTGCTCGTGGTGGCCGGCTCGCCCGCGCGCACGGCCGCCGCGATCCGGGCGGCGGGATCGCCGGGCGCGCACGCTGTCGTCGAGCTCGGCGCGGTCTCTGGGTCGGCAGGCGGGCGGCTGGAGGTGACCGAGGTGGTGGCGGGCACGGTGCTGGTGGCCGATGTCGACACCTGGCAGGCACATTGGGCGCTGCTGGGCGGGCTGCGCCAAGTGGCTCCGGTGCTCTTCGACGGATGCAGCATTGCCGACTTCCGCGCGGTGACACGGCGACGTGACCTGCCGCCGCCCCTGGCTCCGGCACGGGCGCGCGGGTGGTTGCTCGGCCCGGACGGGGTCGTGCGGCGGGTGGCCGTGCCCTAGCCGCGCAGCGAGGCGGGCAGAGTGAGGATGTCGGCTCCATCGTCCGTGATGGCGATCGTGTGCTCGCTGTGTGCGGTGCGGGAGCCGGTCGCGCTCCGCAGCGTCCAACCGTCGGCAGCCGTGACGAGTGTGGCGGTGTCGACCATGACCCACGGCTCCAAGGCCAGCAGCAGCCCCGGACGCAGGGTGTAGCCGCGGCCGGGCCGCCCGGTGTTCGACACGTGCGGGTCCTGATGCATCGTCGAACCGATGCCGTGGCCGCCGAATTCGACGTTGATCGGGTAGCCCGCCGCGCTGAGTACCGCGCCGATGGCGGCGGAGAGGTCGCCGATGCGTGCCCCGGGGCCGGCGGCGGCGATTCCTGCGGCCAGGGCGCGTTCGGTCGCACTGATGAGCGCGAGACTCTCCGCGGGCTGGGAGGCGCCCACGATGAAGCTGATAGCGGAGTCCGCGGCGATGCCGCCGGAGGAGACGGCGAGGTCCAGGGTCAGCAGGTCGCCGTCGACGAGCGCGTAGTCGTGTGGCAGCCCGTGCAGCACGGCGTCGTTGACGGAGGTGCAGATGTAGTGGCCGAACGGCCCACGCCCGAACGACGGCGCGTAGTCGACGTAGCAGGACTGGGCTCCGGCGGCGACGATCATCTCCTGCGCCCACCTGTCGATGTCCAGCAGGTTCGTGCCGACAGCGGCACGGCCTTTCAGGGTGTGCAGGATGTCACCGACCAGGGCGCCGGTCTCGCGGGCTCTGGCCAGTTCGGTGGGGTTCAGGATCTCGATCATGCGGCGCCTTTCTGCTGGAACCAATAACTATACCGGTCTTATTATCCCGGTAGAATCGATGCCATGGTCAGATTGCCGCTCACACCCGCAGAGGTCGAGCGCGGAGCGCGACTTGGCGCGCTGCTGCGTCAAGCCAGGGGAGAACGCTCGATGCTGCACACCGCCCTCGACGCGGGCGTCTCACCGGAGACGCTCCGGAAGATCGAATCCGGCCGGGTGGCGACCCCCGCCTTCCCGACCATCGCCGCGATCGCCGCGGTTCTCGGGCTCTCCCTCGACGTGGTCTGGGCCGAGATCAACTGACGAAGCGGGTGCTCAGGCGAGCACCTCGGCGAGCGGACGGAACGGGAGCGCGTGGGCGGCCGCGACCGGCGCGTTGGTGAGGACGCCGCCGTGGGTGTTCAGGCCCAACGCGAGGGCGGGGTCGGCCCGGAGGGCGTCGGCCCAGCCGTGGGCGGCGATGGCGCGCACGTAGGGCAGAGTGGCGTTCGTGAGGGCGTAGGTTGACGTGCTCGGCACGGCGCCCGGCATGTTCGCGACGCAATAGAACAGCGACCCGTGCACCGTGAACGTCGGGTCGGTGTGGGTGGTGGCGTGCGTGTCGGCGAAGCAGCCGCCCTGGTCGACCGCGATGTCCACGAGGACGCTGCCGGGCTTCATCCGGGAGACGAGGTCGTTGCTCACGAGCTTGGGCGCCTTGGCTCCGGGGATGAGCACCGACCCGATCACGAGGTCGGACTGTACCAATGCCGTGTCGATCTCGAAGGCGTTCGAGGCGATGGTCTTCACCCGGCCGTAGTACTGGGCATCCAACTCGCGCAGGCGGAATAGATTGGTGTCGAGCACGGTGACCTCGGCGCCGAGTCCCACGGCCACCTGCATGGCGGCGGTGCCGGCCACGCCGCCGCCGAGCACGGTGACCCGGGCCGGGTGGGTGCCGGGCACACCGGGTACGAGCAGGCCGGGCCCGCCATTGGGCTTGAGCATGGCGTTGGCCCCGACGATTGGCGCCAACCGGCCGGCCACCTCGCTCATCGGCGCCAGCAGCGGCAGGGCGCGGCCCGGCAGCTGAACGGTTTCGTAGGCGATCCCGGTCACTCCCGCGGCCAGGAGGGCCTCGGTGAGTCCGGCCTCGGCGGCCAGGTGCAGGTAGGTGAAGAGCACCAGGTCGTCACGGAAGTACCCGTACTCGCTCGCGACGGGCTCCTTCACCTTGAGCAGCAGCTCGGCGGCGGCCCAGGTGGACGCGGCATCCGGCATGATCGTGGCCCCTGCGGCCCGGTACTGCTCGTCGCTGATCGAGGAGCCGACGCCTGCCCCGGTCTGGATGAGCACCTCGTGGCCGTGCAGCACCAGGTCGTGCACGCCGGCCGGGGTGATCGCCACCCGGAACTCGTTGTTCTTGATCTCGGACGGTACTGCAACTCGCATGATGCTCCTGAGCCTGGATGGAGACGGCCTGGATGTGGACCGCCTGAACGGGATGCGCCGTTGTGGGGAACGACCCGGATGCACAGCCTACTGCGGGCGTTTCGCCGATTCCGAACGTAGCGGCCGGTCAAGAACGACGATATCGGTTGAAAATTGCGGGAATGTTAACGTTTTGATCATTTCATGGCGCGTTGGGCTCCGTCTGTGTCAGGATCGGTCCACTCGTCACGCAGCGGATCGGGCCGCGCAGATTGCCCGGCCGCTGAAGAATGCAAGGAGACCGACCATGACGCCCAGGCCGATGCCAGCAGACCCGATGATCCAGCAGCTCATCCGCCAGGCGCGGCAGGCGCAGATGGGCCGGCGCACCCTGCTGGCCGGTGCGGGAGCGGGAGCGGCGGCGCTGGCGCTCGCCGCGTGTTCGACGGGCAGCGCGGCCAAGCCGACCGCCGCGGCCGACACCTCTGCCAGCGACAAGACCCTGCGCTGGGACAACTGGGCGTTGTACATCGACGTCGACGACGCGGGAAATTACCCGACTCTTGAGGCGTTCACCGCCGAGACCGGCATCAAGGTGGCCTACACCGAGGCCGTGGACGACAACAACACCTACTACGGCAAGGTCAAGGACCAGCTGGCCCTGGGTAAAGACATCGGCGCCGACACCGTATGCCTCACCGACTGGATGGTCGGCCGGTTGGCCCGGTTCGGCTACCTGCAGGAACTCGACCACGCCAACATCCCCAACCTCGCTAATCTGCTGCCCACCCTCAAGGACGTGGACTTCGACCCCGGCCGCGCCCTCTCGGTGCCGTGGCAGGGCGGCTTGACCGGCATCTGCTGGAACAAGGAGAAGTTCCCCGACGGCATCAGTTCGGTGGATGAACTCTGGAGCAACGCCGAGCTCAAGGGCCGGGTCGGGGTGCTCTCGGAGATGCGCGACACCATGGGGCTGATCATGCTCGACCAGGGCGTCGACATCGCCGGCGAGTGGGGCGACGACGAGTTCACCGCGGCGATCGACGAGCTCAAGAAGCAGGTCAGCGACGGCCAGGTGCGCAACATCAAGGGCAACTCGTACAAGGAAGACCTGGTGAACGGCGACACCCTCGCCGCCATCGTCTGGTCGGGCGACATCGTGCAGCTCAACGCCGAGAACGGCGACAAGTGGGGCTTCGCGGTCCCGGAGAAGGGCGGCACCATCTGGAACGACAACTTCGTCGTGCCGATCGGCTCCGCGCACAAGGCCAACGCCGAGGCGCTGATCAACTACTACTACGACCCGGCGGTCGCCGCAGAGGTCGCCGCCTACGTGAACTACATCACCCCTGTCGCCGGCGCCAAGGAAGCGGCCATGGAGATAGACCCCGAGCTGGCCGACAACCCGCTGATCTTCCCCGACGACGCCACTCTCGCGAAGGCGAAGGTGTTCCGCACCCTCAGCGGCGCAGAGGAGCAGACCTACGGGGCGCAGTTCCAGAGCATCCTGCTGGGGGCCTGACCCGATGGTCACGGGAGCGTTCGCTGACCGCGGGGCCGACCTCGAACTGGTCGGCATCCAGAAACGGTTCCCCGGCTTCACCGCCATCGAACACCTCGACCTGGTCATCCCCGCCGGCTCGTTCTTCGCCCTGCTCGGGCCATCCGGCTGCGGCAAGACCACCACGCTGCGCCTGGTGGCCGGGCTGGAAGACCCCACCGACGGGCGCATCCTGATCGGTGGTCAGGACGTCACCGGCCAGAAGGCCTACCAACGGCCGGTCAACACGGTCTTTCAGAGTTACGCCCTGTTCCCGCACATGACGGTGCTCGAAAACGTGGCGTTCGGGCTGCGCCGGCGCAAGATCGCGGATGCGCACGGCTTGGCCCACGAGGCGCTCCGGCTGGTCGAACTCGACCACCTGGCCGCCCGCAAACCGGTGCAGCTGTCCGGCGGGCAGCAGCAGCGGGTGGCGCTGGCCCGCGCCATCGTGAACCGGCCCGC
This sequence comes from Cryobacterium sp. SO2, assembly GCF_026151165.2. Classification (NCBI taxonomy): domain Bacteria; kingdom Bacillati; phylum Actinomycetota; class Actinomycetes; order Micrococcales; family Microbacteriaceae; genus Cryobacterium; species Cryobacterium sp. SO2. The sequence goes on from NZ_CP117849.1 coordinate 1,046,395, forward strand.
CCTGCTTCTGCTCGACGAACCGCTCGGCGCGCTCGACCTCAAGCTCCGGCGCCAGATGCAACTCGAACTCAAGAACATCCAGGAAGAGGTCGGTCTCACCTTCCTGCACGTCACCCACGACCAGGAGGAGGCCATGACCATGGCCGACACCATCGCCGTGATGAACAAGGGCCGGATCGAACAGATGGGCAGCCCCGAACTGCTCTACGAACTGCCGCGCACGGCGTTCGTCGCCAACTTCCTCGGTCAGTCCAACCTGTTCACCGGCCCGGTGGTGGGGGAGACCAGCACCTCGATCGCCGTCGACGTGGCCGGCCGCAGCATCGTGGTGCCCAAGGCGCGCTCGCACCGGCACGGCGGCGACGTCACCATCGGCGTGCGCCCGGAGAAGCTCAGCCTGCACCGGGACCTGCCGGCCCCGGACTCGGCGCACAACGTGATGGGCCCCGGCCGGGTGACGGATGTCTCCTTCACCGGTGTCAGCACCCAGTACCTGGTGGTTGTGCCCGGTGTCGGCACCCTGGTGGTGTTCGAGCAGAACCGAACCGCCGGCCCGGTCGAGGGTGAGGGTGACGAGGTTTGGGTGACCTGGAACGTTGAGCACGGCTTCGGGCTCGACGACGACCCGGCCGACCACGACCCGAAGTTCGTCGCAGACACCACCACCAAGAGCATCGCGGCGCAGCGGCGTGCCGCCCTCCTCACGGAGCTCGAGGAGGCCTAGGAATGGCCTTCGCCGCGTTCTCGACCACGGCCGCCCCGCCGACGGATGCGCCGCCGCGCCGCCGCAGCCCGGTGGCGCTGCTCCTGCTGCTGCCGGGCATCCTCTACCTGGTGCTGTTCTTCCTGGCCCCGCTGGTATCGCTCATCCTCACCTCGCTGCAGGCGCCGAGTGAATTCGGTGACATCGGCCAGTACAGCTACGCGTTCCGCTGGGAGAACTATGTCGAGGTGATCGAGCAGTACTGGCCGCACATCCTGCGCTCGTTCGGCTACGCGCTCATCGCCACTATCCTGGCGCTGCTGTTCAGCTACCCGCTGGCCTACTTCATCGGGGTCACCGCCCGGCGGTGGCCGCTGCTGCAGAGCCTGATGCTGGTGCTGGTGATCGCACCGTTCTTCATCAGCTTCCTGCTGCGCACCCTGGCCTGGAAGCAGCTGCTCTCCGACGAGTCGTTCCTGGTCACCTCGCTCAAGGCCGTGTCGCTGTTGTCCCCGGACGCGCACCTCACCGGCACGGCGTTCTCGGTGATCTTCGGTCTCACCTACAACTTCATCCCGTTCATGACCCTGCCGCTGTACACCACGCTCGAGCGGCTCGACCTGCGCTACCTCGAGGCCGGCAACGACCTCTACGCCAGCCCGTTCCAGGTCTTCCGAAAAGTCACCATCCCACTGTCGATGCCCGGCATCGTGGCGGGCACGCTGCTCACCTTCATTCCGGCGGCCGGTGATTACATCAACGCCAGCCGGGACTTCCTGGGCGGGGCGGACACTCAAATGATCGGTAACGTCATCGAGGCCAACTTCCTCGTGCTGCTGAACTACCCGGCGGCGGCGTCGCTGTCGATCATCCTGATGACCGTGATTCTGGTGATCGTGGCCGTCTACGTGAAGCGCTCGGGAACTGAGGAGCTGCTGTGACCCGTCTCTCGCTCGGAAAGTGGCTGTTGCCGCTGTACGCGGCGCTCGCGCTGATCTTCCTGATGGTGCCGATCGTGTACACCTTCATCTTCTCGTTCAACGATTCGCTCAAGTCGAACATCACCTGGCGGGGATTCACCCTCGACAAGTGGCTGAACGTGTGCGCGGTGCAGAACGGCGCCGTCTGCGAGGCCTTCGGCAACAGCCTGGTGATCGGGCTGGTCGCCACCGTGATCGCTACGACGCTGGGCACCATGATCGCCATCGCCCTCGTGCGCTACAGGTTCAAGTTCCGGGCTGGCACGAGCCTGCTGCTGTTCCTGCCGATGGCAACGCCCGAGGTCGTGCTCGGCGCCGGGCTCGCCGCGCAGTTCCTGTCGCTCGGCGTGCCCAAGGACATGCTCACGATCATCCTGGCGCACACGATGTTCTGCATCAGCTTCGTGGTGGTCACCGTCAAGGCCAGAGTCGCCGGCCTCGACCCGGCGCTCGAGGAAGCCGGCAGGGACCTGTACGGGTCACCGGCCCAGGTGTTCGCACGCGTGACGTTCCCCCTGCTGCTGCCGGGCATCCTCGCCGCCGCACTGCTGTCGTTCGCGCTGAGCTTCGACGACTTCATCATCACCAACTTCAACTCGGGTGCGGTGACCACGTTCCCCAAGTACATCTATATCTCGGCGTCGCGCGGCATCCCGGCGGAGGCCAATGTGATCGCCTCAGCCGTGTTCATCCTGGCGCTGGTGATCGTGGTCACCGCGCAGGTCTCCGCGGCGGCGCGCGCCAAGCGCCAGGCCCGCCTCGGCTAGCTCACACCTGGCCCGGGAGCCCGCGAGGGACTTACCACTGCATCTGTTCCCGAAGCGGACAATTGTTGCCGGCGCACCGGGCGCAATTGTCCGCATGGGCAACAGTTGGGACGTGATTGCGTAGCAGCCGGGGCGGGTTAGACGTAGCTGGCGCGGATCTGGCCGATGGGCTTGCCGCCGCCGAGCACGGCGAGCTTGAGCTCCGGCACGATCGCGTCGATGTCGGCGCGACGCACGGCGCCGGCATCCGCCAGCAGGCTCAGCGCCACGATGGTGGCCGCGCGCAGGTTGCCGTCGAGGATCTTGAGCGCCACCGTGGTGCCGTTCTCGGCGGAGGCCACCATGATGCCCTCGGCGCCGCCCTTGACGAACAGGCCCAGCCGCTCGATCGCGATCGAGTCCGGCAGCCCCGGCCCGGCAATGACCCAGCCGTTTTCGCGCACGGCTTCGGCGAGGAAGCCGGCCTCGCGGTAGATCGCGAACGGTGAGCTGGACTTGGAGGTGGCTATGCGGGCGATGCCGCGAGCCAGCGCAGTGAGCGACAGCGCGTGCACCGGGGCACCGCAGCCGTCGACACCCGAGGCCGTCGGGCGTTCGCCGGTGAAGCGCTCGACGACGTCGAGAATGCGCTTCTGCAACGGATGTTCAGGGTCGAGATACCCGGTGATGGGCCAGTGGTTCTGCACACAGGCAACGAGCATCGTCGCGTGCTTGCCGGAGCAGTCCGAGTAGATCGGGGCGGGGCCGGCGCCCTGGCGCACCAGGGAGTCCCGGGTGCCGGAGTCGCCCGGCCAGGTCGGCGTGCAGCCGAGGTCGGCCTCGGAGAGCCCGGCGCGGGCCAGGAGGCCGCGCACCAGGTCGGTGTGCTTCTGGGTGCCCGAGTGGCTGGACGTCGCGATCGCGGCATCTTCCCCACGCAGCACCACGCCGCTTGCCATGACCGCGATGGCCTGGAACGGTTTCATCGACGAGCGCGGGAACACCGGCGCGGTGACATCGCCGAGCGCACGCAGCACGGCGCCGTCGCTGCCGAGCACGACGGCCGCGCCGGCATGGCGGGACTCGATGAAGCCGGAGCGTTCCACGACGGCCAGCTCGACGGCGTCGATGACCTCGATGGTTCCCGCGCTGGCGGGGGCTGCCGCACCGAATGCGGCAGGCGACGTTGACGTCGACACGATTACAGCGTCGCCATCGCGTCGTCGATGACCGACAGCGCGTCGGCCAGCAGGGCATCCGTCACGGCCAGGCTGGGCAGGAACCTGAGCACGTTGCCGTAGGTGCCGGCCGTGAGCAGGAGCACCCCGTGTTGAGCCGCGTAGGCGGCGATCGCGGTCACGGCGGCGGCGTTGGGGGCCTTGGCCGTGTTCTGGGTGCCCGCCTCGACGAGTTCGATGGCGATCATGGCGCCGCGACCGCGGATGTCGCCGATGATGTCGTACTTGTCGGCCAGCGCGGTAAGACCGGCCACCAGGGTCTTCTCGATGCGCGCGCCCTCGGCCAGGAGGTTGTTGTGCTCGATCGCCTCGAACACGGCGATGGCGGCGGCGCAGGCGACGGGGTTGCCACCGAAGGTGCCGCCGAGCCCGCCGGGCTGCGACGCGTCGAGGATCTCGGCGCGACCGGTCACGGCGGCCAGCGGCATGCCGCCGGCGATGCCCTTGGCCACGAGCACCAGGTCCGGCTCCCAGCCGAAGTGCTCACTGGCGAAGTACCGGCCGGTGCGGGCCATCCCGCTCTGGATCTCATCGGCGATCATCACGACGCCGTTGGCGGTGCACCATTCCTGCAGCAGCACCAGGTAGCCCTCGGCGGGAACCATGAAGCCGCCCTCGCCCTGGATCGGTTCGACGACGAGGCAGGCGAGGTCGCTGGCGCCGATGACCTTCTCGAGGTAGGCGATGGTGCGGGCCGCGGCCTGCTCACCGGTGAGACCGTCGTGATACGGGTAGGAGTTCGGGGCGTGGTAGACGTCGCTGGCCAGCGGACCGTAGCCGGTGGCATACGGGGCGGCCTTGTAGTTCATTGCCATGGTGAGCACGGTGCGACCGTGATAGGCATGGTCGAGTACGGCGACGGCACGGCGGCCGGTGTACTTTCGGGCGATCTTCACACCGTTCTCCACGGCCTCGGCGCCCGAGTTGACGAGCACGGTCTTCTTGGCGAAGCTGCCCGGGGTGTGCGCGGCGAGGAGCTCGGCCACGTGCACGTACTCCTCGTACGGCGTGATGGTGAAGAGGGTGTGCACGAAGTCGTTGAGCTGGCCGGTCGCCGCAGCGACGACGCTGGTCTCGGTGTGCCCGATCGTTGTCACGCCGATGCCGGCACCCAGGTCGATGAACTGGTTGTCGTCGAGGTCCACGACGATGGCGCCGCTGGCCTTCTTGATGTACACCGGCAGGGCCGAGCTGACACCACTGGTCACCGCCGCCAGGCGTCGCTGATGCATCGCCGTCGATCGCGGGCCCGGAATGGCCGTCACGATCTTGCGTTCCTGGGTCACCGTGTAGACCGGGGACGAGGGCGTGGGAGCGGCTGCGGAATCAGTCAACGTGTCAGTCATGATCCGGCCAGTTTACCGCCAGGGGGAGCGAGCGCCGGGGCTATTCCCTGCGAGAATTGTCAGTAAACGTGAAACCCGAAGGAGACACCATGATCGGTGCACATCATTACGCGGTGCAGATCCAATGGACCGGCAATCGGGGCACGGGCACCAGCAGCTATCGGGCTTACGGCCGGGAACACACCCTGTCGTCGCCCGGCAAGGAGCAGATCCTCGGATCGGCTGATCGGGCCTTCCACGGCAACGCCGACCGCTGGAACCCAGAGGAGCTGCTCCTGGCCGCCCTCAGCCAGTGCCACCTACTGTCGTACCTGCACGTGGCCGTGAATCACGGCGTGGTCGTGCTCGCCTACGCCGACGACGCCATCGGCACCATGGCGCAGACCGCGGATGGCGGTGGCCACTTCACCGCCGCCACCCTGCGCCCTCGCGTCACCATCGCCGACCCGGCCCAGGTGGAGCTGGCCCAGTCCCTGCACGCGGAGGCGGCCAAGGCCTGCTTCATCGCGGCCTCGGTCAACTTCCCGGTCGGCCACGAGCCGATCGTCATCGTCGCCGAGCCCGCCACCCTGCTGTGACCGACGAATCCACCACCGGCCCCGCGCCGGTGGTGCGACTCGTGCTGCTCGACACCGTCGTGTTGCGGGCCCTGCTGCAGCACGACCGCGCTGCGGCGGGGGCGCGCACCGGGCTGGTGTTTCCAGGTTTCTTCGACAGCCAGGACTGGCTGTGGCGGCTGCACATCGACCGGATGCACGATCAGCCGGAGTCGACCGGCTGGCTGGCCCGCGCGGTCGTCGATCAGGCCACGGGTGAGGTCGTCGGGCATGCCGGTTTCCACTTCCAGCCGGATGCCGACGGCATGGTGGAGATCGGCTACACGATCCTGCCCGATCGCCGCGGCCGCGGCCTGGCACAGGCGACGGTCACCGAGCTGCTGGCCTTCGCCGCGGCGGATCCGCGGGTGCGCACGGTGCGAGCCAGCGTCAGCCCCGACAACGCGGCCTCCCTCGCCGTGATCGCCCACCACGGTTTCCGCCACACCGGTGAGCAGTGGGACGACGAGGACGGGCTCGAGCTGCTCTTCGAGCGCACGCCCCGCTAGCACCGGCCGCGCACGCAGAACCGGCGAAAGCGGCCCCGTGGTTGCCTCCGCTGAACGGGGTGACCACTGGACCGCTTTCGCGAGATGCTTCGCTTACTTCTGGCTGGCCGCGAACAGGGTGAAGGCCTCTTCGAGCACCGAGGCGGCGTCGTCGATGAGGGCTTCGGAAATGACCACGGACGGCATGATCCGCAGCACGGAGTCCCAGCTGCCGGCATCCAGTGCGATGACGCCGTTGGTGGTGGCGTGCTTGAGCACGAACGACAGTGCCTCGGGGAACGGCTTCTTGGTGCCGGGGTGCACAAGCTCCACGCCGAACATGGCGCCCTTGCCGCGCACGTCGCCGACGATGTCGAATTTGTCGGCCCAGTCGCCGATGCGGGCCCACAGAGCCTTTTCCACGCGCTTGGCTTCGTCGAGCAGGTTGTCGCGCTCGATGATGTCGAACACCGCCAGGGCGGCCGCGGTCGACACCGGGTTGCCGCCGAAGGTTCCGCCGATGCCGCCGGGCTGCACGGCATCCATGATCTCGGCGCGACCGGTGACGGCGGCCAGCGGGAAGCCGCCGGCGATGCCCTTGGCCGTGGTGACCAGGTCGGGCACAACGCCGTGGTGCTCGATGGCGTACCAGGCGCCGGTGCGGGCGATGCCGGCCTGGATCTCGTCGGAAACGAAGACGATGCCGTTCTCGGTGCAGAACTCGCTCAGGCGCTTGAAGTAGCCGGGGGCGGGGATGACGATGCCGCCGTCGCCCTGGATCGGCTCGACGAAGAACGCCGCGATCTCGGAGGCGCCGATGTGCGTCTGGATGTAGTCGATGGTCTTCTCGGCCGCTTCCTCGCCGGACAGGCCGTCCTGGTAGGGGTAGCTGGTGGGCACGCTGTAGATCTCACCGGGGAACGGGCCCATGCCCACGCGCTCCGGCCACGGGCGGTAGGTCATCGCCATGGTGAGGTTGGTGCGGCCGTGGAACGCGTGGTCCAGGCTCACGATGGCACGGCGGCCGGTGTACTTGCGGGCGATCTTCACCGCGTTCTCCACGGCTTCGGCTCCGGTGTTCACCAGAATCGAGTGCTTCTCGAAGTCACCGGGGGTGATCTCGGCGAGCTTCTCGGCCACACGCACGTAGTTCTCGTACGGGGTGACGGTGAAAAGCGTGTGGGTGAGCTTGCCGGCCTGCATCGCGGCGGCCGCAGCCACCTCGGGGTGGGCGTGGCCGATCGTGGTCACGCCGATACCGCAACCCAGGTCGATGATCTGGTTGCCGTCGACGTCGACCAGGATCGCCCCCGCGCCGTGGTCCATGTAGATGTTGGCAAGGGTGCCCGCGCCGGCAGACACGGCGCGAACGCGTCGTTCCTGCAGCGCGATTGACCGTGGGCCCGGGAGGGCGGTGACGAGCTTGCGCTCCTGGCTGACCGAGAAGGAAGAAGACATGCCCCCCAGCTTACGGATGTCGGCTGGGTTGGCGCCCCAGCCCGGGCTCCGGCGCGGCCGCTGCTAGGGTTCGGGCATGGTGGGTGCTGGCGCGGACGGTGGACCGAAGACCGGCACCGAGCTCATCGTTTCGCACATCACCGCAGTGGTTGTTGCCGCTGTGATCCTGCCCGTGGCCTATCTGGCCTGGCGGGACCCGCTCATCATGTCCAACGCAATTCTGGGGCCGGACGATCCGGTCATCGTCCGGGCAGCGCTGTCATATGTGCTGTACACCGCCGTGGTCGGAGCATCCCTGACGGTGTTGACCTCGATGCGGTTCCGTACAAGCCGACGACGGATATGCGCAGCCTGGGGCGCCAAAACTGCGATTGTCGAACTGGGGCTCCTTTTAGGCCTGTACCTGATCCTCATGCTTGCCTTTCTCCAGATCGAGTGGTCCACACCCCCGACGGCGCGCCAGCTCGTTGCGCGGGATGCCCGGTATTACCTGCCCGCAATCACGTTCATCACCTACGCTGGCGCGTTGGCCTGGGGCCTCTTCTCACGTTCAACGACGGTGGCGAGACGCACGTGTCTCCTTCGGCTGGCCGTGGGGGCGGTTGCAGCTGCTCTACCTGGCGTACTCGCGGCGGCATGGTTCGTCTGTAGAAGTTGACGGCTGCACGCCACAATTCTTATTCGCCATTCCATCGGTCAATGGAGGTGGCCGCCGTGCCTGGCCCGAATATCTTCGTATCGATCTGGATTGTGAACGGGGACTCGACGGCTGCCTCGTGGATCAACCTGGTCGACTCGTTGATCACCCGGGTCGCATCCGGGCTGGCCTCGTCGGCGATTCGGGTGACACCGATCACGCCGACGCCGACGTCTGGTCGCGCACCGATCATCGGGAGTGGGACATCCGTGGGCCAGGTCGCCTGCAGGTCAGCGCCGAGGTGTTCGGCTGTTGCGGTGTATTCGGCATCCGTGAACCCGGCATGCTCAATGATTTGCGCCTGCTGCCCCGTCGAGTCGACCGCATCCAGGACCGCGGGGACCGCCTCATCGGTGAAACCGACGACGGGTTTGTGTTCGCTGTCGAAGTAGAAGAATGCGAAGTCGTTGGGGAAAGACTCCAAGACCGGACCCACAGCCGATGCGAATTCTTGGTTCGGTATAGCCGCGATTTCGATCTCGTCGGGCGTGAGCGAGTCGGCAGTCGAGGCTGCGGTCGGTTCAACGCCCGCAACGGAAGCCGCCGCGCAACCGGACAATGCCAACGCCGTCAATCCGGCGCCGACTCCCCAGGAAGCCAATTTCTTCATTGTTGCTCCTCTTATGTGGTGGGTCTACAGCGAGAGACGCGTTCATTAGTGAATGTCCGGCGTGGGCCCAGGAGTTCCGATCTATCCCGAATTGGGGTGGTGCGCAGTTGATTTTGTGTGCGGCCGGAACGCTCGCTCTGCCCATACACTGCTCACAAGGCCGAGCGTCACACACGAGGGGTTTCGGATGCGCAAGGTGAGCAGACTGTTTCATTCGATCTGGGGAGCTGGGGTGCGGGTGTCCCGCCGGCTGCTGCATGGTAGACAGTTGCCAGCTGACCCCTTCGGGCTGCCTGCCACGGGAGGCACGGGCGAATCGGAGTAGGTCAGGAATCTCCTGATTCGGACCACCGGTAAGGATCCGTCAGTTCCATAGGTCGACCTTCTGCCGATTGAATCGGTCGCGGACATAAAGACCCGCCAACGCGACACGGAACACCCGCCCTAGGCTGACGACATGGACGGCTCAGCAAACCCTCTTCTTCCGGCGGGATACGACGTCGCGTGGACAATCGTCTCGGCGTTGATGATCGTGCTGCTGGTCGTCGCTCTCGTCTCGATGGCCCGATCCGCTGGGCGCATTACGGCGACGGCCGCGCTGGTCTGGGCGCTCCTGGTTATCTGTGTGCCCGTCGTAGGGCCCATAGCGTGGCTCGCCGTGGGCTGGCGGTCTGGGCTCGTACGAACACCGGCTATCAAGGGCGAATAGCCCCACTACTGGCGCGCCGGGGCTCAGGCTGGCAAATGGGAGCGGGTCGGGAATGTCTTGATTCGGACCGCCAGCAAGGATCCGTCAGTTCCATAGGGCGATTCCAGGAGTACGAGACGGCGCGTGGGGCGCTAGGTGAACGGATGATGAAGAAGTCCGCCCTGAACGCATGCCCGGGCCTCAAAGGGCCATAGATTGAGCGCATGACGGCTTACAGAGTGCGCCGGGTAGTCGCTGGATTTGCTGTTGCTGCGGCCGTTCTTGGTGGAACAGCTGCCTGTGCCGCCGAGTCAGAGATCGACGTCATCATGAACTGTCTGGACGATGCTGGTGTCACGTATTCCGTTGAAGATGGTGCTGTCGTCGTCGACCAGTATGCCGAGGAAGATTCCGACCGGACGTCGAAGGCGGCGCGAGCGTGCTTGGACCTGATCGACGGCAGCTAACCCGGCCGGCATAGAAGTTTCGAAACTTGTCTGAGCCATGACCCACAGGGCGTCACCTCCGGCCGGCAGATACCACTCGGGTTTCCGGGCTGGCCCTCGGGGCGAGGCGGTGCCGCTGCTCGATGGACCGGCCCCACGCGGTTCCCGCGAGTATCAGGACGATGCCGACGTATCCCGCGAGCGTCACCGTGTCACGAGCGATCGTGACTCCGACGATCGCAGCCCAGATGGGCTCAGTTCCGAGAAGGAGGCTCACTCGCGAGGGCGAGGTGCGCCGCACCGCCCAGGTTTGCACCAGGAACGCGAAGACCGTGCAGACCACGACGAGGTAGAGGAACAGGGCCGCGCGGCCGGGGTCGAGGCGGGCCAGAAAGTGCGGGATCGAGTCGCCGTAGAACAGTGACGCCACCGAGAAGAACGTCGCACAGGTGGCCAGTTGCACTGTGGTGAGATGCAGCGAGTTCATCGGAGTGTGGCCGGTGAGGCTGAACATCGAGGTGACGTGCACGGCCCGGACGATGGCCGCGACGAGGATGAGCAGGTCGCCGACGCTGGGCGGTTGGAAGGCGCCGTTGCCGGCGAGCAATCCAACCCCGCCGATTGCGATCAACGCGGCCAAGAGGAATCTGCCGGGCAGTCGCCGACCCGACACCGCGGCATCCAGAATCGGCGTGAACACAATCGTCAGGCTAATGATGAGTCCGGCATTCGTGGCCGACGTCTTGGCTATCCCGAACGTTTCGAAGGCGAACACTGCGGCCAACACGCTCCCGAGCAGCACACCCGCGCGCAGTTCCGCTGCAGTGATCCGGGTACGCCGTGCAGCGACAATCGCTGCCATTAGGGCCGCAGCGAGCAGCATCCGCAGCGCGAGGAGTGCCACCACTGACTCTGGCGTGATGAGTTCTTTGGCCACGAGGTAGGTGGACCCCCACGACGCGGCGACCAGGAGCAGGAGCAGGTCGACGCGGAAGTGGCTGAGGAGAGCAGTCATCGCACCATCGTCCAGTCAGACTTCCCATAAGACAAGAGACCGGTTTTGTGTCGGATGCTTTAGTTTGAACTTATGGAATTGGGTCAGCTTCGTGCACTGAGAGAGTTGGGCGACCGGGGCAGCATCGCCGCCGTCGCAGCGGCGCTGTACGTGACGCCCTCGTCGGTCTCGCAACAGATCAGCGCTCTGCAACGCCACTCGGCCGCACCACTCACCTACAAAGACGGGCGGCGGACCGCGCTGACCGACGCGGGGCGGGCCCTGGCGCTGGCCGCGATCGAGGTGGAAGTGGCGCTCGAACGCGCCGAACAGGCGGTGGCCCGTTTCCAGGATGATCAGTTGGGCACCGTGTCCGTGGTGGCCTTCCACAGTGTGGGCCTGGCCGTCTTCGGGCCGCTGATAGCCGCGTGCGCGAGCCCCGACCGGCCCGACGTCAGGCTGAGCGATTTCGACGTGGCTCAGGAGCACTTCCCCCTGCTCACGGCCGACTACGATCTGGTCCTCGCCCACAGGCTGGTCGGCAGCCCGCCCTGGCCGGAGTCGGTGCGGGTGGAACCGCTCCTGTACGAGCCTCTGGATATCGCCGTGCGACGCGATCACCCGCTCGCGGCGAAAGCCGCGATCGAACCGGCGGATCTCCACGACGAGGCCTGGGTTGCCGTGCACGAAGGGTTCCCGCTCAAGCAGGCCCTCTCCGTGATCGCGGGACTCGGCGGGAGTGAGGCACGCATCCTGCACCGGATCAACGAGTTCTCCGTTGCCGCCTCGGTCGTCGAAGCGAGCGGACGCCTGGCCCTAATGCCTCGTTACACGACCGACCTACGTGACCACCCCGAGCTGGTCCTGCGTCCGCTCGCACACCCCGGCCTGGGCCGGCACATCGACTGCCTGGCTCGACCGGAAACCCTGGAGCGCACCAACGCGAAGGCGGTCCTGTCGCAGATCAGGACGATAGCGTTGGCGCTGACTCGGTGACGATAGCCGGATACCGTCGCGCCAGGCGCAGGATGGGCCTCGGCCGCGTTACTCGACGACTGCGGCGAGCTGACCGATAACCGTGCCCCAGCCGTCGTGGAAGCCGAGCTCCTCGTGCTGGTTCCGGTCGGCGACGTTGCGGTGCATGGCCGTGGCGGTGTATTCGGTGCCGTCGGGGTGGTCCGCCATGGTCATGACGGCGGTCACGAAGGCGGCCTCGGACGGACGCCAGCCGGCCACGAGGGCATCCGTGAAGATGATGCGTTCGAGCTCGTCGACGGCGAGGAAGCAGCCGGTGATATGCGGGCCGAACTCGACACCGTCGTCGCTGATCTCGGTGCGGAAGGAACCGCCCGGCCGCAGGTCCATCTCGCGCACCCGGCAGATCGTCGGCGCCGGCACCCACCACTTTTCGAAGCTGACCGGGTCGACCCACGCGTTCCAGACGGCGGCGCGCGGGGCCCTGATGATGCGGGAGACGGTGAGGTCGAGTTCGGGGTGGGCGGATGCGGTCATGCGGGAGTCTCCTTGTCGTGGTGAGGCGGGCGCGGCCAAAGTTAGCCGCAGCCCGACGCTCAGCGCAAGAGAAGCGAGCGGTTAGCGGCGCTCACGCCACCAGAGGGCGCGGGTGACCCGCTGCACCACGGTGGTGGGCGGTGATTCGTTGTAGCTGTGCGCGAGTTCCTGGCCGGTGAGATCGTGGATCGCGGCCATGATCTCGTCGGTGGCCCGGCGACGTGCACGGCCGGAGTCGGCGGTGCCGTGCCCGCTCACGTCGATGGGCTCGCCGAATTTGACGCTGATGCGACGGATGCGCGGCATCTTCGAGCCCACCGGCATGATCTCCTGCGTGCCGATCAGGCCAACGGGCACAACCACGGCGCCGGTGGTGAGGGCAAGCCAGCCCACGCCGGTGCGGCCGCGGTAGAGCCGGCCGTCGAGCGAACGGGTGCCCTCCGGATAGATGGCGAAGGCGCTGTCGGCGTCGAGGATGTCCTTGCCGGCGTCGAGCGCATCCTGCGCGGCCTGGCCGGCACCGCGTTCGACGCCGACGGCGCCGATCGAGGTGAAGAATTGGCGTGACACCCAGCCCTTGAAACCGGTGCCGGTGAAGTATGTGGACTTGGCCAGGAACTGCACGCGACGTGGCGCGGTGAGCGGGATGACGATGCTGTCGATGAATGACAGGTGGTTGCTGGCCAGGATGACGCGGCCCTCGCGGGGGATGTTCTCCTTGCCGGTGATGCGGGGCCGGAAGACCAGGCGCGCGATGGGCGCCATGATGCCGTAACCGAGGAAGTAGACGAAGCCGGGCCGCTTGGTTTTGGCGGGCAACTCGACGATCTCGTCGGCGGCCGGCACCTGTTCGACGGGAGTCCCCGGCGCGGTTTCGGGCTCGGATGCTGGGTCGTGCTTGGCTCCGGTCACTCAACGACCCTACAGCGCTGGCTCGTCGCCGCCGGTATATACCCGCCGTGCGCCTACCATGGGGGCGTGCAGCGAATCATCATTCTCGGGTCCACGGGCTCGATCGGAACCCAGGCGCTCGACGTCATCAAGGCCAACCCCACCCGGTTCGAGGTGGTCGGCCTGTCGGCCGGCAGCAACCGCGACTTGCTGGCCGAACAGGCCGCCGCCTTCAACGTCGACGACACCGCCGTGGGCGCGGCCGAGGCCGAGCAGTTGGTGCGGGATGTCGACGCCGACGTCGTGCTCAACGGCATCACCGGTTCGGTGGGCCTGGGCCCGACCCTTGCAGCTCTCAAGGCCGGCCGCACCCTGGCCCTGGCCAACAAGGAATCCCTCATCGTGGGCGGCGACCTGGTCAAGGCGCTTGCCGCACCCGGCCAGATTGTGCCCGTCGACTCCGAGCACTCCGCGATCGCGCAGGCTCTGCGCTCCGGCACGGCCGACGAGGTACGCCGGCTGGTGCTCACCGCCTCCGGCGGGCCGTTCCGTGGCCGCACGCGTGCCCAGCTGGCCGACGTGACCCCGCGGGAGGCCCTGGCGCACCCCACCTGGGACATGGGCCTGGTCATCACCACGAACTCCGCGACCCTGGTGAACAAGGGACTCGAGATCATCGAGGCGCACCTGCTCTTCGATGTGCCGTACGAGAGCATCGACGTCGTCGTGCACCCTCAGTCGCTCATCCACTCCATGGTCGAGTTCATCGACGGCTCCACCATCGCTCAGGCGTCGCCGCCGAACATGCGCCTGCCCATTTCGCTGGGCCTGGACTGGCCGAACCGGGTGGCCGCCGTGGGCGTGCCGATCGACTGGACCACCCCGCACACCTGGACCTTCGAACCGCTCGACGACGAGGCGTTCCCCGCCGTGGAGCTGGCCAAGCAGGTCGGCCGGGCCCGTGGCACCTACCCGGCCGTGTTCAACGCGTCGAACGAGCAGGCTGTACTGGCCTTCCACGCCGGGCGGATCGGCTACCTCGACATCGTCGACACCGTGCAGCGGGTCGTCGAGGCCCACGAGACCGAAGGCGAGCTCACCCTCGAGTCCCTCGCCGAGGCGGAACGCTGGGCCCGCGCCGCCGCCGACACCATCATCGACGCGCTGGCGCGCTGACCACTCGTTACCGGCGGTAGCTCTCCGCCACAGTGATCAGGGCGTCATCCCACGGCGTCGAGGCGACGCCGAGCTCCCGCTCGGTCTCGGCCGAGTCGATCACGTACGGCACCTGGAACTGATAGCTGGACTTGTAGACCTCGCGCATCAGCGGGCTCACCGCGCCGAGCGAACGCAGCATCCACTCCGGGTAGCCGGCGACGACACCGTGGCTGCCGTAGTGCGCGTTCAGCTGGTCGGCGATCTCGGTGCGGCTGTGGGCGCCGCTCGGCACGTGCCAGACCCGGCCCCACGACCCGGCGTATCCGGCCGCGGCGATCATCGTGGCGGCGATATCCGGCACGAAGCTCCAGCTGTGCACGAGGTCGGGCCGGCCCACCACGCGCGCGGTCTTGGACGCCAGCACCGAGCTGAAGAACCCCTGTCCGAGGTGGGCGGTTCCGCTCACGCCGGCCCCGAAGTAGTCGCTCGCGCGCACCTCCACGGCCTGAATCTCACCGCGGTCGTGCGCGTCGAGTACCCGGTGCCACCCCTCGCGGCGAATGATGCCCTTGGACTCCGTGGTGGTCTCGGGCGAATGCTCGGTCATCGGTCCGGTGGGCGAGCCGTAGGGGTAGAGGTTGCCCATTACGACCAGGCGGGCGCCGGTGACGGATGCCGCGGCGATAGCCGCCGCGAACACGGGCGGCCAGCGCCTGGCCCAGTCCGGGTATGGGGGATTGCTGCACAGGAAGATGGTCTGCATCCGCTCGGCAGCCAGGCAGAAGGCCACGGGGTCTGACGCGTCGAGCACGACGGAGGTGGCCCCGGCCAGGGCGGTGCCGGAGCGGGTGGCCAGGGTGACGTCGTCGCCACGGGCGACGAGCTGGCGGGCGAGTTCGCCGCCGATCCAGCCGGCTCCGACGATGAGGTGCTGGGGCATGGATCCTCCGGGAGAGTGGGCCGACGGGGACAGGCTAGCGGTTGGGGAGCCGCGCCGCGCCCCCAATTCGCGCGGAGTGTCAGCCCTGGCCGGGGTTGTCGCTGCCGGGACCGCCGGGGTTGTCGTCTGGTGCGCCCGTGGGGTCGGGGTCAGGAGTGGGGTCGGGCCCGGGCGTCGCCGGCGGCTCGGCGGGCCGTGTTGGTTCGGCCGTTGGCTCGGATGGTGTCGGCTCGGGGGTGGCCGTGGCCGGCTGGGTCGGGGTGGGAGTCGGCGTGGCCGAGTCCTGCGGCTCGGGGGTTTGGGTCGGCGGGTCGTCGGAGCTGCCGGGATCGGGAGTCGCGGTGTCGCGCGGAGTGGTGGTGGACGGCGTCGACGCCGTGAGCGCGGCGAGGAGGTCGGCGTCGACGAGGGCGATGGCGGCTTGGATCCTGGCCGCTTGAGCGTCGGTGAGCCTGCCATCGTCCGCGGCGGCGCTGAGTGCGGCTTTCAGGTCGGCCAGGTCGCTCTGGGCGCCCGCGAAGTCGCCGGCGGCGGCGGCCGCTGTCACCGACAGCACCGCGGTCTGCAGTTGCGCCGTCGTGGCGGCAGGCCCGGCGGCCGGACCGCTTGTGCAGCCCACCAGCGTGACGGCGACCACGACAGCGGCCGCCGCAGCCGAGCGGATGCGGGCACCCAACCCTCCGGGACGACGCCGGGTCACGGGTCCACGCTTTCCTGCAGCTCCTGGAGGTGTTCCCCGAGCTGCCCGTCGACCGCGGGGTAGGCGGGCGGATCCGGGGCCGGCGCCGCTCCGGGCACGACGAACAGCACGGCGATCACGGTGAGTAGGGCCACCAGGATCCCGCCGATCACCACCGGCCAGCGGCGCGGGGGAGCGGTCGCCCTGGTCGGCGTTGTGGCCTCTGCCCTGATCGGTTTGGCCGGGTCCGGCATCCGCTGCGACGTGGGCGAGGGCGGTGCCGGCAGCGCCAGAACGAGAGTCGGCACGTCTGCCGGCGGTGCGGCTACCTGAGGCGCATCAACCGGCGGCGCATCAACCGGCGACACTTCAACCGGCGGAACCAGGGCGAGCAGGCGAACGGCAGCGTCGGCGGGCCGCAGCCGATCCTCGGCCGCGCGGGCGGTCATCCCGGTCAACAGCTCATGCCACTGCCGGCCGAGCCGGTCGGGTATCTCCGGTTGCCGCTGCAGCCGGGCCAGAGCGGATTCGACGGCCGTGCCGGGGTAGCAGTGCTCCCCGGTGAGGCACTCGAGCAACACCAGCCCGAGGGAGTACACGTCGGTGGCCGGACCGACGGGCAGGCCGCCGGCCTGCTCCGGGCTGAGGTAGCCGGCCGTGCCGATCACGGTGCCGGCCTCGGTGCGATGCGCGGCGTCGAACAACCGAGCGATGCCGAAGTCGGCGAGTTTGGCCCTGGCAATCCTGCCGGGAAAATCCGCCGGCGCCAGCAACACATTCGCGGGCTTGATGTCGCGGTGGATGATGCCCAGGGAGGCCATGTAGTGCAGGGCCTCGCAGAGGTCGGCACCCAGCCGCGCAACCTCGCCGGGGCTCAACGCACCGTCCAGGAGACGGCTGCGCAAATCCGTGCCGGCCACGTACTCGGTCACGATGAACGGGCGCGAGCTGTTCCCGATCACCGCGTTGCCCGCGTCATAGAGCGTGACGAGGGCGAAATGGTTGAGGTGGGCCAGCACCGCCACCTCGTCACTGTGCCGGGCCGCCCCGGCGCCGCCGACCGGATCGATCCCGAGCAGCTTGACGGCAACCGTGCGGCCGAGGGCCAGATCAGCCGCCTGATAGACCGCCGCCATCCCGCCCGAACCGATCAGACGGTCGAGGCGGTACCGATTCGCGAGGGTGAGTCCGAGCGCGGGATCGGTTCGCGTCGGTTCGCGAATCGGCTCGGTTGATGTCGTCAGGCTGGCCTCCTGATCTCTGGACGCAGCAATTCTTTGTCAACGTCCGCCGACAGTCAAGGCCGCACGGTTACAGGTCGACCGCTAGTCGCAGTTGTCCTTCTTCTTGCACGCGCCGGTCTGCGTCTTGTCCTTGCCCGGCTTCTCCGGCGTGGCCGGGACCGGGGCGTCGTCGTCGCTGTCGCTGTCGTCCGACGTGCTGACCGGCTCCGGGGTGGCGGTCTCCACCGGAACGCTCGCCGCGATCGATGCGGCGAGATCTGCCTCGACGAGGTCGATGGCGGCCTGGATCTCGGCGGCCCGCGCCGCCGTGACGGTGTCGGCGGCGGATGCGGCACTCAGCGCCGCCTGCACCGTGCCGAGCTCGGACTGCGCCGTCGCGAAGTCGCCGGCTGCGGCGGCGGTGCTCACCGCGAGCACGCCGGTCTGCAGTTCGACAGCGCTGCCGGCGGTGAGCGGTGGGGTGTCGCCGGCGCAGCCGGTGAGCAGGCCGCCGGCCAGGCCGATGCCGGCCACGGCCATCAGCAGCCGGATGCGGAAGGGTCGGGTGGCGCTCATGGGTTCACGCTCTCCTGGAGCTGCTGGAGGTGGGTACCGAGATCGCCGTCGACTGCGGGGTAGCCGGGCGGTTCCGGCGCCGGGTCTGCGGGCTGCACCAGGAACACCAGGGCGATCGCCGCGACCAGGGCCACGAGAACCCCGATGATCAGCGGTCGGCGGCCGACCCTGGCGAGGGAGCGCCGACGGGCCGGGGAGCCGGCCGCAACGATCGTGGCCGGGGCGGGGTCCAGCCGCGCAGTCTGGTCCAGTCGTTCGGTGTCCGCGGTGGGGTCGGCCGGTTCGGCGCGGGGGAGCACCCGCGTGGGCTCGTCGCCGAAGCCGGTCATGAGCGCGGTCGCCTCCTCGGCGGGAGTCAGCGCCGGGGCGGGAACGGTCTCGGCCGAACCGGCCGGAACGAGCTCGCGCAGACGCACCGCGGCATCCGCGGACGTCAGACGGTCGGCCGGGTCGCGGGCGGTCATGCCGGCGAGCACGGCGCACCATTCGGTGCCGAGCTCGGCGGGGATCTCCGGCTGGCGCTGCAGCCGGGCCATGGCCGATTCGATCGCCGTGCCCGGGTAGCTGCGGGTGGCGGTGAGGCTCTCGAGCAGCACTAGACCCAGCGAATACACGTCGCTGGGCGGTCCGATCGGCTGGCCGAGCGCCTGCTCCGGGCTGAGGTAGCCGGCCGTGCCGAGAACCGCGCCGGTGCTGGTGAGGCGGGTGGCGTCGAACAGCCTGGCGATGCCGAAGTCGGCCAGTTTCGCGTGCGAGACCCGGCCGGGGAAGTCCGACGGGGCCAGCAGCACGTTGGCGGGCTTGATGTCGCGGTGGATGATGCCCTTGGCGTGCACGTAGTGCAGCGCCTCGGCCAGGTCGGCGCCCATCCTGGCGACCTCGGCGGGGGCAACGGCGCCGTCGCCGATGCGGCTGCGCAGGTCGGAGCCGTCGACGTACTCCATCACGATGAAGGAGCGGGTGACGCCGGCGACGTTCTCGGTGCCGGCGTCGAACAGGGTGACCAGGGCGAAGTGGTTGAGGCTGGCCAGCACCATCACCTCGCCGCTCTGCCGCTGCGGACCCGAATCGTCGGCGGTGTCCATCCGGAACAGCTTGAGCGCGACGGTGCGGCCCAGTGCCAGGTCGGCGGCCTCATAGACGGTGGCCATGCCGCCGGTGCCGATCAACCTGTCCAGGCGGAACCTGTCGGCGAGGACCAGCCCGACCAGGGCGTCCGACCGCGACGGATCGTGCAGCGGTTCGGTCGGAGCAGACAGGGCGGGCCTCCAGGGCAGTGATATCGGGTCGATCTCGGGTGCGGGCAAGGCTCAGGCATAGCGTGGTGCCAGTCAACGACCAGCAGCCTTGCAGCTAGAGAAGGCTAATCTACGACTGTGGAAACCGTGCTTCTGTATATTCTGGGCGTCGCCGTGGTCGTTGTCGGCCTCGCGCTCTCTATCGGCCTGCACGAGATCGGCCACCTGGTGCCAGCCAAGCTGTTCGGCGTCAAGGTCACCCAGTACATGATCGGCTTCGGACCCACGCTGTGGTCCAAGCGTAAGGGCGAAACCGAGTACGGCGTCAAGGCCATCCCCCTCGGCGGTTATATCTCGATGATCGGCATGTTCCCGCCCGCGAAGGACGGCGCTGCCGCCCGCCCCAACAGCACCGGGTTCTTCAACCAGCTCGTGCAGGAGGGCGAACCGGCCAAAAAAACCGGCGCCCTGGGCACCATGGCCGACGACGCCAGGCAAGCCAGCGCAGACACCATCGGTGAGGGCGAGGACCACCGCGCGTTCTACCGACTGCCGGTGTTCAAGCGCGTCATCATCATGCTCGGCGGGCCGACCATGAACCTGCTCATCGCCGTTGTGCTCTTCGGGGTGCTCCTGATGGGCTTCGGCACCACCCAGGCCAGCACCACGGTGGGCAGCGTCAGCGCCTGCGTGCTGCCGGCCACCAGCGACCGGCAGACCTGCGCGGACGGCGACGAAGCCGCGCCGGGCGCCGCCGCCGGCCTCAAGCCCGGCGACCGACTGGTGAGCATCGACGGCACCACGATCACCAGCTGGGACCAGTCCACCGCCATCATCCGCGAGTCCTCGGGCACGCCCCTGCAGGTGGTCGTCGAACGCGACGGCGCCGAGCAGACCCTGGTGATCACCCCCAAGCTCACCGAGCGTTACGTGACGGATGCCGACGGCAACGTCGTCACCGACGCCGACGGCACCCAGCAGACCACCGAGGTCGGCTTCGTGGGCATCGGCCCGGCCGGCGAACTCGTGCAGCAGCCCATCACCGCCGTGCTGCCGGCCGTCGGCGAGAACATCTCCGGCGTGTTCCACATGATCCTGAACCTGCCGCAGCGCCTGATCGACGTGGCCAACGCCGCGTTCGGGCCGGGGGAGCGCGACCCGAACGGCCCGATCAGCGTCGTCGGCGTCGGCCGTGTCGCCGGCGAGATCGCCAGCATCGACACCATCCCGATCCAGAGCAAGGTCGCGAGCATGATCGGCCTGCTCGCCTCGCTCAACATCGCCCTGTTCGTGTTCAACCTGGTGCCGCTCATGCCGCTGGACGGTGGCCACGTGGCCGGGGCGCTCTGGGAGGGCATCCGCCGCTGGTTCGCCAAGCTGTTCAAACGCCGCGACCCTGGCCCCGTCGACACTGCCAAGCTGATGCCGCTCACCTTCGCCGTCGTGATCGTGCTCGGCGGCATGAGCCTGCTGCTGATCTACGCCGACATCGTCAAGCCGGTCAACCTGTTCGGTTGACCCTCGGCCGACACCCGGCCGGCTCCGTGAGCCGTTCGGGAAGGGTTCAGCTTCACGGGATCGTGCACGCGTAAGCTACATTCGTGGCCGCTATAAATCTGGGTACGCCCAAAGTCCCCGTAATCCTCGCTCCCCGACGCAAGTCCCGCCAGATCAAGGTCGGCAAGGTCCTCGTCGGCGGTGACGCACAGGTCAGCGTGCAGTCCATGACGACGACGCCGACGACGAACATCAACGCGACTCTGCAGCAGATCGCCGAGCTCACCGCCTCCGGCTGTGACATCGTGCGGGTGGCAGTGCCCAGCCGTGACGACGCCGAGGCGCTGCCGATCATCGCCAAGAAGAGCCAGATCCCGGTGATCGCCGACATCCATTTCCAGCCCAGCTACGTGTACCAGGCCATCGACGCCGGCTGCGCGGCCGTGCGGGTCAACCCCGGCAACATCCGCAAGTTCGACGACCAGGTGGGCAAGATCGCCGCCGCGGCCAAGGCCGCCGGCGTCTCCATCCGCATCGGCGTCAACGCCGGCTCGCTCGAGCCCAGCCTGCTGCAGAAGTACGGCAAGGCCACCCCGGAGGCCCTCGTCGAGAGCGCCGTCTGGGAAGCCAGCCTGTTCGAGGAGCACGACTTCCACGACTTCAAGATCTCGGTCAAGCACAACGACCCAGTGATCATGGTCAAGGCCTACCGGCTGCTCGCCGAGCGCGGCGACTGGCCGCTGCACCTCGGCGTCACCGAGGCCGGGCCGTCCTTCCAGGGCACCATCAAGAGCGCCACGGCGTTCGGCATCCTGCTCGGCGAGGGCATCGGCGACACCATCCGGGTGTCGCTCAGCGCCCCGCCCGCCGAGGAGATCAAGGTGGGCCTGCAGATCCTGCAGTCGCTCAACCTGCGTGAACGCAAGCTCGAGATCGTCTCCTGCCCCAGCTGTGGCCGGGCCCAGGTGGATGTCTACAAGCTCGCCAACGACGTCACCGACGGCCTCGAGGGCATGACGGTTCCGCTGCGCGTGGCCGTGATGGGTTGCGTGGTCAACGGACCCGGTGAGGCGCGTGACGCCGACCTGGGCGTGGCATCCGGCAACGGCAAGGGCCAGATCTTCGTGCGCGGCGAGGTCATCAAGACCGTGCCCGAGTCCGAGATCGTGCAGACCCTGATCGAGGAGGCCAACCGCATGGCCGCCGAGATGCCGCCGAGCGAAGACTCCCTCGGTTCCCCCGTGGTGACGGTCGGCTCCCGCTAACCTCCCCGCTCCCAACTGTTCCCGCAACGGACAATTGCACCCGGCGCACCGGGGGCAATTGTCCGCACGGGCAACAGTGGTCGCGGTCGTGAGTCGCAGCGCGCAGACGGGCGCCCGGCTCGCGCCGTAAAGTAGGTGCGTGCCTATTCGTATGTCGAACTACTTCCTCCGGACCCTTCGCGAAGACCCCTCTGATGCCGAGGTCACCAGCCACCGCCTGCTTGTGCGGGCCGGGTACATCCGCCGCCAGGCGCCGGGCATCTTCGCCTGGCTGCCGCTGGGCCTCAAGGTCAAGGCGAAGATCGAGACCATCATCCGCGAGGAGATGGCCGCCGCCGGTGCCTTCGAGGTGCACTTCCCGGCTCTGCTGCCGCGCGAGCCCTACGAGACCACCGGCCGCTGGGACGAGTACGGCGACGGGCTGTTCCGCCTGCAGGACCGCAAGGGCAGCGACCTGCTGCTGGCCCCCACCCACGAAGAGGTCTTCACCCTCATGGTGAAGGACCTGTACAACAGCTACAAGGACCTGCCGCTGTCGATCTTCCAGATCCAGGACAAGTACCGCGACGAGGCCCGTTCCCGCGGTGGCCTGCTGCGCGGCCGCGAGTTCACCATGAAGGACGCCTACTCCTTCGACATCAGCGACGCCGGCCTCGACGTGAGTTACCAGGCCCAGCGCGACGCCTACGAGCGCATCTTCACCCGCCTGGGCCTCGAGTACGTCGTGGTGCAGGCGGATGCCGGCGCCATGGGCGGTTCCAAGAGCGAAGAGTTCCTGCACCCCACCGCTGTCGGCGAAGACACCTTCGTGCGCTCGGCCGGCGGGTACGCGGCCAACGTCGAGGCGTTCCGCACCCTGGTGCCGGAGTCGATCGACTTCGCCGGGTTCCCGGCCGCCCAGGTGCACGACACCCCGGACACCCCCACCATCCAGACCCTGGTCGACCGGGCCAACGAGACCCAGCCGCGGCCGGACGGCCGCGCCTGGACCGCCGCAGACACCCTCAAGAACGTCGTGCTCGCGCTCACCCAGCCCGACGGCAGCCGCGAGATCGTGGTGATCGGCCTTCCCGGCGACCGTGAGGTCGACCTCAAGCGCGTGGAGGTCGCCTTCGCTCCCGCCGAGGTCGAGGCCGCCAACGAGGGCGACTTCGCCAAGCTCGACAAGATCGCCGGACGCCCGGGCCTGGTCAAGGGCTACATCGGCCCGTGGGCCGCTGCCGGCGCGATGCTGGGCGAAGAGTCCGCCACCGGCATCCGTTATCTCGTCGACCCGCGCGTGGTCGACGGCACAGAGTGGATCACCGGCGCCAACGAGCCCGGCCGCCACGTCTTCGGGCTCGTCGCCGGCCGCGACTTCGTGGCAGACGGCACCGTCGAGGCCGCAGAGGTGCGCGCCGGCGACCCGGCCCCCGACGGCTCCGGCCCGGTGGAGCTGGCCCGAGGCATGGAGATCGGCCACGTGTTCCAGCTCGGCCGCAAGTACGCCGAGGCGCTGGGGCTGAAGGTGCTTGACGAGAACGGCAAGCTGGCCACGGTCACGATGGGCTCGTACGGCATCGGCGTCACCCGCGCCCTCGCCGTGATCGCCGAGCTGAACAACGACCCCAAGGGCCTGATCTGGCCCGAGGCCGTCGCGCCGTTCGACGTGCACGTGATCGCCACCGGCCGCGACGAGATCGTCTTCGAGACCAGCGAGGCCGTGACCGCGATGGTCGAGGCCTCCGGCCGCGAGGTGCTCTACGACGACCGCCGCAAGGTGTCGCCTGGCGTCAAGTTCGGTGACGCCGAACTGATCGGCATCCCCACCATCGTGATCGTCGGCCGCGGCGCGGCAGACGGCATCGTGGAGCTGTGGGATCGCCGCAGCGGTGAGCGCACCCAGGTTGCGGTCACCGAGCTGGCCGCGCACTTCGCCTAACCCATCGCTCGCGAAAGCGGTCTTACGGTTGCCTCAGCGACGCTGAAGCAACCCCATGACCGCTTTCGCGTGCTTGTGGGCTAGAGACGGGCGAAACGGGCGCGGAACAGGCAGTAGAGGCCGTAGGCGATCAGGCCCAGACCGACCAGCACCAGGATGGCCATGCCGAAGGGCAGTGCCGCGAGCGACTTCAGCGCGCCGTCCAGCCCCGTCGACTGGCTCGGGTCAACCGTGAAGCCGGCCACGATCACCAGGATGCCGACCACGCCGACAGCGATGCCCTTCGCGACGTATCCGGCAACGCCCAGGCCCACCGTGACCCGGCCCATCGTGCCCGACGGAACGGCCAGGTCTTCGGTGAAGGTCTGCGCGACGCCCTTGTAGACGAAGTAGACCCCGATCGCGAGCACCGCCAGCCCGGCGATCATCAGCAGCACCGGCCCACCGGGCAATCCGAGCACGGTGGCGCTGGCGGAGGAGGTGCTCTGCGACGAGTTCGCCGATCCCTTGAGGGCCACGGTGAGGGCCGTGCCGGCCACGAAGAGGTACGCCACGCCCTTGCCGATCTCCTTGAGCCGGTGAGCCCAGACCTTCTTGGGGTCGCTGCCAGGCACCAGGAACGCCTGCAGCACCTGCCACAGGCCCAGGGCAGCGAGTCCGAGCACGATGGTCCAGACCACGAACACGCCGCCGGGGGACTTCGCGACCTGGCCCAGTGCCCCCGACTGGTCGGCGCTCCCGCCGCCGGCACCGATCGCGAGGCTGATCGCGATGGCGCCGATCAGCCCGTGCAACAGACCGTTCACGGCGTATCCGACCCTGGCCAGGGTCTTGAGGTGAGGGTTGTTTCCGGCGTTGCGCGCTGCACGGCCTGCCGAACGCGCACCGGACTGCGCGGAGGAACGAGTATTCATCGGGTTATCGTATCCGCGAGGCGTCCCAGCGACCAGCCGCGATGGGGCGTGTCCCTCGCTGAAGCGCCCGGCGGCTCTGGGCGGGTGACGCAGGCCCCGGGATTCCGGTACCGTAGTGAGAAGCCCGCTGCGCGGTTTCGCGGCGGCAAGATCTGAATAGAGGAGGCCGGCCATGGACATCGACCTCAGCGTGTTGCGGCTGATGGAGCGCGAGAAAGAGATTCCCTTCGAGGAACTCGTGCAGATCATTGAGCAAGCAATTCTGACGGCCTACCTCAAGCACACCCACCAGGGTGAGCCACTGAAGCAGGCTGCGGAAGAAGAACCCGGAGCTCGCGTCGTACTCGACCGCAAGTCCGGTCACGTCGACATTTACATTCCTGAGCACGACGAAGAGGGCAACATCATCGGCGAAGCCGTTGACAACCCCGACGACTTCGGTCGTATTGCCGCATTCGCGGCCAAGCAGGTCATCAACCAGCGTCTGCGCGACATCGCGGATGACGCGGTGCTCGGCGAATTCAAGGGCCGCGAAGGCGAGATCGTCGCCGGCGTGATCCAGCAGGGCCCCAACCCCCGCATGATCCACGTCGACCTCGGCACCATCGAAGCGATCCTTCCCCCCGAAGAGCAGGTGCCGGGCGAAAGCTACGTGCACGGCTCACGCATCCGGGTGTACGTCACGGCTGTCGGCCGCGGCATGAAGGGCCCGCAGATCACCGTGTCGCGCACCCACCCGTCGCTCGTGCGCCGGTTGTTCGCGCTGGAGGTCCCCGAGATCGCCAGCGGCGTCGTGGAGATCGTGTCGCTGGCCCGCGAGGCCGGCCACCGCACCAAGATCGCCGTGCGCGCCACCGAGCCCGGCGTCAACGCCAAGGGCGCCTGCATCGGCGAGCTCGGCCAGCGCGTGCGCGCGGTGACCGCTGAGCTCAACAACGAGAAGATCGACATCGTCGACTACTCGCCCGACCTAGCCACCTTCGTGGCCAGTGCGCTCTCGCCCGCCAAGGTGACCAGCGCCTACGTCATCGACGAGTCGATCAAGGCCGTTCGGGCGCTCGTGCCCGACTACCAGCTGTCGCTCGCGATCGGCAAGGAGGGCCAGAACGCCCGCCTCGCCGCCAAGCTGACCGGCGCCAAAATCGACATCCAGCCAGACAGCATTCTGGAGGATGACGAATAGGGGGTACGATGGATCCCGTTAGAACGTGCATTGGATGCCGTTCCCGCGCCTCGCGATCCTCTCTTCTGAGGGTTGTCGCCCAGAATTCGCTGCTGGTGGTCGATGAGACCGCCACCCTGCCTGGGCGAGGTGCGTGGATTCATCCCACCATCGCGTGCTTCCAGGAGGCCGTAAAGCGGCGCGCTTTCGGGCGTGCCCTTCGCGTGACCAGCTCCCTGGACGCAAAACAACTAGAGAACAGGCTGACTTGGCTAATGGATAACTAATGAGCGGCTCGAAATGAGAACCGTCCGTTACTAACGGTCTGCCCCTTTCCGGGTGCAGGCCCGGAACAGGAGAATTGTGGCTGCGAAACCACGCGTACACGAGATCGCAACTGAGCTCGGTGTCGACAGCAAGGTAGCCCTTGCGAAATTGAAGGAAATGGGCGAGTTCGTCAAGGGACCGTCCTCCAGCGTTGAACCCCCCGTTGCGCGCCGTCTGCGCGCAGCACTCGAGGCCGACGGAGTGGCCACCGGCGGCGCCGCTGCCACGCCCGCGGCACCTGCCGCCGCCAAGCCGGCCGCGACCACGACGGTCAAGCCCGGCGTCCGTCCGGGCCCGGCACGTCCCGCCGCACCGGTGCCCGCACCTGTCGTCGAGGCCCCTGCTGCGGATGCCCCGCCGATGCCGGCCGCACCGCTGACCGTCGCGGAGCGCCAGGTTCAGGCCGCCGAGAAGGCCGCCGCCGCCGAGAAGGCTGCAGCGACCGAGAAGGCCGCCGCCGAAACCCCCACCACCCCTGGCACCGATGCCGGCCCCACGGCCGCGTCACCGGCCGCCAAGGCCGACGGCGACACGGCCACGGCCGTCAAGCCCGGTGGATCCGTCCCCCGCCCGGGAGCTCGTCCGGGTAACAACCCGTTCGCCAGCAACCAGGGCATGGGCAAGACCCCCACCCCGCGTCCGGGCAACAACCCGTTCGCGAGCGCGCAGGGCATGGGACAGCGTCCGCCGTCCACGTCCTCGCCCAGCAACATCCCCCGCCCCGCCGCACCCCGTCCAGGCGCCCCGCGTCCGGGTGGACCCGGCCAGGCACCCCGCCCGACCGGCTTCGGCCAGCGTCCGGGTGGATTCCAGCGCCCCGGTGGCGCTCCGGGCGGCGCCGGCGGCGCACGCCCCGGCTTCACCCGCCCCGGCGCACCTGCCGGTGCTCCCGGCTTCGGCCCGCCCCGCCCCGCCGGCGGCGGCGGCGCCGGCGGCCGTGGCCGTGGCCCCGGCGGTGGAACCGCTGGTGCGTTCGGTCGCGGAGGCGGCAAGAACAAGGCACGCAAGTCGAAGCGGACGAAGAGGGCCGAGTTCGAGCTGCGCGAAGCCCCGTCGCTGGGTGGCGTCAGCGTCCCCCGTGGCGACGGTGGAACCGTGGTGCGTCTGCGCCGCGGTGCCTCGATCACGGACTTCGCCGACAAGATTGACGCGAGCCCCGGCAACCTGGTGACCGTGCTGTTCCACCTCGGTGAAATGGCCACGGCGACCGAGTCGCTCGACGAGGCCACCTTCGATGTGCTGGGCAGCGAACTGGGTTACAAGATCCAGATGGTTTCGCCCGACGACGAAGACCGCGAACTGCTGCTCGGCTTCGACATCGACATCGACCAGGAACTGGCCGACGAGACCGACGAAGAGCTCGAAGTCCGCCCGCCCGTCGTCACCGTCATGGGTCACGTCGACCACGGTAAGACCGCGCTGCTCGACGCCATCCGTAACGCCAAGGTGGCCGCAGGTGAAGCCGGTGGCATCACCCAGCACATCGGTGCCTACCAGGTCGTCACCGAGCACGAGGGCATTGAACGTGCCATCACCTTCATCGACACCCCCGGCCACGAGGCGTTCACCGCCATGCGTGCCCGTGGTGCGCAGGTCACCGACATCGCGATCCTCGTGGTCGCCGCCGATGACGGCATCATGCCGCAGACGATTGAGGCGCTCAACCACGCACAGGCAGCCAACGTGCCGATCGTGGTCGCAGTGAACAAGATCGACAAGCCCGGCGCGAACCCGCAGAAGGTGCGTCAGCAGCTCACCGAATTCGGTCTCGTCGCCGAAGAGTACGGCGGAGACGTCATGTTCGTCGACGTGTCTGCGAAGAACAAGGTCGGCATCCAGGAGATCCTGGACGCCGTTCTGCTCACCGCTGACGCCGGACTCGACATGCGCGCCAACCCGAACAAGGATGCCCGCGGTGTGGCCATCGAGGCCAAGCTCGACAAGGGCCGCGGTGCAGTTGCCACCGTGCTCATCCAGTCGGGAACGCTGCACGTCGGCGACTCGATCGTCGCCGGTACCGCTTACGGTCGCGTTCGTGCGATGGCCGACGAAAACGGCAACGCCGTTCTCGCCGCCACGCCGTCCCGTGCCGTACAGGTGCAGGGCCTCTCGAGCGTTCCGCGCGCCGGTGACACCTTCCTCGTCATCGAGGAAGACCGCACCGCACGTCAGATCGCCGAGAAGCGCGAAGCCGCCGAGCGCAACGCCCTGCTGGCCAAGGCCCGCAAGCGCATCAGCCTCGAGGACTTCACCCGTGCACTCGAAGAGGGCAAGGTCGAATCGCTCAACCTCATCATCAAGGGTGACGTGTCCGGTGCTGTTGAAGCCCTGGAAGAGTCGCTGCTCAAGATCGAGGTCGACGACTCCGTTCAGCTGCGCATCATCCACCGTGGTGTCGGTGCCGTCACGGAGAGCGACGTCAACCTCGCCACCGTCGACAACGCCATCATCATCGGCTTCAACGTTCGCCCCGACACGAAGGCGCGCGAACGTGCGGCTCGTGAAGGCGTGGACGTGCGCTTCTACTCCGTCATCTACAACGCGCTCGAGGACATCGAGTCTTCCCTCACCGGAATGCTCAAGCCCGAGTTCGAAGAAGTGCAGAGTGGTATCGCCGAGATCCGCGAGGTCTTCAGCTCCTCGAAGTTCGGAAACGTCGCCGGTGTCATCGTGCGGTCGGGAACGATCACGCGAAACGCCAAGGCACGGGTCATCCGCGACGGCATCGTTGTGGGCGACAACCTGGCCATCGAGTCGCTGCGTCGCTTCAAGGATGACGTCACCGAGGTCCGTACGGACTTCGAGGCTGGTATTGGGCTCGGTAAGTTCAATGACATCCAGATCGGCGATGAGATCGAGACGATCGAATTGAAGGAAAAGCCCAGAGGTTAATTACCTCTCGGTGGTACGGGTCTCCGCTTGATCCCCCTAAAAAGGGAAGAGAGCGGGGACCCCTACCCCGATTCCCTTTTTAGGGGGATCAAGCTACGACCCACACTCCCCGAGACATCATCGGTCAATCGATGGTTGGGGAGGGCTTAAGAGCGTTAAGAAGTACCCACAAACTAGGAGTAGCTCATGGTAGATCCGGCACGCGCTAGGAAGATGGCGGACCGCATCAAGGTCATCGTGGCCAAGCGGTTGGAACGCGGCATCCGCGACCCGAGACTCGGCTTCGTGACCATCACCGACGTCAAGGTCACCGGTGACCTGCAGCACGCCTCGGTGTTCTACACGGTCTACGGCTCCGACGAGGAGCGCAAGGACAGCGCCGCAGCGCTCAAGGCGGCCACCGGCATGATGCGCAGCGAGGTGGGCAAGAACATCACCGCCCGGCTGACCCCGTCGCTCGAATTCATCGCCGACGGCATCCCGGAGAACGCCGCCCTCATCGACGACCTGCTGCGTGAGGCGCGCGAGCGCGACACCCAGGTGGGCGAGATGGCGCGTGCCGCCGTCTACGCCGGCGATGAAGACCCGTACGTCAAGCCCCGCGAATACGCGGAAGACGAAGACGATGATGACGAGGACGATACCGACGAGGACGAGGTGCAGGCAGCGCCAGCTCCCACCGGCCGCCACGCAGCCGCCACGGAGCCCGACGCCCGCTAACCGCCTGCGCCCTCCCGCACCACCCGAAACCTCCGGCCGATTCATCGGTGCCGGAGGTTTCGTGCGTGTGAAACCTTGGCCAACAGCGCAGCGGATTTGCGAAAATACCCGGTGAAGGCGCGCAAATCCTTCTAGGATCTACGCAATCGTCCACATCCGAAGGAGTTGTCATGGTCATTCCCCAGCAATCCACCGCACCTGTCGGAAGCGTGCCCCTCGCGTTGCCGTACTACGGGGCCCCGCTCACCGAAGCGGTCAAGCGCTTCTTCACCAAGTACGCGACCTTCTCCGGCCGGGCCAGCCGCGCCGAGTACTGGTGGTGGGCACTGGTGAACTACGTCGTGCTCACGGTGCTCAGCGTGATCGCCCTGGTGTCAGGGGGAGGAGGCACTATGTCGGCAGACGGCACTGTCGCCGCGCCCTCTGGCGGTGCCGTGGTGGTCGTGGTGCTGATCAGCCTGTACGGGCTGGCGACGATCATCCCCGACCTGGCACTCACGGCCCGGCGCCTGCACGACGGCAACTTCTCCGCCCTGTTCATCTTCATCGCCCTGGTGCCGTTTGTGGGCGGCCTGATTCTGCTGGTGCTCACACTGCTGCCGCCCAAGCCGGAGGGCGCGCGGTTCGACGCCTAGCTCTTCGACTTGACGCAAAATGCCCCTTCAGCGCTGCTGAAGGGGCATTTTGCGGCAACTCAGCGCACACGTGGGCGCGTGTCGGGTCAGGCGGGATCGGCCTCTGTGGCGGCGATGGTCCAGGCGGCGCTGTGGGTGGCGCCGGGGGACAGCCGCACCAGGTCTTCTGCGGTGGAGAAGGCGTCCGGCGGGCAGGTCATCGGTTCGACCGCCAGGCCGATCCGGCTCGGTTCAGGGGCGGGGCGGTCGGCCGTGTGCACCTGCAGCCAGGGCAGCCCGGCGCCGAAACTCATGCGCACGCCGGTGCCGATCGGGCTGGTCACGACCACGCTGGCCGTGCCATCCGCGTCGCGTGCGATCGACGTGAAGGCATGGTCGATGAAGGTGTCACCGATCACCCTGGCGGTGCGGAAGTCGAACTCCGGGTTGGTCTCAACGTGGGCGACGGCGACAGGGCTGAGCCGGTCCGGCGTCACCGTGAGGTACGCGGCGGCGGGGAACTCGAGGGTCCAGTCGTCCACGGCGCCTGGACCGGCCACGAGATACGGGTGCGGGCCGGTGCCGTACGGGGCCGTGCTCGCGCCGAGGTTCTCGGCGGTCACGGTGGTGGTGAGGCCATCGGCACCGAGCCGGTACGCCGCCAGCAGGGCGACCCGGTGTGGATAGCCGTCGCTGGGCACGATCGTGGTGCGCAGGGTCACGGAGTCGGTCGAGCGCGCCTCGAGCGTCCAATCGGCCCAGCAGACGAGGCCGTGCAGTGCGTGTGAGCGGCTGGGCTCGGTGAGCGGCAGCTGATAGTCGACGCCGTCGAAGGAATATGTGCCGTCGACCACCCGGTTCGGCCAGGGCGCCAGCACGGCACCGCGGTAGCCGGGGCGCACCTCGTTCGCGTCGAACGGCACGACGAGGTCGCGGCCGTACCAGGTGAACTCGCGCAGGCTCGCGCCGACGCTCGCGATCGTGGCCGCGTACCCGCCGGCAGTGATCGTGTACTGCAGGCCGGAGAGCGGCAGCACCGAGACATCCGAGCTGGTGGCGGCGGGGACGGCGACGGCGGCGTCAGTCATGGGACAGTACTCGTTTCAGGTAGGCGTTCTCGAAGAGCCCGTCGGGGTCGACCCGGCTGACATGCGCCGCGAAATCGTCGAGGCGGGGATAGGCGCGGCGGAGCCCCGCCGGGGACATCGTGGCGACCTTGCCCCAGTGCGGGCGGGGCGCGAAGGGTTCGAGGGTGTGCTCGATCAGCGGCAGCACGGTGAGAATCTCGGTCGGCAGGGGTTTCCAGGTGAAATGGATGGCGAGCGAGTCGCGGGCGTAGCTCGGGCTGAGCCAGGCGGTGTCGGCGGCCACGCTGCGGAGCTCGGAGATGTGCAGCAGCGGCGCGATCCGGTCGCCGATCAGACGCAGGGCCATGATCGCGGCGACGGCGTGTTCGGCGGGGATCAGGTATTCGGACTGGATTTCCTCACCATGGCTGGGCTGGAACTCACTCCTGAAGTGCGACAGCCGCTCGTTCCACGGCCCGGGCTCACGCAGCTGAGCGGTGACGCTGCCGGCGTCGACCCCGGGCAGCGGGTGCAGCGCCACCGTGGCCTCCCGGGCGCCGAGGGCGGCCAGGTCGAACTCGGGGCCGTCCACGTCCAGGCGGCGTTTCGACCAGACCTGGTGGGTGTCCTCACCCCGGAAGGTGGTGAACACGCTGACGCTGTAGCCGCTGGCCATGATGGCTGCCCAATTGGCGAGGGCCGCCGTCCAGGAGAGCCCCTCGTGCACATACTGGGAGATCTGGAAATGCGGCTGCACCCGCAGCGTGACCGCGGTGACGATGCCGACGGCACCGAGGCCGACGACCGAGGCGGCGAAGTCGGAGTCGTGCTCCCGAACGATCTCGACCCGGCCGTCGGCGCGCACGATCTCCAGGGCCAGCACCGAGGAGGCCAGCGATCCGTTGCGCACGCCGGAACCGTGGGTGCCCGTCTGGATCGCACCGGCAACCGAGATGTGCGGCAGCGACGCGAGGTTGGGCAGGGCCAGGCCCTGCTCGGCCAGGTAGGCGCCGACCTGGGCGTAGCTGCTGCCGGCTCCGACGCGCACGCTCACCGCGGCGCCATCGTCACCGAACTGCAGCGAGGGCTCGATCACCAGGCCGTCGAGAGCCACCAGGGTGCCGGAGGTGTCGGCGATGGTGGAGAAGGAATGCCGCGAGCCCAGCGCCTTGACGTGTCCGTTGGCGGCGTGCGCCGCGGCCACGATCTGCGACACTTCGTCCGCCGTGGCCGGATGCCTCACGTCCTGTGTCGAATACTCGACATTGCCGGCCCAGTTCTTCATCGAAACCATTTCTGTTGGAGAGAACGCCGGGGTTTTCACCCCTGCGAAAGAGCGTACATCCCGGGCTCGACGAGAACGGCGAGCCCGTCGGCCACGAGCCCGGCCAGGGCCCGGTCGCGCTGCACGGCGTCAGGCCAGAGACCCTCGACCTCCGCGGCGGTGACCGGATGGTGGGTGGCCCGCAATTCGGCCATGATCAGGCCGCGCACCTGCCGGTCGCTGCCCTCGAACTTCTTCTGCACGGCCTTCTTCGGTCCCGCATAGTCCGGGTACCCGGCGGCGCGCCAGGCGCAGGCATCCCGGATCGGGCAGTCGGCACACCGGGGGGTCCGGCTCACGCAGACGACGGCGCCCAGCTCCATGATCGCCGCATTGAACACGGCTGCGGCCACGGGGTCGGCCGGCAAGAGCGCCGACATGGCCTCCAGGTCGCGGGTGCGGCTGGGCGGTGCCGGCTCGCCCTGACCGGCCACGGCCCTGGCGATCACGCGGCGGGTGTTGGTGTCGACCACCGGATGCCTGTGGCCGTAGGCGAACGCCGCGACCGCCCTGGCCGTGTAGTCGCCGATGCCGGTGAGGGCGAGGAGATCGTCGATGTCTTCGGGCACGACCCCGCCGTGACGCTCGGTGATCTGCACGGCAGCGGCATGCAGCCAGAGCGCCCGGCGTGGGTAGCCGAGGCTGGCCCAGGCGCGAACGGCCTCGCCGGAGGGCACCGCCGCGAGGTCGGCTGGGGTGGGCCAGCGTTCCAACCATTCGGTCAGTCGCGGGATGACCCGGTTCACTGGGGTCTGCTGCAGCATGAACTCGCTCACAAGGGTGCCCCAGGCGCTGAAGCCGTCGCGCCGCCAGGGCAGGTCGCGGGCATTCTCGTCGAACCATGCGCTGATCGACCTGCTGAGAGCGGGGCCGGCGGTGCTGATTGGCGCGGTGCCGGCTGTAGTGTTTCCGGTGCGGGCCGGGCCCTGGGCTGTGACGTTCATCGGTTCTAACCTAGGCTCGATTCATGAAGCTTGTTTCCACTCCTCGCGTCGAGTACCTGCGTACCCTCGCGGCCGAGATCCTCCACCTGAACGGCCGGGGCCGGGTGATCGTCGCCGTCGACGGCGCCGATCACGCCGCTCGCACCGCGTTCGCCGATGACCTGGCGGCGGTGCTCGACGAAGCGGAGGTGGCGTCGTACCGGGCGTCGCTGCGTTACTTCAAGCGGTCGCGCGAGGACGCCGGCCGGTTCGGCGCCGACACCCCCGAACGGCTCTTCCGGCACGGCTACGACTATTCGGCCCTGCGCCGGGTGCTCCTTGAGCCGTTCAGGCTCGGCGGCAGCACCGGCTTCGTCACGCAGGTGTTCGACCCGGACCGGGACGCCTGGATCGAACCGACCTGGACCACGGCCCCCGCTGACGCCGTCCTGGTGATCGACGGCGAGTTCATCAACCGGTCGGAGCTGCGGGACGCCTGGAACTACCGCATCCTGCTGGAGAGCGAAGCGACCTCTGAAGCCGACTACCTCTACCAGAAGGAGGAACGTCCGCGGCAGGTGGCGTCCGCGGTGATCGATCTCAGCGAGCGGCACAACCCCCAGCGGGTGTTCAGCGACTCCTGCTGAACCGTGCCAGTACCTCGGCGGGGCCGAGGAACGACCCGCGCTCCTCGACCTCGTGCACCAATGCGGTGAGCCGGCTGTTCACCGGGGCCGGCACCCCTGCGACGGCGGCCTCCCGCACCACGGCGCCATTGAGGTAGTCCACCTCGGTGCGCTGGCCGCGGGTCACGCTCTGCAGGGTGGAGCCGAGGTTGGGCACGGTTCCCATCCGGGCGCGCATCATGAGCGGCAGCACCTGCCCGGCCCAGGCCGGCAGCCGCGAGAAGGCCCGCAGCCGGCGGTCGCCGAGCGCCTGCATCGCGCCGAAGCTGATGCCGCGGCGCATGCCGACGCGCACGGCCTCGCGCATGCTCAGCGTCATCACCCGGCGCAAACCCGGGTTCGCCACCACCTCCTGCACACTCAAGCCGGTGATCGCGGGCAGCGCATTGAGCATGTTCACCACGAGCTTGGTCCACTGGGAGCCCACGAAGTTGTCGATGGCCTGGCTGGGCACTGCACCGTTGAGCACGGCCTGCCAGTGGCGGGTGGCGTCGTCGGCTGCCCCGGTGCCGCGGCCGAGGTAGGTGGGCGCGGCCGTCGTGACGGTGACCAGACCAGGTTCGGTGTAGTTCGCGGCAATGATCGAGAGAGCGCCGAAGCAGTCGGAGCGGGGGAGCAGTCGCCTGGCGGTGTTGACTCCGTCGAGGCCGTTCTGGATCACGATCACAGCGGCGCCGTCGAGCGCCGCCGCGTTGTCGGTGATAGCGGCCTCCGCATCCTGCGCCTTGGTGCACACCAGGGCCAGCTCTGGCGTGTCGGTCAGCCGTTGGAGGGCGGCCGGCCGGGCGTGTGCCCGGCCGAATCCGCCCTCGAGACGGATGCCGTGCTCCCGGATCGCGGCGAGCCCGGCGCCCCGCGCCGTGACGGTGACGTCGTGGCCGGCCTGGCTCAGGAGGGTGGCGAAGGTTCCGCCCAGGGCGCCGGCACCGATCACAGCAATTCGCATGACCTCAGCCTATGAGCCCGGCCGCGCCCGCACGGCTACCCGCGCACCAGGAGGGTCTCGGTCTCAACCGGCGCGGGGGTCGTCGCCGGCGTCTGGGCCGGCCGGCGTCCAGAGGGCAGGGCGAGGGCGATGACCGCCGCGACGGCGAGCACCCCGGCGCCGACCATCACGGCGGGGATCGCGGCATCCACATACCCGGTGGGAGTGAGTTCGCCGCCGTTGCCGGTGAAGACCGCGGTGAGCACCGCCACGCCCAGGGCCACGCCGATCTCGCGGAAGGTGGAGTTGGTGCCCGACGCCTTGGCGTGATCGTCCGGCACCATATTGGCCAGCACGGCCGTGGAGCTCGGCGCGAAGACCAGCCCCATGCCGAGACCGGCCAGGATGAACGCGCCCACCAGCTCGCCGTACTCGACGTCGGCCGACATGGTCAGGGAGATCCAGAACATGGCGATCGACAGCAGCGCCAGGCCCAGCACGATCGGCAGCCTGGTGCCGGTCCTCGGGCTGAGCATGCCCGTGAGCGGCGCCACGATCATCGGCGCCAGGGTCCACGGCATCGTCATCACACCGGCCTCGAGCGGGCTGTGGCCCTGCACGATCTGCAGGAATTGGATGAGGATGAAGATCGAGCCGAAGATGCCGAAGCTGAAGGTGATGCCCACCAGGTTCGCGACCGTGAAGCTTCGGTCGCGGAAGAGCCGCAGCGGCAGCAGCGGCGCGGATGCCCGGCCCTCCCACCAGACGAAGGCCAGCAGCAGCACGCCGCCGCCGATCAGCGCCGTGAGCACCTCTGTGCTGGTCCAGCCCGCCTCGTTGCCGCGCACGATTCCGTAGACGACGCCGAAGACCCCGCCGCCGGCTAGGAGCAGGCCCAGCACATCGGCGCGTAGCCGGGCGCCGAAGCTGTTGGGCAACGCCACCAGCACCAGCGGGATCGACAGCAGACCGAGCGGCACGTTCAGCCAGAAGATGGCCTCCCAGTTCCAGCCCTCCACCACGGCGCCGCCGATGAGCGGCCCGAGGGCCACTCCGAGTCCGGCGATGCCGCCCCAGATGCCGATGGCCGCCGGCCGGAACCTGTCGGCCACCGACCCGACCAGCAGGGTAAGGGAGAGCGGCATGAGCGCGGCGGCGCCCACGCCCTGGAGGGCGCGAGCGGTGATCAGCATCCACGGCTCGACGCTCATGGCGCAGAGCGCCGAGGCGGCGGTGAATAGGGCGATGCCGGCCAGGAACACGGACCGGCGGCCGAAGCGGTCGCCGATGGCGACGGCCATCAGCATGAAGGTGGCGAAGCTGAGCGAGTAGGCGTTCACGACCCACTGCAGCTCTTCGATGCTCGCGGAGAGGTCGGCGTTGATCACCGGCAGGGCGCTGGTGACTACGAGGTTGTCGAGGGTGGCCATGAACATGGGCAGCGAGGCGGCGACAACGGCCAGCCAGACGGGCACCCGGCGCCGGCGCAGGCCGGCCGGTGGGGGAGTGTTGGTGGGGGCGGTGGTGGTCATGGAAGGTCCCTTCGGAGGAGAACCGGAGAATGTTGTAATTGAATGATTACAAAATGAGACATTAGTAATCGACTGATAACCTGTCAAGTGTGAACGAGACATCCGGCACCGCAGCCGCCCCACCCACCGAGCGCATCCCCGCCGCCGAGCGCCGCGAGCAGATCCTGGCCGCGGCCAGTGTGGTCTTCGGTGAGCGGGGCTATTCCGGTGCGACCACCGACGCTGTGGCCAAGGCCGCCGGCATCAGTCAGCCCTACGTGGTGCGCATGTTCGGCACCAAGGAGAACCTCTTCCTCGAGGTGCTGGCCCGGGCACTCGAGCGTCTGGTCGCCGGCTTCAGGCAGATCATCGCCGAACCGCGTGAGCACAGCGACGACGAGGTGGAGTTGCTGGCCGCACGGCTCGGCGCCGCGTACGTGGACCTCATCGAAGATCGCGGCATCCTGCTTTCGCTCATGCAGGCGTTCATCAGCGGGCACAACCCGGTCGTCGGCGCCAAGGCCAGGGCGGGCTTCCTCGAGATCTACCGGATGCTGCGCGACGAGGCCGGATTCCCGCCCGACGCCATCCGGGAGTTCCTGGCCGACGGGATGCTGTTCAACACGCTCCTGGCCATCCGGCTGCCCGATATCTTCGGCGAGGACCCCGACGCTGAGGAACTCATGCGCTGCACGTTCCGTGGCAAGCTCGATGTTGTGCTCGGCGCCACAGCCGCCGAGGCCGCCGAGAATGCCTGACCCCAGCTAAGAAGGATTTCCAGTGAACGCCCCACGCCGCCCGCCCGGCAGCACCGCCAGCGGCCTCGTGCTGATCGACAAGCCCCAGGGCTGGACCAGCCACGACGCCGTCGCTCGCACCCGCCGACTGGCCAACACCCGCAAGGTCGGCCACGCCGGCACCCTGGACCCGATGGCGACCGGCCTGCTGATCCTCGGGATCAACAGCTCCACCCGTCTGCTCACCTATGTGGTCGGCCTCGACAAGGAGTACCTGGCCACCATCCGCCTGGGCGCGGCCACGACCACCGACGACGCCGAAGGGGAGGAGCTCACCCGCGCGCCAGCCGACGTGGTCCTCGCCCTGACCGGAGCCCTGGTCAGTGCGGGCATCGAGGCGCTCACCGGCGACATCAGCCAGCGGCCCAGCGCCGTGAGCGCGATCAAGGTGGACGGCAAACGCGCCTACGCCAGGGTGCGGGCCGGCGAAGACGTGGAACTGCCCGCCCGGCCCGTCACGGTGAGCGAATTCGAGCTGGTCTCCAGCACCCCTGTCGACGGATTCCTCGACCTCGAGGTGCGCGTGGTCTGCTCCTCCGGCACCTACATCCGGGCCCTGGCCCGCGATCTCGGCGCCGGTCTCGGTGTCGGCGGGCACCTCACCAGCCTCCGCCGCACCCGGATCGGCCCGTTCGGCATCGACGCCGCAGACCCCCTCGACCAGCTCGACGTAAGCCGTGCCCTGATCGGGCCGGCGGATGCGGCCAGCCGGCTCTTCGACAGGCTCGACCTGACCGCGCAGCAGGCCATCGACCTCAGCCAGGGCAAGCGCATCCCCGCACCGGAGGGCGCAGAGGACGGCGGCCCCGTGGCCGCCGTCGCCCCTGACGGCCGTCTCGTCGGCCTGGCGGACTACCGTGCAGGGCAGGCCAAGTCGATCGTGAACTTCCCGCCGGACCAACCACCGGCTCCCGTCACTGACCGACCGGCAGACCCTGAGGACGCATCGTGATCGAGTGGTTCACCTACCTGCAGCTCGCTATCGCCGTCGCGGCCGGTCTGCTCTGCCTGGGCCTCGGCTTCGCCGGCCGCAAGCCCACCGACCTCAGCATGGGAGCCACCGCCCTCGTCGAACTGCTCCTGATCGTTCAGCTCATCGTCGCGATCGTGGCCCCGTTCGCCGGCAACCAGGCCACCGGCAGCCTGCTGGAGTTTTACACCTACCTGGTCAGCGCCATCCTGCTGCCGTTGGCCGGGGGAGCCTGGGCGCTGATCGAGCGCAGCCGCTGGAGCACCGTGATCCTGGGCGTTGTCTGCCTGTCGGTAGCCGTCATGCTCTACCGGATGCTGCAGATCTGGACCGTGCAGGGGGTCTGAGCCGCCCGGAGGGAGCCACGGTGCACCGGCGCGCCGATGCCCGCGGATGCTGCGATAATTGCTGAGCGATGAATGAGCTGCAGACGGACTCCGGAGACAACGCCACCGGCACGACGAAATCCGGCCGGGTGACCGGCATCGGCCGCGTCCTGATCATGGTGTACGGCGTTCTCGCGCTCGCCGCGACCGGTCGATCGTTCGTGCAGATCGTGAGCAAGTTCGACCAGGCCCCCGTGGCGTACACCCTGTCCGCGCTCGCTGCCGTGGTCTACATCGTCGCGACGATCGCCCTGGTCAACCGCGGCACCGGCTGGTACCGGGTGGCGTGGATCACGATCGGCTTCGAGCTGCTCGGCGTACTCGTCATCGGCACGCTCAGCCTGGTCGACCCCGAACTCTTCCCGCACGACACCGTCTGGTCGTTCTACGGTCGCGGCTACCTCTTCATCCCGCTGGTCCTGCCGATCCTGGGCATGTGGTGGCTGGCCAAGCACGCCCCGGCCCGCGCCGGCCGTGACGGCGCGGCAGCATGACCGCCGCCCAGACCACGCCCATGAAGGTGCTCAACGGCATCGCCGAGGTCCCCGCCGACTGGCCGGCCTCGGCCGTGAGCATCGGCAAGTTCGACGGCGTGCACGCCGGCCACCGTGCCGTGATCAATGAGCTCAAGACGCTGGCCCGCCGGGAAGGCCTGGCCGTCGTCGTCGTCACCTTCGACCGGCATCCGCTGGCCCTGCTGAACCCCGAGAAGTGTCCGACGGAGCTTGTCAGCGTGCCGCAGAAGCTCGACCTGCTGGCCGAGACAGGCATCGACGCCACCGTTGTGCTCACCTTCGACGCCGCACTGTCATCGCTGCCGCCCGAGGACTTCGTGCGCGACATCCTGGTACACACCCTGCACGCGCGGCACGTGATGGTCGGCCGCGACTTCAGGTTCGGCGCCCGCGGCGCCGGTGACGCCGAGCTGCTCACCGCGCTCGGCCGCCAGTACGGCTTCGACGTGCGGTTGATCGACGACGTGATGCCGCACGGCGAACGCCGGGTGTCTTCCACCTGGATCCGCGAGCTGCTGTCTGCCGGCGATGTGCGCTCGGCGACCCGCCTGCTCGGGCACACCCCGACCGTGCGCGGCGAGGTCGTGCACGGCGCCGCCCGCGGGCGTGAGCTCGGCTTTCCCACGGCCAATCTGTCGCCGGAGTCCGAGGGACTGATCCCCGCCGACGGCGTCTACGCCGGCTGGCTGACCGACAACGGGTCCCGGTATCCCGCGGCCATCTCCATCGGCAACAACCCCACCTTCGACGGCGTTCCGCAGAAGCAGGTGGAGGCCTACGTGCTCGACCAGGACATCGACCTCTACGACCACGTGGTCGAGGTCTCCTTTGTCGAACACATCCGCGGAATGGTCGCGTTCACGGGCATCGAACCGCTGATCAAGCAGATCGAGGACGACGTCCTGAAGACCCGCGCGATCCTGCACCGACCGCTCGACTAGGCTTCCGGCGGCTCCGGCGCTGCTTCGACGGGCGGTGCCTCAGTAGGCAGCGGCCCACGGCCGAACAGGAACAGGATCAGCTCCGACGCCGTGCCGCGCAGCGGTGCGCCGTGGCCGACGCTCCACTCGGCATCCGTCGCCACCAACCGGCGGGTGCGCAGCACGGCCTTGATCTCGGTCGGCGCGATCAGGCTGCGCCGCAGCGCCACCGCGCCGCCGGCCGTTGCGTGAATCGGCAGGGTGAGCCCGAGCGGATGCGCCAGGTCGAGGCCGTGCACCACGGCCTCGGTCAGTTCCCAGATGCCGCCCCGGCCCCGGCCGGCGGCCCGCTCCGCTGCGATCTCTCGCAGGCGCGATACGAGCTGCTCCGGCGGCACCGTTGCTGCGGCCCGGCTCACGGCGTCGATGGCGCGCGACGGGCGAACATAGTGACCGAGGTAGGCGCGGGCGGCGCTGCCGATCAGCTCACGCCGGGTGCTGCCCAGCCGCCAGACGAGGTGGCCGGCGACGTCGCGCACCCGCCAGCGGCCGCACAGGCTCTGTGTTTCCCACTGCTCGGAGCTGAGGCCCTCAAGCAGGTCGGCGATGGCCGTGAGGGTCGCGGCGAGGTGGCCGGACCAGCGCGCGTTCACACCGGATTCGTTCCCGACGCTCCGAAGGCTCAGGGGAAGGTGTCGCGCGAATTCTGCCATGCCGTCCAGCCTAGACTTGCCGGGTGACAGACAATTCGCCCCGCCCGCTGTGGGCCGGGCGAACCCTGGCGCTGCTGGGCATCGTGCTCGTCGCGATCAACCTCCGCACCGCCGTGGCGGCCCTGTCGCCCATCGTCAGCCAGATTTCCACCGATATCCCGCTGGGCACGACAGCCATCGGCGTGCTCGGCATGCTGCCGCCGGTGTGCTTCGCCGTGTTCGGCATCTTCACGCCCGTCTACACCCGCCGGCTGGGGCTCGAGAACGTGCTCGTGCTCGCGCTCACCGCCATGCTGATCGGGCACCTCACCCGCGGCATCGCCGGATCGCTGCCGGTGCTGTTGCTCGGCAGTGTTGTCACCTTCGCGGGCCTCGGCGTGGGCAATGTGCTGCTGCCGCCGCTCGTGAAGAAGTACTTCCCCGACCGCATCGGCTTGGTCACCTCCCTCTACGTCACGATGCTGTCGCTCAGCACCCTGTTCCCGCCGCTGATCGCGGTGCCGGTCGCGGATGCCGCCGGCTGGCGGGTCTCGCTCGGGCTCTGGCTGCTGCCCGTGCTGTTCGCTCTCGTGCCCTGGCTGACCATGTTCGTGCGGCACCGGGTGCAGGTCACTCCCGGCGCGCTCGTCGACGAAGCCGAACCGGCCCTGATGGGCGGAATCTGGCGCTCCTCGATCGCCTGGGCTCTCGCGGTGGTCTTCGCGGCGTCGTCGCTCAACGCCTACGCGATGTTCGCCTGGCTGCCGCAGCTGCTCATCGACACCGCGGGGGTCACTCCCGCTCAGGCCGGCACACTGCTTTCGGTGTATGCCGCGATGGGGTTTCCCTGCGCCCTGCTGATTCCCTGGCTGACCGCGCGGATGAAAAACGTCGCCGTGCTCGTCTACCTCGGCGTGGCCGTGTTCCTGCTCGGCGACCTGGGGCTGCTGCTGGCCCCCGGCACGCTGACCTGGCTCTGGGTGGTCTTTGCCGGCCTCGGCCCGCTTCTGTTCCCCCTGGTGCTGGTGCTGATCAACCTGCGCACCCGCACACACGCCGGGTCGGTGGCGCTCAGCGGCTTCGTGCAGAGTGTCGGGTACACCCTCGGCGCGCTCGGACCGCTCAGCGTCGGCCTGCTGCACGAGGTCACCGGCGGGTGGACGGCCCCGCTGATCTTCCTGATCTGCACGGCGTTGGCCGTCTCCGTGGCCGGCGCCGTCATCGCCCGACCGCACCTGCTGGAAGACGACCTCGACATACAGCGCGGCCGCTGACCCGTTCTGCTCATGTGAGCAAGATCGCCAACGAGTGTTGTCCCGGCCGCCAAGCGCAACCTACGCTGGAGCAACCGGGAAGGCACCACGCATGAGCGACATCGACGAGCTTCTGTCCATTCGGGCGGCAGAGCTGTACTACGAAGAAGACAAGACCCAGGACGAGATCGGCACGATCCTGCGGATCACCCGGTGGAAGGTCGGCCGCCTGCTGGCCCAGGCCAAGGCGAACGGATTCATCCGGATCGAGATCGTGCATCCGCGTGCCCGCCGGCTCGGCCTCGAACGAGCGCTCCGCGAGTCGACCGGCCTCACCGACGCCATCGTCGTGTCCACGGCCGGGGTCCTCGACGAACTCGACCTACAGAAACGTACCGCCCAGGCCGCCGCCGACTACCTCACCGCGCTCCGCCCGGTGCCGCGCACTCTCGGGATCAGCTGGGGCCGCACCCTGCACGACATCTCGGTGCAGCTCAAGCCCGGCTGGGCCAGCGGGGTCGACGTCGTGCAGATCAACGGCGGCGTCAGCCTCAACGCTCGGCCGGGCACGGCGGCGGCAACGGCCGTGAGCATCGCCCAGAAGGGCGGCGGCCAGTTCACCCTGTTGCCCAGCCCCGCCATTCTGGAACGCGTCGAGACCAAACAGGCCATCGCCACCGACCGTTCGGTCGCCGCGGTGCTGGAGATGGGTTCGGCCGCGTCGGCCTACCTGTTCAGCGCCGGGCAGGCGGATGCCGGCTCAGCGCACGTGGAGAGCGGCTACCTCACGCCCGACCAGGTCGACGAGCTCGTGCGCAAGGGCGCGGTCGGTGACGTCGTCGGCCGGTTCATCGACAGTGCGGGCCAGATCGTCGACCCCGCGCTGAACGAACGCACCTTCGGCATCCCGCTGGAGCACCTGCGCCGGTCCAAGACCGCGATCGCCGTCATCGGTGGCCCACGCAAACACGCGATAGCGAGGTCCGTCGTCCTGAGCGGCCTCTGCACGGTCCTGATCACCGACGAAGATACGGCCCAAGCCCTCCTCAGCCCGCGAGCCGTGAGCTGAACCCCGAAACGCGCGCGTTTTCGGGGCCCAACTCACGGCTCGCTGGAGGGGGATAGGGGTTACGCCTCGTGGGGACGGTCGGGGTTGTCGTCCCGGAGAAGGTCTTCCAGGGCCTGGTCGACGTCGTCCAGCACGGGCGGCTCACCCTTGGCCGTCGACGTCAGGCGGGCCACCAGGGCCTGCGGGTCGTCGAGGTCCTCCGCGGTGGGCAGGATGTCCGGGTGGGCCCAGAGGGCGTCCCTGGCTTCGTTGCCCACGGCATCCGTCACGGCCTGCCACATCGCGGCCGCCTCGCGCAGACGGCGCGGCCGCAGCTCGAGGCCCACGAGGGTGGCGAACGCCGACTCGGCCGGACCGCCTGACGCGCGGCGGCGTTTGACGGTCTCGTTGATCGCGTCGGCCCGGGGGAGCCGTGCGGTGGCTTCGACGGTGACAACGTCGACCCAGCCTTCGACCAGGGCGAGCATGGTTTCCAGCCGGCCGAGCGCCGCGAGCTGGGCGTCCGTCTTCGGCGGGATCAGCGAGCCGTTGACCATGGCGTCGCGCAGTTCCTCCGGATTCGACGGGTCGAAGCCCTCTGCCAGCGATTCCAGCCGTTCGGTGTCGATGCTGATGCCGTGGGCGAAATCGGTGATCGAGCTGATCATGTGCAGGCGCAACCACCTGGAGTGCCGGAACAGCCGGGCGTGGGCGAGCTCTCGCACGGCCAGGTAGATCTGCACCTGGTCGGTGGGCACATCCAGGCCCTCGCCGAATTCGGCGACGTTCTGGGGGAGGAGGGCGGCCTGCTGGTCGCCGAACAGGGGGATGCCGATGTCGCCGCCGGAGACGACCTCGCTGGAGAGCTGACCGACAACCTGGCCGAGCTGCATGGCGAACAGGGTGCCGCCGAGGCTGCGCATCATCTGGCTGGC
Organism: Cryobacterium sp. SO2; assembly: GCF_026151165.2. Classification (NCBI taxonomy): domain Bacteria; kingdom Bacillati; phylum Actinomycetota; class Actinomycetes; order Micrococcales; family Microbacteriaceae; genus Cryobacterium; species Cryobacterium sp. SO2. The sequence continues at coordinate 1,090,866 of NZ_CP117849.1, forward strand.
GCCGGCGAGCATGCCCTTGAGCTCTTCGGGGGCCTGCTCGGTGAGCACCTTGGTGAGGGAATCCGAGATGCTCGTGGCCACGGGCTCGGCCAGCTGGCTCCACAGCGGCATGGTCGCGGTGACCCACTCCTTGCGTGTCATCAGCCGCGGCTCCACGGTGAGTTCGGCCACGGAGATCACGTCATCCAGCCAGAGGGCGGCGATGTGGAAGGCCTGCTCCAACTCGGCGCGCTGGGCGGGGGTGGTGCTGTGCTGGGCCGCCGCCGCGCGCTCCTGGCCCTGCTGCAGAGCGATGTCCCAGTTGACGCCGCCGTCGCCGCCGGCGCGGAGGGCGCCCTGCAGCTGGTTCATCAGCGCCGCAACGCTGGCCGGGTCGTTGGGCAGGCCGGCGGCGCCTGCCAGCTGGCTCGGGTCGATGGAGGACTTGCCCGACAGGATGTCGCGGAGCATGTCCTGGAATTCGTCTTCTGGGTTCTGACCGTCGTCGGGTCGGGAGTCATCGGGCACTTCAGGCACCTCTCAGTTGCTTGCCTCTACGCTAGCCCGAGAACCCCGGCCAGAACTGGGAAATGACCTACGCTGGGTTGTTGCGGTGTCCGCCTGTCGCGAACACCTCGCAGAACCCCGTTCACCCTTATAAGGAGCCTGGTGGCCCTCTTCACCGATGATTCATCCCGAGGCCCCGGCCGACCCCGCCGCGGCTCCCGCACGGGCTGGGTGGTGCTGGGCATCGCCCTGGTCACCGGGCTGACACTGGCCATCGTGCCGTCGCCGTATGTGGTCGAGAAGCCGGGCCCCGTGTACAACACGCTCGGCTCAGCCGACTACGAGGGCAAGGACACCGACCTGATCACGATCCCGGACGAGACGGTGTACCCCACCGAGGGATCCCTGGACCTGCTCACGGTCTCGGTGCTCGGCAACCCGGACAACCGGCTGAACTGGCTCACCGTCGCGGCCGCCTGGCTCGATCCGAGCCAGGCCGTCGTGCCGATGGACTCCGTGTTCCCCGCCGACGAGACCACCGAGGACCGCGACGAGGCGAACCAAGTCGCCATGGTGAACTCCCAGCAGGACGCCATCGCGGCGGCCCTGACCAGCCTCGGTTACGACTACCCGTCCGAACTGAGCGTGGTGTCGCTGGCCGATGACGCGCCGGCGACCGGCCTGATCGAGCCCGGCGACCTGATCGAGTCGGTGAACGGCGAAGCTGTTGCCGACATCACCGCGCTGCGTGAGGCCCTCACGGCCAGCGGCGCGGACCAGCCGGCCACCATCGGGCTGAGCCGCGACGGCGCCGCGCAGAGCGTCGACGTAACCCCGATGGACCTCGACGGTTCGGTGGTGCTCGGCATCAACGTCAAGTCCGACTACAAGTTTCCGATCGACGTCGAAATCCAGCTCGACAAGGTCGGCGGGCCGAGTGCGGGCATGATGTTCGCGCTGGGCATCATCGACAAGCTCACTCCGGGAGCCATTCAGGGCGGGGCGGATGTGGCCGGCACCGGAACCATCGACCAGGCCGGCACCGTCGGCGCCATCGGCGGCATCCGCCAGAAGCTCTTCGGTGCCAAGAACGCGGGCGCGGACTGGTTCCTGGCACCCGCGGCGAACTGCGACGAGGTCACCGGGCACATCCCCGACGGCCTGACCGTTCTGGCCGTGAGCACCCTGGACGACTCGCTCGCCGCGCTCGACGCCATCCGCACGGGTGCGGACACGAGCGACCTGCCCACCTGCCCGGCGGCCGGATAGCAGGGCCGCTTCTGGGTGAGCCCTCAGCGAACTGGGGGTTTGCCCAGAGACTCGCTGCATAGAATGAGGGTCTGACCCCCGATCTATCAGAGCAAGAGGCCAATTCGTGACCACATCATCCGCCGGAAGCGCTCCACGTCGGAGCCGTGCCCCGCTAGCCATCACGGCAGCGATAATCGCGGGGCTGGTGATCTTATTCTTCATCTTCGCGGGTTTGTACGCGGACGTGCTGTGGTTCGACCAGCTGGGCTTCCTCAGCGTCCTGACCACCCAGTGGATCGCAGGCGCCGTCCTGTTCGTGATCGGGTTCCTCGGCATGGCCGTTCCGGTGTGGGTGAGCATCCAGCTCGCCTACCGCCTGCGCCCCGTCTACGCCAAGCTCAACTCGTCGGTTGACCGCTACCAGCAGGTCATCGAGCCGCTGCGCCGCCTGGCCATGTACGGCATCCCCGCCCTGCTCGGCCTGTTCGCCGGCGTCGCCGCCGCCACGCACTGGCAGACGATCTTGATGTGGCTCAACCGCACGAATGCCGGCACCACCGACCCGCAGTTCGGCTTCGACGTCTCCTTCTACCTCTTCGACCTGCCGTTCTACCAGTCGCTGCTGGCGTTCAGCTCCGCCGTGGTACTCATCGCGGCGCTCGTCGCCCTCGCCACGTCCTATCTGTACGGCGCTATCCGCGTCACCGGCCGCGAGGTCTATGTGGCGAAGGCCGCCCGTGTGCAGATCGCCGTGACCGCCGCGATCTACCTGCTGTTGCAGGCCGTGAGCATCTGGCTCGACCAGTACTCCACCCTCACCCAGGCCAACGACCTGATCACCGGCGCCGGTTACACCGACGTCAGCGCCACCATCCCCGGCCGCGCCATTCTGGCCGGAGCCGCGGTGTTCGTCGCGATCCTGTTCCTGGTCACGGCCTTCATCGGTCGCTGGCGCCTGCCCGTGATCGGCACCGCCCTGCTCATCGTGAGCAGCCTGCTGATCGGCTCGCTCTACCCCTGGGTCGTGCAGCGCTTCCAGGTGGACCCGAGCGCCAAGACCCTCGAGGCGCCGTACATCCAGCGCAACATCGACCTCACCCGCGACGCCTACGGTGTCGCCGATGTCGAAGAGATCCCTTACACCGCCACGACCACGGCCGAGCCCGGCGCGCTGCGTGCCGACGCCGAGACCACGGCCAACATCCGGATCCTCGACCCCGCCCTGGTCAGCGACGCGTTCGCCCAGCTGGAGCAGTTCAAGCAGTACTACCAGTTCCCGTCCAACCTCGACGTTGACCGGTACACGATCGACGGCAAGTCGCAGGACACCGTAGTGTCGGTTCGTGACCTCGACCTCGGCGGCCTGAGCAGCGAGACCTGGGTCAACTCCTCCGTGGTCTACACGCACGGCTATGGCGTCGTCGCCGCCTACGGCAACCAGCGCTCGGCCGACGGCCAGCCCGTGTTCCTGGAGTCCGGCATCCCCACCTCAGGGGCGTTGGGCGAATTCGAACCGCGCGTCTACTTCGGCGAGACCTCGCCGACATATTCCATCGTCGGAGCCCCCGAGGGTACCGACCCCGTGGAGCTGGACTACCCGTCCGGTGAAGACGGCGCCCAGCAGACCTACACGACCTTCACCGGCGACGGTGGACCGAGCCTGAGCGGCCCGTTCAACAAGCTGATCTACGCGCTCAAGTTCCAGTCCGAGCAGATCTTCCTCGCCAACGCGGTGAACGACGAGTCCCAGATCCTGTACGACCGCGACCCGATCACCCGGGTGCAGAAGGTTGCGCCCTACCTCACGCTCGACTCCGACCCGTACCCCACGGTCGTTGACGGACGCATCAAGTGGGTCGTCGACGCGTACACGACGTCGGCCAGCTACCCGTACTCCACCGCGGTGAGCCTGAGCGACGCGATCGCGGACACCGAGACACCCGAGCAGCCGTTCGCTCTCGACAACATCAACTACATGCGCAACTCGGTCAAGGCCACAGTGGATGCCTACGACGGCTCCGTGACGCTCTACGCCTGGGATGAGAACGACCCGCTGCTGCAGACTTGGCAGAAGATCTTCCCGTCGACCGTCGAGCCGATGAGCGAGATGTCGGGCGACCTGATGAGCCACGTGCGCTACCCGGCCGACATGTTCAAGGTGCAGCGCGCCGTGCTCGGCAAGTACCACGTGACCGATCCCGGCTCGTTCTACTCCGAGGACGACGCCTGGACCACGCCGAACGACCCGGTGTCGCCGTCGACCAACACCACTCTGCAGCCGCCGTACTACCTGACCATGCAGATGCCCGGCCAGGATGCGCCGTCCTACTCGCTGTACTCCACGTTCATCCCGAACGCGTCGGGTGAGACCAGCCGGAACGTGTTGACGGGTTATTTGGCGGCCGATGCCGACGCGGGATCGACGGACGGTGAACGCAGCGATGGCTACGGCAAACTGAGACTCCTGACGTTGCCGAATGACATCACGGTGCCGGGCCCCGGCCAGGTGCAGGCCAAGTTCAACGGTGATCCCACGATCTCCGCCGAACTCAACCTGCTCAAACAGGGCCAGTCCACAGTGCTCAACGGAAACCTGCTGACCCTCCCGGTCGGTGGCGGACTGCTCTATGTGCAGCCCGTGTACGTGCAGTCCACCGGTGAGACCAGCTACCCGCTGTTGCAGAAGGTCCTCGTGGCCTTCGGTGACCAGATCGCCTTCGAAGACACCCTGGACACAGCTCTGAACGTGCTGTTCAAGGGCGACTCCGGTGCCAACGCCGGTGATACGGATGTGCCTGCCGTCGAAACTCCGGCCACGCCCACGGATGGTGGCGACACCACGGTGCCGTCGACTGAGACCGGTGACCCGGCAACGGATGCGCAGCTGAAGTCGTTGCTCGCCACCGCCAAGGAGGCCATCGCTGAAAAGCAGGCCGCGCTGGCCGCGAACGACCTGGCCGCCTTCGGAGTCGCAGACAAGAAGCTCTCCGACACCGTCGCGAGCATGCTCACCCTCATCGGCGAGTAGTACTCCGCAGCCGCTGACAACGCGGGTGGTGCACCGGGAATCCCGGTCGCACCACCCGCGTTTTCTCGTTCAAGGCGCGACGCGCCCGGGGGGAGTGGCCGATTCGAAGGGCTTGTAGAACTGTGGTAACTTAGTTCTTGTAGCGCGGGGTGGAGCAGTTCGGTAGCTCGCTGGGCTCATAACCCAGAGGTCGTAGGTTCAAATCCTGCCCCCGCAACAGAAACAAAAGTCCCGGTCTCGAAAGAGACCGGGACTTTTGCGTTAAGCCACTCCGTTTCGCCGGTCCACGCTCCCGCTTCGCATATCGAGCCCGGTCTCGAGCGCGGCGTCACTGCTCTACTGCAGTCCTGCTACCGAGGCCAGATAGCTCGGCTGGCTGACATAGAAGGTGACACCGTCCCTGTTCACCAGGGCCGGATTATCGTCGCCCCACCGTGCGCCCAGGAGCGTAGCGGTGAACGGCTCGTCGGACTCGATGTACCCGGCCGCTGTAAGTTCCGCTCGCTTGGCGTTCCACGTGCTCTCATCCATCGCCACCTGTCCGTACCAGAACGGGACGTCACCCCCGTCGCTGGTCCAATAGCAACTCGACCCGCCCAGTTCGACCATCGAGGCCATGAGGCCGCTGTGGCCTCCGGGCAGGTCGGTCTGAAGGGTCCAGCCCGCCGCCGCAATGTCAGCCAGGGCCGGTTCTGACAACATGTTCTCGCAGGTCTGGTCGATAGTGAGGTCGCCGGTGGGCGGTTCACTGGTCGGCGTGACTGTCGGGTTCGCGGTCGCCGGAGAGTCGGCTGGCGTGTCCGGGATAGTGGACGGGGCAGTTGCCCCTGACTGGACGCCTGCGGCGCAACCGCTCAGCATGAATACTGCGGCCAGAACCGCCGTTGATCCGCGAAGCATCTGTTCCCCCACCTGATGTGGGCCCCGCGCGTAGCCGAGGCCTGGTACGCACCCTACTCCGGCCTCCACCGCGTTGTCGTCATGGCGACGGCCTGCCCTACCGGACGCAAAAACGGCCCCGCACAGAAGTGCGGGGCCGTTATGTGGTGCAGGTCGAACGGATGCTGCTGTGAGCGTTGAGCCTACTTGCCGGCCTTGCGGGCCGGCTTCTTGGCGTCTGCGGCGGTGGCGACATCCTCTGCACCGGTCTCGAGCGCGGCGTCCCCGACGGCTGCGCGGCCAGCGCGAACCTCAGCGAACGACGTGCCGTAGTACGCGGCTTCCATGAGGGTCTTCATGTCTTCCAGCATCGGCATCCGCGGGTTGGCGGGTGCGCACTGGTCGCCGTAAGCGCCCATGGCGAGCGAGTCGAGGCGGCTGATGAAGTCTTCCTCCGGCACACCCTGCGCCTGGAAGGACGGCTTGATGCCGACCTTGTCGCGCAGCTGCTCGACGGCCTTGGCGTAGGACTCGACGCCCTCGGCAGGAGTCGAGGCCGGCAGGCCGAGGTGCTTCGCGATTTCCTGGAAGCGCTCCGGGGCGATGTAGTGCTCGTACTTGGGCCAGCTGGTCAGCTTGGTCGGCACGGTGCCGTTGTACCGGATCACGTGCGGCAGGTAGGTCGCGTTGACCCGGCCGTGGATCAGGTGCAGCTGGGCGCCGGTGACGTGGGCCATGGCGTGGACTATGCCGAGGAAGGCGTTACCGAAGGCCATACCGGAGATCGATGCGGCGTTGTGCATCTTCTCGCGGGCCTTGATCACGGTGTCATCGGTGCTGCCGATGGTGCCCTTGACGCTGGTCTCGATGTTCTCGAAGATCAGCTTGATCGCGTGCAGGCAGAGGCCGTCGGTGAAGTCGTTCGCGTACACCGAGACATACGCCTCAGTGGCGTGGGTCAGGGCGTCGAAGCCTGAGTCGGCGGCGAGGAACGAGGGCATCATGGCCGTGAGCACGGGGTCGATGATCGCGACGGACGGGATCAGAGCGTAGTCGGCGAGCGGGTACTTGATGCCGGTGACGTCGTCGGTGATGACGGCGAACGGGGTCATCTCGCTACCGGTGCCCGAGGTGGTCGGGATGCAGACGAGCTTGGCGAGCTCACCGAGGTCGGGGAACTTGAACGCGCGCTTGCGCACGTCGAAGAACTTCTCCTTCATGTCGGCGAATTCGATTTCCGGGTGCTCGTACAGCAGCCACATGACCTTCGCGGCGTCCATGGGCGAGCCGCCACCGAGGGCGATGATGGTGTCGGGCTTGAAGGCGCGCATTTCTTCTGCGCCCTTCTCGACTGCGGCGACGGTGGGCTCGGGGAGCACGTTGTCGATGATCTGCAGTGCGACGCGACCCTCGCGACGGTTGAGCACGTCGAGGATCTTGTCGACGAAGCCCAGGCGGGTCATGGTCGAGTCGGTCACGATGGTGACGCGGCTGACGTCGCGCATGTCGGCCAGGTAACGAACCGCATTCGGCTCGAAGTAGGTCTTCGCGGGGATCTTGAACCACTGCAAGTTGTTGTTCCTCCGGCCGATGCGCTTGACGTTGATCAGGTTGATCGCCGACACGTTGTTCGAGACGGAGTTGTGTCCGTACGAACCACAGCCGAGCGTGAGCGACGGGATGAACGCGTTGTAGATGTCACCGATGCCACCGAGCGAGCTGGGGGCGTTGGTGATGATGCGGACAGCCTTGACGCGCTTGCCGAATTCCTCGATGATCGCGGGGTTTTCACTGTGGATCGAGCCGGAGTGGCCCAGTCCGTCGAATTCCACCATCTGCTCGGAGAGCGAGATGCCCTCTTCGGCGTCCTTGGCGTGCAGGACGGCGAGAACCGGGGCCAGCTTTTCGCGGGTCATCGGCTCGTGCGGTCCCACTCCGGAAACCTCGACCAGGATGATCGACGTGTCTTCGGGGATGGTGAAGCCGGCCTGGGCGGCGATCCACACCGGCGACTTGCCGACGACGGTGGGGTTGAGCTTGGCGCCGGCGCAGTTCTCGGAGTTGGCCTGTACACCGAAGATGAACTCTTCGAGCATGGTCTTCTCGGCGGCGCTGGCCAGGTGGGTGTGCAGAATCTTGAACTCTGCCATGGCCTCTTTGTAGAGCGGCTCTTCGATGATGACGGCCTGCTCCGAAGCGCAGATCATGCCGTAGTCGAAGGACTTCGAGAGCACGACGTCGTTGACGGCACGCTTGAGCTTGGCGCTCTTCTCGATGAAGGCGGGCACGTTTCCGGCGCCGACACCCAGGGCGGGCTTACCGCAGGAGTACGCGGCGCGGACCATGGCGTTTCCACCGGTTGCGAGGATGGTCGCGATGCCGGGGTGGTTCATCAGCAGGGTGGAGGCCTCAAGCGAGGGGGTCTCGATCCACTGAATACAGTTCTCCGGGGCGCCGGCCTTGATGGCGGCGTCGCGAACGACGCGGGCGGCGGCGACGGAAGACTGCTGGGCTCCCGGGTGGAAGCCGAAGATGATGGGGTTACGGGTCTTCAGCGCGATGAGCGACTTGAAGATCGCGGTCGAGGTGGGGTTGGTCACCGGGGTGATTCCGCAGATGACGCCGACGGGCTCGGCGATCTCGGTGATGCCGGTGATCTCGTCGCGGCTGATGATGCCGACGGTCTTGAGGTTCTGCATGGAGTTGGTGACGTGCTCGCAAGCGAAGAGGTTCTTCACTGCCTTGTCCTCGAAGACGCCACGGCCGGTTTCGGCGACGGCGTGCACGGCGAGTTCGGCGTGCTTGGACAGTGCGGCGACGGAGGCCTTCTTGACGATGAAGTCAATCTGTTCCTGCGTGAAGTTGGCGTATTCCTTGAGCGCGACCAAGCCCGCGGAAACCATGGAGTCGATCTGCGCAGCTAGTGGAGTGGCGACTGGATGGTCTGTGATCGTCATTAGTATTCCTCCTGGACAACCCGATCTGGGATCTTTGTCTCTGGTTCAAACATAGAACCGTGCAACGCCTAAAACACGGGCCAAAGGTCCCGTCTCGCCGGGTTTCCCGCGGTGTTCAGCGGCCGTTCGCATCCGCGCCAACTGGTGCCCATGCGGACAATTGCGCCCGGCGCACCGGGCGCAATTGTCCGGTGCGGGAACAGTTAGGCGGGGTTAGCCGGCGAGGCCGCGGACGGCGGCGACGGCGGCGCGCACGCGGGCGGCGGCCTCGGCCAGATCGGCGGCCGTGGTGGTGGCTGAAAGGGTGAAGCGCACCGCGGTTTGCGCGAGGTCGGCGGGGATGCCCAACGCCGTGAGTACGTGCGAGGGCTCGTCGCTGCCGGCGGCGCAGGCCGAACCGCTCGAGCAGACGATGTCGAAGCGTTCCAGCTCGAGCAGCACGGCCTCGCCGCCGGTTCCGGCGAAGGTGAATGACGCGTGGCCGGGCAGCCGATGCACCGGATCTCCCGTGAGGGCGGCGCCGGGTGTGGTGGCCAGGACCGTGGCCACGAAGGCGTCGCGCAGGGCGGCGAGACGGGGCGCGAGCTCGACGCGTTCGGTCTCGGCCAGGTCGAGGGCGGTGGCCAGGCCCACGGATCCGGCGACGTTCTCGGTGCCGCTGCGTTTGCCGCGCTCCTGGCCGCCGCCGTGCAATACGGCTTCGACCGGGAGGCGGCCGCGCAGGTAGAGGGCGCCGACGCCCTGGGGGGCGCCGAGCTTGTGTCCGGAGATGCTCAACGCGTCCACGCCGAGATCGGCCACGTTCAGCGGCAGCCAGCCGGCGGCCTGTACGGCATCGGTGTGGAACGGCACGCCATGCGTGCGGGCGATGGCGGCCAGTTCGCGGATGGGCTGCACGGTGCCGATCTCGTTGTTGGCGTAGTGCACGGTGACGAGGGTCGTATCGGGCCGGATGACCCGCTCGAGTTCGGCGGGATCGACGCGGCCCGCGGCATCCGTGGCCAACAGGGTGATCTCGTAGCCGTGTAACCGGTGCAGGTAGTCGCAGGATTCGAGCACGGCCTCGTGTTCGAGGTCGGTGGTGATGATGTGCCGGCCGCGCGGGGCTCCCAGGGCCAGGCCCTTGACGGCCAGGTTGTCGCCCTCGGTGCCGCCGCTGGTGATGGTGATCTCGCCGGGGCGGCAGCCGAGCACCCTGGCGATGCGCGCGCGGGCGCCGGCGAGGGTGGCGGCTGCCGCCTCACCGACCCGGTGGTGGCTGGACGGGTTGCCGAAGCCGCGGGTCATGATCGGCCAGATCGCCTCGGCGACCTCGCGGCGCAGCGGTGTGGTCGCTGCGTTGTCGAGGTAGATCATGGCGGCTCCCTGGCGGTGGGTGAGCGGGCGGCGGTCAGGCCGCGGGGAAGACGGCTTCGGGCAGGATGACCACGTCGAGGCCGAGGTCGAGCGAGCGCACACTGTGGGTGAGGGCGCCCACCGAGATGATGTCGACCCCGGAAGCGGCGATGCGCCGCACGGTCTCGAGGGAGACGCCGCCGCTGGCCTCGACGATGGCGCGGCCGGCCACCCGCCGCACACCCTCACGCAGGTCGCCCGGGCTGAAGTTGTCGAGCATGATCGTGTCGATGCCGGCGGCGAGCACTGGTTCGATCTGGTCGAGGGTGTCCACCTCCACCTCGAAATGCGTGGTGTGCGAGAGCTTCGCACGCACGGCCAACAGCGCATCGGTGAGGCCGATGCCGCCGGCGCTGAGCACAGCGAGGTGGTTGTCCTTGGCCATCACGGCGTCGGACAGGCTGAACCGGTGGTTGTGGCCGCCGCCGTCGCGCACGGCCTGGCGTTCGAACGCGCGCAGCCCGGGCGTGGTCTTGCGGGTGTCGACGATGCGCGCCACGGTGCCCTCGGTCTCGGCGACGTACCGCGCGGTGAGCGTGGCGATCCCGCTCATCCGCTGCACGAAGTTGAGCCCGATGCGTTCGGCCTGCAGGATGCCGCGGGCCGGGCCGGACGCCTCGGCGAGCAGTTCGCCGGCCGCGAAGGTGGTGCCGTCGGTGACGTGCAGGTGCACCGTGATACGCGGGTCGACCAGGCGGAAGGCAGCGTCGAAGACGGCGCCGCCGCTGAACACGCCGGCCTCCCTGGCCACCAGCTGAGCGGTGGCGACGGCGTCGGCGGGGATCAGCATCTCGCTGGTGAGGTCGCCCCAGGGCGCGTCTTCGTCGAGGGCCGCGCGAACGACGGTGTCGATGGCGTGTGTGGTCAGCATGCGATGGCCTCCGAGGCGGACGATGATGCGGGTACGAGGGTGCGCGTGGCAAACTCCCGGCGGCGGCTGAATCGCGGCCGGGCCAGCTCCGGCCGGCTGTCGGGGAAGTCGGCGCGGTGGTGGGCGCCGCGGGATTCCTCGCGGGCGAGGGCCGCCGCCACGATCAGGCGGCCGAGGTCGAGCAGGTTGCCGGTCTCGAGCTCGTCGACGGACGCCTCGGCCCGGTCGACGGCCCACCAGCCGGTCAGGGTCGCGGCGGCGCCGGCCAGGCCGGCTCCGGAGCGGTGCACGCCGGCCGCCTCCCACATCAGACCCTGCAGGGTGCTGCGGTCGACGGGCATGCCCGCGGAGGGGCTGCTGGCGTCGAGCCCGGAGTCGAGATCGGTGTCGGCGAAGTCGGTGTCGGCGACGTCGAGGCCGGTCGCGTCGTCGAAGAGGGGATGCCGGCCGGTGGGATCCGCCAGCGCCCGCACGGCCCTGTCGGCGAAGACCGCGGCCTCCAGCAGCGAGTTCGAGGCCAGGCGGTTGGCGCCGTGTGCTCCGGTGCGTGCGACCTCGCCGACAGCGAAGAGGCCGGGCAGTGAGGTACGACCCCACACATCGGTGGCAACGCCGCCCATCCAGTAGTGCGCGGCCGGGGCCACCGGAATCGGTTCGAGTGCCCAGTCCAGTCCCGCGGCCAGGCAGGCGGCGGTGATGGTGGGGAACCGGGTCTCCAGCAGTTCGCGGCCGAGGCCGGTGGCATCCAGCATGACCGGGTCGCCGCCCTGCGCGGTCATCTGCGCGGCGATGCTGCGGGCCACGATGTCGCGCGGCGCAAGTTCGGCATCCGGGTGGATGGCGGGCATGAAGCGTTCGCCGGTGCTGGAGAGCAGCACGGCACCCTCGCCGCGCACGGCCTCGGAGACCAGCGGGGTACCGGGCACGGCCAACGCGGTGGGGTGGAACTGGTAGAACTCCACGTCGGCGATCGTGGCGCCGGCCCGCCAGGCGGCGGCGACGCCGTCGCCGGTGGCGATGGCGGGGTTGGTCGTGTGGGTGTAGAGCGCGCCGGCCCCGCCGGTGGCGAGGATCACCGCATCGGCGACGACGGTGTGCTGGGCTCCGTTCGGGCCGAGCAGGGTCGCGCCGGTCACCCGGCCGGTGTCCACCACAAGGTCCACGAGCATGGTGTGTTCGTGGATGGTGATCTGGTCGCCGCCCTGCGCGTGGGCGCGGTTGGCGCGTTCCTGCACCGTGGCCACGAGGGCGGCCTCGATGGCGGCGCCGGTGGCGTCGCCGCCCGCGTGCAGCACGCGGGACCGGGAGTGTGCGGCCTCCAGGCCACGGGTGATGCCGGATTCGTCGCGGTCGAAGTCGACGCCGAACCGGATCAGGTCCCGCACCCTGGCTGGCCCTTCCTCACACAACACCGTCACGGCGGCGGGGTCGCAGAGGCCGGCGCCCGCGCGCAGGGTGTCGAGGATGTGCGCGTCGGTGGAATCGTCGGGGAACAGCGCCGCGGCGATGCCGCCCTGCGCGTACCGGGTGTTGCTGTCGGAGAGGGCGGCCTTGGTGACCAGCGTCACCCGATGGCCGGCATCGGTGGCCCGCACGGCGGCGATCAGGCCGCCGAGTCCGCTGCCGACGACGAGCACTCGAGTCATGGTCAGGCTCCGGTCAGGACGGGGGCCACGGGGCCGGCAGCGGGTGGCTTGGCCGCGAGCATCCGTTCGAGCGCCACCCTGGCGTGGTCGGCCACGTCGTCGGCGACCGTGATGCGGTTGAGCACCTCGGCCGGCACGCCGTCGCCGCCCACGAGGGCTTCGAGCACCCAGGCGAGGTAGCCGGAGTGGATGCGGTACATGGTGGAGCAGGGGCAGACCACCGGGTCGAGGCAGAAGATGGTGTGCTGCGGGTATTCGGCCGCGAGGCGCTGCACCAGATTGATCTCGGTGCCGATCGCAAAGGTGGAGCCGGCCGGGGCGGCGGCGATCGCCTTGGCGATGTAGTCGGTGGAGCCGTACTCATCGGCCGCGTCGACGACGGCCATCGGGCATTCGGGGTGCACGATCACGCGCACGCCGGGGTGCTCGGCGCGGGCGTTCTCGATCTGGTCCACCGTGAAACGGCGGTGCACGCTGCAGAAGCCGTGCCAGAGGATGACCCTGGAGTCTTCCAGCTCGGTCTCGGTGTTGCCGCCGAGGGGCTTGCGCGGGTTCCACATCGGCATCTGCTCGAGCGGAACGCCCATGGCCTTGGCCGTGTTGCGGCCCAGGTGCTGGTCTGGGAAGAACAGCACCCGCTGGCCGCGTTCGAAGGCCCACTCGAGCACGGTCTCGGCGTTCGAGGAGGTGCAGACGATGCCGCCGTGCTCGCCGCAGAAGCCCTTGAGGGCGGCGGAGGAGTTCATGTAAGTGACCGGGATCACGGGAACGCGGCCGGACGCATCCGGTTCGGTGCCGTACAGCTCCTCGAGCTGCTCCCAGCACTCGGTGACCGAGTCGATGTCGGCCATGTCGGCCATCGAGCAGCCGGCGGCGAGATTGGGCAGGATGACGGCCTGCTCGGGGCGGGAGAGCAGGTCGGCGGTCTCGGCCATGAAGTGCACGCCGCAGAAGACGATGGCCTCGGCGTCGGGCCGGCTCTGGGTGGCCACGGCGAGCTGGAAGGAGTCGCCCACGAAGTCGGCGTGCTGCAGCACCTCTTCGCGCTGGTAGAAGTGGCCGAGCACCACGACGCGGTCGCCGAGGGTGGCTTTCGCCGCGCGGATCCAGTCGCCCAGCTCGCCGTTCGACGCGGTGCGGTAGCGCGCGGGCAGTTCGCCCTGGCGGGGGGAGCCGGTGGGGATGACATCGCCCATCGACGAGCCGGGGCCGTAGCCGGGGGCCTTGTCGTCGAAGTACCAGGGGTCGACGGCGAGGTCGGGCGTGCAAGTGCTGCCGTCGGTTTTGCCCGTGCTGATCAGGCGGATGGTGCGGTCGACCGATGCGATGGTCATGTCGTGCTCCTCGGGGGGTGCGGTGTGGATTGGAGGGAGGTCATGGGTCAGCCCACCGATGGGCCCAGCGGGCCCTGCTCGGCGAGGGACTGGGAGTCGTTGTAGCGGTAGAGCCGCGGCGGCCGGTGCGGTACCCCGGCGAGCCGGAGGCCGGTGTCGACGACGGTGCCGGAGGATTCGATGGTGCGGCGGAAGTTGGCCGGGTCGAGGGCGCGGCGCAGCACGGCCTCGTGCACGTCGCGCAGCTGCGCGAGGGTGAAGGTCTCGCCGAGGAACGCGTGCGCGATGCGGGAGTACTCCACCTTGGTGCGCAGTCGCCAGAGCGCGTATTCGACGATGTGGTTGTGGTCGAAGGCGAGCTCTGGGAGCCGGTCAGCCGGGAACCACTGCACGTTCTCGTCGACGGCCGCGAGGTCGGCTTCGCCGGACTGCACGAGCGCCCAGTAGACCACCGAGATGACCCGGTTGCCCGGCGAGCGGCCGAGGTCGCCGAAGGTGTAGAGCTGTTCGAGGTACCGGGGGGTGAGCCGGGTGGTCTCGCGCAGGGTGCGGGCCGCCGCCGCGGGCATCTCTTCGTCGCTGGGCAGCCAGCCGCCCGGAAGCGCCCAGAGGCCCAGGTGCGGTTCCCTGGTGCGGCGTACCAGCGGCAACCAGAGCGTCATGAAGCCGGACTCGAGGTCGGGCCTCAGGGCGAAGATGACCGTCGACACCGCGAGTACTGGCGGGTGTGGCTCGGTCATGGGCGCTTCCATCGAGTAAAGGTCAGTGTGACTCTAACGTGAGATCCATCATATAGTCACTTTGACCGGAAGGTGAAATTCGCTCGACCGAACCGCCTGTGAGTCCGGTGTGCGAATGCGGATCCAGTCAGGACCTGTCGGGCGTCGCAGCGGGACTGACCGGGTTGGAATGCCGGGCGCCATGCCCGGTCAGACCCCAGATCGTGACCCGGCCCATGGCCTCGAGCACGATCCCGCCGCTCATCTTGGAGCTGCCCAGGGTGCGTTCCACGAAGGTGATCGGGATTTCCACCACGCGCAGGCGCGCACGCACGGCGTGCAGCAGCATGTCGATCTGGAAGCAGTAGCCCAGGCTGTCGACGCTGCCCAGCTGCATCCGCTCGAGTGCGTCGGCGGTGTAGACCCGGTATCCGCCGGTGACGTCGTGCTGCGGAAGCTTGAGCAGCAGCCGAGAGTAGAGGGAGCCGCCACGGGAGAGCATCCGGCGGTGCCACGGCCAGTTCTCGACTCGGCCGCCCGGAATCCAGCGCGACCCCATCACGACGTCGGCCGTGTTCGCGGCGGCCAGGAGGGCGGGCAGCTGCTCCGGCAGATGGGAGCCGTCGGCGTCGAGCTGCACCAGGACGTCGAAACCGCGCGCGCGTCCCCAAGCGAACGCATCGAGGTAGGCGGCGCCCAGGCCGTTCTTCTTGGTGCGGTGCAGAACGTGCACCTTGTCGTCTGCGGCGGCGAGACGGTCGGCCAGTTCACCCGTTCCGTCGGGGGAGGCGTCGTCCACGATGAGGACTTCGGCATCGGGCACGCTGGCGCGCACGCGGGCCACGATCGGGCCGACATTCTCGCGTTCGTTGTACGTGGGGATGATGACCACAGTGGATGGCATGGATCTACCTTGTCAGTTCGATGATGATCGTGCGATTGACGGTGCGGGCGGAAGCGACGGTGAAGCCCAGTTGTTGCAGTGTGCTCACGTCGGTGCCCGCGACGGTTTCGCGGCTTCCGACATTCTGCAGCACCCAGACCCGGTTCGTGCCGGCCAGCCGGGAGGTGGCGTCGGCAAGGGGCACTGTCGTGTCCCAAAGCCAGTCGACGTTTTGGTACGGCTGGTCGAGGGCGATGTCGTTGAGTCCGACGAACCCGGCCGGGTAGAGGTGCATGGCCAGGCGCGGACGCGCGGACGGCTTGGTGCTCCCGTCGAAGACGACGGCATCGCGCGGGCGGGCCTCGGCGTGCAGGATCTCGGACACCTGCCGCCAGTCGCTGCCGCCGTCCTTGGCGAAGTCGGTGCGTTGGCCGAGGTAGCCCGGCGCGGCGAGGCCCAGCACGAGCAGCAGGGCGACGGCCTGGGCCCACCGCGGTGCGAGGGCGCCGATGCCCATCGCCACGAGGATGGCTGCCGCCGGGGTGCAGATCGACAGGTAGCGCAGGGAGTACATCGGCGTGATCAGGTGGCTGCCGATCAGGAGCGCGGCGCTGGGCACGATCGCCCAGGCCAGGAACACCACCAGTGCGGCCCGCGGCGCCGGCCCGGAGGAGCGGAAGCGCGGCACGAAGGCAGCCAGGCAGCCGATCCCGATCAGCGCCCACGCCGCCACGGCGAGGGTCGGGGTGCCGAACCACTGCCGCACGGCGGCGTCGAGCACCTCCACCTGGGCGCGGCGGGCCAGGAAGGAGATCTGGCCGCGCTCGCGCACGGCCCAGTAGATCACCGGCGCGGCCAGCAGCAGCGCGACCGCCCCCGACCCGGCCCAGGCCGGCAGGTCGGACCGGCGTCGCCGGGACAGCAAGACCACCACCAGGGCGTGCACGGGCAGGAGCAGAGCTGAGTAGAGGAAGAGGTAGATTCCCGCGGCGAGCAGGAGGGCGTATGCCGCCCAGAGCGCCAGGCGCCAGGGCGGCGCGACCGTGGGGGAGCGCACGATGTGCACGAGCAGCACCGTCGTCCAGACCGCGAGCATGGTCGCCAGTGCCGTCGAGCGGGTCTCGGCGCCCATGTAGGTCACCCGGGGGAGCACCGCGAAGACGAGGGCGGCAATGACGGCGACGCGGGTGTTTACCAGCATCCGTGCCAGAACGGCGGTGCCGGCCGTCGCGGCGCCGATCGCGAGGGCGCTGGGCAGCCGGGTGGCGAACTCCGACGCTCCGAAGGTGTCGATCCAGGCGTGCAGGAACAGGTAGTAGGTGCCGTGCACGGCATCGATGTTGCCCAGCAGTCGGAAGAGCGAGGGCAGGGACCGCTCGGCGGAGAGCACGCTCGCCGCCTCGTCACCCCAGTAGGACGGCCGCCAGGATCCGGCGACGGACACCGCGAAACCGGCCAGGCCGAGGAGCGCGGCAGTGCCGGTGAACCCGCGTGCCCGCCAGGTCGCCGGCCGGGCGGCCTCGACGAGCGGGGAAGCGAGAAGTGTCGTCACATCCAGACCGTAGAACCCTGGGGTTAACGTTGTCCGTCCAGGGCACGTCGCTGCGCTGCGAAGGTTCTCAGACTTGGTCGCGGGTGAGCCAGGTGACGGGTGTCGCGGTCAGCGGACGTGCCGCGGCAGTTGGATGTCGACGGCCAGGCCGTCGCCGGTATTGCGCAGCACGATCGTGCCGTTGGCGCGCTCGATGATGGCGTGCACGATCGCGAGGCCGAGCCCCGACCCGCCCGAACTGCTCGACCTGGAGTGGTCGGGCCGCGAGAACCTGTCGAAGGCGAGCGGGATGAAATCCTCGGGCAGCCCAGGTCCGGTGTCCACGACGGTGAGCAGAGCGCCGCCGTCGGAGAGGCCGAGCGTGACGGTGACACTGCCGTGACCGGCCATGGCGTGCACGGCGTTGGAGATGAGGTTGTCGAGGAGCTGGCCCATGTTGGTGGTCGAGATGCCGTAGAGGCCGGTGGGGTCGTCGTCGTCGATGCGATAGATGACCTCGAGCTCATGCCCGCCCCGCATGACCCTGGCCCGGTCGACCGAGGAGGTGATCTCCCCGACGAGGCCGGCCCAGTCGGTCTCCGGCGGTACCTGCTCGCTCTCCAGCTTGCTCAGCTCGAGCAGGTTGGTGGCCAGCCGGCTGAGCCGCTCGGCGGTGGCGGCGGCGTCGAGGATGTCACGCTCGAGGGCCGGGGCGTCGCCGGAATTGAGGTGGGCCAGTTCGAGTTGCGCGCGCAGCACCGCGAGCGGGGTGCGCAACTCGTGGCTGGCATCGGACACGATCTGCTTCTCGCGGTCGACACCGCGCCGCAGCCGCTCGATGAAGTCGTTGAGCGTGCGGGCGAGGCGGCTCACCTCGTCTTGACCGGCGGGCACGCGCAGCTGGGCCGAGGACCCGGTGGCGCTCAGGCTCTCGGCCTCTTCCCGCAGCCGGGTGACCGGGCGCAGGGCGGCTCCTGTGAGCAGCCACGAGGCCAGTCCGAACCCGGCGGTGAGGATGAGTGTGCCCAGCGTCAGTACGCCGGTGAGTTCGTCGAGGAGCAGCCCGGGGGCCTGCTGGCTGCGGGCGGCGATGACGATCCAGTCGCCGGAGTCGGTGCCGACGGGGGTGGCGGAGACCAGGTAGGTGGCGGCCGGGGTGTTCACGGTCTGCGGGTCGGCGCCCAGCTTGGTGAGGCCGCTGATCTGGCGGTCCAGGCTCTTCGGCAGCGACGACTTGCGCACGGTGCCGGTCGGGTCGACGATCGCGAGCAGCTGACCCTCCGAGGCGGCCTCGATGGCGTCCGCCGGGGTGGTGGCGAGCTGGCTGATCAGGGGTTCGGCGTCATTGCGCAGCATCGTCTCGTTCGTCTCGGTGAGGATCGACTGCACCTCAAGGCGGAAGAAGAACGCGGCGGTGCTGAACAGCAGCGTGGCGACGAGGAGGCTGCCGACCGTGATCCGGGCGCGGATCGACAGCGGAGGCAGCCACACGCGGCGGAGGCGGTTCACCGGGCCGGCCGCCTCATTCGACGAGCTCGACGGCGTACCCGGCACCGCGCACGGTCACGATGCGCACGCCGGCGGCATCCGTGTCGATCTTGCGGCGCAGGTAGCTGATGTACTGGTCGACGATGTTGGGATCGATGTGATTCGTGCCGTTCCAGATCTCTTCGAGGATGGTGGTGCGGTCAACGGTGGTGCCGGCCCGGCTGCACAACAGGCGCAACAGGGCGACCTCCTTGGGGCTCATCGACACGGCGCGTCCGGCGACGGTGACCCGCAGGTCGCGGGAGTCCAGCATGAGGTTGCCGATCTCCAGAGTGAGCGGGGCGCCCATGGAATGCCGGCGCAGCAGGGCGCGCACCCGGGCGGAGAGTTCCGCGAACGCGAACGGCTTGGTGAGGTAGTCGTCGGCGCCGCTGTCGAGCCCGTAGACCCTGTCGTCGACGGTGTCGCGGGCGGTGAGCAGCAGCACGGGCATGGTGCTGCCCGAGTCGCGGATGCGGCGGCAGATCTCGAAGCCCGACATCTGCGGCAACATCACGTCGATGGCGGCGAGGCCGAAGCCGTCTCCGGTGAGGGCGATCAGCGCATCCACGCCGTTGGCCACCCTGGCGGTCTCGTAGCCCTCGGCCTGCAGCCCGCGTTCGATGAGTGCGCCCATCTGGTCATCGTCTTCCACGACCAAGATTTTCATCCGGCCACCCTTCGCTCGCATCAGGATCTCATGCTGGCACGTTGGCGGCCGCTCCGCGCGCGACCTGCCGATGCCGTAGCTGGGAAGCCGCCGCTAGGCTGACGGCATGGTGGATTCGAGCGCGCGGGTCGAACTCGGCGTGGCCGTGGCGCAATTCGCGCCGGGCACGGACCGGGCGGCGAACCTGGCCGGGATGCGGCTGCTGGCTCAGACCGCCGTCGGGCGTGGGGCCGGCATCGTGGTTTTCCCGGAGTATTCGGCGTTCTTCGAGCGCCGGCTGGGGGAGGCATCCGTCGCTGCCGCCGAGGCGTTGGACGGCCCGTTCGTGACCGCGTTGGGCCGGCTGGCCGTCGACCTCGGAGTGCACATCGTGGCGGGGCTGCTGGAGAGCACCCCGGATCCGGAGCGGGTGCAGAACACCATTGTGGCCGTGGCCCCGACCGGGCAGGTCGTGGCGCGCTATCGCAAGTTGCATCTTTACGACGCATTCGGCTCACGGGAATCCGACCGGGTGCGCGCCGGGGTGATCGAGGAACCGGAGACATTCGAGGTGGCCGGCATCACCGTGGGACTGCAGACCTGTTACGACATCCGTTTCCCTGAGGTGACCCGGCGTCTCGTCGACGCCGGCGCCGATCTGGTTCTCGTACCGGCGGAGTGGGTGCCGGGGCCGCTCAAGGAACAGCACTGGCGCACACTGGTGACGGCGCGCGCGCTCGAGAACACGATCTATGTCGCCGCCGCCGATCACGCACCGCCGGGGGGAGTGGGGGCGAGCATGGTGGTCGACCCGATGGGCGTCGAACTCGCCACGCTGGGGGAGACCACGGATGTCGCCATCGCGTGGATCTCGAGCAGCCGGCTGGCCGAGGTGCGCAGGGTCAACCCCGCGCTGGCGCTCCGCCGCTTCGGCGTGATCCCCCTCCCGTAACCCGCGGTGGGGCGCCCGCGCCCTGATGTCGTCTCACGAGGTGTCGGTAGGCTCAACCAGCGTGTGGGGCCCGCTGGTCCCGTTGGTCGAGCTTGTCGAGACCTCGTGACGTGTTTGTGGGTCATGTCCCCGTCGTCGTCTCGCCTGGTTTCGACAAGCTCAACCAGCGGCTGGGGTGTGCTCATTCGTCGTCTCGCCTGGTTTCGACAAGCTCAACCAGCGGCTGGGGTGTGCCCATCCGTCGTCTCACGAGGTGTCGGCAGGCTCAACCAGCGTGCGGGGCGATCAGCGATCGGCGCGGGACGTCACTCGGGGGCGGCCACGGAGGACTTGGGCAGAGCCGACGCCGACTTGACCGCGAAGGCCACCTCGGTTCCGCCGGAGTGGCCCGAGTCCACGCAGCGTTCCTCGCTGGTGGCGATGAGTCCCTGAGAGCTGTTCGCCGACCTCGTCAATTGCGCGATCCAGTCCGGGTTGAGGCTGGGCGTGTGACCGCCGGTGAATTTGAAGTACAGCGGGATCGCCGGGTTCATCCAGGCCGAACTGCGGCCGCTGCCCACTTCCATGGCATTGCGCCACGAGAACAGGAAGCTCTCGCCGCGGCGCAGCTTTTGCACGATCACGACCTGCAAATGCGTCAGTATTCTGTCGTCAAATTCCACAACGACCCGGTCGTACGACAGGGTGCCCATGAGTTTTCGCTTTCACTTCCAATTGTTCACGCGTGGTACCGGGAACGGATGAAAGGGGTGATTGGTCACTCGCACAAGAACCGGAGTATTTCTCAACTCTCCTCTGTTGAAACGCAAAGGGCAAGGCCTTTCGGAAATGCCCTGCCGGGGATCACAAGCCGGGAGGAGAGAGGGTGATCCCGCGCATGAGCAGTTCGATCTGTGCCCGCAGCGTGCCGGGCAGGCTGGCCGCCGCTTCGCGACCGAGGCCGGTGCGGATGATCTCCATGTGCAACGCGGAGAAGATGCTCCGCGCAGCGAGGGACACGTCCACGTCAACCCGCAACCGCGCGCCGGGACCGGGGCCGGCGAGTTGACCGAGCACGTCGGCAATCGCCGATTCCAGGCGGACGATGAGGCTGACGGCCTGGGCGCGGAAGGCGCCATCCGGATCGCCGAACAGGATCTCGCGCTGATACACGGCCAGGTTCTCGCGCTGGCGGAGGGAAGAGTCGACCAGTGGGCTAAGCAGGCGCATGATCTGGTCGGTGGGATCGGTGCCCGCGGTGACCGTTGTGATGCCCGCGTCGATGCCGGCGCTGAGTTCCGTGTTGTAGACCATGGTGAGCAGCTCGGGCTTTGACGTGGCGTATCTGAAGAGAGTGCCGATGGCGACGTCGGCCCTGTCGGCGATGTCCTGGGTGGTCACCGCCGAATATCCGTATTCGGCGAACAGATCCGCGGCGGCAGCCAGGATGCGGCCGCGCTTGTCTTGTTTGCCGCGCTCGCGTCGGCCGACCGGCAGGGGGCTGGGCGGCTGCGAGTTGGGGCTGGAGCTGGCCTTCGGTGCGGATGTCATCCGCATCATTATCCCGCGTGATCGGCCATGACCGCGGATTTCGACAAGCCCGTGCCTGCTGAGAAGCCGCCCGGGTTTCCGAAATAACGGAGTACGCTCAAACTTGAGTGAACTACTAGTTCACTCTGGATTCGTTCTAAGGACGGGAATCATGGGTCGGGTAGAGAACAAGGTTGTTCTGATCAGTGGTGGCGCGCGGGGGATGGGTGCCGCGCACGCCCGGTTGTTGCTGCACGAGGGCGCGAGGGTGGTGCTCGGTGACCTCCTCGATGAGGAGGGTGAGGCGCTCGCCGCCGAGTTGGGTGAGTCTGCCAGCTACACGCACCTCGACGTCACCAAGTCTGAGGACTGGGCGACGGCGGTCGCCCACGCTGTGGACAAATTCGGCGGTCTGGATGTTCTCGTGAACAACGCAGGAATCGCCAACGGGGCGCCGATCACGGAGTTCCCGGTGAACGTGTGGAACAAGACCCTGGAGATCAACCTCACCGGTACCTTCCTGGGTATCCAGGCCGCCGTTCCCGAGCTGGCCAAGAGCGCCAGGGGCCCGTCGATCATCAACGTGTCCTCGGTGGAGGGCCTGCGCGGCAGCGCCGGGTTGCACGCCTACGTGGCATCCAAATTCGGGGTGCGAGGGCTCACCAAGTCGGTGGCGTTGGATGTGGCGGCCATGGGAATCCGGGTGAACTCGATCCACCCGGGCTTCATCGTCACTCCGATGACCCAGAACCTGTATCACCACATGTTGCAGATCCCACTCGGCCGCAGCGCCCAGCCGTCCGAGGTCTCGCAGCTGGTGCTGTACCTGGCCAGCGACGATTCCAGCTACTCCACCGGATCAGAATTCGTGGTCGACGGCGGGCTGACCGCCGGCATCCCGGTCAACAAGACTCAATAGGGAGTGGCCGTCACCGGTGTGCGGGCAGCACCGCGAGCAGGGTGCTGACCGGGCGTTCCACGTGCGCGAAGTGTCCGGTATCGGCGAGCACGCTCACCCCGAGGTCGGCGATGACAGCGGCCATCCGCTTGTCGTCGCCGGCGGTGACGAAGACATCGCGGTCGCCGTGCACCGCGAGCACCGAACACCGGATGCGCGCCCAGGACAGGTCGGCATCGTAGAGCGCGGCGCGATCGGCGGCGAGGGCGAACGAGCGCGGCCTGGCCTCGGTGGCCAGAGCGGCCACGACGCTGGCGTCGATCTCGTCGACGTGGCTGAACAACGGCGTGACCAGGGGGCGCAGCAGGCCCACCGCGTGCATGGCCCTGACCAGGCCGCGGCCGCCGGCACCGAAGGCCGACAGCACCCGCATCACGCCGAGCAGCGCCGTGAACCCCGGCAGCAGGGCGAACCGCGTGAGCGGATGCCGGGTGCTCTCGATCACGCTGTAGGTCGTGGCCGACACCAGGCCCACGTGGGTGGTGTGCGCCGGGAGGCTTGCGGCCAGTTCGAGCGCCACGAACCCGCCCAGCGAATGCCCGATGACCTGCCAGCGTTCGTAGCCCAGCGCGCGAGCGATGTCGGCGACCGCGGCGGCCAGGGCCTCGATGCTCTCGGTGGCGTCATCCGTCGGCAACGGGGTGTCGCCCCAGCCGGGCAGGTCGGGGATCACCAGGTCTGTCAGCGGGCTGGCGGCGAACCGGTCCGCCGACTGGATCAGCGGGGTCCAGGTCGTCCACGATCCCGCCGCTCCGTGCAGCAGGATCGTCGCGACGGGTGAGCCCCGGCGCCCGTGCCGCACCGTGACCGGGCCGAGTGCGGTGGGGATGCGGCTCGTCCGGAGCCCCAGCCGGCGTTCGTCGAGGCTCAGGGGATACGGGCTGTAGCTCAGGTCGGTGTCGGGCGAGACCCGGCCGTCGGTGTTGGTGCGCATATCAGGGGTTCGAGGCCGCCCGCCGCCCGGATTGCCGGTGCGGCGAGTCTGAGTACCGACTGTTTGTTGGGCGCCGCACGGAATAGCCCGACGGCGCGCACTGTTTGCCGAACAGGACGCGTGTCCGGCAGCGGCGGTCCAGTCGCGCACACTCGCGTCCGCACCGAACAGATAGAAGGAGCAATACGTGAGTCTTTTCACCCCGCTGAACCTCGGAGCACTCGAGCTGCCCAACCGACTGGTGATGGCGCCCCTGACCCGGATGCGTTCCGGCGTCGACGGCATCCCGGGGGCACTGAACATCGAACACTACCGCCAGCGGGCGACTCTCGGTCTCATCGTGTCTGAGGGCGTCTACCCGGACAAGGCCGGCCAGGGCTTCCCGGGTCAGCCCGGCTTGGTCACCCCCGAGCAGATCGCGGGCTGGGCCAAGGTGGCCGACGCCGTGCACGCCGCCGGCGGCCGCATTGTGGCGCAGGTCATGCACGCCGGCCGGGTCACCCACGAGGAGACCAACGGCGGCCTCACCGTCGTCGGCCCCAGCGCCATCGCCATCCAGGGCGAAAGCCACACCTACAAGGGCAAGCTGCCCTACCCGGTGCCGCACGCGCTCACGTCCGACGAACTGCCCGGTATCATCGCCGGCTTCGTGCAGGCATCCCGCAACGCCATCTCGGCCGGCCTCGACGGCGTCGAGATCCACTCCGCCAACGGCTACCTGTTGCACGAGTTCCTGTCGCCGGCGTCCAACGTGCGCGACGACGTCTACGGCGGTTCGCCCGAGAATCGGGCCCGATTCGTTATCGAGGTCGCCACGGCGGTCGCCGACGCCATCGGTGCCGACCGGGTGGGCATCCGCATCTCGCCCGAGCACAACATCCAGGATGCGCTCGAGACCGACGCCGCCGACGTGCTGGCCACCTATGGCGCGCTCGTCGACGGCCTGGCGCCGCTCGGCCTGGCCTACCTGAGCGTGCTGCACAATGACCCGGCCGGCGAGCTGGTGCAGACCCTGCGCACCCGCTTCGGCGGGCCGTTGCTGGTGAACTCCGGCTTCGGCACCGTCACCACCCGCGACGAAGCAGCGGCGCTGATGGCCGAGGGCCACGGCGATGGCGTGGTCGTGGGCCGCGCCGTGATCGCCAACCCCGACCTGGTGCGCCGCTGGCTCGAGAACCTGCCGCTGAACGAGCCCAACCCGCTCACGTTCTACGGCCCGGATGCCGTGGGATACACCGACTACCCGGCGTACGCCAACTAAGTCCAGCCGACTCGCGCCACACTGCCCCCTGACCGACGGTCAGGGGGCAGTTGTGCGCAACTCGACGCTTGGATTTACAGCCGGGCGAGGCGGGTGGCGGCTTCTTCGAGCACGTCGACGCGCTTGCAGAACGCGAAGCGCACAAGCGAGGCGTATTCCGCCGTGTGCTCCGGCGAGCAGAACGCGCTGATCGGGATGCCGACCACCCCGGCCAGCTCCGGCAGCATGCGGCAGAACTCGACCCCGTTCTCGTAACCGAGGGCGGCGGCATCCGCCACGATGAAATAGGAGCCGCGGGGAACCGTGAGGGTGAACCCGGCCGCAGTGAGGCCGCCGGCCAGCAGGTCGCGTTTGGCGGCGAGGTCGGCGGCGATGCCCGCGTAGTAGGAATCGGGCAGATCCAGGCCGAGCGCCGTGGCGGGCTGGAATGGCGCGCCGTTGACGTAGGTGAGGAACTGCTTGACCGCGAGGATCGCCGTGACGATGGCCGCGGGCGCGCTGAGCCAGCCGATCTTCCAGCCTGTGGTGCTGAACGTCTTGCCGCCGGAAGAAATGGTCACGGTGCGTTCGCGGGCGCCAGGCAGCGTTGCCACCGGCAGGTGGGTGACGCCGAAGGTGAGGTGCTCGTAGACCTCGTCGGTGACGATGAGGGCGTCGTGCTTGTGCGCCAGCGCCACGATGAGTTCGAGAGTCTCGCGGCTGAAGACGGTGCCGGTGGGGTTGTGCGGGTTGTTGATCAGGATCAGCCGGGTGCGGTCGGTGACCACGCTCGCCAGCTCGTCGAGGTCGGGCTGGAACTCGGGCGCGCGCAGTCGCACCGTGCGGTGCACGCCGCCCGCGAGCGCGATGAGTCCGCCGTAAGCGTCGTAGAACGGCTCGAACGTCACGACCTCATCGCCCGGCTCGAGCAGGGCAAGCAGTGTCGCTGACAGCGCCTCCGTGGCGCCGGCGGTCACGAGAATCTCGGTTTCGGGGTTGAGAGTGATGTCGTAGAAGCGCTGCTGGTGGCGCGCGATGGCCTCGAGTAGCACGGGCATGCCGCGCCCAGGCGGGTATTGGTTGACGCCATCGCTGATGGCCTGGCGGGCGGCCTCGAGCACAACCGCCGGACCGTCTTCGTCGGGGAAACCCTGGCCCAGGTTGATGGAACCGGTGCGCATGGCGAGGGCGGACATCTCAGCGAAAATACTGGCGGAGATACTGCCGTCGGCGCCGAGGAGCCCGGCGCCGCGGGCGGTGCGCTGCCAAGCGCCGGTGATCGTCATGTGGTGACCTGCATACCCCTAAATTTACGACATCCGGCACCCTGTGGATAACTTGCGCGGGGGCAGGGCGAGACGCCCTACCGTGTGGGCATGGGGATCGACGACAGTAGGCGACGACGAGCGGGGCGGATGGCGGCGGTCGCCTGCGCCTGCCTCCTGCTTGTGCCCCTGGCGGGGTGCGCCGCGGACCCGAAGCCCGCAGCGCCCTCAAGCACACCCACGGCCACTCCGGTCTTCGCCTCCGACGAGGAGGCGCTCGCCGCGGCGACCGAGGCCTATGAAAACTACTTATCTGCCTATGACGCGTACTGGACTGGCAACGCCACCTCGAAGCGCGACTTTCTGGCTCTTTCCACTGGCGACGCGCATGAGGGAGAGGTCGAGTCAATGGCGGAGTGGGAGGAGAAGGGATGGACAGCAGTGGGATCGACCACCTTCGATTCGATGAGACTCCAATCCGTCTCCCAATCGGATTCTGGACAGTGGGTAATCCGCGCTTATCTTTGCGCAGACTCAAGTCGAGGCGACGTTGTGGATGCCAGTGGAGCGTCCGTGGCGAAGTCAGATAGAAGGCTGAGGCTCCCGTTAGAAGTCGCGTTTGTTACATCTTCCGCAGAATCCAGTGACCTCAAGATCTCGGAGTCGAACGTATGGACCGGAACAGACTTCTGTTAGCGACCCTCTCGCTAGGGATGTGCTTTGTTCTTTCCGCTACGGCGCCAGCCATGGCCGTGCCCAACGTGCGGCAGGTGAGTGCCTGCACGCTGAACCAGCAGAGGGACGGTACGTGTCCAGAGCCAGAGACTGACGCGGTCGTCGGGGACGGCGGGGTTGACGTCAGCGCGGGGTGGGAGGAGACGAATCCGGGCGGCGGAGGCGGCGACGGTGATGACGGGACCGGGGCCGGAGGCGGCGACGATGGGCTGCCGGACGGCGTTAGCGTGGTGCCCGGGGGAGTCGCGGTGGATATGGGCGATGCCGCCGCGCCGGCGACGGGGCCGCGGCGCCAGGACCAGGTCGACCCTGCGGAACCGGCCTGCGTGCCGCAGACACCGTGTGATCCGGCGTTGGTGGTGCGGGTGAGCGACCTCGTGAGCATCGAGGCCGATGCGCCAACGCAGGGCATGGAGCCGGATGGGTGGCTCGTGGTGGGCATCCCGACGAACTTCTTCGCCACCGCGTCGGTGCACCTGCGCTCCGGGCCACTTCTCGGTGCCCCTGCGGAGGTGCGCTTCACGCCGGCGGGGTTCACCTGGGACTACGGCGACGGCGCATCCGGTACCTCGAGCGACGGCGGCTCGAGCTGGGCAGACCAAGGTCTTCTTGAGTTCTCAGAAACCTCGACCACCCATGTTTACGAGAAAACGGGCACGATCACGATCGGACTGACGGTGTCATATTCGGCGGAGTATCGCTTCGCGGGCGGCGAATGGCGCGCTGTCGAGGGCCTGCTGGCGGTGCCGGCCAGCCCAATCACGGCGATCGCCGACCGTGCGGGCACGGTCCTGGTGGCTGAGGCCTGCTCGGCCAACCCTGACGGACCCGGCTGCTGAGTGCGACGATAGACCTGCCGCCGAAAATCTGCGGTCGCACCTGCCGGGCAAGGTCACGGCTTCGTCATTGACTGCTCCCAGTTTGCGCATATCAAACGTTCAGCTTCAGGCGAGAAGCTATCTTCGCTTGGAAGGAGCACACCATGACTGACAGCACCCAGGACCCGGGCAAGACCCCCGACCAGCCGCAGGACAACGCACCGATCGAGGTCAACTCGTCCGGTGAAGCCGTCGCGGCCCACCCCGACACCACTGCGGTCCCCGCCGCAGACGCCAACACCACGGCCGTGCAGCCCACCGCTTCGCACCCCGCCGACAACCAGGCCACCGAGGTGCTCGGTTCTGCAGACGGCACAGTCGCCGCGCAGGCCGCACCGACGCAGGCCGCCACCACCCCGCTGCCGCCGGCGCCATCCGCCGCCAACCACCAAGCCGCCGATCACCACGCCGCCGCGCACGTCGCTGCGCAGCCCACGCAGGCCTACGGCCAGCCGGCTGCGTACCCCACGGATGCCTTCGGCCGTCCTATTCCGGGCCCGGACGGACGCACTCCGATTTACGCTCCCACCCCCGCTCAGCAGCAGGCCTACGCCAACGCCAACGGTTACGCCCCGCAGCCCACCGTCGGGCCCAAGCCGCCCAAGGACCCCAACCGCCGCAAGGGCAGCGTGGCCCTCATCGCCGCGCTCGCCATCGGCGCCCTCGTCGGCGGCGCATCCGGAGCCGGCGTCACCGCGTTCGTCGTCTCCAGCCAGAGCAACGGCACCCCCGCCAGCCAGGCCGAGGGCCCCAGCACTGTCGTGGTCAACAACACCGACAGCGTCAACGAGATCACCGCCGTCGCCGCGAAGGCGTCGCCCAGCGTGGTCACCATCGAGGTCGCCTCCGGCGATTCCGGCGGAACCGGCTCTGGCGTCATTTTGAGTGAAGACGGCTACGTCCTCACCAACACCCACGTGGTCACCCTCGACGGTGCCGCGTCCGACGCCACCATCCAGGTGAAGGCCAGCGACGGCAAGCTCTACGCCGCCACGCTGATCGGCACCGACCCGGTCTCCGACCTCGCCGTGATCAAGCTCACCGACGCCACCGGCCTCACCCCGATCACCTGGGCAGACTCCAGCGACCTCAACGTCGGCGACACCGCCATCGCCATCGGCGCTCCGCTGGGCCTGTCCGGCACTGTCACCAACGGCATCGTCAGTGCGCTCAACCGCAGCATTACCGTGGCCTCATCCGCCGCGCCGACCACGCCCGATGAAACCACCCCGGATGAGGGCGACGGCAACTACTTCAACTACGACCTGCCCGACAGCGGCGGATCGACGCCGGACACCCAGGCCACGCAGAGCAGCATTTCGCTCTCGGTCATCCAGACGGATGCCGCCATCAACCCCGGCAACTCCGGCGGCGCCCTGCTCAACAGCAAGGGCGAGCTGATCGGCATCAACGTCGCCATCGCGAACGCGGGCGGGAGCTCGTCTTCGACCACCGCCGGCAGCATCGGCGTGGGCTTCTCCATTCCCGCCAACCTGGCCAAGCGCGTCTCCGACGAGATCATCGAGAGCGGCTCCGCCTCACACGGTCTTCTCGGCGCCAGCGTCACCAGCGCCACCAGCACCGACAGCGCCACCGTGGGCGCCCTGATCAGCGAGGTGTCCTCTGGAGGAGCGGCCCAGAAGGCCGGCCTGAAGGCCGGTGACGTGGTCACCAACTTCAACGACGTGCCGATCACCGACGCCACCGACCTCACCGCCCAGGTGCGCACCCTCGCCGCCGGCGACAAGGCAGACCTCACCTACGTGCGCGACGGCAAGTCCGTCACGGTCTCCGTCACGGTCGGCGAGCTCACCAGCTGACCCGCTGTCACTCCTTCCCACTGCGCCGCCGGTTTCGCACCGGCGGCGCAGTGCTGTCTGCGCCCGGACATCCGGTGTTCAGGCAGGCGCGGAGCAGGGCACGGATCGTGGGAAAAGGCTCGGCTGCTAGGCTCAGGCGATTGTCCGAATGAGTGGAAAGATGGCCAGCCCAGTGCAGGAGAGCGCAGACACAGTGCTGACCGGCGTCTCGTACATCATGCCGGTGCTCAACGAGGCCAGCCACGTGCGGGCCGCGGTGCAGAGCCTGCTGGAGCAGGATTACGACGGACCCTTCGAGGTGACCCTGGCCCTCGGCCCGAGCATCGACGGCACCACCGAACTCGTCGAAGAGATGGCGGCGGTGGATCCGCGCATCCGCGTTGTCGCCAACGAGGTGGGGTCTACCCCGGCCGGCCTCAACATCGCCATTCGCGCCTCCACCTACCCGGTCGTGATTCGCGTCGACGCGCACTCGGTGCTCCCGCGCGACTACGCCCGCATCGCCGTCGAGACCCTGCAGCGCACCGGCGCCGACAACGTCGGCGGCATCATGGATGCCCAGGGCACCGCCCCGTTCCAACAGGCCGTCGCCCGCGCTTACGGCACCCGCATCGGCTTGGGCGGCACCCCGCTGCACGTCGGCGGTGCTGAAGGCGAAGCCGAGACCGTCTACCTCGGCTGCTTCCGGCGCGACAGCCTGCTGCGCGTCGGCATGTTCGACGAAGGCATCAAGCGCGGCCAGGACTGGGAACTCAACCGGCGTCTGCGCGAGCACGGCGGCTCGGTCTGGTTCACCCCTCAGCTCAAGGTCATCTACCGGCCCCGGCCCAGCCTGTCCAGGCTGGCCCGCCAGATGCTCTCCACCGGCCTCTGGCGCGGCGAACTCGCCCGCCGATACCCGGCGGCGAACGGCCTGCGCTATTTCGCCCCGCCGGTGATGGTGCTCGGTGTTGTGCTCGGCACCCTGCTCGGCCTGGTCGGCCTGGTGCAGGCACTGCTCGGTGGGCCCGGCTGGCTGCTGCTCGGTTTCGCGGCCCCGCTGGCCTACCTGCTCATCGACGTCGCGGCCGCGCTCACGGTGACCCGGCCAGACGGCATTCGTGTGGCGCTCTGGTTTCTCGTAGTCTTGCCGTGCATTCATTTCTGCTGGGGTGTCGGGTTTCTGCTTGGCTATCTCAAGCTCACCACCAACATCTCGGCACATACGGGAAGACATCAATGACGTCCGGTTTGCCCAACACGGCTCGACCATCTTCAATCGCAGAGCTTCGTGCCGTCGCGCAACCTCCCGAGGTGCGGATGCGCGCCAACGCCGAACACTGGACGGCGTCGCTGTACCTGCGTGACCTGTCCCCGTACCTCACCTGGATGCTGCTGAAGACCCGCGTCTCGGCGAACGGCGTGACCGGGCTGATGATCCTCGTCGGCTGGTCCACGGCCGCCGCGCTGCTGATCCCCGGCATCTGGGGGGCCCTGCTGGCCCTGGTGCTCGGGCAGCTGCAGATGCTCGTCGACTGCTGCGACGGCGAGGTCGCCCGCTGGCGCAGAACGTCGTCGCCGGCCGGGGTGTTCCTCGACAAGGTCGGGCACTACACGACCGAGGCGCTGATCCCCATCGCCCTGGGCATCCGTGCAGCCGCGTACCCGTTCGAGGCGCCCGCCGACTACCTGTTCACCACCCTCGGTCTGGCCCTGGCACTGCTGATCGTGCTCAACAAAGCGCTCAACGACATGGTGCATGTGGCCCGCGCCAACGCCGGCCTCACCAAGCTGGCCGACAACAAGGGCGAGAAGGCCCCGCAGGCCGGCCTGATCGCCACCCTGCGCCGCCTGGCCCGGTTCCTGCCGTTCCACCGCCTGTACCACTCCGTGGAAATGACCATGGTGATCTTCGTCGCCGCGGTCATCGGCCTGGTTGTCGGCCAGCCCGCCACCGACCGGTTCTTCCTCGCCGTGCTCGTGCCGCTGGCGTTCCTCGCCCTCGTCGGCCACTTCCTCACGATCATGGCCTCCAAGCGCGTGCGCTCCTGAGGCCGGGCAGCCCCGTGCCCGCACCGCAGCCAGCCGCCACGCAGCCCTCTGACCCCGCCACCATCGGTGTGGTCGTGCTCACGCAGGGGCGTCGCCCCGACGACCTCGAACGCGGCATCCGCAGCCTGCTCGCCCAGCAGGATGTGCGATTGGACATCGTCTGCGTGGGCAACGGCTGGCAGCCCACCGGCTTGGCTGCCGGAGTCGCCGCGCTCGCGCTGCCCGAGAACCTCGGCATCCCGGCCGGCCGCAACCGTGGCGTCGAGCACGTCACCGGCGAGTACCTGTTCTTCCTCGACGACGACGCCAGCCTGCCCGACCCCCGGTTCCTCAGCGACGCCGTCGCCCGGCTGCGGGCGGATCCCAGCATCGGTCTGCTGCAGCCACAGGTCGTAGACCCGGCCGGCCTCACCGCGCCGCGCCGCTGGATCCCGCGCATCCGCAAGGGCGACGCCGCCCACTCGAGCGCCGTCTTCTCGGTGTGGGAGGGAGCCGTGCTGCTGCCCCGGCGCGTGTTCGATGCCACGGGCGGCTGGGCCGAACCGTTCTTCTACGCCCACGAGGGTATTGAACTGGCCTGGCGAGTCTGGGACCAGGGCCTGCGCACCTGGTACGCCGGCGACCTGGTCGCCAACCACCCGGTGATCCTGCCCACCCGGCATGCCGACTTCTACCGGCTCAACGCCCGCAACCGGGTGTGGATCGCCCGGCGCAACCTGCCCGCGCCGTTGATCCCGCTCTACGTCGGCTCCTGGACGCTCATTCAGGTGCTGCGCGGCGCCCGCAACCGGCCGGCGTTGTCAGCCTGGTTCCGCGGCTGGTGGGAGGGGTGGACCACGGACCCCGGCGAACGCCGCCCGCTGACGGCCCGCACCATCTGGCGGATGACCCGCGCCGGCCGGCCGCCGGTGATTTGAGCCTAACGATTGGCTACCGTTGCACCACTTCGGGGGGGCCGCAGGTCTTAGGTCCCGGCATGGTAGGTAGGGTGGAACAGTGGTAAGCAGCAAAGACATCCGACTCGCAGCAAAGCTGGTCAAGGATGTGCTCGGCTCCCGCAAGGCTCAGCGTGTGCTGACCGAGCGCCTCGCGGCGCGGGGACCGCTGCCCACCCAGCACTTCAAGATCGCCGTGTACTTCGCGGATGGCCCGGTGAACCTCTACCAGATGCGCCAGTGGTACAAGCCGCTCGCGAAGCTGGCCGAGACCTGGCCCGTCGTGGTGCTCAGCCGCACCGCCGGCGGCACGATCAAGCTGCTCGAGGAGAGCCCGATCCCGGTCGCCTATGTGCGCAAGGTCGCCAACCTCGAACGCGTGATCGCGGAGCAGGACATCCGCATCGTGCTGTACGTCAACCAGAACTCCCGCAACTTCCAGATGATGCGCTACGGGCGCCGCTGGCACGTTTTCATCAACCACGGTGAGAGCGACAAGATGTACATGACCACCAACCAGTTCAAGGCCTACGACTACTCGTTCGTGGCCGGCCAGGCCGCTGTCGACCGGCTGGGCAAGGTGCTCTGGGACTACGACTTCGACAAGCGGGCCATCACCATCGGACGCCCGCAGGCCGACCACTACTCCGGCGTGCTGCCGTACACCCCCGACAACCGCACCGTGGTGCTCTACGCACCCACCTGGGAGGGTGACCGCGCCGCCGCGGCCTACGGGTCCATCGCCACGCACGGCGTCTCCCTGGTCACGGCGCTGCTGCAGAGCCCGAGACACCGGGTGGTCTACCGCCCGCACCCGCGCAGCGGCGTCGTCGACCACGAGTACGGCGTGGCCAACAAGCAGATCATCAACGCCATCACCGCGGCGAATGCCCGGGAATCGTCGGCTCAGCACATCGTCGACACCGGCCCGGAGCTGGGCTGGCAGTTGTCGGCCGCCGACGTCGCGATCGTCGACATCTCGGCGATGGTCTACGACAGGCTCGCCTCCGGCAAGCCGCTCATGGTCACCCGACCGCAGAATCCGCTCGCGGCCATCGACCGGAGTGGTTACCTCTCCGACTGTGAGTGGCTCGGCGTCGGCGACACCGCCGGCATCGTCGAGATCCTCGACGAGCTCACTAGCGACGGCACGGCCGAGGAGCGCCTGCGCGGCTGGGTTGAGCAGTACTTCGGCGACCCGACGCCCGGCGCACCCACGGCCCGGTTCCACGCCGCGATCGAGCACCTGATGGGCGAGTGGGACCGCTTCGCGGCGATCCACGCCCAGGACGACGACGGTCTCGCCGAGTTCGTCGACGACGCCAGCGAGATCGAAGAGGTCTAGCCCCTCCACCGCCGCGAGCCGTGAGAAAAGCCCTAAAACTCGAGGGTTTCAGGGGCCCAAGTCACGGCTCGGGGACCTCGGCAGGCTCGCGGCGGCGCAGCGGGCGGGGAATCGCCCGGATCACGCCGTGACCCAGCTGGGTGAGGCGGTTGCCGGGTGCGATGGCACCGTCTTTCAGCGTGATGGTGCGCCCGCGGGGGTCGAGTTCCAGACGGAACTCCGCCGGGGCCTGGCCGAAGGCGAGCCGGGACGACCCGACGACCCGCTTGCCGAGGATATGGTTGCCCATGCCGCCGATGACAGCGCCGATGCCGAACGGCACGGCTTTGCCGATCAGGCTGGCGCCGCCCTTCGCGGCGAACTGCCTGATGAAGGTGCGCTTCAGCTTGTCGGTGAGCGGCCCCATGATGGCGCGCGGCAGGCTGGTGGTCACCAGTTCGCCCCAGTACGCGGTGCGGGCAACGCCGCCGCCGGTCATCTGTCCGGCGAGCTGGCGCACGAGGTCGCTTCCCTCGTGGCCGAGCATCATGGTCATCACGAGTGCGCGTGCGCGTTCGGGATCGTCGACGGTGATGCCGTGCACCTCGCTGACGGACTGCGCGAACAGCGCCGTCGCCTCGAGGAACCCGGCCGTCTCCACACCCGACAGAGCGAGGGTGATGCCGGTGCCGACCCCGGGGATCACGGCGGTCGCGCCGACGGCGGCGCCGCCGCTGGTCACGGCCGCGAGATAGCGCCGTTCCAGGATTCGCACGATCTGCTCCGGCGACGCCTCGGGGTGGCGGTGGCGGATGCTGCGGATGTGAGCAAGTACCGCGGGGCGGTGGATAGCCATGACCCTGTCGAACCCGGTGACAACACCGGCGGGCAGCTGGCCGCCGCGGGGTGTTCCGCCGGTGGGCGAGAGCAACGGTGTGGGCTTCTTAGCCATGATGCAATCCTCCTCGGTGCAGAAGCACGAGTTTACGGGCCGAAACTGAGCATCCTCGAGGTTATTCCCAGCGAGATTTTGTGCGTTGGGCGTGACGAATCACCGTCGGGGGACGTCTCAGGCCGGCTTGATGCCGTATTCAGCGTTGTAGCGGGCGAGCACCTCGTTGATCGGCGCATCCAGCACCAGCTCGCCCTTGTCGAGGTAGAGACCCCTGGCGCAGAACCGGCGCAGGTCGCGCTCATTGTGCGAGACGAAGAACAGGGTGCGGCCGCCGGCGAGCAGCTCCTCGATGCGGCGGTAGCACTTCTCCCGGAATGCCTTGTCGCCCACGGCGAGGACCTCGTCGACGAGGATGATCGGTTCCTCGAGGCGGGAGATGACGGCGAAAGCGATGCGCACCTTCATGCCGCTGGAGAGGTGCTTGTACGGGGTGTCGATGAAGTCGGCGATCTCGGCGAACTCGATGATGTCGTCGAACCGCGAATCGATCTGCTTGCGGGTCATGCCGTGCAGGCCGGCGGTGAGGTACACGTTGTCGCGCACGGTGAGGTCGTCGACGAAGCCGCCGGTGATCTCGATCAGCGGTGCCACGCCCTCGACGACTTCCACGGTTCCCTCGTCGGGCAGGACGACGCCGGTGACGAGTTTGAGCAGGGTGGACTTGCCCTGGCCGTTGCGGCCGACGACGCCGATGGCTTCGCCGCGCTGCACGGTGAACGACACGTTCTGCAATGCCCAGAATTCGCCGGACCGGGTGCGGCGGCGGCGGCCGGCGAAGAGGTCTTTGAAGCTGCGGCGGCTGCGCCTATTACGGCGGAACCGGATGCCGACGTCGGTGAGGGAGATGACGGTGTCGCTCATCAGATCTCCTTCAGAACGGCGCGCTCGGTGCGGGAGAAGACCAGCAGCCCGATGCCGAGGAACGCCACCGACATGGCCGCGCCGACGGCCACGATGAACCAGTCCAGCTCGCCGGGGAAAAACGCCGCGCGGTAGAGGCTGAAGATGCCGCTGAGCGGGTTGAAGGCAGCCCAGAAGTGCAGCTCCTTCGGTAGGTCGCTGGTGGCGTAGATGATCGGCGACGCGTAGAACAGGAAGCGCAGGATCAGCTTGACGGCGCGCTCCAGGTCGCGGAAGAAGACCACCAGGGGAGCGACGATGAGGCCGACACCGGCTGTGAGAACGGCCTGGATCAGGATGGCCAGGGGAAAGAACACGGCGTCCGGATTGATTGTCGCGCCGGAGAACACGGCGAAGAGGATGAGCACCGGAATGGCGGCGATGAACTCGATGCCCTTGGACAGCACGAGTCGGTTCACCCAGATGGTGCGGGGGATGCGCGTGGAGCGGATGAGCTTGGACTCGCGCAGGAAGGCCCGCGTGCAGTCGGAGATCGCGCCGTTGAACCACATCCAGGGCAGCAGCGCCGCGAGCAGGAAGACTATGTAGGGGTCTTCACCGACGGAACGCTTGAACACGACGGTGAACACGAACCAGTAGATGCCGGCCATGACGAGCGGGTCGAGGATCGACCAGAAGTATCCGAGCACCGACGTTGAGTACCGAACCCGCAGGTCGCGCTGGGTCAACAGCCAGAGGGAATGACGGTACCGCGCAAACGGGGTGCGCTGTTCAGGTCGCACCTGAGCGTAACTACTCACGCGCTCTATCGTATGGGAGCGGATCGGGGCACGACGCCAACGGCGACCGGGCCCCGCCCGCGAGAGAGGATCAGACGAAGAGGTTGGCGCGCTCGAGGTCTTCGGCGAAGTCGACCTCGACGGCGTAGAAGTCCGAGATGTCGACGGGCTCGACGAGCATGCGGTTCTTCTCGATTGCGAGCTCGATGCCGCGTTCGAAGTAGTCCTGGTCGTCGACCTTGCTGAGGTGGTGGATGAGCACCGCCTTGTCGGCGGCGGAGACGTAGTTGATGCCAACAGCCTCGCCGAGACCGTTCTTCACGGTCTTCGACAGCTCCTTGATGTAGCCCTCGGCGCTCGTCGTGTACTTGACTTCCTCGTCGGACACCTTGGAGGTGTTGACCGTCACGAACGACTGGTCGCGCTTCATCATCGAAGCGGCGCGGTCGAGAATGGCGGGATCGAAGACGACGTCACCGTTCATCCACAGCACGCCGCCGGTGGCGGAGGCGCGCAGGGCGCGGAGCAGGCTCTTAGACGTGTTGGTCACGTCGTACTGCTCGTTGTAGACGAAGGATGCCTGTGGGAACGCCTCGATGATGTGCTCGAGCTTGTAGCCCACAACGATGGTGACCTTGGTCTTCTTGCCGAAGGCGTGCTCGATGTTGTCGAACTGCTGCTGCATGATGGTGCGGCCGTCGTTGAGTTCGGTGAGCGGTTTGGGCAGCGAGCGGCCGAGACGGCTGCCCATTCCTGCTGCAAGTATTACTACCTGGGTGGTCACGAATATCTCCTAAGAAAGATCTGGGTGGCCCCGCTAAGGCCGGGCGTTATCGCCGAGTTTGCCTGCGGTTCACCCCTAAGTTCACGTATAGACACTCCGTTATGCCACCCTCAGACTAGCTGAATAGCCTGTTCCGGGGGAAGAGACCCCACAATGCGTGTCCGGATCGTGACGATCGAGGGGCTGCGCCGGTTCGCTTCCGATCAGAAAAATAGTCGGCGAATTGTGTGGGAATCCGCCGCCGAACACGGTGTGGACCCAGCGAGGTCAGACGGTCCTTGGTAGGTTAGCGGGGTGACTCCAGTGCCTCCGAACTCCGAGCCTGACGAGCGGACCCCGGTCTTGCCCGTTCCCGATACGGAGCCGGAACGCGAGGGTAGTGCCCCTGAAACGGGCACCCCTGCGGACCGCCCCCATGAGCCTGCAACTCCTTCTGTGGCCGCGCCGACCACCGACGCGAAGCCGCCCCGCAAGACCCCCGTCCGTCGCACGCCGCGCACGACCGCGACGCGCGTGAGCACGACGGATGCGACGTCCGACGCGCCCGCAGAATCTGCCGCTGACGGCGCGACCCCGGTCAAGCCGGCGCGCAGCACGACCCGCGCACCGCGCACCCCAGCCACTCCCCGTGCGACCTCGGGCACCCGCGCTCCGGCCAAGAAGAAGCCGGCCGCGGCCGCGGCATCCGCCCAGCCGGACGCCGCCGTGCTGGCGGAAGGGGCAGACGCCGCCGACCGCACCGAACCGGCGACGGCCGCCGAACGGGTCACGGTGTCGCGCACGCCGGCGGCCCGCAAGACTCCGGCGCGAACGTCAGCCAAGCCGCCCGTGGCCAAGGCCACCCGGTTGCCGGCCACCACGACCTCAACGGCAGACACCGCCGACGCCATCGAGGCTGCCGCGACGAGCGCCGTTGCGGCCCCGACCTCCGCCGTGGGCTCCACGACCGACGCAACCGACTCGGTCGACCAGAACGCGACTTCAGCCGCTTCGACGACCCCGCCGGCCAGTACCGCTCGCTCGACCGCCGGCCGTTCGGCTGCCGCCAAGGCCGCAGCAGCCAAGGCCGCCGCCGCGAAGTCCGAATCCGCCACCAAGGCGGGTGCGGCCCGCGCTGCCGCGACCAAGTCGGCCGCGGCCAAGGCTGCAGCGGCCAGGTCCGCCGCCACCGCCGCAGCACGAGCGGCAACCGCGGCCGCCTCGGCCGCTGCTGCAGCGCGGGCGTCCGCGGCCGAGAACACCGCCGTTGAGAACCCTGCCGCTGACGACACCATCGTTGCGGACGCCGGCACCGACGCCGCGGTCGAGGTGCCCACCCGCACGGAGGACGTCGCCGTCGAGAGCGTGCCCACGGACACGGACACGGACACGGACGCGGTCGCACCGACCGGCAGCGAGCCTGCCGAGAGTGCGCCCGTCGACTCCAGTGAGCCCACTACTGACGCCGGCGACGGGACCACGGTCATGACGCTGCCGGCAGCCGAGGCCGACCAGGTCGAGGTGCCCCCGGTTCCGCAGACCGCCCCCTCCGTTGCCGAGTCCGCCCGGCCGCAGCGTCGGCCGTTCTGGCGCTTCAACCGGCCTGCCGAGAAGCCGGCACCCGCGACCGAACCGGCCACGCTGGTGCAGCCCGCGGTGCCCGTCACAGAAGCACCCGTCACGCCAGAGCCCGCCGCAGAGGTTCCCGTCGCACCTGCGGCTGTCGCTGCTGCGGCTGATGCACCCGCGCTGGTCACCCCGCCGGCTCCGCGCGTGGCGCCCGTCATCCGCAAGCCGATCGCCCCGCGCACCGGCGTATCCACCGGCATCCGAGCGGATGCCCCCGTGGAGATCGCCGTCAGCGGGCTCAACAAGCGCTTCGGCCAGAACGTCGCCGTCGCCGGCGTCAATCTCGAGGTGCGCTCCGGATCGTTCTACGGCATCGTCGGCCCCAACGGGGCAGGCAAGACCACGACCCTGTCGATGATCACCGGTTTGCTCCGGCCCGACTCCGGCACCATCAACGTGCACGGAATCGACGTGTGGGCAGACCCCATCGCCGCCAAACGCGTCATCGGGGTGCTGCCCGACCGGCTGCGCCTCTTCGACAGGCTCACCGGCGCGCAGCTGCTCTACTACTCCGGTGTTCTCCGTGGCCTCGAAAGCGAGACCGTGCGGGCACGCTCCGCCGACCTCGCCGCCGCCTTTGGGCTGGAGAGTGCGCTCAACCGCCTCGTGGCCGACTACTCGGCCGGCATGACCAAGAAGATCGCGCTCGCCTGCGCCATGATCCACTCGCCCCGGGTGCTGGTGCTCGACGAACCGTTCGAGTCCGTCGACCCGGTGTCGGCGGTGAACGTCACCGAGATCCTGCAGCGCTACGTCGCCAGCGGGGGAACCGTGATTCTCTCCAGCCACGGTATGGACCTCATCCAGCGGGTCTGCGACCACGTGGCGATCATCGTGCAGGGCTCGGTCCTGGCGTCCGGAACCATCGACGAGGTGCGCGGCAACGCGTCGCTCGAAGAACGTTTCGTCGACCTGGCCGGCGGACGCAAGGTTGCGGAGGGCCTGGAGTGGTTGCACAATTTCTCGGACTGAAGCTGAGGCTCCTCGCCAATCTCTTCCGGCGTAGCCCCTGGCAGGTTGTGGGAGTGGTGCTCGGGCTTGTCTACGGACTGCTCGTGGCCGCTGCGCTCGTGGCGATGCTCATCGCCTTCCGTTTCGTCGACGACATCGGCACCATCCGTGACGGCCTCATCGTGGTCGGCTCGCTGGTGGTGCTCGGCTTCTTCCTCGTGCCGCTGATCTTCGGCGTCGACGACAGCATGGACCCGCGCAAGTTCTCCACCATGGGCATCCCCAACAAACAGTTGGCGTTCGGCCTCGCCGTCACCTCGCTCGTCGGGGTGCCTGCCACCACGCTGGCGCTCGTGCTCGTGGGAACCATCGTGACCTGGTCCCGCGGCCCGGGGGAGACCCTGCTGGCGATCCTCGCGGCGGCGCTGCTGCTGGCCACCTGCATGCTGGCGTCCAGGGTGAGCACCTCCATCGCGGCGTTCCTGCTCTCCACCAGGCGGGCCCGCGAGTTCACCGGCATCGTCGGCATCCTGCTCATCGTCATGATCACGCCAGTGGTCGTGCTGCTGCTCAACGTGGACTGGAGCCACTACGGCCTCGACCTGCTCGGCGGGTTCGCGGCCATCCTCGGCTGGACGCCGCTCGGCGCGGCGTGGGCCGTGCCCGGCGATGCGGCCGCGGGGGACTGGGGCACCTCTCTCCTGCGCCTGGTCATCGCCTCAGCGACTGTGTACCTGCTGTGGCTGGCCTGGCAGGGACTCGTGGCACGGATGCTCGTCACGCCCGGCCGCGAAGCGCAGGCCCGCGCCTACGGCGGCCTGGGCTGGTTCGACCGGATGCCGCATAACCCGATCGGCGCCATCGCCGCTCGCAGCATCACCTACTGGGGTCGCGACCCGCGTTACTGGGTCTCCCTGGTCATGATCCCGATCGTGCCGGTGCTGGTGATCCTGCCGCTCGCGGTGGCCGGGGTCCCCTTCGAATACCTGGCCCTGGTGCCGGTTCCCCTCATGTGCGTGTTCCTCGGCTGGACGTTGCACAATGACGTCGCCTACGACCACACCGCCATCTGGTTGCACGTGGTGTCCGGTCCGCGCGGCGTGGCCGACCGGGTCGGCCGGCTCGTTCCGGCCCTGTTCGTGGGTATCCCGCTGATCGGTCTCGGCTCGGCCATCAGCGTCGGCGTGTACGGCGACTGGGCGGTGCTGCCCGGGTTGTTGGGCGTGAGCACCTGCATCCTGCTCGCCGGACTGGGCTTCTCGAGTTTCACGTCGGCACGGTTCCCGTACCCGGCCACGAAGCCCGGCGACAGCCCGTTCGCCCAGCCGCAGTCCTCGGACACCGCGGCGGCGGTCATCCAGTCGTTCACCTTCGTGGGCTCGATCGTCGTGGCCCTGCCGGCCATCGTCTGCGCCGTGCTGGGAATCTTCGTCGACCCGATCTGGAACCTGCCGGCCCTGTACTGGGGGCTGGGCATCGGACTGCTGATGCTCATCGGCGGGGTGTGGCTGGGTTCGCGGACCTTCGAACGCCGTGGCCCGGAGATGCTCTCCTCCGCATTGCGCGCGTAGCTGCA
This sequence comes from Cryobacterium sp. SO2, assembly GCF_026151165.2. NCBI lineage: Bacteria > Bacillati > Actinomycetota > Actinomycetes > Micrococcales > Microbacteriaceae > Cryobacterium > Cryobacterium sp. SO2. The sequence continues at coordinate 1,132,117 of NZ_CP117849.1, forward strand.
TACACTTGAAGACATGACACACGACACTCGCGCGAGCATCGCAGACCCCGGCCAGGGCCCAGGAACCGGTGGCGGAACATCCACCCTCGACCGCGAACTCGAAGAACTCCTCAACCAGGAGCAGATCGAGCCCGGCGACCACGAACGCTTCTCCCACTACGTGCCGAAGGACAAGATCCTCGAGTCCGCGCTGTCCGGCAAGCCGGTCAAGGCGCTGTGCGGCAAGAAGTGGTTGCCGGGACGCGACCCGGAGAAGTTCCCGGTCTGCCCGACCTGCAAGGCCATCTACGAAAAGATGAAGCAGGACTAGAGCGCACCCGCTCGCGCTCCGGGCGTCCGCGCACTTCGTTGCGCGGGTTACGCGCCGTTGCGCGGGTGGCGCGCCACCCGCGAACCGGCGCCTTGCCCGCGTATCGCCGCAACCCCGTCACACGCGGCCGATGGCGTGAACGTTAGCGGTAGACCGTGGGGATGACGGCGTCGCCGCGGCCGAGCCGGAACGCGTCGATCGGCAGTTCGCGCATCGCCGCGGCATTGTGTTCGCGGGCGAGGCGCGTGCCGGCGGCGCCGAGATAGCGGTCGTCGACAACGCCGTCCACCATCAGCGGCACCAGCAGCGACCGTTCCACGGTGCCGTCTTCCGCCGGGGAACCGTCGGCCGCAGTGGCGGCCGGTGTTCCGGCATCCACCAGCACGACCTCTTCGCGGGCGGTGCCGGTGGCGTCGAGGCGCCGCACCGCATTCTTGCGACCGCCGACGGATGCCTTCGACGCCGACGTCTTCGCCACAGACACCCATTCGTCTGCGGCGTTCTTGTGCGCCACGAGCTTGTAGACCATGCCGGCCGCCGGGGCGCCTGAGCCGGTGACGAGGGAGGTGCCCACGCCGAACGCGTCCACCGGCGAGGCCGACAGCGCGGCGATGGAGAACTCGTCGAGGTCGCTGGTGACGGTGATGCCGGTGTTCACGGCGCCGAGGGAGTCGAGTTGGGCGCGGGCCGCCGCCGCCACGGTGGGCAGATCACCGGAGTCGATGCGGATCGACCCGAGCCCGGGGCCGGCGACCTGCACGGCCAGCTCGATGCCGCGCTCGATGTTGTACGTGTCCACAAGCAGGGTGGTCGAGGCGCCGAACGCGTCGACCTGGGCGCGGAAGGCGTCCTCCTCGCTGTCGTGCAACAGCGTGAAGGAGTGCGCGGCGGTGCCCATGGTGGGGATGCCCCAGCTGCGGCCGGCTTCGAGGTTGCTGGTTGAGGCGAAGCCGGCGATGTACGCGGCGCGGGCGGCGGCCACGGCGGAGTATTCGCCGGTGCGGCGAGACCCCATCTCGGCCAGCGGCCGGCCCAGGCTCACCGACACCATGCGGGCGGCGGCGCTGGCCACGGCGCTGTCGTAGTTGAGCACACTGAGAATGAGGGTTTCGAGCACGACGCACTCGGCGAAGGTGCCGTCGACCTGAATGAGCGGGGAGCCGGGGAAGTAGGCGTCGCCCTCCCGGTAGCCCCAGATGTTGCCGTTGAAGGAGTAGTCCGCGAGCCAGTCGAGGGTGGGCGGGCGCACCACGTTGTTGTCCCGCAGCCAGTCGAGTTCGGCGTCGCCGAAGCGGAAGTCGCGAATCAGGTCGAGCAGGCGGCCGGTTCCGGCGACGATCCCGTAGCGCCGGCCCGCGGGCAGCCGCCGGGCGAAGGCCTCGAACATGCACTCGCGGTTCGCGGTGCCGCTCTGGATCGCGGCATCCACCATGGTGAGTTCATAGCGGTCGGTTCGTAGTGCAGAAGACTCGGTCACGCGAGAAGCCTAGCCGCCCCGGCACCGCCGGGGCTGGCCGCCCGCTGCACACCTGTCCGTTGCCGACGCAGTGCTTACAGCGCGCCGAAGGCGACGATGCAGTTCTGGCCGCCGAAGCCGAAGGCGTTCACCAGAGCGTGCTTGATGGGCTGGATGCGCGCGGTGAGCGGCGTGTAGTCCAGGGTGCACTCCGGGTCGGGGGTGCGCAGGTTGATCGTCGGCGGCACGATGCCGTTCTTGATCGACAGCGCGCCGACCAGGGCGGAGAGCGCGCCGGCGGCGCCGATCATGTGGCCGGTCATCGACTTGGGCGCGGTGATCGAGATCTTGTCGGCGAAGTGACGCAGCGACTGGCGGATGGCGAGGGTCTCGGCCTTGTCGTTCGCCTGGGTGGAGGTGCCGTGGGCCACGATCATGTCGATGTCGGCCGGGTTGAGCTTGCTCTTGTCCAGGGCCCGGGTGATGGCCTGGCTGGCGTACTGACCGGTCGGGTCGGGGGCCACAATGCTGAAACCGTCGCTGGTGAGGGCGCCGCCGAGGACCTCGGCGTATACCCGCGCTCCGCGGGCACGGGCGTGCGAGAGCAGCTCCATGACGAAAACTACGGCGCCCTCGCCGAAGACGAGCCCGTTGCGGTTCGCGTCGAACGGGCGGCTGGCCTCGGTGGGCTCCTCGTTGTGGGTGGACGCGGCGTGCATGGCGTTCAGCCCGGCGAACATGACCGGGGTGATTGCCGCTTCGACGCCGCCGGCGATGACCACGTCGGCGTCTCCCATCACGAGCATGGTGCGGGCTTCGAGCAGGGCGTAGGCGCCGCTCGCGCAGGCCAGGGCGCTGGCATTGACCGGGCCGTGCACACCCAGGTCGATGGCGATCTCGCAGGCGGCCATGTTCATCAGCGACTGCGGAACGAAGCGGGGGGAGATTCGGCGGGCGCTGCCGGCATTGACGTGCTCGGTGGCATCCTGGATCTCGGCGTAACCGGACACGGCGCTGTTCACGATGACGGCGGTGTGGATGCCCTCCATCGACGTACCGAACCCGGCGTCGGCGACGGCCTCACGTGCGGCGGCGATGGACATCTGCGAGGCCCGGGAGGCGCGTTTGACCTGCTTGATCGACATCCGGGTGGCCGGGTCGAAGTCTTTGACCTCGCCGGCGATCTGGGTGGGCAGGTCGGTGGCGTCGAACTGGGTGATGCGGGCGACGCCGCTGCGACCGTTGGTCAGGCCGTCCCAGGTTTCGCTCCACGAGTTGCCGAGCGGCGTGAGGGCTCCCAGTCCGGTGATTACGACTCGATCATTCATGACGATCATCTCCTCAGACGGCGCGAGGGACGTCTCCGGTGCGGGCTCTGTCTGGTTGACCTGGCCCACATGCCGAGTGTAGTTACGGGTATATACGTCTCCACGTACGTTGGAGCGTTCTGGGCATATAGCGGTGTCACGCCGGGGCCGATGCCGGACCCGGCTAGGCTTGGTGGTCGTGACGGATGCACCGATTGGGATTTTCGACTCCGGCGTGGGCGGACTGACCGTCGCCCGGGCTATCAAGGACCAACTGCCCAACGAGTCGATCCTCTACATCGGCGATACGGCCCATTCGCCGTACGGGCCGAAGAAGATCGCCGATGTGCGCGAGTACGCGCTCGAGGTTCTCGACGACCTGGTGGCCCAGGATGTGAAGTTGCTGGTAATCGCCTGCAACACCGCATCGGCCGCCGTGTTGCGCGATGCCCGGGAGCGTTACAGCGTTCCCGTGATCGAGGTGATCCAACCAGCCGTGCGCCGTGCCGTGGGCACCACGCGTAATAAACGGGTCGGCGTCATCGGCACGGCGGGAACCGTGAACTCCCGGGCCTACAACGATGCCTTCGCCGCCGCGACCGACATCCAACTGTTCTCCCAGGCCTGCCCGCGCTTCGTGGAATTCGTCGAATCCGGTGTCACCACGGGCGACGAGGTGCTGCGGGTCGCCGAGGAATATCTCGCCCCGCTCAAGGCCGCCGACGTGGACACGCTCGTGCTCGGCTGCACCCACTACCCGTTCCTGCGCGGCGTGATCTCCTATGTCATGGGCGACTCCGTGACGCTGGTGTCCAGCCACACCGAGACCGCGAACGACGTCTACCGGACCCTGGTGGGGCAGGGCCTCGAACGCGTCGAGATCGCACCGCCCACCTACCGTTACGAGGCCACCGGCGACAGCGCCGACGACTTCCTCCGCCTGGCGCATCGCCTGCTCGGCCCGGAGATCTCCAGGGTCGACCTGGTCGCCACGGGCACCATCAGTCTCAGCGAGGTGGCCAGACTGGCCGCGTCGTCCACCACACCGCGTTTTTTCAAGGAGAACCCGTGACCGACATCCTGCGCGCCGATGGCCGCACCAACGACCAGCTGCGCCCCGTCACCATCGAACGTGGCTGGAGCGACCAGGCCGAAGGCTCCGCACTGATCTCCTTCGGGCGCACCAAGGTGCTCGCGACGGCGTCGTTCACCAACGGTGTGCCGCGCTGGATGGCCGGCAAGGGCAAGGGCTGGGTCACCGCCGAGTATTCGATGCTGCCCCGCTCGACCAACTCCCGGATGGACCGCGAATCGGTCAAGGGCCGCATCGGTGGCCGCACCCACGAGATCAGCCGACTGATCGGCCGGAGCCTCCGCGCCGTCGTCGACATGAAGGCGCTCGGCGAGAACACCATCGTCATCGACTGCGACGTGCTGCAGGCGGATGGTGGCACGCGCACCGCCGCGATCACCGGCGCGTATGTGGCCCTGGCCGACGCCCTCGAGTGGGGCCGCGAGAAGAAGTTCATCGCCCAGAAGGCCCAGCCGCTCACCGACAGCGTCGCCGCCGTCTCCGTGGGCATCATCGCCGGGGTGCCGATGCTCGACCTGGCCTACACCGAAGACTCGCGCGCCGAGACCGACATGAACGTTGTCGTCACCGGCCGCGGCAAGTTCATCGAGGTTCAGGGCACGGCCGAGGGCGCCCCCTTCGACCGCACCGAGCTCAACTCCCTGCTCGACCTCGCTCTCGCCGGTGCGATCACCCTCACCGACCTGCAGAAGACCACCCTGGGTCGCTGACATGCGCGTCGTTCTCGCCACCCACAACGCCCACAAGGTCGAGGAGCTGCGCCGGATCCTCGCGCCCATGCTGCCCGACCTCGACGTGCTGGCCTACGACGGCCCGGAGCCGATTGAGAACGGCGCGACCTTCACCGAGAACGCGCTGATCAAAGCGCGCGCCGCAGCCGCGCACACCGGACTGCCGGCCATCGCCGACGACTCCGGCATCTGCGTGGACGTGCTGGGCGGCGCCCCAGGCATCTTCTCCGCCCGCTGGGGCGGCCCGGCCAGGGACTCCGAGGAGAACCTGCGACTGCTGCTCTGGCAGATCAGCGACATGAGCGACGAACACCGCGCCGGCCACTTCACCTGCGTGGCCGCGCTGGCCCTGCCGAACGGTGTGGAACGGGCCGTCACGGGGGAGTGGCCGGGGCGCATCCTGCGCGAGGCCGCCGGCGGCGGCGGCTTCGGGTACGACCCGATCTTCCAGCCGGACGGACACGACGTGTCGGCCGCCGAGTTGCCCGCCGACGTGAAGAACGCCGAGAGCCACCGTGCGATCGCGTTCGCGGCGCTCGGCCCGGTTCTCACCGAGCTTTTGGCCGGCTGACCAGGCTGTGCCGTCCGTGAGGTTAGGTCAACCTCAGTTGCTGAGAACGGCACTCATTCCCAACTAGCGGCCGGGCTGGCTTTCGCCGGTGCGGCCTCGTAGCGTTGAAGCATGGGCCACGATCACGCATCCGCATCGACGAATAATCGCGCTCGCCTGTCGATCGCGATCGGCCTCGTCGCGGCGGTGCTGGTCGTCGAGACCGTGGGTGCCTGGTTCACCGGATCCCTGGCGCTGCTGGCCGATGCCGGCCACATGTTCTCCGACCTTGCCGGCTTGATCATCGCGCTCACCGCCACTATCGTCGCCGCTCGTCCGGCCACCGACCGGCAGACCTTCGGCTACCAGCGGGCCGAAGTCTTCGGCGCGCTGCTCAATGGCCTGATCCTGCTGGTTGTGGCTGGCTTCGTCGTCGTCGGCGCGATCAGCCGGCTGATCGCCGGTGACCCCGGGGAAGTGTTGGCCGCCCCGATGCTTGTGGTCGCCGTGATCGGCCTCGTCGCGAACGTCGTCGGGATCCTGCTGCTGCGCCCCGCCGCCGCCGGCTCGATCAACATGCGCGGCGCCTACCTCGAAGTTCTGGGTGACGCGCTGGGCTCGGTGGCCGTGATCGTGGCCGCCATCGTCATCCTCACCACGGGCTTCGCCCAGGCCGACGCCATTGCGTCGCTGGTCATCGCCGCGATGATCGTGCCCCGCGCCTTCGGGCTGCTGCGGGACGTCGTGCGGGTGTTCAGCGAGTCGGTTCCGGCCGACACCGATGTGCGCGCCATCCGGGAGCACCTGGAGGGCACCGTGGGCGTCGTGGCGGTGCACGATGTGCACGTGTGGGCGATCACCTCGGGCTCGCACGTGTTCAGCGCCCACGTTGTGGTCGAACCCGAACTGTTGGCCGCCGGCAGGTCGGGTGAGCTGCTGAGCGAACTATCCGAGTGCCTGTCGCACCACTTCGACGTCGAGCACTCCACGTTCCAGCTCGAACCGGCCGATCATGCGGCGGATGCGGAACACGAGCACCACTCGCACCGCTAGCGCAACTCCAACCGCGCAGGCTGCGGGGCGTCAGGCCTCGTGCTTGCCGTCGTTGTTGGTGTCGAAGGTCTCGGGGTCGAGCACGAGCTTCTCGGGGTCGACGCTGGTGCCGGCGCGCGCCTCGCGGCGGGCCTTCACCATGGACTGGATGTAGTGGTAAATGGTGGGGATCAGTGTGATCACGACGGCGCCGAGCAGGATCAGGTCGATGTAGTCGCGCACGAAGTCGGCCAGCGGCGGAATGTAGCCGAGGAAGTAGCCGAAGAAGGTGAGGCCGGCGCCCCAGATCATGGCGCCGATGAAGTTATACAGGCTGTACTTGCGGTAGTCCATGTGCCCGACACCCGCGGCCACAGGGGCGAAGGTGCGCACGATCGGCACGAAGCGGGCGGCGATCACGGCGAAGCCGCCGAAGCGGACGAAGAAGGCGTTCGTGCGTTGCACGTTCTTGACGCTGAACAGGCCGGATTCCTTGCGTTCGAACACCCGCGGGCCGAGGCGGTGCCCGATCAGGTAGCCCACCTCGCCACCGAGGAACGCGGCACCGCCGATGGCCAGGGCCACCCACCAGATGTCGATCTTGATGATGTCGAAGAACACGAACAGGCCGGTGATCACCAGAAGCGTGTCACCGGGGAGGAGGAATCCGATCAGGAGGCCGGTCTCGGCGAAGACGATCGCACACACGCCCAGCAACGCCCAGGGCCCGAATCCGTTGATAAGGATCTCCGGGTCGAGCCACGGGATGAGTGCGGTGTTAATCACGAAGAAAACTCCAGTCGTCGGCGGCTAGATCGGCCAGTCGGCGGTGATCGCGTGCGTCGCTACAGGTTACCGCGTAATTCACAGGGAAGGCCTGATGAAGGGGTGGGCTAACCCCCCAATGTGTTGTGAGGTCCGGTGCTCGTGCGCATGGCGAGGCGGTTGTGCGCACGGTCGGCGAACCAGGTGCGCAGACCGAACACAATCGACGCTGTGATGAAGAAGCCCGCGATGATGTACGCGGCGCTTTTCACCCCGGGGATCGCGGCCGCGTAGTACCCGGTGAGCGTGATGCCCACTCCCCAGGCGAGCGCTCCGACCAGGTTGCTGGAGAGGAACTTGTAGTAATTCATGCGCCCGACGCCGGCGACCACGGGAACGAAGACCCGCGCCCACGGCATGAATCTGGCCACCACCACGGCCCACCAGCCGTATTTCAGGTAGAACGACTCGGTCTTCACGATCGCCACTTGGGTGCGCCGGCCGCCGCGCCTGTCGAGATAGCCGCGGCCGTAGCGCCGGCCGAGGAGGAAACCCACCTGATCGCCGAGGAACGCGGCGATGCCGACGCCGACGGCGAGCACGATGATGTTCAGGCTCGACGTGGAGGCGGCCACGAGCCCGGCGCCGAACAGGAGGGAGTCACCCGTGATGAACGGGATGAACACGCCCAGGAACAGGGCGGTTCCCGCGAACACGAGCGCCCAGACGAGCAGGTAGAACACCACGACACCCGCGCTCGCGACGAAGTCGCTGAGCTGGCCGTCCAGTGCCGCGGTGCGCAACATGGCCTAGCGCGCCAACCCGTCGAAAACGGCGCCGTTGTACGTGAAGGCCGCATCGACCTCGGCCACCAGGGTGTCGACATCGGCGGGCGCGAGCGGCAGGGCGTTCAGCCGGTCGCGGTAGGCGCGCTTGTACTGCACGATATTGTTGATCGCGTCGAACCTGTAGAAACCCAGCTGCTCAGGGGCCGCGCCGTAGTGGCGGGCGACGAGGGCGGCGATGGCCTGGCCGCCGGATAGGTCGCCGAGGTAGCGGGTGTAGTGGTGGGCCAGGCACCGCACGCTGTCGGCGCTGGTGAGGGACTGCAGGTGGGAGATGTATTCGGTGGTCGACGGGAGCGGGGGATGCTCGCGGCGCCAGTCCTGCACCCCGAGCGCGGCCAGGTCGCTTTCGATCGCCGGCAGCCGGTCGAGGGCCGGGTCGAAGATTTCGATGCGGTCGACCTGGGAGACCCGGTCGACGAGCTGTTCGAGGGCTTCGTAGACCCAGGCGTACTGGCCGAGGTATCGGGTGTAGTCGGCGAGCGACAGATCGCCGCTCATCAACTCGGTAATGAACGAACGCGTCTCGGTGTCACGGTGCTGGCCGCTCGAGCTGGCGCGAAGATAATCGGCCAGGCTCGGCTGCTGGTCAAGAGTGTGCGGGGTCGTGTTCATGGGAGGAACCGATCTGCTTGGTTTGCGAGTAAGGCAATCCTAACCTAAGCAAATTCCGGTGGCCAGAATTGTGAGGGAGTTCCTGGAAGCGAACAGCGCACGACTTCAGATGGGTCGATAGCCGGTGTTCGTCGGTGCGGGAGAAGGGACTTGAACCCTCACGCCTTACGGCACAGGTACCTAAAACCTGCGTGTATACCAATTTCACCACTCCCGCGAGTGCGGCTCCAGTCTAGGGCGCGAGGCGCAGGCTGACCGGAAAAGCCGTCTCGTTCCCAATTCTGTCGACAATGTAGGTTAGCCTTGCCTTATGCCCATCTTGCCCGCGGACTTCCGCCCTGCCCGAATCCTCACTGGACTCGCCGCCTCCGCGGCCACGATCGCCCTCCTCGCCGGCTGCAGCGCGGGCGCCCCGGCGGATGCCGATGCCGGTAGCGGGCGCACCGTCGACACGGTCCTCGGAGAAATCACAGTGCCGGAACAGATCGACTCCGTCGTGGTCATCGAAGGACGCCGCGACCTCGATATCGCCCTGGCGCTGGAGCTGCCCGTTGTGGGGTTCCCGATCGAGGAGGAAGGCGCCCTCGAGCTGGAGTCCCCGCTCGCCGACGCCCGCTCCCTTGCCGAGGAGAACGGCGCGACGGGTCTCTTCCTGGCCGACGAGATCAACATCGAGGCGCTCGCCGAAGCCGCGCCGAGCCTCATCATCAGTCGCTCGGACGACGTCGAACCGATCCTCGACGAGCTCACCGCGATCGCGCCGGTGCTCGCGATCGGTGAACAGGACGTCTCCACCTGGCAGCAGGACCTGCTCCTGGTGGGCGAGGCGACCGGTACCACGGCCACCGCCGAGGCCCTCATCGCGGAGTACGACGCGCGGGTCGCCGACGTGGCGGCCACCTACGCCGATGTCATCGCGACCACGCTCGTCGTGCCGCTGGGCACTGACGCCGACGGATCGCAGGTGCGCCCGAACCGCCTGCTGTCCACCGTATTGCAGGATGTCGGCGCCGCGCCGAGCGCCGCGTTCGCCGAGGCCATCGCGACCGGCGACGGCGTGGAGTCCGGGCCGGAACAGCTCTTCGACGCGTTCAAGGATGCCGACGGAATCGTCGCGCTGGTGAACGTCGCCGACGAGTGGGCCGCCACCCAGGCGAACCCGCTGTGGACCCAACTGCCGGCAGTGCAGGCCGGGCACGTCGTGCGGTCAGACAAGTCCACCCACGAGGGCGGTCCGATCACAGCGATGCACGCACTCGACGTGGTCGAAGCGCTCTACGCCACCTTCTGACCCTCGGCCTTCCCGTGACAGCGACACCCTCCAGCGTGCCCTCGGCGAGCCTGACCCGCGTGGCGCTCGTCGGGGTGCTCGTCGTTCTGGCCGTCGTGGTCGTCGCGGTGATCAGCCTGTTGATCGGAACCCGGCAGTTCGATCCGGCCACCGTCTTCGGCGCCCTCACCGGCACCGCGGGGGAGGAAGCGCAGACCATCGTGCTCGGCCAGCGGGTGCCGCGCACCCTGCTGGGCATCGTGGGCGGCGCAGCCCTCGCGATTGGCGGTGCCCTGGTGCAGGCGCACACCCGCAATCCCCTGGCCGACCCTGGCCTGCTCGGCGTCACCGCGGGTTCAGCGCTCGCCGTGGTGTTGGCCGTTTCGCTCCTGGGCGTGACGACTCCGCTCGGCTACCTGTGGTTCGCGTTCGCGGGGGCCGCGACCGGTACCGTGCTTGTGGCGGTGTTCGGCACCCTGGCGACCAGACGGCGGGATGCCGGACCGGCTTCGCTGGTGCTCGCCGGTGCGGCTATCTCCGCGCTGCTCAGCGCCGTGACCGGGGTCATCCTGCTCCTGGACACCGCCACGCTCGACGTCTACAGGTTCTGGACCGTCGGCTCTCTGGCCGGCGGGCGCGGGACGGAGGCCCTCGGTGTGGTCTGGCCGTTCCTCGTTGTCGGCTTCATCCTCGCCGTGGCGCAGGCGCCCGCGCTCAATGCCCTCGCCCTCGGCGATGACATCGCCCGCAGCCTCGGCCGGAATCTGGCCGGGACGCGGGCACTCGGACTCGCTGCGGTGGTCCTGCTGGTGGGTGGCGCCGTCGCCTGCATCGGCTCGCTCGGCTTCGTGGGCCTCGTCGCCCCGCACCTCGTTCGACGGCTCTGCCGTGACGACCAGCGCGCTGTGATCCCGCTCTCCGCCGCGGCCGGAGCTCTTCTGGTGCTGCTCGCCGACATCGTGGGACGGGTGGTCGTGGCCCCGGCCGAGCTGCCGGTCGGGATCACCCTCGGGGTCCTCGGCGGGCCGGCCTTCCTGCTGCTGGTGATCTCGGCCGCCCGCCGCCGCCGCCGCCCCAGAGCACCCAGAGCACGGACCCTCTCGTGAGCGTCATCCGGCTCGGCCCACTCTCGGTGAAAGTGCGCCCCCGCCTGCTCGTGGTGTCGGTCGTTGCCCTGACCCTGGCCGTGGTCATCGCCGTCGTCTCGCTCGGCATCGGCGACTTCGCGCTCACCCCCATGCGAGTCGTCGAGGTGATCCTCGGCGGCGGCACACCGCGGGAGGAACTCATCGTTAGCACCCTCCGGCTGCCCAGAGCCATCCTCGCCCTCGTCATCGGTGCCGCCCTGGGCATTTCCGGTGCCATCGTGCAGACCACGGCCCGCAACGCCCTCGCCAGCCCCGACCTGCTCGGGGTCACCTCCGGGGCGAGCGCCGGCGCCGTCGCGGTCATCGTGCTCGGCGGCACGAGCGGCCAGGCCGCCGGTCTGCTCCGGTCCGTCGGGGTGCCCATCGCCGCGGTGGTCGGAGGGCTCGCCGCCGCCGCGCTCGTCGCCCTGGTGCTGCGCGTCGTGGATGCCGGCGGGGTACAGCCGATCCTCGTGGGCGTTGGCGTGTCGGCCTTTTTCGGCGGCCTGGTGAGCTGGATGATGATCGCGGCCAGCATCGACGACGCGGCCAGGGCGAACGTGTGGCTCACCGGCTCTCTGAACGGTCGGTCGTGGCCCGAATTGACGGCGGCGGGAACGGTGACCGTGCTCGGCTTGCTCGCGCTCGTTCCGCTCGCGCCCCGGCTCGCGACCCTGTCGCTCGGCCCGGACATCGCCCGGTCGCTGGGCCTGCGCCCCCTGCCCGCCGTCGTCGCGCTGCTGGTCGTGGCCGTGGTGCTCGTCTCCGTGGCGACGGCCGTCGCCGGCCCGATCGCGTTCGTCGCGCTCGTCGCCCCGCACCTGGCGCGGATGGCGTCCCGCGCTCCAACCCCGCCGCTGTTCGTGTCGGCGGCGCTCGGCGCCCTCATCGTGGCCGGAAGCGACATCGTGGCCCGCACCGTGCTCGCCCCGATCCTCCTGCCCGTCGGCGCCGTCACCGCGGCCGTCGGCGCCCCGTTCCTGCTCTGGCTGCTCGTTCGCGGCCGAAAGGCGTCAGCATGACCCACGACAGCACCCCTCGCCCGCCCGCCGCCGACGCCGACGAGGCGAGCGTAGACATCCGCCCGCCGGAGTCGAATCAGTTCGTGATCGACGGGCTGACCGTGCGCTATGGCGACCGGGTGGCGCTCGACCGGGTGAGCGCAACCCTCCCCGAGCGGGCGATCACGGCGGTCATCGGGCCCAACGGCTGCGGCAAGTCCACCCTGCTGCGGGCGCTCGGCCGACTCGCCGCGGCCGACGACGGCCGTATCTCGCTCGGCGGCACCGACATCGCATCGATCAAGACCAAGCAGTACGCGCGTCGCGTGGCCATGCTGCCCCAATCACCCGTCGCCCCGGAGGGGCTCACCGTCGCGGATCTGGTGGCGCGCGGCCGGGACCCCTACCGGCACTGGTACGACCAGTGGTCACGCGGCGATGAGGAGCTCGTGCGCGAGACCCTCGTGGCGGCGGACCTGACCGAGCTGGCCGACCGGCACCTCGACTCACTCTCCGGCGGCCAGCGGCAGCGCGCCTGGATCGCGATGGCCCTCGCCCAACGCACGGGCGTGCTGCTGCTCGACGAACCGACAAGCTTTCTGGATGTGGCCCACCAGCTGGAGGTTCTCGACCTGGTGGACAGGCTGCACGCCAATCTCGGGGTCACGGTCGTGATGGTGCTGCACGAGCTCAGCCTGGCCGCCAAGCACGCCGACCACCTTGTGGCCATGAAGGACGGCCGGATCGTCACCACCGGAACCCCAGCCGAGGTCGTGACGCATGATGTGCTGGCCGAGGTCTTCGGGATCGAGGCCGAGATCGTCCCCGACCGGCGCACCGGCCGGCCGCTCGTGATCCCCACGGGCCTGAGCGGGCGTGCGGCCACCGGAGTGCAGCGTGGGAGGATCTGACCATGAGTGACATCGCGGTCTTGCCCGCCGCCAGTGCGACAGTGCGCGCGGCCGACTCCGTTCGACGGCTCATCACCTCCGGCCGGCTTGCCCCCGGCAGCCGGCTGATCGAGAGCCGGCTGGCGGCCGATCTCGGCGTGTCCAGGTCGCCCCTGCGTGAGGCGTTGCGGGTGCTCGAGGAGGAGGGGTTGCTCTCCTCGGTGCCCAACCACGGGGTGACCGTCACCGAGCTCAGCGCGCAGGACGTCTACGAGATCTACACGCTCCGGCGCACCCTGGAGGAGATGGCCGTGCGGATCGGGGTGCCGGTCACCGATCCTGCGCGACTGGAGCGCCTCGACGGTGCCTTCGCGCAGATGCTCGAAAACGCGCACAACGGTGACGAGGACTCGGCCGCCGAAGACAGCCACCGCTTCCACCTCGCGCTCGTCGGCCTGGCCGGGCATTCCCGCCTGGAGCACAGCTACCGCTCACTCGCGCTCCAGCTCACGATGCACCTGAACCGGCGCGCCCGTGCGGCGAGCGAGACCCTGGTCGAACGGGCTGAACGCCACCGGCGGGTACTCGACCTGGTGCGGGCCGGCGACGCCGAGGCCGTCATCACCGAGCTCGCCGACGGGGCGGCCGTCACCCTCGTGCGCCGGCTGGGCGGTCCGGGCCTGCTGACTCCCGAAGCCGAACGCTGGTACCTGGCGGCGCTGGCCCACGACTGACGGATGACTGTGCGGACCGGGGCAGTTGCGGCCGCCGACCCGAAGGTTCTCGGTCAGAGCAGCCGTTCGACGAGGTCTTCCTGCTCGTGCGCCGCGCCGCAGTACCCGCGGTGACCCAGCGCCGTCGACACGCGCAGGGTGACCCAACCGTTGCGGTCCGCCCTGTCGTGGTCGGCCAGACGGCAGGGGCGCAGCCGATCTTCGCGGCTCGCCAGGAGGCGGGCAAGCGGAGTCAGTGGCGGGGTCTGGGCCATATGCCCAACCTAGAACCCGGACCGGGCCGATTCGGCGCATCCGGTCGGTTGGCGCACCCCCAGTAGGGGGCGACATTTCGGGCGCCCAGTTGCCCTAAAAGGCCGGCTGTGGATAACTCGCACGCGGCGGACCGCTCGTGGCGCAGGATTCCTACATGAGCGAGGCCGTGCGCATCATCACCGAGCAGGTGCGGCTTCGCGTGCGCCGCGACGGCGTCGACCTGGCCGCCAACGACACCCTGGCCGACCAGTACGTGCGCGACGAGGTGCGCCGGTACAGCGAACGGGCGCTGGGCGGGTCGATGCCGCTGATCGTCGACGAGTTCCAGGCGGCCAGGGAGGTGGTCGCCGCGCTCACCGGCTTCGGCGCCCTGCAACCGTTCCTCGACGACCCCGAGATCGAGGAGATCTGGATCAACTCGCCCACTCGGGTGTTCGTTGCCAGGGACGGCGTGCCCGAGCTGACCACGATGGTGCTCACCGAACGCGAGGTGCGCGACCTGGTCGAGCGGATGCTGCAAGCCTCCGGCCGCCGCGTCGACCTCTCGTCCCCGTTCGTCGACGCGTCCCTGCCCGACGGATCCCGGCTGCACGTGGTGATCCCCGACATCACCCAGCGGCACTGGTCGGTCAACATCCGCAAGTTCACCCGGCGCATCCGCGATCTCACCCAGCTGGTCGCGCTGGGCGCGCTCACCCAGCCGGCCGCCGACTTCCTGCGGGTGTGCGTGCGCGGCGGGCAGAACATCCTGGTCTCCGGCGCCACCCACACCGGCAAGACCACCATGCTCAACGCGCTGCTGTCGGCCACCCGGCGCACCGAACGCATCGTGACCGTGGAGGAGACCTTCGAACTGAGCGTGGGCGCCCGCGATGTGGTGGCCATGCAGTGCCGGCAGCCGAGCCTGGAGGGCGCGGGCGAGATCACTCTGCGCCGGCTGATCAAGGAGTCGCTGCGGATGCGCCCTGACCGGCTGGTGGTAGGAGAGGTGCGCGAGGCGGAGAGCCTCGACCTGCTCATCGCCCTCAACAGCGGCCTGCCCGGCATGTGTTCGATCCACGCCAACAGTGCCAGGGATGCGCTGGGCAAGCTGTCCACGCTGCCCCTGCTGGCCGGGCGCAACATCGACTCCGCCTTCGTGTTGCCCACCGTGGCCGGCTGCATCGACATCGTCGTGCACTGCGAGATCGACCGGCACGGTCGCCGCCGGGTGACCGAGATCATCGCGCCCAGCGGCCAACTCACCGGCGCCACCATCGAGGCGAGTCCGCTGTTCCTGATGAAGGACGGCGTGCTCGAACACACCGGAGGATTCCCCACCAAACTCGCCAAGTTCCGGGCCGCCGGCCTGGACCCCGCCGAGGTTCTGCGGAGGGGAGCGGCATGATCCTCATGCTGGGCAGCCTCCTCGGTGCCGGCCTGGTGCTGATGAGCGCGCCGCTGCTGTGGCCCGCCTCCCGCACCGGGAACAGGGGCGGCCGGCTGCTGGACGGCTGGCGGGCCCGCCTGGCTCAGGCCGGGTTCGGGTCGCTGCCGCTGTCGGTGTTCACCACGCTGTCCGGGGTGCTCGCCGTGGCCGCCGCCGCGCTCGCCGAGGCGCTGCTCGGAGTTCGGGCGCTCACCGTCGTCGCCGGCCTGACCTGGCTGATCCTGCCTACCCTTCTGGTGCTGTGGCGGGCCAGGGCCAGGCGCCGGCTCAACCGCACGGTGTGGCCGGACGTCGTCGACCACCTCGTCTCGGCGGTGCGGTCCGGCCTGGCGCTGCCCGACGCCGTGAGCAGCCTCTCGCAGGCCGGGCCGGTGGCCACCCGCACCGCGTTCGCCGAGTTCGAACGCGAATACCGGGCCACCGGCAACTTCGGCTACAGCGTCGACCGGCTCAAGTCCTCCCTCGCCGACCCGTTCGCCGACCGCCTGCTCGAGACCCTGCGGATGGCGCGGGAGGTGGGCGGCAGCGACCTCACCGTGGTGCTGCGCAGCCTGTCCAGCTGGCTGCGACAGGATGCCGCCGTGCGCGCCGAGGTCGAGGCCAAGCAGTCCTGGGTGGTCAATGCCGCCCGGCTCGGTGTCGCGGCGCCGTGGATCGTGCTCGTCCTGATCAGTTCTCGGCCGGAGGCCGCGCAAGCCTTCAACACCGCCGCGGGCACCGTCGTCATCCTCGGCGGCCTCACGGTGTCGGTGCTGGCCTACCGGGTGATGCTGATGCTGGGGCGGCTGCCCGAGGAACGCCGGTGGTTCCAATGAACACGATCGCCTGGGGCGCCTTTTTCGGGTCGATGCTGGGCATCGGGTTGTGGTCGCTGGTGAGCCTCACCCCGCGGCTCAGCCGGCCGCGTCTCGCGAATCGGTTGGCGCCGTACCTGCTCGACGTGTCGGCGGAGGCGCGCATCGTCGTCGGCCGGCGCTCGGTCGACCCGATCCCCGTGCTGGGCACCCTGTTCTCGCCGGTGTTCACCGCACTCGCCCAGGCCCTAGCCGGCGCGCTCGGCGGCGCCGACGTCATCGCCAGACGCCTGCGCCAGTCCGGCTCGGCACGCTCGGTCGAGGCGTTCCGCTCCGAACAGCTGGCCTGGGGCCTGATCGGCCTGGCCGCCGCGCTGCTCACGATTCTCGGCACACCCCTCGGCCGGGCCTGGCCGCTGGTCGTGCAGTTGGCCGCGCCTGTCGTCGCCGCCACGGCGGGGGTGGTGCTGCGGGACTCGGTGCTGAAACGGGCGGCGACGGCACGGCTGGCCCGGATGGACAGCGAACTGCCCACCATCCTCGAATTCCTCACCCTGTCCCTCGCGGCCGGGGAAGGCATCCTCGACGCCCTGCGGCGGGTGGCGCGCAGCACCTCGGGGGAGCTCTCGCGTGAGTTCGCCGGGGTGGTCGGCGACGTGCACGCGGGGGTCTCAGTCACCGCGGCGCTCACCGACCTGTCCCGGCGGATGCGCCTCACCTCGCTGACCCGTTTTGTGGACCAGGTCGTCGGCGCGATCGACCGAGGCTCCCCGTTAGCCGAGGTGCTGCGGGCGCAGGCGCAGGATGGCCGCGAGGAAGCGAAGCGGCACCTGCTCGAGGCCGCCGGCAAGAAAGAGGTGGCGATGATGGTGCCGCTGGTGTTCCTGATCCTGCCGATGACCATCGTGTTCGCGATTTTCCCCGGCCTGTTCGTGCTGCAGGCCGGCTTCTAGGCATACCCGAACCGTGCGACCAGAACCACCCCGCACCATCCGTGCACCACCCAGAAGAAAGCAGGACACCGTGAGTCTCATCATCCAGTTTCAAAACCGTATCCGCGCCTGGCTGCACGACGAGAGGGGTGACGTGCCCGGCTGGGTGCTCATCACTCTGATGACGGCCGGGCTCGTCATGATCATCTGGGGTCTGGCCGGACCGGCCCTCAGCGGCATCTTCGAGCAGGCCATCGACCGGGTCAGCGGCATCTGACGCGCCATGATCCGCGGCTGGCGCGGTGCTCCGGGCGACACCGAACGCGGTTCGGCCGTGGCCGAGTTCATGATGGTGACCGCCCTGCTCACCGCGCTCACCCTCGCCGTGCTGCAGCTGGCGCTGGCGCTGCACATCCGCAACACAGTGCTGGACGCCGCCGCCGAAGGCGCCCGGTATGCCGCCCTGGCCGACAGCGGGCTAGACCGCGGTGCCGAGCGCAGCCGCGACCTGATCACGGCGGCGCTCGGACCGGCCTACGCCGCGGATGTCTCGGCGAGCTACACCGAGGTCGCCGGGCAGCCGGGTGTGCGGGTGCGGGTGGTGGCCCCGCTGCCGTTGTTCGGGTTGCTGGGCATGGATCGGGGTTTGGAGGTGGAAGGCCATGCGGCCGTGGAGGGATTGGCGGATGACTGAGCTGCGCGCACTGCTGGCCGGGTGGCGGGCGGCGCTCGCCGGAGAGACGGGCTCCGCGTCGCTGGAGTTCATCGCCGTCGGCCTAATCCTGCTGGTGCCGCTGGTCTACCTCGTCGTGACGATGTCGGCGCTGCAGGGCGGTGCGTTCGCGGTGGAGGGCGCCGCCCGGCAGGCCGCCCGCGTGTATGTGCAGGCGCCCACCCCGGCGGAGGCCGAAGCACGGGCCGAGCGGGCGGTGCTGGTGGGGCTGGCCGACTACGGCATTGACGCGGCCGACGCCGAGGTGAGCATCGGTTGCGCGGGCGCGCCCGTCTGCCTGTCCCGGCGCAGCGTGGTCACCGTCACGGTGCGGGTGCAGGTGGCGCTGCCCTTTGTGCCCGCGGTGATCACGCGGTCTCGGGGTGCGAGCATCCCGCTCGAGGCGTCGGCGACCCAGACCGTGTCCAGATTCTGGCACGAGGGCTGAGGGCGCCGATGCGACGGCTCCGCCGCAGAGTGCAGGGCGAGGAGGGCTCAACCCTGCTGCTCACCATCTTCTACGGCTTCCTCGCGCTTGTCGTGGTGCTGATCGTGGTCGCCGCCACGAGCCTGTACCTCGAGCGCAAGAAGCTCTTCACCCTGGCGGATGGCGCGGCGCTCGCCGGTGCGGAATCGTTCGCGCTCGACGCGGTCGCGATCGACTCCGGCGAACTGCACGCCGCGCTCACCACACCCGAGATCCGGGCCGCCGCCACGGCCTACCTGGCCGCGGCGCCGCATCCGGAGCTGGAGTCCGTGACGCTCACGCGCGCCGAGACCGTGGACGGCCAGAGCGCCACGGTCTCCCTGCGGGCCTGGTGGCGCCCGCCGGTGCTCACCCTGTTCGTGCCCGACGGCCTGCCCGTGGAGGTGACGGCGGTCGCCCGCTCGGTGTTCCACTGACATTCGTTCCACTGCCGCGAAGCCCGTAGGATTAGTCAAAGCTTTGATCAATTTTCTATCCTCCCCTCTTCGCGTCGAAAGAAGTGCTGTGTCCTCATCGGTTTTCTCACCAACATCGTCGTCTGTCGTCGCACCCACGCTGCTCTCCGACCTGTCGCTCCAGACTGAGACCGAACAGCGCAACGCCGAGATGGTGATTGCCGCGGCACGAGCGCTTCGCCAGGAGCTACGGCAGGATCAGGATGCCGCGGACGATCGCGGAATCTACTCCGCCGGCATCCACCGGAAAATGCTCGAAAAAGGGTTGTACGACATCACCACCCCGCGCGCATATGGCGGGCTGCAGCTGCCTTTGCCGGTGCTGATGGCCGTGATCGTGGAGATCGCGACGGGCAACCCCGGTAGTGGGTGGAGTTTTGCGCTCGCGGCGCAGCACACCACCACAGTGGCCGCACACTGGCCCGAGGAGGTGCAGCGCGAGGCGCTAGCAGGTGGCTCGTTCCTGGCACCGCACCAATTCGCCCGTCCGGGCGACGTACGTGCTGTTGACGGTGGCTACATGATTGACGGCGATTATCCGTTCAGCTCCGGGTCGCCGTATTCAACCCACGTGATGATCTCGGCTCCGGTGCGTGATGCCGAGCCGGGTGATCCTGCTGCTCCGGATTATGTGACGCTGCTCATCCCACGGGAGGGCTACAACGTGCTGGACGACTGGCGCGGCTCATTCGGCATGAAGGCATCGGGCAGCAACACAGTGCGTTTTGCCAAACGATTCGTTCCGGGCGCCTGGGTGATCGCGGGCATCGGAGACGATGTGACCACGATTCCCGGCGGTGTGACGCTGCACAACGACGGGCTCTATTTCGGTCGCCTTGAGGCGTATCACCCGGTGGGACTGGCCGCCGTTGCCGTCGGGGCTGCGCGCGCAGCCATCGAGGAATTCACAACGGTAGTGAAGTCCGGTTCCGATAAGTTGAGCGGCTCGGCGAAGTCTGACGACCCCGCATTCCAGTACACCCTCGGTCTCGCCTCGGCGCGGGCCGACGCTGCAGAAGCGCTGGTTTACGCTGCCGTGGATGCCTACACAGCCGTCGGCCGTCGGCATCTGGCAACCGGGGTTTCGCACACCAGAACAGAACTCACCCGGATCGCAGGCCTCGGAACGTCCGCGATGAGCTTGGCCGAGAGCGCGGTCGATTCGGTATTTGAGCACATCGGCACACTGCGTGTGGTGGATGGCACCCGGGTTCAGCGCTACTTCCGCGACGTGTCCACCTTGCGCACCCACGGCCGGTTTCACCCCTACACGGTTGCAGTCGCGCACGGGGTGGCGATGCTCAGCGCACCCTGATAACACGCACCCGCGTGACCAGACGAAGAATCAGGCGCGAGAGTGGATGTCGGGCGGGGCTCCGCCGGCCAGCTGGCGCAGGAGCCGGACAAGTTCGGTGCGATCTGCGGTGGAGAGTGCGCCCGCCCATTGCTGTTCGCGCGCGTTAAGTCTGCGGAACAGTGCGGGAATGCGCGAGTGGCCCTCGGGGCTGAGGCTGAGCACCACGGAGCGTCCATCTCGGGTCGACGGGGTGCGCAGAATCCAGCCGTCGCGGTGAAGGGTTTTGGTGACCGCCGACACGGCCGCCCTGCTCATGCCACTCGCGCTGGCAAGCCGGGATCCCTCCATCGGTCCGTCGACCGCCAGCAGCGCCACAACGAAGAACGACGAGTAGTTCAACGCTGCCGGGCGGTGCACAGTCGATTCGAAGTCGTAGGACGTGACGCGTGCCACCCGCGCAAGCAGAACAAACAACAGCATCGCCTCGGCGTCGAGCTCAGGCACGAGGTCAACCGCGAGCTGGGTGAACTGAGCGGAGTAGTCATACGCGCCGTTGGGTGAGAGCGCATCCCGGATTCCGTCAGCGGCCTCGGATCCGTGCGGGTCCTCGGAACCGTGAGCGTCCAGCGTGATCTCCTCCAGGGTGGCCGCTCCCGGTGGTGAACGGCCTCCGTGAGAGTTTAGCGGCGGCGGGTGGGAAGCGGCGGGGTTGACGCAACGGCCCGGCACAGGGCATTTCGCCCGCTGTTCACCATGGGTTCAGGCGGCGTCTGTGCCAGCCCTGTTGCCTTGTGGGCGTTGCTTTCGAACCGGAAACAACACCGAGTCACCGATTTCAGGGGGAAACACCGTGTTCCGTGCCGCCAAGTCATCCACCCACCGGGGCCAGCGCGGCGCGCTGCTGGTCGCCGCCACCGGCCTCCTCGCCGGTGCCAGCATCCTCGCGCCACTCGGCGCCTACGCCGCCACCGACGACCACGGTGGCGCCGCCCGCAATGACGGCGACAAGACGGCCATGATTCGCGACTCCATCGTCGACGGCCCGGCCAAGAACGTCATCCTGCTGATCGGTGACGGGATGGGCGACAGCGAGATCACCGTGGCCCGGAACTACGCCGAGGGCGCCGCCGGCGAGCTCGCCGGCATCGACGCGCTTCCGCTGACCGGCCAGTACACCACCTACGCCCTCAACGAAGACGGCACCCCGAACTATGCCTCGGAATCGGCCTCCACTGCCAGCGGTTGGTCCACGGGCACCAAGACCAAGAACGGCTCGCTCTCGGTCGACATCAACGGCACCCCGCAGTCGACACTGCTGGAACTGGCCAAGGCCAACGGGCTGCGCACCGGCGACGTCTCGACCGCCGAAATCCAGGACGCCACCCCGGGCGCCCAGGTCGCCCACATCTCCGCCCGCGGCTGCTACGGCCCGGTGAAGACCACCGAAAACTGCGCCTCGGAGGCGCTCGAAAACGGCGGGCTCGGGTCCATCTCCGAGCAGCTGCTCACCCTGCGTCCCGACGTCGTGCTCGGCGGCGGGTCCGCCACCTTCACCGAGACCGCCGTCGCGGGAGACTGGGCCGGGCAGACGCTCTTCGAGCAGGCCACCGACCGTGGCTACCAGCTGGTGAACGATGCCGCCGGCCTCGACGCGATCACCGCGGCCGACCAGAGCGCCCCGGTGCTCGGACTCTTCACCGAGGGCAATTTCCCCACCCGCTGGGTCGGCCCTGAAGCCACCGTCGGCGGCGGCGACCTCGCCCCGGTCTCCTGCACGGCGAACCCCGAGCGCCTGGCCACCGGGCTGTCCCTGGCGTCTCTCACCGACAAGGCCATCGACCTGCTGTCGGCCGACAGCGAGCAGGGCTTCTTCCTGCAGGTCGAGGGTGCCAGCATCGACAAGCGTGACCACGCCGCGGATGCCTGCGGCCAGATCGGCGAGACCGTCGACCTCGACGAGGCCGTGCAGTCCGCCCTGGCGTTTGCCAAGGCCGACGGCAACACCCTCGTCGTGGTGACCGCCGACCACGCCCACACCAGCCAGATCGTCGGCTCGACCCCGCCCGGGCTCAGCGTGGCTCTGACCACCGAAGAGGGCTCGACCATGCTCGTCAGCTACGGCACCGCCGAAGCCGGGGAATCCCAGCAGCACACCGGATCCCAGGTGCGCATCGCCGGCTACGGCCCTGGTGCCGCGAACGTGCTTGGCCTGACCGACCAGACCGACCTCTTCTTCACCTCCGCCAACGCCCTCGAGCTCACGACCGACCTCGCCTCCCTCAGCGCGGCCGCGACTCTTGTGCTCGACCAGGCCACGGTCGCCCCCGGCGCGGACTTCACCGCTGCCGGTGCCGGCCTGGCCGCCGACTGGCAGGCCACGGGCGAGGTGAGCACCTCGGGTGCGGCCGACCCGCTGGGCGTGTCCGACGTGATCGACGGCGAGGCCGTCTTCACCGGCACCGCGCCGACCGAACCCGGTGACTACACGGTCACGCTGACCGGCGCGCAAACCGGCGTTGCGGTTTCCGCGGTGCTCACGGTTGCCGCAGCCGGCGTAGCGACACCGGATCCGACGCCCAGCGCGTCGCCCACGGCCACGGCCCCCGCCGCGGTCCTGCCCGGCGCTGACTCCGGTTCCGGTCCCGCCGCGAATGCTGCGGCCGCTGCGGTCGAGGTCCTCGCA
Organism: Cryobacterium sp. SO2; assembly: GCF_026151165.2. Classification (NCBI taxonomy): domain Bacteria; kingdom Bacillati; phylum Actinomycetota; class Actinomycetes; order Micrococcales; family Microbacteriaceae; genus Cryobacterium; species Cryobacterium sp. SO2. The sequence continues at coordinate 1,154,887 of NZ_CP117849.1, forward strand.
TCCACCGGGGTGCAGCTGGCACCGGTGGCTGGACTCGCTGCGGTGCTTCTTGCCGCCGGCGGTGCTCTGCTCGTGGTCCGTCGCCGTCGCCACGGTCTGAGCCACTAGGTTCCCCGCTCACCAGTGAAGGCCGCTCCTGCCGGGGCGGCCTTCGCCCGTTGAGGTGCCTTCAAGCATCCCTGGCGCGGGCGGGAGGCCGCCGGTTCGGTAATGTCGACGGAGTGCCGCATCCAGCGGCGAGGGAGACCAGTGACAGCCAAGCGTGACCGCCTCACCGGAGCCGGAGCCCAACTCGTCACCGAAGTGACCATCAACTACGGCTCGTCACTGGCCGGGCTGCTCATCCCCATGGTCGGCTCGCCGGTGGTGGTGGCCGTGCGCCAGCTGGTGATGGCGATCACCGTGCTGCCGTTCTACCGGCCCAAGTTCGTCACCTTCACCTGGGCCCGGCTCTGGCCCGCGCTGGCGCTGGGCGTCACGCTCGCGGTGATGAACCTCACCTTTTACGAATCGGTCGCCCGGCTCGGTCTCGGCGTGGCCGCGACCATCGAGTTCCTCGGCCCGTTCGCCGTGGCGCTGGCCGCGTCCCGGCGCTTCCTCGACTTCGTCTGCGCGGCCGCGGCCGCCGGCGGGGTGGTTCTGCTCACCTGGTCGGATGGCACGCTCGATCCAGTCGGCATCGCCCTGGCGCTCACCGCCGCTGCGGCGTGGGCCGGCTACATCCTGCTCACCCGTCGGGTGGCCACCCAGTTGCCCGGACTGGAGGGCATCACCATCGCCAGCCTGGTCAGTCTGGTGCTGCTCGTTCCGCTGGCGCTGTTCACGGTGGACTACTCGACGCTGAACTGGGGCGTCATCGGTCTGCTGGTCGCCGTCGGCATCCTCTCATCGGCGTTCCCGTACACGCTCGACACGTTCATCCTGCGGCGCATCACCCCGCGGCTCTACGCCATCATCACCAGCTTCGGCCCGGTCGTCGCGGCGGTGTTCGGGGTGCTGGTGCTCGGCGAGAGCCTGTTGCTGCAGCAGCAGATCGCTATCTTCGTGGTGTGCGCCGCCGCCGGTGCGGCGATCGCCACCCAACGCGAGCAACCGGTCTCCGACCTCGAGCGCACGGCCCGCGCCATACCGTAGAAGCACCCCGTTCGCGCGCCATTCGTGCGCGCCAGTTCGTAGCGACACCCCCGCCGACTTGCCGCAAAAGTACCCGTTTCGGGCGCTGAAGGGGCACTTTGCGGCAAGTCGCGGAGACACCCCACTTCGACTTCCCGCAAAAGTACCTGTCGCGGGCGCTGAAGGGGCACTTTGCGGCATCTCGGCGCGAGGGCTGCTCGGTGAGATGACAGGTGGTGCCCCCGCGGGGCTCCCGAGGGGGCGTCAACTGGCAACTCAGCTGCGCGTCCGCGGTGAGATGGCAGTTCGTGCCTCTTCGCGGCTCCTGAAGGGGCCTCAACTGGCAAATCGTCCGCGGACTACTCACGCAACGGGCCAGTGAGGGTGCGCTCGGTGGGGTAACCGAGCGGCTCAGTCGCGGGTGGGGATCGCTTCCAGCGCGTCTGTCTCCAGCGCCGCAACGAACTCGTACGCCACCAGCTCGCGCGGGGTGTCCTCGATGCCCGCCAGCGGGGCCAGCACCTTCGACTCGTCGAGGGCGTTGAGCTTGCGGGCGGTGGGCAGCACCTGGCGCTCCATCGAGCCCACGAAGCCGTTGTAGTCCTTCACGGTGCGCTCGATCGCGCGGCCGAGCTTCTCAATGTGGGTGGCGGTGGTGGCCAGTCGGGAGTAGAGCTCGCGGCTGAGATCGAAGAGCACCTGTGCGTCGTGTGTGAGTACATCCTGCTGCCAGCTGAACGCCACGGTCTTCAGCACCGACCACAGGGTGACCGGGGAAGCCAGGGCCACTCGCTTGCTGAACGCGAACTCCATCAGGGACGGGTCGGCTTCGAGCGCCGACGACACCAGCGACTCGCTCGGGATGAACGCGATCACGAGTTCGGGGGAGGCCTGCAGGCCCTGCCAGTAGGCCTTGCTGCCGAGAGCCGTGACGTGGTCGCGCACGGCCTTGACGTGCGCCTTCATGAACACGGCGCGCTGGGCGCCATCCGCCCCCGTGGCCGTGGCTGGAATCTGGCTGGCCTCGAGGAACGCCGTGAACGGCACCTTGGCGTCGACGGCGATGTTCTTGCCGCCGGGCAGGTGCACGACCATGTCGGGCCGGCCGGCGCCGGCATCCGAGCTGATGCTGGACTGCACGTCGAAGTCGACCCGCTCGATGAGCCCGGCGGCCTCGACCACGCTGCGCAGCTGGGTCTCGCCCCAGACACCGCGGGTGTTGTTGGCGCGGAGGGCGGAGGCGAGGGACTCGGCGGTACTGCGCAGCCGCTCCTCGGATTCGGTGGCCGAGCGCAGCTGTTCGGTGAGTTCCCCGTGCTGCAGGCTGCGCTGCTGCTCGAGCTCGGCGACCTTCTGCTGCATGGTCACCAGGCTGTCTTTCACCGGGGCCAGGGCTTGCAGCACCTGGCTTTCCTGCCGGTCACGTTCGGTGCGGGCGGCCTGGTCGTCGCGCTGCCGGTCGACGATCTCGCGGTACTGCCGCTTCTGGTCGGCGATCTGGTCGCGCAGGCCGTCAGCGGTGGCCTGCATCGACGCGAGCTCCTCCCGCAGCAGCGACTGCACTGCGGCCTCCCGGGAACGGGTTTCGGCGAGCACGACCTGGTGCCGCGCCTCGAGCACCGCGGGGTCGTCGCCCGTGCGAGCGCCCGCCTGGCGGCGCTGCAGCAACACGACGGTCACGAGAGCGCCGAGCACCACACCGAGGATGAGGCCGAGAAGAAGCGCGAGGAGGTCCATGCGGCCAGTCTGACAGCGACCACCGACACCGCCGGCAGGCCGGGCGCGCGTCGCCCGCGCCGGCCGCCAGAAAGGGGATGCGCTGGCTAGTTCAGCGCCATCGGGCCGTGCGTGGCCCGGTGCTCGCGGGTGGCGACCGGGCCGATCACGCCCACGTTGACGCCGCAGATGCGGGCGAGGTCTTCGACGGTATCGGCGCCGTGCCGGTCGGCGGCGTGGATGATGATCGCGGCGCAGGCCTCGGAGTCGGCGAGGGCATTGTGGTGTGAGAAGTCCTCGAAGCCGGCGGCCATCGCGGCCACCGGCAGCCGGTAGGAGTCGAGGTGGTAGGTCTTGCGGGCCACCTGCAGGCTGCAGACGTAGCGGAAGTCGGGCACGGTCATGCCCGTGATGGTGGACGCCGTCTTGATGACGCCCAGGTCGAAGCCCGCATTGTGCGCCACGAGCACGTCACCGTCGGCGAAGTCGACGAGGTTGGGCAGCTGCTGCGACCAGCTGAGCGCATCCACGACATGGTGGGGGGAGATGCCGTGGATCTTGATGTTCCACTCCTGGAACGCGTCATGGCCCAGCGGCGGCTTGATGAACCAGCCGATCTTGTCGACGACGACGCCGTCGCGCACCTTCACCAACCCCACGGAGCAGGCCGAGGCGGCCGACGAGTTGGCGGTTTCGAAATCGATGGCGGTGAAGTTGACGGGCACGCCTCATGGTCTCACGCGCCACCGACCTCGCTGCGCCGCGGGCATCCGTGCGCCGGAAAGTACCCCGAAAACACGCGGCAGAACGCCGAACGGGCTGAGCCGGTACCATGGACTCTCGTGGCTCTTACTATTGCAATCGTCGGACTGCCCAATGTTGGCAAGTCCACCCTCTTCAACGCGTTGACCAAGAACAACGTGCTCGCGGCGAACTACCCGTTCGCCACCATCGAGCCCAACGTTGGCATCGTCAACCTGCCCGACCACCGTCTGGCCAAGCTGGCCGAGGTGTTCGGCAGCGAGCGTCTGCTGCCGGCACCGGTGTCGTTCGTCGACATCGCCGGCATCGTGCGCGGCGCCAGCGAGGGCGAGGGCCTGGGCAACAAGTTCCTCGCCAACATCCGTGAGGCCGACGCCATCGCGCAGGTCATCCGCGGATTCGCGGACCCCGACGTGGTGCACGTTGACGGTGCCGTCGACCCGGCCAGCGACATGGAGACCATCAACACGGAGCTCGTGCTCGCCGACCTGCAGACCTTGGAAAAGGCGATCGTGCGTTACGAGAAGGAGACCAAGGGCCGCAAGCTCGACCCGAGCGTTCTCAAGACCGCGCTCGAGGCGCAGACCTTCCTCGACACCGGCAAGCCGCTGTCGGCGTCCAAGATCGACGTCGAGCCCATCCGCGAACTCGGCCTGCTCACCACCAAGCCCTTTATCTACGTCTTCAACGTTGACGAGGCCGTGCTGCAGGATGCCGAGAAGCTCGCCACGCTTGCCGCCCTCGTCGCCCCCGCCCAGGCCGTGTTCCTCGACGCCAAGCTCGAATCCGAACTCGCCGAGCTCGACGAAGAAGACGCCGCCGAGATGTTGGCCTCCACCGGCCAGGAGGAGAGCGGGCTCAACCAGCTCGCCCGCATCGGCTTCGACACCCTTGGCCTGCAGACTTACCTCACCGCCGGCCCCAAGGAAACGCGCGCCTGGACCATCCACAAGGGCTGGACCGCCCCGCAGGCCGCCGGAGTCATCCACACCGACTTCCAGAAGGGCTTCATCAAGGCCGAGGTCTTCGCGTTCCAGGACCTGATCGACGCCGGCTCCGTGGTGGAAGCTCGCGCCAAGGGCAAGGCCCGCATCGAGGGCAAGGAATACATCATGCAGGACGGCGACGTGGTGGAGTTCCGCTTCAACGTGTAGCGAAACAGCATCAAGAATCTGAAGGCGGTGAGCGGCACATGTGCCGGTCACCGCTTTTTTCTGCAGATGCTATCGGCGTTGGCTCGTGGATATCATTGAGAGCTCGAACAATCACATGCTGACGGCAGTCATACATGTCTCAGGTGCGCTGGATCCGGTTTGGGGGGACGCAGCGGATCGACACGACCATCGGATCACCTACGTGGACTATGCAGCACGACAACAACGCGCTGAACAACTGGTGCAGGAGATAGGCCTTCCCCGCCCCCTGAACTCGGAACTCCTCCACCGCCACATGGAGCAGCTCCGGAAGAAGAAGATCCTCGTCCTGCAGGCGCCTCAGGGATTGGTGGACAGAGGAATCTGCGCGCTCTGGCTCGAGGTTTCGGGTGAAGAATTTGAGCGGATCTACTACGCGCCGACAGACTCGGCCGTGCACCGGCAGCAGTTCGTGAATCATGAATTCGGACACATGATCCTCAACCATAAGAAGATGATCATGCCGGCCGACAGAGTTGCACTTCTCGCACCCCTCGTCCCGATGAACGCCATCGTCTCGGCGCTCTCCAGAAGCAGCTTCACTGACGAGGAAGAAGCAATGGCGGAAGTCATTGGGGACGAGCTTGCGATGATCCTTCGGAAGGACGCGGCACTGAGCAGGCGCCCGGCCGAGACCGGATTCGGGCAGATTCTCTGATGTTCGCACTGATCGAATACGCGGTGCTCGCGGCCCTCTGGGGCACGACCCTTCTCCTTGTCCCCAGCGCGCTCCGCGGAAAACGACGTCTGCTGTTCTGGTTCATGCTGGCCTTCGCCGTCACCATGTCGTTGATTTCCGACGGCCCGTATGCGGTCACTGACGGACTCCTAGGCGGAGTCGACATCACCTATTTCATCTTCCACGCGACAGCGATCCTTTGTGTGGCCTTGTTCGACTCCCTCATCCAGACGGCCGTCTCGAAGGCCGGGCTAACCTCCATTCGAAAGCGATTCGCCTTCTGGGGAGCGACCGGGCTGATCCTCCTCCAAGCTGGCCTCTTCTTCACTAACGACTGGAACATTGACAACCTCCAGTTCATCGGCCCTGGTGACTGGAGTCAGCTCGTCTACAGCTTCACGACCTGGATTGCTCTGATCGTTCTTGCGATCTCGACGATCGTCGCGTGCTCGACGGACTTCACGCGTCAGTCGGACACCTCGCTCAAGATTGCACTCGTGATGATCTCTGCCGGGTGCGCATTCGTGTCGCTCTACGTCGTTATTCAGATGGGTGTGGCGATCAACAGGGCAGCGGGTGGCACCACCGTCAACGCGACAGTTGATTTCTTGTCGGTGGCTTGCCCGCTCCTTGCCCCCGTTCTCCTGTCGCTTGGTCTCGGTCTCCGCCTGCTGATCGGAGCGTCCAGGAACCTGAGTGAGGCAGGCAGAAGCCGGCGGCTGCTGTGGAAGGTCACCCCACTTTGGGAGCGGCTGCTCGCCGACCGACCTGAGCTCAGTATTGAAGCGCCAATGTCACGGCTAACGGTGTGCTTTCGGGGGAAGCACGCGGCACACCTCCACCGCCGCTACGTCGAGGTTCGTGACAGTCTGCTTCTCCACCCCAACCAACCACTCTCAGCTCGCGAAGCCACGCTCATCCAGAGGATCGAAGAGCATATTCGCCAGGCCTCCGATGCATCTCGCGCAACCACAAACGACTCGAGGACCGATGAGTATCAAAACGCCCAGTGAAGCGGATGGGACGGCGGCCCCGCTACCCACTCCCCAGATGGAGCTCGCACGCAAACTGAATCTGCTGCTCGACGTTGTCGTGGCCGAAGGAAACACCCCGTACACCTACCGCGAGATCGCCGCCGGTCTCAAAGCCAAGAAGGTTTCGCTCTCGAGGGCCCGATGGCAGTACATGGTCAGGGGCGAAGGCCCTCTGGTCAGTGATGCCCTGCTTCTGACTGAGATCGCGAACTTTTTCGGGATTGCACCGGAGTACCTACTCGGGTCCGATGATGACCTGCCGGAGCGCATTGATTCTCAGCTGGAATTGGTCCGCATGATCCGGGTCAAGCGAGTGATCAACTTCGCGGCCCGAACCCTCGGGGATACGTCACCAGAAGCTCTTCGAGAGATCACGAAGCTTCTCGAGGGCGGGTTGTCCGGCGGCTCGAACCGGACGGACGAGTAACACCCTCCACGACCACGCGCCGATCGCAGAGCTGGACGGGCGGTGCGCAGGGTGGTGATCATCATGCCGAAAGAGGTAGGGTTAGACATGTCCAAGGGGGGATAAACGTCCCGCCGAGTGGGGGAACGCGGCGGGACGCAACGTGACCCAGGCGTGGGGGGACGCCTCGGGTCGCGAAACAACTCTATCGGCGACCCCATAAGCCGGACTACAACTCCTTCGTCAGCCCGCCATCGATGCGGAAATCAGCGCCGGTGACATTGCCCGCCCGATTGCTGGCCAGCACGAGCACGAGGTCGGCGACCTCCTTCGGTTCGGTGAACCTGCCGGTGGAGAACCCGCCGCCGGCGTCGATCACCCGCCGGCGCGCCTCATCGGGGGAGATGCCCATGGCTGCGGCCACCGTCGCCGCGACCCCGGTCTCGCCCAGCCAGAGCGACGTTGACACCGGTCCGGGACTGATGGTGTTGAAGCGCAGGCCCCGGTCGCCGAACTCCTTGGAGAGCGCCTTAGACAGGTTCCACACGCCCGCCTTCGCGGCCGAGTAGTCGATCACTCCCGGGTCGGGAAGGAAGGCGTTCACCGACCCGACGGTCACGACGGTTCCGCCGCCGCGCTCGATGAGCAGGGGGATTGCTGCGCGGGTGGTGCGCACCACCGCCATCAGGTCGAGGTTGAGCGTGGCCAGCCAATCCTCATCGGAGATGTCGAGAAACCCCGTCGTGCGGGGTGTGAGCGCACCGACGTTGTTGACGAGGATGTCCAGACCGTCTGCGGCCTCGGCGACCAGCGCTGCCGGGCCGGCGGCGGTCGACAGATCAACGGGAACAAAGCGGACGGCGTCGCCGAGGGCATCGAGCTCGGCCGACGATGAGCGGGACCCGGCGATCACCCGCACCCCCTCTGCGACGAGCGCCGTGGTCACGGCGAGTCCGATTCCCTTGCTGGCGCCGGTCACGACGGCGGTCTTCCCGACAAGCTCAAGATCCATGGGTCACGTTCCTTCGATTCGGGGCGAATGATGGGGTGGGGCGCGATCCTCCTGGCTGCCTGAGGTCACGATGATTCTCATCCTGTTTCATCCGATCGGGAACTCCCATTGGCCCCGGGACGCAGCGCCTATCGTGGGGGTATGCATCCGGGTCAGAATGTGCGTCTTGTCCTGCCGCACCAGCTCTTCGAGCAGCACCTCGACGCGGCGGGCGACACTGTGTTCGTGCTCATCGAGCATGACCTGCTCTTTCGCCAGTACCGGTTCCATTCCCACAAGCTGGTGCTGCATCGCGCGTCGATGGCGCGCTTCGCCGGCCGGTTGCGCGAGCGCGGCTACGAGGTCGTCGAGCTGCAGACTGATGCCTCCCGGAGCTCCCATGACCAGCTCGCCGAGTGTGTGCGCACGCGCGGGCCGGCGCGGGTGACCTGGTTCGACGTGGTCGATGACTGGCTCGAGCAGGATCTGTTCGCCGGGCTTGCCGACGGCGGGTATCGGATGCGCCCCGACGACGTGCTGGAGACCCCGAACTTCCTCACCGACCGGGCGGAGATCGACGACTGGTTCTCCCACAATGGCTCCCGCATGCAGGAGTTCTACGTGTGGCAACGCCGCCGCCTGGGCATCCTGCTCGACGACGGCAAACCTGTCGGCGGCAAGTGGTCGTTCGACGCCGACAACCGCAAGAAACTGCCGCGCGGCTATGCGCCCCCTGTCGTCGGTCGGTTCGCGGGCAACTCCGCGCTGCACAGCGAGGGGACCTTCGATTTCGACGCGCTGATGACCGACATCGACCCCGCCCAGGTGCCGCCCGAGGTCGACCTCGCCATCGCCTGGGTCAGCGCCGAGTTCCCGGATGCTCCGGGCGACCCGCAGCTGTTCGCCTGGCCGACGAGCGGCGATGAAGCGCGGGCGCATCTGCAGGAGTTCGTGCGCGAACGGCTGCACGACTTCGGGCCGTATGAGGACGCGATCTCCACGGTGCATCCGTTCATCAATCACGGCCTGCTCACCGCCGCGTTGAACGTCGGGCTGCTGGACCCGCGCGAGGTCGTGCAGGCCGTGCTCGACGGCGCCGATCAGGACACCCCGCTGGCCTCGGTGGAGGGGTTCGTGCGGCAGGTGGTCGGCTGGCGGGAGTACATGCGCGCCACTTATCGAACCAGCGGGCGCGGGATGCGCACTTCGAACCGGCTCGACCACCAGCGCGCGCTGGGGGAGGGTTGGTGGGACGCGACCACCGGACTGGCGCCGGTGGACCTGGTGATCTCCCGCGTGCTCGACACCGGGTACGCCCACCACATCGAGCGGCTGATGGTGCTCGGCAACGCGATGGCGCTGCTGCGCATCCACCCCGACGCGGTCTACGAGTGGTTCATGGAGATGTTCATCGACGCCTACGACTGGGTGATGGTGCCCAACGTTTACGCGATGAGCCAGTTCGCCGCGGGGGACGACATCACCACCAAGCCCTACGTGTCCGGCAGCAACTACCTGCGCAAGATGTCGGATCTGCCGGCGGGCGAGTGGATGGCCGATTGGGACGGCCTGTACTGGACGTTCATCGACGACCACCGCGCGGTGTTCGCGGCCAACCCCCGCACCCGCATGGTGGTCTCGCTGCTCGGCAACATGGACCCGGGCACCTGGGATGCCCATCGGCGCCGCGCCGACGCGCTCCTGGGCGTCGCGCAGAGCACGCCCCTGCTTGGGGCGCGCAGGCGCGAAGGACGCTGAGCGGGGCGAACGCATCCGTTTGCCCCGCCCGGATGGTCAGCTCAGGCCGCGCTCCACGCCACCTCCACGTCGAACACCCAGGTGACCCCGAAGGGGTCGGTGAGCATCCCGTACAGCGGCGACCACTGCGATGCTGCCAGGGGTTCGACGATGGTAGCGCCCTCGGCGAGCTTGTCCCAGTAGCCGGTGATCTCCGCCGCGTCCGTGCCACGGACGGAGACGTACACCGGGATCGTGCCCGGTTCGTAGGGCATCGCCGGCGGCACATCGAAGGCCATGATGCGGAACCCGTCGTCGGCGGTGACCGAGCCGAAGAGGATCTGGTCGGCCTCGGCCGGCTCGGTCACCCGGTGGGCATCCGCGTAGCTGACCGCGACCAGCTGGCCGCCGAAGACGCCCTGGTAGAACTCGAGTGCGGCGCGGGCGTCGCCGCGGAAGTTGAGGTGGGTGGTGGTCTGGATGGTCATGGCTGCTCCTCGGATGAAGGTGCCGGGCTTCTCCCGGACACCGGCCATGCTCACAGCAGAAGAGGACAGCTTCGGTCCTCTACTCCGCCTAGAGTGAAAAACATGACGTCCACCACATCAAGGCTGCTGCTGTTGCTCTCGTTGCTGCAGACCAGGCGGGACTGGCCAGGGGTGCTGCTGGCCGATCGGCTGGAAATCAGCCACCGCACCGTGCGCCGGGACGTCGAGCGCCTCCGCGAGATGGGGTACAGCATCCAGGCTATGAAGGGGCCGGATGGCGGCTACCGGCTGGATGCGGGCAGCGAACTGCCGCCGCTGCTGTTCGACGATGATCAGGTCATCGCACTCACCGTGGCGCTGCAGGCCGCCGCCGTGACCGGGGCCGGCATCGACGAGGCCGCCGTGCGGGCGCTGACCACGATGCGCCAGGTGATGCCCGCGCGCCTGCGCCACCGCCTGGACGCCCTCCAGTTCACGGCCATCCCCGCCCGCCCGGGAGTCGCCGGCGCCGACCCGGTGTCACCGGATGTGCTCGTCGCGCTGTCCACCGCCATCCGCGCCCGCGAGGTGCTGCGGTTCGACTACCCGAGCCGGCAGCCCGGCGATGCGGGCACCCCACCGCCGCCGCGCCGGGTCGAACCGCACCACCTGGTCACCTCGGGCGGGCGCTGGTACCTGGTCGGCTGGGACCTCGAGCTGGCCGACTGGAGGATCTTCCGCGTCGACCGGGTCACTCCGCGCATCCCCACCGGCCCCCGGTTCACTCCCCGCGAGGTGCCCGGCGGCAACGTGCGCGACTACGTGTCCGCCCGGTTCAAGGGCTCGCCGCGGGAGAACGACTGGCCGTGCCGGGGCACGGTCATCCTGGGCCTGCCGGCCAGCGCGGTGCTGCCGTTCGCCGGCGACGGCTCCGTGGAAGACCTCGGGCCCGACCGCTGCCGGTACGAGGTCGGCTCCTGGTCGTGGGTGGCGCTGGCCGCGGCGCTCGGCCGGTTCGACACCACCGTCGAGGTGGTCGGCCCGCCCGAGCTGGCTGCCGCCTTCGGGGACCTGGCTGTTCGGTATGCGGCCACCGCGTCTACGGACTAGCCACCGAGCTGATCCCGCCAGTCCGCAGGAACACGTCCGGCCGGGCCGGGAACGGGCTGGCTCGCGGGATGATGCTGCGGATCGGCCAGCCGTGGTCCGTGTGCGAAGGCATTCAGGTCATAGCTCCAAAACCAGTCCTCCCCAGGCTCGAAACTTTGGATGATCGGGTGATTCGCGAGCACGGCGTGCGCGGCGGCGTGGCGGTTCAGCGAATCGTTGCAACAGCCGATGTGACCGCAGGCGGCGCACCGCCGCAGATGCAACCACCAAGAACCGGTCGCGTCGCACTCGACGCATCCGGCGCCGCTCGGTGTGGCCCCGGGGTCGATACCGTGCTCGATCGATGCCATCGCTCCGCCTCCTGCCCGGGGATTCGTAACCGGTCCTGCCAGTGAAGTCTCGGGAACGCCGAATTTCAAGGCCGAATTCCAGCGGCGGCGAGCAAGCCGGCTAGCGCTGACTCGGGTCGACCTCGGGCTGCACGGTGTCGATCTGCAGGGCGCCGTCTCCGGTGGCGAGGGTCCAGGCTGCGCCGATGTAGGCGATGGCCGTCATCTCACCGGTGCCGAACCCCACGTTGAAACTGCCCGTGAGTAGAAGGCCCTCCTCGTCGCTCCCGTCGAACAGGCTGGGCGCCGTGGTGCGCAGGGTGTCCTCGGTGAGGGTGGCGGTGCCGCGCTCGTCACGGATGGCCGTGTCGACGATGGTGGCATCCGTGGCGGGGTAGGCGGCCCTGAACGGTACGCGCACCACCAGCAGCGGCGTGACCTGGTCCACGTCGAGGGTGGCGAAGATCTTGTCCACCTGGATGTCGGTGCTGCCGGCCCGCGGGCCGCCATCCCGGGCCAGGGGAGTCGGCAGACTCTGGGTGACGATCACGCCGGTGTCCCTGAGTCCGTCGCTCTCCACGAGCGGGGCAAAGCGTGCTTGCGCGGCCGGCGAGAACGCATCCTTGGCCGTGTCGAACCAGGCGCTGTCGGTCACCGAGTAGTCGTCCAGGCGCGTCGAGTCCAGGCCCTGTTCGGCCACGTAGGCCACCGCGACCTGCTGCGCGGCCCGAGCGTCGTCAATCGTGAAGCCGTAGGTTGTGAGGGAGTCGAGGTCGACGACGGCATCGTCGAACGGCACTGCGGCGGGGTCGATCGCGGTGCGGCAATACGATCCGGCGGCGTCCGTGACCTGCGCGGCGGCGATGACGTCGCCCCACGGTCCCTGGCTGTCGGATTCTGGGCAGGCCGCAACCGGGGTGCTGCTGGGATCGGTGGTGGGGGTCGCGCTCGCGACCGGGTCTGCCGTGCTGCCGGTGCCGGGGGAGGCGCCGGCGCATCCTGCCAGGGCCAACACCACGGCACTGATCAGGGCGGTACGCGCGACGGCGGTGGTGGGCCGGTGCCGGGCTGGAACGGGTCGACTCCGCCGGGCCGTTGCGGTCTCAGTCGAACCTGTGGCGTGTGTTGAACGGCGGAATATCCTCGTCATTGTGACCCCCTGTGGCGATAGTAACACCATGATTTTCCCCGGTCACGGCTTGTTCCCGAAGGGGGGTGGCGGGCGAATCCCTGCCGCATCGTGCAGCCGGCGTCAGTCGAGCATCCGCCGCCCGCCCGCGCTCACAACTGTTGCCCGTGCGGACAATTGTGGCCGGTGTGCCGGGCGCAATTGTCCGGAGCGGGAACAGTTGCGGGGCGGCGGGGCGGCTACTCGCCGGAGAGGGCCAGGTGCACGAAGGCGCGCACGGCCGCGGAGGCGCGGCGCTTGCGCGAGGCGGCCAGGTACACGGTGAAGTCGGGCACATCGGCCACGGGGATACGGCGCACGTTGAGGGCGTCGTGCGCGGCGAACTCGGGCAGCAGGGCCACGCCCAGGCCGTTGGTCACGTACTCGGCGGCCGTGCCGATGTCGGAGACCTCGATCATCACCCGGCGTTCCACACCGGCGGCCGCGAAGGCGTCGTCCACGATCTGCCGGCTGGCGTAGCCCGGCGGCAGGTCGATGAACTCCTCGGCGGCGAGGTCGGCCAGGTCCACGCCGGCGGACGCGGCGAGCGGATGCGCGGACGGCACCACGAGCACCATCGGGGAGGACGCTATCGGAACCGCAGACAGCGTCGCGGGCACCGCTCCGCTGAGCGCCAGGAAGGCCAGGTCGAGTTCACCGCTGGCCAGCTCTTCCACCAGGTCGGCCGACCCGCGCCGCGCGGCGCGGAGCCGCACGCCGACGCCGGGGTGGCCGCTGCGGTAGAGGCCGAGCAGGCGCGGCACGTTCACGAGCGTGACCGAGGTCATCAGCCCGATCACGATGGAGCCCGTGATGGCGTGGGTGGACTGCTGCGCCACGTCCCGCACCTCGTTCACTGCGTCGAGGGCCTCCCGCACCTTGGGCAGCAGCAGCTCCCCGGTGGAGGTGAGCCGGATCTGCCGTCGGCTGCGGTCGAACAGCTCCACGCCGAGTTCGCTCTCGAGCGCGCGCACCCCGGCGGACACGGCGGACTGCGCGATGGTGAGCCGTTCGGCCGCCCGGGTGAAATTGAGCTCCCCTGCCACGGCACTGAAGAATTCGAGCTGTCTGAGGTCCATACTCCCAGTGTCCCACTCACTCATCTGATCCGGAGATGATTGGCATCCGGTATCGGCGTTGTTCGTTATCGGTGGAGCGGGCAGGCTAGAGGAAGACACCGGTTCATCACCCGGCGCTGACACGCACTCCTGGAGGTACGGCATGGCTCAGAATTCATCGGTCCTGGATGAGAAAGTCGGCGCATTCGGCCCCGGCGCCCTGGGCTCGCCCCGACGCTCGGCCGACCGGGTCGTCGAGTGCCTCACGGCCTACGGCGTGAAGTGGATCTTCGGCGTGCCCGGCGCGAAGATCGACCCCGTCTACGACGCCCTCCTCGACGGCGGCCCGCAGATGATCGTGGTGCGCCACGAACAAAACGCCGCCTTCATGGCCGCCGCCGTCGGCCGCCTCACCGGTGAGCCCGGTGTGGTGCTGGTCACGAGCGGACCCGGCACCGCCAACCTCGCCACCGGCCTGCTCACCGCCACGACCGAGGGCGACCCGCTGGTCGCCATCTGCGGTGCGGTCTCGCGCGGCGACCGGCTCAAGCGCACCCACCAGGCCATGGATGCGGTGGGCATGCTCTCCGCCGTCACCAAATCCGCCGGCGAGGTGAGCATGGCCGACAACGTGCCGGAGGCCATCGCCAACGCCTTCCGCCAGGCCGTGCAGGAGCCCAAGGGCGCCGCGGCCGTCGTGCTGCCCTACGACGTGCTCACCGACTCCACCACTGTGTCGATGACAACCCCGCACTGGGTGCCGCAGCTGGGCGCCGCGCCGGCCGCCAGCATCACCGAGGCCGCCGACCTCCTCAGGAACGCCCAGTTCCCGGTGATCCTCGCCGGAGCGCGTTCCGGCTCCGATCGGGCCGTGGCCGCGCTGCACCGGCTGCTCGGCGCCGCCAAACTTCCCGTCGTCGAGACCTTCCAGGCCGCCGGCGTGCTCTCGCACGAACTCGAGGAGCACTACCTCGGCCGGGTCGGCCTGTTCCGCAACCAGCCCGGCGACGTGCTGCTGCACAAGGCCGACCTGATCCTGGCCATCGGCTACGACTTCGTCGAATATGAGCCGGCCAAATGGAACAGGGACCACCTGCGCCGCATCATCCACCTCGACGAACTCTCTGCAGACCTCGACGATTACTACCGCCCCACCATCGAACTGCGCGGCGATGTGGCCGAGACAATGGATGCGCTCGCGCTCGAGATCGACGGCCTCACCCTGTCGCCGTCGGCATCCGCGGTGGTCGCCACCGAGCGCGCCCGCCTGGCCGATGCCGACAATCCCGTGCCCGATCACGACGAGCTCGAGGGAGTGCACCCCGCCGAGCTGACCCTGGCGATGCGGGCCCTGCTGCCCGACGACACCACCGTGCTCTGCGACGTCGGTTCGCACTACATCTACATGGCCAGGCATTTCCGCACCTACCACCCGCGCACCCTGCTGTTCTCCAACGGCCAGCAGACGCTCGGCGTCGCCCTGCCCTGGGCGATCGCCGCCACGCTCGTGCGGCCCGGCACCCCGGTGGTCTCGGTGTCCGGCGACGGCGGGTTCCTCTACTCCGCCATGGAGTTGGAGACCGCCGTGCGGCTGGGCTCGACATTCACCCACATCATCTTCAACGACGGCACTTACGACATGGTCGCCTTCCAGCAGCAGGGCAAGTACGGCCGCACCTCCGGTGTGCAGCTCGGCGACTACGACGCTGTGCAGTACGCCGAATCGTTCGGCGCACACGGCTACCGCGTCACCCACCTCGACGACTTCGCCGCGGTGCTGCAACAGGCCATGGGCGAAGAGGGCCCGAGCATCATCGACGTGCGCGTCGACTACCGCAACAACAGGGATGAGCTCATGGCTGATCTGGAAAGCGACGTACTGCTATGAGCAACATCACGGTGTCCCGGCACGAGATCTTCCAGACCAGCCTGATGAGCGCCCTGCTCGACGGTGTCTACGAGGGCGAGATGACCGTGCGCGATCTGCTCGGCCACGGCAGCTTCGGCATCGGCACCTTCAACGGGCTCGACGGCGAGATGCTCATCGTCGACGGCACCTGTTATCAGTTGCGCGCCGACGGCGGAGTGAACAAGGCCGACCTCGGTGCTTACACGCCGTACGCGGTGGTGACGAATTTCGTACCGCACATCGAGAGCGAGCTGCCCGCCAACGTGCTCCGCACCGAGGCGAGCGAGTTCATCGACCACATGACGGCATCCGAGAACTACATGTACGCGCTGCGTATCGACGGTGACTTCGAGTGGATTCGGATGCGCACCGTGGTCAAGCAGCAGAAGCCCTACCGGCCCATGGTGGAGGCCACAGACGAAGACGCCATCGTCGAACTGCACAACGTGACCGGCTCGGTCGTCGGGTTCCGCACCCCGCTCTACGAGCAGGGTATCGGCGTGCCCGGCTGCCACGCGCACTTCATCACCGACGACCGCACCGGCGGCGGCCATGTGCTGGACTTCAAGCTGAAGAGCGGCAGCGCGGCCCTGTGCCTGGGTACCGACCTGCGCCTGCAGCTGCCGCTGACGGATGCGTTCCGCGACGCCAACCTGTCACCGGAAGACCTCGCGCGCCAGCTGGCCAAGACCGAGCAGCACGCCTGACCGTTCGAGGCGCGGGCCCGTAACAGACCCGTGCCACGGCTGCGAGTCATATGGCCGGTCCAAGCGATAACGTCGGGAGGGGAGGGTCCAGCCGGGGCGACGGGTGTTGTCCTCCTGGCGGTCCACCGAGGTGACCGCTGACCCGCCGACAGGAGACTGATGACGCGCACGACAACATGGGACGACTTCCGGGCGAGGATCGTGACTCAAGCGCGTGAGAACCGCATCGCATTCGCGATGGCAGTCTGGCTGGCCCTGGTTCTTGTTCCGACCTGTGTCGGCCTGGTGATGATGCTCTTCATCGGGCTTCCGCACTGGTTGGGCCTGTCCATGGCCGTTGTCGCGGGCCTTGCCGCGCCGCCAAGTCTGTACTTCAGATTGCGGGGCCGGTCGAACATCGGGATCAAGCTCCGACCGTATCGTCCGGAACCGGTCGGCAGGCTCACAAGCGCGGACGGTAATGTTCAGGCGTCGTCCTGGCGGTGGCCGATTCTCACCTGGACCGTCGTCTCCGCCGGGGCTTTCACCACGGCGACTCTCTTCTGGCTTCTCGACCCACCTCATCCGCTCCTGTGGGGGGCGGCACTCGTGATGGTTGGCGTTGCCGGAGCATTCCTTGTGGGCCTCACTCTGATGCGCCCCTTCGCTGTGCGGGCTTTGGCCCGGCTGCAGGCTGGACTGGAGCTGGACTATCCCGGTGCCACGTTCGTGATCTTCAAGTCGGCTCAGGTGTCATCGCAGATCGCCACCGCCGACTCTGAATCTCGGTTGACCTGGTGGAATGACAACACCACGCGAGCGGTAGTCACTTTCTCCACCGACGGACTTCGGGTCTGGGATCAGATCTGGGGTGAACGGAGGAATGTGGCGATGATTCCCTGGTCCCGATTCGACGCACTGGGCACGGCAGCGGCTCGGGTGCGGTGGCGCTATGTGCGGGGGATCGACCTGAGCGTCGTCTGCCAGCCGGGCGAGCAGCACATCGGTGTTCTGCTCCCGCCCGTGGAACCCAACTCGTACGGTCGCCCCATGTCGGACGAAGGCCTTCGCGCACTGTCCGCTCAGCTGACCGCCTGCCTCGGCAACCGCACTGCTGTGGGCGCCCCCGTGCCCACGGCAATCGGGCTACCGTTGAGACATGGCCACGGAGACCCCCAGCACAACCGGCGACGGACCGGTGAGCGCACCGGCAGAGCCTGATTCCGCCGTGCAGGATCTTGTCGCCGGCATCGATGGTGCCACCCGCCGGCGCGACGCGAACACCCTGCTCGAGCTGTTCGGCCGCATCACCGGCCAGCCGCCGCGCCTCTGGTACAGCTCGATCATCGGCTTCGGCAGCTACCACTACCGCTACGCCAGCGGGCGGGAAGGCGACGCCTGCGCGGCCGGGTTCTCGCCGCGGAAGGCGTCGACCTCGATCTATCTTGCCGACGGGGTCGGCGCCCATAGCGATGCCCTCGGGCGGCTCGGCCCGCACAAGACGGGCGTCGGCTGCCTGTACCTCACCGACCTGGCCAAGGTGGACCTCGCCGTGCTCGAGGAGATCCTCGCGGAGTCCTACCGGGCGGTGACCGCGGGCGTCTATACGCACCGCGCCGCCGACTCCGCGGCCGGCCGGCCCAGCCCCACGCCGCAGCCCTAGCCACGGCGCCAGCCTCAGCCGGCCCCGGTCCGCTCCGGCACCGGGCAGACGACGCGATGGCGGGAATCGAACCCGCGTACACAGCTTTGCAGGCTGCTCCCTGGCCTCTCGGGCACACCGCGATGGGTAACTCACGCCGCCGGTGCGGCGGCGCTGAGCACAAGTCTGACCTCACCGCGCACGCTCCGGAAGTCATGTGACGAAGGAAGACTGACGCCGGCCGGCGACCGTCCCCGAGGGACATAGAGCCTGCCAGCGGCGTTTGTTGCGCTTCCTAACACTTCGCGACGCCCCGTGACCGGCGGCGGGCGAGCGCAGGCACCCCGTGCCTATATTCGGAGCCACCCCTTGCCCGTCGCAGCAGCACAACCTCACCGAGGAGTTCAGTTTCATGTCTCGAAAGACCACCACAGCCACGGCCCTCATCGCCCTGGGCGTCGTGTCCGCCCTCAGCCTGACGGCGTGCGCCTCCGGCACCGCGGGAACGGCATCCTCGGCCACCAAGGTCGACGGTGGCACCATCGTCTACGGCCACCAGCAGGAACCGGCGTGCGTCTTCGGCGGCTGGATCGAGCAGGCCTATCTCTCCTCCCAGGTGCTCGACGGGCTCGTCTCGCTCGACGAGAACCACGAGGTCGTGCCCTGGCTCGCCGAATCCTGGAACGTGTCCGACGACCAGCTCACCTGGACCTTCACACTCAAGGACGGCGTCACCTTCACCGACGGCTCGGCGCTCACTGCCGGCGTCGTGGCCTACAACTTCGACTACTGGCTCGCCGGCGGCAACAGCACCGCCAGCGTCTGGTTGGCCGGGTACTACGCCTCGGCGGTCGCGGTCGACGACCTCACCCTCACGGTCAACCTGTCCAAGCCCTACCCCCGGCTCGCGGACAACCTCACGCAGGGGTATTTCGGCATCCAGTCGCAGGAGGCGCTGGAGACCCGCACCGACGAAGAGAACTGCGAGGCACCCATCGGCTCCGGCGCCTTCGTCGTGGACACCTGGAACCGGGGCGAGGACATCCTGCTGACCCGCAACGAGGACTACACCTCGCCGCCCGCCAACGCCAAGCACACCGGCGCCGCCTACGTGGACAGCATCGACTGGAAGTTCGTGGCCGACCCCACTACCAGGGCCGCGTCGCTGAGCGCCGGCGAAACCGACGTCATCTACGACGTACCGGCCGTGCAGTGGAAGAGCCTCGAGGCCGAGGGCTTCGACCTGCAGAAGTACGTCACCCCCGGCCGGCCGCAACAGCTGACCTTCAACACGTCCACCGGCCCGTTCGTGGACGAGGATGTGCGCAAGGCCTTCGCCTACAGCGTCGACCGCAAGTCGCTCGTCGAGACCATCGGCCAGGGTGTCATCCCCTACGAGGGCAACGGCGGCGTCAGCCAGGCCACCCCCGGATACAGCCAGGCGGCAGCCGATCTGTACAGCCTGGACACCGACGAGGCAGACAGCCTGCTCGACGCCGCGGGCTGGACCGGCCGCGACGCCGACGGCTACCGCACCAAGGACGGCGAGACTCTCGACGTGGTGCTGCCGTACGGGGCCGGAACCATCATCAACGCCGACGGCGCCTCCATCCTGCAGGGACTGCAGGAGCAGGCCAAGGCCACCGGGTTCAAGGTGGAGCTGATCCCGGTGCCGCAGAGCGCCCTGTTCGCGGGGGAGTACTCCCAGCCGGATGAGAAGGACATCAGCGTGGGCTACTGGACCGCGGTGACAGCCGGGATCCTCGCCATCAACTGGAACCAGAGCACGGCGGAGGCGCCGAACTACAACAACGCGTCGTTCACCAACTACCCGGACCTCGAAGCCATCATCCTCGAGGCGAACTCCACGGTCGACGTGGATGCCCAGAACGCCCTGTACGAAAAGGCCCAGGAGTACATCGCCGACCACGCGCTCGCCATCGGGGTCTACGACCGCCTCAGCACCCTGGCCGTGTCGCCGTCCCTCAAGGACGTCTGGCAGGAGAACGCGCAAGGGGGGCCGGTCTTCTATGACGCGTACTTCGTCGAGTAACGACACCCGCGGCCTCGCCGGCCCCCGCCTGCGCCGGGTCGCCGAGAAACTCGGCGGCGCCGTCGTGGTGCTGTTCGGCGCGGCCACGGCGGCGTTCCTGGCCCAGGCAGCGCTGCCGGGGGACCGGGCCACGGTCATCCTGAACATCCGCGCCGGCCAGGCCATCGAACGCACACCGGCCGAGCTGGCGCAGATCAACGACCAATACGGCCTGCAGCACCCCCTGCTGGTGCAGTACATCGACTACATCCGGGGCCTGATCGTGGGCGACTTGGGTGTGTCGTACCAGCAGTTCAAGCCGGTGTCGGAGGTGATCCTGCAGCAGATCGGCCCGACCATCGCCCTCACCGTGACGGCGATCGCGCTCGCCTGGCTCATCATGATCGTCTGGGTCACCCTCACGGCGGGCCGCACCGGCCGGTTCGGCGGGGTCGGGTCTGTCGTGGACACCACCTCGGCCGGACTGCCGCACTACTGGTTGGGCATCATCCTGTTGCTCGTGTTCTCCCTCGGCCTGGGCTGGTTCCCGGTGATCAGCGGTCCGTCGTTGGTCGGGATCGTGTTGCCGGCGCTGACCCTGGCGATTCCGCTGGCCGGCTTCATGGGCCAGGCCACCCGCACGGAGTTCGAACGCTCCCTAGAGCAGCCGTTCGTGATTTCGGCGCGGATGCGCGGAATGGGCGACACCGGCGTGCGCCTGCGGCACGTGCTGCGGCACTCGGTGCTCCCGGCGATCACCCTCTCCGGCTGGGCGCTCGGCGCCACGATCTCCGGCGCCGTGGTCGTGGAGACCGTCTTCTCCCGGCCGGGCATCGGCAAGGTGCTCGTCGGAGCCGTGAACTCCCAGGACATGCCCGTCGTCACGGGCATCGTCGTCCTCATCGCAGCGTTGTACGTCGTCGCCAACCTCCTGGTTGATGTGGCGTACACCCTCGTCGACCCGAGATTGAAGAGCGCATGACCACCCAGCTCACCCCGCCACCGGCCGCCCAGACCCCACCTGCCCAGACCCCGGCCGCGCCAAAACTGCCGGCGACCCGCACCGCGGTGTCACCCGGGCTCGTCGTCGCGATCGGCGCGATGCTGTTCTTCGTGGCGGCCCTGGTCGTTCCGGGCGCGCTGGCCACCCACGATCCCTACGCGCTCAACCTGGCGGATGCCCTGCATCCGCCGTCGGCCCAGTACTGGTTCGGCACCGACGAGGCCGGCCGCGACCTCTACAGCCGGGTGGTGTTCGGCACCCGCGAGTCGCTGTTGATCGGGCTTGGCGCCACGATCGTCAGTCTCACCCTGGCGCTGCTCCTCGGAGCGCTCGCCGCCCTGGGCGGCCGGTTCGTCGCCGGCACCGTCAACCGGGTGATCGAGGTGCTCCTCGCGTTCCCGACGCTGCTGTTCGCGCTGCTGCTGGTGGCGATCACCGGTCCGTCGGCCCTGTCCCAGGTGTTCGCCGTCGGGGTCGGCAGCGCTCCGGGTTACGCGCGCATCATCCGCGGCCAGATCCTCTCGGCCAGGAATTCCGGCTATGTCGAGGCCGCCGTCGCGCTGGGGCACAGCGACGGCCTCATCCTGCGCCAGCACATCGTGCCCAACGCCGTGCGGCCCCTGGTGGCGATCATCACCCTGTCCATCGGCCAGTCCATCGTCTGGGCGTCGAGCCTGTCGTTCCTCGGACTCGGCGTGGCGCCGCCGTCGCCGGAATGGGGCGCTCTGCTCGACGCCGGCCGGGTCTACATCACCCAGGCCTGGTGGCTCACCGTCATCCCCGGCCTCGTGATCGTGGCCCTGGCGCTGGCCGCGACCACCCTCGGTCGGCACATCCAAAACTCACTGGAGAAAGGCGAGAAATGACCGCCACGATCGATGCCCGCCGGGCCGCACGGCGTGTGCCTGCGCCCGGCGCCAACACCGCACAGGATGCGACGGAACCAGGCCGGAAACGCGGGCGGCTCAGCGTTTCCCATCTCAACGTCAGCTTCCGTCGGGGCGGCCGTCTCCACCAGGTTGTGCACGATGTGAGCTTCAGCCTGGAACCCGGCCAGTGCGTCGCCATCGTCGGCGAATCCGGCTCGGGTAAGAGTGTCACCGCGCGGAGCATCGTGGGACTGACCGGCAAGAACGCCGTCGTCGATGCCGACTCGATCCTCCTCGACGGTGACGACGTGCGCACCATCGGTTCCCGGCAGTGGTCTCAGATCCGCGGCCGGAGGATCGGGTTCATCCTGCAGGATGCTCTCGTCTCCCTCGACCCGCTGCGCCCCGTCGGCAAGGAGATCGCCGAAGCCCTCGCCCTGCACCGATGGGGGTCGCGCCGGGACCGCGCCGCGAAGGTCATCGACCTCCTGCGCGCCGTCGGGGTTCCCGCCCCGGAGAACCGGGCCCGCCAGCGCCCGGATGAGCTCTCCGGCGGCCTGCGGCAGCGGGCGCTCATCGCCTCAGCCCTGGCCCTTGACCCTGAGATCATCATCGCCGACGAGCCCACCACCGCCCTGGATGTGACGGTGCAGGCGCAGGTGCTCGCGCTCCTGGCCGAGACCAAGCAGCGCGGGGTGTCCGTCATCCTGATCAGCCACGACCTCTCGGTGGTGGCCCACCTCGCCGACCAGATCCTCGTGATGAAGGGCGGACGGGTCGTGGAAAGCGGCACGGCCGACCAGGTTCTCAACGACCCGCAACATCCGTACACCCGCAGCCTGATCAACGCGGTCCCCGGTGAAGACACCCGCGGCAAACGGCTGGGCCCCGCGCCCGACTCGGCGCCCGCCGTCGCTGTGCCTGCCGTCGATGTGTCTGCTCCGTCGGTCGCACCGCAGCAGGGCCGGGCGTACGACGGCCCTGTGCTCGAAGCCGTCAACCTGGTCAAGCGATTCACCACCCCCGACGGCACACTCACCACGGCCGTCGACGGGGTGTCGTTCACACTCGCCCGCGGAACGACGCTCGGCATCGTCGGCGAATCGGGCTCGGGCAAGAGCACGACCGCCCGGCTCGCGCTGGCGCTCTCCTCGCTGGATTCCGGCCACGTCACCCTGCTCGGCCAGGACTGGACATCGCTGCCCGAGTCCCGCCGACGCACCCTGCGCCGGGAGATCTCGGTCGTCTACCAGGACCCGCTGAGCTCCTTTGACCCGCGCTGGAACGCCGAGCGGATCCTGCTTGACAGCCTCACCGACGCCGACGGGCTCACCACCGCCCAGAAGAAGGCACAGGTCGCCGAGCTCGCCCGGCAGGTCGGGCTTCCGGCGGAGATCCTGCAGCGCTTTCCGCTCAACCTGTCCGGTGGGCAGCGCCAACGCATCGCCATCGCGCGTGCCCTCGCCCCCAACCCGTCGGTCATCGTGCTCGACGAAGCCGTCTCCGCCCTGGACGTGTCGATCCAGGCCCAGATCCTCGACCTGCTCGTGGACCTGCAGAAAGAGCGGGGGCTGAGCTACCTGTTCATCTCGCACGACCTCGGCGTGATCAGCCATCTCAGCGACCAGGTACTCGTGATGAAAGACGGTGTGGTCGTGGAACGCGGCACCCCGGATGACATCTTCAACCGCCCGGCGCACCCCTACACCCGCGAGCTCGTCAGCTCGCTCCCCGACCACCCCAGGAGAACCCCGTGAGCCAGAACCCCGCAGACCAGAACCCCGCCCAGGTCGCCGCACGCAAGCCCCTGCATTTCAACGCCTTCGTGATGAACACGACCTCGCACATCCACCACGGGCAGTGGCGCCGGCCCGACGCCGGGCAGGTCGACTTCAACGATGTGAACCTCTGGATCGATCTGGCCCGGCTGCTGGAGGAGGCCAAGTTCGACGCCATGTTCTTCGCCGACGTGAGCGGCCTGTACGGCGACTCGGATGCCGACTTCGACGTGTACGTGAAGGAGGGCCTGCAGATCCCGAGCAACGACCCCACCGTGCTGCTCGGCGCGCTCGCGGTGAGCACCACCAACATCGGGCTCGCGCTCACCTCGAACGTGGTGCAGAGCCATCCGTTCCACTTCGCCCGCCAGGTCTCCACCCTCGACCACATCTCCAACGGCCGGATCGCCTGGAACATCGTCACGGGCGTGCAGGACAACGGCGCGCGCAACTTCGGCCTGCCCCAGCTGACCGACCATGCCGAACGGTACGAGTGGGCAGAGGAATACGTCGACGTGGCCTACAAGCTGTGGGAGGGCTCGTGGGACGAGGGCGCCCTGCTCAAGGACAAGGAATCGGGGATCTTCTCCGACACCGCCAAGATCCACAAGATCCACCACGTGGGCAAGCGCTACTCGGTCGAAGGCCCGTTCCTGCCGTCGCCGTCACCGCAGCGCACCCCGCTGCTCTACCAGGCCGGGTCGTCGAAATCCGGGCGCGCCTTCGCCGCGAAGAACGCAGAGGCGACCTTCATCATCGCGCCGACGCCGGCGGTGGCGGCCGCGCAGATCACCGAGACCCGGGCACTGGCCGTTGGCTACGGTCGCAACCCCGACGACATCAAGTTCTTCCAGGGGCTGAGCTTCGTGATCGGCGACACCCAGGAGGAAGCGGAGGCGAAGGCCGCAGAGTACGAGAGCTATGTGAGCGTGGACGGCTACCTCGCGCACGCCGCCATCGTCGACAAGACCGGCCGGGTGTACCCGCCGGAGACCCTGGTGCGGGACGTCGACACCAACACCATGAAGGGGTTCCTGGAGTGGATCTCGCAGTACATCACCGACCGTGAGCCGGTGGTGGGAGACCTCGCCCTGCTGCAGTCCCGCAGCACCCGCATCGTCGGCACGCCGGAGCAGATCGCCGACGAGATCGAGCTGTGGCAGGCCGCGGGCGTCGACGGTATCAACGTGATCAACTGGGTGATCCCCGGTTCCTTCGCCGAGTTCGCCGACAAGGTGCTGCCCGTGCTGCGGGACCGTGGCCTCGCCCAACGCGACTACGCGGAGGGCCCGCTGCGGCAGAAGCTCTTCGGGCAGCCGCGCCTCAACGAGCGCCACCCCGCCGCGCGGTACCGGGGCGCATTCGCGGATACGCCGGTGACAGCATGACGTCCCGCCGGTCGGTCGAGACCCTACCCGGCGCGTGACATGGACTGGGCGGGCGGGGAGGCTGACGTGGGCGACGGCCGGGACGGTGATCAGGCGCGGGGATTCAGTTTCTCGGTCCAGCTCGACGGCGCTGGTGCGCTGCCGGGGCGCCCGGCCGCTCTGTCGCCGGAGGCTGTCGCCGCGGCGATGACTGAACTCGTGACCAGACTGGTGCCGGACGCGGAGGTGGACCTCGTCGTGGAGCCGGCCACACCGGCGGTGGCCATCCTGATCGACGTGAGCCGCCAGCTCCTTGTCGTCGACGATCGGCCGGTGCAGCTGAGCTACCGGGAGTTCAGGTTGCTCTGTTACCTGGTACTCCGCCCCGGCATCAGCGTCAGCCGGGAAGAACTGATCGACGCCCAGCGCCGATGGTCGCGGGTGACCAGCCCACGCACCATCGACGTGCACATTCAACGATTGCGGGTCAAGCTCGGGGCGTACGGTGACATCCTGCGCACCGAGCGCGGCATGGGCTACCGCTATGACGCGCACGCGGACGTGCGCATCCGCCGGTGAGCGCGGCTATTCGACGGTGTCAGTGACCGCGGGCGATCCAGTCGGCCAGGTCGCCGGCCTCGGCACCGATGGTGGTGGACTCGCCGTGCCCGGTGTTCACCATGGTCTCGGGCGGCAGGGTGAGCAGCTTGCCCGTGATCGATTCGATGATGGTGGGGAAGTCGCTGTACGACCGGCCGGTGGCGCCGGGGCCGCCGTGGAACAGGGTGTCACCGCTGAACAGGGTGCCGAAGACCGGCGCGTAGAAGCACACCGAGCCGGGGGAGTGGCCGGGGGTGTGGATGACCTCCAGCTCGATGCCGGCCACGGCGATGCGCTGCCCGTCGGCGAGCTCCCGCTGCGGTGCGGCATCCGGGTAGACGACGTCCCACAGCATCTTGTCGTGCGGGTGCAGCGACACCGGCGCATCCGTCGCGGCAGACACCGCGCCGGCGGCGCCGATGTGGTCGTTGTGCGCGTGGGTGCTGAGGATGCCGAGCAGCGTGCGGTCGCCGACCGCCGCGAGGATCGCCTCGGCGTTGTGGGCGGCGTCGATCACGACGCACTCGGTGTCGTCGCCGACGATCCAGACGTTGTTCTCCAGCGCCCAGCTGCCGCCGTCGAGGTCGAAGGTGCCCTCGGTGACGAGGTGTTCGATGCGTGCAGTCATCAGAGCACCACCACCGAACGCAGCACTACGCCTGCGGCCATCTTGGCGAAGGCCGCCTCGATCTCGTCGATGCGGATGCGTTCGCTGACGAAATCGGCCAGCGGCAGCCGGCCCTGCAGGTAGAGCTCGGTGAGCATCGGGAAGTCCCGCTCAGGCAGGCAGTCGCCGTACCACGAGCTCTTGAGCGAACCGCCGCGGCCGAAGACATCCGCCAGCGGGATTTCGAGCATCATCTTAGGAGTGGGCACGCCGACGAGCACCACTGTGCCGGCCAGGTCGCGGGCGTAGAACGCCTGCCGCCAGGTCTCGGGGCGGCCGACAGCGTCGATCACCACGTCGGCGCCGAAGCCGCCGGTGAGCGCCTGCACGGCCGCGACCACGCCGGCCTCGTCGAGCCCGGAGGAATCGATGGTGTGTGTGGCGCCGAACTCGGTAGCCTTGGCGAGCTTCTTGGCGTCGCGGTCGATGGCGATGATGGTGCTCGCTCCGGCCAGCTTCGAGCCGACCACCGCGGCGTCGCCCACGCCGCCGCAGCCGATCACGGCCACGGAGTTGCCTGCGCTGACGTTGCCGGTGTTCATGGCGGCGCCGATGCCGGCCATGATGCCGCAGCCGAGCAGGCCCACGGCGGCGGGGTCGGCATCCGGGTTCACCTTGGTGCACTGGCGCTCGTGCACCAGGGTCTTCTCGGCGAACGCGCCGATGCCCAACGCCGGGCTCAGCTCGGTGCCGTCGACCAGGGTCATCTTCTGGCTGGCGTTGAAGGTGTTGAAGCAGTACCAGGGTTCTGCCCGGGTGCAGGCGCGGCACTCGCCGCAGACGGCCCGCCAGTTGAGCACAACGAAGTCGCCGACGGCGACGTGGGTGACGCCGGCACCGATGATGCTCACCCGGCCGGCGGCCTCGTGGCCGAGCAGGAACGGGAAGTCATCGTTGATGCCGCCTTCCTTGTAATGAAAGTCGGTGTGGCAGACGCCGCAGGTCTCGATGTCGACGACGACCTCGCCGGGCCCTGGATCGGGGATGACGATCTCGGTGAGCTCCACGGGAGCCCCCTTCGAGCGGGCGATCGCGCCTGTGACGGTGATGGGCATGGAGCTCCTCGTGAGTTGCCGGGGCAGCCGGTGTGGCAGGCATCCAACCTACCGAAGCATCCTGACCGGGTGCCGGGGCGAGACTGCCCGGGCGTGGCGGCGGATGCTCAGCGGCCCGCGCGCGACCAGTCCAGCAGCTTCTCCACCGGCCAGGTCGTCACGATCCGCTCCGGCGGCACTCCGGCGGCCGCGGCGCGTTCGGCTCCGTAGGACAGGAAATCGAGGTGTCCCGGCGCATGCGCGTCGGTGTCGATGCTGAACAGGCAGCCGGCCGCCAGGGCGAGCCCGATCAGTTCCTCCGGCGGATCCTGCCGCTCCGGCCGGGAATTGATCTCGACGGCCACGTTGTTCTCGGCGCAGGCGGCGAAGACCCGCTCGGCGTCGAAGGTCGACGGCGGCCGGGTGCCGCGACCGCCGCCCACGAGGCGGCCGGTGCAGTGGCCGAGCACGTTCGTGTGCAGGTCGCGGATGCCGGCGAGCATCCGCCGGGTCATCGTGATCGAGTCGTCGCGCAGCTTGGAGTGCACGCTGGCGACGACGACGTCGAGCCGGGCGAGCATCTCGGCGGATTGGTCGAGCCGGCCGTTCTCGAGGATGTCGACCTCGATGCCGGTGAGCAGCCGCGCCCCGCCGGCTGGGGAGGCCGCGGTGAGGCCGGCGACCACGCCGAGCTGCTCCTCCAATCGGTCGGCGGTCAGGCCGTGTGCGACGGTGAGGGTGGGTGAGTGGTCGGTCAGCGCCAGGTATTCTCGGCCCAGCATCCCGGCGGTGGCCAGTATGAGGTCGATCGACGTCGTGCCATCTGACCAGTCGCTGTGCGTGTGCAGATCGCCGCGGAGAGCCTGGCGCAGCTCGCTGCCCCCGGCGGCGAGGGGGGCCTCGCCGCGCTGGCGCAGGTTGTCAAGATAGTCGGGCAGGCCATACAACGACTGCCCGATCACCTCGGCGGTGCGCCCGCCGATACCCTTCATCGCCCGCAGCCGGCCGTCGTGCACCCGATCGGCCAGCTCGTCCGCGTCGAGACCGGCGATGAGGCCGGCGGCCCGCCTGAACGCCAGCACCTTGAAGGTGGGGGACAGGTCGCGCTCCAGCCAGAACGCGATTTCGTTGAGGGCCTCGACGGAATCCATGCAACCATGATCGGCCCGAATGGCCGGAAAGGGGAGGCTCAGGCCCCGGTCCGGTCAGCTACTGTGCTGGTCGGGCACTGGCCAGGTCAGGCCACGTCGAAGTGCGCCACGGTGAGCTCCCGGTCGATCAGGAAGCCGTCGTCGGCCGGGTAGAAGACCGCCAGGTCGATGTCGTCCCCGGCGAACGCGACGATATCGGCGTGGGTGCGCCAGAACGAGATCGTGCGCACCTCACATCGGCCGTCCGGCAGGTCGCGGAACACCGCAACGGCGCCGAGGTTGCCGGGGGTCGACCTGTATTCGGTGAGCCCGGTTCGTTCGAGGTAGGCCGTGTACGCGGCGCGGTCCTCCGGCTTGATCCAGCCGGTCCAGCTGCGCATCACGCTGCCCGTGGGGATGTCCAGCATCTCCGCCTCCTCCGCCCGCCATTGCGCTCCAACTGTTCCCGTTCCGGACTTCTGCGCCCGGTGCGCCGGACGCAGAAGTCCGGTGCGGGCACAGTAGCGCGCCGAGCGGCGGTTCGTGTGGGGCTGCCCGTGCGGATGGTGTCGGGCGGTGCGAGAATGGGCCGATGACGCTGCACCTCACCGGCGATACCGCCGCAGACACCCTTCTCAGCGACAACCAGTTCGCGCTCCTGCTCGGCATGCTGCTCGACCAGCAGATCGCCATGGAGACCGCGTTCGCCGGGCCGGCGAAGATCCGCGACCGGATCGGCACCCTCGACCCGTCGGTGATCGCCGGGTACGATCCAGAGGCCTTCGTCGAGGTGTTCAGGCAGACCCCGGCGGTGCACAGATTCCCCGGCTCGATGGCCGCACGGGTGCAGACCCTGGCCGGGGTTGTCGTCCAGGACTGGAACGGTGACGCGGCCAGCATCTGGACCGCCGCCGCCCCAGACGGTGCTGCCCCGGACGGCGCCGAGGTGCTCCGCCGGCTCAAGGCTCTGCCGGGGTTCGGTGAGCAGAAGGCCAAGATCTTCCTCGCCTTGCTCGGCAAACGACTCGGCCTCGAGTCGGCCGGATGGCGGGAGGCCTCCGCCCCCTACGGCGAGGACGGTTCCCTGCGGTCGGTGGCCGACATCGTCGACCCTGAGTCTCTCGCCAAGGTGCGCGAGAGCAAGCGCGCGGCGAAGGCCGCGGCCAAGGAATCCGCCTCGAAGTAGCGCGAGAACGCGCGGACGCGCAGCACCTCCGCGGGGGTGTCGGGCCCGTAGCCGGGCCCTGTCCGCGGGTTTAGCATGGGCGCGTTCGCACCACCCCTTGATGCGCAGAGGAGTCCACCATGAGCACAGGCAACCCGAACACGACCCCGGCTGATTCGCTGCACGAGGTCGCGGGCATCCAGAAATACGCCATGCAGGTCGGTCAGGTCGCCGACGCGCTCTCGAAGGGCGATGCCCTCACCCAGCGCCTCATCGACGCTGTGCACAGTGGTGACAGCGGTGCCGTGCAGAAGATCTTCGCCGACATGGGAGTCGACACCCAGGTGACGCTCAAGACCGTGGATGCGATCGATCTCGTGCCGGCTGCGGATGGCGCGCAGCAGACCACGGCCACCGCGCGGGCACAGGCTCCCAAGGTGCGCACCGTGACCGTCACCATCGGGATCGGTCCGATCTCCATCTCGGTGACCGTGACGAAGAAATCCAAGTGACGGTTCCGCCATGCGCCATGCGCCAAGGCCTTCAGGGCCGTCCTGGTGCGACCGTGTCGATCGCTGCCGCTGGCCAATCGCGGGAGAATAGGGGGAGGTGACAAAAGGAGAGTGTGCGGGTGGGCCCCCATTTCAGTGAGCAGGCATTCGATTTTCTCGAGGAGCTCGAGCACCGCAACAACCGCGAGTGGTTCGAGGAGCACAAGGGCGTCTACGAGACCGAGTTGAAGGCCCGGATGCTCGAGGTGATCGAGGCGATCAACACCCGGCTGGGCGAATTCGCCCCCGACTACCTGCGGCCGGCGCCCAAGGCGATGCTGCGGATCTACCGCGATGTGCGGTTCTCCAACGACAAGACCCCGTACAAAACCCACCTGGCCGCGAACTGGCCCCGGCAGGGGCTGGAGAAGACCGGCGGCGCCGGATTCTTCCTGCAGGTGGGGGTGCACGGCGTGATGGTGGCAGCCGGCGCATACTCGCCGGGTTCACCGCAGCTGCACTCCATCCGCGAGTATCTGCTCGACCACCACGACGAGGTACGGACCCTGCTCGCCGAGGAGTCCCTCGTTCGGCTGGCCGAGCCGCTGGACGGACACCCGCTCATTCGCGGCCCCAAGGGGTTCCCCGTCGAGCATCCGGCCGCCGACCTGCTGCGGGTGCGGAGTTGGGCGCTGTTCGGGCGGATGCCCGGCGATGCCGCCCTGGCGGACGACTTCGTCGATGCGGTCGTGGAACGCTTCCGGGCGCTGGCGCCCCTGGTGGACTTCCTCAATGTTCCCCTGGCCGCGGTCACTCCCCTGGAGAGGGAAGCTGCCGCCGGTCGGCGCCGCGCCTGATCGATCATCCGCCAGCCCGCCGGACGCACCAGAACGGCGGACGCAAGCGAACGCCGGATGCACAAGAATGGTGGAGAAGAGTGGTCGCGGCCGAACCGGTCCAACGGGCCCTCGAAGGAGCACCAGAGTGAACGACCCCCGCGCCAAGATGGACGGCAACCACCTGCTCTCGTTGGGTGCCCCGCAGGCGGATTGGACGAAGGCGCCCGGTCGGGTGCCCGGATTCTGGGTGGCGTTGCTCGGGCTCGTCGTGGCCGTCGTCTACCCGATTCCCGCACTGGTGGTCGGTGCCGTCGGCCTCATCTTCACCCTGCAGGCCTACCGGGTCATCCCCGCGGGAGCCACCGGCCGGCGCCTCGTCATCGCCGCGTTGATACTGGCCGCGGCCACGGTGACCCTGGTGGCGTTGCAGATCGTGCTCGCCCTGGTGCTCTGACCTGCACCCGAACTGGGGCCCGGCGACCTGCGGCGACGCTGTTAGCGTTCAGACCATGAGAACACCTCGTCGACCGGGCATTCCTCTTCTCGGCCTTCGGGCACGCGCCATGCTCGCGGTCGGCGTCGTCGCGGTCGGGGCTCTGGCGCTCGCCGGATGCGCATCCGCATCGCCGGGCGCGCAGCCGACGCCGTCGGCATCCGCCACGCCCATGGCCACCCTCGACCCCGCGGCGGTCACCGCGCCTGCGCAGGTGTTGGGCGGCGACTGCTCCGCCCTTTTCACCGACGCTGAGGTGAGCACCATTCTCGGCATCGACGTATCGGCTCAGACCGCCTTCTCGGATGCTCCCACTGCGAACGCGGTACCGACTGTCGGCGGAGTCGTCTGCAACTGGACGCAGTCCGGCGCCAGCGAACCTGCCCTCAGCGCCGTGCTCGAGAGCACGGCGACAGTGGCGGCCGGAGCTGACGACATCACCTGCTACCAGTCCTCGGTCGACCCTGACGGCGCCCTCGCCGGATCCTGTTCCTTCGGTGTCACCTCTGGCCCGCTTTGGCTGACCGGGGTCGTCACCACCGCGGCCGGCACCACCGAAGACGATGCCAAAGCAGCGGCAGCGACCCTGAGCGCCGCGTTCGGTATGCTGGGCGCGACCGACCCGGGCGGCCCGGCTGTGGAGTCGACGGCCTGGCCGTTCAGCGGATGCGCCGACCTGTCTGAGCGGGCCGCGCTGGCGGTGCAGAGCCCCAACCTCGTCGGGAGCGACTCCGACATCGGCGGCGCCGGCCGTCCGGCGGGGGTGATGGCGGCGCTGAGGAGCGTCGGCGCGTTCAGTTGCAGCTGGTCAACGGACGGAGACGTCCCCGTCGGCCAGGTGAGCGGCTTCAATCTCGAGGCCCTGCCCGGCGGCGCGTGGGCGCAGACTGAGGTACTCGCCCTGCCGGGAGCCGAGGTGGTGGACCTGCCCGGGGTTGACCTGGCCGTGCGGGTACCGATGGATGCGGCGACGACGGGTGTCGCCGCGGCTCTGGATGTATTCGACGGAGGGAACTGGCTGCAGGTGTCGGGGCCAGACGACCTCGACGCGCTGGCTCCGGCCGTTACCGCGCTGGTCGCGGCCCTCAATGCTGGCTGAGGCTGGGCTGCCTGAGGCTGGGCTAGCTGAGGCTGGGCCGGCGGAATCTGGCGCACTTCGTTCTGGCTCTCGCCCGCTCTGCTCGATAGAGTCAAGTCGATAGCTGCCCGGCACATCTGGGTGCCCCGACACTCTGAGGGACGACACCATGTTTCTTGCCGAACTCAACTGGCTGGCCGTCCTGGTGGCCACCCTGGCCGCCTTCGTCGCCGGCGCGATCTGGTTCGGGCCGAAGACCTTCTTCCCGCTCTGGTGGAAGCTCATGGGCCACGGCCCGGACGAGCAGCCGGCAGGGAAGATGGCTGTCGTGTTCGGATCGACCTTTGTCGCCGCGCTCGTGGAGGCGACGGCCGTCGCATCCGTCATCCATTTCGTCGCTGCCACGGATCCCGGCTTCGGCACCCTGCAGGGCGGCGTCACCGGACTGTTGCTCGGGATCGGCCTCGCGGCGGCCTCCTCGCTGTCGCACCGGCTCTTCGCCGGCCACGGATTCCGGGTCTGGCTGATCGAGTGCGGCAGCGACGTGCTGAACCTCACCATCATGGGATTGATCCTGGGCAGCTGGCGCTGAGCCCGGTGAGGTCATCCGGCCTTCCCGGCGGCGCCCGCTGCCGAGTGTGGTTCAGATACCGCCCACGAGAGCGTCGCGCAGGCGGTCGCTGAGTCCGGGCGGCACGTCCACGTCCACCGCGAGGGCCTGCACGGCCCGGCTGAAGTAGTTGCGTGCAGCGGCCGCGAGGGCGACATCCACGATCTCCCGGTCGCTCAGGCCGAGGGCGCGCAGGCGCAGGCTGTCCGCATCCGTCATGGCCGAAGCGTCTGCGCCCACCTTCTGGGCGAAATCCATCATCGCGATCTCGACCTCCGACAGGCCGGCGTCGTGGAAGTCGAGGGCGATGCGCACGAGTTCGGCTTCGCTGAAGTAGCGCAATGACTTGCGGCCGTGCGCGAGCCGGCAGTGCCGGGAGCGGGTGCCGAGGGCGGCCGCGAGGGTGACCAGCTCGTAACGACGTTTGTCCATCGGGCCGGCGATGGCGTGGATGAGGGCCTCCCACGCCGCGTAGGCCTCGGGGTTGAGGCTCATGGCCCGGGTGTGGCTGGCCACGTAACCCTGGTCGTCGAGGTCCTCGGCGTAGAAACGAGCGGTCGCACCGGTCGCCTCGGCTGCCGTGGGAGTGCTGATGATCGCCATTCCGGGTGCCTCCGTCTGCTCGTTCCCAGCAATGGTGGCACCCGGTCCCATCCGGCGGAAGGGACCGCCGCTCAACTGTGCCCGATCCGGACAAATGGTGCCGCCGCACCGGGTGCAGATGTCCGTTGCGGGAACAGTTCAGGCGGGGCGGGCGGGGACGCCGGAGCGGGCGGGGCGGGCGGGGTGCGCCGGGTGCGGGCGAACACCACTCGACGCTGCACCTGGAAGCTGACCAGGTAGAGCACGGCATCGGTGAGCAGCTTCGCGGCCAGCAGCGGAACGCCCAGGTGGGTGAGCAGTGCCAGACCCAGGTAGCTGGCCCCGAGCAACGCGGCCGCCAGGCCCAGGTAGGCGGCGGCGTCCCGGCGCAGCCGGCGGGGGTGCCGGGTGGTGAAGACCACGTGCCGGTTCAACAGGAAGTTCACGCTGCCGCTCACGAGGCGGGCGCACACCACGCTCAGCGCCAGAGAACCGCCCTGACCCCACAACCCGTGCCCCGCGAACAACGGGCCCACGAAGACCAGGCCCACGAACAACTGCAGGGCGGCCACGTCGAGCAGGAACGAGCCGAAGGACACGGCGCCGTAGACGAGCAGCGGGCGCATCACCCTGAGCGAATCGGCCACCGGCCGGAAGTGCGACGACGCATTCCCCTCCAGGTATACGGTCTCGATATCGATCTCGTCGATGCCCCGGCCGGCAGCGGACGCGTCGAGCAGGGTGTTCAGTTCGTACTCGAACCTCTCGCCCTGCACGGTCAGCAGGCCCTCGAGCAGCGACGCCGGGTAGCCGCGCAGCCCAGTCTGGGTGTCCCGGATGCTGCGGGCGGTGGTGAGGCGGAACGCCTGAGTCGCGAGCGTGTTTCCCACGCGGCTGCGCAGCGGAACCTGCCCGGTGAACCGGCGTCCGCCGAGCACCAGCGGCGGGTCGGTCCGGCCGGCGTGATGCTCGACGCGGGAGGCGACCCGCAGGATGTCCCGCACCCGGTGCTGGCCGTCGCTGTCGGCGCAGACCACGTCGGCACCGGGGTAGGTGGCGAGAATGTGGCGGAACCCGGTCTTGAGCGCGTGGCCCTTGCCCAGGTTCACCGGGTGGCCGATGACGTCGGCGCCCAGAGTGAGCACGGCGTCGAACAGCGGGCGGTAGACCTCGCCGCTGCCGTCGTCGACGACCACGATCGTGCTCGTCGGGGCGGCCAGGGTGAGGTCGGTGACCAGGGTCACCAGGCGGGCATCCGGTTCGTAGGCCGGGATCAGGATGATCATCGGCCGACTCACCCTTCGATGTAGAGGATGTCGGAGGTGCCGCGTTCGGTGCCGGTGCCGAGCGGGTCGTTCACCAGGGAACCGTTGAAGTACATCGTCGACGAGCCGCCGCCGTCGAGGTTGTATGCGGTAGTGACACCCAGGCCCTGCATGATCTCGGCCAGCCCGGTGAGGGTCACACCCGCGCTGTAGCCGGGGCTGCGGCCGTCGACGACCACGAAGACCAGGTGGTTGTCGTCGATCACGCCGATGGCCGTGCGCGGTTGGTCGCCCTGGATCGAGTGGTTGCCCACATTGGTGTCGATCTCGACGTCTTCGATGCCGTCGACGACGGCGCCGTCCTCCACGATCGCCGGCCCGAACGAGACCGTGTTCCAGACTCCGTCGGCGAGCAGCTCGTCGGCCGTGGTCGCGGTCTCGTCGTACACCTGCACGGACCCGTCCAGGTAGAAGGCGAGGCCTTGCCTGGCGCCCTCGTCGCGGTAGACCACGCCGTTGCGGATGACGATGCCCGTATCGCGGAAGCCGTAGTAGTCGCCGTTGATGGCGAAGATCGCGTTGTTGTCCGCCGCGATATCCGAGGTGGTTTCGGTGATGTTCTCGCCGAAGGTGTTCTTGGCGAAGGCCGAGCGCAGCGCCGTCGCATCGGTGAGGGTGACGTCGGCCACGTAGTAGGTGACGGTGTCGTCGCCGGTGCCGGTGACGACGGTGGAGATCGTCACGTCGGCGTCATCGGAGTCGTAGGTGCTGTCGGTGACAGTGGCGTCGGCCGCGGAAGCGTCCGCTGTGGCGTCGTCGGTCGCGGTGACCGTGGAATTCGCGGCTTCGTAGGCGTCGACGTCGGTGATCTCCGGGTGCTCGATCACGAAACGTTCGAGCGCCCAGGTGGTGGTTCCGCCGAGCGCCAGGGTGAGGGCGAGGGCCGAGCCGATGATCACCCGGCGTCGTCTGCGCCGGGGCTTGACGGTGGTTGATGGTCGCATTCCCCCTGTTTAGGCGGCGACTCTATGCGGTCTCCCTCACCCGCCTATGGGAGCACTATGAGGTGGCGGCGGGTCTCCTGACCGGTCAGGCCGGCAGCGGGCGGGCGCCGAGGGCACGCAGATACTCCGCGGCGCCGGTCAGATCGGTGCCGGCGGCGCGGTAGCCGAGATACCCGTCCCAGCGCACCAGATACTGCGCCGTGCCCGGTCGCCGGCGCGACAGCGCGGCCGCTCGCGGTGCGGCGGACCAGCGCGAGCGCGGCGCGGCGGGAACCTGCTCAACAGTGGCCAGGTGCGCCCACCGTGCCCGGAACGCGCGCACCTCGGTGTCGGGCCAGAGCGCGGCCGGCCCGCACAGCAGCATCCGGAACACCGGCGGCCGCGGTTCGTCGCCGGCGGGGGAGGCCGGGGCCGCGCCCAGGCCCGGCTGCGGAAAGCGTTCACCCGCACGCGGCCCGCCGGCCGGGCGCGGCCGTCCCTCCACCGAGAGCGGGCTCTCCCGGTAGCGGATGCCCAGCTCGGAGACCACGCGGAAGCCGGCCCGCCGCACGGCGCGGCTGCGCAGCAGCAGCGCGGCCAGCCGGATGCCCGGGCCGGCGCGCAGCTCCCGCAGCACCGGGTTCCGGCTGGTCGCCACTCGGAACGCCCGGTCTGTCATCGCGAGCACCGAGCGGGCGACGGGCAACCGTTCCCGCTCGTAGCTCTGCAACAACGTCGGGGCGGCGACTCCACGGCAGACGAGGGCGAGCTTCCAGCCGAGATTCACGGCATCCTGTATGCCCGTGTTCATGCCCTGCGCGCCCGCCGGGCTGTGGATGTGCGCGGCGTCTCCGGCCAGGAACACCCGGCCGCGCCGCATGGTGTCGGCGAGGCGGCTGCTGACGGTGAACTCGGTGAGCCAGGCGGGGTCATGCAGCACGATGGGCTCCCTGGTGTGCCGGGCGACGGCGGCCCGCGCGAGAGCCAGTGTCGCCGGGCCGGTGCTCACGGTGGGCGGCAGCATCACGAGCAGCCGCCAGCTGGCCGGCGTGAGCAGGGGGAAGAGGAATAGCGGGCCCGACCTGCCCAGATAGACGTGCACCATGCCGCGCTCGGGCCCATCGGCCTCGAGGTCGGCGAGGAGGAAACGCTGCGGGTAGGCCCGGCCGGTGAAACCCGACCCGGTCAAGCGCCGGGTCATGCTGTGCGCGCCGTCGCAGCCCACGACATAGCGGGCGCGCACCACCCTGGACGGCACGCCGGGGGAGTCCAGGGTGCAGGTGACGCCGTGCTCGTCTTGCACGAGGCCGGTCAGGGTGAGCGAGCGGCGGATGCCGACCCCGGCGCTGGCCAGCCGGTCGAGGAGCACCCGTTCGGTGGCGGCCTGCGAGAGGAACAACAGGAACGGAAACCGGGTGTCGCCGAGGGCGTCGTCGAACAACGGCACGGCGTGGGTGCGACCGCCGGACCTGGAGCCGCGAGTGTGCAGCAACAGCGTCGCACTCGGGATGCCGGCGGTCACCAGGTCGTCGGCGAGCCGGTTGCGGGCGAGGACCTCGAGGGTGCGGGCCTGGATTGCCATCGCCCGCGACTCGTGCACGGCATCCGGCGCCTGGTCCACGAGCTGCGCGGCGACGCCGAGGCTGTGCAGTTCCCTGGCCAGGGTGAGTCCGGAGGGGCCGGCACCGACGATCAGGACGTCGGTGTCGAAGCCGCTGGAATCGGGGTCCGGCCCGGCCATGAGATCAGCCCGCGGTCGGATCCGCGGGGCTGGAGGCGGCATCCGCGGCCGGGGCGGGCGCGAACGAGGTCTCCTTCACCATGCGGCCGGAGCGGTCCCAGGTGCGCCACATTCCCACTTGCTGGCCGAGGTCGAACTCCCCGGAGCGCAGGAGCGAGCCGTCGAGCCGAAACCACTCCCAGTGCCCGTGCAGCTTGCCGTCGAGTTCGAAGCCGCTCGCCTTCACCGACCCGTCCGCGAACCTGTCGTGACGGAGCTTGGGGCCGTCGGCCGGTCGCGACGGCGACGGATGTGGCGGCGGCGTGGGTTGCGATGTTGGCATACCCCCATGCTGCCCCGGAAAACCGATGCGTTCTAGGTGCGCGGGCGCGGCTCAGTTTTCGGGGTCGAGGTCGTCGGGGCCGAGTTCATCGGTGTCGAGGCCGTCGTCGTCGAGGTCGCCAGGGCTGGGAAGCCGGAACGCATCCGCGGCGGCCTCGGTGTGGTCGAAGATCGATCGCAGCAGGCCGGCCATGGTCGTGGAGCGGAGCATCGCCACCTGGTCGAGCGGGCCCACCGGCGCAATGCCGGCCAGCTGCCAGGCGGCTTCCACCGGATCCTCCGAGAGCGCAACGTCGGCGGACCAGGCGTCGTCGGTGAATTCGCTGGCCAGGGCCAGGGTGCGGCGCACGGTCTGCTCCGCGAGGATGCGGAGCGGCGTCAACGCGTCGTCCCACACGAGCGACGGCAGCTCGCGCACCACGGCCTCCGGATACGGGGCGTCGTCACTCCACTCGACAACCTCGATGCGGCGGTCGCCCTGGGCGACAAGGCCGACGAACCCCTCCGGGGCGACCAGCTCGATCACCTGCGCCACGGTGCCGGTACTGAACGGATGTTCGCCGCCGCCCACCTCCTGGCCGCGTTCGATGAGCACGACGCCGAATTCGGCCGGTTCGGACTCGAGGATGCGCGCGAGCATCATCAGGTAGCGTTCCTCGAACACCCGCAACTGCAGGGGCATGTAGGGGAAAAGCACGGATCCGAGCGGGAACATCGGCAGGCCGGATGCGTCGGCACCCGCGTCTGTGTCGCCCGCGAGGTCCGGTGTCCCGGGCTCGTCGGGTGGGTTCCCCTGATTGGCCATGAACCCAGCGAAGCACGCTCCCGCCCGAATGCCAAGCACCGAACCCGACTGTCGCCGGCAACTGGTCCCCGAGCGGACATCTGCGTCCGGCGCACCGGGCACAGATGTCCGGGCCGGCAACAGTTGCCGCGGGTGCCGACCGCTGGGGCAGGTCAGTCCAGGCGTTTGGCCAGCACGCGAACATCGGCATCCGCGTAGCCCAACCGGTCGTAGAAGCCGACCACGTGGGCGTTCGACCCGCGCACCATCAGCTGCAGCTTGACGGCGCCGTGCTCGACGAGCCAGGACTCGGCCGCCGTCATGAGCTGTCGGCCGCGGCCGGCGCCGCGCTCCGCCCCCGCCACGGCCAGGTAATACACCCAGCCGCGGTGGCCGTCGTGTCCCACCATCACGGTGCCGACAAGCCGGCCGTCGCGGAAACCACCGAGGACGGTGGAGGTCGCTCCGTCGAGGGCGCGCTGGAGATCGGCGGCCGGTGGATTCCACGGGCGGGTCAGGCCGGCCTCCTCCCACAGGGCGACGACAGCATCGACGTGAGCCGGGGTGATCTCAGCAATCTCCATCGGTCCATTCTGCCCGGGCACGGCGGGGTTCTGTGCCGGGGCACTGGCATGCTGGATGGATGACTGACGCCGCGTTCGACCGTGCCGTATTCGACCGTGCCGGCGGCCCGTACACGTTGCGGCGTGCACGCACCGAGGACGTGGCGGCGATAGTCGGTCTGCTCGCCGACGACCGGCTCCGCTCCGCCGAGGAATCCACCGCGGATGGCGATCTGGCTCCGTACCTGGCCGCGTTCGCCGCCATCGACAGCGCGCCCGATCAGCTGCTTGCTGTTGTCGAGGACCCAACCGGGCGCGTTGTCGCCACGCAGCAGCTGACGGTTCTGCCCGGTCTGGCCCGGCTGGGCGCCACCCGGTTGCAGATCGAAGCCGTGCGAGTGAGCGCCGACCTGCGCGGCAACGGTCTCGGCAGCGAGATGATCACGTGGGCCGTGGACTACGGTCGTGCCCGCGGTTGCCGGCTGGTGCAACTCACCTCCGACTCGTCACGCACCGACGCCCACCGGTTCTACCGGCGTCTTGGCTTCACGTCCTCACACGTCGGCTTCAAACTCGCGCTCAACATCCGCGAGCCGTGAGAAAAGCCCCAAAATCGGGGATTTTTTGGGGCTCAACTCGCGGCTCGCGGGCCGTGGGGTGTTACGGGGAGGAAAACTCTGGGGCTGGGCGGGGGAGACTCTCTTATCCGCGGCAGGTGGGTCGGTTAGACTTCGACCAGCAGAATCAATTGAATACTGGGCCAAACGTTTGATGCGGGAGAGTTCGACGTCTTAGAGACGAGCGAACACCGAAGGAGCAATCCTCCCCGACAATCTCTCAGGTACTCGTACCGCATCGAACGGGCCACTCTGAAAAGCGGATGAGCACAGTGCGTCCGGGAACCGCATCCGCGAGACCCGGTCAGAACTGCCAAGTCCCGCCCATGGTGAAAGCCGGCGTCGCGCAAGCGGCCGGCGAAGCTCTCAGGCCAGACGACAGAGGGGGAGTTCCCACCGGGGTTCGAACGAGCCCCGGAGCAACTCGTCCGGCGCATGCCCGGCGACGAACCGGAGAACTCATGACCTCGGCCAGCCCTGACCTCACCCACTCCTCGGACGACCACGCTCCGACCGAACGGTTCTCACCCCTGCACGCCGCCCATGTGGCCGCCGGCGCCAGCTTCACCGACTTCGCCGGCTGGCAGATGCCGGTGCGCTATTCCAGCGACCTGGCCGAGCACCACGCCGTGCGCAAGGCCGCGGGTCTCTTCGACCTCTCCCACATGGCCGAGATCCGGGTCTCCGGCCCGCAGGCCGGCGAGTTCCTCGACCATGCCCTGGCCGGCCAGCTCTCGGTCATCGACCTCATGCAGGCCAAGTACAGCCTGCTGCTGAACTCCCGCGGCGGCATCATCGACGACCTCGTCGTCTACCGCACCGGTGAGACCGAATTCCTCGTGGTCGCCAACGCCGGCAACCACGACCAGGCCCTCTCGGCACTCAGCAGCCGGGCCGCCCGGTTCGACGTCACCGTGGCCGACGAAAGCGATGAAACTGCCCTCATCGCCGTGCAGGGCCCCAACGCCCTCGCCATCGTGCAGGCCACCGAAGGCCTCAGCGTCGACGGCGACCTGGCCGGGCTGCGCTATTACCGCGCCATCACCGGCAACTTCGCCGGAACCCCCGTGCTCATCGCCCGCACCGGCTACACCGGTGAAGACGGCTTCGAGCTGTACCTGCCGAATGCGGCTGCCCTGGCCCTCTGGGACGCCATCGTGGTCGCCGGAGCACCGCACGGCCTGGTTCCGGCCGGGCTCGCGAGCCGCGACACCCTGCGCCTCGAAGCCGGCATGCCGCTCTACGGCCACGAACTGACCACATCCACCTACCCCGCCCAGGCGGGCCTGGGCCGCGTCGTCAACCTCGCCAAACCGACCGACTTCGTCGGCCGCACCGCCAGCGAAGAAGGCCCCGCCGGCGACGCCCCCGTGCTCGTCGGCCTGGTCTCGGCCGGCAAGCGCGCCGGTCGTGCCGGCTACCAGATCTTCCGCAGCCCCGATGCCACCGAAGCGGAGGGCGTCATCACCAGCGGCGCCCTCTCACCTACCCTCGGCTACCCGATCGCCATGGCGTACGTGCCGCCGGCGCTGGCCCGCCTCGACACCGAGGTGTTCATCGACGTGCGCGGCACCCGCTCGCCGGCCACCGTCATCGCCCTGCCGTTCTACAAGCGCCGCAAATAACCCACGGTGAACGGATCACCCGAACCGGGCATCCGGCACCCGCTGTCACGTAAGCCTCGTGCAGCGCACCAGATTTGATCACCCCCTGAGATCACACCCTTCGAGAGGAACCACCATGGCCGACAAGACCGAACTCCAGTACACCGCAGAGCACGAGTGGGTGCTCGTTGACGGCGACACCGCCACCGTCGGCATCACCGCCTACGCCGCCGACAAGCTCGGCGACGTGGTCTTCGTGGAGTTGCCCGAGGTCGGCAGCTCCGTCGCCTCCGGCACCGTCGTGGGCGAGATCGAGTCCACCAAGTCGGTGGGCGAACTCTTCGCTCCCATCGACGGCACCGTCGCGGAAATCAACGACGCCGTCGTGGACAGCCCCGAACTCGTCAACAGCGACCCGCTCGGCGACGGCTGGCTCATCAAGGTGACCTTCGACACCCTGCCGACCCTGCTCAGCTACGCCGAGTACTCCGCCATCATCGGCGAATAACAGCCCGCCCGGCCTCACCGCCACCCGCCGTACCGCCACACCTCGCACGACCGAATCAGACCCCGGAAAGAGCCTTCCCCCACATGTCGCAGCCCTTCACCCAGCGTCACATCGGCACGGATGCCGACGCGCAGTCCCGCATGCTGGCCGTCCTCGGCCATTCCAGCGTCGAGTCGCTCGTCAACGCGGCCGTTCCCGCATCCATTCAGGTCGAGCAGTACCGCCGCGAGGGTGACAGCACCCTGCCGCCCGCGGCCACCGAACGGGAGGCCATCCAGGAGCTGCGCGCCCTGGCCGACAAGAACACCGTGAAGCGCTCGATGATCGGGCTCGGCTACTACGACACGATCACGCCCGCCGTGATCAAGCGCAACGTGCTGGAGAACCCCAGCTGGTACACCGCGTACACGCCGTACCAGCCCGAGATCAGCCAGGGCCGCCTCGAGGCCATCATCAACTTCCAGACCATGGTGGCCGACCTCACCGGCATGGCCACCGCCAACGGTTCGATGCTCGACGAGTCCACCTCCGTGGTCGAGGGTATGCTGCTGGCCCGACGCGCGAGCAAGAGCCCGTCGAACCGATTCATCGTCGACGCGGATGCCCTGCCCCAGACCCACGCGCTGCTCGGCAACCGCGCCCACGCGCTCGGCATCGAACTGGCCGTGCTGCCCCTGGACGAGAGCACCACCGCGGAGGACCTCGGCGACTACTTCGGTATCTTCGTGCAGTACCCGGGAGCCTCCGGACGCGTCTGGAACCCCGCCGCCGTGATCGCCCTCGCGCACGAGAACAAGGCCCTCGCGATCGTCGCCGCCGACCTGCTGGCGTTGACCCTGATCACCTCGCCCGGCGAGCTCGGGGCCGACGTGGCCGTGGGCACCAGCCAGCGCTTCGGTGTGCCGATGGGCTTCGGCGGACCGCACGCCGGCTACCTGGCCGTGCGCAAGGGCCTGGAGCGCCAGATGCCCGGCCGCCTCGTGGGCGTGAGCGTCGACGCCGCCGGCCACCCCGCCTACCGCCTGTCGCTGCAGGTACGCGAACAGCACATCCGCCGCGACAAGGCCACCTCCAACATCTGCACCGCCCAGGTGCTGCTCGCCGTGATGGCCGGCATGTACGCGGTCTACCACGGGCCTGAGGGCCTCAAGGCGATCGCCACCGAGGTGCACGAACGCGCCGGTGCGCTGGTTGCGGCCCTCCGCGCCATCGACGTCGACGTGGTCAACGACAGCTTCTTCGACACCGTGCGGGTGTCGGTCCCGGCCGGTGCCGCCGCTATCGTGGCGCAGGCAGCCGCCGCCGGTTACAACCTGCACCAGGTGGATGCGACGACCATCGGCATCTCGGTCGACGAGACCACCACCGCGGCCGACCTCACCGCCGTCGTGGGCTTCTTCGGCGGCCGCGACGCCTTCGGTCACGTCGTTCTCGACGTGATCCAGCCCGGCCTGCCCGACGATCTGGCCCGCACCAGCGCGTACCTCACCCACGCCGTGTTCAACACGCACCGCTCGGAGACGAGCATGATGCGCTACCTCAAGCGCCTGGCCGACTACGACTATGCCCTGGACCGCGGCATGATCCCGCTGGGCTCCTGCACCATGAAGCTCAACGCCGCCACCGAGATGGAGGCCGTCACCTGGCCCGAGTTCGGCGGACTGCACCCGTTCGCACCCAAGGCCGACGTCGAGGGCTACCTCGAACTCATCCGCCAGCTCGAAACCTGGCTCACGGATGTCACCGGCTACGACTCCGTGTCGCTGCAGCCGAACGCCGGCAGCCAGGGTGAACTCGCCGGGCTCCTGGCCATCCGCGGCTTCCACCTCGCCAACGGTGACGTGGACCGCACCGTCTGTCTGATCCCGTCCAGCGCGCACGGCACCAACGCGGCATCCGCTGTGCTGGCCGGCATGCGCGTGGTGGTCGTGGCCTGCGACGAGCTCGGCAACGTCGACCTCGACGACCTCCGCGCCAAGATCGCCGAGCACGCGGGCAACCTCGCCGCGCTGATGATCACCTACCCCTCCACCCACGGCGTCTACGAGCACGAGGTCGGCGCGATCTGCGCCGCCGTGCACGACGCCGGCGGCCAGGTCTATGTCGACGGCGCCAACCTCAACGCCCTGCTCGGCTTTGCCCGGTTCGG
Organism: Cryobacterium sp. SO2; assembly: GCF_026151165.2. Lineage (NCBI taxonomy): Bacteria > Bacillati > Actinomycetota > Actinomycetes > Micrococcales > Microbacteriaceae > Cryobacterium > Cryobacterium sp. SO2. The sequence continues at coordinate 1,199,160 of NZ_CP117849.1, forward strand.
TGACTTCGGCGGCGACGTCTCGCACCTCAACCTGCACAAGACCTTCTGCATCCCGCACGGCGGCGGCGGCCCCGGTGTCGGCCCGGTCGCGGCCAAGGCCCACCTGGCGCCGTTCCTGCCCGGGCACCCGCTCGCGCAGGACGACGAGCACTACCTGCTCGGCGGCACCGGCACCGAAACCGTCGTGCACGGCGGCGGCCCGGTCTCGGCCGCGCCCTACGGCAGCCCGAGCATCCTGCCCATCTCCTGGGCGTACGTGCGCATGATGGGCGCCGACGGCCTCAAGCAGGCCACCGGCGCCGCCGTGCTCGCGGCCAATTACGTGGCCACGCAGCTCAGCGGCCACTACCCGGTGCTCTACGCCGGCGACAACGGCCTGGTCGCGCACGAGTGCATCCTCGACCTCCGCCCGCTCACCGCGGCCACAGGGGTCACCGTCGACGACGTGGCCAAGCGCCTCGTCGACTACGGTTTCCACGCGCCCACGATGAGCTTCCCGGTGGCGGGCACGCTCATGGTGGAGCCCACCGAGAGTGAGGACCTCGGCGAGATCGACCGGTTCATCGAGGCCATGATCGGCATCAAGGCCGAGGCGGATGCCGTGGCCGCCGGCACCTGGCCGGCCGACGACAACCCGCTGCACAACGCGCCGCACACCGCCCAGAGCGTGATCGAGGGGGAGTGGACGCACCCGTACACCCGCGAGACCGCCGTGTACCCCGTGCGCACGCAAATCCGCAACAAGTACTGGGCGCCGGTGCGCCGCATCGACAACGCCTACGGCGACCGCAACCTGGTCTGCGCCTGCCCGCCGCCCGAGGCCTTCGAGTAAAACCCCCCTCGCGAGCACTCGCTGGTCGAGCTTGTCGAGACCTGGTCACCTGGTCTACTTCGACAGGCTCAGCACGGCGTCGACAAGCTCGACCAACGGCGTGGGCGCGTCTCTGAGGTTGGATTTAGGACGTGGGGGTGAGGAGGGCGGGCCACCAGAGGACCGCCAACGGGTAGCCGACGAAGGAGAGAATGTCCAGGACCCAGTGCGCGATCACCAGGGGCATCACGCGGCCCCAGCGCAGGTAGCACCAGCCGAAGACGACACCCATCAGGGCGTTGCCCACGAACGGGCCGATGCCCTGGTACAGGTGGTAGCTGCCGCGCAGCAGGGCGGCCGACACGATGATGGTCCAGGCGTTCCAGCCGAGTTCGCGCAGCCGGGTGAACAGGTAGCCCACCACGATGAGCTCCTCGCTCAACGCACTGCGGAGCGCGGAGAACACCAGGATCGGGATGGTCCACCAGAAGGTGTCCAGCGGTGACGGCACCACGGCCACAGTGAAGCCGAGCGCCCGCCCGGCGAGGTACAGGCCGAGCCCGGGGATGCCGATGAGCAGCAGCAGCCCGCCGCCGCGCAGCAGGTCCCGGCGCGGCTCGGTGAAGTCCACGCCGAGTCGGCGGAACGCGCTCTGCCCCGGCTGCCAGAGCAGGTAAAGCACCAGGGCGACCGGGAACAAGGCGAAGAAGATCCCGAGGAACTGGTAGGTGAAGTCCAGCCACTCGCGGGTCGACTGCGACCCGTTGATGGTGGCCGACTGGTCGGCCAGGGCGACCTCCGCCGTGAGCCTGGAGATGATCGAGACGATCGAGTACACGGCGGATGCCCCGAGCGAGAGCCCCAGCACGATGACGATCTCCCAGCGCAGCCGAACCGGAGACGCGGCCGGGGGTGCTGCGGACGCCGGTTCGCCGGACGCCTCCGGCGGGCCGTACGGGGAGGCGCTCATGCCGCGCTCGGCATCCGGCAGGCCGGGGTGCCACCCGGCAACCGGTAGCGGTACCGCGCCACGAGACTGTAGCCCGCCTCCGCGACCCAGGACCACGGCGGCACCGTGGCCAGCCAGCCGAGGACCCGCAACGCAACAATCGGCTGCCCACGCAACAAAGCGGCAACGGCGGCCGCGCCCCCGTACCGCCGGCCCCCGGTCACGAACCAGACCCTGGACCTGGCCTGCTCCTCGGTCAGCCCGAACGCGGCGAGGTCGGTCCACTGGAATGGGGCCGTGGCCGGCACCCGGGGGAGGGTGCGCTGCAGCCACAGAATCGCCGTGGTGCAGAAGCCGCAGTCGCCATCGAAGATGAGCGTGGCGGGCGATTCGCGTTGGGAAGTCGACATTCCTCTATTTTGCGCCCTCGTCGCTGGAGTGTCGTCGGGGAGCCCGGGGGCGGTGGCCGCCGGCAAAGGAAATCGCTTGCACAGACTGTTAGGACCAAGGTCCCAAGCATCGTGAGAGATCCTCGCAAGATTCGCAGATAAACCCGCATAAATCACGCTCTGCGCAAGAATCGTGCGTCTTTGGTTACTCCTATGTAACGTTTACCGCCACGTTTTGCACCGGGCGCAAGACAAACCTAGGGTTTTGATAACTAGTGCGCCGCCATGGTTACAAGCCGTGTGGCGCCAACCCTTTGCACAGGAGGAATTTTGAAGAGATCCCGCATGGGCCTGAGCGCCCTCGCGCTAATTTCGGTGAGCGCTTTGGCGCTGGCCGGCTGCGCGTCATCGAGTGACGACGCTGCCGCACCGGAGACCGACTCGTCGGCCATCGTCACCACCAACGGCAGCGAGCCGCAGAACCCGCTGATCCCGACCAACACCACCGAGACCGGTGGCGGCAAGATCACGACCTCGCTGTTCGCCGGCCTGGTTTCGTACAACGCCGACGGATCGACCGCCAACGAGGTCGCCAAGTCGATCGAGTCCGACGACGCGACCAACTGGACCGTCACCCTGAACGACGGCTGGACCTTCACCAACGGTGAAGCAGTCACCTCTTCTTCCTTCGTCGACGCCTGGAACTACGGCGCGCTCTTCAGCAACGCCCAGAGCGCCTCCTACTTCTTCGACGACATCGCCGGCTTCAGCTACGACGCCGACTCCGAGCTCACCGGCCTGAAGGTCGTCGACGACACCACCTTCACCGTCGAGCTGTCCTCCCCTGAGGCCGACTGGCCGCTGCGCCTGGGCTACACGGCCTTCATGCCGCTGCCGAGCGTCGCGTTCGAAGACATGGACGCTTTCGGCGAGAACCCCATCGGTAACGGCCCGTACATGCTGGCCGAAGAGGGTGCCTGGGTCCACGACGAGGGCATCAACCTCATCACCAACCCGGACTACGACGGCGTGCGCAAGCCCGTCAACGGTGGCCTCGACATCGTCTTCTACGCCACGCTGGACGCCGCATACGCGGATGCCCAGGGCGGCAACCTCGACGTGCTGGACGCCGTTCCGGACTCCGCATTCGAGACCTACGCAGATGAGTTCGGCGACCGTTCGGTCAACCAGCCGGCCGCTATCTTCCAGGCATTCAACATGCCGTACTACCTCGAGCACTGGAGCGGCGACGAGGGCAAGCTGCGTCGTGCAGCCATCTCGATGTCGATCGACCGCGCTGAGATCACCGACGTCATCTTCCAGGGCACTCGTACCCCGGCGACCGACTTCACCTCCCCGGTCATCGACGGCTACTCCGACGCCCTCGACGGCGCCGACGTCCTCGAGTACAACCCCGACGAAGCCGTGAAGCTGTGGAAGGAAGCCGACGCGATCTCCCCGTACGGAGACACCACGTTCGACATCGCGTACAACTCCGACGGTGGCCACCAGGCCTGGGTCGACGCTGTGACCAACAGCATCAAGAACACCCTGGGCATCAACGCCGTCGGCAAGCCGTACCCGACCTTCGCTGCGGCGCTGGAAGACCGTTCCGCCGAGAAGCTGACCGGTGCCACCCGCGCCGGATGGCAGGCCGACTACCCGTCCCTGTACAACTTCCTCGCGCCGCTGTACAAGACCGGTGCCGGATCGAACTACGAGGGCTACAGCAGCACCGAATTCGACACCCTGCTCGAAGAGGGTGCCGCGGCCGAGAACGTTGAAGACGCAACCGCGAAGTACCAGGCGGCTCAGGAAGTCCTGCTCAAGGACCTCCCGACCATCCCGCTGTGGTACTCCAACGTTGTGGGCGTCTGGTCCGAGAGCGTCAATGACGTTGTCTTCGGCTGGGATTCCGTTCCGCTGTACTACCAGATCACCAAGGGTTAATACCTAGTTCCAACCGCAGTGCAATGTCCGGGGCGTCAAGCCCCGGACATTGCACTGACTAGACTCATTCAGTGATTGCGACCCTCATGCATAAAAGATTTACGGAGCTCACCTGATGCTGTGGTACACAGGCAGGCGCATCCTCCAGATGATCCCCGTCTTCTTCGGGGCGACATTCTTGATCTACTTCATGGTCTTCTCCCTCCCGGGTGACCCGATCGCGGCGCTCTACGGTGACCACCCGCCGTCGCCAGGTGTACTCGAGCAGATTCGGGCCCAGTACAACCTGGACAAGCCCTTCATCGTGCAGTACCTCATCTACATCGGCCACTTCTTCCAGGGCGACCTCGGCACGACCTACTCAGGTCGCGCCGTCGGTGATGTGATGGCCTCCGCCTTCCCCATCACCTTCCGCCTCGCCATGCTGGCCCTGGCCTTCGAAGCCTTCTTCGGCATCATCGTCGGCCTCATCGCCGGCCTCCGTAAGGGCAAGTGGTTCGACGCCAGCGCCCTCGTCGTGAGTCTGCTGCTGATCAGCGTGCCGACCTTCGTGGTCGGCTTCATCCTGCGGCTGGTCTTCGGTGTGCAACTGGGCTGGTTCAGAACCACCGTGAGCGGCGCAGCCCCCTGGGGCGAGCTCGTGCTCCCGGCCATCGTGCTGGCGTCCGTCTCGTTCGCCTACATCGTGCGCCTCACCCGCGCCAGCGTTGCCGACAATCTCAATGCCGATTTTGTTCGCACCGCAACCGCCAAGGGACTCTCGCGTCGCCGCGTCGTCACCGTTCACGTGCTGCGCAACTCGCTCGTGCCCGTCGTCACCTTCCTCGGTGTCGACCTCGGTTCACTCATGGTCGGCGCGATCGTCACCGAGGGAATCTTCAACATCAACGGTGTCGGTGGCACGGTCTTCAAGGCCATCAGGCTCGGTGAGAGCACCACTGTGGTGTCGTTCATCGCCGTCATGGTCGTGATCTTCGTCGTCGCCAACCTGCTTGTCGACCTGCTGTACGCAGCTCTGGACCCAAGGATTCGTTATGCCAAATAAGCCTGGCCAGGCCCACTTCGTCGCTGCACTGGAGGACACCCCGGTAGCCGCAGTCGACCGCCTCGACGAGAACGAGAAGGCGCGCAGCACCTGGGCGGATGCCTGGGACTCGATGCGCCGCCGTCCCACGTTCTGGATCTCAGCGGCGCTGATCCTCCTGATCGTGGTGGTGGCGCTGTTCCCCACCCTGTTCACCCAGGTCGATCCGCGCCAGTGCGTGCTCGGCAACAGCAACGGCGACCCGGAGGCCGGACACCCGTTCGGTTTCAACCGCCAGGGCTGCGATGTCTACTCGCGCACCATCTGGGGCACCCAGGCGTCGCTCACCGTCGGGCTCCTCGCCGCCAGCATCGTCACGCTGTTCGGCATCATCGTGGGCGCCCTCGCGGGCTACTACGGCGGCTGGCTCGATGCGATCGTCTCCCGCATCGGCGACATCTTCTTCGCCATCCCCACCGTGCTCGGCGCCATCGTGCTGATGTCGGTGCTGCCGACCGCAACGCCCACCTCGGTGGCCTTCGTGCTCTCGGTGTTCGCCTGGCCGCAGATCGCCCGCATCATGCGCGGCGCCGTGCTGTCGGCGTCGAACTCCGACTACGTGATGGCCTCGACCGCCCTCGGCGTGTCGAAGTTCCGCATCCTGCTGCGCCACGTGGTGCCCAACGCGATCGCCCCCGTGATCGTGATCGCCACCGTCTCACTCGGCACGTTCATCGTGGCCGAGGCGACGCTGTCGTTCCTGGGTATCGGGCTTCCGCCGAGCGTGATGTCGTGGGGTAACGACATCGGCACGGCCCAGACCTCCATTGTCACCAGCCCGCAGGTGCTCCTGTACCCCGCGGCCGCCCTGTCCATCACGGTGCTCGCGTTCCTGATGCTCGGCGACATTCTGCGCGATGCGCTTGACCCGACGGCGAGGGCGACTCGATGAGCCAGACACTCCTAGACACCATCCCGGAGGGGATCGAGAACGAAGAGCAGCCGCTGCTGCAGATCCGTAACCTCGAGGTCGCCTTCCGCACCCAGCGCGGACTCGTTCCCGCCGTGCGTGGCGTCGACCTCACCCTGTACGCCGGCCAGACCCTGGCGATCGTGGGGGAGTCCGGTTCGGGCAAGACCACCACCGCCCAGGCGATCATCGACCTGCTCCCCGGGGCCGGCAAGGTCACCGGCGGTCAGGTGCTGTTCGAGGGCCGCGACCTCACCAAGTTGAACGCCAAAGAGATCCAGGCGGTGCGCGGAAACCTGATCGGCTACGTGCCGCAGGACCCGATGTCGAACCTCAACCCGGTGTGGAACATCGGCTTCCAGGTCGAAGAAGCCATCAAGGCCAACGGTCTCGCCCAGGGCAAGGAAGCGCGCGCCCGCACAATCCAGGTTCTGCAGGAGGCCGGCCTCAGCGACGCTGCGGATCGCCTCAAGCAGTACCCGCACCAGTTCTCCGGCGGTATGCGCCAGCGCGTACTGATCGGCATCGGCCTCTCCGCCCGGCCCAAGCTGCTCATCGCCGACGAGCCCACCTCGGCGCTCGACGTCACCGTGCAGCGCCAGATCCTCGATCACCTCGGCACCCTCACCCGCGACTACGGCACCAGCGTTCTGTTCATCACGCACGACCTCGGCCTGGCCGCGGAGCGTGCGGAGCAGCTCGTGGTGATGTACAAGGGCAGGGTCGTCGAATCCGGTCCGTCCCAGGAGATCCTCGCCAACCCGCAGCACCCGTACACGCAGCGCCTGGTGTCCGCGGCGCCGAGCCTGGCCTCCCGCCGCATCCAGTCGGCCAAGCACTCCGGCTCAGACGACGCCGAGATCTTCGGCGGCGGCTCGCTCGACGACACCCTCGTCGCGCGTGCGGCCGAGCGGGAGAACGCGGCCCCGGTCAAGGACCTGATCTCGGTCAAGGACATCTCCAAGGTGTACCGGATCCGCAAGAAGGGCCTGCGCACCGACGAGCTCCGCGCCGTCGACGGCGTGTCTTTCGGCATCCAGAAGGGCACCACAACGGCCCTGGTGGGCGAGTCCGGTTCGGGCAAGTCCACTGTCGCCAAGCTCATCCTGCAGCTGGAGAGCATCACCAGTGGCGCGATCGAGTTCGACGGCCAGGATGTCGCCGGCCTCAAGGGCAAGGACCTGCTGAAGTTCCGCCGCCGGGTGCAGCCGGTCTTCCAGGACCCGTACGGCTCCCTCGACCCGCAGTACAACGTGGGCAACACGATCGCCGAGCCCCTGCTGGCGCACGGCGTCGGCACGAGCAAGGAACGCCAGGACCGGGTCAAGGAGCTGCTCGAGCAGGTCTCCCTGCCGTGGGCGTCCCGGTACCGCTACCCGAGCGAGCTGTCCGGTGGCCAGCGCCAGCGCATCGCCATCGCGCGGGCGCTCGCTCTCAAGCCCGACGTGCTCGTGCTCGACGAGGCCGTATCGGCCCTCGACGTGCTCGTGCAGGGCCAGGTGCTGAACCTGCTCACCGAGCTGCAGACCGAGCTCGGCCTGACCTACCTCTTCATCACCCACGACCTCGCTGTGGTGCGGCTCGTCGCCGACAACGTGTGCGTGATGCAGAAGGGCCGGATTGTGGAGGCAGCGTCGACCGACGATGTCTTCGACAGCCCGAAGCAGGCCTACACGCAGGAACTGCTCGCCGCCATCCCCGGCGGCAACTTCGAGTTCGGCCGCTAGGCACGCATTCGATAGGACTGCCCCTCGGCCTGTGGCCGGGGGGCAGTGCTCGTCAGGGAGGGAACCGACGATGCAGAAGGCGGCACGGGGCCGGCCGGCCGGCGTCACCCTGCGTGCCCGCGCCTCGGTGCTCGTCGGTATCGCCCTGCTCGCCCTGGCGGCTCTGCTGCTCGCTGACGCGCTCCTCCGCGGCCGCTGGGACGTGGCCGTGCTCTCCCTGCCCGCCCTGGGCCTGGTGGCTTGCCTGGCCGTCGAGGTGTTCCTGCGCCCGGGCATCCGCGTGCACCACGGCGGTATCACCGTGATCAACCCGCTGCACACCGTCGAGGTTCCCTGGTCGCAGGTGGCCGGGGTGACCACCCGGTTCCTGGTGTCCATCGAGACCGTGGGTGGCGGGCGCATCCGCAGTTGGGGCGCGCCGTCTGCCGCCCGCAGCCGACCGACGCGGGCACGCTCGGTCGACTCGACCGACGCGGATGCCGGCGGCTGGCTGCGCCCCTCGTCGCCGCACCGGGTGATTGAGTCGTATGTCGCTCAATTCGGGTCGTCTGCACTGCCGGCGGTCGTCGGCGCCCCTGGCGCCGCGCCGCGCCGCCGCTGGCACACGACGACGGCCGGCGTGGCCGGCGCGCTCGTGCTCGTCGCCGTGTTCCAGCTCCTCATCGGCGGCTGACCACTGCTCAGATGAGCGCACGTTTCGGTGGTCTCGGCCCATATTCATAAGGATTTCGTGCTAAATCCTAGAAATTCCGGCTGATTCACGCGAATTACGAGTTTCCTGCGAAAGTGCCGTCAACGCTCGCCTAGGCTCTCTCCAACACCTGCTGAGCACCGGAGCTCTGATCGCTAAGTGCTTCTCCTGGGGGAGCTGAGGGGGAACATCGTGAAGCGCACCACCCTGTTTTTCGAGTTGACTGCCACCGAGCCTGTCGGCACTGCTGGGAGCGCTCCGAGTAAGGGTTCGCTACCCGGCCAGCGACGGGTGGCCGGACTCTAGAAGCCGTTCGAGCACCGACATGGTCTTCTACACCCTGCGGCGATTCGTCAACTACTTCATCCTCTCGGCTATCGCCACCTGCCTGGCCTACGTCGTCGCCAGCCTCGCGCTGGACCCCGCCGCCAAGTACTACGGACGCAACCCGCAGCCCAGCGCCCACGTGATCGAGAGCATCCTGAACGGCCTCGGTGTGAACCCCGACGTGCCCGTGCTCGTTCGGCTGTGGAACTGGATCGTCAACCTGGTCACCCAGGGCTCGCTCGGCGAGACCGTTGGCGGCAAGTCCGTCGTCGCCGAGATCGTCACCCGATCCGGCGTCAGCCTGCAGCTGCTCCTGCTCGGCTCCATCATCGGAGCTATCCTCGGCGTCGTCCTCGGCGTCTGGGGGGCCGTGAAGCAGTACTCGCTCAGCGACCAGACCGTCACCTACGGCTCGTACCTGGTCTTCGCCACCCCCACGTTCGTGATCGGCGTGCTCCTCATGATCGGCGCGACCGTGCTCAATGGAGTGGTCGGCCAGCAACTGATCACCTTCACCGGGTCGTACTCGGCCGGCCTCACCGGCTCCTGGTGGGACCTGCTGGTGGACAGGGGCGTGCACCTGTTGCTGCCGACCATCGCCCTGGTACTCACGGGCGCGGCCAGCTACTCCCGCTACCAGCGCAGTGTGATGCTCGATGTGCTCGCCTCCGACTACATCCGCACCGCCCGTTCCAAGGGCCGCTCGCGCAACTCGGCGCTGGTGCGCCACGGGGTGCGGGTGGCGCTCATCCCGATGTCCACATTCTTCGCCTACAGCTTCGGCACCCTCGTCTCCGGGTCGATCATGCTCGAGATCGTGTTCTCCTTCCACGGCATGGGCGAGTTCACCCTGCAGGCCATCACCCAGAGCGACATCAACGCCGTTGCCGGCTCCACGCTGTTCCTGGCCGTGCTCGTGCTGTTCTCCTCCACCCTGTCCGAAATTCTCTACGCAGCACTCGACCCCCGGGTGAGGAACTGACATGTCGATCGTCGAAGGCGCCAGCGCCACCCTCGTGACCGGGCCGGAGCCCGAGGCCACCCCGGTTGCGCTCGCCCGCAAACCGCTCTCCAGGGGCCGCCTGATCTGGAACCGCCTCGTGCACACCCCGCGATTCTGGATCGGTGCCGTCGCGATGGCGTTCATCGTTCTCTGGGCCGTGTTCGGCCCCATGCTCTACCCGGTGGACGCCTTCAGTCGCGACCCGCTCAACATGGGCATGGGCCCCACCCAGCTGCACTGGTTCGGCACCAACAACATCGGCCAGGACATCTACGCGCAGACGCTTATCGGCCTGCAGAAATCGCTGGTGATCGGCCTGATCGCCGGGCCGCTCGGCACTCTCATCGCGGCCGTGGTCGGCTCGGTGGCCGGCTATGTCGGCGGTCTGGTCGACGGCGTGCTGGTCTGGCTGATCAACCTGCTGCTCGTGCTGCCGTCGTTCATCCTGCTCGTCATCCTCAGTCCGCTGTTCGAAGACCTCTCCTGGGTGTTCCTCACGGTCTTCCTGGCCGGATTCAGCTGGATGATCATGGCCCAGGTGATCCGGTCGCAGACCCGGTCGCTGCGCGGCCGCGACTTCGTCAAGGCGGCCAGGTACATGGGCGTGCCGATGCCCACCATCCTGGCCAGGCACATCATCCCCAATGTGGCTTCGCTGCTGATCATCGACGCGACCCTCGGCGTGGTGGCCATGATCATGGCCGAGACCAGCCTGAGCTACTTCGGTTTCGGCATCCGCGCCCCCGACGTGTCGCTGGGCACCCTGCTCTCGGAGGGCACCGCCGCCGCGGTGACCCGACCCTGGCTCTTCGTCTTCCCGGCGGGCGTGCTCATCGCCACTCTCTTCGCCGTCAGCCTGATCGGGGACGCCTTGCGCGACGCCGTCGACCCCACCTCGGGAGTGAACCGTGACTGATTTCCTGACCGCGGCCGCCGATGCCGGCCGTGTGAGCGGCCGCACCCCGTTGCTGCGGGTGCGGAACCTCTCCGTGACCTTCCCGCAGCGCAGCGGCCCGGCCGTCAACGCCGTGCGCGGCATCAGCTACGACGTGCACGAGGGCGAGTTCCTCGGCATCGTCGGCGAATCCGGCTCGGGTAAATCGGTGTCGTCGCTGGCACTGATGGGGCTGCTGCCGAGCTCGGCGCAGGTGTCCGGCAGCATCGACTTCGACGGCCACAAGCTGCTGGAGATGAACGACCGCCAGCTCTCCGGCCTGCGCGGCCGCGATCTCTCGATGATCTTCCAGGACCCGCTCTCCGCGCTCACCCCCGTGTACACGGTCGGCGACCAGATCGCCGAAGCCCTGCTGCTGCACGACGCGGCACTGAGCAAGCAGGCGGCACGTGCCCGAGCCGTTGAACTGCTCAAGGTGGTGGGCATCCCCGCCCCCGAACGCCGCGCCAAGGCGTTCCCGCACGAGTTCTCCGGCGGCATGCGCCAGCGCGCGATGATCGCCATGTCGATCGCCAACGACCCCAAGCTCATCGTCGCCGACGAGCCGACCACGGCCCTTGACGTCACGATCCAGGCCCAGATCCTCGAAGTGCTCGAGAAGGCCAAGGAGCTCACCGGCGCCGCCGTGGTGCTGATCACTCACGACCTCGGGGTCGTCGCCGGTCACGCCGACCGCATCGCCGTGATGTACGCGGGCAACCTCGTGGAGAACGGCAGCACGGCCGATGTCTTCAGCGAGCCGCACATGCCGTACTCGATCGGGCTGCTGCGCTCCGTGCCCAATATGCAGACGGCCGGCACTCAACGGCTGGTTCCGCTCGAGGGCCGGCCACCGTCGCTCACCGCCCTGCCGCCCGGATGCCCGTTCGCGGCCAGGTGCCCGATCGCACTCGACGTGTGCAGTGAGGTGGAACCGCTCCTCGCCGTGCACGGCGAGTCCGCCGCCGACGTGGCCGTGCCCGGCCTCGAGCTCGCGCCCGATCCGACCCTGGACGGCCATGTGGCCGCCTGCCACCGGGCCGGCGAGATCGCGTCGGGCCGTCTCACCCGGGCCGACGTCTTCCCGCGCCCGGCGCCGCTGGAGATGCAGCACGCCGCGACGCGAGAGACCCAGGTACCGGTGCTCACCGTCACGGGCCTCAAACGGCACTTCCCGCTCACCAACGGGGGACTCTTCTCCCGGCGGATCGGCACGGTGCGGGCCGTCGATGGCGTCTCGTTCTCGATCCAGCCCGGCCAGACCCTGGGCCTGGTCGGCGAGTCCGGCTGCGGCAAGTCGACCACCATCCTCGAGATCCTCGAGATGACCACGCCGCAGGCCGGGCAGATCCTCATCGACGGCACCGACATCGGCACGGCCAGCCGGGCCGAGCGCCTGAAGTTGCGTAAAGACGTTCAGATCGTCTTCCAGGACCCGATGGCCGCCATCGACCCGCGTCTGCCGATCGGCGAGGTGATCGGCGAACCCCTCACTGTGCACGGAGTCGGCCGCGCCGAGCGACGGGCCCGGGTGCAGGAGCTGCTCGATCTGGTCGGGCTCGACCCGCAGATGGCCGACCGCTATCCGCACGAATTCTCCGGTGGTCAGCGCCAACGCATCGGCATCGCCAGGGCCCTGGCCACGAACCCGCGCCTGGTTGTGCTCGACGAGCCGGTCTCCGCCCTCGACGTGTCGATCCAGGCCGGCGTGATCAACCTGCTCGAAGACCTCAAGGAGCAACTGGGGCTGTCCTACCTCTTCGTGGCCCATGACCTCGCCATCGTGCGGCAGATCGCCGACACCGTTGCCGTCATGTACCTGGGCCGCATCGTGGAGTACGGGCCGGTGGCCGAGGTGTTCTCGCACCCGCGGCATCCGTACACGCAGGCGCTCATCTCGGCGGCGCCGATCCCCGACCCCGAGATCGAGCGCAGCCGCACCCGGGTGCTGCTCGAGGGCGACCTGCCCAGCCCCACCGAGGAGATCACCGGCTGCAACTTCCGCACCCGGTGCCCGCTGTACCGGCTGCTCGACCCGGCCGCGCAATCCCTATGCGCCACCGACGACCCGCCGCTGGTCACCCACGACGGCGTCGACGCCGCCTGCCACCACGTGGACCGCAACCAGATCGTCGACTCGGCACTCGCGCTCACCCCCTGACCATTCCGCCCCACCAACCCGGCACAGCAAGCACGGCCCTCACCAAGAAGAGAAGGAAACCCTATGCGTCGTAGAAACACCGCATTCGCGGCAGTCGCCGTTCTGAGTGCGTCTGCCCTACTGCTCACAGCCTGCGCGCCAGGCAACACCGCCACCGATTCGCCGAGCGACGGCGCCACTGAGGAACTGCCCAGCACCGCGTGGACGGTCGCGGACGCGGCCGACGTGGAAGACGGCGGCACCCTGAACCTGGCCATCAACGCCATGCCGGTGAACTGGAACACTTTCGAAGTCGACGGCAACGAGGTCGACACTGTGAATACCGTTGAGCCCACCTGGGGCGGTCCGATCGAGATCGCCGAGGACGGCACGGCCGTGGTCAACCCCGACTATGCGGTTTCCGCCGAGGTCATCGCCGACGACCCGCAGGTCGTGGAGATCAAGCTGAACCCGGATGCGGTCTGGGAAGACGGCACACCCATCACCTACAAGGACTACGTCGCCACCTGGCAGGCCATGAACGGAAGTAACGAGGAATACCTCTCCGCCTCCACCGCGGTCTTCGAGGACATCACGGCCATCGAGCCGAAGGACGACGACTTCGACTTCACCGTCACGTTCTCCCAGATCACGGCGGACTGGCAGTCGATCTTCACGGGCGTGCTGCCCGCGTCGGTCGCGTCGACCCCCGCGACCTTCAACGAGGCCTACACCACCACCCCGGTGCCGTCCTCCGGTCCGTTCATGATCTCCGACATCGATGCCTCCGGCCAGGTGGTCACCATGGTGCGCAACCCCGCCTGGTGGGGTGAAACCCCCAAGCTCGACACCATCATCGTCAAGGTCGTCGACGGCGCCACGCAGGCCACTGCCTTCGGCAACTCCGAGACCGACGTGCTGTACATCTCGTCGAACGCCGACGCGTACCAGACGGCGAAGAAGCGCACGGATGCCGAGATCCAGGCATCCGGCGGTCTCACCTGGACCCACGTCACCATGAACAGCGCGAAGGGGCCGCTCGCCGACGTCACCTTGCGCCAGGCCATCGGCCACTCGATCAACCGTGAGCTGATCTCCGAATCCGCCAACACCCCGGTGGGTGTCGACGCGACCACGCAGGGCAGCTACATCTTCATGCCCGGTCAGAAGGGCTACGAAGACAACGTGGGAGCCGCCATCGGTTTCGACGTCGACGCCGCCGCCGACCTGTTCGACAAGGCCGGCTACACGCTGAACGACGACGGACTGCGCGAGAAGGACGGCGACGTGCTGACCCTCTCGATCACGGTTCCCGCCGAGACGCCGACGAACAAGCAGCGCGCCGTTCAGGTGCAGGCCGACCTCAAGGATGTGGGTGTCACCGTCAAGCTCGACGAGGTTCCCGCCGCCAAGTACTTCTCGGACTACATCATCCCCGGCGACTACGAGATGACCAGCTTCTCCTGGCAGGGCACGGCATTCCCGATCTCGTCGAGCGAGGCGCTGTTCTCCCCGGTCGACTCCGAGTCGAACTTCACCGGCATTACCGACGACTCGCTCGCCGGCCTGTACGACGAGGTGAATGCGGAGCTCGACCCCGACGCCCGCCTGAAGATCGCCGACAAGATCGACAAGGTCCTCGCCGACTACGTGCCGATCATTCCGCTGGCCCCGCTGCCGAACGTGTACGCGGTGAAAGACGGACTGGTCAACTACGGCGCCAAGCAGTTCCAGTCGGTCGACTGGACAGTGGTGGGCTGGGCCAAGTAAGGAACAGGAGCTGTAGCCGGCGTTAGCCGGCCTGTGACCTGAGGATGGGGCGTGGCCGAGGCCGCGCCCCATCCGTGCGTCTACCCGCGCCATCGCTCGAAATCGCCGAGCACTCGTGACCAGTCCGTGGGTGCTGCCGCAGTCTCGGGACTCGCTCGCGGGGTCTCGATAAGCTCGACCAGCGGCGGGGGAGCGTCCTCGGGATCGGCCGTCGGGTGTCTCGGGATCGAATTGCCTCGTCGGTCGAGCTTGTCGAGACCTGGTGACCTGGCTTGCGTGTCGCTCCCGCCTCGTTGGTCGAGCTTGTCGAGACCTGGTGACCTGGCTTGCGTGTCGCTCCCGCAGTCTCTGGACTCGCTCGCGGGGTCTCGACAAGCTCGACCAGCGGAGGGAGATTGGCCGCCGGATGTCTTCGGGCCAAACCCACCTCGTCGGTCGAGCTCGCCGAGACCTCTTGACCCGGTCTGCGTGTCGCTCCCACCTCGTCGGTCGAGCTTGTCGAGACCTGGTGACCTGGCTTGCGTGTCGCTCCCGCAGTCTCTGGACTCGCTCGCGGGGTCTCGGCAAGCTCGACCAGCGGAGGAAGATTGGTCGCCGGATGTCCTTGGGCCAAACCCACCTCGTTGGTCGAGCTCGCCGAGACCTGGCGGCGGGGTTCGGCGGCCGGAAAGACACCGCATATCGCACTGTATATAGGAGTGATCGGATTCGGCCCGACGCGAAGTGGGCCGAGTACGGTAGCATAGACCCTTGGGTCCGTAGTGACCCCACTCATCCACTCTGCGCCGCATGTGATTTTTCGCGGCATCCATTCTTCGTAAGGATCTATTTTTATGGCGATTGCTACCCGCAATAACCTCCGGAATGTTGCAATCGTTGCCCACGTTGACCACGGCAAGACGACGCTGGTCGACGCGATGCTCCAGCAGACGAACTCGTTCGCCGAGCACTCGCACACCGAAGAGCGCGCGATGGACTCCAACGAGCTCGAGCGCGAAAAGGGCATCACGATCCTCGCCAAGAACACGGCGATCTCGTACAAGGGCGTTCACGCCACCGACGGCCCCATCACCATCAACGTCATCGACACCCCCGGCCACGCCGACTTCGGTGGAGAGGTCGAGCGCGGCTTGTCCATGGTCGACGGTGTCGTGCTCCTCGTCGACGCGTCTGAGGGCCCGCTGCCGCAGACCCGCTTCGTGCTGCGCAAGGCACTCGAGGCGCACCTGCCCGTGATCCTCCTGGTCAACAAGACCGACCGTCCCGACGCGCGTATCGATGAGGTCGTCGAAGAGAGCCAGGACCTGCTCCTCGGTCTCGCCTCCGACATGGCCGACGATGTGCCCGACCTCGACCTCGACCTGGTCCTGAACGTTCCCGTCGTCTACGCCTCGGGCCGCAGCGGTGCTGCCAGCCTGAACAAGCCGGCCAACGGCGCGCTGCCCGACAACGACGACCTCGAGCCGCTCTTCGGTGCGATCCTCGAGCACATCCCGGCGCCGGTCTACGACGACGAGCACCCGCTGCAGGCCTGGGTCACCAACCTCGACTCCTCGCCGTTCCTCGGTCGCCTCGCGCTGCTGCGCATCTTCCAGGGCACGATCAAGAAGGGCCAGACGGTCGCTTGGATCAAGCACGACGGCAGCATCGCCAACGTGCGCGTGACCGAGCTCATGATCACCAAGGCGCTCGACCGGTACCCGGCCGAGAGCGCCGGCCCCGGTGACATCGTCGCCGTCGCCGGTTTCCCCGACATCACCATCGGTGAGACCCTCGCCGACCCCGAGGACCCGCGCCCGCTGCCGACCATCACGGTCGACGACCCCGCCATCTCGATGACCATCGGCACCAACACGTCGCCGCTCATCGGCAAGGTCAAGGGCCACAAGCTCACCGCCCGCATGGTCAAGGACCGTCTCGACAAGGAGCTCGTCGGTAACGTCTCGCTCCGTGTTCTGGACATCGGTCGTCCGGACGCCTGGGAAGTCCAGGGTCGTGGCGAGCTCGCTCTCGCCATCCTGGTCGAGCAGATGCGCCGCGAGGGCTTCGAACTCACCGTCGGCAAGCCGCAGGTAGTTGTCAAGCGCGTCGACGGCAAGATCCACGAGCCGTACGAGCACCTCACCATCGACTCGCCCGAAGAGTACCTCGGCGCGATCACGCAGCTCCTCGCCGCCCGCAAGGGTCGCATGGAGAACATGGCGAACCACGGCACCGGCTGGGTCCGCATGGAATTCATCGTTCCGTCGCGCGGCCTGATCGGCTTCCGCACCGAGTTCCTCACGGACACCCGCGGTACCGGTATCGCCAACGCGATCTTCCACGGCTACGAGGCCTGGGCTGGCACCATCAACACCCGCACCAACGGCTCGATCGTGGCCGACCGCGCCGGTGTCGTAACGCCGTTCGCGATCATCGCCCTGCAGGAGCGCATGCAGTTCTTCGTGAACCCGACCGAAGAGGTCTACGAGGGCATGGTCATCGGCGAGAACTCGCGCGGTGACGACATGGACGTGAACATCACCAAGGAGAAGAAGCTGACCAACATGCGTCAGTCCACCTCCGACACGTTCGAGTCGATGACGCCGTCCAAGCAGCTCACGCTTGAGCAGTGCCTGGAATTCGCCCGCGAAGACGAGTGCGTCGAGGTCACCCCCGCCGTCGTTCGTATCCGCAAGGTCGAGCTCGCCGCATCCGCTCGTCAGCGCAACGTCTCGCGCCTGAAGAAGCAGGACGCGAACTAGTCCGAAAGTAGTCTCTGACCGCAGGCATCTCGTTCCGATTCGTTCGGGCCGGGATGCCTGCGGTTTTTTGTCAGCCGAACACGTGTGAGGAAACCATGACCACATTCACAACGACCGCGTCACCGCTGCGGATGGGACTGGCCCTCGTGGCGCTGCTGGCTATCGCGCCCGCGCTGGCGGGCTGCTCCGACGGGCAGGTGCAGGATGCCGTGAACGGGGCCGTGCAGGGCGCCACCGACGGAGACGTGAGCCTGGGCGGAGCGCTGCCGGACGGTTGGCCCACGGACATCCCGGTGATCGACGGCGAGATCAAGTTCGGCGCCGGCAACACCACCAACGGCGATCAGGGCTGGGTGGTCACCGTGGCGTCCAGCGCCGCTGACCCGCTGGCCGACGCCGAGCAGAAGCTCGTCGATGCCGGCTTCGAGCCTGACACCGGCAACTCGGCCAACGTGGGCGACGTGGGAGTGGTGGCCCTGAAGAACGCCGCCTACATCGTCACGATCGCCGGCACCCCCGACGGCGTGCTCTACACGGTCGCTCCCGCGTAACCCCTCGTCCCCCTTACGCGAGCCGTGAGTTGAGCCCCGAAAACTCGAGTTTTTCGGGGCTCAACTCACGGCTCGCGGGCTGTGGGGGTTAGGTGAAGAGACCCGCGCCTACGTAGGAGCCCTGGCGGGCTCCTGGGGGGACCGCGAAGAGGGCCGAGCCCACGTGACGGATGTATTCGTTCAGGGCGTCGTGGCGGGCCAGATTCAGCTGCACTGTGGTGAAGCTCTGCGGTGTGCGCTGGAAACTGATGAAGAACAGGCCGGCGTCGAGGCGGCCGAGTGAGTCGTTGCCGTCGACGAAGTTGTACCCGCGGCGCAGGATGCGGATCCCGTCGTTCTGGGTCGGATGCGCCAGACGCACGTGCGCGGCGGTGTCGATCAGCGGCTGGTCCGCGCGACCGGCGAGCTCGAAATCCGGTTCGGTGAACTCGGTTCCCCCCGACAACGGAGCGCCCTCACCCTTGTTGCGGCCGATCACGGTCTCCTGCTCACGCAGGCTGGTGCGGTCCCACGTTTCGATGGTCATCCGGATGCGCCGGGCCACGAGATACGACCCGCCCGCGAGCCAGGCCGGGCCGTCGTCAGACCCCACCCAGAGGTGTTCGGTAGCGGCTGCAGGCTCCTCGGCCTTGATGTTGGCCGTGCCGTCCTTGAAGCCGAAAAGGTTGCGCGGGGTGGCCTGACTGGTGCTCGTCGACGAGGTGCGGCCGAAGCCGAGCTGCGACCAGCGGATGGCGGCCCGTCCGAAGGCGATGCGGGACAGGTTGCGGATGGCGTGCACGGCGACCTGGGGGTCGTTGGCGCAGGCCTGGATGCAGAGGTCGCCGCCGCTGGTGGCGTCGTCGAGCATGTCGCCGGGGAAATGCGGCAGGTCGACAAGGTCCGCCGGTCGTCGGGCGGCCAGGCCGAACCGGTCGACTCCCGCCGCGGTCTGGAACAGGCTGGGACCGAAGCCGAACGTGATCGTCAGGCCGGCCGGCGGCAGGCCGACCGCCTCGCCGGTGTCCTGCGGCGGGGCGTCGTACGGTCCGCTGACCGCCCCGTATTCGCCGATGTCCTGGCCGGCGGTCATGGCGGCGGCGGCGACAGTCCAGTCCTGCAGCAGCTCGATGAGGTCCGCCCGACTGGTGCCGTCGGTCACGTCGAAGGCCGCGAAGTGCAGCCGGTCCTGGGCCGGCGTGACAATGCCGGCCTGGTGCTTCTGATAGAACTGGTAGACCGCGCCGGCATCCGTCTGGGCGGACGGCGCCGAGACGGCCATCGCGACCCTGTCGCCGGCGATGCCCAGTCCGAGACCGGCCACTCCCGCCCCCGCCAGCCCGAGCAGACCGCGTCTGGACAGGCCGCGGCGTTCGTCCTGGGGCGCCGCCGCGGTCTCCGGCGTGCGCGCGGGGGCGCTCGTCGGATCGGAGGCGGGGGAGTCGGGGGTGGGGGAGTCGGTCATGGTGCGGGGCGGTCTTTCGTCGACGCGGTCTTAGAGGACGAGCGTAGCGGTGAGCTGGTTGAGCGGCTCACCGAGGGCGTTCACCTGGTCGGCGAATGCCTTGATCTCGGCGGGGGTGAGGTCGGTGTACAGGGTGAAGCCGTCGCCGACGCGCTGGGCGTCGAGCAGGGCCTGCAGGGCGGCGAACTCACTGTCGAGGTCGGCTGCCAGGTCGGCGTCCTCTTCGAGCAGGATGTCGCGCACGCCGTCGTAGAGCACCTTGGCGCCGTCGATGTTGGCCTGGAAGTCCCACAGGTCAGTGTGCGACCAGAATTCTTCCTCGCCGGTGACCTTGCCGGTGGCGACCTCGTCGAGGAGGCCGATCGCGCCGTTGGTCTGCTGCGACAGGGTGAAGCTGAGGTCCTGGACCTTTTCGTTCAGGGTGGTGGTGTCCTCCACCAGAAGGTCGGCGAGGTTCTGGCGCTGCTCCGGCGTGTACGCCGTGAAGCCGGCTTCGGCCTCGGCCGGCCAGAGGTCCTTCTCGATCGCGTGCCAGCCGGTCCAGTCCTGGCCCTCCTCGAGGTCGGCCTCGCGCAGGTCGAGCTGCGGGTCGAGGTCGCCGAACGACTCGGCGACGGTCTCCACCCGCTCCCAGTGCGCGCGGGTGGATGCGTAGAGGGCGCGGGCGGTGTCGTCGTCGCCGGCCAGGTAGGCGTCAGCGAAGGACTGCGTGCCGGTGACGAGCTGCGCCACCTGGTCCCGCACATACGCGGCGTAGTTGGTGTTGGCCACCTCGACCTGGGCGTCCAGGTCGGCGTCCACGACAACGTCGTCGCCGGAGGCGGTGACGGTGAAAGCGTTCTTGTCGATGCCGTCGCCGGTCATGCCCGGCTTGCAACTGGTGATGTAGCTGCCCTCGGCCAGCTGCACGACGAGGTCGCGGCTGAGGCCGGGGCCGATGTTCTCGGCTTCACCCACGATGCGCAGGCCGTCCTCGGCGAGCAGGTAGAACTCGGTGACCTGGTCGCCGGAGTTCGTCACCCTGAAGCTGACGTTGCCGGCAGGGGCCTCCGCGGCCGACACGGCGCAGGCATCCGCGCTGCTGTCGACGGTGAGGGCCTGGTCGGAGCTTGCGGTGGTGTCGGCGTTGGCGACACAGCCGGTGAGGACCAGCAGGCCGCCGAGTGAGGCGGCAACGAGGGGGAGGAGGCGGGCGCGCATGGGTGTCCTTAGGAGGGAGGCGGTGCGAGGTTGTGGGGTCAGTGGGCGGCGACCGCGGATGCGGTCTGGCGCGGTGCGGAGGCCGAGGCCGGCGACGGGGTGCGGCTCTTCAGGATGAAGAGGGTGAGCGTGGGCACCAGGTAGGCGAGCCAGACCCCCAGCTCGAACCAGGTGGTGGCCGGGGAGAAGTTGAGCGTGCCTTTCAGCAGCGTGCCGTACCAGCTGTCCGGTGGGATCACGGCGGAGACGTTGAACGCGAGAGCGTTGAGCCCGGGCAGGATGCCGGCCTCCTGCAGGTCGTGCACACCGTAGGAGAGCACGCCGGCGGCCACGACGATGAGGATGGCGCCTGTCCAGGTGAAGAACCGGCTCAGGTTGATCTTGAGCATGCCGGCGTAGATCAGCCAGCCCAGGCCCACGGCGGTAAGGATGCCCAGGCTCGCCCCGACCAGCGGCATGGTGGTCGCGCCCGTGGCTTGCACGGCGGCCCAGATGAACAGGGCGGTCTCGATGCCCTCGCGGCCCACCGCGAGGAACGCGACGAGCACGAGGCCCATGCCGGTGCCGACGAGGTGCTTGTCGATGCTGCCGTGCAGGTGGCCCTTGAGGTCACGCGCTGTGCGCAGCATCCAGAACACCATCCAGGTCACCAGGCCCGTGGCGATGATGGAGAGCAGCCCGCCGATGGTCTCCTGGGCGGCGAAGCTCAGCCCATAGGTGCCGAAGGTGAGGATCGCGCCGATGGCGAGGGCCAGCAGCACGGCGAGCCCGACGCCCGTCCAGAGACGGGCGAGAACGTCGCGGCGGCCGATTTTCACGACGTAGGCGATCAGGATCGTCACGATCAACGCGGCTTCAAGGCCTTCGCGCAGGCCGATCAGGTAGTTTGCGAGCACAGTGCTTCCCGGTCGTGGAGAGTGGGGTGTGGAGATCTATCCAAAGATGGTAAGGCTAACCTTACCCATCCACTCTACGTACCTTGCGCGGATGTGTCCAGCTAAGATTTGTCAGCGGCCGGCAGCCGGGCCGCTCGTGCCCAGCACCACCCGCCACCGCTCGTTCGCGTCGTTCAGGAGTCACCCATGGTCATGTCCGGTACCGGTGAGCGCGTGGTCTTCGTGCTCGATGCGCCCGGCGACGAGTCCCTCCTCACCGGCGGAACGATCGCCCGCCTTCTCGACGACGGTGCAGAGGTGACGGTGCTCTTCGGCTCGTCGGGATCGTCGGCCCCGTCCGCGGCCGCCGTCTCGGCGGCACGCTCGGCGTTGGGGGAGGGCGATCCGGCCCAGTGGCGGGTGCTCTCCGGCGCGCCGGAGGATGCCGCGCGCCGGAGCGTGCTCGGCGAGGCCCTCGCCGAGACCGAGGCGACCGCCGTCGTGACCGCCGCCGCCGACCCGGTGCTGCGCCAGGCGGCGACAGACGCTGCCGGCGACCACGGCGTGCCGGTGTTCCTCAGCAGCCGGGTCTCCGCCGCGCCCGGCCAGCGGCTCACCGCGATCGATGTGAGCGACCACCTCGACCGCAAACTGCACGCCCTGGCCGCCTACGACGCCCGCTGGCAGGTCGATGGCCGGGTGGTGCACCTCGTCGACGGCGGAGAGGCCCTGGTCACCGGCACCGAAACGTATGTGCGCGCCGGCGCCCCGGCATCCGTTGCCGCCCTCGAAGCCCCGACCGTCGCCACCCGCCTGATCGCGACCCTGGTGGCGCTGGCCGCCGGTGTGCTGTTCGGCGTGCTGGGTACCGTGGCCCACCAGACCACCGTGGACCTCGGACCGGTGAGTCTGCCCATCGGCCTGGTGCTCTCGCTGGTCGCCTGCGGCACCCTGCTCGTTGGCCTGCGGTTGGTGGTCGGTGACCGCCTCGTGGTGCTCGCAGCCGCGATCGGGCTGCTCGCCACGGTGTTCCTGTTGTCGCTGCGCAGCACCGGCGGGTCGGTTCTGGTGCCCGCCGGAGTGCTCGGCACGGTCTGGACGGCCGTGCCGGCGCTGGTGGCGGCCCTCGTGCTCGCCTGGCCCCGAATACCGGCCAGACGGCCGACGGCGTAGACTGGCACCTTAGTTCGTGAAGGGAATTCCGCCACTGTGACGTATGTGATCGCCTTACCCTGCGTGGACGTTAAAGATCGCGCCTGCGTCGACGAATGCCCCGTCGACTGCATTTACGAGGGCGAACGCTCCCTCTACATCCACCCCGACGAGTGCGTCGACTGTGGTGCCTGCGAACCGGTCTGCCCGGTCGAGGCCATCTACTACGAAGACGACCTCCCCGAGCAATGGGCCGACTACTACAAGGCCAACGTCGAGTTCTTCGACGACATCGGCTCGCCCGGCGGAGCCGCGAAGGTGGGCGTGATCGCCAAGGACCACCCGGTGATCTCGGTGCTCCCTCCCCAGGTTCAGCACTAGCAGTGCTGAAGCCGCTTCCCGACTACCCGTGGGACCAGATGCTGCCGTTCGCGCAGCAGGCCAGGGCCCACGCTGACGGCATCGTCGACCTGTCCATCGGCTCACCGGTGGATGCCACCCCGCCCGTGGTGCAGGCCGCGCTGGCGCACGCGACGGATGCGCACGCCTACCCGCAGACCACCGGCACCCCGGCGCTGCAGCAGGCCATCATCGCCTGGTACGCCCGCCGCCGCGGTGTCACCGGGCTGACGGAGAAGAACGTGCTGCCCACCATCGGCTCGAAGGAGCTCGTGGCGCTACTGCCGTTCATGCTCGGCCTGGGCGAGGGCGACACCATCGTGCACCCTCTGGCCGCGTACCCCACCTACGCCATCGGCGCGGCCATGGCCGGTGCGGATGCGGTCCCGTCCGACGACCCGGCCCAGTGGCCGGAGACGACCAAGCTGATCTGGCTGAACAGCCCCGGCAACCCCGACGGCCGGGTGCTGAACGTCGAACACCTCCGCGCCGCGGTTGCCCGCGCCCGGGAACTGGGCGCCGTGATCGTCAATGACGAGTGCTACGCCGAGCTGGGCTGGGACGCCCCGTGGGACGCCGAGCCGATCCCGAGCATCCTCGACCCCCGGGTCACCGACGGCGACACTCACAACATCGTGGCGATCTACTCGCTGAGCAAGCAGTCCAACATGGCCGGCTACCGCGGCGCGTTCGCCGCCGGTTGCGACAGCGTGCTCGGCCGCCTGCTCACCGTGCGCAAGCACGCCGGCCTGATGCTGCCCGCGCCCCTGCAGGCCGCCATGGTGGCCGCTCTGGGCGACGACGAGCATGTCGCCGTACAGCGGGAACGCTACCTGGCGCGCCGGCAGGTGCTGCTGCCCGCCCTGATCGCCGCCGGATTCACTATCGACAACAGTGAGGCAGGCCTCTACCTCTGGGCCACAGCCGGTGTCGACGCCTGGGACTCCATCCGCCAGCTCGCCGAGTTGGGCATCCTGGCCGGTCCAGGACCGTTCTACGGCGACTTCTACCCGCGGCACGTGCGGTTCTCGCTCACCGCCACCGACGAGCGCATCGCCGCCGCCGCGGCCCGCCTGCGCGCCTCGGTCGCCACCGCTGGCGCATAACTCCTGCAATTCGTGAGGCCGGCGGCCACCGGATACCGGAATCCCGCCGAAACTGCCCGCCTCGGCGAGATTCAGCAGGAGTTGTGCTCACCGCCGGCGTGCTTAGGCTGGGGGCATGGCGGACAGGACGGATCCGGTCGACGACGCTGCCGTCGATGACTATGCCCTCGGCGTCGCCGTCCTGCAGGCGCTGGTGGCCGAACTTCCCGCGCATCCGCCGGTCACGCTCGGCCGCATGTTCAACGGCGACGGCGTGAAGGTGCGCGAGAAGATCTTCGCGTTCATCGGCCGTAACGGCGACCTCGTCGCGAAGGTGCCTGAGCCCCGGGTGCTGGAGCTGGTGTCCTTGCACACGGGCGCGCCCGTCGTGATGGGCCGTCGCACGATGCGCGAGTGGGTGCGGCTGCCGGCCAAGGCCGGGGTGGCAGCCTGGGGCGAGGTACTCGACGAGGCCTACCGCTTCGGTCTGACCCGCCCGCTGCCCTGACCTCGAATTCGTCACTCTCGTTCTTTCAGACGGTGCCGCGTTCACAACCCCTGCAATTCGCCAGGGTGACGGGCAGCGGATGTGGGAATCATGCGGGAAGGCGCTTCGGCGGCGGAATTCTGCAGGAGTTGTGCTCGCCACAGAGGCGTGGAAGGGTTCATTCGGGCCCTATGGCCCTGGCGGTGTCCGGCGCGGCGGTACGCTGGAATCCAAGACGTCCACAGCGCGGAACGGGCTGTGGCGTACTGCCAACGGACCCCGCGCGATGTTGGCGGATGCAACAGTATGCCCCGCGGCGGAATAGGCTGTAGGCGGGTTATCGTTGCCAAGCACCACGAGCGTGCTGCGGCGGACCGCCACAGACCAACAGCCGAAAGGCTTTGAAATCCAGGGAGGCGCCGTGAGCGACGTCGCGCAGCGAACACCATCCAATGAGCCGCAGTTCATCGACCGGCCCGTACCGGGCCCGCAGACGGCCACTCTGACCTACCCGGGGGGATCTGCGCAGTTCCCCATCCTGGGCAGCACAGACGGTCCGTCCAGCATCGACATCGGCACGTTGACCAAGCAGACCGGCTTCACCACGTTCGACTCTGGATTCGTGAACACGGCGGCGACGAAGTCAGCCATCACGTACATCGACGGTGAACACGGCATCCTGCGCTACCGCGGCTACCCGATCGAGCAGATCGCGCAGAACTCGAGCTTCCTCGAGACCGCCTGGTTGCTCATCTACGGTGAGCTGCCCAGCGACAGCGAACTGAGCGCGTTCGACACCCGCATCCGCCGGCACACGCTGTTGCACGAGGACCTGCGCCGCTTCTTCGACGCGCTGCCGCACAACGCGCACCCGATGTCGGTGCTCTCGGCCGGGGTCTCCGCCCTGTCGACCTACTACCAGGACTCCTTGAACCCCAAGGACCCCGAGCAGGTCGAGCTGTCGATGATCCGCCTGCTCGCCAAGCTGCCCGTGATGGCCGCGTACGCGCACAAGAAGAGCATCGGGCACGCGTTCCTGTACCCGGACAACTCGCTGAGCTTCGTGGACAACTTCATCAAGCTCAACTTCGGCACCCTCGCCGAGCCGTACCAGGTGAACCCCGTCGTGAGTAAGGCGCTCGAACGCCTGCTGATGCTGCACGAGGACCACGAGCAGAACGCGTCCACCTCGGCCGTGCGCCTGGTGGGTTCCACCGAGGCCAACCTGTTCGCCTCCGTCTCCGGCGGCATCAACGCCCTCTCCGGCCCCCTGCACGGCGGCGCCAACGAGGCCGTGCTCACCATGCTCAGCGACATCAAGGCGTCGGGCGAAGGCGTGCAGAAGTACGTCGAACGGGTGAAGAACAAGGAAGCCGGCGTGCGCCTGATGGGCTTCGGCCACCGGGTCTACAAGAACTACGACCCGCGCGCCAAGCTGGTCAAGGAGAGCGCCGACGCTGTGCTCGAGGCGCTCGGTGTGAAGGACGACCTGCTCGACATCGCCAAGGAGCTCGAGTTCATCGCGCTCAACGACGACTACTTCAAGGAGCGCAAGCTCTACCCCAACGTCGACTTCTACACCGGCGTGATCTACAAGGCCATGGGCTTCCCGCCGCGGATGTTCACGGTGCTGTTCGCGATCGGCCGGCTGCCCGGCTGGATCGCGCACTGGCGGGAGATGAACCTCGACCCCGCCGCCAAGATCGGCCGCCCGCAGCAGCTCTATACGGGCTCTGTGGCCCGCGACTACCCGCAGGCGTAGCCGTCCAGGCTCGCGAGCCGTGAGAAAAGCCCCTTCCCGGAGTCCGGGAAGGGGCTTTTCTCACGCCTCGGCGAGGGGGTCAGGCGTGCAGGGCCGCATTCAGCACGATGCCGGCTGCCCGGGGCAGCACCTCGACGGCGCCTGAGATCGAGTTGCGGCGGAAGAGCAGGTTCGGCACCCCGGAGAGGTCCTTCGCCTTGGCCGTGCGCAGCGCGCCGTCTGCAGTGCGCGTCCCATCCAGCAGCACCACCTTGGTGCCGGCCGTGACGTACAGGCCGGCCTCCACCACGGAGTCGTCGCCGATCGAGATGCCGATGCCGGAGTTGGCGCCGAGCAGCGCCCGCTCGCCGATCGTGACCCGCTGGGTGCCGCCGCCGGAGAGCGTGCCCATGATGGATGCGCCGCCGCCGATGTCGGACCCGTCACCGACCACAACCCCCTGCGACACCCGGCCCTCGACCATCGAGACACCCAGGGTGCCGGCGTTGAAGTTGACGAAGCCCTCGTGCATGACCGTAGTACCGGGGGAGAGGTAGGCGCCCAGGCGCACCCTGGAGGCGTCGGCGATGCGCACCCGCTCCGGCGACACGTAGTTGAGCAGTGGCGGGAACTTGTCCAGGCCAGAGGCGGTGATGCCGTGACGCTGCAGCGACGGCCGGAGGCGGTCGAAATCGGCGGGCAGCACCGGCCCGGCGTTGGTCCAGACCACATTGGGCAGGTGGCCGAAGATGCCGTCGAGGTTGATGGTGTTGGGCTTGACCAGCAGGTGCGAGAGCAGGTGCAGCCGCAGGTAGGCATCCGAGGTGCCGGCGGGCGCGGCGTGCAGGTCGATCTCCACGGTCACGGCCTCGAGGCGCACATTGCGCCTGGCGTCCGGTCCGGCGGCCTCTTCCAGCTCGGTCGGCACGATCCAGCGGTCGCGGTCCTTGGGCAGTGCGCCCAGCTGGGGCGCCGGGTACCAGGTGTCGAGCACGGTGCCGTCACCGGCGATCGTGGCGAGTCCGTACCCCCAGGCGTGTGTTGCCGCGGGTGCGACGGAGTCTGACAGGGGTTCGGGGGGAAGCGCGGTGACCATGGCTCTAGATTAGTAGAGTGCCCTCAGACCTCACCGCAGAACCCCTCGCAGGCTCCGCTCTGCCCACGCCGCCCCACGCCGCCCCGGTCCTCGACCTCGGCCTGTCGTCGATCGAGCTGACCCGCGCCATCTGCGACGTCGAATCCGTCTCCGGCAACGAGACCCCGCTGGCCGACGCCATCGAGACCGCGCTGGTCGGGCTGACCCACCTCGAGGTGATCCGCGACGGCGACACCATCGTGGCCCGCACCAACCTGGGCCGTGCCCAACGCGTCGTGATCGCCGGGCACATCGACACCGTCCCGCTGAACGACAACCTGCCCACCCGCTTCGAGACCATCGACGACGTGGACTATCTCTGGGGTCGCGGCACCGTGGACATGAAGGCCGGCGTGGCCGTGCAGCTCAAGCTCGCCGCCGAGCTCGCCGACCCCAGCGTGGACGTGACCTGGATGTGGTACGACCACGAAGAGGTCAACGCCGCCCTCAACGGCCTCGGCCGGCTCGCCACCAACCGCCCCGACCTGTTCCAGGGCGACTTCGCCATCCTCGGTGAACCGAGCAACAGCCAGGTCGAGGGCGGCTGCAACGGCAACGTGCGCATCGAGGTCCGCACCTTCGGCAAGCGGGCGCACTCCGCCCGCGCCTGGGTGGGCGAGAACGCGATCCACAAGGCCGCCCCGATCCTCGACATCCTCGCCGCCTACCAGCCCCGCGAGGTGGAGGTGGAGGGCCTGGTCTACCGGGAGGGACTGAACGCCGTCGGCATCAGCGGCGGTATCGCCGGCAACGTCATTCCCGACGAGTGCATGGTGCACGTGAACTACAGGTTCGCCCCCAGCCGCACCGCCGCCGAGGCCGTTGCCCACCTGGAGGAGCTCTTCGCCGGCTTCGACATCACCGTCGTCGACCTCGCCGAGGGCGCCCGCCCCGGCCTGGACGCCCCGCTCGCGCTCAAGTTCCTCGAGGCCGTCGGCGCCGAACCTCGACCCAAGTACGGCTGGACCGATGTGGCCAGGTTCTCGGCCCTGGGCATCCCCGCCGTGAACTACGGCCCCGGCGACCCGCTCAAGGCGCACGCCGACGACGAGCGCGTGGCGCTGACGCAGATCACCGACTGCGAAGATTCCCTGCGCGCCTGGCTGACCGCACCGATCGGCTGACCGGTGACGCCCACCAGCACCTCCGCGACGCCGGTGCGCCGCGGCCGGCCCGCGGCCGTGCCCGCGCGCTGGCGGGCCCGATACCGGCTGGTGCCCTGGTGGGCGAAAGTCATCACCATCTGGCTGCTCTCCCGGGTGGTCACCACCACCCTGGTCATGGTGCTCGCGAGCGTGCAGGGGCAGAACCCCTGGACGACGGCCAAACCCGGCTATACGGCGTTTGCCACCATGTGGGACTCGCTCTGGTACAACATCGTCGCCGTTGGCGGCTACCCGTCGGTGCTGCCCGTCACCGCTGAGGGCCACATCGGCGAGAACGCCTGGGCCTTCATGCCGGGCTACCCGGTGGTGGTGCGCCTGCTGATGCTGCTCACCGGCGCCCCCTGGGCATCCGTGGCGGTCTTCGTGTCTGTGGCCTGCAGCCTCGGCACGGCGTTGCTGTTCTACAGGCTGATGCGGCGGGTGCAGCCGCAGTCCACCGCGCTGTTCGCCGTGGTGCTGTTCTGCGCGGCCCCGCTCTCGCCGCTGCTGCAGTTCGGCTACGCGGAGTCGATGCAACTGCTGCTGCTCACCCTGGCGCTGCTACTCGTGCTTGAGCGGCGCTACCTGCTGCTCGTGCCGGTGATCGCGGTGATGGGCCTGACCCGGCCGACCGGGCTCGCCTTCGCCCTGTTCCTGGCCCTGCACGTGGGCTACCGCTGGTACAGCCGCGCCCGCGACCCGTTCCCGCTGCGCGAGGCGGTGACGGCGTCAGCCGTGGCCGTGTTCAGCGGCCTGATGGGCCTGGCCTGGCCGGCGCTGGCCTGGGCAGTGACCGGGTCGGTCACGGCGTACACCGACACCGAGCTGGCCTGGCGGTCGGCCTACATCGGCTATCAGGAGCTGGTGCCGTTCACGGCCTGGTTCCAGAGCGGGGTGTGGTGGCTCGGCCAGCCGCTGGGCATCGTCGCGGTGGTGGCGCTGATCCTGGCCTTCACCGTGGCGATGTTCACGCCGTGGGTCAAGAGCCTCGGCGTGGACCTGCGCCTGTGGGTGCTGTCGTACGCGCTCTACCTGTTCGCGGTGTTCTTTCCGCAGTCGAGTGTTTTCCGATTGCTGATGCCGATGTTCCCGCTGCTCGGCGCGCTCGCCAGGCCGCGCAGCATCGTGTACCGCGTTGTGGTCACACTGCTGCTCATCTGCGGCCAATGGGGCTGGCTTCTGCTCTGTTGGGGCGTGGACGGAGCCGATTGGACACCGCCCTAATTACTGTCTGACGGCCGAATGGTCGATAATAGGAGTACAGACTACGAATGGAAGGGGAGTTCATGGCGGCCATGAAGCCACGGACCGGAGACGGGCCAATGGAGGCTGTAAAGGAGGGGCGCCTGATCATCGTGCGTGTACCGCTCGAAGGTGGAGGTCGACTCGTCGTCTCTGTGAACGACGCCGAAGCCAAGGAGCTTCACGATGCGCTCGCCGGAGTAGTCACCCCGGCTGTGTAGATTTAGATCTTTCGAGTAATCGGCTGTGCGGGATTCCGCCCAGCCGATTGCTGTATTCGGATACGCCCGCCTGAGCGCTGCATCCGGATGCGACTACGCGCGCAGCTTCGTGATCTGCAGCAGGCCGTCGCCCACGGTGGAGAGCGCGCTGATCACGGCCTTCGACGAGGCGATCTCGCTCAGCAGGGTGCGGAAGCCGGTGGCGACGTCGTCGCGCTGCACGGGGTCGGCCACCCGGCCGCGCCAGAGGGCGTGGGCCACCAGTACGGTGCCGCCGGGTCGAGCCAGGCGCAGGCCGTGTTCGACGTACTCGATGACCGACTGCGGGTCGGCATCCACGAAGACGATGTCGTAGGAGTTCTCGTTCATGCGCGGCAGTACCTCGGCGGCACGGCCGGTGATCAGGCGCACCCGGTTGGTGGGGATGCCCGCCTCGTGGAAGTTGGCCTTGGCGTGCTGCTGGTGGTCGACCTCGATGTCGATCGAGGTAAGGGTGGCGCCGGGGGCGCCGGTGAGCAACCAGATGCCGGAGACGCCCGCCCCGGTGCCGACCTCGAGGATGCTGCGGGCTCCGGTGGCGGCGGCGATGACGGCCGATTGCGCGCCGACGGAGGGGGCGATCGCGTCGATGCCCAGCTCGAGCGATTGCTGCCGGGCTCGCGCCAGGGCGTCGTTCTCCACCACCGAGTCGTCGGCGAATTTCCAGTTCAGATCTTTGTCAGACATTCCGCAACTCCAGTAAGTGAATAGAACAAGACTAGGGCCGGGCGGCCCGTGGTTCTGGGAGGCCTCGCCGGGGGTTATTCTGAGGGAATGTTTGGTCTGACGTTCGAGAAACTCCTGCTTATCGGGATCATCGCCGTCTTCCTGCTCGGACCGGAGAAGCTGCCGCACTATGCGGCCCAGCTGGCCCGGTTGGTGCGTCAGCTGCGGGACATGGCCAACGGCGCCAAGGACCGGATGAAAGACGAGATGGGTCCGGAGTTCGACGATGTCGACTGGAAGAAACTCGACCCGCGCCAGTATGACCCGCGCCGCATCATCCGGGAAGCCCTGACCGAGGACGAACCGGTCAAGCCGCAGTCCGCGGTGGTCTCCCGATCTGGCCCCAACCCCGACAGTGCCTACCTGCAGCGGAAGCGCGCACGCGAG
The DNA here is from genome assembly GCF_026151165.2 of Cryobacterium sp. SO2. Lineage (NCBI taxonomy): Bacteria > Bacillati > Actinomycetota > Actinomycetes > Micrococcales > Microbacteriaceae > Cryobacterium > Cryobacterium sp. SO2. Next base: position 1,230,418 of record NZ_CP117849.1, read on the forward strand.
GGCACCCTCACCGGGCCGGCCCCCTTCGACTCCGAGGCCACCTAGGCTCAAGCTCTGCCGCCGACGCCACCACCTCGCGGAGCTGTTCTGACCGTCTCGTTGATCGAGCTTGTCGAGATCCGGGGCTTCGGCGGGCGGCTAGCGCCGTCGGGCCACCTTCAGCGTGCGGGCGAGCAGCACCATCGGGCCCACCAGCCGGGCGAACTCCGTACCGGTGCCGGGCAGGCGCAACACCCCGGTGGCGCGGGAGATGGTGACGGGGTTCACGAAGCGCAGCAGCCCCTCCGGCCCGTTGCGACGGCCCAGCCCCGAGCTCTTCACTCCACCCATCGGGGCGTCGACGGCGGCGAAGGAGCCCCGGTAGCCCTCGTTGACGTTGACGCTGCCCGCCTCGAGGGCACCGGCAACACGCAGGCCGCGCCGGGCGGAGCCGCTGAGCACCGACGCGTTGAGCCCGTACTCGCTGTCGTTGGCGGCGAGGATCCCCTCCTGCTCGGTATCCACGACCGACACCGACACCACCGGTCCGAACGTCTCGCCGGCGAAGCAGAGCATGGCCGGGGTGACCCCGGTGAGGATGGTCGGTTCGAAGAAGTACGGGCCGAGGTCGGGTCGGGGGCGCCCGCCGACCTGCACTGTGGCACCATGCCCGACGGCGTCGGCGACATGTCGGGTGACCCGCTCGAGCTGGGCCTGGGAGGTGAGTGAGCCCACATCCGCCCGGTAGTCGAGCCCGGATCCGAGGATCAGCGCGCGGGTGACGGTCACGAACTCCCGCAGGAACTGCTCAGACACCGCCCGTTGCACGTAGATGCGCTCGATCGACACGCAGAGCTGCCCCATCGACGAGAAGCAGGCGTAGGCGGCCTGGGCGGCGGCGCGATGCGGGTCGACGTCGTCGAGCACGATCATCGGGTTCTTGCCGCCCAGTTCGAGCGAGGCCCCGGTGAGCGTGCTCGCGGCCTGCTCGCCCACCGTGAGCCCGGTAGCGGTGGAGCCGGTGAAACACACGTAGTCGGCGCCAGCCGTCACGGCACCGCCGATCTCGGCGCCGCTGCCGGTGACGACCGCCCACAGGTCGGCGGGCACACCGGCGTCGATGAACGCGCGACGCAGCAGCAGGATGCTCAGCGCGCCCTGGTTGTCGGCCTTCTGCACTACCCCGCAGCCGGCGGCCAGCGCGGGCACGACGTCCATCGCGGCTAGGCTCAGCGGGAAGTTCCACGGGGTGATGACCCCGGCGACGCCCTTGGGCCGGTAGCGCACCGTGGTGGTGACCAGAACGGGTAACCCGGAATGGCGCCGCTCGCCGCCGAGCACCCGCCTGGCGGCCAGGGCGTTGTACCGGGTGACGCCCACGGCCTGGAAGACCTCCTCGAAGGCCTGCCCGCGGGTCTTGCCGGTCTCGGTCTGCAGGGTGTCGAGCAGGCTCTCCCGGCGGGAGAGCAGCAGGTCGTGCGCCCGCAGGAGCACGGCTCGGCGGTGCGCGAACCCGGCGCGGGCCCAGCCGATCTGGGCGAGGCGGGCGCGGGCGTAGGCATCCGCCAAGTCGCTGAGGCTGCTGAGCGGCAGGGCGTGCAGCTGTTCGCCGGTGAACGGGGCGATGACGCTCACGCTCTCGCCCGTCGTTGAGCGGATGTCGCGGGTCAGTTCGGCCGTGGACGGAGGTGCCGAGGGGAGAGCGGAAAGCGTCGTCGCAGTCATGCCCGTCAGTTTAGACATGCTTGCCGACAGCCTGCACGCGCACGAGCGTCAGCGGGTCGGTCAGCGCGGCGAGATGCCCAGGTTGAGGCCGGCGAGGCCGCGGCCCCTGGTGGCCAGCCGGTCGGCGATGGCCTGGATGGCGGTGGCGGCCGGGTCGGCCGGGTCGCCGAGCACCACGGGCAGGCCGGAGTCGCCGCCGCTGCGGAGGGCGACGGAGAGCGGCACCTGGCCGAGCAGTGGCACCGGGGTGTCCTGGCCGGCGGAGAGCCGCCCGGCGACCTCCGCGCCGCCGCCGGCGCCGAAGATCTCCAGCAGCGTGCCGTCGGGCTGCATCAGCCCGGACATGTTCTCGATCACGCCGTAGATCTTCTGGCCGGTCTGCCGGGCCACGGCGCCGCTGCGCTCGGAGATGTCGGACGCGGCCGGCTGCGGTGTGGTGACCACGATGACCTCGGCGTGCGGCAGCAGCTGCCCCACCGAGATCGCGATGTCCCCGGTGCCCGGCGGCAGGTCGAGCAGCAGGATGTCGAGGTCGCCGAAGTAGACCTCGGTGAGGAACTGGGTGATGGTGCGGTGCAGCATCGGCCCGCGCCAGGCGACGGCCACCGAGGTGTCGTCGACGAACATGCCGATCGAGATGACCTTCACGTCGAAGCCGATCGGCGGCAGGATCATGTCGCCCACCTGGGTGGGCTTGACCATGCCCGCCTGGCCGCCGGGCGCGGTGGGCGGGGTGACCAAGCCGAGCAGGCCGGGGATCGAGAAGCCATAGACGTCGGCGTCGACGATGCCCACGCGCAGACCCCGCGCGGCGAGTGCCACGGCGAGGTTGGCGGTGACGGTGGACTTGCCCACCCCGCCCTTCCCGCTGGTGATCGCGTAGATGCGGGTGAGCGAGTCCGGGGAGAACTGCAGACTGCGGGCACCCTGGCCGCCGCGCAGCTTCTCGGTCATGGCGCGGCGCTGTTCGGGGGTCATCACGGAGACCACCACCCGGGCCAGGCCGGCGCCCACGACGGACTCGGCGGCCTCGCGCACATCCGTCTCGATGCGGGTGGCCGCCGGGCAGCCGGCGATGGTGAGGCGGATGTTGACGGTGGCGCCGCCGTCGGCGTCGATCGTGACACCGGAGACCATGTCGAGCTCGGTGATGGGCTTGCGGATCTCCGGGTCGATGACGCGGGCGAGGGCCGCCCGAACCCGATTCTCAGTCAACCGGGTGCACCTCGTGCGAGCCGGTGCGGGTGTCGACGGTGCGGCTGACCCGGGGGCTGGCCTCACGTTCCTGGCTCTCCTGCTCGCGGCTCTCGCGGTCGCGGGCGGCCTCGCCTTCCCGGCGGGCCTGCTCGTCGCGCTGGTCGAGGTTGTCGAGCATGGCGCGCAGTTCGGCGCGCAGGAAGTCCTTCGAGGCGAGGTCCTTCATGCCCAGGCGCAGCGCCACCACCTCACGGGCGAGGTACTCGGTGTCGGCCAGGTTGCGTTCGGCGCGTTGCCGGTCCTGTTCGAACTGCACCCGGTCGCGGTCGTCCTGCCGGTTCTGCGCGAGCAGGATCAGCGGCGCCGCGTACGACGCCTGCAGCGACAAGACCAGGGTGAGCGCGATGAAGCCCAGCTCGATGGAGTCGAACCGCAGGCTGACGGGGGAGAGCGTGTTCCAGGCGATCCAGAAGATCGTGAACAGGCTCAGGCCCAGCAGGAACCACGGCGTGCCCATACCGCGCGCGACGGCTTCGGTGAGGCGGCCGAACCTGTCGTTGCTGCGCCCGTTGCGTTTGCGGCCGACGATGTTGCTGGTGCGCAGGCCCTTGGGAGTGTCGAGGCGTAGCTCGCTCTTGTTAGCGCGTGCCATTGTCGTGCCTCCGTCCACCGGGTAGCGGGATGCTTCCTGTTACAAGCTGGGTTCTCGCCGTGGCACGTTTACGCACCTCGTCGTTGCCGTCGTGACTTCGCCAGTCGTCCGGCAGCAGGTAGTCGAGCACGTCATCAATCGTCACCACCCCGACGAGTCGGTGGTTGTCATCGACCACGGGCACCGAGACGAGGTCGTAGCTGGCCAGGATGCGCGAGACCTCGGCCGCCGACGTGTCGGCGGTGACGGGCTCCAGACCCAGGTCGAGCAGGGTGCCGAGGCGTTCGTGCGGCGGGTAGCGCAGCATCCGCTGGAAGTGCACCATGCCCAGGAACCGGCCGGTGGGCGGTTCGTACGGCGGCAGGGTGACGCAAATGGCGGCGCCGAGCGCGGGCGCCAGGTCGTGCCGGCGGATGAGGGCGAGGCCCTCGGCCACGGTCGCGTCGGCGGAGACGATGATCGGCTCCGTGGTCATCAGGCCGCCGGCGGTGTCGGGGGCGTAGGAGAGCAGGAACCTGACGTCGTCGGCTTCCTCCGGCTCCATCAGGTCGAGCAGCTGCTCACCGCGCTCCTCGGGCAGCTGGGCGATGAGGTCGGCCGCGTCGTCGGGCTGCATGTGGTCGAGCACCTCGGCGGCGCGCGAGTCGCCGAGCCGGGTGAGGATGCCCACCTGCTCGCTTTCGGGCATCTCCTCGAGCACGTCGGCGAGGCGGCCGTCCGGCAGCTCCTCCGCCACCTCGAACATGCGCTGGCGGGGCAGGTCGAGCAGGGTATTCGCGAGGTCGGCGGGCTTCATGTCCGAGTAGGTGGCGATGAGCTGCTCGGCCGACTGGGCCTCGCCGGCCGTGACCTTCTCGTAGACCTCGGCCCAGTTGGCGAAGGCCGTTGCTCCCTTGGCGAACGGGGACGAGCTGGTCTTGGGGCGGCGCACGAAGAGCTGGCTGATCGCCCACTCACCCTGGCCGGATTCCTCGATGGCGACGTCTTCGATGGCAGCCTCGCCCGAGCCGTCGTTGAACGCGACCCGGCGGCCGAGCATCTCGGCGATCACGCGCACCTCGCCGCCGCGCTGCTCGAAGCGGCGCACGTTGATCAGCCCGGTGGTGATGATCTGGCCACTGCCGATGCTGGTGACCCGGCCGATCGAGACGAACACCCGGCGCTTGCCGGGGATCTCGACGATCAGGCCGACCACGCGGGGCGGGTCGTCTTTTCGGTAGACCACCAGGACATCGCGGACCTTGCCGACACGGTCGCCCGCGGGGTCGAAGACGTTGCACCCGGCCAACCGGGCGACGAAGACTCTGGTGTTTGCCACACCTCTAACTTAGCCGGTGCGGGCTGCCCGGAGGCCGGGGCGGAGCCGCCGTGCCGCGGCCGTCAGAGTGCGCGTGCGGGCGCCCGGCGGTGTGCCTGTCATCGGGGCATTCTCCCAACGGATGCACAGCGGGCTCATCGGGGATTCCCGGGGGCCGTGAAAGAATGGGTACATGACCAATCAGAGCCCATTCGGCGGTCGTGCCGCCGCCGCGCTGTACCCCGTGCTGCCCAAGGGCGAGGTCGTGGCGACGTACGAGACCTACAACGAAGCCCAGCTGGCCGTGGACGTCCTCGCGAAAGCCGACTTCCCCGTGAAGCAGCTCTCCATCGTGGGCAACGACCTCAAGACCGTGGAACGGGTGACCGGCAAGCTCACCTGGAGCCGCGTCGCTCTGGCGGGTGCCGCATCCGGTGCCTGGCTCGGGGTGTTCTTCGGCCTGTTGTTCTTCATCTTCTCGCCGGACGCGGCCGGGCTGCCGTTCGTGTTCGCCGCCGTGCTGATGGGCGCCGGCTTCGGCATGCTCTTCGGCCTGGTCAGCTACGCCCTCAACCGCCGCCGCAAGGACTTCACCTCGACCATGCAGGTGATCGCCGGCAACTACCAGGTGATCGTGAACGTGGAGCTGCTGAACAAGGCCCGCAACCTGCTGGCCGGCCAGGCTGAGCCGGCCGGCGCCCCGGCGCCGCATCCGTCCGACCCGCCGCGCTCCGCGCCGCAGCAGCCCGTGCCGCCCGCGGCGCCCACCGGGGACCAGCCGACAGCGCCGCCCGCGTACGGCCAGCCCGCCCCGCCGGTCTCTGCGCCGCCCGTCGCAGGCCCGTCCGACCCGCAGCCGCCGGTGTCCGGCCCGATCGACCCCGCACGCTAACCGCATCTGGTCCCCGTCCGGACAACTGCACCCGGCACACCGGGCGCAAATGTCCGCATGGGGACCAGTTGAGCGTCAGGCCTGTGGGCGGCGACGGCCGCGCACCCGCCGGGCAGCCTCGTGGGTGGCGATCATGACGAGACCGGCGGCCAGCACGAACGCCCAGTCCAGCAGGCTGAGCGGCCCGGTCTGGAAGAGGACGGCCACCCACGGCGCGTACACGATCACGAGCATCACGCCGAGGCCGAAAACGCAGGCCAGCCAGAACGTTCGGTTCGAGAACTGGTAGCTGGAGAACAGACCGCGTTCGCTTCGGTTCTGGATGATGTTGATCAGCTGGCAGAGCAGGATCGTGACGTAGGTCATGGTGGTGGCCTGGGCGACGATCGAGTCGCCGACGGCACCTGAGAACGGGTCGACGCCCGCGCGGCCGTAGAACAGCAGGTAGTTCGAGATCGCCAGTACGCCCATCAACGATCCAGTGCCGAGCACGGTACGGATGCTGCGGCGGTTGAGGATGTGCGAGGCCGGATCTCGGGGTGCCAGTTTCATCACCCGGCCGGACTCCGGGTCGCGCCCGAGGGCGGCGATGGGGAGCAGCTCCCCGAGCAGGTCGATCGCCAGGATTTGCAGCACGTTGAGTGCCAGCGGTACGCCGGCGATGGTGGCGAGCAGGAGGCTGACCACGCTGACGACGAGTTCGGCCGCGTTCGAGGTGAGGCAGGCGATGACGCCCTTGGCGATGTTCGCGTAGATCACCCGGCCCTGCTCGATGGCGCGCACCAGGGTTGCGAAGCTGTCGTCGAGCAGCACGACCTCTGCGGCCTCCTTGGCCACATCGGTGCCTGAGGCGCCCATGGCGACTCCGATGCTGGCGTGGCGGAGGGCGGGGGCATCGTTGATGCCGTCTCCCGTGACGGCGACGACGTGGCCGGAATCCCTGACCAGGTCGACGATGCGGGTCTTGTCTTCCGGGTTGACCCGGCTGAACACCGTGCAGCCGGTGAGGGCATGGGCGAGCACGTCGGCATCCGGCATCGCGGCGAGCTCCTCGGAGGTGACCACGGTCAGGTGCCCGCCGCTGTCGAGCCCCGCCTGCCTGGCGATGGCCTCTGCGGTGCGGGAGAAGTCTCCCGTGATGATGTTCACCGTGATCTGCGCGGCCAACGCCAGACGCATCGCCTCCGGCACTGACTCGCGGATGGGGTCCACCATCGAGACGAGGCCGAGCAGCACGAGATCGCGCTCGATGGTCGTCGGGTCGTCGGATGTCGCCTCTGCGGGCGTAACCTCGCGCACCGCATAGGCCAGGTTACGCAAGCCCCGGTCGGACTTCGCCGCGTGGACGGCGAGGAAGCCCTGCCGGTCGGCATCCGTGAGGGGGCGCACGGTGTCGCCGTCGCTGATGCGCGCGCACGCGCGCACGACGCTCTCCGGGGCACCCTTCACGTGGGCGGTGAGGGTGCCGCCGGCGCTTTCGCGGACGGAGGTCATGAGCTTGCGGGCGGAGTCGAACGGGTACTCGCGCACTTCGGTCTGCGCTGCGGACTCGGCCGTGACGTCGAGTCCGGCCTTGGCGGCCGCCGTGAGCAGCGCGCCCTCCGTGGGGTCACCCAGGATATGCCAGCCGGCATGCGAGCCGTCCGGAGGGAGCAGCCTGGCGTTCCCGGCGAGCACGCCGGTTCGGAGGAACGCGGACAGCCGGTCGTGGTCGGCACCGGCGGCATCCGCCACTGTCGGGCCGGTGGCCTCGATGGCGCCCGTCGGGTCGTAGCCGATGCCGCGCACGGCATAGTCGCGTCCGGCCACGACCAGTTCGGTGACTGTCATCTCGTTCTTGGTCAGCGTGCCGGTCTTGTCGGTGCAGATCACCTGGGTGGCGCCGAGGGTCTCGACCGCGCTCAAACGCTTGACCAGGGCCTGACGCTGGGCCAGTGCGCCGGCAGCCTGGGCGAGGGCGGTGTTCACCTCGGCCGGAAGGCCCTGCGGCACGACGGCGCTCGCGAAGCCGACCGCGAACAGCAGGGCCTCGTGGAAGGGCAGGTCGGCCTTCACCGCGACGATCAGCAAGACCACGGACAGACCGACGGCGAGGTACGTGATCACCTTGGCCAGGTAGCCCATCTCCACTTGGAGGGGGCTCAGGGTGCGCGGCGCCGACTGGGTGAGGTGGGCGATGCGGCCGAGTTCGGTCTGGGCGCCGGTCGCGACGACCACGCCGACGGCCTCGCCGGTTGCCACCGTGGTGCCGGCATGTGCGGTGTTGTGGCGCTCGGCCACCGCCACGTCGGTGAGGATGGCGTGGGTGAACTTGCGCGTCGGGTCGCTCTCGCCCGTGAGCGCGAACTCGTTCGTCGCGAACGAAGTGGCCTCGATCAGCCGGATGTCGGCGGGCACGGCGGCGCCCTCCTCCAGCCTTACGATGTCGCCGACGACCACGGCTGTGGAGTCCACCTGGGTGAGCGCTCCGTCGCGCTGTACCTGGGTGAGCGACTGGGCCAGGTGCTGCAGGGCGGCCATGGTCTTGCCGGCCCGGTACTCCTGCGCGAACCCGATCGACGTGTTCAGCAGCACCAGCAGCACCAGGACCGCCGAGGTGAGGGTGTCGCCGAGGTAGCCCGTGATCACCGCGCAGGCGAGCAGCAGCACGATCATCCAGTCCTTGAACTGGAGCAGGTAGCGCACGAGCAGGGACTCCTGCCGTACCTGCACGATCACATTGTCGCCGTAACGCTGACGATGGTCGGTGATTTCCGGGCCCGTGAGTCCGCTGCGGCGGGTGGCGAACCGGGTCAGGACGTCAGCCTCGGCCAGCCTGTAGGCGTCGCCGGCCGCGATCGCGGCGCTGACGGGATCGCCGTCCGGGGGTGTGGGCTGGATGCTCTCTGCGACGCCGTGCGGCTGATCGCCGTTTGACTGCTCGTCGTGCCGTGCCGTGCCCTGGTGCATGAGGACTCCCGGGTAAGCCGGGGCTTGCGGATCCGGACCTGCCGATATATAGCCAGCCTATCGAGTCTGGATCGCGGCCGCGCGGGCAGACCACAACTGGTCCCCGTCCGGACAACTGCACCCGGCGCACCGGGACCAGTTGTCCGCACGGGGACCAGTTGGGCGCGAATCAGGCCTGCAGGGCGGCCATCCACGCTTCCACGGCGGCCGAGTCGCGCGGGATGCCAGCCGAGAGGTTCTCGGCGCCGGTCGCGGTGATCAGGATGTCATCTTCGATGCGCACACCGATGCCGCGGTACTCCGCGGGCACGGTGAGGTCGTCGGGCTGGAAGTACAGGCCGGGTTCGATCGTGAAGACCATGCCAGCCTCGATGACGCCGTCCATGTACATGTCCCGGCGGGCCTGGGCGCAGTCGTGCACGTCCAGGCCGAGGTGGTGGCTGGTGCCGTGCACCATGTAGCGGCGGTGCTGGCCGTTCTCGGGTAGCAGGGCTTCCTCAGCCGTGACGGGCAGCATGCCCCACTCCGCGGTGCGGCAGGCGATCACGGCCATCGCGGCCGCATGCACCTCCCGGAAGATGGCGCCGGGCTTGGCCACGAGGAAGGCGGCGTCCGCGGCCTCACGCACGGCGTCGTAGACGCGGCGCTGCACATCGCTGAAGGTGCCCGTGATCGGCAGGGTGCGGGTGATGTCAGCGGTGTAGTAGCTGTCCACTTCCACGCCGGCGTCCAGCAGCATGACGTCGCCGGCACGCACCGGTCCGTCGTTGCGGGTCCAGTGCAGGATGCAGGCGTGCGGGCCGGAGGCCGCGATGGTGTCGTAGCCGACGGTGTTGCCGTCGACGCGGGCGCGGGTGTTGAAGACGCCCTCGACGAGACGCTCGCCCCGCACGTGCGTGCTGGAGCGGGGCAGGTCGCGGATGACGTCCTCGAAGCCGCGGGCGGTGGCCGCCACCGCGAGGCGCATCTGGCCGATCTCGTAGGCGTCCTTGACCAGCCGCAGCTCGGACAGGTCGCGTGCGAAGCCGGCATCCGCGTCGTGCTCGCCGTTGATCTCGACGCTGAACGGGGCGTCGGCGGCGTTCGCGGTGAGCATCTTCTCGGCCGCGTTGCGCAGGCGCGCATCGTCGACCTGGCCGGTGAGGAACGGGTCGGCTTCGCGCACGAGCAGCGTCTCGCTGTCGACCTTGCGGAGCACATCGGCGAAATCGTCGATCCCACGCACGGTGATGGCGAGGTCGCCGGCGACCTGTCCGATCGACGGCCGCGGGCCGATCCAGAATTCGCCGATCTCGGAGTTGGCGTAGAACTCGTCGGAGTCCCGACCGGCGCGCTCACGGAAGTAGACCGTGGTGTCGTGGCCGGTGGCCGTGGGTTCGAACACGAGCACGGCACCGGGTTCGGAGTCGCTGCCCCACCCGGTGAGGTGGGCAAAGGCGGAGTGGGCGCGGAACGCGTAGTCGGTGTCGTTGGCACGCTGCTTGAGGCGTCCGGCCGGCACGATCAGGCGGTGGCCGGGGTAGAGCCGGGAGATGCGCTCACGCCGGGCGGCGGCGAACGGCGCCTGCTCGCGGGCGGGCGGCACCTCCTCTGCGCGGTCGGCCCAGCCGCTGGAGATGTACTCCTTGAACCCCTCGGAGCCGGGGGTCGTCGACCGGTTCTCGTTCGAGCGGGCGGCGGGGGCGGGTGCGGGGGCGGTATCGGTGGAGTCAGCCATTCCTCCATTCTTCCACCCGTACCGCGGCGGTGGTGCGGTCCAGGCTCCTCGAGCGGCTCAGCCTGCCGGGGACAGCGTGGCCACGATGGGCCGGTGGTCGCTGCCGGCGGCGTCCTCCGTGCTGATCACGTGCATGCTGTCCACCTGCCAGTCCGCGGTGGCCAGAACGTGGTCGATCGGGGTGCCGAGCAGGGTCGGCGCCCAGGCGGGCCAGGTGCCGGCTGCCGCCGACCCGGCCGAAAGGGCGGCATCGCGGCAGTCGCCGAGTTGGGCATCGGCGGCGCCGGCCCGGCCCGCGAAATGGTCGAGCGTGGCGTTGAAGTCGCCCGCCATGATCACGCCGCCACCGTCGGCACGTGCGCTGCACTGCCCGGCCAGCCAGTCGAGGTCAGAGCGCCAGTTCGACATCTCCCACTGGATCGGGGCGACGGCGTGCACGGCGATGATCGTGGGACCGGAGCCATCCGCCGGTTCGGCGATGACGGTGGGCAGCACGTTGGTGTTGCCGGGCGGGCCGGAGCCCTCGGCCGAGGTGACCGTGTAGTCGCCGAGGTCCGGGCTGATCAGCAGGGTTGTGGACCTGGCCTTGGAGATCAGGTCGAACGACACCGTGTGCACCCACATCGGCCGGCCGGCGGCGCGCATGGCCTCGGCGATGAGCACCCCGGTCTCCTCGGTGGTCTCGGGCAGGGTGACGACGTCGGCGTCCTCGGCGAGGGCGAGGTCGGCGATGGCCTCTGCACCGGGTGCGTCGCCGAGGGTGTTCCAGCTCAGCACGGTGATCGCGCCGTCGGCGCCGGCTCCATCCGCCGACGCCGAGGCGCCGGTGCCCAGCCCGCGGTTCACCAGAATGCCGGCGTTGACGACGCCGAAGATCACCAGGAGAACCATCAGGATGGCGGTGGTGCCACGCAGCGGCCGCACCAGGAGCAACAGCAGCGCGAGCAGCATCAGCAGGGCGACCGCCACGAGCACGGCCAGCCCGCGCAGGGACACCGCGTGCGCGACGACCCAGCTGTTCTGCAGGCCCACGAGCTCGGGCCAGGCCAGCACGGTGAGGATGCCCGCGGTCGCGAGGACCACGACAGCTCTGAAGAGGAAGGAGAACATAGATGAGTCACTGTAGGCGACCTGGCTGCATTCCGCGCCAACTAGCATGGGGGAATGGCAGTCGAACGGCGTTTCACGGGTCCGATCGACCTACATACCCACTCCAGCGTCTCCGACGGCACCGAGACCCCCTCGCAACTCGTGCGCGCCGCCGCGGCGGCCGGGCTCGGCACGGTGGCGCTCACTGATCACGACTCCACGGCGGGCTGGTCGGAGGCATCGGTCGCGGCCCGGACCGCCGGCATCGCCCTCATCCCCGGCATGGAGTTCAGCACCAGGGTCGGCCACACCAGCATCCACCTGCTGGCCTACCTGTTCGACCCGTCGGATGCGGGGATCGTCGCCGAAACCGCGCACATCCGGAAAGCTAGGCTCACCCGCGCCGAACAGATGGTGTCCCGCATCGGCGCCGACTACGCGATCACCTGGGACGACGTGCTCGCCCAGACCACCACCGGCGGCACTGTCGGCCGGCCGCACATTGCCGATGCGCTGGTCGCGAATGGGCTGGCCCTCACCCGCAGCGAGGCCTTCGCCGGCATCTTGCACTGGGAGGCCGGGTACTTCCAGCCGCATTACGCCCCGGACCCGCTGCGCGCCGTTGCCCTGGTGCGCGCGGCCGGGGGAGTGCCCGTGATCGCGCATCCGGCCACCCGTGGTGTCGCCGACGTGATGGCCGAGAGCCGACTCGCCGCCCTCGTGGCGGCCGGCCTGTTCGGCCTGGAGCTGCGGCACCGGGAGAACAAGCCGGAGGCCACCGCACGGCTGACCATGCTCGCCGAGAAGTACGGCCTGGCCATCACCGGCTCCAGCGACTATCACGGTGAGGGCAAGCCCAACCGGCTCGCCGAGAACACGACCACGCCCGAGGTGCTCGAACGTCTCATCGGCGAGGGCCGCGGTTCGGAGCCCGTGTTCGCCGCTTGAGCCAGGCCGTCCAGCCGCCCGATCCCGGCCGCTTACTTCTCGCGAGTTGCCGCAAGACGCCCCTTCGCGGGCGCTGAGGGGGCATTGTGGCGTACGTGGGCGCAGCGCACAGCACCGAGATACGTCAAACGGCCCCTTGGCGAGCTGTCAAGGGGCCGTTTGCGGCAAGTCGGTGCTGCGCGTGCGAACTACGCGGTGGGCGCCTGCGGGGAGCGGCGGCGAGTGCGGCTGCGGCGGCGCGGGGCGCTGTTGCCGTCGTGGTGCTCGGCTCCTCCGCCGTCGTGGGTGCCGGCGGACGGCGTGGCGGCGGGGGCATCCGGGTTGGTGCTGGAGCCGACCCGCGTGCGGGTGCGGGGTGCCTGGTCGGTACTGCGGGCCGAGCCCGAACGACCGGAGTCCGAACGACCGCCGGAGCGGCTGTCGCTGCGGCCGCCGCGGTTGGCGTCGCGGCCGGATGCGGCGCCGGGAACGGTCTCCTTGATCGGGGTCGCACGGAGGCGACCCTTCGACCCGGCCGGGATATTCAGGTCGGTGTAGAGGTGCGGCGACGAGGAATAGGTCTCCTGCGGCTCCGGGGTACCGAAGTCGAGGGCCTTGTTGATCAGGGTCCACTTGGGCATGTCGTCCCAGTCCACGAAGGTGACCGCGATGCCGGTCTTGCCGGCGCGGCCGGTGCGGCCCACGCGGTGGAGGTAGGCCTTCTCGTCTTCGGGGATGGTGTGGTTGATCACGTGGGTGACGTCGTCGACGTCGATGCCGCGGGCGGCGACATCCGTGGCGATCAGGATGTCTTTCTTGCCGGCCTTGAACGACGCCATGGCGCGCTCGCGCTGCTCCTGGTTGAGGTCGCCGTGCACGGCGGTGGCGTTGAAGCCGCGGTCGCCGAGCTCTTCGACGAGCTTGGCTGCGGCACGCTTGGTGCGGGTGAAGATCACGGTCTTGCCGCGGCCCTCTGCCATCAGGATGCGGCCGATGACCTCGTCCTTGTCCATGTTGTGCGCCCGGTAGACGAGGTGCTCGATGTTGGCCTGCATGAGGCCCTCATCGGGGTCGCTCGCGCGGATGTGGATGGGCTTGGTCATGAACCGGCGGGCCAGGGCCACGATCGGGCCCGGCATGGTGGCCGAGAACAGCATCGTGTGGCGGGTGGACGGCGTCTGCGAGAACAGCTTCTCGATGTCGGAGAGGAAGCCGAGGTCGAGCATCTTGTCGGCCTCGTCGAGCACCATCTCGCGCACGTTGGCGAGGCTGAGCAGGCGCTGGCTGGCGAGGTCGAGCAGGCGCCCCGGGGTGCCGACGACGATCTGCGCGCCGGCCTTGAGCTGCTCGATCTGGCCCTCGTAGGCCTTGCCGCCGTAGATGGAGACGATGGAGGTGGCGCGGTTGCCGGCGGCGAGTTCGAGGTCTTCGCTGACCTGAACGCACAGTTCACGGGTGGGCACGACGACGAGCGCCTGCACACCGGGCTCGGGGTTGAGGCCGAGCCGCTGGATCAGCGGGAGGCCGAAGCCGAGCGTCTTGCCGGTGCCGGTCTTGGCCTGGCCGATGATGTCCTGGCCGCTGAGGGCGAGGGGGATGGTCTGGGTCTGGATGGGGAACGGCTCGAGAATGCCCTTGGCGGCGAGAGCCTCGACCATGTCCTGGTCGATATTGAGTTCGGTGAAGGTCACGTGTTTTTTGCCTGTCTGGCTCGAAGCGGGATGCGCCCGTCTTCTGCTTCAGGCGCAAGTCCACCGATCCGACGCCGGTGAATGACACCAGACTATAGGGCGCCCCTGTGCAAAGGCAGGTGGCGGCTCGGCGAGCCCACCGCAAAGCACCCTCCAGAAGGGGAAGGTGGACCTATGCTTGGCTGGTGATCTCGTGGTTAGGTAAACGTCCCAAACGGGCAGAGACGCCCCGGCTGTCGGCCAGGGCTGAACGCCGAGCGACGACCAAAGTGGACATCACCGAGTTGGTGCCTGATCTGCTCACCTACCTCGGCCAGGCCGCATATTTCGAATTAGGCATGTTCGAAAGTCTGTCGACGGCCGTTATAACCGCGCCGACGCTCGCCGCCAAAGAGGGCCTGAGCCTGGCCGCCGGGCGCGCGCTGTCGAAGCACCACGGCCTCATCGACGAGATCCGCCGCCGTGACGGCGAACCGGCCACGGTGATGGGCCCGTTCGTGAGCGCCCTCGACCACTTCCGCGAGGCCACCGCCGGCGCCGATTGGCACGAGCTGCTGCTGAGCTGCTACCTCACCGGCGGACTGCTCGACGACTTCTTCATCAGGCTCTCCGACGCGCTGCCCGGCGACATCGGGCCGCGCATCGCCCACCTGCTCGGCGAGCACGGCGGCGCCGATGTGCTGGTGCACGAACTGGCCGCGGCCATCGCCGCGGAGCCGGCGCTCGAATCACGGCTGGCTCTGTGGGGCCGCCGACTGGTCGGCGACACCCTGCTCGTGGCCCGGTCGGCCATGGCCGTCACCCAGGACTCCCGCATCGAACCGGTATTCACCGAGCTGATCGCGGCGCACACCCGCCGCATGGACGGCCTGGGCCTCACGGCATAACGCGGCCTGTGCGGCACGCACAAAACACCCCCATCGAGACCGACGGGGGTGTTTCAGAGAAAACGACGTGCGACTAAGCCGGGAGGCCGGTCTTGCTGATCGTGTGCAGCATCTTGAGATCCGCGGCCTCACGGCGACGACCCAGAACCACATCGACAACGACGGCAGCGGCCGTGGCGACCACGAGGGACACCCACCAGATCCAGCCGCCGTCCCACGCCCAGCCGAGCCAGGTCAGGCCGACCCAGACCAGCGACGCGACACCCGTACCGACGGCCGGCACGAGCACGGACCCGTGCGTGAGCCGGCGGGGCAGGGCGTAACGCACCGCGAGCCCGAGCACTGCACCGCCGAGGGCGACGAACAGGAGCTCCATGGGAGTCTTACGCCACGAAGCCGACGCGGCGCGAGGACTCGGAGCCCAGCTCGACGTAGGCGAGGCCGACGGTCGGCACGATGTACACGTGCCCCTTCTTGTCACTGAGCTTGAGGTACCCGGTCTGCCCCGCGAGAGCGGCTGCGACAGTCTCCTCGATCTCGGTAGCGGGCTGGGTCGACTCGAAACTGATCTCCCGGGGGGAGTTGAAGATGCCAATGCGAATGTCCACGGATGCGCCTTTCGGTTGCCTACCCGCTCAGATTACGACATGCCCGCAGGTCGGCCGGCCACGTTCACTGTCGGCGCAACCCGTTACCGTTGGAGCGTGATGAACCCGGTGACCGAACTGCTCGATGAACCGCTCAATGACACATCTGTCGACACGTCCGGTGACACGACCGCGCTGGATGCCTCGCAGCGGTCGGTGCTCGACCTTGCCGTCGACAGATCCGCCGCCGTGATCGGCGCCCCCGGCTCCGGCAAGACGCACACCCTGGTGGAATTCGTCGCCGACCGGGTGCTGTCTCGCGGCTTCTCACCGAGCGAAGTGCTCGTGCTCGTGCCCACCCGCACGGGCGCCACGGCGCTGCGCGACAGGCTCGCCCTGCGCCTCAAGGTGCCCACCAACGGCCCGCTCGCCCGCACCATGAACTCGGTGGCGTTCCAGATCGTGCGGGACGCCGAGGTCGCCGCCGGCCGCATCAGCCCGACCCTGCTCACCGGTGGCGAGCAGGACCAGATCATCGCCGAGATCCTGGCCGGCGACATCGCCTCCGGCACCGGACCGGCCTGGCCCAGCCCGCTCGACGCCGAGGTGCGGGGCCTCCGCGGCTTCCGGACCGAGCTGCGCGACCTCATGATGCGTGCCGTGGAATACGGCGTCACCCCCGGCAGGCTGGCGGCACTCGCCGCCGACAACGCCAGGCCGGAGTGGGCGGCCGCGGCCGCGTTCATCCGCGATTACCAGGACATCAAAGACCAGAGCCGGCCCGGCCAGTTCGACTCCACCGAGCTCGTGCAGTTCGCCGCCGCGATCGTGCAGGATGCCCCGAGGCTGAGCCGGCGCCCGGCCGCAACCGACGGGCCGACGTCGCTGGCCGCCGTGTCGACCGGCAACCCGCTCGGCCCCCTCGGCGCCCTCAGGCTGATCGTGCTCGACGACGCCCAGGAGGCCACCCAGTCCACGCTCGCGCTGCTGCGCCAGTTCGCGGCCCGCGGCGTCACCGTCGTGGCCTTCGGCGACCCCGACCTCAGCACGGGGTCGTTCCGCGGCGCCCACCCGGATGCCCTCGGCCGGCTCGGTCACTACCTCGGCCTGCCCGACGTGGCCACCCTGAACCTCGACTCCGTGTACAGGCACGGCAGTGAGCTGCGCGGGGTCATCCGCGAGTTCACCGGACGGATCGGCGCCGCGGCGGCCGGAACCCAGCGTGCCGCCGGCAGCGCCGACGCGAGCACGGCCGAGGACGATGCCGACCCCGCAGCCGGAGCTGTGCAGACCGTCGTGACCACCAGCCCCGCTGACCAACTCGCCGTGATCGCCAGGCGCCTGCGCGAACGCCACGTTCTCGACGGCCTCCCGTGGGGCCGGATGGCCGTGATCGTGCGCACCGGCGCGCTCGTGCCCGCGCTCTCCAAGGGCCTGGCCGCGCTCGAGGTGCCCACCCAGGTGGCCGCGTCGCAGGCGGCCCTCCGCGACGAACCGGCCGTGCGCGCGTTCGTCCTCGCCCTCGACGTGACCCTCGGCCGCCGGCCGCTCGACGCCGACGCCGCCGCCCTGCTGCTGCGCGGCCCGCTCGGCGGCCTCGACCCGATCACCCTGCGGCGCCTGCGCGCGGCGCTGCGCCAGCTGGAACTCAGCACTGACGGCAGCCGCACCGCCGACGAGCTGCTCGTCGAGGTCTTCAGCACCCCGGCCATGCTCGAGAGCATCGACAACCGCACCGCCAGGCGCGCCGCCTCCTGCGCCAAGAACCTGCGCCAGACCCGCACGGCCTTCCTTGCCGGCGCCACCATCGAGGAACTGCTCTGGGGCCTCTGGCAGCGCAGCGGCCTCGCCCCGGCCTGGGCCGAACAGGCCACCGGCACCGGCCTCGACGCCGACGAAGCGAACCACAACCTCGACGCCGTCGTCGCCCTGTTCTCCGCGGCGCAACGCTTCGTCGAACGCACCCCGGCGGCCCCGCCCGTGCTCTTCGTGGAGCACCTCGTCGACACCGACGTGCCGGAAGACACCCTGGCCCCGCGCGCCCTGGCCGAGTCGGTGCTGGTCTCCACCCCGAGCGGCACCATCGGCAGCGACTACGACCTCGTGGTGCTCGCCGGCGTGCAGGAGAACGTGTGGCCCGACCTGCGCATCCGCGGGTCGCTGCTCGGCGCCGGCGACCTCGCCCTGCTCGCGGCCGGGGAGACGCCGGACCCGGCCGGCGCCCGCACGAGCGTGCTGCACGACGAGCTGCGTATGTTCGCCCAGGCCGCCTCGCGCAGCACGACCGAACTTCTCGTCACGGCCGTCGACAACGACGACAACCAGCCGAGCGCGTTCCTGCGGCTGCTCCCCGAACCCGACCCGAGCCCGCTGACCCGCTACCCGCTGTCGCTGCGCGGGCTGGTCGGGCGCCTGCGCCGCGACCTCACCCAGACCCTGCGCCCGCGCCTGCACCCGGCACCTGCCAGCACTCCGGGCACCACACCAGACCCGGTCGCCGCGCTGCCCACCGTGCTACCGGCCAGGGCCACGGATGCCGCCGCCACGCTGGCCCGCCTCGCCGGCGAGAAGGTGCCCGGCGCGTCACCCGACGACTGGTACGGCCTGCGCCCGGCCAGCACCGCCAGACCGCTCAACGACCCCGAGGCCGGCGACGGCCCGGTGCGCGTCTCACCGTCACGGATGTC
The DNA here is from genome assembly GCF_026151165.2 of Cryobacterium sp. SO2. NCBI lineage: Bacteria > Bacillati > Actinomycetota > Actinomycetes > Micrococcales > Microbacteriaceae > Cryobacterium > Cryobacterium sp. SO2. The sequence goes on from NZ_CP117849.1 coordinate 1,248,694, forward strand.
GGCGTTCGAGACCTGCCCGCTGCACTGGCTGATCGGCCAGATCGGCGGCGGCGACTCGAGCACCGCCGCCAACCTCGGCACCATCATCCACAAGGTGATGGAAGACGCCACCGACCCGGCGCACGCCGCCGACCCCGCCCAGATCACCGCGGATGCGCTCTGGGCCGGCGTCGAGGCGCGCTGGGGCGAACTCGTCTTCGATGCCGACTGGCAGTCCCGCGTGCAGAAGACCCAGGCCCGCGAGCTCACCGACCGGCTCGCCGCCTACCTCGGCGACGGCGCCCGCGACGGCACCCGGCTGCTCAGCGCCGAGGGCCGGTTCGCCCTCGAGCTGGACGGCGCCGTGCTCTCGGGCACCATCGACAGGGTGGAACGGCTGCCGGACGGTCGCGCCGTGATCGTGGATCTCAAGACCGGCAAGGGCGACCCCACCAGCGACAGCGGGGTCGCCGAGCACCCGCAGCTCGGCGCCTACCAGCTGGCGTTCTCGGCCGGCGTCATCGACGGCCTCGAACCGGGCATGGAACTGGCGGGCGCCCGGCTGGTGATCGTGTCCTCCGGCACCCAGAAGCAGAACTACCGCAACCCCACCCAGCCGGCCTTCACCCCGGAGGAGCTCGCGGCCTTCACCAAGCGGGTCACCGACGACGCGGCCGGCATGGGCGGTGCCACCTTCGTGGCCGAGATCGCCGACCACTGCCTCGACCCGCGCTCCTACGGCTCGTGCCGCATCCACGTCATCAAGCAGGTCAGTTCATGAGCACCCCAGCCACTACCACCGAAGCCAGCCCGACCAGGTCGGTCTCCTCCGTCAACATCTCCGCCCTCGACATCGCCGCGGCATTGGGCATGTTCCCGCCCACCAGCGAACAACAGGCCGTGATCGAGGCCCCGCTCACCCCCACCCTCGTGGTGGCCGGCGCCGGCAGCGGCAAGACCGAGACCATGGCCAACCGGGTGCTCTGGCTGCTCGCCAACGGCCATGCCAGGCCCGACCAGATCCTGGGGCTCACCTTCACCCGCAAGGCCGCCGGTGAGCTCGCCGAACGCATCAATGGGCGCATCCGCCAACTCAGCGAGGCCGGGCTGATGCCGTCGGCCGGCACCGACGGGGGAGTGGCCCTGCCGGGTGAGCCCGGGTCGGTGCGGACCCTCGACTCCGCCGACCTGTTCAACGCCCCAGCGGTCTCCACCTACAACTCCTTCGCCAGCCGGCTGTTCACCGACAACGCCCTGCTGCTCGGCCGCGAACCGGAGTCGGTGCTGCTCAGTGAGACCAGCGCCTGGCTGCTCGCCCGCCGGGTGGTGGTAGCCAACGGCGATGGTCGGCTGGTGCAGTACGGCAAGGGCGTCGACGCCGTCACGGATGCCGTGCTCTCGCTCAGCCGCGCCCTGGCCGAGAACCCACCCCCGTTCGTGCCCGGCGAGGAGCCCGTGCCGCACGACCTCGCCCGCCTGGCGCAGAGCTTCGGCTACCTCGCCGAGCTGCCCTACGGCAACCCGCGCAAGAAGAAACCGTACGACTCCGTGCTCGAGGCCATCGCGGCCGTGGCGCCGCTGCCCGTGCTGGCCGAGCTGGCGGATGCCTACGGGTGCGAGAAGCGCCGCCAGGGACTGATCGAATTCTCCGACCAGGTGGCCCTGGCCCTGCAGGTCTGCCGCAAGGTGCCTGCAGTGGTGTCCCGCTACCGCGACCAGTACCGCGTCGTGCTGCTCGACGAATACCAGGACACCTCCGTGCTGCAGACCGAGCTGCTGCGCACCCTCTTCGCGCACCACCCGGTGATGGCCGTCGGCGACCCGCACCAGTCCATCTACGGCTGGCGCGGCGCCAGCTCCGCCAACCTGCTCGGCTTCTCGACTGACTTCGCCGGGCTGGCCAACACCGAGGCGCCCTCGATGTCGCTCTCCTACACCTGGCGCAACCCGGTCACGGTGCTCGAGACCGCGAACGCTCTCGTCGCCCCGTTGAGCGCGCAGCTGCGCGCCCGGCCCAACGGCATCCAGGTGGAGACCCTCAAGGTGCCCCGCGGCAAGGCCGCCGGTCAGGTGCAGGCGGCCATGCACGAGAGCATCGCCGACGAGGCGGCCGCGATCGCCCGGTGGTTCGCCGCCAGGCTCGGCAGCGGTCCAGACGGCAGAGCCGGCGAACCCGACACCGAGCCGGAGTCCGGTGCCATGCTCTTCCGTGCCCGCCGGGACATGGAGTTCTACGCCGAGGTGCTGCGCGAACACGGTGTGCCCGCCCACGTGCTCGGGCTCGGCGGACTGCTCTCCACCCCCGAGGTGGCCGACGTGCTCGCCGTGTTGCGGGTGGTGCACGACCCGTCCGCCGGCAGCGACCTGATCCGGCTGCTCACCGGCGGTCGCTGGCGCATCGGCGTGCGCGACCTGCAGGCCCTCTCGAACGTGGCCGGCTGGCTGGCCACCCACGACTGGGCGCAGAAGGCCGTGCCCGACGACCTCAAGGCCAAGCTGCGTGCCTCCGTGGCCACTGAGGAAAGCCGGTCGCTTGTCGACGCTCTCGACTTCGTCGCCTCCGCCCCCGAAACACACGGGCAGCTGGCCGATTTCAGCGACGACGGCCGGCAGCGACTACGCCAGGCCGGACGCCAGCTGGCCTGGCTGCGCAGCCGCGCGAGCCTCGGCCTGCTCGACTTCGTGCGCCTGATCGAGCAGGAGACCCTGCTCGACCTGGAACTGGTCGCCAACGAGAGCCACGGCCGGGCCCTGGCCAACCTGTATGCATTCCACGACGCGGTGTCGGCGTTCCTCGACAGCGATGAGCAGGGCACCCTGGCCAGCTTCCTACGCTGGCTGGCCCGCGCGGAACGCCAGGACGACCTCGGCCCCCGCGGCGAGGCCGCCGAACCCGGAACCGTGCAGCTGCTCACCATCCACGGTTCCAAGGGACTGGAATGGGATTACGTGGCCATCCCCGGGCTGACCGAGAAGAACCTGCCGGCGCCATCCCGCGAAACGACCGGCTGGTTGCGCTTCGGTGAACTGCCCTACCCGTGCCGGGGCGACCGAGCCGAGCTGCCCGAGCTGCGCCGCCTCGGCCACGAGACCCAGCTCTCCTTCGACATCGACTTCGAGCTCTACAAGCAGGAGCTCGCCGACCGGCACGACGCCGAGGAACGGCGCCTGATCTACGTGGCCACCACCAGGGCCCAACAACAGTTGCTTCTCACCGGGGCTTTCTGGGGCGGCGGCACAACGGTGCGAAAGCCCAGCCGGTATCTACTCGAGCTGGCCGAGGCGGGCCTCATCGCCGAGCTGCCGGAGGGCAGCGAGCACGAGGACAAACCCGTCACCGACGAGGACGCCACCGAAGTCTGGCCGTTCGACCCGCTCGGCAACCGCCGGGCGGTCGTGGAGGCCGCGGCCGCGCTGGTGCGCGCGCACGACGATGGCACGGACACCGTGACCACGGACACGCCCTGGTCGCGGGAAGTGACCCTGCTGCTCGCCGAACGGGCCCAGCGCCTGGCCGGGCCCGGCTCACTCGACCTGCCCACCCGCATCCCGGCGTCACGGTTCAAGGATTACGTCGACGACCCGGCTGCCGTGTTGGCCAAGCTGCGCCGGCCGATGCCCGAGCGGCCGTACCGGGCCACGCGCCTGGGCACGCTGTTCCACTCCTGGGTGGAGCAGCGCTCGACCGGGGCCTCGTCCGGCGACCTCATCGACGTCGGGCCGGGGGAGCTGGACCTCGACCAGGATGCCGACGGTGACGGCATGCCGCTCGAGCTGGAGCAGTTGGACAGGTTCAAGGCCACCTTCGAGAGGTCCCCGTGGGCCGCACTGGCGCCGGAGGAAGTGGAGATCGAGATCCACCACGTGCTGGGTGATCAGGTCTTCATCTGCAAGCTCGACGCCGTCTACAAGACGCCGACCGGGTACCACGTGGTGGACTGGAAGACCGGCAAGGCGCCCAAGGACGCCGCAGACCTCGAACTCAAGCAGACCCAGCTGGCGCTGTACCGGCTCGCCTACGCGCGCTGGAAGGGCATCGACCCTGCCATCGTCGACGCCGTGTTCTACTTCGTCGCCGACGACACCATCGTGGCGCCCGAGCGGCTCTACTCCGAGGACGACCTTCTGCGGGCCTGGTCGTCGGTGGCCGCGTCGTCCGTCGCCGCGGCGTCGCCGACGGTGGACACCGGGCCGGTGGAGTCGTCGGCATAGTCGGTGCCGCCGGCCTCGACGGAGCCGTTGCCCACGATTCCGATGTCGGGAGCGTTGAAACCGGTGCCATCGAAGCTCGTCACCCTGGCGAACGAGCCGGTGTCGGCGAAGTCGCTGGTGCCGTACTCGTCGTTCTCGAAGTCGTTGCGGCCGGCCGACTCGTTCGCCTGCGTGCGCGGGGTGTCTTCGAGCATCGACTCCACATCCGACACGCTGAGGATCGGGCCGGTCTCCGGGGAGAGTGAGTTCATGGTGTGGCTGTGCACGTTGTCGACGAGTCCGTCGAGCATCGAGACGGCGTCGTCGACGATGGCCTCGTCGTGGGTGTCCACGCCGTGCAGCAGCCAGCGGGCCAGCTCCAGCTCGGCGTAGAGCATCGCCCGCTGGGTGATCAGCGGGTCGTTGCCCTGGCGGGCCGCCGCGTAGGTGGCAATGGCCGTCTCGGCCGCGTCGCCCCGGGCGGCGAGCAGCCAGTTGAGGTCGCGGGCCGGGTCGCCGACGCTCAGGGCCGACCAGCCGAGCACCGCACACACGGCGTCGTCACTGATCAGGAAGGACTCCGCGGCCAGCGACCCGTGGATCACCGTGGGCGTGAACTGCCAGAGGCTGTCGTCGTCCGTGGCGAGTTCCCAGCGGCGCAGCAGTGCGGCGGGCAGCTTGCCGGTGCCGGCAGCCCGGTCGATCAGGTCGATCGTGGAGGTGCGGCAGTCCAGGGCGCTCTGCTGTACGAGGCCGGCATCGCCGATGAACGCCGTCGGCAGTCCGTGGATGGCGGCGATGGCACGGCCGATCGACCCGGACACGCCCTCGTGGCCGGTCAGGGCATCAGCGTCGTATGAGGCGCCCGGCAGGCGCTCGTAGACCACGGCGCGGGTGCCCTCGAAGGGGGCCTGGCCCACGAACACCGGCACGTCGAACGGCAGCCGGCTGCGGTTGCCCGTCGTGAGGGCACGCAGTGCCACGAGGTCCGCGGACTGCTCGGTCTCTGCGGCCTGCGACGTGGGAACCCGGATGATCAGCTCCTTCTCATCGCGGGTTATCAGCAGGGCGGAGTCGAACGACCCGCCGCTGCCGAGACTGTGGTTTCGGGCGTGGGCGACGTCGAGCTCCGGCACTGCATTGGTGGCCAACGCGGCTAGAGTGAGATGGGATCTGGCCATGCCTTATAGGTTAGGTCGAGTTCCTCCCGGTGAGGCCATTCGCCACGCCTGCAGTCAACTTCGGCACGTGTTGCCCGATCCTTGAGGGGTCTCATGTCGTTCAGGTTCACGGCCAGGCTGCCATTGTCCAGGCACGCGGTCGATCGCGACAATGACGCGCGCGCCGAACCCGAGCTGTTCGAGCGGCTCTGGGCGGATGCCGGCACCCGCGTGCTGCCGCTGTGGAAGGGCAAGGCGCTGCTCGACGCATCCGCCGCGGGCGTGGCGCCCAGACTCCTGCTCCTGACGCCGGCCGACCTGCCCGGCGTGCTGCCGGCAGCCGCCCTGCGCGTCTACCTCGGTCGTTCACTCGACGCCGAGGCCGCCGAACCTGTCGGCACCGCGCTCGTGGCCGTTCCGCTGGACGCCGAGCAGGCCGCCGCGCTCGAACCCGACGACACCCGCTGGGTGGGCCTCCGCGACTACGCCACCCTGCTCTCCGACCGGGACACCGGAATCCTCACCGAATCCCTCGGCATCCTGCACTGGCACGACTCCCACCCGCACTGCCCGCGCTGCGGCGCCGCCACCGAAGTGACGAGCGGCGGCTGGGTGCGGCACTGCCCGGTCGACGGCAGCCAGGTCTTCCCGCGCACCGACGCGGCCGTGATCGTGCTCATCACCGACGGCCTCGACAGGGTGCTGCTCGGCTCCAACGCCATGTGGGAGGCCAACCGGTACTCGCTGCTGGCTGGCTTCGTCGAACCCGGCGAATCCTTCGAGTCCGCCGTCGTGCGCGAGGTCTTCGAGGAATCCGGCATGCGCGTCGCCGACCCCGTCTACCAGGGGTCGCAGCCGTGGCCATTCCCCGCGTCGATCATGGTCGGTTTCACCGCCAGGCTCGCCGACGGCCAGCACTCGGCCGGTCTCGTGCCAGACGGCACCGAGATTTTGGACCTGCGCTGGTTCAGCCGCGCCGAGCTGTCCGACCCCGAGAACGGCATCATGCTGCCCGGCACCTCGTCGATCGCCAGGGCCCTCATCGATGACTGGCTGGCCAGGCCCGCGCCGGTGGCGCCCGACGCCGCTGCCGGGCAGGGGAACCCGGGTGTCTGACCCGTTGCCTCCCACCGCCGAGTCCCTGCTCACGGGACTGGACGAACAGCAACGCGTGGCCGCCGAGGCGCTGATCGGGCCGGTCTGCATGCTCGCCGGCGCCGGAACCGGCAAGACCCGGGCCATCACGCACCGCATCGCCTACGGCGTGATGAGCGGCGCCTATTCGCCCAACCGGGTGATGGCGCTCACCTTCACCGCCCGCGCCGCCGCCGAACTCCGTGGCCGGCTCCGGCAGCTCGGCGCCGGCGGCGTCGCCGCGCGCACCTTCCACGCGGCCGCGCTGTCGCAGCTCAACTACTTCTGGCCCCACGTCGTCGGCGGGCAGGCGCCACGCATCCTCGAGGGCAAGGGCCGGCTGCTCGGCCACGCCGCCGAGGTCCTCAAGCTCAAGCTCGATACCGCCACCCTGCGTGACCTCGCCGGCGAGATCGAATGGCGCAAGACCAGTGGCCTCAGCCTCGAGCAGTACGCCACGGCCGGCCGCGCCCTGCCCGGCCGGCTCGACATCGACCAGACCCTGGACATGCAGGCCGGGTACGAACGGCTCAAGGACGACCGCAAGCAGATCGACTTCGAAGACGTGCTGCTGGCCATGGCCGGCATGATCGAAGCCGAACCGTCAGTGGCGCTGCAGGTGCGCGAGCAGTACAGGTTCTTCGTCGTCGACGAGTTCCAGGACGTCTCTCCGCTGCAGTACGACCTGCTGAAACTGTGGCTCGGTGACCGGCGTGACCTGTGCGTGGTCGGCGACGCCAGCCAGACCATCTACTCGTTCGCCGGCGCGCGCAGCGACTACCTGCTCGACTTCCCCAAGCACTACGAGGATGCCACCGTGGTGCGCCTCGAACAGAACTACCGCTCCACCGCGGCCATCGTCGCCACCGCCAACCAGCTCATGCGGGGCCGGCCCGGCGCTCTGTCGCTGCAGGCTGCCGTCACCGAGTCCGGCGCGGAACCCGCCGTGCGGGAATACCCCAACGACATGGCCGAGGCCCGCGGGGTGGCGCAGAGCATCTTCGAACTCGTCGAGTCCGGGGTGGCACCGGAGGACATCGCCGTGCTCTACCGGGTCAACGTGCAGGCCGCGCTGCTCGAGACCGCGCTCGGCGACGTGGGTGTGAGCTACCAGATCCGCGGCTCCCGGCGGTTCTTCGACCAGCCCGAGGTGAAGCAGGCGGTGATGTCGCTGCGCGCCGCATCAGTGTCGATCATGGGCGAGCCGCTGTTCAAATCGGTCAGCGACGTGCTGCGCGGCCTCGGCTGGAGCCAGACCGCACCGGAGACCCGCGGCGCTGTGCGGGACCGCTGGGAGGCACTCAACGCCATCATGGGGCTCGTCGACCAGGCAGCCCCCGGCACCACGTTCCGGCAGTTCACCGACGAGTTGATGGAACGCCAGGCCGGTCAGCACGAACCCACCGTCGCGGCGGTGACCCTGGCCACCCTGCACTCGGCCAAGGGTCTGGAATGGGACACCGTGTTCGTGGTCGGGCTCTCCGAGGGGCTCGTGCCGATCAGCTATGCCGGCACCTTCGAGCAGGTCGACGAGGAACGCCGGCTGCTTTATGTCGGCGTCACCCGCGCGCGCAAACGACTCTCGCTCAGCTGGTCCGCGGCCGGAACCCAGCAGCGTTCCCCGCGAGAACGATCACGTTTTCTGGCAGAAATCGGCATCCGCACCGCTCGTGCGGCCGGTGCGCGCGGCGCCTGACCATCAGGGTCTCCGCGTCGATCGCCAGCGACGCCGCCGCGAACTCGTTCGACGCGGCGAACAGCCGTTCGTGCACGATGCCGGCGACGGCCGTGGCGACCTCGATGCCCAGCCTCGTCGTCTCCGTCGGCGCCGTGCGATGCAGCAGCTGACTGGCGATGGCGGGCCAGGCCGGGTCGTCGTCGACCCTCTCGAGCTCCAGGCAGGTCAGGCACGGGCCGGCGCCGGGTTCCACCAGCGGTCCGACGCGCGCCTCGGCGTCGCTGAACAGCACCGGCAGGTGGGGCACATCCCTGCGCAGCCAGCGGCCGTGCCGCTCGGGTGCGAGCACAAAATGATCCACGATCACGGCCAGGTCCGGCGCCATCCGGCCGGGCGCCTGTTCCTGCGCGCCCGCGGACACGACGCCGACGCCCAGGTCGGTCAGCAGGCCCCGGATGCGGTCGGCGGTGTGGCCTGCTCCGTCGACGCACACAACGGGCCGGGGGCCGGATGCGTCCGGCCCGGTCGGCGGGCTGAACCAGCTCGACGTCACGGCCGCGGGCTCACCGCGCCGCACCTGGCGTCGGTCGACGGTGACCAGCGCGGGGGCCAGGGCGCGCAGCAGGGCAATGGTTGCCGCATCCGTCGCCCCGGCCTGCCGGCCGAGCATGAGTGCCCCCGACCGGGGCACCCCCACCCGCAACGCGGCGATCACACTCTCCAGCGGTGCCGTCACCCCCGGCACTATCGCCAGCGGGCGGTCGATGCCCAGCTGGATGGTGTCCGGGGTGCGCCACACGAGCGGGTACCGGGGGTCAAGTCGAAGAATCATCCGGCGATCTTCCCCCAGGACGCAGGGATCGCGTCGAATCCGTCCACAGGCCACCGCCCGAGCCCTCGGGCTGCACCGACGCACGGCACGGAATGCGCAGGTCAACCCCAGACTCCGGCCCTAGGCTGACGCAATGACAGACACGACTGCCCTCCGAATCCTGGTCACCGGCGCCACCGGGTACATCGGCGGCCGCCTGGTGCCCAAGCTGCTCGAGGCCGGCCACGAGGTGCGGGTGCTGGTGCGCTCGCCCCAGAAACTGCTCGACGTGCCGTGGGCGCACGACGTGGAGATCGTCGAGGGCGACCTCGGCGACCGGGCCTCGGTCGCCGCCGCCAGCGCCGGCATCGACGTGTTCTACTACCTCGTGCACTCGATGGGCGCAACGGGCGACTTCGAGCAGACCGAGCGCACCGCGGCGCGCAACGTGGCCGCCGCCGCGGCCGAGGCGCAGGTGTCCCGCATCGTCTACCTCGGCGGTCTGCACCCGGACAGCCCCACCCTCTCACCGCACCTGCGCTCGCGCGCCGAGGTCGGACGCATCCTGCTGGCCTCCGGCGTGCCCACAGTGGCATTCCAGGCCGGCGTCGTCATCGGCTCGGGTTCCACCTCGTTCGAGATGATCCGGCACCTCACCGACGTGCTGCCGTACATGCCGGCGCCCCGGTGGGTGCGCAACTTCATCCAGCCGATCGCCGTGCGCGACGTGCTCTACTACCTCGTGGCCGCCGCGGTCCTGCCGGCCGAGGTGAACCGCACCTTCGACATCGGCGGGCCCGACGTGCTGCGCTACGGCCAGATGATGAACGGATACGCCGTCGAGGCGGGGCTCCACCAGCGTCCCATCGCCCCGCTCCCGGTGCTCACCCCGTGGCTCGCGTCGCAGTGGGTTAACCTCGTCACCCCGATCCCGCGCAGCCTCGCGGTGCCGATCATCGCGTCGCTGCAGTACGACTGCGTGATGCACGACCACGACATCGACGCGGTCATCCCGCCGCCCGAGGGCGGACTCACCACCTACCGCCGGGCCGTGCGCCTGGCCCTGGGCCGCATGCGCGACGGCGATGTGGAGACCAGCTGGCAGAACGCGGCCACAGAGGGTGCCTCGAGCAACCCGCTGCCCAGCGACCCCGACTGGGCCGGCCACCTCGTCTACACCGATATCAAGGAGAAGAGCACCTCGGCCAAGCCGGCCGACCTGTGGCGGGTCATCGAGAGCATCGGCGGCGAGAACGGCTGGTACTCCTTCCCGCTGGCCTGGGCCGTGCGCGGCTGGATGGACAAGGTCGTCGGGGGAGTGGGCCTCCGGCGCGGACGCCGGCACCCCGACCGGCTGCAGACCGGCGACGTGCTCGACTTCTGGCGGGTCGAACGCATCGACCGGGGAAGTTTCCTGCGGTTGCGCGCCGAGATGCGGGTGCCAGGCCGCGCCTGGCTCGAGATGCGCGCGGAGCCCACCGCCGACGGCGGCTCGATCTACCGCCAGCGCGCCGTGTTCTTCCCGCGCGGCCTCGGCGGCCGGCTGTACTGGTTCTCGATCCTGCCATTCCACGGGGTGATCTTCAGTGGCATGGCCAACCGCATCACGGCCGCCGCCGAGACCGAGACCGAGGCCGCCGCCGTTGACGCGGATGCGGATGCCGTCGTGGCCGCCGCCGAGGCCGTTGCCGCCGAGGCTGCTCGCAGCTGACCTGGCCCGGCCAGCGCGGGCTGTCACCCCCCCAAAAAAAAAGTTCTGCACAACCTTGTTTCTGCCCAGACAAACGTTCGTTGTTGAGTTATTCTCAATATATGCCCACCATCGCAGATTCCTTCACCTCCGACCCGGTGCTTTCCAGCACCGGGCCCGGTGCGGTCCCGGCTGCGGATTCCCTGATGGCGGCGGTTTCCGCGGTCGACGAATTGGGTTCGTGCAGTGCAGATTACGACGCGTTGAGTGATGCGGAACTGCTGGCCGGGCAACGGGATTTGGCCCGGTTGCGGGGCCTGGTGGAGACCCGGTCGGTGTGGCTGGCGAAGACCCTCGCGCACCGGTCCCGGCGGGAGCTGGGCCAGCAGGGACTGGCGGCCCGGCAGGGCTTCCTCTCGCCGGATGAGCTGATTCAGGAGATGACCGGGTCAACCCGACAGGATGCCCGCAAGCTCGTGGACGTGGGCCGGATGCTCGGCGATGCCGAGGCCGCGCAGGAAGCGCAGGCCGCGCGCGCGGCCCAGGCGGAGGACGAATCGGCCATCGCGCCGGGTCTGTTCGATGAATTCACGTCGCTCGAGGAGCCGGTGGCCCTGCCGTGGCACGCACCGATCTCCGACGCCGTGAGCACCGGGGCCCTCTCGGTCGCGGCCGCGCACGCGATCCGAACCGGCCTGGGCGACATCGATTCCGTCGTCACCGGCCAGACCCTCGCCGACGCGGTGCGCACACTCCTGGAGGAGTCCCGGCGGATGAACGTGGACGCGCTGCTCAAGCGCTCCCGGCGGATGCGGGACTCGCTCGATGAGGCCGGCATCGCCATCCGGGAGCAGAAGGCCTGGGACGACCGGTATCTGCGGGTGTGGAAGACTCCGTCCGGGCAGGTGCACATCCACGGTTTGTTCCCACCGGAGCAGGGCGAGTTCATCATCGCGGTCTACGACAGCCTCACCGGCCCGCGCCGCGGCGGCGTGAGGTTCGTCGACCCGGACCGGGCCGCGTGGGCCAAGGCCGTGCAGGACGACCCGCGCAGCACCGAACAGATCGCCGCCGACACCTTCATCGACCTCCTCAAGGCCGGCACCGAGGTCAACCCCAACCGGATGCTCGGCGGCCGCACCCCCGCCGTGCGGGTGCTGACCACTGAACCCGACCAGCGCCCCGTCAGGCGCCCCGCGCCCGCACCCGTAGCAGCGAGTGCGCCGGAACCAGACGACATCCTCGTGGCGATCCCCGACGGCACCGGCCACGGCTACATCGAAGGCAACCCGGCACCGGTGTCAAAGGAGAGCATCGACCGATTGATCTGCACCTCAGGCACCGTCGAGGTCGTCTTCGACACCGACGGCCAGCCGCTGAACCTGGGCCGGGAGGAGCGAATCTTCAGCCAGGCGCAACGGCTGGCCCTGGCCGCGCGCGACGGCGGCTGCAGGTGGGGCACGTGCGACCGGCCGCCCTCCCGCACCGAAGCCCACCACCTCGAACACTGGGCCCGCGACCACGGCCATACCGACATCCGCCTGGGCATCCTGCTCTGTCCACCACACCACCGCCTCCTGCACGCCCAGGGCTGGCAGATCTTCGAGCATCACGGCCGGTACTGGCTGCGGCCACCGGCATCCGTCGACCCCGGCCAGGTACTCATCGAACTTCACGGCACGCACTCCGCCACCCCCGAGCGGGAGCAGAACCCGCGGGAGTAGCGGCACCCGCTGGGGGCAGGTTGCCAGCTTGGACCCTAGCCAGCGACCACCCGTGAGCGCATCATGGAAGGCAAGCGGTGAGGAGTCGCACATGGCTGGAGTTGTGGTGTTCGTGGGTGACGGCCTGAGCGCGGGCGCACGCTGGGATGAGAGGTTCCCCGAATTCGAGGTGCACAACCTCGGCGTGAGCGGCGATACGACCGATGAGGTCATCGCCCGGCTCGATTCCGTCGCCGAGACTGACCCAGACGCCGTCGTCTTGCAAGTGGGTACAAACGACGTCGGCTGGCAACGCTCGGACGAATACATCGTGCGCAACATCGAGACCATTCTCTGGACCCTGCACAAGAAACTCCCCGTCACCCGGTTGCTCGTGCAATCGGTGCCGCCACGCGAGCAAGAATTCGTGCCCCTGATCCGCACGATCAACTGCCACGTGCGCCAGTTCGCGCCCACGGTGAAGGCCCACTACCTCGACCTCTGGCCGGCCCTGGCCGATTCCGAGGGAAAACTCAGCGCCGAATGGTCCACCGACAGCCTCCATCTCACCGAGGCCGGATACGTCGTCTGGCTCTCCGAGCTGCGGCCGGCACTCGTCGACCTGCTCGAGAGCCCGCAGACCCTGCCCATCAGCACCCAACCGGCCTGACCCGTCTTGCAGGCACAACCGGTCGAGACATCCGGGTTGCGCCCGCCGCGGTGGCTAGCATGAAGGCATGCGCAGACCCGTTCGTCTCATTGCCAGCCTCGCCTTCGCCGCTCTCACGCTCGCCGGGGTAGCCGGTGTCGGCGGTGCAGGCGCCGCCGCGGCGACGGCTCAGCCCGCGCAGGGCTCCACTGTGGCTGCGCCCTCCGTCCGACTCCTGCCGGCCGGCGTCGACGACTTCACCTTCGTTTCCCTGCACGCCGACTACACACTCGGCCGCGACGACGAGGGCCACTCCACCCTGGCCACGACCGAGACGATCGTCGCCCGGTTTCCCGAGACCGACCAGAACCACGGAATCCGGCGACAGATTCCCACCCACTACGACGGTCAGCCGACCGGCCTGTCCATCGACAGCGTCACCGACGAGACCGGCGCGGCCAGGGACTTCGAGACCGAGACCATCACCGATGACACCGACGCCGAATTCCTCAGCGTCACCATCGCTGCCGACGACTTCGTGCACGGCGACCAGACCTACGTCATCAGCTACAGCCAACAGCATGTCATCCTCTACCCCGACGACGCGGCAGATCAGGAGTTCTACTGGGAGGTGAACGGCACGGGCTGGGCCCAGCCGTTCGGCAGCGTGTCGGCAAGTCTGCACGTGGCACCCGAACTCGTGTCGGCGCTCACCGGCCAGACGGCCTGTTACCAGGGCGGCACGACATCCGGAGCGGCCTGCGACACCCTGGCCGGCGCTGCGGATGGCGACGAGTGGGTCATCGAGGCCGGCGCGAACGACCTGGGACCGCACGAGGGTCTCACCCTGGCCGTGGCGTTCGACGAGGGCACCTTCGTGCCCAGGGACGACTCGTTCACCGCCAATCCGTTCCCCACCATCGCGCTCCTCGCCGCGCTGGCCGCGCTGGCAACGGCCGGGATCGGCGTCGTCGTCCGCGGTACCCGGTGGCGCAATCAGCCCGGCCGCCCCACGATCATCCCCGAGTACCTGCCGCCGGCCGGCGCCAACCTGCTGCAGTCCGGCGACGTGCTCGGCGCCAGGGCCGCCGGCAAGGCCCTCACCGCCCAGTTCCTGCAATTCGCCGTGAACGGCAACGTGCGCGTGCTCGAGGGCGACGGCAAGAACCACTATCTTCTCGAGCTGCGCTCCCGGGCGAACCTGGATCCCACCGAACGAGCGGTGCTGGATGCCCTGTTCTCGGCCCGCCAGAAGATCGGCGCTGTGCGCGACCTCAAGAAGAAGAGCACCACGCTGGGCACGGCGCTGCAGAAGGTGCGCAGGGATGCGCGCAAACAGATGCTCGGCGACGGGCTGCGGGAGAAGAAGGGCGGCGCGGTGCGCCGGTGGTTGATGATCGCGGCCATCGTCACCGGTCTCGTCGCCGTGGTCGCGAGCATCGTCGCGTTCGCCACCGAGGTGGCCGGGGCCTGGCCGGCCCTGTTCCTGGCGGCAGGACTGGCCGGCGCCATTGTTACGCTTGCAGTGACCGGCGATGTTCGACCGCTCACCGCTCGCGGCGCCGAACTCCGCGACTACCTGAAGGGCGTCATCGTGTACATCTCGCTGGCCGAAGCCGACCGGCTCCGTGTGCTGCAGAGTCCCCAGGGCGCCCTGCGCACGCCCTACCGGCCGGAGGCCGGAACCGCTGTTGCGACCACGGAACCCGTGCAGGTGCTCAAGCTCTACGAACGGCTGTTGCCGTTCGCGGTGCTCACCGGTGAAGAGAAGCAGTGGTCGAAGGTACTCGGCGACTACTACGCCGGCACCCGCGAGCAGCCCGACTGGTACGTCGGCAGCGCACCGTTCAACGCCGTCTACTTCGCGACCGGCGTTTCCGCGTTCGCCAGCTCCACCTCGTCGGCCTGGTCGGGGAGCGCGTCGAGCTCGTCCAGTTCCGGGTCAGGCGGCGGTGGATCCGTCGGCGGCGGCGGCGGCGGCGGCGGGGGAGGGGGCGTCTGATGGGCACCCCGGCAGAACCCACCTACACCCGCTCCGCGCTCGCCCCCGGCCTGCTCGGGGCCATCGCGCTGCTGGCCGGACTGGCCCTGCTCGACGTGGACAGTTTCGTGATCATCCGGTACGTCGTCAGCATCCTGGCCCTGATCATCTGCGTGTTCGTCATCCAGGCGAAGAGCTGGTGGTGGCTCATCGGCCTGGTGCCCATCGCCGTGCTGTGGAACCCGATCGTGGTCATCGAGCTGCACGGGCAGGGCTGGGTGTCCGCGCAATTCATCGCGGCCCTGGTCTTCATCATCGTCGGCATCCGGACAAAGGTCCCGGTACCGATGCACCGATGAATCCGGGTGCGGGCATAGACTGAGAGCACGTCTGGAGAACCCGGTTGGTGTCTCGACCGTGGCCCCGCAGAGATCAGCGCATTCGTAGCTGACCGATGCGGCGTCGCGTTGCTCGATTCTGGGGTTCGGCGTATCGATCGCAAAGGCATCCTGCGGATGCGAACACGACGAGCGCGCATGTTTGTACGCGCTGGTGTGAAGTGGAGAAAAATGGCCTACACCCGCCCCCACGGAGCGGGCCGCGCTGGCGCCGGCAGCGGTCGAACACGTCAACGTCCGCGCTCCCGCGACGACGACGCCCCCATCATCCCGATCCTCGCCCGCAAGGTGCGCGAGGTCGAGGCCAAGGCGCAGAGCGGTGCCAAGCTCGGCCCCACCAACCGCACCAAATACCAGGTCATCGCGCTGCTGATGCGCGAGGAACGCGCCAGGGTGAAGGCGGACGGCGAACTCACCGACGCGAACCGCGCCGAACTGCTCAAACGCCTCGACGGCATTGCCCAGATCCTTGCGAAGACCGCCGCCCGCGACACCAGCCTGATCACCCTGCTCGAACCGGATGCCGGCGTCTCCACCGTCGCGCAGCGGTTCCGCCGGGACTGGCTGCTGGAATCCGGCGCCGACCTCAGCCCGGACGAACTCATCATCACCCGCGAACCCGAGGCCAAGCCAGAGGTGCCGCAGAACCAGGTCATCCCACAGTCGGTGCGGGCCCGCCAGTTGGCGAACCCGTTCCTCGCGCCGGACTTCAGTGCCGTTCAGGCCGCCCCGGTCTCCTCCGCCCGCCGGCTCGCCAACTGGGAACTGCTCGGCCCGCTCTTCAAGTCCTTCGAATACGGCTCCGGCGGCCAAGCCGCCAGCATGGACTTGCCGGAAGCGCCGCTCGTCGACAGGCTCTCCCCGCCCGGCATGGAACTCATGCGTCACCAGGCCCGCTTCATCGAGAGCGCCCGCCTCGGCCAGCGCAGCTACCTGCTCGCTGACGAGCCCGGCCTCGGCAAGACCGCGCAGAGCCTTCTCGCCGCATCCGTGGCCGGCGCCTACCCGCTGCTGGCGATCGTGCCCAACGTCGTGAAGATGAACTGGGTGCGCGAGGTCGAACTGTGGACCCCGCACCGCCGCGCCACCGTCATCCACGGCGACGGCGACACCCTCGACGCCTTCGCCGACGTTGTCGTGGTCAACTACGACGTGCTCGACCGGCACCTCGCCTGGCTCGGCACCCTCGGCTTCAAGGGCATGGTCGTCGATGAGGCCCACTTCATCAAGAACCTGCAGTCGCAGCGCTCCAAGCACGTGCTCAGCCTCGCCGACCAGATCCGCCGCCGCACCCCGGGCAACAACCCGCTGCTGATGGCGCTCACCGGTACCCCGCTGATCAACGATGTCGACGACTTCCGCGCCATCTGGCAGTTCCTCGGCTGGATCGACGGCGACAAGCCCACCGCCAAGCTCATGCAGCGCCTCGAGGAGACCGGGCTCACCCCTGCGGATGCGGGCTTCTACGCCGCTGCCCGCTCGGCCGTCATCGACATGGGCATCGTGCGCCGCCGCAAGGTCGACGTGGCCGCCGACCTGCCCGCCAAGCGCATCGCCGACCTGCCAGTCGAGCTCGACAGCGAACTCGGCCGCTCCATCCAGAAGGCCGAACGCGAACTCGGCGCCCGCCTGGTCAAGCGCTACAACGCCCTCGTGGCCGCCCGCCACCCCGGCGTGAAGGCCCCGGTCCTTTCTGACGACGAACGCACCGCGTACATCCGCGCCGTCGCCCACGCCGACCTCGAAGAGTCCAAGGGCACCAGCACCGGTGAGAACGTCTTCACGATGGTGCGCAAGATCGGCCAGGCCAAGGCCGGACTCGCCGCGGACTACGCCGCACAGCTCGCACACTCGGTGGGCAAGGTCGTCTTCTTCGCCAAGCACATCGACGTGATGGATGCCGCCGAGGAGATCTTCGCCAAGCGGGGCCTGCGCACAGTGTCACTGCGCGGCGACCAGAGCGCCCTGGCCCGCCAGGCGGCGATCGACTCCTTCAACACCGACCCGGAGGTCGCTGTTGTGGTGTGTTCGCTCACCGCCGCCGGCGTCGGCGTGAACCTCCAGGCCGCATCCAACGTGGTGCTCGCCGAACTCAGTTGGACCGCGGCAGAGCAGACGCAGGCCATCGACAGGGTGCACCGCATCGGCCAGTCCGAACCGGTGACGGCGTGGCGGATCATCGCCGCGCACACCATCGACGCGCGCATTGCCGAACTCATCGGCAGCAAGCAGGGCCTCGCGGCCCGCGCGCTCGACGGCGCCGACGACGAGGTGTCGCCAGCCGATTCCGTGCAAGCCAGCGCGTTGGCCTTCGTGCTCACGCAGGCGCTCGACGGAGAGCTTTAACACCGGGCCGGAAGTCCCTACCCCCGAGCAGCGCCGCCGGTGTTGACTTGATCCAGGCATGAGCCCGCCACCATGATGGGGACGGGCAATCTGCCGAAATATACATGCATGCACTAAGGAGTAGCCAGATATGAAGATCGGTATCCTCACCAGCGGTGGAGACTGCCCGGGCCTCAACGCAGTGATTCGGGGTGCTGTCCTCAAAGGAGGCCGCGCGTACGATTCCGAGTTCGTGGGCATCCGCAACGGCTGGAGAGGACTGGTGCAGGGCGAGTTCATGAAACTCGACCGGCACAGCGTTCGTGGCCTGTCGCGCCAGGGCGGCACCATCCTCGGCAGCTCGCGCACGAACCCCTACGAGGGCGAGAACGCGGGACCGGAGAACATCCAGAAGACCATGGACGCTGAGGGTATCGACGCCATCATCGCCATCGGTGGCGAGGGCACCCTCACGGCCGCCCGCCGCCTCACGGATGCCGGCCTCAAGATCGTCGGCGTGCCGAAGACCATCGACAACGACCTCGCCGCCACCGACTACTCCTTCGGCTTCAACACCGCCGTCGAGATCGCCACAGAGGCCATCGACCGGCTGCGCACCACGGCGGACTCCCACGGCCGGTGCATGATCGTCGAGGTCATGGGCCGCCACGTGGGCTGGATCGCCCTGCACTCCGGCATGGCCGGCGGCGCACACGCCATCCTCATCCCCGAGCAGCCGCAGACCATCGAACAGATCTGTGCCTGGGTCGAGAGCGTCCGCGACCGCGGCCGCGCCCCGGTCCTCGTCGTCTCCGAAGGCTTCCTGCTCGCCGAAATGGGCGAGGCCCACTCGCACAAGGGCCTGGACGCGTTCAACCGTCCCCGCCTCGGCGGCATCAGCGAACTCATCGCCCCCATGGTCGAAGAGCGCACCGGCATCGAGGCCCGCGCGACGGTCCTCGGCCACACCCAGCGCGGTGGCGCCCCGTCGGCCTACGACCGGGTGCTCGCCACCCGCCTCGGCATGGCAGCGGTCGACGCTGTCGTCGACGGCAAGTGGGGATCCATGGTCTCGCTCAAGGGCACCGACATCCACACCGTCAGCATCGCCGACGCCACCATGGACCTCAACCGGGTCACTCAGGCGCGCTACGACGAAGCCGCAGTGCTGTTCGGCTAAACCCCGCAGCACGAACGCAGACTGCCCGGGCGACTGATGTCGGCCGGGCAGTTCTTGTTGTCGCGGGCAGTTCTTGTTGTCAGTGGAGCCTTATCGTCAGTCGACGGTCAGGCTGCGGGCGCGAGCTTGGCCTGCACCTGCGCGAGCGACGGGTTCGTCGCGGCCGAGCCATCCGGGAAGAGCACGGTGGGCACGGTGCGGTTGCCGCCGTTGAGGCTCATCACGAGCTCGGAGGTGCCGTCGACCTCCTCGACGTTCACCTCGGTGTAACCGATGCCAACCTTGTCGAGCTGGCTCTTCAGGCGCGAGCAGTAGCCGCACCAGGTGGTGGTGAACATCGTGATAGTTCCGGTCTCAGGCACAAAATCCATGCATACAGCGTAACCGAGGAATCGGGGAAAACGCTTGCGGCCGCCAGCTGGGCCGCTCGCTACGATGAAGCCATGATCCAGCTGCCCCAGGTGTGCGTGTGCTACCTCACCCGCCTGTCCGAGACCGGCGACCGCCAGGTGCTGCTAGGACGCAAGAAGAAGGGGCTGGGCCTGGGCAATATCGTGGGCCTCGGCGGCAAGCTCGAGCCGGGGGAGTCGCCCGTCGACGCCGCGGTGCGTGAGGTCGAGGAAGAATCCGGCCTGACCGTGCTCGCGGATGCGCTCACCCCGATGGGTGTGCTCACCTATCTGTTCCCGCACCGGCCGGCCTGGAGTCAGCGCTCGAACGTCTTCGTCACCGACAGGTTCACCGGCATCCCGCGGGAGTCTGACGAACTGAACCCGGTGTGGTTCAGCATCGCCGAGCTGCCCGTCGACGAAATGTGGGACGACGCCAGGCACTGGCTTCCGGGGGTGCTGGCCGGCATCCCCGTTGAGGCCACCTTCACCTTCGGTGCGGATCTGGCCACCGTCGTGGCCCGTGACTGAATCTGGCAACACGGTTGCTGAACGTTATGAAGACGGCTGCTGAACACCTCCTGAATTGACCTGCCCGCCTGAGGCTGTCAGGATCAACGAGGCCCGGTTTCGAGCCAGCCAATTCTCTTGGCGTGCCGGGCCACTCGTCCAGACGCGGTCCGGGACGAGTCACAAGGAAAGACGCCGGTGGATTTCACCCTTATCGTCGCGCTGGTCATCGCACTGGCACTCATCTTCGACTTCACCAACGGGTTCCATGACACGGCCAACGCCATGGCCACGCCGATCGCCACCGGGGCCATGAAGCCCAAGGTGGCCGTCGGCATCGCGGCCGTGCTCAACCTCGTGGGCGCGTTCCTCTCCACCGAGGTGGCCAAGACCGTCTCCGGCGGCATCATCAAGGAGGGCGAAGGCGGCATCCAGATCACGCCGGAGCTCATCTTCGCCGGCCTGATCGGCGCCATCGTCTGGAACCTCATCACCTGGCTGCGGGGACTCCCGTCCAGCTCCAGCCACGCACTCTTCGGCGGCCTGATCGGCGCCACGGTGATCGGTGTCGGCGCGCAGGCCGTGGCCTTCGACGTCGTGGTCGCCAAGGTGATCCTGCCCGCGTTGATCGCCCCGATCACCGTCGGCATCGTCGCGTTCATCGCCACCCGTATCGCCTATGCCATCACCCGCCGCGACGTCGGCAAGCCGGATGGCCGTGGCGGCTTCCGTTATGCGCAGATCTTCTCCTCGTCGCTCGTGGCCCTCTCGCACGGCACCAACGACGCCCAGAAGACCATGGGCGTGATCACGCTCACCCTCATCGCCGGTGGCTACCAGGCCGTGGGAACCGGTCCCCAGTTCTGGGTGATCGCCTGCTGCGCCCTGGCCATCGCGATCGGCACGTACACCGGCGGCTGGCGCATCATCCTCACCATGGGCAGAGGCCTCACCGAGATCAAGCCCGCCCAAGGCTTCGCGGCCGAGACCAGCACCGCCGCCACCATCCTGGCGTCCAGCCACCTCGGCTTCGCCCTCTCGACCACCCAGGTGGCGTCCGGCTCGGTCATCGGCTCCGGCCTGGGCCGTCGTGGCTCCACCGTGCGGTGGGGCATGGCCGGCCAGATCGCCCTCGGCTGGCTGCTCACGCTCCCCGCATCCGCCATCATGGGCGCATTCGCGGCCGGCCTGGCGTTGCTCGGCCCGATCGGCATCGTGCTCGACGTCGTGATCGGCACGATCGTGGTCTACGTGCTCTTCCGTTGGTCCAAGCGCGACCGCATCTCGCACGACAACATGCTGCACGACATCGATGACGCGGGCCACGTCGTGAAGATCAAGAAGACGCCCCGCAAGCCGTCCCGCAAGGACCGACAGAAGGTTGCACTGTGATCGACTGGGCCGCTTTCCTCGTTGTCGCCGCCGCCTCGCTGGTGTCGTCGGCGATCGTCGTGTCGCTGTACTCGCTGGGCCTGCGCCTGCTCACAACGGCCGGGCGCATCCCCACCGTCGAACCCGCCGAGTTCACCGGCGCCATCACCGTGCTGTCACCGGCCCGGGCCGCGAAAGACGCCAAGCGGGCCCGCAAGGCACGCAAGGCCAACCCGCTCACGGCCGGCCAGAAGCGCGTCGCTCAGTACGCCGGCTACCTGTGCTTCGCCCTCTGCGGCCTGATCGTGCTCTACGGCGTCTACCTGATCGTTCCCGCCCTGCACAAGTAACCCGCACCCTCCCGCGAGCCGTGAGTAAAGCCCCAAAACCCGAGTCGGGTTGGGGCTTAACTCACGGCTCGCGGATGTGGGGGCGCGTGCTGGGACCCACCGGGGGAGTTCTCGGGTGCGCTGAGCGCCCCTCGAGGGCCTGCCGGGTGCGCTGACCGTCCCGGGAGGGGCACACACGGTGCGCTGAGCGCCCCCCACGTGCCACGAGACGTGGCCACAGGGTGAGGTGGGTGTCGCGTGTGCCCGGGGCGTGCGCATCCCGCGAGCCGGCGCGCGAAGCCCGCGAGCCGTGAGTTTGGCCCCGAAAAGTGCGTCGGGTTGGGGCTTAACTCACGGCTCGCGGGACGGTTTGGCTAGGCCGTGCGGCGTACCCGGCCTACCCAGGTCATCAGGTGGTAGATCACGATGGCGGCGACTGTGCCCAGCGCGATGCCGTTGAAGGTGAGGGTGCCGGCGCTGAAGGTGTAGTCGGCGATACCGATGATGAGTGCCGTCGCGGCGGTGAACTGGTTGACCGGCTTGCTGAAGTCCACCTTGTTGTCGAGCCAGATCTTCACACCGATGATGCCGATGAGCCCGTACAGGGCCGTGGTGACCCCGCCGAGCACGCCCGCCGGGATGGTGCTGATGACGGCGCCCACCTTGGGGGAGAGGCCCAGGAGCACGGCCACGATGCCGGCCACCCAGTAGGCGGCCGTCGAGTAGATACGGGTGGCGGCCATCACCCCGATGTTCTCGCCGTAGGTGGTGGTGCCGGAGCCGCCGCCGAAGCCGGCGATGACGGTGGCCAGGCCGTCGGCGAGCAGCGCCCGCCCGGTGAGCTTGTTCACCGAGCTGTCGGTCATCTGGGCGACGCCGCGGATGTGGCCGACGTTCTCGGCGATGAGCACCAGCACCACGGGCAGGAAGGCGGGCAGGATGGCCCAGACGGCCGGGTTCTCGAACGGGTTGGTCGGCAGGGTGAGCGGCGGCAGGCCCACCCAGGCGGCGTCACCGACGGCGCTGAAGTCGATCTGGCCCTGCATGAGCGCTGCCAGGTAGCCGACGATCACGCCGAGGAAGATCGACAACCGGCCCAGGATGCCGCGGAACACGACAGTGGACAGGATGACGGCGGCGAGCGTGATCACGGCGGTCAGCGGCGCCACGGTGAAGTTGGCCTTGGCCACCGGCGCCAGGTTGAAACCGATCAGGGCCACGATCGCGCCGGACACGACGGGCGGCATCAGCGCGTCGATCCAGCCGGCCCCGGTGACCTGCACGATGCCGCCGACCACGGCGAGCAATACGCCGACGGCCAGGATGCCGAACAGGGCGCTGCCCATGCCCGCGGTGGCGACCGCGGCGGTGATCGGGGCGATGAATGCGAACGACGAACCCAGGTAAGAGGGCAGCTTGTTGCGGGTGATCAGCAGGAACAGGATCGTGCCGATGCCGGAGAACAGGATGGTGGTGCTCGGCGGGAAGCCGGTGATCAGCGGCACCAGGAAGGTGGCGCCGAACATGGCCACCACGTGCTGGGCACCGATGCCGATGGTGATGGGCCAGTTGAGGCGTTCGCCCGGGGCCACGACGTCGGTCGCGCCGACAGTCTTACCGTCGCCGTGCAGGGTCCAGGGCAGTGCCATTCGTGTCTCGTTTCTGTGGGATCCGGCCGGCCGTGTGCCGGCGAGGCCCTAGCTGAGCGTAGTGGCCCGTCGAGCGGGCCACCCAGTTTGCCCGGGCGTCAGCGTACGGGATTAGGATCACCCCATGACTTCGGACACCGGCACCCGCGCCCTCGATCCGCTCGAGGTCAGGGTGTCCGGCGGGCTCGTGCGCGGCGTCCGTGAGCGCGGCATCCGCGCCTGGCGTGGCATCCCGTATGCGGCAGCGCCGGTGGGCCCGCTGCGGTTCCGCGCCCCCGTGCCGCCGGAACCCTGGCGGGGCGTGCGCGATGCCGCCGGGTTCGGCCCGGTGGCCACGCAGAGCCACAAGGGCCAGTTCATCGGTGCGCACCCGCGCATCCCGCAAAGCGAGGACTGCCTCAATCTCAACGTGATCGCGCCCGACCGGCCGAGCGACGACGGGGCGCTCTGCCCGGTGATGGTGTTCGTGCACGGCGGCGCATACAGTGTGGGCTCGTCCAGGGAGAACCCCCGCCAGGGCGAGGGCCTCGTGCGTCGCGGCGGCATCATCTATGTGGGGCTCAACTACCGGTTGGGTGCGCTCGGCTACCTCGACTTCAGCCGCTACTCCACGCCGGAGCGTCCATTCGAGAGCAACCTGGGCCTGCGCGACCAGGTTGCGGCGCTGGCCTGGGTGCGCGCCAACATCCGTGCCTTCGGCGGCGACCCGGATGCGGTGACCCTGTTCGGCGAATCGGCCGGCGGCAATGCCGTGACGACGCTGATGACCGTACCGGCGGCCGGTGGGCTGTTCCAGCGGGCCATCGCCCAGAGCTCCCCGCCGAACGCCGTCTACCCGCCGGCGCTCACAGCCGAGTGGGCGGCGACGTTTGTGGGTATCCTCGCCGAACAGACCCTCGGCGCCCCGGAAACCGGGGCGGCGCCCGTGCATCCCGCCGCGCAGCTGGCAAACCACCCGGTCGAGCCGCCGGTGAGCTCTGGCCTCACCGACGCCGAGGCCGTGCGGCTGTTGCTCGACGCCGACCCAGCCCGCCTCGCCGGTGCCACCACCACCCTCACTGTGCGCTCGCCCGACCAGTACCCCGGCACGATCCCGCTCTGTCCCGTGATCGACGGCGATTTCTTGCCCGAACGGCCCCTCGACGCGTTCCGGGACGGCCGGGCCGCCCGCATCCCGCTGATCATCGGCACCAACGAGCGGGAGGGCTCCCTGTTCAGCGGGCGCATCGACATCCTCGCGTCGACGCCGCCGCGCATGCGGGCGGTCTTCGCGAACACCAAGAAGAAGGCCAGGAAGGCGCTCAAGGCCCAGTACCCCGGTATCCCCGCGCCGCGGGCCGCGCTCGACTTCGGCGGCGATTACTCGTTCTGGTACCCCAGCGTCAAGGTGGGGGAGCGGCACTCCCGGTACGCTCCCGTGCACTTCTACCGGTTCGACGCCGCGCCCCGATTGCTGCGACGGATGGGCCTGGACGCCACCCACGGGCTGGAGCTGTTCCCGCTCTTCGACAGGCTCGACGGCTGGTTCGGGCGCGGCATGACCGTGCTGGGCGGCCGACGGGCCTTCAAGGCCATCGGTGCGCGCATGCAGGGCTGGTGGCTGGCCTTCGCCGCCACGGGCACTCCAGGGGACGGCTGGCCGGAGTACACCGAGACCGAGCGTTTGACGCTCATCATCGACACCAGGGACCGGGTGGAGTCTGATCCGCACGCCGAACGCCGGGTCGCGTGGGGCAAGTTCGTGCCGCACGTTTGACCACGCGGGTTGGGCCGATTTCCACGACCGCGCGCCGCGTCGTAGACTGAGGCGTTTGGCGCGCCGGCCGAACGTCGACTTGGAGAGCATCATTTCCGTATCAGAGCACGAGTCCACCGCCGCTGCAGCACCCGCCACGACAGGCGCCACGACGGGGACGGCGCCTGCCTCGCCGTCGGAGCCGACAGGTCGCGGCACGAGGTCGGTGCTCGACCGCTACTTCGAGATCACCCGCCGCGGTTCCACCTGGGGCCGAGAGGTGCGCGGAGGCCTGGTGACTTTCGTCACGATGGCCTACATCGTCATCCTCAACCCGCTCATCCTCGGTGGCTTCAGCGCCGACCAGGCCGCCGTCGACGTGGCCGGCAACTGGCTGCCCAACGGCCAGGTCGCCGCGGTCACCGCGCTCACCGCCGGCGTCATGACGATCCTCTTCGGTGTCATCGCCCGCCTGCCGTTCGGCTTCGCCGCCGGGCTCGGCATCAACTCCTTCCTCGCCGTGAGCGTTGTGGGGCAGGTCACCTGGCCCGAGGCCATGGGCCTGGTCGTCATCAACGGCCTCATCATCGTGCTTCTGGCCTCCACCGGCCTGCGCGAGATGATCTTCACCGCCGTGCCGCGTCAGCTCAAGATCGCCATCACCGTGGGCATCGGCCTGTTCATCGCGTTCATCGGTCTGGTCGACTCCGGTTTCGTGCGCGCCAGCGGCGTCGCCTCGCCGCCCGTGCAGCTCGGCGAGTCCGGCTCCGTCGCCAGCCTGCCCACCGCCGTCTTCGTGATCGGCCTGCTGCTCATCGGCGTGCTCGTGGCCCGCAAGGTCAAGGGCGCCCTGCTCATCGGCATCGTCGGCACCACGGTGCTCGCCGTCATCCTCGAGGCGATCTTCAAGGTCGGCCCGTCGCTGGGCACCAACCCGGCCGGCTGGAACCTCAACGCCCCCGTGCTGCCCACGAGCTTCGTCGCACTGCCCGACCTCTCCCTCGTCGGGCAGGTGAGCTTCGGCGCGTTCGAACGCATCGGCGTGCTCGCGGCCGTGATGCTCGTCTTCACGCTCGTGTTCACGAACTTCTTCGACGCCATGGGCACCATGACCGGCCTCTCCAACGAGGCCGGCGTCTCCGACAAGAACGGCAACTTCCCCCGCCTCAAGTCCGCGCTGATCGTCGAGGGTGTCGGCGCCGTCGTCGGTGGCGCCACCTCCTCGTCGTCGAACACCGTGTTCATCGAGTCCGGCGCCGGTATCGGCGAGGGCGCCCGCACCGGCTTCGCCAACGTCGTCACGGGTCTGCTGTTCCTCGCGGCGATGTTCTTCACGCCGCTCACCCAGATCGTGCCGCTCGAGGTGGCCGCCGCCGCCCTCGTGATCGTGGGCGCCATGATGGTGTCGCAGATCCGGTTCATCGACTTCAGCGACTTCTCCATCGTGCTGCCGGTGTTCCTCACCATCATCGTGATGCCGCTGAGCTACTCCATCGCCAACGGCATCGGCGCCGGCTTCATCAGCTGGGTCATCGTGCGCTCGCTCTCCGGCAAGGCCCGCGAGATCAGCCCGCTGCTCTGGATCGTCGCGGCCGGCTTCCTGGTCTTCTTCGTGCGCGGCCCCATCGAGGTCTTGTTCGGCGTCTAACCGGATGCGCGCGGCCGACCGCCCGGGTGCTCTACTCCAGGAAACCGCGCAAGAGTAGCGCGGTACCGGCGAGGTGCTCGGCCATGGCCTGCGCCGCCGCATCCGGGTTGCCGGTGAGGATCGCCATCACGATCTGTTCGTGCTGATGGTTGGAGTGCGCGATGTTGGGGCCGAGCGAGGGGATGCCGTCGAGCAGTTCGTTGGCCCGCATGCGCACCTCGGCGAGCAGCGGCACGAGCGAGCTCGAGCCGGCGAGCTCGCCGATGGTGAGGTGCAGCCGAGAATCGAGCCGGCGGTAGTCCTCGTCGGTGGCGGCGATGGAGTCGCCCAGGCTGGTCCACAGGGCGTCCCGGTCGGCCGGGGAGAGCGGTCGGGCAGCGGCCTGCCTGGCGGCGCCCACCTCGAGTACCTCGCGCAGGATCAGGGCGTCGTCGATCTCCGCCGGAGTGAACCGCCGCTGGGCCAGCGGTTCGCCGCCGGGGCCCGGCGCCGGGGTCGGTAACTCGTCGACCACGAAGGTGCCGCCGTAGCGGCCGCGGCGGGACACCAGGTAGCCCGCCTCGCCCAGCGACGCGAGGGCGTCGCGCAGGGTGTCCCGGCTCACGGCGAGCATGCCGGCGAGATCACGTTCGGCGGGCAGCCGCTCGCCCGGAGCGATCAGGCCCAGCCGCACGGTCTGCAGCAGACGCTGCACGGTCTCCTCGAACGCGTTGCCGCCGTGCACGGGTCGAAGCAGCAGCTCAGACCGGATGCCGCCGACCGGTTCGGTGCCCGTCGGGTCGGTGCCCGCGGATTCGGTGCCGGCCGGTTCGGTGTCGTTTCCCTGCTGGATCATGGTCTACCTATTCTGCCCGTCGGGTCACTCCGCCCGGTCCTGCCCGCCGGCCTCTCCGCGCACCTACTCCGGCGTCACGTACGCCGAGCTGATGCCGCCGTCGACGAGGAAGGTGGAGCCGGTGATGAAGGAGGCATCGTCGCTGGCCAGGAAGGCGACGGCCGCGGCGAGTTCTTCGGGTTCGGCGAACCGGCCCACCGGGATGTGGATAAGGCGGCGGGCGGCCCTGGCCTGGTCCTTGGCGAAGAGCTCCTGCAGCAGGGGGGTGTTCACCGGGCCGGGGCAGAGCGCGTTGACCCTGATGCCCTGCCGGGCGAATTGCACGCCCAGCTCGCGGCTCATCGCGAGCACGCCGCCCTTCGACGCCGTGTAGGAGATCTGGCTGGTGGCCGAGCCGAGCACCGCCACGAACGACGCGGTGTTGATGATCGACCCGCTGCCCTGGGCCACCATGTGCCGCAGCGCGGCCCGGCAGCA
The DNA here is from genome assembly GCF_026151165.2 of Cryobacterium sp. SO2. NCBI lineage: Bacteria > Bacillati > Actinomycetota > Actinomycetes > Micrococcales > Microbacteriaceae > Cryobacterium > Cryobacterium sp. SO2. The sequence continues at coordinate 1,276,516 of NZ_CP117849.1, forward strand.
CAGGTACACCGACTTGAGGTTCACATCCTGCACCTTGTTCCAGGCGGGCAGCTCGGTGGTCTCGATGGAGTCGTCGTCGGGTGGGGAGATGCCGGCGTTGTTGAAGGCGATGTCCACGGAGCCGTAGGTGGCGGCCGCGGTGTCGAAGAGGGTGTTCACCTGGTCTTCGTCGGTCACGTCGACCTGCACGAAGAGGCCCCCCACCAGCTCGGCCGCGGCCGTTCCGGTGGTTTCGTCGACGTCGCCGATCACGACGGTGGCGCCCTCGGCGGCGAACCGTTTCGCGGTGGCCAGTCCGATCCCGCTCGCGCCGCCGGTGATCACGGCGACCTTGCCGGCCAGGCGCTGGGTGAGGTTGATCGGGGTGATGCTCATGACTACTCCTTGGGGCGGGGGCGGGGTCTCGGTGGGTCAGAGGCCGTCGACGGCGATGAAGACGTTCTTGGTCTCGGTGAAGTTCAATGGGGCGTCGGGGCCGAGCTCGCGGCCCAGGCCGGACTGCTTGAACCCACCGAACGGGGTCGTGTAGCGCACCGAGGAGTGCGAGTTGACCGACAGATTGCCGGACTCCACTCCGCGGGCCACCCGTACCGCCCGGCCCAGGTCCCTGGTCCAGATGGACCCGGAGAGCCCGTATCGGGAATCGTTGGCCAGCTGCACGGCATCCGCCTCGTCGTCGAAGGGCAGCACCGTGACGACGGGGCCGAAGATCTCCTCGGTCACGCTGCGGTCGGTGCGGCTGGCCGGGGTGAGCACAGTGGGCGGCACCCAATAGCCCGGGCCGTCGGGGGCGCTGCCGCGGAAGGCGACGGGCGCGTCATCCGGCAGGAACTCCGACACCCTGGCCAGGTGAGCGGCCGAGACGAGCGGGCCCATCTCGGTGGCCTCATCGGTCGGGTCGCCCACGACCACGCCGGCCACGGCCGGTTCGAGCAGTTCCATGAACCTGTCGTAGACGGTGCGCTCCACCAGGATGCGGCTGCGCGCGCAGCAGTCCTGGCCGGCGTTCTCGAAGACCCCGTACGGCGCCGTGGCGGCGGCCTTCTCCAGGTCGGAGTCGGCGAAGACGATGTTGGCGCTCTTGCCGCCGAGCTCGAGGGTGACCCGTTTCACCTGCGCGGCGCAGCCGGCCATGATCCGGGTGCCCACGGCGGTGGACCCGGTGAAGACCACCTTGCGCACGTCCGGGTGGGTCACGAAACGTTCGCCCACCACGGAGCCCCGGCCGGGCAGCACCTGGAACAGGCCCTCGGGCAGGCCGGCGGCCAGCGCGAGTTCGCCCAGACGGATGCTGGAGAGCGGCGTCCATTCCGCCGGTTTCAGGAGCACAGCATTGCCTGCGGCAAGGGCCGGTGCGAATCCCCAGGCCGCGATGGTCATCGGGAAGTTCCACGGGGTGATCACGCCGACAACGCCGAGCGGTTCCTGGAAGGTGACGTCGATGCCGCCGGCGACCGGGATCTGCCGGCCGAACAGCCGTTCGGGGGCGGCCGAGTAGTACTGCAGCACGTCGCGCACATGGCCGGCCTCCCATCGGGCCTGGCTGATCGGATGCCCCGAGTTGGCCACCTCGATGCCGGCGAGGTTCTCCCGGTCACCGTCGACGGCCTCGGCGAAGCGGCGCAGCATGGCGGCCTTGTCGGCGGGGGCCACCCTGGCCCAGAGCTTCTGCGCGGCCACGGCACGCGCCACGGCGTCGTCGGTGGCGGTGAGGTCGAGGTGCGCCACGGTGGCCACCGCGGTCTCGGTGGCCGGGTTGATCACGGTGTAACTGGTCACGGCTGGATGCTCCCTTCCGGGGCGCTGGGGGTGGCGGTGACGGGGTTGGCGGTGCTGGCGGAAGCGGTGCGGCGTCCGTCGGCCGCGGCGACGAGCCCGCTGAAGAGCCGCAGGTCGCCCTGAGCCTCCTCCGGGTGCCACTGCACGGCCACCGCGAAGGTGGCGGTCGACAGTTCGACGGCCTGCACGATGCCGGGGTCGGAGGTGCCGGTGACCGAGAGGCCGTCGGCCAGCCGGTCGATGGCCTGATGGTGGTAGACGGGCACGGTGAGCGCGGCATCGCCGACCAGCCCGCTGAGCAGCGACCCCGGTTGCACGGCGACGTCCACCGTGTTGAAGATGCCGTGGCCGGCCTGGTACCTGGTGTCGCCGACCAGGTCGGGCAGGTGCTGGTGGAGCGTGCCGCCGAGGGTCACATTGAGCACCTGGGCGCCGCGGCAGATACCGAGGAAGGGCAGGTCGCGCTCGAGGGCGCCGCGCAGCAGCGCGTCTTCCCAGGCGTCCCGGTCCGGGCGGGGTTCGTCGGTGAGTGGATGCGCATGCTGCCCGTATCTGGCCGGCTCGATGTCTTTGCCGCCCGTGATCACCAGGCCGTCCAGCGCGTCGAGAACGCGCGCGACGATGCCCGCGGTGACCGGCTGCGGCGGCAGCAGCACGGCGATGCCGCCGGCCCGGGTGATGGCGTCGAAGTAGACCTTCGGCAGGAATGCCGCCGGCACGTTCCACACCCCGGTGCTGGCCTGTTCCAGGTAGGTGGTGAGGCCGATCAGCGGGGGAGTGCCCGATGCGCCCGCCGGCGGGTCGAGGAGATCAGAGGCGTTCAAAGCCGCGCACCCTCTCCCAGTCGGTGACCACGGCGTCGTACGCGGCCAGTTCGATGCGGGCGTTGTTGAGGTAGTGGTCCACGACCTCGTCGCCGAAGGCCGCCCGGGCCACGGGTGACTCGGCGAAGAGCGCCGCGGCCTCGCGGAGCGTGGCCGGCACCCGCGGGGCGTCGCTGGCGTAGGCGTTGCCGACGAAGACGTCGTCGAGCTCAAGCTTGTTCTCGATGCCATAGAGGCCGGCGGCGATGAGTGCGCTCACGGCCAGGTACTGGTTGACGTCGCCGCCCGGCACCCGGTTCTCCACCCGCATGCCGTGCCCGCGGCCCACGACCCGCAGCGCGCAGGTGCGGTTGTCCAGCCCCCAGGCGATCGCGGTGGGCGCGAAGCTGCCGGCCACATAGCGTTTGTACGAGTTGATGTTGGGGGCAGAGAACAGGGTGAGCTCGCGCATCACGGCGAGCTGGCCGGCCAGGAACTGCCGGAAAAGGGTGGACATGCCGTGTTCGGCATCCGCGTCGGCGAAGACCGCCGACCCGTCGGTGCCGCGCAGGCTGATGTGGATGTGGCAGCTGTTGCCCTCACGCTCGTTGAACTTGGCCATGAAGGTCAGGCTCTTGCCGTGCGCGTCCGCGATCTCCTTGGCGCCGTTCTTGTAGATCGAGTGGTTGTCGCAGGTGACCAGCGCAGGCGCGTAGCGGAACGCGATCTCCTGCTGGCCGAGGTTGCACTCGCCCTTGACGCCCTCGCAGTACATGCCGGCGCCGTCCATGGCCAGGCGGATGTCGCGCAGCAGTGGCTCCATCCGGGTGGAGGCGAGCAGGGCGTAGTCGATGTTGTAGTCGGTGGCCGGGGTGAGCTCGCGGTAGCCTTTCTTCCAGGCCTCCCGGTAGCCGTCGTCGAAGACCATGAACTCCAGCTCGGTGCCCACGAAGGCCTCCAGGCCCAGGGCGGCGAGCCGGTCCAGCTGCTTCTGCAGAATCTGTCGCGGTGACTCGACCACCGGGGCCTCGTCGAGCCAGTGCAGATCGGCGGTCACCAGGGCGGTGCCCGGCAGCCACGGGGCCACCCGCAGAGTGCTGAGGTCGGGCATCATCACCATGTCGCCGTAGCCGCGTTCCCAACTCGACATGGCGTAGCCGTCGACGGTGTTCATGTCCACGTCCACCGCGAGCAGGTAGTTGCAGCATTCCGCGCCGTGTGACTGCACGTCCTCCACGAACAGGCGGGCGGAGACCCGCTTGCCCACCAGGCGGCCCTGCATGTCGGTGAACGCCACGATGACGGTGTCGATGGTGCCGTCCGACACCATCCCGGCGAGCGCGCCCACCTCCAGGTAACCGCGATTGCGCGGCGGGATGCTCACGGCGGCGGGGCGGTTCTCGGTCATGGGATCTCCTCGTGGACGGTGCGCGGGGCGCGAAGTGCGAGAGCTGACAGGGAGCAAACGGAGCGATCCCGACCATTAGAACACAGCTCACCGACGGAAAGGCGGGCGAGTGTTTACACAGTGTTTACATCCAAAGGTATGTGCAGCGCACCATTGGGTGCCTAGGCTCGGGCGACAACCGAACCCTGCAGTATGCGACCACCTACCCTCAAGGAGCCCACTGGTGTCTGAGTCCGCCCGATCCGTTTCCGGCGTTACATATACGCCCGCCGAGGCCGGTTATTTCGAGAAACGTTCGCTCAAGCGCACCGCCGGATTCTGGGGGATCTGGGGGATCGGCATCGCCGCGGTCATCTCCGGTGACTTCTCCGGCTGGAACTTCGGCCTGGCCTCCGCGGGCTTCGGCGGCATGCTGATCGCCTTCGTGCTCGTAGTGGTGATGTACTTCACGATGCTGTTCTCGATCGGGGAGATGTCCGCCGCGATGCCGCACACCGGCGGCGCCTACTCCTTCGCCCGGGCGGCCATGGGCCCGTGGGGCGGTTTCATCACCGGGCTGGCCGAGACCATCGAGTACGTCGCCACCACAGCGGTGATCGTCTACTTCTCCGCCGCCTACGCCAACGGCATCACCTCGGTTCTGTTCGGCTTCGAACTGCCCGGCTGGCTGTGGTGGGTGATCCTCTACGCGGTGTTCATCCTGCTGAACATGGCGGGAGCATCCGTCTCGTTCGCCTTCGCCCTGGTCGTGGCCGTCATCTCGATCGCGATCCTGGCCGTGTTCGCTGTCCTGGCCGTGGTGTCCGGTCAGTTCAGCGTCGACAACCTCTTCGACATCGTGCCGGATGCCGGCCAGAGCGCGTTCCTGCCACACGGCGTACTGCCGATCCTCTTCGCGCTGCCGTTCGCCATGTGGTTCTTCCTCGGCATCGAGGAGCTGCCGCTGGTGGCCGAGGAGGCGCACAACCCCACCAAGGACATCCCGCGCGCGGGTATCACCGGCATGATCACCCTCGTGGTCTGCGGCGCGGCCGTGCTGGTGCTGAACCCCGGCGTGAACGGCTCCGAGGCCCTCGGCGTCTCGGGGGAGCCGCTTCTGGACGGCTTCCGGGCGATCCTGCCCGACGGCCTGGCCGCCGTGCTCAGCGCGTTCGCGCTGATCGGGCTGCTCGCCTCGCTGCAGGGCATCATGTTCGCCTACGGCCGCAACATGTACTCGCTCAGCCGGGCCGGCTACTACCCCAAGGTGCTCTCCCTCACCGGCAAGCGGCAGACGCCCTGGGTGGCACTCATGGTCGGTGCTGTGATCGGTTTCCTGGCGCTCGTCGTGGTCGACCTCACCGGCGGCGCGGCCGGCTCCGGCGGAGCCATCGTGCTCAACATCGCCGTCTGGGGGGCCGTGCTCGCCTACGTGCTGCAGATGGCATCGTTCATCATCCTGCGCCGGGTGTTCCCCGCCGCCAAGCGGCCGTACGTGAGCCCCACCGGTGTGGTGGGCGCCGTGGTGGCCGGCATCATCGCCCTGGCGATCTTCCTGGGCTTCCTGCTCAACGAGGCGTTCCGGCCGGCCATCGTGGCGATCGCGGTCGTCTACGTGGTGGGGCTGGTGCTGTTCGCCCTCTTCGGCCGCAGCCGCCTGGTGCTCTCCCCCGAGGAGGAGTACGCGCTCTCCGGCGGCCTGCACGGCGACCCGCAGGCCGAGGGGTACGACGCCATGGAGAATGACGTCTTCCCCGAGGAGCCAGCCGCCAAATAACCTGCCCGCCCCGGCCCGCCCGCTTTTTTCTTGCATCGGGTGGGCCGGCGGCGACGGTTCCCTGCGTGAGACCGGCGAATCTCGCGGCTCCCGTGCCGTGCCGCACGCCCGCGATAGAGTGAATCGGTCATGAGCCACAAGCTCGTCCCCGACGGCAACGGAGCCAGCGTGCACACCACACCCAGCATGTCCACAGACACGACCAACACCGCATCACCGAGCACCGAATCGACGACTACCGACGTGACCATCGATATGACCACACCGGAGGATCTCAGCGCCGACATCCCCGCGGTCACTCCCGGCTTCCGCATCGAGCGTGACTCGCTCGGCCGCGTCGAGGTTCCCGCCGACGCCTACTGGGGCGTGCACACCAAGCGTGCCCTGGAGAACTTCCCCATCGCCAAACGGCCGATCTCGGTCTACCCCGACTTCGTCGTTGCCCTCGCCTCGGTGAAGCAGGCCTGCGCCCGCGCCAACGCCGAAGTCGGCGCGCTCAGCCAGGAGCGCGCCGACTGGATCGACGCCGCCTGCCAGGAGATCATCGAGGGCAAGCACCACGACCAGTTCGTCGTCGGGGTCATGCAGGGCGGGGCTGGCACCTCCACGAACATGAACGCCAACGAGGTCATCTGCAACCTTGCCCTGGAGAACGCCGGCTACGGCCGCGGCCGCTACGACATTCTCAGCCCGATCGACCACGTCAACCGCAGCCAGTCCACCAACGACACCTACCCCACCGCGATCAAGATCGCCCTGGCTTTCTTCCTCAAGCACCTGCTGCGCGAGCTCAAGGCACTGCAGGGCTCCTTCTCGGTCAAGGCCGAGGAGTTCTCGCAGATCCTCAAGGTGGGCCGCACCCAGATGCAGGACGCCGTGCCGATGACCCTCGGCCAGGAGTTCCACGGCTTCGCCACCACGCTCGGCGAGGACTACGACAGGCTCACCGAGACCATCTGGCTGCTCGCCGAGATCAACCTGGGCGCCACCGCGATCGGCACCGGCATCACGGCCGATCCCGGCTACGCGGCCGCGGCCATCCGGCACCTCAATGTGATCACCGGACTCAAGCTGGAAGCCGCGCCCGACCTGATCGAGTCCACCAGCGACGCCGGCAGCTTCATGTCGTTCAGCGGCAATCTCAAGCGCAGCGCCATCAAGCTCTCCAAGATCTGCAACGACCTGCGCCTGCTCTCCTCGGGCCCGCAGGCCGGCTTCGGTGAGATCAACCTGCCGCCGCGCCAGGCCGGTTCGAGCATTATGCCCGGCAAGGTCAACCCGGTCATCCCCGAGGTCGTCAACCAGGTGGCGTTCGCCGTGGCCGGGGCGGATGTGACGGTGACGATGGCCGCAGAGGGCGGGCAACTGCAGCTCAACGCCTTCGAACCCGTCATCGCGCACTACCTGTTCCAGAGCCTCACCTGGATGACCCAGGCCATGTGGACGCTGCGGGTGAACTGCATCGACGGCATCACCGCCAACGAGGACCGCCTGGCGGCCATGGTGGGATCGAGCGTCGGTGTGATCACGGCGCTCATCCCGCACATCGGCTATGCCGCCGCGGCCGCGCTGGCCCAGACCGCCCTGCTCACCGGGCGCAACGTGGCCGACCTCGTCGTGGAGGCCAACCTGATGACCAGGGAAGATGTTCTGCGCGAACTCGAGCCCGCCAGGCTGTCCGGCATGGAGCCGGACACCGGCACCTCCTCCATCCCGATCATCGAGTAGCCGCGATCATCGGCTGAGCGCAGAGGGCGCCGCGGAGGGGAACCCGGCGCTACTCTGGTGCCGTGTCCCTGCGTGTGCGGCAGCAGCACCGGAAAGAGCCGATCCGGCCGGATCGTCTCGCGAGGCTTGACGCCGCCCTGCCGGACCTCGACTGGACGATCCTGCCGCCCGGAACCGAGCGGTGCACCTTCCCGGCACCCAGCGGCAACCTGGCCGCCATCGCTCTCGGGCGCACCGGCGACCCGCGGGTGGTCCTGGTGCCGGGGGCGACGGGGTCCAAGGAAGACTTCGTGCTGCTTGCCCCGATCCTCGCCGACGCCGGCTACAGGGTGGAGAGCTTCGACCTGGCCGGCCAGTACGAGTCGGCCACGGCCGGTCCGGCGGCCGGCCTGCCGTACGACTACGACCTCTTTGTGGCCGACCTGATCGCGGTGCTGGAATCGGGGCGCACCCCGGTGCACGTGCTCGGCTATTCGTTCGCCGGCCTCGTCACCGAGCTGGGGTTGGCGCGGCGTCCGGAGCTGTTCGCGTCGCTGGTGCTGCTCACCACGCCGCCGCAGCCGGGGCAGACCTTCCGCGGGGTGCGCTGGCTCGGCCCGGTCAGCGGCCTGGTGCCGCCGCACGTCATCGCGTCCCTGATGATCTGGGGCATCGTCACCAACCGCAATCACACCCGGCCAGGCCGGCTCGCGCTCGCTCGGCTGCGGTTCGGGTACACCAGCCGGTCGAGCCTCGACGAGATCATGGGACTGATGAAGCACACCCCCGACGTGCGCCGGCACCTGGCCGGCAGCGGGGTGCCCATGCTCATCGCCGTGGGCGACCGGGACCTGTGGAAGGTGCGGCTGCACCGCAGGTTCGCCCGCCGCATCGGCGCGGAGCTGCGCATCTACCCGGCCGGGCACAGCCCCTGCGAGACGACCCCGCACCAGCTGGCTCATGACCTGCTCGCCCTCTACGCGCGCGGCCGCTGATTGCGCCGGCGGATGTGCCAGGGCGAGTAGGCCGGCCAAGCGGAGAAGAGCGTGCGGCCGGCCCACGCCACCCGGCGGCCGAGACCGTGCGGTGTCTCGAACGGGCGGGCGGAGATGCCCACCCGCAGGGTGCGGTCCACCGTGACCGGTTCCTCAGGGCCCAGGTGCATGCTGAAGTCGAGGTCGTCGTGCACGTCCCTGCGGCGGCGACGCACCCGGCCACGGTTGGCGGCCCAGACCTGCCGGCGCATCGCGAAGTTCGAGCCGAACAGCACCGGGTGCCCCAGCCACACCCCCATCCAGCGGAAGTACCCGCCGATGTACAGCCGGGCGCCGAGCCAGGCCGTCACCGGGCCGCAATCGTAGAAGTCGCCTGGACCGGTGTACACGGCGGTGTCGGGGTCGGCCGTGAACCTGGCCTCGATCCGCTCGAGCCAGTCCACCGGCGGCACCGAGTCGGCGTCGAGCCTGGCGATCACGTCGCCGGTGGCCGCGTCATAGCCGGCCGCGGCGGCCGGCCAGATGCCGCGCAGAGGCTCGGTGACAAGGCGCGCGCCGGCCGCGCGCGCAACCGTGGCCGAGGCATCCGTGCTCGCGTTGTCGACCACGACGATCTCGTCTGCCGGGCGGCGTTGTTGGGAGAGGGCGCGCAGGCAGGTGCGCAGGAAAACGGCGTCGTTATAGACCGGAATGACCACCGAAATGGTGATCGGAGTGCGGGGCCCGCCCAGGTCAGATCTCACGGCAATGGGTTGTGAGCAGCCCGATGCGGTCGATGGAGACGGTGACCGTCGAACCATCCTTGAGGAAGACCTGCGGTTTGCGGCTGTAGCCGGCGCCGCCGGGGCTGCCGGTGGAGATCAACGTGCCCGGCATCAGGGTGGACGTGAGCGAGAGATACGCGATGATCTCGGCCACCGTGCGCACCATGTCGCCGCTGGAGGCATCCTGCAGCACCCGCCCGTCGACGTGAGTGGTCAACCAGAGGTTCTGCGGGTCGGCGATCTCGTCGGCGGTCACCACCAGCGGGCCGGTGGGGGTGAACCCGTCGAAGGATTTGCAGCGCGACCACTGGGCCTCGGAGAATTGCAGGTCCCTCGCGGTGATGTCGTTCACGACCGTGTAGCCGAAGACGTAGTCCAGGGCGTCGCGCACCGACACATTGCGGGCGGGGCGGCCGATGATGACGCCGAGTTCGGCCTCGTAGTCCACCTGGGTGGTGAGGTCGGTGGGCCAGGTGATGATCGATTCGTGCCCGGTGAGGGAGTTCGGCCACAGCGAGAAGACCGTCGCGGCCGTCTCGCTGCGCAGCTTGAGCTCGGAGGAGTGGGCGGCGTAGTTGGCGCCGATGGCGATGATCTGCGGCGGGCGCAGCACCGCGGAGGAGTGCCGGAGGTCGTCGATCGGGGTGAGGCTGGCCCCGTGGGTGAGCGCGTTCGCGGTGAGCGCCCGCACCCTGTCGAACTCGGGAGCACCCTTCTCGATGAGGTCCTGCAGATCGCGCGGGGCGTCGTCGATCACCTCGTCGAGGAAGAGCGCCGCGTCGTCCACCACGATGGCTAGACGGGGGGTGGATTGGCCTTCGACTCTGAGGTGCGCAAACTTCACTTTCTCAGCGTAACGGGGCAGAGCCGTTCTGGCTGGGAACTTCGGGCCCGGCCGGTCGGGCCGTGCCCGCCGCCCGCCACAGGTGCATGCCGGCGTAACTGCGCCACGGCGCCCAGCGGCTGCCTCGCGCGGCGAGGTCTGCCGCCTTCGCCGGCAACCCCAGCCGGTCGGCTCCCTGGCGCAGTGCGAGATCGCTGGTGAGCAGGATGTCGGGGCTGCCGAGCACCCGCATGGCCACGTAACCGGCCGTCCACGGGCCGATCCCGGGCAGGGCGGTGAGCCTGGCCGTGAGTTCGTCGCGGGACTCGCCGACGTCGAGCACGAGGTCACCGGTTGCCAGTGCCTCGGCGACCCGGATGATCGTGGTGATGCGGGCGGCCGGGCCGCGCAGCACCTCGTGGCCATCCTGGGCGATGCGGGCGGCGGTGGGGAAGAGGAGGAAGGGCGTGCCTGTGTCGTCCCCGGCGGCGTCCGCGCTGGTCTCCGCGGCGGCATCCCCGAAGGAGGACACGGGCTCGCCGAGGGCGGCGCTCAGCCGGCCGAGCGCAGTGCGAGCGGCGGCGACGGAGACCTGCTGGCCCAGCAAGGCCCTGAACAGCGTCTCCTCGGCGTCGAGGCTGCCCGGCACCCGGATCCCGGGGATGCGACGCACGGACCCGGCCAGCGCCGGGTCGTCCGCGAGGGCGCGGTCGATGGCCTGGGCATCCGCGTCGAGGTCGAACAGTCGCCGCACCCGGCTGACCAGGGGAGCGAGGTCGGCAAGGTTGCTCAGCCGCGCCGTGCAGGCGAGGGCCGGGGCGGCAGGCGAGCCGGCCAGCGACAACTGCAGCGCCGCCGCGCCGTGCGGCAGCCGCAGGGTGCGTTCGTACGTCTCGGGGCCGCGCCTCTCGACGCCCGGTATGGCGCGCACGCCCAGGAAGTCCAGCAGGCCCTGGCCGTCGAACGGCGCTCGGGCGGGTAGCAGCAGGCGGATGGTGGAGCCGGGGGCCGCGTCATCCGAGCCCGCCGGCGTGGCGCGGACCCCCGCTGCCCTGGTCCCAGCCCGCAGGGCCGAGGGGGTGCGCTCGTACACGGAGCCGATGGTGTCGTTGAATTGCCGCACGCTGCCGAAGCCGGCCGCGAACGCGATGTCGGTGATCGACAGGTCGGTGCCGGTGAGCAGCACTCGCGCGGTCTGCGCGCGGTGGGCGCGGGCCAGCGCCAGGGGACCGGCGCCGACCTCGGCGACGAGCACCCTGGTGAGGTGTCTCGGCGTGTAGCCGAGGCGCCTTGCCAGCCCCGGTACCCCCTCGCGTTCGACGGTGCCGTCACCGATCAGCCGCATCGCCCGCGCGGCCAGGTCGTCACGGATGTTCCAGGCCGGCGACCCTGGCACGGCATCCGGCAGGCAGCGTTTGCAGGCGCGCAGCCCCGCCTCGTGCGCGGCGGCGGCCGTGAGGTAGAACGACACATTGCCGGGCTTGGGCGTCATCGCCGGGCAGCTCGGCCGGCAGTAGATGCCGGTGGAGTGCACGCCGGTGATGAACTGGCCGTCGAAGCGGGCGTCCCTGGACGACATCGCCCGGAACCGTTCGGCGAACACCGGGTCGTCCACGGCGCCCCTGGCGGAGGCGCCGGCGGGCGCGTCTTCGGCGGCGGGAGATGTCATCGCGTTGGTCACCCATCAAGACTGACACGCCCACCCCTCGACCGGTAGCGGGAATCGGACACCGCAGGCGGCCGGAATCAGGCCTGCCGAACCGGCCCCGTCCCCCTAAACTGGCTCGCATGACCCTCGACCCGACAGGCCGATCCATCGCCGTACCCGCGCAGGACGCACCCATTCAGAGCCCGGTCTGGAGTGCGCCGGTGCGGCGCACCAGGCTGAGCACCGTCGTCTGGGCGAGTGTGGGAATCGTGGTCGCCGCCCTGGCGGTGATCCTGGTGCTGGTCTACCTGTCCACGTTCCTCGGAGCCGGCGCACTGCTGGTCTGCCTGCTGCTGGCGCTGGTGCCGCTCACCCTGGTGATTCTGGCCGTGCGCTGGATCGACCGGTGGGAGCCGGAGCCGCGCCCCGCCCTGTGGTTCGCGTTCCTCTGGGGCGCTGGTGTGTCGATTGTGACCGCTCTGGTGTTCGATCTCGGGGTGCAGATCGTGGTCGCCACCAGCGGCACCGCCCGCCCGGCCGGGGATTTCCTGACCGCCGTGGTGCAGGCGCCGCTGGTGGAGGAGTCCGCCAAGGGCTTCGGCCTCCTGCTGCTGTTCTGGGTCATCCGCGGCCAGTTCAACGGCCCCATCGACGGGGTGGTCTATGCGGCCATGATCGCCGCGGGCTTCGCATTCTCGGAGAACATCCAGTACTTCGGCGTGGCCATGCTCGACGGCGGGATCGCCACGCTCGGCGTCACTTTCCTGCTGCGCGGGGTGCTCTCCCCGTTCGCGCACGTTCTGTTCACGGCCTGCACCGGCTTGGCGGTCGGCCTGGCCGCACGACGGGCCACCGGATCGCGCTACATCGGCACTGTGCTCATCGGGCTCGCCGCGGCCGTGCTGCTGCACGCAGTGTGGAACGGCGCGTTCTACTTCCTCACCACGGATGCGTCGCTAGTGGGCTACTACTTCCTTGTCCAGTTCCCGATGTTCCTCGGCGCGATCATCACCATGGTGATGCTGCGACGTCAGGAGGAGAGACTCACCGTGCAACGGCTCGGCGACTACGCTGCCGTCGGCTGGTTCACCGCCGCGGAGGTGGACATGCTGGCCACACCGCGCGGCCGGCGCCAGGCCCGCGCCTGGGCGCACGCCCAGCCGCCGGCCCGCCGGATGGCCATGAACCGCTTCATCGTGGATGCGACGAGGCTGGCCTCGGTGCGGCAACGCCTCGTGAGCGCTCAGGCGCATCCGTCACGCTCGACCGCCGAATCGCACCGGACGGAGCCGTCGGCCGACCAGGCTGAAGAGGCCAGGCTGCTGGGCCTGCTGATGGCCGACAGGGCCGAAGTCATCGGCTGACCTCCCACGAGGCTGACCCCGTGAGGCTGACCCCGTGAAGACGAGAAAACTCGCCGCCCGGTGGTGTGGCACTGCCGACAACTCTCCCGGTGCGACGAGTTTTGTGAAATAAGCATGCGCCTTGGGCCCGCGTTCGCGCAAGGGGGAATTTCTCGGGTGCGTCGCCGCCCGGAATCCGATTGGATGGACTCATGACTGATTTGAACAACAAGCCAGAACTCGACTTCCCGGAGGGCCCCGCGCCCGAACAGCTCGACATCGTCGACATCGTGGTGGGCGACGGGGCAGAGGCCACCGCCGGCGCCACCGTCGACGTGCACTACCTCGGTGTCGAGTACGACACCGGCGAAGAATTCGACTCCTCCTGGAACCGAGGCCAGTCGATCAACTTCCCGCTTGGCTCCCTCATTGCCGGCTGGCAGCAGGGCATCCCCGGTATGAAGGTGGGCGGTCGACGCAAGCTCACCGTGCCCCCGCACCTGGCCTACGGCCCCGCCGGCTCCGGTCACCGCCTCTCCGGCAAGACCCTGATCTTCGTGATCGACCTGCTCGGCGTCAGCTAGGACCTGCCAGCTCGGGCCCGTCGGCCCCACCCGCTGCGACACGCACCCGCGTGATTCATGATCGGATGCCCCGGAGACCGCAGACAGCGCTCCGGGGCATCCGCTTTGCCTTTTCCCGGCTGCCCGGGGAGTGAGCGGGTGCCCTCGCGCTCCACGCCGCCGTCTATGGATAATGGGGCATGATCACAATCGACTGTGCCCGTGCGTTGCAGCAGGCCGGATTGCGTTGGCGTCCGGCGTCGGGGGATTCGTTCCGGATCGAGAGGCCGGGCTTCGACTCCGAGGTCTTCACCGTGAGCGAGATGACGATCGAGGCCCACGAATTCGACACCGGCACCATCCTCGGCTTCAACGGCACGACGGAATGGGCGCTGGATTCGCTCGCGCTGGAAGACGCGCTGTGGCTGCCGAGAGAAGACCAGCTGCGCGCCCTCCTGCGCGGCACCTTCCGCTCGCTGCACAGGCAGGGCGAGGGCAGCTACCGGGTGACCGTGCATGTGCGCGGACTCGACGAAGCCTTCGAGGCCGAGACCGCCGAGGATGCCTACGGCGTCGCCGTGCTCATGCTGATCGGCCTCTCCGGTGAGGGGCACATCACGCCGGCCTCGTCACTTTAGTACCGCTCCGGCCAGTACCGTTCCGGCTAGTACCTTTCCGGCTCGGGTTCGAGCGCGAACCGGCGACCGGTGATCTCGGTGGGGGTGATCTCCACCCAGATGTACTTGAGGGTGGGCACCAGCGGGCGCAACGGAAGCGCGTTGGCTGCGTCGATCTCCGCCTGCGTGTCCAGCACCCGGGCGATTCCCTTGACGACAACGCTCCAGGCATCGGCCCGCCCGATGTCGTCGGTCTCCAGTGCGACCTTGTTGTTCACCGTCAGCGCGAGCAGTTTGGTGCCCTCCGCCGTGCGGAACAGCAGGCGCTGGTCTGCGGCGACGAAGTTGAGCGGGAAGATCTCGATGTCGTCGGCGACACTGGCCGCCAGACGGCCGAAGCTCGAGGAGAGCAGCAGTTCCCAGCAGTCGTTTGTGCTCAGAATGCGGACCGGATCAGGGTCGTTGATGTCCATGCTTCATATTCCCACTTTGCGGCCCACTCGGCGACTACGTGCGAGTGGGCCGCGGCGTGTTGCCCGGCAGAGGGTCAGACCTTGGGGGCCTGGTCCTGGGTCGCGGTGTGGGTGCGTCGGCGGACCATCGTCACGGCGAGGAGGATTCCGCCGAGCAGAAGGGCCGCGCCGGCGATCAGGAACACGGGCTGGGCATCCGCGCCGGTCTCGGCCAGTGCCGCCGCGTTGTCGCCGCCGGCACCGGAACCGCCGCCGCCACCGGCAACCGGGAGCAGCGGGCTCACGGGGCTGGTCGAGGTGGGTGTCGGGGTCGAGGTGGGAGTCACCGGCAGGGCCGGCGACGAGGTGTCCGTGGGGGTGGGCGTCGGGCCGTCAGACGGCGTCGGCGTGCCGGGCGTGCCGGGCGTGCCGGGGGTGCCGGGCGTGCCGGGTGTCGGGGTCGGCGTGCCGGACGGCGTGGGAACCGGCGTGCCCGTCGGGGTGCCACTGGGTGTGGGCGACGGGGTGCTCGTCGACGTGGGGATTGGAGTCGAGGTCGCGGTCGGGGTCGGCGTCGCGGTGGGTGTCGTCACCGAGGCCGGCAGGATTCGGTTGGTGAGCGACGCCGTGCAGGTCACGTAGGAGCCGGGCGCGGTGACGTTGCCGTTGTTGCACTGGTTGATCGTCACGGGCAGGGCTGTGGTCTGGGTGGACGGACGCACGACGCAGGTCACGCGCTGCGTGCCGCCGCCGCCGTTCGCTGCGCCGTTGCACTGGGTGATGGTGGCGTTCGTGGTCGACTGCACAGGGTCGCAGTTGAGGGTCGGCTGGGTGCCGCCGCCGGCCCCGGAACCCACGCACTGGTTGACCGTGGCGGGGCTGGTGGTGGCGTTGCCGGTGATGTTGTTGACCACCTGTACCCGGCAGGTGACGGTTGCGCCGCCGCCCTGGCCGGAGGCGTTGCACTGGTCGACCACGGTCGTGGCGGTGGGGAAGTTGACCGGCAGGGTGGTGCAGGTCAGCGCGGTGTTCGCGGCGCCGGTGCAGGTGCGCACGACGATGACGGAGCTGGAGACGCCGGTGGCGACATCCAGGTAGTTCGTGACGGTGACGTCGCACTCCACGGCCTGGCCGCCGGCGTTCTGGATGCCGTTGCACTGGTTGACGTTGCCGGGAACGGCGGCGGCGGAGGCCGGTGCCTGCGTGGTGCCGAGAATGGCGGCCGCGACGATCACGAGGCCGAACGTGGCCGCGAGGCCGCGACGCAAGAGGGCCGCTGAGCATCCGTGTCGCGGTCGCTCACTGAGGTGTGTCGGTTCGGCGCCACCGCCGATGTCGGGAATGAAAGAATCGGTCGATCGTGCCGTAGCCATTTGGGGCCCCCTTGTTCGCGGGCCTCGTGACCCCCATTGAGGTCACGATATCAGCTACGTGATTCCGAAGTATTACGGGATGGTTACGCCGTTCCGCGCCCACAGCCTCGTGGTGGCCAGCTCGGCGCCGGCCACGAGGGCGTCGAGTTTCGCCCAGGCGATCTGCGGGTGGATGCGGCCGCCGAGACCGCAGTCGGTGGAGGCGATCACGTTCTCGCGGCCGACGACGTTCGCGAAGCGCTCGATCCGGTCGGCCACGAGCTCTGGGTGCTCGACGACATTGGTGGCGTGGCCGATGACGCCGGGAACGATCTGCTTGCCGTCCGGCAGGGTCACATCCTCCCAGATGCGCCATTCGTGTTCGTGGCGGGCGTTGGCACCCTCGAACGAATAGGACCCGGCGTTGATCTCCAACATGGTCTCGACGAGGTAACGGAATTCGAGGTCGGTGGTGTGCGGGCCGTGCCAGCTGCCCCAACAGAGGTGGAACCGGATCTGCTCCTCCGGCAGGCCGCGGAGGGCGTGGTTGAGAGCTTCGACCCGGATGCGGGTGAAGGCCAGGTAGTCCTCCACGGAGGGGGCCGGGTTGATCTGGTCCCAGTTCTCGGCGATCGACGGGTCGTCGATCTGCAGGATCAGTCCGGCGTCGATGACGGCCCGGTACTCCTCGCGCAGCGCGTCGGCCATCGCCCAGATGAACTCCTCCTCGGTGGCGTAGAACTCGTTGCCGATGCGCGAGGCGCTGCCGGGGGAGAGCGCGGTGATGAAGCCCTGCTGCGCGCCGGCCGCGGCCAGGCCGGTCTTGAGGTGGGCGATGTCGGAGGCGATGGCATCCTGGCCCGTGTAGCTGACCGTGCCGGTGGCCGTGGGGAAGGCCGGCGCCCGGTCACCCACCGAAATGCCGCTCTTCGGATCACCGTAGGCATCGGCGAACAGGGTCCAGTCTCGGCGGTCGGGGAAGGTGGTGAGCTGCACGTTGCCCGGGCTGGAGCGCACGGGAGCGCCGGCGAACGGTCCGCCGGGAACCAGCTCGAGGCCGCTGAGGCGCTGGAAGGAATATGACCACCAGGCGCCGTAGTCGACGGCGCTGGACATGGCCTTGCCGAACTCGCCGTCACCGGGAAGGGTGAGGCCGGTGTCGACCTGGCGCTGCACCAGGTCGACCACGGCGCCTTCGAGCAACGGCTGGAAGCCGGCCGGGCTGTCGAGGGTGAGGCGTCCGGCGGCGGCGTCCTGACGGGCGTCGTTGGCGTCGAGCAACGCGGCCGTTCTCGGAAGGCTGCCGGCGTGGGTGGTGGGGATGCGGTTCGCGGTGGTCATGCCGTCAGTATCCCAAGCACGGCCGGTGACCGCGGGATTGTTACGCGGCTGTGCTTTCAGCGCTCGGCTTCTCAGCGCTCGCTGGCCGCCCGCACCCTGTCGATCAGGTCCTTCCAGGCGCCGCGCACCTGGGGTTCGGCGAGCACGACCTCGTGCGGTGCGCAGCGGATACGGTACACATAGCGGTCAACGGCCGGTGTCGTGTCTTCGGCCTCGTCCCAGGGCAGCTCCTCCAGGAACTGCATCCAGGCCGCCGCATCCGGCTGTTCGTCGACCTGCACGTCCCAGGTGACCCGGAGCCCAGCGATCCCCCCGCTGCGTGAGACGACGACCTTCATGGCCCCATGCTACGTCCGGCGACGCCGGGAGCGGGGATGTCGACACGATCGGCAGCGGCTTCCCAGCGGGCGCCGGTGCAGCCGTGCCTGAGGCCGCCCCGGGCCGGGCCGGGCGGCCTTCGGTCAGGACGCCGCGCGCAGCGGATCGAGGGTGATCCCCACGCCCTGCCAGCCGCCTCTGACCGCTTCGTGTTCGAGGGACCCAGATCCGTAGCGCCGGATGGCCGCCGCCTCCGTGGCGCGCGCGAACACCGCGAAGGTGGCGGTGGCGGTCAGATCCGGGCCGGTGAGGGTGTCGTACCAGATCTGTCCCGGAGCCTCCCAGGCGTTGCCGCCGATGGCGTCGGCCACCAGGTAGAACGCCCGGTTCGGGATACCCGAATTGAGGTGCACTCCGCCGTAGTCGTCCTCGGTGTCCACGTAGCCGGACATCGAGTCGGGCTGCGGGTCGGTTCCGAGCACATCGTCGTCGTAGGCGGTGCCCGGCGCCTTCATGGAGCGCAACGCCTGTCCCTGCACCTCCTCGGTGAACAGCCCGGCTCCGATCAGCCAGCTGGCCGTAGCGGTGTCCTGGCCCAGTGCGTACTGCTCGACGAGGGCACCGAACACGTCGGAGACCGATTCATTGAGGGCACCGGACTGGCCCTGATAGACGAGATTGGCGCTGTACTGGGTCACGCCGTGGGTGAGCTCGTGCGCGATCACGCTCAACGAGATCGTGAACCTGTTGAAGACCTCGCCGTCGCCGTCGCCGAACACCATCCGCTCGCCGTCCCAGAACGCGTTGTCGTAGTCGCGGCCGTAGTGCACCGTGGCGTCCAGCGGCAGGCCGCGCCCGTCGATGGAGTCGCGCTGGTACTGGCTCCAGTAGAGCCCGTGGGTGTCGCCCAGGCCGGTGTAGGCCTCGTTGACCGCCACATCGGCGACAGGCGGCTGGCCCTCCGTGCGCACGACCCGGCCGGGCAGTCTCTGCAGGTGGCCGGCGTCGCTGATGGTGCGCGTGGTGACCCCGGGCACGGCCGAAGCCGGCGGCAGGGGCGCCGCGGTGGGGTGGCGGTCGCCCAACCGCAGGTTGCGGATGGGGGCGTCGAGCTGCAGGGAACGTCTGGCGGCCGCCGCCGCGGCCGAGTAACGCGGGTCATCGACCTCGGCCAGGTGCGCGAGGAGATACGGCGGCACGATGCCGCAGTGAACGGTGGGGACGGGGCTCTGGGTGGGGTGTCTGCCTGTCATGCGGTGAGTCTGCCAGCCCGCGCCGACATTCGCACCTGTCTGCGCCGGCCGGCTGCCTCACAGGGCCGACCAGCCGCCATCCGACGCCAGGACCACGCCGGTGACGTTCGCCGCGTCGGTACTGGCGAGCCAGGTGATCGCGGCGGCGAGCTGCTCCGAGGTGGCCACGGGCGGCAACACGTGCTGGAACACCGGCCCGAGCACCGACCCGGCCAGGGGCGACAGCATCGGGGCCTCGATATTGGTCTGCACACCGCCGGGGGCGACGGCGTTGCAGCGGATGCCCTGGGCGGAGTACATCACCGAGGTGTTGCGGGTGAGGCCGATCACGGCGTGCTTGGAGGCCGTGTACGCCACCCCGGCCGCACCGCCGCGCAGGCCGGCCTCGGAGGAGACGTTGACGATGGAGCCGCCACCGCCGGCCACCATGACCGGCAGGGCCGCCCTGAGCAGCCGCATCATCCCGGTCACGTTGATGCCGAAGACGCGGTCCCAGGTGGCGTCGTCGACCTCGGCGACGGGCAGGAAGCCGTCCATGACGCCGGCGACGTTGGCGACGACGTCGATGCGGCCGTTGGCCGCGGCCACCAGCCGGGTCGTGGTGTCTTCGTGGCTGATGTCGCCGTCGACAGTGACGATGTCGAGGTCGGCGTACTGGTCGAGAAGCTCCTGCAGCCGGGCGGGAACGACGTCACCGGCGATCACCCTGGCGCCCTCCTGCGCGAGGCGCACAGCTGTCGCCTTGCCGATGCCGGAGCCTGCTCCAGTGACGATCGCGGTCTGGCCGGCGAACCGGTCCGGGGTCACGGCTGAAACCATCGGGGTGCTCCTTTGCAGTCCTGACGCGGTGAGATGTGTACGCGGTCGCGGGCGTGATGCCGCGAACGCACCATTCATAGCACCGTCAGAGCGCCACGGCGCGGGGGTCGTGGCTGCTGTGACAGATCCCGTAGCGGGCGCTCTGTCCGAGCCGATTTGTAGACTGCGGGTATGCGCTATGGAATTGTGATCCTGCCCCAGTTCGCCTGGCCGGAAGCCCGCCGGCGGTGGCAAGGCGCCGAGCAGTACGGTTTCGACCATGCCTGGACCTACGACCACCTCTCCTGGCGCAGCCTCGCCGATCAGCCGTGGCACGCCACCATTCCCACGCTGGCCGCGGCCGCGGCGGTCACCGACCGGGTCCGGCTCGGCACCTTCGTGGCGTCACCGAATTTCCGGCATCCGGTGCCGTTCGCCAAGGAGATCGCCACCGTCGACGAGATCTCCGGCGGACGCCTCACGCTCGGGGTGGGATCCGGCGGAACGGGCTTCGACGCCTTCGTGCTGGGCCAGCCGACGTACACGCCGCGCCAACGGCACGACAGATTCGCCGAGTTCGTCACCGACCTGGACCAGCTGCTGCGCCACGAGGAGCCCGGCGCGGGTGGCTTCAGCTTCTCGGGTGACTGGTTCACCGCGGTGGACGCACGCATGGTGGGCCGGCCGGCCCAGAGCCCGCGGGTGCCGTTCGTGATCGCGGCCAACGGGCCCAAGGGGCTGAGGCTCGTGGCCGAGCATGCCGCCGGCTGGGTGACCACCGGAGCCGACGGCGCCGTGGGCGAGGACTGGTGGAACGCGGTGGCGGCCCTGTCGCACCGGCTCGACGACACCCTCGCCGCGGCGGGCCGCGAACCAGGCACCCTCGACAGGTACCTGTCGCTCGACAGCGGCGGGGCATACTCGCTGCAGAGCCTCGGCGCCTTCGACGACGCCGTCGGGCGCGCCGCCGAGCTCGGCTTCACCGATGTGATCAGCCACTGGCCGCGCGCCGACGGCATCTACGCCGGTTCGGAGTCGGTCCTCGACGAGGTCGCCGCCCGCCTGGCCTGAGCGCCCGCCCGCCCGAGTGTCCCCCCGGGCTGGCGCAGCGACTTCGCCCAGTCGAAGCAATTCGACGAGAAGCCCCTCGCCGACTTGCGGCAAAATTCCCCTTCAGCTCACGTGAAGGGGCGTTTTGACGTAAGTCGGCGCAGAGCAACCCGCCGACTTGCCGCAAACTGTCCCTTCAGGGCGCCCGAAGGGGCGTTTTGACGTAAGTCGGCGCAGAGCAACCCGCAGCGAGGCAGGCTGTCGGGCTAGACGTCGATGCGGTAGCCGCGCTTGATGACGGTGGCGACCAGCGCGGGCACCGGTAGGGCCTGGCGCAGCCGGCTGATGGCCACGTCCACGGCGTGGTCGTCCTGGATCTCGGGTAGCGCGGCCGTGAGGTCGGCCCGGGAGAGCACCGACCCGCGTGCGGCGAGAAGTGCGCGCAGGAGCGTCAGCGAGGTCGGCGGCAGCATGGCGGATGTGCCGGCCACCCGAACCTGCCGGCCGCGCAGTTCCACCAGCCCGTGCCGGCTGTCCAGGCGCAGCACGCGCTCGTCGGCCAGGTAGTCGCAGACCAGCTTGATGAGCGCGCCCATGCGGAACCGCTCCGGCACGATCGGTGTGATGCCGGCGGCCACGAGGGGAGCGGCGGTGACGTGGCCGACCGCGGCGGCCACCACCGGTCCGCGCAGGGCCTCCTGCAACGCGTCGAGCCTGCCGACGCCATCCGCTGCGCCGAACAGCGCCTCGACGGCCGGAGCGCTGGTGAACGTCACGGCGTCCAGGGAGCCCGTGCAGACGGCGTCGATGAGTTTGAGCACCCGGCTCGAATCCTCCGGCAGCAGCCAGCGGTAGGGGGCGACGGTGAGCACGGTGGCCCCCGCGTCGCGCAGGCGTTCGATCTGGGACTCGTCGGTGAACCCGTGCAGCTGCACGGCAACGGTGAGCCCGGCGGCGCCCTCGCCGAGCACCTTGTCCACGAGCGAACGGGTGGTCTCCTCGTCGCTCATGCCGGAGTCGTCGAGGTTGGCGGCGCGGATCGCGCCGCGCGCCTTGGGGCCGCGCACGAAGATACGGCTGTGCTCGAGGGTGGTGGTGAGGTCGTGGCCGAGCCCGGCCGCATCCGCCGCCTCGAACCAGCGACGCACCCCGTACGACGTGGTCGCCAACAGGATGTCGGGGCGTGCGGCGATGATCGCGGCGGTGTCCGCGGTGATCTGTGAGTCGTCGGCAGCGGCCGCGATGCGGATGGCCGGGGCGTGCAGGACGTCGCCGCCACGTCTCTCGAACGCAGCGATCAGGTCTTCGCTTCTGCGGTCGGAAGTGACGCCGATGCGGAAGCCCTCGAGCTGGTCCGGGCGGAAGCCGGGCAGTCCGGCTTCGATTCCGATGTCGTTAACGGTGTCTCCGATGGTCTGGGGCAGAACGTCTTGGGCAGGGTTACCTCTGGCCTGAGAGTGTAGCGGCGTTCGCGAGCACCGCTACGGCCGCGGCGTCGTCGCACTGGGCCAGCCGCACGACCTCGCCGATCACGAGCACGGCTGGGGAGCGCGCGCCGACCTCGCCGGCCACCCGCACCACGGTGTCGATGTCGGCCACCGTGGTGCGCTGCTGCGTGGAGAAGCCGCGTTCGATGATGGCGATGGGCATGTCGGCACGCATGCCGTGGCGGGCCAGGCCGCTCGCCAGGTGCGGCAGGGTGCCCACGCCCATGAGCACAACGATGGTGCCGCCCAGGCCCACCAGGTGGGCCAGTTCGTCTTCGCTGAGCGGCACGTGGCCGCTCAGCACGGTGAACAGGCGCGAGACATCGCGGTGGGTCACCGGGATGCCCGCGAGCGCCGGCACGGCGATGGCGCTGGTGACCCCGGAAATGACGGTGACCGGCACGCCGGCGGCACGGCAGGCGGCCATCTCCTCGCCGCCGCGACCGAACACGAACGGGTCGCCGCCCTTGAGGCGAACGACGGTGAGGCCGGACAGGGCGCTGGCCACGAGCATCCGTTCGATCTCGACCTGCGGCACGGCGTGGTGGCCCGGAAGCTTGCCCACGTTCACCAACTCGGCGCCCGGAGCCCACTCGTCGATCAAGGCGCGCGGCCCGAGCCTGTCGTAATAGACGATGTCGGCACCGCGGAGCGCGGTGAGCGCGGCGACCGTGAGCAGGTCGTCGTCGCCGGGGCCGCCGCCGACGAGGGTGACATGGCCGGGCCGGGAGACCGGAGCGGCCGCCTCACGGGTGAGCCAGACCGACCGTTCGGCGCAGGCAGCGGCGACCAGCGGCTGGGCCTCGGCGGGAACATCGACGACCACGACGAGGTCGACGGCGGAGACGAGGTCGCGCCAGAGCGCGGGGGAGTGCGGCCAGGCCACCGGGCGCACCTGCGGGTTGGGCACCTCGAACGTGTCGGCCGCGAGGTAGACCACGGCGCCGGCGGCCACGTAGCGGGCGATCACACGGCGTGCGGGACGGCTGCCGCCGAGCACGAGCACGCGGCGGCCGGAGACGTTCAGCGAAATGTCGAGCGACGGTGTCGGCATGGTGTCATTCTCCCTTGTCGTGCGCGCCGGCGGCGGCTTCGTGTCGTGCGGTGACGGAGGAGGCGGTGGCGGCGCGGTCCGCCGGCCGCATCGGGATGCGCGCGCCGGCGAGCAGGACGGGTCCGGTGGCCGGAGCGTCGTCGTCGGGTTCGTTGACGCTGACGCCGAAGTAGTCGGCGCCGGTCTGCACGGCGCCGGTCGGTACGGCAGCGGTCGCTGCCGCGTCGCGCTCAGCGGGCCAGGCCGGGCGCGGCTGGCCACGCTCGAGAACCTGCACGATGGCCGGGTCGGGGGTGGTCGGCGCGTTCACGAACGAGCGGAACCGGCGCAGGCGCTCCGGGTCTTTGAGCGTCGCCGCCCACTCGTCCTCGTAGCTGCCCACGTGTGCCGACATCGCGAGTTCGAGCTCGGCGGCCAGGCCCAGGCTGTCGTTCACGACCACGTCGCGCACGTGCTCGAGTCCGCCGGGCAGCTCCTCCTGCCAGCGCGCGGTGCGCTGCAGGCGGTCGCCGGTGCGGATGTAGTACATCAGGTAGCGGTCGATGTAGGCGATCAGGGTGTCGTCGTCGAGGTCCTGGGCCAGCAGCTGGGCGTGCGCCGGCTGGAAGCCGCCGTTGCCGCCCACGTAGAGGTTCCAGCCCAGCTCGGTGGCGATGATGCCGATGTCCTTACCGCGGGCCTCCGCGCACTCGCGGGCACAGCCCGAGACGCCGAGCTTGAACTTGTGCGGCGACCGCAACCCGCGGTAGCGCAGCTCGAGCTGGATGGCCATGGAGACGGCATCCTGCACGCCGAACCGGCACCAGGTGCTGCCCACGCAGCTCTTCACGGTGCGCAAGCTCTTGCCGTAGGCCTGGCCGGATTCGAAGCCGGCGTCGACGAGGATCTTCCAGATCTCGGGCAACTGCTCGAGCCGGGCACCGAACATGTCGATGCGCTGGCCGCCGGTGATCTTCGTGTACAGCTTGTACTCCTCGGCGACCTCGGCGATCACCTTGAGCTTGGCCGGGGTGATCTCCCCGCCCGGGATGCGCGGCACCACCGAGTAGGTGCCGTCCTTCTGCATGTTGGCCAGGGCACGGTCGTTGGTGTCCTGCAGGCCGCCGCGGCCGGCATCCAGCACATAACCGTTGGTCTGGGTGGCCAGGATCGACGCGATCGTGGGCTTGCAGATGTCGCAGCCGAGGCCGGTGCCGAAGCGCTCCATGATGTCGTCGAACGAGGTGAGCTGCAGGATGCGCACGCTCTCGAACAGTTCGCTGCGGCTGAGAATGATGTGCTCACAGAGGGCCTTGGAGACCTCGATGCCGGCCTTCTTCAGCTCGGTTTCAAGGATCTTCTTGACCAGGGGAACGCAGGAGCCGCACTGGGTGCCGGCGCGGGTGCAGGCCTTGAGCGGGCCGAGTTCGGTGCAGGCCTCGCCGTGGTCGCCGCGGATGGCTTCGCGCACGGCGCCGACCGAGACGTTGTTGCAGGAGCAGAGCTGCACGTCGTCGGGCAGGTCGGTGCCGGCGGGCGGTTCGGCGCCGGCGGCGGAGAGGTAGGCGCCGGGCTCTGCGGGCAGTTCCCGGCCGAGCAGCGGGCGGAGCGAGGTGTACGGCGAGGCGTCGCCGACGAAGATGCCGCCGAGCAGGGTTTTGGCGTCGCCCGTGACGACGATCTTTTGGTACAGGCCGCGGGCCGGGTCGGCGTAGACCACCTCGAGGCAGTGCTCGGTGCGGCCGAGGGCGTCGCCGAAGCTGGCGACCTCCACGCCGGAGAGCTTGAGCTTGGTGGCGTCGTCGATGCCGGGGAAGAGCGCTTCGCCGCCGTGCAACCGGGCGGCGGCGACCTCGGCCATGGCGTTGGCTGGCGCGACCAGGCCCACGCAGACGCCGTTGATGTTGGCGACTTCGCCGATCGCCCAGATGCCGTCGGCCGAGGTGCGGCAGTCGTCGCCGATGACGATGCCGCCGCGCGGACCGAGCTCGAGGCCGGCGGCCCGGGCGAGTTCGTCGCGCGGGGTGATGCCGATGGAGAAGACCACCAGGTCGGCGTGCAGCTGGGTGCCGTTGCCGAGGGCGACGCCGAGCACCCGGCCGGTGGGGGAGCGCAGGATCTCGGTGGGCCGGGTGCCGAGAGCCAGGGTGATGCCCTGCGCACCGATCAGCCGGCCGAGCGCCTGACCGGCGCCCTCGTCGAGTTGGGCGCTCATCAGCCAGTTGCCCGAGTGCACGAGAGTGGATGCGGCGCCGAGCCTGGCGAGCCCGCCGGCGGCTTCGAGGCCGAGCAGTCCGCCGCCGACAACCACGACGTTGGCCGGGCGACCCAGCCGTTCCTTGAGCCGGGCGACCTCGCCCACGAGGAAGTCGACGTCTTCGAGAGTGCGGTACACGTGGCCGGCCTCTGCACCGGGGATGGGCGGCACCGTGGCGGCCGAGCCGGTGGCGAAGACCAGATCGTCGTAGTCGATGCGCTCGCCGTCTTCGAGGGTGATGACCCGGGCATCCGCGTCGAGGCCGGTCACCTTGCTGCCGCTGCGGTAGCTGATCGACTCTGAGTCCCACAGAGTTGTGTCGCCGAGAGTGAGGTCTTCGGAGTCGACGAGGCGGCGGGACAGCGCCACCCGGTCGTAGGGGAGGTGCGGCTCCTCGCCGAACACCGTCACGGTGTGGGCGGCGGAACCGGGCCCGGCGGCCGTGGCGCGGGCGGCCATCGCCTCGGTGAACCGGTGGGCGGCGGGGCCGCCGCCGATCACCAGGACGCGTCGGGGCGTGCCGGAGTTATCCGAGGCGGGGGTGACGTTGTCCATGGGAGGCCTTCCAGGTGGTGAGCTGTTCCGTCAGCCTAAAAGTCGGCGATTTCCCTACCGTGTCGCCGGAGTAACGGAGTGTGACGGGCGCCTCACGCAGTGGGGGGAGCACTGAGAGGTCTTCGTTACGCGATCGTCACGGCCTCGCACGATGGCCGACACGCGGGCTGCTTACCGTTGACATCAGGACCAGCTCACCCCACTTGCTCACAACCACTGGAGGACCCCGTGCAGACAACCACCGACTCGCACGACTCCACCGGCACCGCCGCCGAGTGGACCAGCGTGTGCGACTTCGACCGCCTCGAACCACTCTGGGGTGAGGCCGCGTTGATCGACGGCGTGCAGATCGCCCTCGTGCTACTCCCGGACGGCAGCCTCTTCGCGGTCTCCAACCAGGATCCGGCCACGGGCTCGTTCGTGATGAGCCGCGGCATCGTCGGGTCGCGCGGCGCCCGGCCCACCCTGGCTTCCCCCCTGCACAAGCAGGTCTACGACCTCGAAACCGGCGAGTGCTTCACCTCGGCCGACTACGCACTGCGCACCTTCCCGGTGCGCGTCGACCACGGCACGGTTCAGATCCAGGTGCACGAACAGGCCCAGGTGAACGAAGAGGCTCAGCTGGGCACAGCGGCGCCCGTCGACGTGGAGTTCGCGGCCGCATGATCAGCGTTCCGGTGCGCACGGGCCCGGTGCGCACGGCCCAGAGGGGTCTCGCCCCGGTTCTGCTGGCGACCTCGCACGGCACCAGCGACCCGGCCGGCCAGCGCGCCGTGCTGGCCCTCGTCGAGGCCGTGGCCGCAGCGGCGCCGCAGCTCACCGTGGTGGGCGGCTATGTCGACGTGCAGAGCCCGGATGTGCCCACCTGCCTGGCCGGGATCGCCGCCGGTCCGGCCGAGGGCGGCAGTTCAGCCGACCGGCCCGTCGTGATCGTGCCGTTGCTGCTCTCGGCCGGGTACCACGTGCGGGTCGACCTCGCCGAGGCCGCCGCAGAGGCCGGCCAGCCCGTGCGGGTCACCGGGGCGCTCGGCCCCGATCCGCGGCTGGCGCGCATCCTCGCCGACAGGCTGTGCGAGCTCGACCTCCAGCGCGACGACACCGTGGTGCTCGCCGCCGCCGGTTCCACCGACGCGAACGCCGTCACCGACTGCCACACCCTCGGCGAACAGCTCGCCGTGGTTCTCGGCCGGCCCGTCACCGTCGGCTTCATCTCCGCCGCCCAGCCCCGCCTGGCCGACGCCGTGCTCACCGCCCGCGCCGGCGCACCCGGCCGGGTCGTGGTGGCCACCTATCTTTTGGCGCCCGGCTACTTCGCCGGCCTGGCCGAGAACTGCGGCGCGGATGCCGTGAGCCGCCCGCTGCTCGTAGACGGAGAAGCACCGCCGCGGCAACTCGTTGACGTGGTGCTCGACCTCTACGCGTCGGCCTCCCGGCTGGAGCAGGCGCTCGCCGGCCTGCCCTGGTCGTTCAGCCCCCGCCCCTGACCAGTCGAGGCGACCGGGTCTGTGTGTGGCTCCCACTCGCTGGTCGAGCTCGTCGAGACTTCGTGACCTGCGTGTGTGTCGCGAGTTCCACTTCGACAGGCTCACCCCTGAGCGCCACCGCGCTCATGTGTCCGACATGTAACAGCGGCCTATCAGAGCCACCCGGCGGGGGTGACAACACGGTGACCAAAAGGTAACTGACCCAGCCTTCCACCGAAACACCGGATGCGTAGCGTCAGTGTCACGCAGCCAGCGCAGCACTCCCGGCACCACATTCTTGAGGAGAACCTGATGACCCCGACGACCAGCGCCCCACCCTCCCCGTTCGCCACGGACACAGTCGGCACCGACACAGCCGTCCCCGCCGCATCCGCCGAACTGGTGCACCGCCCGGGCCGGTGGATCGACAACTGGAACGCCGAGAACCCGACGCAGTGGGCCAATGGTGGCAAGGCCATCGCCTCCCGCAACCTCAAGTGGTCGATCTTCGCCGAGTTCCTCGGCTTCGTGATCTGGCAGCTCTGGAGCATCGTGGTGGTGCAGCTGCCCAATGCCGGCTTCACCTTCGACACCGGCCAGATCTTCTGGCTCATCTCGATCCCCAGCCTGGTCGGCGCCACCCTGCGCTTCCCCTACACCTTCCTGGTGCCCAAGTTCGGTGGCCGCAACTGGACCATCATCTCCGCGGGCCTGCTGCTCATCCCGTCGATCGCCCTCGGCTTCGCGGTGGGCAACCCGGAGACGCCGTTCCCGGTGATGCTGCTCATCGCCGCGCTCGCCGGCCTCGGCGGCGGCAACTTCGCCAGTTCGATGTCGAACATCACCTACTTCTACCCGCAGAGCCAGAAGGGCTGGGCACTCGGCCTGAACGCCGCCGGCGGCAACCTCGGTGCCGCCGTGGCCCAGCTGGTGGTGCCGATCGTGATCACCCTCGGCGCCCTCGGCACGCTCAACCTTCCGCTGGCCGGCTTCTTCTGGGTGCCGTTCATCCTGCTCGCCATGTTCGGCGCCTGGAAGTACATGGACAACCTCTCCAGCGCGAAGGCCGACTTCGCCGGTTCGATCGCCGCCGTCAAGGAACCGCACCTCTGGATCCTCGCCTTCCTCTACATCGGCACCTTCGGTTCCTTCATCGGCTTCGCCAGCGTCTTCCCCAAGCTCATCGCCGATCAGTTCCCCGAGTTCTCCACCTTCCACGTCGTCTCGGCGTCGCTGTCGCTCGCCTTCCTCGGTGCCCTCACCGGCTCGCTGGCCCGCCCGTTCGGCGGCCGCCTGGCCGACCGCTTCGGCGGCGCCCTGGTCACGGTCTCGGCCTTCGCCGTGATGGCCGTCGGCGCGGTGCTGGTGAACCTGGTGCTGCCGCTGGGCAACTTCTGGCTGTTCCTGGTCACGTTCCTGCTCATCTTCGTCGCCACCGGCGTCGGCAACGGCTCCACCTACCGCATGATCCCCAGCGTCTTCGCCGCCAAGAGCGGGGTCGCGGATGCCCACAAGAACTCCGGCGACGTCAACACGCAGCGCAAGACCGCGGCGGCCCTCGGCCTCATCTCCGCGATCGGTGCCTACGGCGGATTCATCATCCCGCAGGTGCTCGGCTTCTCGAAGACCTCAACCGGTGACTACTCCAGCGCAATCTACGCCTTCGCCGGTGCCTACGTGGTGATGATGGCCGTCACCGCGTTCGTCTACCTCCGCCGGGGCTCCTCGGTGGCCGGCCACCGCATCTAACTCCCGCACAATCTCACCCCGCACCTCCCGCACCTCCCGCACATCCCGCGAAAGCGGTCGTGTGGTCGCCTCAGCACCGCCGAAGCAACCACATGGCCGCTCTCGCGGACTTGTATCGCACATTTGAAGGGCCACACCGTGAATGCCGTCGACACGCACTGCCCGTACTGCGCCCTGCAGTGCGCAATGACGCTCACGCCCGCCACGCTCACGCCCGTTTCGGCAGCCCCCACCCGACCCGCGGATGCGATCAGCCTCCCGGTCACCATCGCCGGCCGGGCCTTTCCCACCAACCGCGGCGGCCTCTGCAAGAAGGGCTGGACCGCGGCCGAACTGCTCGGCTCGGCCGACCGCATCCGCGAACCCATGCGGCGCCAGAGCGACGGCAGCTTCGCCCCGGTCTCCTGGGCAGACGCGCTCGACCTCATCGCCGAGAAGCTCCGCGCCGGCCGCGCCGAGTTCGGCGCCGACTCCGTGGGGGTTTTCGGCGGTGGCGGTCTCACCAACGAGAAGGCCTATCAGCTGGGCAAGTTCACCCGGCTGGCCCTCGGCTCCTCCCGCATCGACTACAACGGCCGGTTCTGCATGTCCAGCGCCGCCGCGGCCGGCAACCGGGCCTTCGGCCTCGACCGGGGCCTGCCGTTCCGGGTCGAGGACCTCGACGCGGCCGACACCATCCTGATGCTCGGCTCCAATGTGGCCCAGACCATGCCGCCGTTCATCGGCCACCTCGACGGCGCCCGGCAGGCCGGCGGCCTCATCGTGGTCGACCCGCGCCGCACGGCCACCGCCCGGCTCACCGACGACGGCGCCGGCATGCACGTGCAGCCGGCCCCCGGCACCGACCTGGTACTGCTGCTCGGCCTCACCCACCTGGTCATCGCCGAACGCCTCGCCGACACCGACTACCTCGCTGGCCGCACCACCGGCTTCGACCAGCTGCGCTACAGCGTGGCCGGCTGGTACCCCCAGCGGGTGCAGGAGCACACCGGCGTTCCGGTCTGGCAGCTGCGCGACCTGGCCCGCCGGCTCGCCGCCGGGCGGGGCACCTACATCCTCACCGGCCGCGGCGTGGAGCAGCACGTGGACGGCACCGACACCGCAACGGCCGCCATCAACCTCGCCCTGGTGCTCGGCCTGGTCGGCACCGAGCACTCCGGTTACGGCACCCTCACCGGCCAGGGCAACGGGCAGGGCGGCCGCGAACACGGCCAGAAATGCGACCAGCTGCCCGGCTACCGCAAGATCACCGACCCAGCCGCCCGCGCGCACGTTGCCGGGGTGTGGGGAGTGGAGCCGCACAGCATCCCCGGCGCGGGCATCCCCGCCGTCGAGCTGCTGGGCGCGCTCGGCATGCCAGGCGGCATCCGCACCCTGCTCGTGCACGGCGCCAACGTCGTGGTCTCCGCGCCGGATGCCGACAGTGTGCGGCAGGGTCTGAAGAACCTCGATTTCCTCGTGGTCTGCGACTTCTTCTTCTCCGAGACGGCAGCCCTGGCGGACGTGGTGCTGCCGGTGACGCAGTGGGCCGAGGAGGAGGGCACGATGACCTCGCTCGAGGGCCGGGTTCTGCGCCGCCGACGCGCGATAGAACCGCCCGCCGGTGTGCGCAGCGAACTCTGGATCTTCCAGGAGCTGGCCAGCCGGCTGAACGCCCCCGGGGTCTACAGTGCCGTGCCCGGCGAGGTCTTCGACGAGCTCTGCCGGGCCTCGGCGGGCGGCATCGCCGACTACTCCGGCCTCGACTACGCCCTGCTCGACGCGGGGGAGCCGGCATACTGGCCCTACCCGGCCGGATCCGGCGGCACGCCGCGCCTCTTCCTCGAGAGATTCGCGCACGACGACGGCCGGGCGCGCATCGTGGCCGTCACGGCCCGCTCCGTGACCGCGCCGGCTCAGACACAGGGCGCGCTCACCCTCATCACCGGCCGGCTGCTCGAGCACTACCAGTCCGGTGCCCAGACCCGACGGGTGCCGGAGCTCGCCGACGCACAACCGGAAGCGCGCATGCAGGTGCACCCCGCCACGGCCGCCGGGCTCGGCCTCGTCGACGGCGGCTGGGCCGAACTGGCCAACGAACGCGGCATCGTGCGCTGCCACGCGCAGCTGACTGCCGACATCCGGCCCGACACCGTGTTCCTGCCCTTCCACTTCCCCGCCGACCAGCGCGCCAACCTGCTCACGGCCGGGGCCACCGACCCGATCTCCGGCATGCCCGAGTTCAAGCGCACCGCCGTGCGGGTGCGGGCGATCGATGCCCCCGACCAACCGGCCACCGACCACGAGAGGGTGATGGCGGATGCCTGAACTGACCAACCCTGGGCCGACGGCCCCCGAGCGCATCGTCGTCGTCGGCTACGGCCCGGTGGGCGCGCGGTTCGTCGATGAAATCCTGCCGCTGGTGGAGGCCGGTCTGGCGGAGCTCACCGTGGTGGGCGCCGAGGCCGTGCACGCCTACAACCGGGTGCTCCTGGCCGACTACGCCGTGGGCAGCACCCACCGCGACGCCCTCGACCTCACCGACGGCGGGCGGGCGCGCGCCGCCGGCGCCACGATCCTCACCGGCACCAACGTCACGTCGGTGAACCGCACCATCCGCACCGTCTCGCTGGGCGACGGCAGCACCCTGCCCTACGACAGGCTCGTGCTCGCCACCGGTGCGCGCGCCAATGTGCCCACCCTCGACGGTGTCAAGCGGGTGCGCCGCGGCCTGATGAAGCCCGGTGCGGATGCCGGCGGCCTCGACTCCTCCGAGGCCCCGTTGCCCCGCGGCGTGAGCGCGCTCCGCGACCTGGCCGACGCCGCCACCGTGCTGGCCGCCGTGCAGGCCGGCAAACGCATCGTGGTGCTCGGCGCCGGGGTGCTCGGCATGGAGATCGCCCTGGCCGCCGCGGCGGCCGGCGCGCAGGTGTGCGTGGTCTACCACGGCGAGATCCCGATGAACCGTAATCTCGACCGCGGCGCAGGCTCGGTGCTCACCCGTGCAGCCAGGCAGGCCGGCGTCGCCATGGTCAACCATGCCCGCGCCGAAAGCGTTTTGTTCCACCACGACGACGACGGCGTCGAGCGCTTCGAGGCGCTCATCTGCGCGGACGGCAAGCAGATCAGCGGCGACCTGCTGGTGCTCTCCTGCGGCGTGGGCGCCCGCACCGAACTCGCCCATCTGGCCGGCCTGCCCGTGTCGACGGGCATCCTGGTCGATGAGTCGTTGCAGAGCTGGGCGGATGCGTCCATCCACGCCATCGGCGACTGCGCACACGTGGCCGCCCGGCCCGCCGACGCCGACCTGGGCGCCGCCTGGAACGGCGCCAGGATGGCGCCGGCGGGTGGTCCGTCCGGCCTGATCGGGCCGGGCTGGCGCCAGGCCGACCGGCTGGCGGCGCGATTCACCGCCGAGATCACCGCCGGCATTCCCGCGGGCCGGGGCGCTCCGCGCACACCGGCGGTGGCGGGGATCGCAGACCACACGTCCGTCGGAACCGATGGCGGCAGTCTGGCGGCGGGCGACTCGGCCACCATCGCCGCGGAGCCGGCTGTCGCGGCCGAGCCCGGCGCATCCGTCGTGATGCTCAAGGCCGAGGGCATCGACGTGGTCGCCGCCGGTGACACCTCGGCCGACCCGTTCGACGCCGCCCTGGCCGAGACCGACGCGCACGCACACGGCTGCGCAGCCGGTGACCAGGCCCCGCTGGCCGTGGCACAGTGGGCGGACCCCGAGCACGGCCGTTACGTGAAGATGGTCACCCGCGGCGGCATCCTCACCGGGTTCGTCTGCGTGGGCATGCCGCGCACCGGCGCCGAACTCACCCTGCTGTTCGAGCGCGGCAGCGAACTGCCCGCCGACCGGTCGGTGCTGCTGCGCTTCGACGGCCCGGACTACGACCCGGCCGCCGCGGGAGACGCGTTTGCACCCGAGTCGACGGTGTGCTGGTGCAACGGCGTGACCGTCGAGGCGATCACCACCTCGGCGCGGGCCGGCAACGACACTGTGGCCTGCATTGGGGCGGCCACCCGCGCGGGTACCGGCTGCGGCGGCTGCAAGGGCCGTATCGGCGAGGTCCTCGAGCGCTTCGCGGCCCAGACTGTGGCCTGAGCGTCCAGCGCAGCCTTCCCCAGTCGCCGAGAGCTCCTGCGCCGAGCCACCCTCCGCCGACTTGCTTCAAAGTGCCCCTTCAGCGCATCCGAAGGGGCGCTTTGGCGGAAGTCGGCGTAGCGCCCTCCGCCGACTTGCTTCAAAGTGCCCCTTCAGGGCATCCGAAGCGGCACTTTGGCGTAAGTCGCGCGGTGCCGTCAGGCGCTTCGCGGCCCAGAGTGTGCCCTGAACGTTGCCGAGTGCTTGCCGTGCGCCACGGATGCTGATAGCCCTGAAGGGGTAACTCCAGTGTTCTCCGGGTGCCGGCGCGCGAGCGCTCGGCGGTTCCGGCCGGTGAAGGGATTCCCAGGATGACGCCCAAAAAAGTGACCACCAACCCCGCGCACGATACCGGTGCGGCGCGGGAGAAGAGCCCTGTGCACCTGGACAACGCCGATGAGGCGGGGGAGACGACCCTGGAGATCGGCTCGCCGAAGTCGTGGGCGGCGGGCGTTCCCGGGGTGCTGCACTCCACCATCCCGGCGTTGGAGCAGATGGGCGTCACCCGCAGTCGCAAGACCCTGCTGGCGATGAACCAGAAGGACGGCTTCGACTGCATGAGCTGCGCCTGGCCCGACCCCACCCACCGCAAGACCTTCGAGTTCTGCGAGAACGGCGCCAAGGCCGTCACCTGGGAGGCGACGCCAATCACCATCGGCTCAGAGTTCTGGGCCGAGCATCCGGTCAGCGACCTGCTCGGCCGCACCGAGTACTGGCTGGGCATGCAGGGCCGGCTCACCGAGCCCGTCTACAAGGCCGCCGGCGACGACTACTACCGGCCGGTGAGCTGGAACGAGGCGTTCCGGCTGCTCGCCGACAAGCTCAACAGCCTCGACTCGCCCGACCAGGCCGCGTTCTACACCAGCGGTCGCACCTCCAACGAGGCCGCATTCGCCTACCAACTGTTCGTGCGGGCGTTCGGCACCAACAACCTGCCGGACTGCTCCAATATGTGCCACGAGTCGTCGGGCTGGGCGATGGGCCAGACCATCGGCATCGGCAAGGCCACCATCACCTACGACGACTTCGGCAAGGCCGACCTCATCATCGTGATGGGCCAGAACCCGGGCACCAACCACCCGCGGATGCTGACCGCCCTGGAAGAGGCGAAGGACAACGGCGCCGAGATCGTGGCGGTCAACCCCATGCCGGAGGCCGGGCTCAAACGGTACAAGAACCCGCAGCGGGTGAAGGGCATCATCGGCCACGGCACCGGCATGGCCGACCAGTTCGTGCAGGTGCGGCTCGGCGGCGACATGGCGTTGCTGCAAGCAGTGTCCAAGCGGGTGCTCGCCGCCGAGGCCGCCAACCCGGGCACTGTGCTCGACCACGAGTTTCTGCGCGAGCACTGCCAGGGCCTCGAGGAACTTACCGCGCATCTCGCCCAGGTCGACGAGCAGGCCGTGCTCGAGGCCACCGGGCTGCGCACCGCGGAGATCGACGAGCTCGCCGCCCGGTACCTCCGGGCGGAGAAGGTGATCATCACCTGGGCGATGGGCCTCACCCAGCACAAGAAGGGTGTCGCCACGATCAAGGAGATCATCAATCTGCTGCTTCTGCGCGGCAACATCGGCAAGCCCGGCGCTGGCGCCTCGCCGATCCGCGGGCACAGCAATGTGCAGGGCGACCGCACCATGGGCATCTGGGAGCAGATGCCGCCGGCGTTCCTCGATGCCCTGCAGCGGGAGTTCGGTTTCGACCCGCCGCGCGAGCATGGCACCGACGCCGTGCAGACCATCACCGGTCTGCAGAACGGCGACATCAAGGTCTTCGTGGCGCTCGGCGGCAACCTCGTCTCGGCGATCAGCGACACCCAGGCAGCCGAGGCCGCGATGCACGGTGCGGAGATGACGGTGCAGGTCTCCACCAAGCTCAACCGGTCGCATGCCGTGGTGGGCGACGCGGCGCTGATCCTGCCCACGATGGGCCGCACCGAGATCGACCGGCAGGCCACGGGCGTGCAGTTCGTGTCGGTGGAGGACACGGTGTGCGCGGTGCATCCGTCGTGGGGGAAGGTGGCCCCGGTATCAGCCAGCCTGCTCTCGGAGGTGGCCATCGTGAGCCGCCTGGCGCGGGCCGTGCTCGGCACGAAGGTGAACGTGGATTGGGTGGGCTTCGAGCGGGACTACGACCTGATCAGGGAGCACATCTCGCACGTCGTCGCGGGCTGCGACGACTACAACAGCAAGATCCGCCGCGAGGGCGGCTTCCTGCTGCCGAACGGGCCGCGGGACTCCCGCACCTTCCCCACGCCCACCGGCAAGGCGATGCTCACAGTCAACGACCTCGAACGCCTCGAGCGGCCGGCCGGCACCCTCATCCTGCAGAGCCTGCGCTCGCATGACCAGTTCAACACCACCATCTACGGGCACGACGACAGGTATCGCGGCATCAAGAAGGGCCGGCACGTGGTGTTCGTGAACCCCAACGACCTCGTGGAGCTGGGCCTGGCCGACGAGCAGCTGGTGGATATCCACGGTGTCTACGACGACGGAGTCGATCGGGTGCTCCGCGGCTTTCGGGCGGTGGCGTATCCCACCGCCCGGGGCTGTGCGGCGGCGTACTACCCGGAGGCCAATGTGCTCGTGCCGCTTGGCCAGGTGGCCGAGGGCAGCAATACGCCGGTGTCGAAGGCCGTCATCGTGCGGTTGGAACCGGCTCGCACAGCGGATGCCGTGTTGAGTTCCTAGGCGAGCTACTGGGCGGTGTGCGCCCACCCGTCGTCCCTGCCGCCGTCGCCGGTGTTCCGCGTGGCCTGTGTGGCCACCTCGACGGCGCGCTGGACGGCTTCGGTCACGGCCTGCTTGCCCGAGGTGCGCGTCATGCCGGCCGCGTATCCCACCAGAAAGGTGCTGATCGGTCCGCCGTCAGGGCCCACGGATCTGGCCGTCTCGGCGGCCAGGCCGAGCAGCAACGGGTAGTCCACGTCCAGGTCGAGAATCTGCAGCGCCTGGGTCAGACGGCGACTCAGATCATCGAGCCGGCCCGGGTCGTCAGCGGGGGTCGTCATGGGTCTCCTTCTGGCCGGATGCGGCACGATTCGCGCGCTCCAGGAATAGCACCATTCCGGCTGCGCGGCAATCAGTCCGGAGCGTGGGCTCGGGGACGAATCGGGGGCTGCCGTGCTCCGCCCACTCCTCCACAAGTGGCCGATCAGAGATCTTTTCCACACCCCCTTGGAGAGGGGTTGGAGTGTCGGTGGTGGGTGCGATTATGAACGCATGAGCAGCCCAGCAGAGCAGTTCCCGCCCGATCCGGATGACCCGGACCACGACACCCGCGGCCCGGATGCCGGCGCCCACGAGCACGCCCACCGACGACGCCGCACCCTGCAGGAACAGGCCCGGACAACCCTGGCCAGGAAGGTCGCGAAGGCCCAGAAAGCCCATCGGGGCATCGCGAAGGCGAACGCGAAACGGGCCCGCGCACTGGCCGATTTGCAGCAGTGGAGCAGCGACCCGGTGAACGCGAAACTGCTCAACCCCGACTACGCCCTCGAGCGGGCGCGCGGCCCGGTCCTGACCGACGCGCAGGCGAGCCCGCGGACGATCGCGGCGTGGGAGGATCAGGAGATCGCCCGCCGCACGGTGACGAGCGAGGTCGCCTGTGCCCTGCACCTGGCCGATCGCACCGCGGAGAACCTGATCGGCGAATCGTCGATGTTCGCCGGGCCGATGACGTTGACACTGACGGCGATGAGCCGGGGTGAGATCAGTTACCGGCACGGGCAGGTGTTGATGGAGCAGCTCAGCTTCATTCCGCTCGAGGAAGCCGCGGAGCTGGTAACAGAGCTGTTGCCCGCGGCGAAGGACCTCACTGTGGGCAAGCTGAAGGTGAAGGCCCGGCGGTTGCGGGAGCATCGGCACCCGGAAACCCTCACCAAACGTGCCACAGCCGCCGTGGCCGAGCGCGGGGTGTGGTGGGAGGGCCGACCCGATGGCATGGGCACTCTCACCTGGTACGGCACCGCCGAGCAAACTCAGGCCGCGCACGACCGGCTCACCCGCATCGCCCAGGCCACCCAGGACGCCGAACGCCAGGACGACAACATCCCGGAAGACCGGCGCCGCACGATCGGCCAGATCTGCGCCGACGCGCTGGCGGACCTGACCCTGGACGGCGTCACCCCGACCGGCACCGGCGGCGGCATCCACGGGCAGGTGATGATCACCGTCCCGGTGCTCACCCTGCTGGGTCGCACCGAGGAGCCCGGTTTTCTCGAAGGATACGGGCCGATCCCCGCCGACGTGGCCCGGGAGATCACCGGTGGAGCGCCCAGTCTCACCCGACTGCTCACCCATCCGGAAACCGGTGCCGTGCTCTCCGTCGGGAAAGAGCATTACACCGTCCCCGCCGACCTCCGCCGCTGGCTCAGACTACGAGACGGCACCTGCCGGTTCCCCGGCTGCACCCGGCCGGCATCCCGCAGCGAGATCGACCACACCACAGCGTGGGAGCACGGCGGACCCACCGACTACGACAACCTCGCCCACCTCTGCGGCCCCCACCACCGGCTCAAGCACCAGACCCTGTGGTCGGTCGTGCAGGAACCCGGCGGGGTGTTGGTCTGGACCTCCCCGGCCGGCGCCACCCACCGCACCTACCCCGAAACCACCCTCGGACCACCACCCACACTGCCCCCACAGCCGGCCACACAGCTGGACACGCCGACAGAAAGGCCCGCACCGGACCGGTCCTCGAGCGAGCCGCCGGAAGATCCACCCTTCTGACCTGTCCTGGCAGGGCAAGATGAGCAGATGCGCAGCATCGAATTGACCTTCGACCTGGCGACCGAGGCCGCCTTCACAGCAGAGTGGGCGGCCCTCCAGGACGCGGGACTTCCCAATCTGGGCCGGCATCAGGGCGCGAGCAATCGACCACATCTCACCCTGGCTGCAGGCCCGGCGCTGGAGATTAAGGACGCCCTGCAGGCAGTGTTCGGCCCGGATCCACAGCGGGCGGGGGCAGTGCTGCCGGTTGACCTCCGGGTCTCCGGCGTGGTGCTCTTCCGGGCGGGCTCCGGCCGGTTCGTGCTCGCGCGTCCCGTGGTGATGACCAGGGCACTGCTGGAGCTGCATCGAGCCGTTCTCGAGCTGGCTCCCGGGGCAGTCGAGCTGACCCAGCCCGATCGGTGGACGCCGCACGTCACCCTGGCCCGTCGGCTCAGCGCCGATCAGGTCACCGAGGCTCTCGCAGTTCTCGGCGAACCGCCGGCGGTGGGGTCCTGTGTTGCGGCGCGGTTCTGGAACGGCGAGACGAAGACGCTGACTGCTCTGGCGGGCTGACGGGGGATCGCCGCGATCGGCGGGGCGGGCTACCTGACGTAGCTACCAGGGCAGCGGAAGTGTGGCCACAGGTTCGGGCGCGCAGGCGCCGCCGGGCGGCACGACGGCCACGCCGTCGGCCTCGGCGAGCCCGCGCAACATGCCGGACCCCTGCCGTGCCGTGGGCACCGCGCCCTCCTCGGTGAGCCGGTACGCCACCAGGCGGGTGGACCCGCTGAGATTGGCAACGTCGTGGGCGAGGGCCACCCGGCCGAGAGTCGCCAGCGGGCGCCCGAGCATCCCGTCGATCAGTGGCATGCCCAGGCTGGCCAACACGAGCATCGCCGCCAGCGGGTTGCCGGGCAGGCAGAGCATCAGGCGCCCGTCGGCCAGGCGGGCGACCATCACAGGGTGGCCGGGGCGCATCCGCACACCGTCGATCAGCACGGTGGCCCCGAGCGCGGCCAGAGCTGCACGCACATGGTCGGCCGGGCCGCGGGCGCTGCCGCCGGTGCTGATCACGAGTGCGCCGGTGCTCGATCGGATCGCCGCGGTGGTCTGGTCGAGGTCGTCCGGCAGTCGCCGCAACGCACTGACGTGCACACCCAGGCCGGTGAGCAGGGCTGGGAATTCGGGGGAGTAGGCGTCCCGCACCTGGCCGCGGCCGGGGATACCGGATTCGATCACCTCGGTGCCGAGCAGCAGCAGCTCCACGGTCGGCGTCGTCGTCACGGTGAGGGAGTCGTGACCGGTCACCGCCGCCAGCGCCACACGCGGCGCGGTGAGCAGACAGCCGGGCTCGAGCATCAGTTCGTCGAGTCCGCATTCCTCGCCGCGGGCGCGCACGTGCTCGCCCGCCGCCGGCTCGTCGGCTCCCGCCAGGGCGGAGCGCGTGAGCGTGGCGCGGCCCGCCGCATCCGCCCGACCGACCACACCGTGCTCCGAGCGCAGGATGCCGTGGGTCCCGGCCGGCACGCAGCCGCCGGTGGCGATGGGCCGGGCGGTTCCCGGGGCGAGGGGCTCGGTCGCCGGCGGGTCGCCCGCGAGGATCGGCTGGCCGAGCAGCCACGGCTCCTCGCCATTGACGGCCCAGCCGTCCATGGCCGAGGACGCGAAGCTCGGCAGCGCGGTCAGCGAGTGCACCGGAATGGCGAGGGTGCGTCCGACGGCCGCGGCGAGCGACACGACCTCCGTGGCCCGGGGCATCCCAGCGCCGAGCCCGTGCACGCTCGTCCTGGCCTCCAGCCACTCCATCAGCGGACGCCCCATCGGCAAGCCCTGCCGTCGGCACGGTTCGCACCGGTGCGGTGGATCGTGGGCATGGCGCGCTCCTCGGTAATCGTCGACGACGGTGTCGCCTGGGTCAAGGCTAACCAGTCGTCGCTAGACCAGGGGTGTGGGCGGGTGCTCGTTCGGACGTGCGGCCCGACCCGAACCCGCATGTTCATCGGGCACCGTGGCCAGGCGCGGAACCTCGATGCCGAGCCTGGCGGCGTCGGCCGGGGTATCCACATCGTCGCTCAGTGCTTCGGGCAGGTGCAGTTCGTGCAGGGTGAGCCCGCCGATCAGACTCATCACGGACAGGTTCTCCGCCGGCCCCAGTGCGGCGGCCGCGTCGGCGAGGGCCGCGCGCCGGTACAGGGCGAGCAACGGCTGCCGGCGGCCGGCGGCGTCGACGGTGATGACGCCATCCGCGGCCTGGCCGTCGAGTTCGGCCAGGAGCGCCGCCACGGCCTCGCCGGGCCGCACGAGATCGCCGGCCAGCACGACGACCCAGTCGGCATCCGCATCCGCCCCCGCTGCACCGGTCAGCGTCTCCAGACCGGCCACGATCGCCGCCGCCGGGCCACCCCACCGGGGTCGCTCCACGGTTCGCAGCACCGAATCGGGCAGGATGGCGTCGGATCCGACCACGCAGATCCGCCGTGCCCCGGCGGCGGCGGCCAGCACCCCGTCGAGCAGGCTGCGCCCGTGCCAGACCAGTGCTGTCTTGTCGATGCCGCCGAGCCGTCTGGCCCGGCCACCCGCCACAACGATCGCGTCCCACCTGCGGGCTGACGGCGCTTTGGTGTGCATGGGGGTCCTTGTATCGGGGCGGGATCGGGGCGGGTCCGTGGGGCGGGGGTCTGGGGCGCGGCCACGGTACCGCGGCGCATTCAGGCTACCGGCGCAGCGCACGACAAACCGGGACCGGGCCGCGTGATGCCGCCCGATCCCGGATGTGGTGTGCCTGTCTGCCGCCTCGGTCAGAGACGACCCGACTCGACTGACTCAGTCCTTGAGGTAGCCGTTCG
The DNA here is from genome assembly GCF_026151165.2 of Cryobacterium sp. SO2. Lineage (NCBI taxonomy): Bacteria > Bacillati > Actinomycetota > Actinomycetes > Micrococcales > Microbacteriaceae > Cryobacterium > Cryobacterium sp. SO2. Next base: position 1,317,520 of record NZ_CP117849.1, read on the forward strand.
GGTTGAGCACGTACTTCGTCGCCGCTCCAGCGTCGAACTCGGCGTACCCGCGCGGGGCATCCTCGAGGCTGATCGGCTGGGCGTGCACGGCCTTGGCGATCTGCACCTTGTCGTGCAGGATCGCCATCATCAGCTGCCGGTTGTACTTCATCACCGGGCACTGACCGGTGGTGAACGACAGCGACTTGGCCCAGCCGGTGCCCAGGCTGATCGACAGTGAACCCACCTTGGCCTCTTCGGTGGCAGCGCCAGGGTCGCCCGTGACGTAGAGCCCGGGAATACCGAGCGCGCCGCCGGCCGCCGTGATCTTCATCAGCGAGTTCAGAACCGTGGCCGGCTTCTCCTTACCGGCGTCCTTGCCGTGGCCGTGCGCCTCGAAGCCCACGGCGTCCACCGCGGCATCCACTTCCGGCACGCCCAGGATCTGCTCGATCTGGTCCTGCGGCTCGCCCTTGGTGAGGTCGATGGTCTCGCAACCGAAGCTGCGGGCCTGCGCGAGGCGATCCGGGTTGAGGTCACCCACGATCACCACGGATGCGCCCAGCAGCTGCGCGGATGCCGCCGCCGCCAGTCCCACCGGTCCGGCGCCGGCGATGTAGGCCGTCGAGCCCACGCCGATCCCTGCGGTGAAGGCGCCGTGGAAGCCGGTCGGGAAGATGTCCGACAGCATGGTGAGGTCGAGGATCTTCTCCAGCGCCTGCTCCCGGTCGGGGAACTTCAGCAGGTTCCAGTCGGCGTAGGGCACGAGCACGTACTGCGACTGCCCGCCGACCCAGCCGCCCATGTCGACGTAGCCGTACGCGCTGCCCGGACGGTCCGGGTTCACGTTCAGGCAGACGCCGGTCTTGCGCTCCTTGCAGTTGCGACAGCGACCGCAGGAGATATTGAACGGGACCGACACGATGTCGCCGACCTTGATGAATTCGACGTCGCGGCCCACTTCGACCACCTCGCCGGTGATCTCGTGGCCGAGCACCAGGCCCATCGGGGCCGTTGTGCGCCCGCGCACCATGTGCTGGTCCGAGCCGCAGATGTTCGTGGTGATGGTTCTCAGGATGACACCGTGCTGAACCTGCCGCCCGACATTCGCCGGGTTGACGCCAGGTCCGTCCTTCAGTTCGAACGTGGGATAGTCGATGTCGATGACGTCGACCTTGCCAGGTCCTTCGTAGGCAACTGCCCTGTTTCCTGCCATTTTGTATCCTCCTTGATACCTGTTGTGACACCTGAACCGGTCGGTTCGCGCTTGTGGCGCACGGCATCCTCAGTGGTGTTTCCCGGTGGTTCGCCCCCCGTCGCCGGCAAGCCGTCGACCGCGCTGGGGCACTCTCCATGGCACTACACGAGACTGGGAATTTCAAGGGTGTACGGAATCCAAAACGTGTGTATCGTGTGTGCGTCGAGCATGCGTTCGCCGGGTGATTCTCCGGTGATTCGCAGGGTGCGATCGGATGCCGCGCGGCGGGTTTCGAGCTATGTCGCGTCGGGTTGTCTAGGGTGGTCCCATGCGAACCCCAGACAACTCCGGTGCCCGCGTGACCGGTGCCCCCTCCGCCGGCCCCACGACATTGCGCACGCTGCTGACCGACAAGCTGGGCTGGCTCGGCCTGCGCAGCGCGCAGATCCTGCTGGCGCTCGCGCTCGTCGGCGTCATCATTTTCATCCTCGTGCAGGTGAAGCTCGTGGTGATCCCGGTGCTGATCGCCATCATCCTGGCCTCAGCGTTGAGCCCGGTGGTCGGCTGGCTTCGCCGCCGCGGGCTGTCGCCGATCGTGGCCACCTGGATCACCCTGCTGGCCGCCATCGTCGTGTTCGGCAGCATCGTGACGCTCATCGTCCTCGCGGTCGAGAACCAGTGGAGCACCCTGTACGAGAACGCCTCGACGGGCATCGACCAGCTGTCGACCTACCTCACCGAGGGACCGCTGGCGATCGACGCCACCCAGCTCGAGGATGCCCGCAACGCCGGCATCGACTTCCTCACCAGCAGCCAGTTCGGCTCCGGCGCGCTCGCCGGGGTCTCGGCCGCCGGTGAGTTCGTCACCGGCCTGGTACTCGTCATCGTGATCCTGTTCTTCTTCCTCAAGGACGGCGACGTCATCTGGGCGTTCTTCCTGCGCCCGTTCCAGGGCGAGCGACTGCAGCGCGGCCGCCGCATCGGCAGGACCTCGGTGCGGGTACTCGGCGGCTACGTGCGAGGCACGGCCATCGTCGCCTTCGTCGACGCGGCCGCGATCGGCATCGGCCTCGCCATCCTCGGGGTGCCGCTGGCCCTGCCGCTGGCCGTCATCGTGTTCCTCACGGCGTTCATCCCGCTGATCGGGGCAACCGTGGCCGGTATCCTCGCCGCGCTCGTGGCCCTCGTCGCCAACGGCTGGGTCGTCGCCCTGATCGTCGTGGGCATCGTGGTGCTGGTCAACCAGCTCGAGGGCAACTTCCTGCAGCCCGTCGTGATGGCGCAGTCGCTCAAACTGCACCCCCTGGTCATCCTCGTGGCCCTCACCGCCGGCACCATCGTGGCCGGCATCATCGGTGCCGTGCTCGCTGTGCCGATCGCCGCCGTGGGCTGGGCCATCGCCAAGACCTGGAACGAGCCGCCGCTCGCCACACAGCCCAAGCTGGCCTAGCCGCGCCGCCGCGCTCGTCCTGAACCGGGCGCGGGCGCGCGGCATTCTCGCGGCAGGTGTTAGTCCCGGCGGCACGTGTTCTTATGCGTGCCACCGGGATTAACTCGTGCCGCGGGGCTTAACCCGTGCCGCGAGCGCGAGGACGCGTCGTCCCGCTCAGCCCTCGAGGCGTTTGGGAGAGCCGGCCTTGAGCGCGGTCTCCTCCACATCGATGAACGCCAGCGCCGAGCGGATGGCCGGCTCCTGGTAGCGCCCCTCCACCCGGGCGGCGAGCACGGCCTCCCGCTCGGCCTCGATCATGGCCCGGCGCAATCGGTTGTACGCGGCCGGCAGCGGCTCCGCGTCATCCGGCGCCGGGTTGTCGAGCGCGTCGGCGAGGAACACCGCGTTGGTGCGCAGCCGGCCGATCACCCGGGCCTCGTCGGCGTCGGTCGCCTCGGCATCCAGCCGGGCCAGTCCGGCGGTCTGCGCCTCGGCGAGGAGCATCTGCGCCTCGATCCGCTCCTGAGACCGGTCCGGCGGCGGCAGGCGCAGCCGGCGGATGATCCACGGCAGCGCGAGTCCCTGCACCAGGGTGCCGACCACAACGATGAACGCGAGAAGCTGCAGGAACTCCCGCTGCGGCGTCTCCGGCGGCAGCAGGAACACCGCCGCGAGGGTGACGACCCCGCGCATCCCCGCGAACGACACCGCCACTCCGGTGCGCCAGCTCCAGCCCCGCTCCCGCAGCCGGCGTGGCCCGTACCGGTAGATCGAGGTGGTGATCGCCATCCACACGAACCGCGACACGAGCAGGGCGGCGAGGATCACCACCGCGATGCCCACGGTGCGCCAGAACCCGGCGCCGGTGAGCATGACGCCCTCGAGGATGGCCTCCAGGTTCAGCCCGATGAACAGGAACACGGCGTTCTCGAGCAGGAACTGGATGGTGCGCCAGTTGATCGACTCCGCGATGCGGGCCTCGGCCGACTGGATCACCGGCGCCCGGTAACCCAGGTACAGGCCGGCGATCACCACCGCCAGCACCCCGGACCCGTGCACGAGCTCACCCAGGATGAACGCGAGATACGGCGTGACGAGAGACAGGCTGGTGTCGAGCACGGGCGCGTGCAAACGCCGCCGAATCATCGCGAGCACGTAACCGACCGCCAGGCCCACGCCCACTCCGCCGACCACTGCCACCGCGAAGTCGCCGGTCACCGAGAGCGGGCTCACCGTGCTCAGGATCGCCGCGATGGCCGCGTTGAGGGCCACCAGGGCGGTGGCGTCGTTGAGCAGGCTCTCACCCTCGAGCACGGTCACCACCCGCCGCGGCAGGCCCAGGCGCCCGGCGATGGCCGTGATCGCCACGGCATCCGTGGGCGCGACGACGGCACCGAACGCGAACGCGGCGGCGAGCGTGATCGCGGGCACCACCAGCCACGCCGTCAGCCCCACCGTCACCACGGTGAAGGCCACCAGCCCCACCGACAGCAGCAGGATGCCGTCCCGCCTGGCCCGCACGTCGACGACCGACGTGCGGATGGCCGCCGCGAACAGCAGCGGAGGCAGCAACCCGTAGAGCACCAGGTCGGGTTCGAGCTCGATGCGCGGCACCGTCGGCAGGAAGGACGCGGCCGCGCCGACCACCACGAGCACGAACGGCGCGGACCAGCCGATCCGCCGGGAGAACCCGGTCACCGTCACGGTGACCACGACGAACGCGACAATCCAGACGATGGTGCTGACAGGGTCCATAGCGACAATTATGCGCAGCCGGGCGCCGTGGCGGGGGATCCGGCGGCGGGTATCCCTGGACGCGCCGGCGGGCGGCAGGTTTGGCATGGCAGGTTCGGCATGGCAGGTTCGGCATTGCCGGTTCGCGAGTTGACGCCTACGATCCCCAGCACACGCGAGGACGCGAGCACGCGAGGAGGCGGGGCGCACATGGCCGTGAGCACTCTCAAGGAGATCGTCGATCGTGCCTTCGCCGAGAAATACGGCGTTCCCGCGATCAACATCGTGAACGACCTGACCATGGAGGCCGTGCTCGCCGGAGCGGTCGAGGCCCGCTCCCCGGTGATCGTGCAGACCTCGGTGAAGACCGTCAAGTCGATCGGTGCCGACGTTCTGTTCGCCATGTGGGCGGCCATGACCGCGGGCATCGAGGTGCCCGTTGCGCTGCACCTGGATCACTGCCCCGACCGTGACGTGATCACCGAATGCCTCACACGCGGCTGGAACTCGGTGCTGTTCGACGCGTCCACCCTGCCGGTGGAGGAGAACCAGCGCCAGACCATCGAGGTGGTGCGCCAGGCCCGCAGCTTCGGCGCTCACGTGGAGGGCGAGATCGAGTCGATCACGGGTGTGGAAGACGGCGTGGGCAGCGACACCGAGGCGGCCAGGCAGAGCCTGGCCGTGTCGCTCAGGTTCATCGAGGCCACCGGGGTCGACGTGTTCGCGCCCGCGATCGGCAACGCCCACGGCGTGTACAAGCGGGAGCCGGTGCTCGACTTCGAGCGGGTGAGCGACCTCGTCGCGGCGCATCCGATCCCCATTGCTCTGCACGGTGGCAGCGGCATGACGGATGCCCAGTTCACCGACCTGATCGGTCGCGGCTGCGCCAAGGTGAACATCTCCACCGCGCTCAAGATCACCTACATGAAATCGAACCTGTCCTTCCTCACGGATGCCCAGGCCCGCGACAAGTGGGACCCGCCGTCGCTGTTCGCCAAGGTGCGCACCGACATCGTCTCCCTCACCACGGGCCTCGCCGAGCAGTTCGGCAGCGCGGGGAAGGCCTGAGATGCCCGCACTGATCTTCGACTGCGACGGGGTGCTCGCCGACACCGAACGGGACGGCCACCTGCCGGCGTTCAACCAGACCTTCGACGAGTTCGGGGTGCCCGTGCACTGGAGCGACGCCGACTACGCCGAGAAGGTGAAGATCGGCGGCGGCAAGGAGCGCATGGCCAGCATCCTCACCCCGGCGTTCGCGCGTTCGCTCGACCTGCCGCACGACCCGGTCGGCCGGGCCGCGACCCTCCAGCAATGGCACAGGCGCAAGACCGCCATCTACACCGAACGTGTCGCCGCGGGGGTGCTGCCGGCGCGGCCGGGCATCCGGCGGCTGGCGGATGCCGCGGCAACCGCCGGCTGGATGCTCGCCGTGGCGTCCACCTCGGCGGAGGCCTCGGTGCGGGCGGTGCTCGAGCACGCTGTCGGGCCCGACCTGGCGGCCCGGTTCCACGTGTTCGCCGGAGACATCGTGCCCGCTAAGAAACCGGCCCCCGACATCTACCTGCACGCGCTGCGGGAACTGGGACTGGACCCGGCCGAGACCCTGGTGATCGAGGACAGCGAGAACGGGCTCAGGGCGGCGCTCGCCGCCGGGCTCACCGCCCTCGTGACGGTGAGCAGTTACACGGTGCACGAAGACTTCGACGGGGCCGCCCTGGTGGTGACCTCGCTCGGCGACCCGGAGGGGCCGGTCGCCGGGATTCTGAGCGACCCGGCCGGCATCCGCCCCGGGCCGTACGTCACGCTGGCGGACCTCGGCCGGATCCTCGGCCTGCCCGACCCCGACCCGCACCCCCAGACGAACGCCGACCCGGCGCCCACAGAGAGCGAGACACCCATGACCGGCCTGGCAGACACCGAATTCGTCGTGCGCAGCATCGCCCAGACGGCGGTGGACAACGAGAAGGAGTTCGGCGACCTCGACGCCGTCGTCGGCGACGGTGACTTCGGCTACTCCCTCGCCCGGGGCTTCGAGATCGTGCTGGCCGACTGGGACGGCTTCGACCGCAGCAGCCCGAGCGCGTTCCTGCAGAAGGTGGGCATGGTCATCTCCGGGCGCATCGGCGGCACCTCCGGCCCGCTCTGGGGCACCGCGTTCCTGCGGGCGTCGATCGCCGTCAAGGGCAGGGACTCCGTGAGCGGCAGCGACGCCGTGGCCATGCTCCGAAGCGCCATCGACGGCATCAAGGCCCGCGGCAACTCCGATGTGGGCGACAAGACCCTGCTCGACGCCCTCGTACCGATGACGGATGCCCTCGCGGAGGAGGTCGCCACCGGCACCGACGCGCCCGCCACGCTGCGCCGCCTGGCCGCGGTGGCCCGGCGCAGTTCGGATGAGACCGCCATGCTGCAGGCTCGCCGCGGCCGGGCCAGCTACACGGGGGAGCGCAGCATCGGCTCGCCCGACCCGGGCGCGGTGGCTGTGGCCGTGATCCTGGAACGGCTCAGCGCCGAGTGGGACGCCAGGGTGCGCTCCTCCGCGGGTTCGCAGGGCGCCGCCGAGCGCCCGACGAGCCACACCGAATGACCAAGCCACAGCGACCGAGCCACACCGACCAGGCCGCACCGACCGAGCCGCACCGACCAGGCCGCACCGACCGAGCCGCACCGACCGAGCACCGCATCGTCACAGACCGCATCGCTACAGAGAGGGAGCCATGAAGAAATTCGTCAATGACCCGAAGCAGTACGTTCCGGAGATGCTCAAGGGCATCGCGCTCGCCAACCCGGATACCCTCCGGTACGTGCCCGCGTACAACCTGATCATGCGCGCCGACGGCCCCAACCCCGACAAGGTGTCGATCATCCAGGGGTCCGGCTCCGGCCACGAACCGGCGCACGTCATGACGGTGGGCAAGGGCATGCTCGACGCCGCGTGTCCGGGCGACGTGTTCTCGGCGCCGCCGATGGACTACGTCTACGAGACCACCAAGCTGCTGGCCTCGCCCAAGGGCGTGCTGCTGCTGGTGAACAACTACACCGGCGACCGGATGGCCTTCGAGATGGCGCAGGAGCTCAGCGCCGCCGACGGAGTGAACGTGAAGACCCTGTTCATCGACGATGACGTCGCCGTGCAGGACTCCACCTACACGGTGGGGCGGCGCGGGGTGGCCGGCAACTTCTTCGTGATGAAGGCCGTGGGCGCCGCCGCCGAACAGGGCGCCGACCTCGACGAGCTGATCCGGATCGGGCAGAAGGTCGACAGCGTCACCCGCACCATGGGCATCGCCCTCACCTCGTGCACCCCGCCGGCGAAGGGGTCGCCGTTGTTCGAACTCGGTGAGGACGAGATCGAGGTGGGCGTGGGCATCCACGGCGAACCCGGCCGGCGCCGCGCCAAGCTCACCAGCGCGAACGAGATGACCGACGAGCTGCTGGATGCCGTCGTCAACGACCTGCCCTATGTGGCCGGCGACCGGGTGGCGCTGATGATCAACGGGCTGGGCGGCACGCCGATCAGCGAGCTGTACATCCTGTTCGGACGGGCGCACGATCGGCTGACCGAGCTGGGGATCACGGTGGGCCGCAGCTACGTGGGTGAGTACTGCACCTCACTCGACATGGCCGGGGCGTCCCTCACCCTGGTGCGGCTCGACGACGAGATCGAGGCGCTGCTCGAAGCGCCGGCCGAGATCGCCGCACACGTGTTCTGAGGCCGGCCCCGGCGCCGCCCTGGAGGCGCCGGGGTGATGACTCCGTGTGAGCCGGGACGCTCGCGCGGGGCGGTGGCCGAGCGCACCGGTTCCTGGACCGGTCGACTCGGCCATCGTGTCGGTGGTGCTGCAGCCCTGTACCGTGATGGTGCCGTGCCGGTACTCTGTGGGCATGAGTGAGACTCCCAATGACTGGTCAGACACGGTTTTCGCCTTCGATGCGGCCACCAGGTGGTTCGTCTCGGTGACAGCGGGCATCGCCGAGCGGGCGGCGGGCGACCCGGCGGTTTGGGCAGAGGTGGGCCTGGGCGAGTGGACGGTGCGCGACCTCGTCGGGCACACCAGCCGCGCCCTCTCCACCATCGAGACCTACCTCGACCTCGCGGCCGAGGAGGATGCCGCCGGCGTGGCCGCACCCGTTGAGGTGACCTCGCCCGCGGCCTACTTCGAGCGGGCGCTCGCCGCGGGCACCCCGGAGATCATCGCGCAACGAGGCCGCGAGACCGCAGCGACCCTCGGTGCCGAGCCGGCCAGGGCCGTCGCGGCGCTCGCCGCCCGGGTGCTGGCCCGGGTGGCCACCCTCGACGGCGCCGAGCCGGCGGAGACGCCGGCCGGGCGCATCCGCATCGCCGAGTACCTGCCGTCGCGCACGCTGGAGCTCACCGTGCACACCAGCGACCTGCTGCAGAGCCAGGGGGTGCCGGCCGCCGAGCAGACCGTGCCGGAACCCGCCGCCGCCGCGACCCTGCACGTGCTCGCCGACCTGGCCGCCCAGAAGGGCGTCTCCGCTCCGCTGCTTCGCGCCGTCACCGGCCGGGCGCCGCTGCCCGCCGGCTTCACGGTGCTCTGAGCCGCCCGCCAGGTTCGGACTGGCCCGATTTCGCTAGTTGGAGGGCCCTGCACACTAGCGAAAGTGGGCCAGTCCCGCCAGGGCGTGAGGTGACTGGCCCGAATTTGCTAGTGGGAGGGCGGTGCGGATTAGCGAAAGTGGGCCAGTCGCGCCAGTCGCGCCAGTCGCGCCAGTCATGCCAGACGGGCCAGTCACCCCAGTCGGGCCAGTCGGGCCAGTCGGGCCAGACGGGCCGGTCAGGCCAGGGCGGCGGCCTCGTGCGCCTGGCGGGCGGCGTCGAGGGCGTCGAGCGTCTCGGCGAGGCGGGCGAGCACGGCGTCCTGGTCGTCCAGCCACTCCGGCATCCACACCCGCTCCACCGCGGGCCAGCCCATCAGCCGGGAGAGCACCTCGACGGGCAGGCCATCGCGGTCGGAGACTGTGCGGCGGGCGGCCCAGCTGGGGCCGTCGAGCAGCACGGCCATAACCGGATGCTCCGGGGCCCCGCCGGTGGCCACGCTGAGGTCCACCCGGAAGTCGGACAGTCCCACGTCCGTCTGCACGGCGTAGCCGCGCTCGCGCAGGGCCTGGGCGATCTCCTCCCGGTGCCGGTCCAGCGCCCCGGACTGGCGCAGCGGGCTGGCGAGCCCGTCCGAGCCGCCCGCGGCCAGGTCGAGGTAGGCGCGCAGGTCCTTCACCCCGGCCGAGATGGTCTCCTCCGCGCGCAGATCGGCGGGCGCGAAGCTGCTGAACACGATCACCTGACGCCGGGCCCTGGTGATCGCCACGTTCAGGCGGCGCTCGCCGCCCGGCAGGTTGAGCGGGCCGAAGTTCAGCGGCAGCCGGCCGGAGGCATCTGCGCTGAACGCCGTGGAGAACAGGATGGTGTCGCGTTCGTCACCCTGCACATTCTCGAGGTTCTTCACGAACAGGCCGTCGGTCTCGCTCTCCAGCGCGTGCACGATGCGGTCCTCGCCACTGTCGCGCAGGCTCCCCTCGATGAGGGCCCGCTGCTGCACGTTGAAGGTGATCACGCCGATCGACGGCACGCCCTCGGGATCGGCCGCGAACCTGGCGACGATCTCGGCCACGATGGCCTCGGCCTCGACGGGGTTGGTGCGCAGGTTCTTGCCCTTCCCGCTGCGCAGGAAGGTGCCGTCGACCCGGCGGAGGCTGACGCCATAGCCGGCGGCGCCCGCAGCGTCGGCGGGGGCATCCGTGCCCGCAGCGTGATGCGGCGCCGGGAACGAGGAGAGCCGGTCGCGGTAGTAGGCCCGGTTGCTGAACGCGATCAGCGACTCGTCCTGGCTGCGGTAGTGCCAGGAGAGCCACTTGCTGGGCACCTGCGCCTGCACGCACTCGGAGAGGATCGACTCCTCGTCGCGTACGAACTCGAGGGTGTCACCGTCGTCGTCGCCGGCGCCGATGGCGGACTCGGCGAACGAGGTGGGTGGCATTTGCTTGCTGTCGCCCACCACGACCACCGAGCGGGCTCGGCCCATGGCGCCGACGGCGTCTGACACCCGCACCTGGGAGGCCTCGTCGAAGACCACGATGTCGAACAGGCCGGCCTGGGCGGGGAAGAACCTGGCCACGGACTCCGGGCTCATCAGCATGCAGGGCATGATGTCGGTGATCAGGTCGCCGAACTCGTGCATGAGTTCGCGCACGCCCATGCCGCCGCGCTGCCGGTCGAGCTGGCGTTTGAGCAGGCCGAGGCGCGCGGTCGTGTCGGTGTCGGGGGCTGTCCCGGGGGTCGCGCCGTCGGCGTCGGCCGCGGCCCCGATGCTGCGCCGCCGCAGCACGCTGTACGGGATGAAGGTGGGCAGGTGCCGGCGCACCGCCCCGGACGACGTGGTGAAGCGGGTGATCGACCGGTTCTGTGCGGCCGCGTCGAACTGGTCGAGGGTGGTGGCCGAGCCGCGTTCGGCCACGGATGCGTCGGCGAGCCCCTTCTCCAACGCCAGTCCGGCGTCGTCGGCGTCGACCTCGCCGCGGAGCACCGCGGTGTGCGCGGCCGTGAGCCCGAGCCGGGTGAGCGGCTCGAGGTGCTCGAGCAGCGCCACCCAGCGGCTGAGGGAGGGCAGCCCGGGCGCCTGGGCGTCCCGTTCGCCGGCGCCGCGCGACCAGACCGACACGAGACCACCGCCGGCAGCCCAGCCGGCGACGGCGGCCGGGCCGGCCCCTGTCGCCGTCATCACGGCCTGCAGCGCGAGCAGGGCACGATTCAGAGCGGTGGAGAGCGGCACATCCGGTTCGGGGGTGCGCTCGAGGTAGTCGCGCAGCGCGGCCACGAAGTCGGCGCCGAGCTCCCGGTGTCCGGAGGCGACGGTGCCGCCCGCCCAGCGCAGCCAGGCGAGGCGGGTGCCCAGCTCGTCGCGGCCGGTGTGGTCGGCGTCGCCGACCAGCGGGTTCCAGCCGTCGTCGATGCTCACGCCGTCCACGGCGCGCACCTGGGCGCGCAGTGCCTGCAACTGAGCCTGGCTGTCGGCGAGCTGACCGGTCACGGTGGAGAGGGTGCCGAGGGACAGCTTGGCGCCGGGCCTGAGGTCGGCGGCCAGCCGGGCGAGCACGGCCTTCCGGCGGCCGCGGCGGCCGAAGAAGCCCGAGGCATCCGCCGCCTGCGCGTCGCGGTGAATCGCCGCGGCGTCCAGTCGCAGCGCGCCGGGCTCGAGCACGGTCAGCGCCGGATGCGCCGCCTGCGCGAACGCGGCCGTGGCCGATTCGGCGGCCTCGGCTGCCGCGGCCCAGGCCGGGGTGCGGGTGTCGTCGAGGATACTCAGCGGCACCCGGTCGGCGGCGGCGAGGCTGCTCAGGGTGACGAATTCGGTGGGGCTCGCGCACGCGGCCACCACGGCGGCGGCCGCTGCGCTCGGGCCGGCCGGGTCGTCGGCGCGGGGGAGCCCGGCCAGCGCCTCGTCGAGCGCGGCCGCGGCCCGGGCCACCGTCACCAGGTCCAGCGGGTGGGCGGGCGGCTCGGTCACGAACGCCCACGGATGCTGCGGCCGAGGCCGCACCGGATCGGTCACGTCCGGCAGGTCCCGCAGCATCCGCCGCAGCAGGGCCAGCTCGTCGGCCGTGATGCGCGCGGGCAGGTCGGCGGACAGAGGCAGCGCGCGCACGTCATCGTCGGCGGTGAGCTGCGCGGTGCGGGCGGAGTAGAACGACAGTCCGGCCCCGTTCTGCTCGTGCAGCCGGTCGGTGTACCTGGCCAGGCTGCGCCGGGCGGTGCCGAGCACGTCGAGGTCGTTCTTGAGGCCCTGGCCGTCCACGGTCACGGCGTGCTCGAGCGCCAGCCGGATCTGGGCGCGCACGGCGGCCGGCTTGGTGGCCTTATCGTGCAGGTCGAGCGCGAACGGGCCCATGCCCACCTCGGTCAGGCGGGCCTGCACCACCTGCAGCGCGGCACGTTTCTCGGCCACGAACAGCACCTTCTTGCCCTCGTACACGGCGCGGGTGAGCAGATTGGTGATGGTCTGCGACTTGCCGGTGCCCGGAGGGCCCTCGAGCACGAAGGTGCGCTCGGCGATGGCCTCGGCCACCGCGGCGAGCTGCGACGAGTCGCCCGGCACCGGGCATTCGGCGCCGAGAGCGTCGAGATCGGCCGGTTCCGGCAGCGGCACCGGGTCGACGAACGGCTGGGTGGGTGTGTGCACGAGGTGGTTCACCAGGGAGTTCTCCGCCAGGGTCTGCCAGTTCTCGTCGAGGTCCTTCCACAGCCGGAACTTCGCGAACTGCAGGATCGACAGGTCGAGGGTCTCCTCGACGCGGAACGGCAGGCCCGCGGCCAGCAGGGCCTCGCGGGTGGCCCGGAACGCGCCGGCCAGGTCGATCCCGGCGGCGTCGTCGGCCGGGCTGGCCAGCCCGGGGATGCTGAGATTGTGCTGCTGGCGCAGCCTCTCGAGCAGGCAGTAGTTGGGCGTGGACGTGCCGGCCTCGTCGAGCCGCACCCTGTAGTCGCCGCCCCGGCCGGCCGGTTCGAGCACAACGGGCACGAGCACCAGGGGGCTGCGCAGCTCCCGGTCGTTCACGGTCCAGACCAGCGACCCGAAGGCCAGGTACAGATTGTTGGCGCCGGTCTCCTGCACCACGGTGCGGGCCTTGTAGGCCAGAGCGCGCAGCCGGGTGGCGTAGGCGGTGTCGGTGACGTCCGCGTACACGGCGCGCTTGTCGGCGAGCACCGCCGCCAGCTGGTCGGCGGGCAGATCCCGGCCGAACCGGATGCCGCGCTCCCGGTCGGTCGTCGCCATCCGGTCGGAGGGCAGCAGGGTCAGCCCGGTGCCGCCGGTGATGAGGTCTTCGACATCGGCGAGGTGCTGGTCGGGCACGGTGAGCGCGAGGGCGCCGCGCTCGGTGAAGTTGATCAGCCGGTTGCGCAGGCTGAGGTCGAGCAGGGCGTTCTTCCACTGGTCGATCCGGGGCGGGGTTACCCGGGGAGGTGTGACGTCGGCGGCGACGGGCGCCGGGGCATCCGTCACCTGGGCCGTGCTGGCGGGCGCGGCCGGCCCGCCGGGCACGGCTGCGGCCGGCCGGTACTCGGTGACCAGCACGGTGCCGTCACCGGCCACGGTGCGGGCGGGCAGCGGCAGGATGTGCGTGCGTCGCGCCTGCACCACGTCGACGACGCCGATCACGCTGTCGAGGTCGCTCAGCCACTCCACCCGGGGGGAGCGCTGCGCCTGCGCGAAGGTGACCGGGCTGCCGGCGCCGTGATTGGTGACCTGGGTGGTCTCGACGAGCCGGATCAGGTCGAGGTCGAGAAGGTTGATCACCTCGGCCACGTCGGTGAGCGCAGGCGCCCCGAGGGTCTCCTCCTCGCGCCAGTAGCCGAGGAACGCATGCCCGTCGACCACCCAGAGCAGGGGGTGCAGCCCGGCCTGTTCGAGGGCCGCGGCCATCACCACGACGGTGTCGAGGCAGGTGCCGACCCCACCGGACGCGCCGCCGGCGGCGACGGTGCCGAGCACCTCGCCGGGCGTGCGCACCTTCTGTCCGTCGTCGACCCAGCTGGCCGGCGGGGTGGCATACCGGATGCCGCGGGCCCGCATGGCCACGAAGATCGCCTCGACCACCTGGTCCACCCGTTCCGCGCCGGACTGGTAGCCGGGCATCGATGCCGATCCCGTGCGGGCCTCCAGCAGTGCGGCGGCCTCGCCCAGCAGTACGGCGACCTCGGGGTGGTTCGGCAGCACGTGCGCCGAGAGCATCTCCAGGGCCAGGTCCACCGGCTGGGCGATCCACTGCTGGGCGGCGAGCAGCTGGATCGGCTCGGCGGCCTCGGCCACGACGGTGCCGTCCACGAGCAGGCTGGCGTGGATCGTCGCCGGACGTTGCTCCTCGATGAGAAGCATGGCGGCGGGGTCGACGGTGAGGGATACATCCGTGAAGGTGGCGGTGCGTTCGGCGGCGAGGTCGACGAGCAGGTCACGCGCGGTGCCGACGGTATCGCCGGCACTCAGCACCTCGAGCCGCAACACGGCCTCCCGCCGGGCCGGTCCGCGGTTGTCGACACCCACCCGGCCCACCACGTTGATGCGGTTGTGCGCGAGGGCGTAGCTGAGCACGGGAGTCACAGTGAGCGACAGGGAGATGTCAGTGGAGGGAGGTGCGGCCACGGTGGAGTTCGAGGAAGTGGTACCGGTGGTGGGTGAGTCGGGAGCGGTCGATTCCGGCCGAGTCGATTCCGGCCGAGTCGATTCCGGAGGAGTGGAGCCCGGCGCGGTCGGTTCCGGGCTGGTCGGTTCCGTGTCGGTCGATGGCATCGGGCGCTCCTCATGTCGTGCGGGTTGGTGCATGTGCTCTTGTCCCCCGCGCGGGGGACCATTCAATCATCGGCGCGTGGGTACCTGTCCCGAGGGAACCCGCGCGTGCGGTGTGTCACGCCTCGCGGCCCGCTTTAAGTCTCGCGGCACGCATTAGGTACGCGAATAGCTAGTGCCGCGGGATCTCAATAGTGCCGCGAGCGAACTAACTAGTGCCACGAGCATGAACTAGTGCCGCGAAGCGAGCAGCAGATGCGACGGCGCGGAGCCTTCACTGCGGCGGGGGAGGAACCCCGATCCGGCAGGGGGAGTCCAACTCTGCTAAGATCTTGAGGTTGCCGTTCAACGGCCGCGGATAAAGAGAGCTCAGGCATTCTGCCCCGAGCACCGCGCAGTGAGAGAAAGGGGATCCCATCTATGGCACTCGAAGCTAATGCTAAGAAGGCGATCATCGAAAAGTACGCTACCCACCCAGGCGACACGGGTTCCCCCGAAGTCCAGATTGCTATGCTCACGCAGCGCATTCTCGACCTCACGGAGCACCTCAAAGAGCACAAGCACGACCACCACTCGCGTCGTGGCCTGCTCCTCCTGGTTGGTCAGCGTCGCCGCTTGCTCGGCTACCTGTCCGACGTGGACATCAACCGTTACCGCTCGCTCATCGAGCGTCTCGGCCTGCGCCGCTAGGTAGTAGCCGAATGGTTCGCTGATAACGCGATCTTCTTCGAAACGGGCCGTCACCCATCTGGGTGACGGCCCGTTTTGTGTACCCGGGGCCCGGGTCGGGGCCGGAGAACGGCCGGCAAAAAAAGTGCCCCAGGCCGCCCTCTGGCGCGCTAGCATTTGCGCAACCCGATCACAGAGGACTCCATGTCAACTCCCAGCTTCGCCGAGCGCTTCCGCTATTGGTTCGACAACGTGATGGCCAGGGGAGCGGGCGCGCTGATGGCCTTGCTCGCGCTGGCGAGCCTGGTCTTCATCGCCATCGTGGCCCTCATTGTCGTGGTCTTCAGCCTCTTCCCCGACCGGGAGCCCGGCGAGCAGGCTCCGGACTTCTTCGAGGTGTTGTGGGGCAACCTGATGCGCACCCTGGACAGCGGCACCATGGGCGGCGACGCCGGCTGGGGGTTCCGCGGCGCGATGCTCGTCGTCACGATCGGCGGCGTCATCATGGTCGCCAGCCTGATCGGCATCATCTCCAGTGCCTTCGACTCCAAGGTGGAGGAACTCCGCAAGGGACGCTCGAAGGTGCTCGAAACCGACCACACCCTCATTCTCGGCTGGAGCTCGAAGATCTTCCCGATCGTGAACGAGATCTGCATCGCCAACCAGTCGCGGAAGAACGCCACCATCGTCATCCTCGCCGACCGGGACAAGGTGATGATGGAGGACGACCTCCGCAGCCTGGTCACGCCAGGCAAGACCCGCATCATCTGCCGCAGCGGCGACCCGATGAGTCTGACCGACCTCGAGATCAGCAATCCGCACACCGCGCGCAGCGTGATCGTCCTCGGCCCCGAGGACAGCGACGACCCGGACTCGATCGTGATCAAGACCACGCTGGCGCTCACCAACAACCCGCGGCGGAAGCCCGGTCCGTATCACATCGTCGGGGAGATCCAGCAGCCGGAGAACCTCGAGGCCGCCCACCTGGTGGGCCGCAACGAGGCCCACTGGGTGCTGGCGAGCGACCTCATCAGCCGCATCACCGTACAGAGCTGCCGGCAGAGCGGCCTGAGCGTGGTCTACACGGAACTCCTCGACTTCGACGGTGACGAGATCTACTTCACCGAACAGCCCACCCTGGTGGGACGGAGCTACTTCGACGCCCAGCTCGCCTTCGCCGACTGCTCCGTGATCGGGGTTCTGCAGGGTGATGCCGTGCACCTCAACCCCGCCCATGACCTGCTCCTCGCCGCCGGGGACCAGCTCATCGTGATCGCGGAGGACGACAGCCTCATCCGGCTCGCCACCCCGGGAACCGTCGACGTGACCGCCGTCAGTGAGATGCGCGAACTCACACCGGCGCCCGAACGCACCCTCGTTCTCGGTGCCAACAGTGGACTCGCGGCCATGCTCGGAGAACTGGACGACTATGTGGCCGTCGGGTCCAGTGTCACCATCGTGGCCGACCTCGACCTGCCCGACCTTCCCGGCTACCTCAACATGAGCGTCGAGGTGCGACGCGGCGACGCGACGAGCAGGACCGTGCTCGAGAGCCTGTCGGTGCAGGGCTACGACCACATCATCGTGCTCGCCTACAAGGAAACCCTGGAAGCCCAACGGGCCGACGCGAAAACGCTGATCACCCTGCTGCACCTGCGGGACATCGCCGACCGGGCCGGGGTCGACCTCAACGTGGTCAGTGAAATGCTCGATGACCGGAACCGAGAACTGGCCGAGGTGACCCAGGCCGACGACTTCATCGTCAGCGACAAGCTGATCAGCCTGATGCTCTCCCAGGTCTCCGAGAACAAGCGCCTCACGGAGGTCTTCGACACTCTCTTCGCCAGCGACGGCAGCGAGATCTACCTGCGCCCGGCCGAGCTGTACATCGCGGCCGGCGCATCCGTCGACTTCTACACCGTGCTCGAAGCGGCCCGCCAGCGCGGCGAGACCGCGATCGGGTTCCGGGAGGCGGCTCACGCGCGCAGCAGCGCGCACGCCTTCGGGGTCACCGTCAATCCACAGAAGGGGGTCAAGCGCAGCTTCGGCACCGGCGACAAGATCATCGTGCTCGCCGACTCCTAGCCGCTCGCCCACCGACCTGCCATCGAAAGGGGCCGCCACGTTCTCGTGGCGGCCCCTTTTTGTGTAGCCCAGGCGGCGCCTGGGGGAGCGCCTGGCGTCCACAGCACACCCGGATAAGACCTCCGGCCGGCGCACAGACGGCTCATAGGTGGCGCATAGGGCAGGGCCGCAGTCTGGAGTCTCGAGACAGCCGGGAGACCGGCACTCGCCCACCGGACTGAGAAAGGCGGCACGGAAGATGAACCTGCACGAGCGAGGCAAGAGACTGGCCACCATCATCACGAGCACCATCGGGCTGGCCGCCGTGGTCGCCGCGTCGGCGCTCGGTCTGCACGAGTGGGCCGACTCAGAGGCCACCAATCTGTCCAGCTCCGACACGTCGACCGGCACGACGGATGCCGCCGGCGAGTCGACGAGTACCGGCACGGATTCCTCGAGCACGGATTCCTCGAGCACGGATTCGTCGAGCACGGAGTCCTCGAGCACGGAGTCATCGACTACCGAGTCCTCAAGCGACGACACCTCGAGTACCGGCTCGTCGAGCACGGAGTCCTCGAGCTCCGATTCCTCCAGCTCCGATTCCTCGAGCTCCGCGGTCAGCCCGGCCACCGGCAGCACCTCCGACGCGACCTCGAGCGGATCCTGACATGACCCACACTCTGACCGACCCCGCCCGCACGGCCTCCCGCGACTGGACCCTGTGGAGCACCACCGCCCGGCTGGTCGTCACCGACCCCGCCCAGATCGCCCTGGCCAGCACCCTCGCCGACGCGCTCCTGGCCGACGTCGACCGGGCGGCGAGCCGCTTCAGGGCCGACTCCGAACTCCAGCTCGCCGCCGGCATGCTGCACCAGGGCGTCGAGGTGAGCAACACCCTGGCCGACCTGGTGCGCCAGGCGCTCGCCTCCGCGGCCCTCACCAACGGCGACGTCGACCCCACCCTCGGCTACGCGCTCGACGCCGTCGGCTACGACCGCGACATCCGCCTGGTCGAAGACCACGGCGTGCCCGTGCGCGCGATCGTGTCGCGCCGGCCCGGCTGGAAGAGCGTGTCGCTGGTGGGCAACCGGCTCAAGGTGCCCGCGCACCTGGCGCTCGATCTCGGCGCCACCGCCAAGGCCGTGGCCGCCGACTGGACCGCCACGGTGATCAGCGCCGCGCTCGGCTGTGGCGTGCTGCTCAGCCTCGGCGGCGACATCGCCACCGCCGGCCCGGCCCCGGCCGGCGGCTGGCAGGTGCGGGTGCACGATGCCCCGGCCGACCCGGCCGCGACCATCACCCTCGCCGCCGGCATGGCCCTGGCCACCTCGAGCACCCAGCACCGGCGGTGGAAGATGGCCGGGCAGTCCCAGCACCACATCCTCAACCCGCGCACCGGGCGGCCCGCCGAGCCGGTCTGGCGCAGCGCCAGCGTCGCCGCCGGCAGCTGCCACCGGGCCAATACCCTGAGCACGGCCGCGATCGTGCGCGGCGCGGCCGCCGTGCCGTGGCTCACCCAGCTCGGCGTGGCCGCGCGCCTCGTCGACGCGCAGGGCGCCGTGACCCTTCTCGGCGGCTGGCCCGCCGAACCGGCCGGGCCGGTCGCATCCGCCCACACCCTCGTGCTGCGGCGAGCCACCGACACGCCGTCGCCCTATCTGGACGGCGCCCCGCTCACCCACGGCCAGAACAGACCAGTGGCCTGATGGACGAGGCATTCTGGGCCCTCGGCCGCGGCACCGGTGTGGTGGCCCTCGTGCTGTTCACCCTCTCGGTGCTGCTGGGCATCCTCACCCGGTCAGGCCGGCCGCTGTTCACGGTGCCGCGGTTCTCGATCACCCTGATCCACCGCAACGTGTCGGTGCTGGCCACGGTGTTCATCCTCATCCATATGCTCTCGCTGCTGGCCGACTCCTATGCCCAGCTCACCGTCGTCGACCTGGTGTTCCCGTTCCTCGGCGCCTACCGGCCGGTCTGGCTGGGCCTGGGCACCGTGGCGGTCGATCTCCTCATTGCCGTCGTGGCCACCAGCCTGTTGCGCCGGCACGTCGGCCAGCGGGTCTTCAGGGTCGTGCACTGGTCGACCTACCTGATGTGGCCCATCGCGCTCGCGCATTCCCTCGGCACCGGCACGGATGCGGGCCAGGCCTGGTTCCTGGCCCTCGCGGCGGCCTGCACCGTCGCCGTGCTCGCCGCGGTGGCCTGGCGGGTCACCGCCGGGTTCGTCGAATACCGGTCGGTCCGCCGGGCCGAGCAGTTCGTGAACGACCTGCACATCCTCACCGCACGCAGCGGCCAGGCGCCCGCATCTGCTCGTCTAGACCCCCATCGTTCCCCGCATCACCTGAGCCCCCCGGTTGGGAGAAGACCATGACCATCGTCACCGACGCCCCACGGCAGAGTCCGAACGACCCCGATCCCATCCCGGCCCCGCTCGGCACGTCCCGGCTCACCCGGGCGGCCGCGCCCGACCTCGGGCATCACCTGGCGGTCTACGGCGCCCTCCCGGCCGTGACCGGCTCCGCGGAGCTGCTCGAGACCCTTCGCGCCGCCGGGCTCGAGGGTCGCGGCGGCGCCGGGTTCCCGGCCTGGCGCAAGCTCGCCGCCGTGCCGGCCGCGGCTCGCAGCCGCGCCGTGGTGATCGGCAACGCCGCAGAGGGCGAGCCGCTGAGCATCAAGGACGCCACCCTGCTGCGCACCGCCCCGCACCTGGTCATCGACGGACTGCTCAGCGTCGCCGCCGCGGTCAACGCCGCGGAGGCCTACCTCTATGCACCGGCCGCGCTGCTGCCGCACCTGGGCCGAGCCCTGGCCGAACGATCGGATGCCGGGGGCGTGCAGATGCGGGCCGCGGCCGAGAGCTTCGTCTCCGGCGAGGCATCCGCGGTGGTCAACGCCCTCGCCGGGCGCCCCGCCGTGCCCCGCGACGGGGCGATCCGCCTCACCACCTCCGGGCTGGGCAAGCGGCCCACCCTGCTGCACAACATCGAGACCCTCGCCCAGATCGCCCTCATCGTGCGGTTCGGGGCCACCTGGTTCCGGTCCCTCGGAACGGCGACAGACCCCGGCACCCGCCTGGTCACCGTGAGTCGGGGCCTGTCCGCGGCCGGCGTCGCCGCGAGCACAACTGTTCCCCGTGCGGACAATTGCGTCCCGCGCACCGGGCGCACTAGTCCGCTTCGGCAACAGTTGGGCACCGAGGCGGATGCGCCCGGCCACGCCACCGCGACGGTGCCAACCGCGACGGTGCTCGAGGTCGTCGGCGGCAGCAGCATCGACGAGGTCCTCCGGTTCGCCGGGGTCGACCCGAGCGCCGTGGCGGCCGTGCTCGTGGGCGGCTATCACGGCGCCTGGCTGCCGGGGGAGGCCCTGCACACGGGCCTGGACCGCGCCAGTCTGGCTCCGTTCGGCGCGAACCCGGGCGCGGGCATCCTGTTCGCCCTCGAGACGGGCCGGTGCCCGCTCACCCTCGCCGCGGCGATCGCCGACTACCTCGCCGGCGAAAGCGCCGGCCAGTGCGGACCGTGCGTGAACGGACTGCCGGCCATGGCCGGGGTGCTCGGCCGCCTCGCCGCCGGGGACCGCGACCCGCGCCTGCCCGGCGAGGTCGCCCGCCTCGCCGCCCTGGTCACCGGGCGCGGCTCCTGCCACCACCCGGACGGCACCGCCCGCTTCGTGCTGAGCACCCTCACGGTGTTCGAGGCCGATGTCGCCGCGCACCTGCACGGCAGCTGCGCCAAGGCGCACTCATGAGCGCCCGGATGCTCGACTCGACCGGACGCCTCGCGCAGGCCACGGAACGGTCTGCCCTCGCGGTGCTGCACATCGACTGGACCGCCTGC
Source organism: Cryobacterium sp. SO2 (assembly GCF_026151165.2). Taxonomy (NCBI): domain Bacteria; kingdom Bacillati; phylum Actinomycetota; class Actinomycetes; order Micrococcales; family Microbacteriaceae; genus Cryobacterium; species Cryobacterium sp. SO2. The sequence continues at coordinate 1,338,742 of NZ_CP117849.1, forward strand.
GACGGCCGGGGCCTCTGCACCGAGCTGCTGCCCGACCTGCTGCACCGCGATGACTGGGGCTACCCGCTGGCCCTGGGCTACGGCTCCGACGTGCCGGTGCCCGGCGCGCTCGGGGCCGCCGCCACCGACGCGGTCTCCCTCTGCCCCCGACTGGCCCTCACCCTCCGCGACCCCGTGCGCAACCTCTCCCGCGACCCCGCCCGCGAGCCGTGAGCAAAGCCCCTTCCGGGCGCCCGGATGCGTGCTCTTCTCACGGCTCGCGGGCCGGGGACGTAGCGCCGGGAGGCGCATGCGGCAAGAGTGGAGGGATGAACGACTTCGGCGATGCTCTCGACGGCGCTCCACTCGGCGGCGATCCCCGGGGCTTCGACAAACGCCGACACGGCGCGCCCTCCGGCTTCTTCGAGGCCGAGGCAGCCGGCCTGGTCTGGCTGGCGGTGCCCGGGGGAGTGCGCACGGCGCAGGTGATCGACCTGGAGCCCGGCCACATCGTGCTCGAGACCATCGACGAGGTGCCGCCCACCGCCGCTGCCGCCCGCGTGTTCGGCGCCGAACTCTCGGTGACCCACTCGGCGGGAGCGTCGGCGTTCGGAGCCCCGCCCGACAACTGGAGCGGCCCGTTGTTCATCGGCAACCGCAGCCTCCCGACCGCGTTCGACCGCACCTGGGGCGCGTTCTACGCGCGTTACCGGGTGCTGCCCTACCTCGACATCGCCCTCGACGTCGGCGGTATCACGGCCCGGCAGTCCGAGGCCGTGCACGCGGCCTGTGCGCGGATCGAGGCCGGCGACTTCGACGACGGAGCCCCGCCGGCCCGGCTGCACGGAGACCTGTGGACCGGCAACGTACTCTGGTCGGCCGACGGTGTCGTGTTGATCGACCCCGCCGCCCACGGCGGCCACCGCGAGACCGACCTGGCGATGCTGGCCCTGTTCGGCTGCCCCTTCCTCGAGGAGATCACCGCGGGCTACGAGTCGGCGGCGCCGCTCAAACCGGGGTGGCGGGCGCGTACGCCGCTGCACCAGCTGCATCCGCTGGCCGTGCACGCCGCGGGCCACGGCGCGGCCTACGGGCGCGCGCTCGAGCAAGCCGCCGAGGCGGTGCTGGAACTGCCGGCGACCGCCCGGCCCGACGACTCCGAGTAGCCGGCCGGCGGCGACTAGGTGGTCTGGCCGGCGTGAGCGCCTTCCCGCACCTCTTCGATCACCTTCGCGTTGAATGCCGGCAGATCGGCGGGGGTGCGGCTGGAAACGAGACCCTGGTCCACCACGACCTCCTCATCGACCCAGATGGCGCCGGCGTTCTGCAGGTCGGTCTTCAGACTCGGATACGACGTGAGGGTGCGCCCGTCGATCACGCCGGCCTCGATGAGGATCCAGGCGGCGTGGCAGATGGCCGAGACCGGCTTGTGCGCGCTGAAGAAGTCGCGGGTGAAGGCGATCGCGTCGGTGTCCAGGCGGAGGTGGTCGGCGTTCACGACGCCGCCGGGTAACACGAGTGCGTCGAAGTCTGCGGCCTTCGCGTCGGTCACCGCCAGGTCGACATACTGCGAGTGACCCTTCTTGCCTGTGACCGTCTCGGTGGCGGGGGAGACGAGCACGGCGGTGGCGCCGGCATCCGTCACAGCCTGCCAGGGGCTGCTCAGCTCGCTGTCCTCGTAACCGTCGGTGAGCAGGAATGCGATGCGCTTGCCGGTGAGTTCGGTCGTCGTCATGGTGTTCTCCTCGTTCTGAGTCTGGGCAGCGGATGATGTCGGGGGCCGATCGGCCTCCGTCAATTCCACGCTAGCCACGACCGCGCGTCCGGCCGCCGATACTCACGAAACCGTGAGGTTTCGCGTGTCTTGGGGACCGTCGACACTGTCGATGACGTTCTCCAGAGGGCCGGAATCCTCTGCGGCACATCACGGCGTTGACCGGTAGGGCCTTTGGGGCTGCCGCCGCCGGACGCGCCGCCCTAAACTTGTGCTTTACACGGATCGGATACACCCATGAGTCTCTGGCGCACGAAGAGCATCGAATCCTCGATGGCGGATTCCCTGGAAAAGGGGCACAGCCTTAAACGTACCCTCGGCACCTGGGACCTGATGGTGATGGGAGTGGCGGTCGCCGTGGGCGCCGGAATCTTCTCGGTGGGCGCCAAGGCCGCCGGCAGCTACGCCGGGCCGTCCGTGACGCTGGCCTTCGTGCTCGCCGCGGTCACCTGCGCCCTGGCGATCATGTGTTACGCCGAGTTCGCCTCCGCGGTGCCCGTCGCCGGGTCGGCTTACACCTTCACCTACGCCACCCTGGGCGAGCTGCTCGCCTGGATCATCGGCTGGGACCTGATCCTGGAGATGCTCACCGCCGCGGCCGTGATCGCCAAGTACTGGGGCATCTACCTCAGCAACGTCTTCGCGCTCTGGCACTGGGACATCCCGGCCACCATCAATGTGCTCGGCCTGCAGGTGAGCTGGGGCGCCTTCGTGATCGTCGCGATCTTCACCGCTTTGCTCGTGATCGGCACCAAGCTCTCGGCCAGGGTCGCGAGCATCTTCACGATCATCAAGGTCGCTATCGTGCTCTTCGTCATCGTGGTGGGCGCCTTCTACATCAACCCGGCCAACTACACCCCGTTCATCCCCGAGTCCGTGCCCACCACGGATGGCGTCGGCAGCGACGTGTGGACCCAGTCGCTGTTCTCCTTCATGAGCGGCGCCGCCCCGGCGCAGTACGGCATCTTCGGCCTGCTCGCCGGCGCCTCGCTGGTGTTCTTCGCGTTCATCGGCTTCGATGTCGTGGCCACGAGCGCCGAAGAGGTAAAGAACCCGCAGAAGACCCTGCCGCGCGGCATCTTCGCCGGGCTCGCCATCGTCACGGTGCTCTATGTCGGTGTCAGCCTGGTGCTAACCGGCATGGTGCCGTACACCGTGCTCGCCGACGCCAAGGACGCCTCCCTCGCCACGGCCTTCGTCGCCGTCGGTGCCGGCTGGGCCGCGCAGGTCATCTCCATCGGCATCCTGGTGGGCCTCACCACCGTGATCATGGTGCTGCTGCTCGGGCTCTCCCGGGTGCTGTTCGCCATGAGCCGCGACGGCCTGCTGCCGCGCTGGCTCAGCGTCACCTCGGAGAAGCGCGGCACCCCCGCCCGCATCCAGATCATCACCGGCGCCGCGGTCGCGCTCATCGCCGGGCTCACCGACGTGGGCGTGCTCGAAGAGATGATCAACATCGGCACGCTGTCGGCGTTCGTGCTCGTGAGCATTGCCGTGGTGGTGCTCCGCCGGAAGCGGCCGGACCTCAAGCGCTCCTTCAAGGTGCCGCTGTCGCCGTACCTGCCGATCCTGTCGGCCGTGCTGTGCTTCTGGCTGATGCTCAACCTCACCACGCTCACCTGGGTGCGGTTCGCGGTGTGGCTGGTCGTCGGCTTCATCGTGTACTTCAGCTACGGCCGCAAGCACTCCATGGTGGGAATCGAGGCCAAGCGCATCGTCGACGCCACCCGCCGCGAGGAGATCGAGGCCGAGGAACGGGCCCTCCGCGGCAAGTAACTGTTCCCCGATCGGACAATTGCGCCCGGTGCGCCGGGCGCAATTGTCCGTTGTGGCAACAGAAGTGAGGCGGAGCCGGCGGGTGAGGGCCTCGCGGTGGCCGTGAGGGCGGAGTAGCGTTTTTGGCGGATGGCCCGTTCGCAGGGAACGGCCACGAGGGTACCGCGCCCCCGGAGGGAGACCTCATGCGCCGATACTCGGAGTGACCATCGGTGACGACGGCGCTTCTGCTTGCACTCGACCTCGGCGCGGCAATTCTCACCGCCGCCGCCTGGATCGCCGCCGCCGTGCTCGCCGTCGGGCTCCGCACGCGAGGGTCGCCGACGGCCGCCGCGCCGTCTGCGGATGCCGGGCCGGCCGTACCGACCGTACCGACAGCGCCGGATGCCGCGCCCGCGCTGACGCGCCGCCGCCGCCGGGGCTGGCTCGCGGTCGCGCTGCTCGGCGTGGGCCTGGCGGGCCTGGTCGCCCAACTGCTCTGCACCGCCCTGCTCGCGGACCACGGCTGGTGGTTCGTGCAGGAGAAGGCGCTGTTCGCCTTGCCGGTGGCCACCGTCGGAGCGATCGCCGCCGTGCTCCTGGCCGGCCCCGACCTGTGGGCTGTGGCCCACGGCATCCGCCCCGCTCTCGGTGCGCGCGGCGCGGCGGCCCTCGTCGGCGCGGCGGCTACCGGCGTCGCCGGGGTCGCGGCCCGAGTGGTGATCGGCTACCCGATCGAGCCGGTGCCGGCGCTGGTGCTCCTGGCACTGATCGGGCTGGTCACGGCCCTCGCCCACGCCGTGTTCGCCGGGCGCCCGAAGCGGGTGGTCACCGGGCTGGCGGCGTTCAGCGCCCTGGTGCTGGTGGCATCCGTTGGAGTGGTCTGGCTCTCCAGCGCCGCGCTGCCCGGCGCGCTGGCCTCGGCACACGAGCACACCGCCGCGGGCCCGCCGGCGCCGGGCGACGTCTCGGTGACGGAGCTGCGCACGCCGGCCGGCCAGCCGGGCACCCTGCGCACCTTCGATCTCACGGCGGGGCAGCAGAACGTGACGCTGGCCTCGGGGACGAGCGTCGCCGCCTGGACCTACGGGTCGCTGCCCGGCCCCGAACTGCGGGTGGACCAGGGCGACCTCGTGGAAGTGACCCTGCACAACACCGACATCGCCGACGGCGTCACCATCCACTGGCATGGCTACGACGTGCCCGCGGGCGAGGACGGGGTGGCCGGCGTCACCCAGAACGCGGTCCTGCCCGGCGACTCCTTCACCTACAGGTTCCCGGCGACCGACCCGGGCACCTACTGGTACCACACGCACCAGGTCTCCTCCGATGGCGTGCGGCGCGGCCTGTACGGCAGCCTCGTGGTGCTGCCGCCCGGCGGGGTGCCGGAGAGCGTCGACCTGACCGTGCCGCTGCACACGCTCGGCGGGTCGGTGATCCTCGGCGAGTCGGATGCGGCGACGACGCGCGCCGTGCCGGCCGGGCAATCGGTGCGCCTGCGGCTGATCAACACCGACCAGGTGCCGCACCGCTTCCACCTGGACGGCGGCCCGTTCACCGTCGTCGCCGCGGACGGTCGTGACCTGCTCGGTCCCACCCCGGTCACCGGGAAAGCCCTGCGCATCCCCGCGGGTGGGCGGCTCGACGTGTCCGTGGAGATTCCGGACTCGGGTCTGCGGCTGACGAGCAACGCCTCGGCGGAGGCCGTGCTGTCGCTGTCGCCGGGCGGGGAGACGGTGCCGGCGCCTGCGGACCCCGCAGACTCCGGTGATCTCGACCTGCTGCATTACGGCACACCGCAGGCCCAGGCGCTGCCGACCGGGGGCGGGCAGGTCGAGGCCACCATGGTCCTCGACCGTAATCCCCGGTTCCTCGGCGGCCGGCCCGTCTACGGCTACACCGTCAACGGCGACGTGTTCCCGCACATCCCGAGCATCGAGGTGAGCGAAGGCAACACCGTGCGGCTCACCGTGGCCAACCGCGGCGCGGAGACGCATCCGATGCACGTGCACGGCCACCACGTGCGGGTCGTCTCGCGAGACGGCATCCGCTCGACGGGATCACCGCTGTGGCTGGACACCTTCGACGTGCAGCCGGGGGAGGTGTGGGTGGTCGAGTTCGTGGCGGACAACCCGGGCATCTGGCTGGACCACTGCCACAATCTCGAGCACGCGGCCGAGGGCATGATGATGGCGCTGGCCTACCGGGGCGTGGCGAGCCCGTTCGAGCAGGGCGGCGAGCACGGCAACAGGTCCGAGTGACTCGGCCGGGCGGGTAGCCCGGGAATGCGCGACGTGCCCGATCAGACCGAGTCGTCGGCGGCCGTGTTCGCAGCAGAGCTGCGCTCCGCAACGGGGGTCTGCGTGCTCGTCGCGCGCACCGAGGCGGCGCCCATCTCGGCGAGCGCGAGGACCACGAAGGCGTTGACGCCGTGCAGCAGCCCGAGGCCGGGCAGGCCGAACGAGATGTACCCGAGCATCACCTGCACGAGCACGGCGACGAGCAACCAGGCCGCCCATCTGATCCCGATCCGGCCGACCAGAGCGATCACAAGCAGGGCGAGGGCAAGAAGAGGGATGACGTACTGCCCGACGATGCTGTGCGTGATGAAGCCGACGATGCCGGCGTCTTCGGAGACTGTGGAACCCTGCTCGGCGGTCACGATGACGGAGAACGTGGCCCAGGCGATGACGGCTGCCTGGATGACGACACAGGCGGCGATGATGTGGCAGACGATCCGGTACACCCCACGCATGGCGGGTCTCCCTTCTATCCGGTTGCTATCCGGCCGACCCCTGGTCGACGCCGACCCGTTTCAGCGGCCAGCGTACGCCCGCCCCTAGAACCTGTACAGCCGGGCGTCCCACGGGCGGAGCGCCGCCGACCCGTCGCCGCGGTAGTTGCCCAGCACCAGCTCGGCGCCGGAGATGTCGTCGGGCAGCCATTCGCCCTGCACGGTCAGGGGTTCGTCGGAGGCGTTCGCCAGCACCAGCAGCATCTGGCCGTTCCGTGAGCGGGTGAACGCGTACAGCTGCTCGTGATCGGGCTCGATCAGCTCGAAGTCCCCGAGCGCCACCACCGGGTCCGCGTGCCGCAGCGCGATCAGCCGTTGGTAGAAGGCGAACACGCTGCGGGGAGCGTCCCGGTCGGCCGCCACGTTGATGCGCGGGTAGTTCGGGTTCACTGCCAGCCACGGGGTGGCGGTGCTGAAGCCCGCGTGGGCGGAGTCGTCCCACTGCATGGGGGTGCGAGCATTGTCCCTTCCCATGGCGTGCACGCCGGCCAGCACGCTCGCCGGCGACTGGTCGAACTGCTCGACGGCCTCGCGGTAGTGGTTGAGCGATTCGATGTCGCGGTAGTGCTCGATGCTCTCGAACCGCACATTCGTCATGCCGATCTCTTCGCCCTGGTAGATGTAGGGCGTGCCGCGGTGCAGATGCAGCACCAGCGCCCACAGGGTCGCGGACTCGTACCGGAACTCGTCGTCGTTGCCGAACCTGGAGACCAGCCGCGGCTGGTCGTGGTTGTTCAGGTAAAGGCTGTTCCAGCCGGTCTCGGCCAGGCCGTCCTGCCAGCGCGCCAGGCTCTGCTTGAGCGGCGGCAGGCGGCGGGGCAGCGGATCGAACTTGTGCGCGCCCTGATCGAGCGAGACGTGCTCGAACTGGAAGATCATGTCGACCTCCGCACGCGCGGCATCCGTGAACAGCACGGCGTCGTCGATGCTCACGCCGGGCATCTCGCCCACGGTGAGGTGTTCTCCGGTGCGGCCGGCGAACACCGCGCGGTGCATCTCCTGCAGGTAGTCGTGGATCTGCGCGCCCATGGGGGAGCCTCCATCGGTGGCCGCCTGCGGCCCGCTCACCAGTTCGGGTTGTTTGGCGATGAAGTTGATCACGTCCATCCGGAACCCGTCGACGCCGCGGTCCAGCCACCAGTTCATCATCGTGTAGACCGCCTGGCGCACCTCGGGGTTCTCCCAGTTGAGGTCGGGCTGCTGCTTCGCGAACAGGTGCAGGTAGTACTCATCCGTGGTCGGGTCGAGGGTCCAGGCCGGGCCGCTGAACGCGCTGCCCCAGCCGTTCGGCTCGGCGCCGTCGGCTCCGGGCTGACGCCACCAGTACCAGTCGCGTTTCGGGTTGTCCAGCGACGACCGCGACTCGACGAACCACGGATGCTCGTCGCTGGTGTGGTTCACCACCAGGTCCATCACGATCTTGAGGCCGAGCTCGTGGGCCTCGGCCAGCAACAGGTCGAACTCGGCCAGGCTGCCGAACACCGGGTCGATGTCCTGGTAGTCGCGGATGTCGTAGCCGTTGTCGTGCTGCGGCGACGGGTAGACGGGGGAGAGCCAGATGGCGTCGACGCCGAGCTCGGCGAGATAGCCGAGCTTGGCGCGCACCCCGCCGAGGTCGCCCACGCCGTCACCGTCCGAGTCCGCGAAGCTGCGCGGATAGACCTGGTAGACCACGGCGGTCGTCCACCACGGTGCCGCGACCGACGGCTGATCGGGCCGCGCGTTCTCTGCGCTCTCGGCGGACTCGGCGGGGGTGCGGCTGTCGACACTGGTCACGTGGGATCCTCCTGGCCGGGGAACGTCCGGGCGGGGCGGGCATCCAACGGCGCGAATTGGTTTTCTGGTGGAAAGAAGTCGTTGGACCAATCTAGTGGGAGTCTCCCCGCACGCGCAGCCTCCGACCGGGGCCGGCCGATATGTCAAGATGAGAGCCAGCCCGCTCGGGGGCCAGGGAAGGCGAACGCCATGTACGGGAGTGCGGAGGCTGCTGCGCCGACGAGTTCTGCGGCGATCAGTGCGGTGCCGACGAGTTCTTCGCCGATCAGTGAATCGGCCATGGCCCTGGCGCGCGCGGTGCTCATGCACGGACCGATCTCCCGCGGCGAACTCGGGCGTCGCCTCGGTCTCTCCCCGGCCAGCCTCACCCGCTTGAGCCGGCCGTTCTTCGATCGCGGCCTGTTCGTCGAGGTGAGCGACGACAACAACGCCGGTGTCGGCCGCCCCACCCGGCCGCTGGACGTGCGGATGGACGGGCGCCGATTCGTCGGAGTCAAACTCACCGGCGACGACGCCTTCGGCGTGCTCACCGACCTCCGCACCACCGAGCTCGCCTCCGGCCACCGGGCGCTCCCGACCCGCGACGTCGAGACCGTCGTGGCCCACCTCGTCTCCCTGGTGCGCGAACTCGCCGAATCCGGCTCGATCGCGGCGGTCGGGGTATCCGTCGGCGGGAACGTCACCGACGCGCGGGTCGTCACCCGGGCGCCGTTCCTGGGCTGGCGGGAGGTCGACCTCGCGTCGGCACTGGAAGCGAACCTCGGCATCCCGGTGCTGGTGGAGAACGACGTGGCCGGCCTCGCCGCCGCCGAACAGTGGTTCGGAGCGGGCCGCGGCACGTCCAGCTTCGCCGTGCTCACCATCGGCATCGGCGTGGGCTACGGCCTCGTCGTGAACGACCAGGTCATTACGACCAGGGACAGCGGTCTGGGCCTCGGCGGACACCTGCCGCTCGACCCCGACGGACCGGAGTGCGCCCTAGGACACCGCGGCTGCTCGGAGGCCATGCTCACCGAGGCGAGCATCCAGGCGACCGTGGGGCGGATGCTCGGACGCGACGTGGCCTACCCGGAGGTGCTGGCGCTCGCCGCAGCGGGGGACCCCGCCGCGCTGGGCGTACTGCGGGCCTCCGGCCGGGCGCTCGGCCGGCTCGTGGCGCTCATCACGAACCTGGCCATGGTTGACACCGTCGTGCTCTCGGGCGAGGGCATCGGGCTGTGGAACGTCGTGGCCGACGAGATCGTCAGCACGGCCCGCGCCGGCCGGGACCCCGAGGCCTCCGCCCTGCAGATCAGCGTGGACGAGAGCGGCGTCTCGTCCTGGGCCCGGGGAGCGGCGGCCGTCGCGATCCAGCACACCCTGGCCAGGCTGACCCTCGCCGACGAGCCGCGCGGAACCGGCTGGCCGCACCGGTGAGGTGCCGGGAATAAGATCGTCCCGACTGCCGTTGACACCCACATACATGCAAACGCATTGAATCCTGGAGGCTGAAAATGCAGTTCGGAATCTTCACAGTCGGCGATCTGACCACCGATCCCACCACGGGGCAGACCCCCACCGAGCACGAGCGCATCAAGGCCATGCTCACCATCGCGCAGAAGGCCGAAGAGGTCGGCCTCGACGTCTTCGCCGCCGGCGAGCACCACAACCCGCCGTTCGTGCCGTCGAGCCCGACGACCATGCTCGGCTACATCGCGGCCAAGACCGAGCGGATCATCCTCTCCACCGCCACGACGCTGATCACCACGAGCGACCCGGTGAAGATCGCCGAGGACTTCGCGATGCTCCAGCACATCGCCGACGGCCGGGTGGACCTCACCCTGGGCCGCGGCAACACCGGCCCGGTCTACCCGTGGTTCGGCCAGGACATCCGCCAGGGCATCCCGCTGGCGCTGGAGAACTACGCGCTGCTGCGCCGGCTCTGGCGTGAAGACTACGTCGACTGGGAGGGCCAGTTCCGCACACCGCTGCAGGGCTTCCAGTCCACCCCGCGCCCGCTCGACGGCGTGCCGCCGTTCGTCTGGCACGGCAGCATCCGCAGCCCGGAGATCGCCGAGCAGGCCGCGTACTACGGCGACGGCTTCTTCTCCAACCACATCTTCTGGCCGGCCTCGCACACCGCCAAGATGGTCAAGTACTACCGCAACCGCTTCGAGCACTACGGCCACGGCACCGCCGCGCAGGCCATGGTGGGCCTCGGCGGCCAGGTGTTCATGAGCAAGAACTCGCAGGACGCCAAGAGCGAATTCCGGCCCTACTTCGACAACGCACCGGTGTACGGCAACGGCCCGAGCATGGAGGACTTCACCTCGCAGACCCCGCTCACGGTCGGCAGCCCGCAGGAGGTCATCGACCGCACCCTCGGCTTCCGCGACTACGTCGGCGACTACCAGCGTCAGCTCTGGCTGATGGACCACGCCGGCCTGCCGCTGAAGACCGTGCTCGAGCAGCTCGACATCCTCGGCGAGGAGGTCGTGCCGGTGCTCCGCAAGGAGTTCGCGAAGAACCGTCCCGCCGATGTGCCGGATGGCCCCACCCACGAATCCCTGGTGCTCGCCGCCCAGGCGCCGGTTGCCACCGCAGCCGTGCTGCGCGACGACCTCGACACCTCGGCCGCGATCGCGCCGCACCGGCGCGCATCCGGTGCCGCGTTCGGCCTGGCCGGCGCCGGCAAGACCGGAGCCTAGGAATGACCGAGCGCACTCTGGCGGTCGTCTCCGCCGGGCTCAGCCAGCCGTCGTCGACCCGGCTGCTCGCCGACAAGCTCGCCACGGCCACCGTGGCGCGGCTTGCCGACGAGGGCATCAGCACCACCGTGGTCACCTACGAGCTGCGCGACTACGCGCAGGACATCATGAACAACATGCTCACCGGGTTCGCCAACCCGCGGCTGGAAGAGATGATCGAGGCCGTCACCGCGGCCGACGGCCTGATCGCCGTCACCCCGATCTTCACCACCAGCTACAGCGGCCTGTTCAAGACCTTCTTCGACGTGCTCGACAACCGCTCGCTCACCGACCAGCCCGTGCTGATCGGCGCGACAGCGGGAACGGCCAGGCACTCCCTGGCGCTCGACTACGCTCTGCGGCCGATGTTCACCTACCTGCACGCCGTGGTGGTGCCCACGTCGGTGTTCGCCGCGTCGGAGGACTGGGGCACCGGAGACAGCGGCGGCCGGATCGACAGCCGCGTGGCCACCCTCCCGGCGCGCATCGAACGCGCGGCGGGGGAGCTCGCGGCCCTGGTCGCCCGCTCCGACCGCTCCACCCGGGTGCGCGACCCCTTCGAGCTGCCCGCCGGCTTCAACCCCAGCGGGATGTTCCCGCCCCGCTAGGTTCCACGAAAGCGGTCGTGTGGTCACCTCAGTTCGCTGAGGTGACCACACGGCCGCTTTCGCGTGCTTGAGGGGGCGCATTGCACAGGTCGCCTCACCGCGGGACTTTTGGCTCTGCCCGGCCTTCGCGCCGGGCGACAGACTGGGGATCGGTGCGCCGGAGAGAGTGCGTCCGCAGAGACGGACGCCGTGACAACCGCGCAGACAGGTCGTCGCATGGTCCCCGTTCTCGATGCCACGGCGGTCCCGGATGCCCGCGCCGCGTTCTTCGCCGCCGCAGCCGTGACACCGGCGGCACCGGACGCCACCGCCGTCGACCTGTCCGTGCGGATCGGCTCCCTCACCCTGCGCAGCCCGGTGATGCCGGCATCCGGCTGCTTCGGCCCCGAACTCGGCGCGCTCATCCCGGTCGCCGAACTCGGCGCCACCGTCACCAAGACCGTCTTCGGCTCGGCCCGCGGCGGCAACCCCGTGCACAGGCTCACCGAGATCCCCGCCGGCATGGTCAACAGCGTCGGCATCCCCAGCCGCGGCCCGGCCGGCTACCTGGCCGAGCTGCACCCCCGCTACGCGGCCCTCGACGCCCCCACCATCATCAGCGTGGGCGGGCACCGGCCGGGCGAATACGCCCCGGTCGTTGAGGCCCTGCGCGAGATCGGCAGCGCGTACGAACTCAACGTGTCGTGCCCCAACCTCGACCGCGACGGCACCGACATCGGCTCCGACCCCGCCGCCATTCGCGCGGTCGTCGCTGCCGTGCGCCGGGTCACGGACAAGCCCATCATCGTGAAACTGCCGGTGCTCGTTGCATCCATCGCGGACTGCGCCCGCGCCGCCGAGGAGGCCGGCGCCGATGCGGTCTGCGTGGCCAACTCCATTCCGGCGATGCCGCTCGACCCGATCACCCGCCGGCCGATCCTCGGCAACGTGATCGGGGGCCTGTCCGGGCCGTCGATCAAACCGATCGTGCTGCGGCTGGTCTGGCTGGCCTCACGGGCCGTGCAGATCCCGGTGATCGCCTGTGGGGGAGTGGAGAGCGTCGACGATGCCCTCGACTACTTCTCGGTGGGCGCCAGCGCCGTGCAGGTGGGCACGGCCGGCTTCGCTCGGCCCTTCGCCGCGGTTCAGATCGCCCGCGGGCTGCGGCAACGATGCCTCGACGCCGGAGCCGGCAGCATCCGCGAGCTGCTCGAATCGGAGGCGTTCTGATGGGCGCCGCCGCGAAACCGATGGCCGTGGTGGTGCGTGCCCTCGACACCCTCACCTGCCTGGCCGGGCACCCGCAGGGCCTCACCATCCAGCAGCTGCACCACACCCTCGGCATCCCGCTGGCCAGCATGCACCGCATGCTCGCCACCCTCGAGCACGAAGAATTCATCAGCAGGTGCCGGGTGAGCAAACGCTACGTGCTCGGCACGGCCGCACGATCACTGACGCAGCCGCTCACCCAGGAGCCCGTCCCCGAGGGCCGCCCGGTTGCCTCGCCCGCCGGCCAGACAGGACCCACCCCGTGACGCTCACCCCGCCCACGAGCACCCCGCCCACGAGCACCCCGCCCACGAGCACCGCCACCGAGGCCTACCTCCGCGGCCGTGCGGCCGCCGCCCGGCAGCGCGCCTTCGCCCAGGCGGATGCCGCGGCGCTCGACGGACTCATCTCGGTGCGTCCACGCGCGGCCGTGCCCCGCCCGCAACCGGTCTGGGACGACGCCGAGGTCCTCCTGCACGAGCCGGTGGCCCAGCGTTACCACCGCCTGGTTCTGGCCAGCGACACCATCGCCGCCACCGCGCAGGCCGGCCAGTTCATGATGATCACGGTGCCGCCGCACGACGGCGACCGGATCCTGCTGCCCCGGCCGATGGCGATCCACCGCCGCCGGCCGGCGACCACCAGCCGGCCCGGCACCATCGAGCTGATCTACGGTGTGGTCGGCCGCGGCACCCGCGCCCTGGCCGCCGTGCCCGTCGGCGCCCGGCTGCAGGTCACCGGCCCGCTCGGCCGCGGCTTCGAGTTTCCGGCCGCCACCCGCTCGGCCCTGCTGATCGGCCGGGGCGTCGGCGTCTGCGGGGTGATGGGCGCAGCGGAAGACGCCGCGGCAGCGGGCATCCGCACGACCATGGTGCTCAGCGGCCAGCGGCCGGAGCAGCTGCTCGGCCGCAGCGACTGCGCCGACCTGGGTGTGCGCGTGATCGAGGCCACTGACGACGACGGCTCCAGCGACCTGGCCACCCTCGGCAACCGGTTGCGCGCCGAATTCGACGGCGGTACCCCCGACACCACCCCGCCCGACGTGGTCATGGTGTGCGGCGCCGGCGTGCTCGCCCGCCTCGCCGCCGAACTCGGCGCGCACTGGGGCGTGCCGGTGCAGGCCTCGCTCGAGGCGCACATGGCCTGCGGCCTCGGCTACTGCCACGGCTGCGCCGCCCCCGTGCGCACCGACCCGAGCGTGGAGGGTCCGCTGGTCTGCGCCGACGGGCCGGTCTTCGACGCCGCCATCCCTATCGTTTAACGCCTGTTCTGCTAGGGTTGGTCAGGTAGTTCTTCGGATCTACCCGCAGTACCCGGAGCAGACTGGCAGGACGCTGGTCCTCGGTGGTGGTTTCCCAACGCACGGCGCGCCCAGAGCGCAGCCCCGTTGGTGAATTTCTACTGGTGGCCAGCAACGTCAGCGCCCAACACATGTTCGGCAGCTAGTTCTGCCTGATCCTGCTCCGATGTCCCACTCGCGCGCCACACGGGCAAACGAGTCTAAACAAAGGAGAGAACCCCCATATGGAGGGTCCAGAAATCACGTTCGCCGAGACCGTTATCGACAACGGCAAGTACGGCAAGCGCACCATCCGTTTTGAAACCGGGCGTCTCGCCCAGCAGGCGCAGGGCTCAGCCGCCGCCTACATCGACGAAGAGACCATGCTTCTCTCCGCCACGAGCGCCAGCAAGCAGCCGAAGGACAACTTCGACTTCTTCCCGCTGACCATCGATGTCGAAGAGCGCATGTACGCCGCTGGCCGCATCCCGGGCAGCTTCTTCCGCCGCGAAGGTCGCCCGTCGACCGAAGCGATCCTCACCTGCCGTCTGATCGACCGGCCGCTGCGCCCGTCGTTCGTCGACGGCCTGCGCAACGAGATCCAGGTTGTCGTCACCGTTCTGGCCATCGCGCCCGACGAGTACTACGACGTCCTGGCCATCAACGCCGCGTCCATGTCCACCCAGATCGCCGGCCTGCCGTTCTCCGGCCCGATCGGTGGCGTCCGCGTCGCCCTCATCCCCGACGACAACGGCTCCGGCCAGTGGGTCGCCTTCCCGAAGCACTCGCAGGTTGAAGAGGCCGTGTTCAGCATGGTCGTCGCCGGCCGCGTTGTGGCGGATGCCGATGGCAGCGAAGACGTCGCGATCATGATGATCGAGGCCGAAGCGACCGACAACGCCTGGACCTTGATCCAGGGCGGCGCCATCAAGCCGAACGAAGAGGTCATCGCCGAGGGTATCGAGGCGTCCAAGCCGTTCATCAAGCAGCTCATCGTCGCCCAGCAGCAGGTCGCCTCCGCAGCGTCCAAGCCCACCGGCAACTACCCGCTGTTCCCGCCGTACACCACCGAGGTCTACGACGCTGTCGCTGCCCTGGCGTACGACGGCCTCAAGGACGTCTACGTGATCGCCGACAAGATCGCGCGTCAGGATGCCGACGACGTGCTCAAGGCATCCGTCAAGACCGCCATCGCGGCCAAGGTCGAAGCCGGCGAACTGCCCGCCACAGCCAACAACCAGGTCGGCGCGGCGTACAAGTCCGTCACCAAGCTCGTCGTGCGCTCCCGCGTGCTCAACGAGGGTGTTCGCATGGACGGACGCGGCCTGGCCGACATCCGCCCGCTCGACGCCGAGGTTGCGGTCATCCCGCGCGTGCACGGTTCCGCTATCTTCCAGCGCGGCGAGACCCAGATCCTGGGTGTCACCACGCTGAACATGCTCAAGCTCGAGCAGACCATCGACTCCCTGAGCCCGGTCACCAAGAAGCGCTACATGCACAACTACAACTTCCCGCCCTACTCCACCGGTGAAACCGGTCGGGTCGGCACGCCCAAGCGTCGCGAGATCGGCCACGGAGCGCTCGCTGAGCGTGCCCTGGTTCCCGTGCTGCCCACGCGTGAGGAATTCCCGTACGCCATCCGTCAGGTCTCCGAGGCGCTCAGCTCCAACGGTTCCACCTCGATGGGTTCCGTCTGCGCCTCCACCCTGTCGCTGCTGAACGCCGGAGTGCCGCTGCGCGCCCCGGTCGCCGGCATCGCCATGGGCCTCATCTCCGACACCGTCGACGGCAAGACCCGCTACGCGGCTCTGACCGACATCCTCGGCGCCGAAGACGCCCTCGGCGACATGGACTTCAAGGTTGCCGGCACGGCTGAGTTCGTCACCGCGATCCAGCTCGACACCAAGCTCGACGGCATCCCCGCGTCGGTCCTGGCCGGCGCGCTGACGCAGGCGAAGGATGCTCGTACGACGATCCTCGCCGTGCTGAACGCCGCGATCGACAAGCCCGACGAGATGGCACCGACCGCGCCCCGCGTGATCAGCGTGCAGATCCCCGTTGACAAGATCGGCGAGCTCATCGGCCCGAAGGGCAAGATGATCAACTCGATCCAGGACGAGACCGGAGCCGACATCTCGATCGAGGAAGACGGCACCGTGTACATCGGCGCCGTCGATGGTCCCTCGGCCGAGGCCGCTCGCGCCATGGTCAACTCCGTCGCGAACCCCACCAACCCCGAGGTTGGCGAGCAGTTCCTCGGAACTGTCGTGAAGATCGCCGCCTTCGGCGCCTTCGTCTCGCTTCTCCCGGGCAAGGACGGCCTGCTGCACATCTCTGAGGTGCGCAAGCTCGCCGGCGGCAAGCGCGTGGAGAACGTCGAAGACGTCCTCGGCGTGGGCCAGAAGGTCCTCGTTGAGATCACCAAGATTGACGACCGTGGCAAGCTTTCGCTCGCCCCGGTCCTCGCCGATGAAGCCGACACGCACGGTCGTGACGCTGCATCCGAGGGACCCGAAGCTCCGGCCGAAGGTTAGTCGCTAGTTCTGCCGACCACCTCTCGCCAGGTGCGTCGGTAAGACGGAAAACCCGTCCTGCTTCGGCAGGGCGGGTTTTTTGCGCGTGCGGCGCACACGAAGGATGCGGCGGCGCGGTCAGGGCCGCGGCTGCACGCCACGCTCGAGCAGCGGGGTCACCCGGAACGGGATGAGCTCGCCCATCGCCAGGGACGTCTCGGTGCGTTCAACGCCCGCACAGGCCAGGATGGTGCGGTCGATGCGGAAGAGGTCTTCGGCGTCGGCGCAGGCCACCCTGATGAGCAGGTCGGCGGCGCCGCTCATGCCGTGCGCCTGCACGATCTCGGGGATCAGGGTGAGCTCCGCGATGATCTCCGCGGCCCGCTTCTGCTCGATGTACACCTCGATGAACGCTGTCAGCGGGTAGCCGAGCACGGCCGGGCTGATCCGCCGGTCGAAGTCGAGGAAGACGTTCGACTCCTCGAGCCGGGTCATCCGCGCCTGCACGGTGTTGCGGGAGAGCCCGAGCGTCTGGGCGAGACCCACGTATGTGCTGTGCGGGTCGGCGCACAGGGCCCTGAGCAGCTCGAGGTCGACTTTGTCCAGACGGTGCATACTGCCTGACGTTAGCACGCCAGGTGGCCCCAGAACAGGGCACATTGCACACTGTGACGCGACGCAGTTGCGCGGCTGGGCAATGTGCAGTTCCGGCCAGGGTTGACCGGGCCCACGGTGCGCGGAAGAGTGGTCGAATGGACGACACCCGCCAGACCCTCACTCCTGCCCAGACCCACTCTGTGCTCGCCGGGGGCGACTTCATCCACCTCGAGGGCGCCCTGTACGCCGACTACCGCACCCGGGACTTCGCCGCCGGGGTGCGCCTGGTCGATGCCGTCGCCGCCGACGCCGAAGCGCTGAACCACCATCCGGATGTTGCGCTGGCATTCGGGTCGGTGGGCTTCACGTTGAGCTCCCACGACGTGGGCGGCGTCACCGAACGCGACCTCCGGCTGGCGCTGCGCATCCAGGAACTCGCGGCGGAGCAGGCGGCCAGGGCCACGCACCTGCCGCCGAGCCGCACCGATGTGGCCATCGACTGCAGCGACGAGGCGGCCGTGCGCCCGTTCTGGCGGGTCGGGCTGGGCTACCTGGAGTCGGGTCCGGCCGACGCCCTCGAACTCACGGACCCGCGCGGGACGGGGCCCAAGGTGTGGTTCCAGCACATGGAGATCCAGCGCACCGAGCGCAACCGCATCCACCTCGACGTGTACGTGCCGGTGGCCGACTGCGAGGAGCGGGTGCAGGACATCATCGACGTCGGGGGAGTGCTGCTCACCGACGAACACGCCCCGGACTGGTGGGTGTTGGCCGACCCGGAGGGCAACGAACTCTGCGTGTGCAGCTGGGACGCCTGACCACGTCAGGCGGCTGTTCGCACCAACGCCTTCTCGATCGCGGCCACGAGCTGGGCCGACTCCGGCTCAACGGTTGAGGCGAACCTGTCGACCACGACACCGTCGGCGTTCACGAGGAACTTCTCGAAGTTCCACTTGATCAGGCCGGGCAGCACGCCCTTCTTGAACCTGGTCAGCTCGGCATAGAGCGGATGCTGGTTCTTGCCGCGCACATCCACCTTGGCGGTGAGCGGGAAGGTGACGCCGAAGTTGAGTTCGCAGAACTGCTGGATGTCTTCTTCGCTGCCCGGTTCCTCGCCCATGAACTGGTTGCAGGGCAATCCGAGTATCACCAGGCCGTCGTCGGCGAAGCGCCGGTAGAGCGCCTCGAGTCCGGCGTACTGGGGGGTGAAGCCGCACTTCGAGGCCACGTTGACCACGAGCACCGTCTTGCCGGCGAACCGGCCGAAGGTGGTGGGCGTGCCGTCGATGAGGGCGAGCGGGATGTCGTACAGTGCGGAGTCTGACATGCCGGAAAGACTACTCCCCGCCCGTTCCGATGGGCTGGACAGGAGGCGTTTTTCGGCCGAACGGGGGGTGAAGCCGAACGTTTCGGTAACGCTTACCGCGCGCCCCCAGCGGAAAATCTGGATCGGGTTATTCTCGGCTGTACACGGGTTGGCGCGGGCACCGCGACGGCGGGTAGATCGGGTGGTGACGGCATGAGGGGCAGCGCGGTGGTGGGCAGTGTTTCGACAGACAGTGCGGCAGTGGACAGCGTGGAGACCGGCAACCTGCAGACCCACCCCGTGCAGGTGCAGCACACCGAACCTGTCACCATCCCCGAGCGTTCCCGCCTGTCGGCTCCCGGTATCCGGCGCAGACTCGGCGACACCGACCTCACCGTGCACCCGCTGGCGCTCGGCTGCAGTGTTTTCGGCTGGACCACCGACGGCGACACCGCCATGGCGATCCTCGATCGGCACTGGGAACTCGGCGGCAACTTCCTCGACACCGCCGACAGCTACGCCGCCGGCCGCAGCGAGGTCGTGATCGGGTCGTGGATGCGCACCCGCGGGGTGCGCGACGACATCGTCATCTCCACCAAGATCGGCCGCAACCGCGACAATCCCGGACTCTCGCCGCGCAGCATCGTCGGCGCCGTGCACGCGTCGCTCGAACGCCTCGGCACCGATCACATCGACCTGCTGCACTTCCACTACGACGACCTCGACGTGCCCCTGGAGGAAAGCCTCGGGGCGATGGAGACCCTCATCCGCAGCGGAGCGGTGCGCCACCTCGCCGCGTCGAACTTCACCGCTGAGCGGCTGATGGAAGCCCGGGTGCTCGCCGCCAACGGTCTGCCCCGCTTCGTGGCCGTTGAGACCCCGTACAACCTGATGAACCGGGTCTCGTTCGAATCCGCCCTGGCGCTGGTCACCCACGCGCAGGGCCTCGCCGTGATGCCGTACTTCGCGCTGGCGCACGGATTCCTCACCGGCAAATACCACTCCAAGGCCGACCTCACCGACAGCGTCCGTGCCGGCCGCGCGGCCGCGTATCTCAACCGCACCGGCCTCAAGGTGCTCAGCACAGTGGAGCGCATCGCGGAGGACCACGGCGTGGCGCCGTCGACCATCGCGCTGGCCTGGCTGTTGGCGCGTGACAACGTCGCGGCCCCCGTGGCCAGCGCGAGCCGCCCCGAGCATGTGGAGGCCCTCGTCGCCGCAGCCGCCGTGAAGCTGGGCCGGGCCGACATGGTGGACCTGGACAAGGTGTCGGCGTAGGGCGTCAGTCAGATCGAACCCGACGTTTTGGGGAGGCACCGGCCTCGACAGCGCGACAGTAACATGACCGGGTCAACCGCGACAGGGCACGGCCGGCGGGATCCCGTCGCCGGGCCGGCGGCTGCGGCATCCGCTCAGACACGTGTCGTAAGGTGGAAGGGATATGAACGGTGCCGTTGAATTTCCCCTTGACCTGACCGAACTGTCGTTTCGGGCCGCTGGCGAGTCCCTCGTGAGGCGGACCGTGCTACCGAGCGGTGTGCGCATCGTCACCGAGCAGGTGCCGGGCAGCCGTAGCCTCACCATCGGCTACTGGGTGGCTGTGGGCTCCCGCGACGAACAACCCGGTCACTTCGGCTCCACGCACTTCCTCGAGCACCTGCTCTTCAAGGGCACCGCAGCGCGCTCGGCGCTGGACATCGCCATCGCCTTCGACGCCGTCGGCGGCGAGCACAACGCGATGACCGCCAAGGAATATACCTGCTACTACGCCAAGGTGCAGGACCGCGACCTGCAGATGGCGGTCGAGGTACTCACCGACATGATCACCTCGTCGGTGCTCGACCCCGCCGAATTCGAGACCGAGCGCGGCGTCATCCTCGAGGAACTCGCGATGGCCGACGACGACCCGGCCGATGTCGCCAACGAACGGTTCTTCCAGGCCGTGATGGGCGAGCATCCGCTGGGCCGGCCGATCGGCGGCAGCCCGGAGACCATCCGCGCCGCCAGCCGCGACGCCGTCTGGGAGCACTACCGGGCCAACTACCGCCCGCAAGACCTCGTGGTGACCGTGGCCGGCGCCGTGGACCACGACGTGCTCGTGGCCGCCGTGACCCGGTCGCTGCTGCAGGCCGGCTGGGACCTGAGCGAGCACGCCGCGCCCGTCGGCCGGCGCTCCGGCTCGGCCGCCGTCATCAGCCAGGGCCGACCCGTCACGGTGGTGCACCGCCCGCTCGAGCAGGCCAACATGCTCATCGGCGTGCCGGGCCTCGTGGCCGCGGACGACCGCCGGGTGGCGATGAACGTGCTCACCTCGATCTTCGGCGGCGGCATGTCGTCCCGCCTGTTCCAGGAGGTGCGCGAGAAGCGCGGCCTGGCCTACTCCGTGTACTCGTTCGCGCCCGGCTACTCCGACGCCGGCATCTTCGGCATGTACGCCGGCTGCACGCCCGCCAAGGCCGGGCAGGTGGCCGAGATCATGCTCGACGAGTTGCACCGCCTTGCCGAGCACGGCGTGACCGCCGACGAGATGAAGCGGGCATCGGGGCAACTCTCCGGCGCATCCGCCCTGGCCCTCGAAGATTCAGACACCCGGATGTCCAGGCTGGGCCGTTCGGAGATCA
Organism: Cryobacterium sp. SO2; assembly: GCF_026151165.2. Lineage (NCBI taxonomy): Bacteria > Bacillati > Actinomycetota > Actinomycetes > Micrococcales > Microbacteriaceae > Cryobacterium > Cryobacterium sp. SO2. Next base: position 1,359,718 of record NZ_CP117849.1, read on the forward strand.
CCCTCGGCGAATTCGTCGACCTCGACGAGGCGCTGCGACGCCTGGCGCTGGTCACCGCGGATGACGTGCAGCAGCTGGCCGTGGACATGGCCTCACGGCCGTTCTCCGTCGCCGCCGTCGGCGCCCTGGACGACGACGTCTTCGACGGCATCGTGCCGCGCGCCGCAGCGCCGCTCCCGCTCAACTGACCCGCCGCTGCACGGCAGCCCCAGATCCGGCTCGACGCTCCACCAACCGAAAGGGCGATGATGCCCCAGTACCTCTACCTCGTGAGACACGGCGAACAACAGGATGCCGAGTACGGCCTCCCGGATGGCCCGCTGTCCCCGCGAGGCAAGCGGCAGGCGCACCTCATCGCCGAACGCCTCGGCGGGGTGCCGTTCACCGGCGCCTGGCACTCCCCGTTGCAGCGCGCCGCAGAGACCGCGGCGATCATCGCCGAGCGGTTGCCGTCGCTCACCCCGGTCGCGTCGCCGCTGCTGTTCGACTGCATCCCCACCGGCCGTGCGCCGGAGATGCCGCAGTCGTACTCGCCGTTCTTCAACTCCGTCAGCGAGGCGCAGATCGAGGCCGGCCGCGCCCAGATGGAAGACGCCGCCGCGGAGTTCCTGCACCCGCAGCGCGGACCCCGGCACGACCTGCTGATCACCCACAACTTCGTGATCGGCTGGTTCGTGCGCGAGGTACTCGGCGCCCCCGACTGGCGCTGGATCAGCATCAACCAGGCCAACTGCGGCCTCACCGTGTTGCAGCAGAAGCCCGGCCGCCCGTGGTCGCTGGTCACGCACAACGACCTCGGCCACCTGCCCGTCGAGCTGCGCACCGGTCTGCCCGACCCCCTGCTCTTCTAACCGGCCCCGGCTCACCTGCCCGGCTCACCAGCACCGCCGACGGCCACGCACGGGCGGCTAGACGAGGACCTTGCGGTACCAGTTCGTTGCGTTGGGGTTGTCGTTGTACGGCACCACGTCTTCATAGCCGGAGCGCTGGTACAGCTTGCCGGCCGCCTCGAGGCTCGCGTTCGTGTCGAGAACCATCTCGGTGGCCCCGAAGCCCCTGGCCCGCTTCTCGAGTTCGGCGAGCAGCAGCCGACCCCAGCCGCGGCCGCGCACCTGCGGTTGCAGCCACAGGTGCTTCGCCTCGAACCGCACCGCGCCATCCGCCCCGTCGTCGATGCGACGGATGCCGCCGCAGCCGACGAAGGTGCGGGAGCCCGGTTCGTCGCTCACGAGCAGGAACTGGCCGAGGGGCGGCACGAACTGTTCGGGGGCCGGGAATGTCGTGCGGTACCCGCCGGCGTGCGGGAACGTCGACGCCCGGTCGCTGAAGTATTGGGTGAGCAGGGCGATCGAGCCGGCATCGGTCACGGAGACCGCGGTGAATTCTGGCATGCACCCAGGCTACGTGCCCCGGCACCGGGGGCAACCGCCACGCTTGGTAGATTGGCAGCATGACAACACGGGTGGCCGTCATCGGCGCAACGGGCAAGATGGGTCGCCTGGTCTGCGACCTGGTCGACAAGGATCCGGGGTACGACCTGGTCGCCAGACTCAACTCGGCCAGTGCCCTCTCCGAGATGCTCGGCGCGGATGTGGCCATCGACCTCACCGTGCCGGCGGTCAGCCAGGGCGTCGTCGACTTCGCCCTCGACAACGGCATCCGCGTCCTGGTGGGTACCTCCGGCTGGTCGCAGGCCCGCATCGACACCCTCGGCCACAGGCTCGCGGGCCGCACGGATGTCGGCGCCGTGATCATCCCCAACTTCTCGCTCGGGTCCGTGCTCGGCACGGCCTTCGCCGCCCTCGCCGCGCGGTTTTTCGACTCGATCGAGATCGTCGAGGCGCACCAGGCCGGCAAGGTCGACTCCCCGTCCGGCACCGCGGTGCGCACCGCCGAGCTGATGGCTGCCGCCCGCGCCGGCCTCGGCCCCGTCGCCGCCCCGCACATCGACCAGCGCGCCCGCGGCCAGCAGATCGCCACGGTTCCGGTGCACAGCCTGCGGCTGGCCGGGGTGCTCGCCCGCCAGGACGTGATCTTCGGCGGTGCGGGGGAGACCCTCACCATCACCCACAACACCCTTTCGGCCGACGCCTACGAACGCGGCATCCTGGTGGCCCTGGCCGCCGCCCGCGACTGTGTGGGCGTCACCGTGGGGCTGGACCAGCTCATCGACCTCGGCCTGGCCGGCGAGCCCGCCGAGGCTGCCCCGGCACCGGCGGTGCCGCCGGCCCAACCCGAAGAGGCCGAGATGGAGCCTGGCGAATGAAGGGCCGTATCGCCGTCGTCGTGATGGCCCTCCTGCTGGTCTTCTACCTGGTGCTCGTCGGTTGGCGAGCCGTGCTGTTCGTGCAGAGCGGCGACCCGGTCGGCATCCTCATCGGGGTCGCGCTCATCGTGCTGCCGATCATCGGCGCCTGGGCCCTGGTGCGCGAGATCCTCTTCGGCCTCCGGTGCGAACGCCTGGTCACCCAGCTTGACGCCGAGGGCGAGCTGCCGGTCAATGACCTGCCCAGCCGGCCCAGCGGCCGCCCCTACCGCGAGGCCGCCGACGCCCAGTTCCCCGGGTACCGCGACGCCGTGGATGCCGCCCCCGAGGACTGGCGGGCCTGGTTCCGGCTGGGACTGGCCTACGACGCCTCCGGCGACCGTCGCCGCGCGCGCGGCGCCCTGCGCACGGCGATGTCCCTGGAGAAGTCGGCGCACTGAGCCGCTCCGCGCCCTGAGCCGCTCCGTGCCGCTCCTCGCCTGGAGCCGTTCCGCTCCGAGCAGTTCCGCGCCCTGAGCCGCGCGCGCCGCCAGCCGATGCGCGCCGCGAGCCGTTGCGCGGGTGCCGTGCCGTTCCGCGGGTGGCGTGCCACCCGCGAATCGGCGTATGACCCGCGCAACTCCGCCCAACTATCCACCGGCCGGGTCTCAGCGCTCCCACAACCGGGGACGGCCAGGGGTGAGGCCCAGCACCGCCAGCCGGGCCGTCAAACGCGGCACGCTCAACCCGGTGGCGTGGTCCCACCGCACGAAGCCGAGCACCTGCCGGCGGATGGCGTCTTCCCGCACCTTCTCCTCGTACACCACCTCAGCGGGGGTGCGTCCGTTCAGCATGACGGGGTCGAAGTACTTCACCCGGCCATCGCTTTCTCCCACCCCGCGCAGGTGCAGCCAGAAAAAGTCCGTGAAGACAGTGCGGCCGTCGACCTCGAACGGATGCTGCAGCACAGGTTCGGTGAACCCGGCCAGCGCGAGGCTGACCCGGCTTCCGGACTCATCGGGGGAGCCCGACAGGGGTGACGCGAAGTCGATCACAGTTCGGGCCCGCACCGAGCCGCGGAAGGGCAGCATCCGCTCCCACGTCTCGAGCAGCGTCGCCCGGTCGGTGAGCGGCATCGTTCGTCCGGACCGGTCGATGGCCAGGGCCCGGTCTGCGGCCGCGACCGCCGACCGGAGATCCACCACGGTTGCCAGGTCAATCACCGTGCGAGCGACCGTCGTGACCAGCACGCCGTCGCGCAGCTCCACATCCCGGGCATCGAAGCCCACCGCGTGCTTGCGGACGCCGGGCTCCGAACGTCCCCCTGTCGCCCGTTCGGTGAGGAAGTGCACATCCTCCGGCCACGGTGCCAACAGCGGCAACTGCCACACCGCCGCCGCGGATTGGTGCGAGAGCGGCAGCGCGCCGCCCCGGCCGAGCGCGGCGGCCCGCACCCGGAGGGCATACCGCTGGTCGCGGTCGAGCGCCTCCCAGACCGCCATCGGCGTGTATCGGCCCCAGCCAAGGCGATGCAGGTGGCCGCGCTCGGCACCGCGCCGCAGGCGGAGGTCACCGCCGAACGCGCGCCGATAGTCGGCGGCGAGGAGTAGTTCAGGGGGGAGGGCCGGTGGGGAGGCGCTCTGGTCGCGGGATTCAGTCATGCGGCCAGTGTCGGCGCTCGTCGTCGCCGGGCCTGGCGTTGGGTTCGTTCCGTGCGAAATGGCGGTCACTGGCCCCTGTGCAGGGGCGGCCGTTGTGACGGGCTGGCCGTGGGCAGGATCTGCCGCCGCAAAGTCCCTGTCACCGTGAAGGACTGGATTGTGACGGCTCTGCGGGGAGGAACCTGCCGGTGTTCCAGACTGGCATGTGATGGATCTGACGGTATGGAACCTGCCGCCGTCCAAGACTGGCCTTGATGAAGGACCCGCCGGTGTCACGGACTCGTTTCTGTGTAGGACCTGCCGCAGTGATGGACTCGTTTCTGTGTCGGACCTGCCGCTGTTGGGACTCTGACGCAGTGGGAGATCTGCCCCGGTCCCGGGACAGGCCAGGTAGACGCGCGGTCTGCGGCGGGCACCGGCGGGCACCCGTTGGTGAGCTGTGCAGGCGATGCGCGGGTGCGGCGCCGTTTCGCGGGTGGCACGCCACCCGCGTAACGGCGTGTGACCCGCGCAGCGCGATTTTGCCCGAAATAGGCCTGGCGCGGTGCCCGCGTAACGGCGTGTGACCCGCGTAACGCGGTGGACCAAGGGTGTGGGGGTGGCACGCCACCCGCGAAACGGCGTGTGACCCGCGCAGCGCGATTTTGCCCGAAATAGGCCTGGCGCGGTGACCGCGTAACGGCGTGTGACCCGCGTAACGCGGTGGACCAAGGGTGCGGGGGTGGCGCGGTGCCCGCGAAACGGCGTGTGACCCGCGCAGCGCGGTGGAGCCCGGATGTGGGGGTGGCGCGGTGCCCGCGTAACGGCGTGTGACCCGGGCGCCCGGCCCGGCCCGTCAGCGGCGGAACAGGGCCGGGCGGGCCGGGGCAGAGCGGGGCAGAGCGGGGCAGAGCGGGGCGGCTAGCGCAGCATCCAGGTGACAGCTTCGGCGGCCGTGCGGTGGGTGAACCTGAACCCGTCGGCCTCCAGCTTGGCCGAACTCACCCGCTGGTCGGCGAGCAGCAGCTGCCTGGCGGCATCCTGCAAGGCCAGGGTGAGCACCTTCTCCGGAACCGGAACGAGGAACGGCCGGCGCAGCGCGACGGTGACGGCCTTGATCACATCGTTGGCGGTGGCCGGGGTGGGGCCGGTGAGGTTCACCGGGCCGCTCAGTGAGGAGGTGAGCAGGTGCACGATCGCGGCGGCCTCGTCGTGCAGGCTCACCCACGGCCAGCTCTGCGTGCCGCGGCCGAGCGGGCCGCCGAGGCCAAGACGCACGATCGGCAGCAGCGGCTTCAGGGCGCCGCCCTTGGCGAGCACCAGCCCGGTGCGCAGCAGCACGACCCTGGTGTTCTCGGGGGCCAGGCGTGCCTCAGCCTCCCAGGTGGTGACCACGGTGGCGAGGAAGTCGCTGCCGGGCGCGGACTCCTCGGTGAGCTCCTCGCCCGGCCGGTTGCCGTAGACCCCGACCGCTGACGCGTTGAGCAGCACGGCTGGCGGCGTGGCGGAGCGCCGCATCGCGTCGGTGAGGGTGCGGGTGGCCTGCACCCGCGACTCCATGATCTGGCGCCGGTAGGACGCGGTCCAGGGCAGGCGCCCGATCGAGGCTCCGGAGAGGTTGACCACGGTGTCGATGCCGTCGAAGACCGCGGGGTCCAGGCTCAGCGTCGCCGGATCCCACAGGATCTCGGCCGAGCTGCGCGTGGGGCGACGCACGAGGCGCACGACGGTGTGTCCTGCCGCCTCCAGCTGACGGCGCAACTCCGTGCCGACCAGCCCGGAGGCTCCGGAAATGAGTACTCGCATGACGATGTCCGGCTGCCGCTTAGGCCAGCTCGGCTTCGATGGTGATCGGGATCCCGGTCAGGGCCTGCGAGATCGGGCAGTTCACCTTCGCATCCTGCGCGAACGCCTCGAACTCGTCCTCGGTGATCCCCGGCACGCTGGCGCTCACGAGCAGGTGGCTGCCGGTGACGCCGGTTCCGGCGACGAAGGTGACGGCCGCGGTGGTCTGGATGCTGGTGGGCGTGTGGCCGGCACCGGCGAGGATGTTTGCGAGTGCCATCGAGAAGCAGGAGGCGTGGGCGGCGCCCAGCAGTTCCTCGGGGTTGGTCGTGTTCGCGGTGCCTTCGGCCCTGGCCTTCCAGTTCACCGGGAACGACCCGGCGTGGGAGGAATCGAGCGTGACGGTGCCGGACCCGGCCATCAGG